>CAWAUD010000020.1:0-78620 GCA_963785085.1 uncultured Solirubrobacterales bacterium | reverse complement strand
GGCGCGCCGCTGTCCGGCCTGGGCGCCCTTCCGCTGCTGCTGCCTTTCGGCATGGGCCTCGGGCTGCTCTTCGTCCCCGCTTCGCGTGCGGCGCTGAACGCGGTGCCGCAGAGCAAGCACGGGCGCGTCTCGGCGCTGCTCTCCGCCGCGCGCCTGTTCGGAGCGGCGCTCGGTGCGGTCCTGGCCGGCGTGGCGCTGTCCGGCGGTGTCACCGCCGAGCACGCGCGCATCGCGCTGCTCGGCGGAGCGGCGCTGACGCTCGTGATCGGGTTGCCGGCGGCCGCGGAGCTATCGCCACGCCGCCAGCGAGCGAGCATGCGCGCCGGTTAGCACTCCGCCATCTCGGCGGCCCGGATCGCCTCGACGTGGCTCCGGAAGCCCTGCCAGCGTAGGACGCGCTCCCGGTAGACCTCGCAGACGAGGCCGAACTGGGACGAGTCGTCACCGTCGTTGACGAGCCTGCCGAGCACCAGCACGCGCGAGTCGACGTCGGAAAGCTCGTCCACCTCGAGCCGCGCCCCGTTCACGTTCGCCTCCGGCTCGTGCAGCCAGCGGCGGATCTCGTCGTTGTCGTCGAGCGCGGCCCGGACCACCTCGACGTTGGAAACCTCAGCCATCGCAGGCATTGTCGCGCTTTGGGCCGTTACTACACTTGTCGATGCGAACCGAGCAGCCGCGGGGGCGCCGCCTCCCTGGCGGAGGAGGTGCCTTCGAGGAAAGTCCGGACACCACAGGGCAAGGGTGGTCGGTAGCGCCGACCCGGGGAAACCCGCGGGAAAGTGCCACAGAAACGACACCGCCTAAGCGCAGCCGTCCCACGTGAACGGCTACGACGGCAAGGGTGAAATGGTGCGGTAAGAGCGCACCGGCGCCGTGGTGACATGGCGTGCAGAGGTAAACCCCACCCGGTGCAAGGCCAAGCAGGACCGCCACGAGCCGGCCCGGCCAGGTCCAGGTAGGCCGCAAGAGACCGGCGGCAACGCCGGTCCCAGATGGATGGTTGCTCCAGACAGAATCCGGCTTACAGGTTCGCTAAGGAAAAGCCCCGCTTCGGCGGGGCTTTTCTAGTCCGCGGACCGCGGACCGCACACTGCAGAGAGCAAAGGTTTTGCCGTCTGCCGTCTGCCGTCTGCCGTCTCCGGTCGCGCAGTAGAGTGAAACTATGAGCGGCTCCTCCAACTCGTTCAACGCCCGCGCCCCGCTGACGGTCGGCGCCCGCTCCTTCGACATCTTCCGGCTCGGCGCGCTGCAGGAGAAGTACGACGTCGCGCGGCTGCCCTTCGCGCTCAAGGTGCTGCTCGAGAACCTGCTGCGAAACGAGGACGGCGTGACCGTCCGCGCCGAGGACATCGAGGCGCTCGCGACCTGGGTGGCGACCGACGAGCCCAGCCGCGAGATCGCATACGCCCCGGCGCGCGTTCTGCTCCAGGACTTCACCGGAGTGCCGGCGATCGTCGACCTGGCGGCGATGCGGGACGCGATGCGCGACCTCGGCGGTGACGCGGCCCGAATCAACCCGCTGCAGCCGGTCGAGCTAGTGATCGACCACTCGGTGCAGGTCGACGAGTTCGCGACCCGCTTCGCCTTCGGGCACAACGCCGAGCGCGAGTTCGAGCGCAACGAAGAGCGCTACGCCTTCCTGCGCTGGGGCCAGACCGCCTTCGACAACTTCAGCGTGGTGCCGCCCGACACGGGCATCGTCCACCAGGTCAACCTCGAATACCTGGCGCGCGTCGTGTTCTCGCGCGAGTCGGGTGGCGGGATGCTCGCCTACCCCGACACGCTCGTCGGGACCGACTCCCACACCACCATGGTGAACGGCCTCGGAGTGCTGGGCTGGGGGGTTGGCGGCATCGAGGCCGAGGCAGCGATGCTCGGACAGCCGGTGTCGATGCTGATCCCGCAGGTGATCGGCTTCAAGCTCAGCGGTGGGCTGCCCGAGGGCGCGACCGCGACCGACCTCGTCCTGACCGTCACCCAGATGTTGCGCGAGAAGGGTGTCGTCGGCAAGTTCGTCGAGTTCCACGGCGAGGGCCTCGCCCGCCTGCCGCTGGCCGACCGCGCGACGATCTCCAACATGGCGCCCGAGCAGGGCGCGACCTCCGTGATGTGGCCGATCGACGACGAGACGCTCAACTACCTGCGCCTCACCGGACGTCCCGAGGAGCAGATCGCGCTGGTCGAGACCTACGCCCGCGAGCAGGGGATGTTCCACGACCAGAGCTCAGAGCCGGCGGTCTACTCGGACAACCTCGAGCTGGACCTGGGAGACGTCGAGCCCAGCCTCGCAGGCCCCCGGCGGCCGCAGGACCGCGTCCCGCTGCGCGGCGCCCGGGAGTCGTTCGACCGCGAGCTCGCGGCTCTGCTCGACGGGACCGATCCGCCCGACAAGCTCAACGGCGCCTCGCTGACGCGCTTCGCCGAGGAGGGCGGGCACACGGCCGTGGGAGTCGAAGAGCAGTCGCCGACGGCGATCGAGGTGCGCGCGAACGGCAACGACTACTCGCTCGACCACGGCTCGGTCGTGATCGCTGCGATCACGAGCTGCACCAACACCTCGAACCCCGTCGTGATGGTCGGGGCCGGGCTGCTGGCCAAGCATGCAGTCGAGCGGGGGCTGACGCAGAAGCCGTGGGTCAAGACGAGCCTCGCGCCCGGCTCGAAGGTCGTGACGGAGTACCTCGAGCAGGCAGGGCTGACCCCTTACCTGGAGCAGCTCGGCTTCAACCTGGTGGGCTACGGCTGCACCACCTGCATCGGGAACTCGGGGCCGCTGCCCGAAGAGGTCTCCACCGCGATCGAGCAGGGCGACCTCGCCGTCGTATCCGTGCTCTCCGGCAACCGGAACTTCGAGGGCCGGATCCATTCCGAGGTCAAGATGAACTACCTCGCCTCGCCGCCGCTCGTGGTCGCCTATGCGCTCGCGGGCCGGATGGACGTGGACGTCGTCGACGAGCCGCTCGGCGAGGACACCGACGGCCAGCCGGTGTACCTGCGCGACATCTGGCCGAGCGAGCGCGAGATCCATGACGTGATCGCGACCGCTGTCCGCCAGGAGATGTTCAGGCGCAGCTACGAGGACATCTATGCCGGCGACGAGCGCTGGAACTCCCTCGACGTCCCCGAGGGCGACCTCTACGACTGGCGCCCCTCCACCTACGTGCGCCGCCCGCCCTATTTCGAGGGCATGGGGCCGGAGCCGCAGCCGCGGGACGCGATCGCCGGCGCGCGCGTGCTCGCGCTGCTCGGCGACTCCGTCACCACCGACCACATCTCGCCGGCGGGAGCGATCCGCCGTGACAGCCCGGCCGGCCGCTGGCTGATCGAGCAGGGAGTCGAGCCGCGCGACTTCAACTCATACGGCTCGCGGCGCGGCAACCACGAGGTGATGGTGCGCGGCACGTTCGCCAACGTGCGGCTGCGAAACCAGCTGGCGCCCGGCACCGAGGGATCGTGGACGACCCATTTCCCGAGCGGCGAGCGCATGACGATCTTCGACGCCGCTCTGCGATACCAGGAGGAGGGCGTGCCCCTGGTCGTGCTCGCCGGCAAGGAGTACGGCTCGGGGTCCTCGCGTGACTGGGCGGCGAAGGGCACCAACCTGCTCGGCGTGCGCGCGGTGATCGTCGAGAGCTATGAGCGCATTCACCGCTCGAACCTGGTCGGAATGGGGATCCTGCCGCTCCAGTTCGCGACCGGTGAGAGCGCGACCAGCCTCGGGCTGAAGGGCGACGAGACGTTCGATATCCCGGAAGTCGCCGCGGAAATGGTTCGAGAGACGACGGTGCGGGCAACACCTTCCGAGGGCGACCCGGTCGCCTTCGATGTCACCGTGCGGATCGACACGCCGCAGGAATGGCTCTACTACAAACACGGTGGCATCCTCCAGTATGTGCTGCGGGCCCTGTTGCGGTCCGGCGCGAACTAAAGACCAGCTAACCGACGCCGCTTTCGAGGAGGCGCTTTGGATACGGATCGAGCTACAGAGCTGCTGGCGCGCGAGCGCGACCGCGTCGAAAAGGAGATCGCCCGCCTGCGCTCCAACCGCGAGGGCGGCGGCGACGAGCTGTCCGACGTCGACCAGCACACCGCCGACGCGGCGACCGAATTGCACGACGCAGAGCTGGATCAGTCCCTGATCGAGCGGCTGGAGCGCGATCTCGAGTCGATCGAGCGGGCCGAGCGCCGCCTCGAAGAGGGCACCTACGGCCTCTCGGTGGAGAGCGGGGATCCGATCCCCGATGGCCGGCTCGAAGCGGTTCCGTGGGCGGAGTACACCGCAGAAGAGCAGTCGCGGGTCGACGCCCGCTAGGCAGCTCTAGTTAGAAATAACCTTCCGAACGCGCGTTTGCTACCATGCCGCGCTTCGCTGCACAAACCTGACCGCTGAGTCTCTGTGAGTCCCGCCGCGAGCGGGTGCCGGAGAGCGGGGGAACCAAAGCGGCCTTTGGCCGCGGGGGCGAATCGCCGGGTCGAACCGGTGTAGCGCTGCTCTTTCTGCGCGAGCCCGTCAGCTAACCCCGTAAGCGACAGAAAGAGAGGGACGTGTCCGACCGACGCTACGAGCGTCAGCTTGCGGCGCGCAGCACGCGCCGGCGCCATGACGAGCCAGAGATGCGAGGACCTCGCCCCGACCGCGTCGCGGCCTGGGCGTTCCTGCTCGGGGTCTTCTTGATCCTCGTCGCCGCGACGACCTCCAACGGGGAATCGGGTGGGGCCGGGGTGACGTTGCCGCCGGGTCCGAACGGCCCCGCCGCGCAGGCGCCGACCGCCGAGCAGCAGCTGGGCACCAGGTACCTGAAGCTCGGTGCCGTGGGCGACGACGTGCGCACCCTCCAGCGGATCCTGCGGGCGCGCGGCTTCGGGGATGTCTCCGTGTCAGGCGCCTTCGACGCCGCTACCGACACCGCAGTGCGCGCATTTCAGGGTGCCGGCGGCCTCGACGTGGATGGCATCGTGGGTCCCCGTACGAGGCCTGCGCTCGTTCGCCTGATGAGCGTGCGACGGGCGACCTGGTACGGACCGGGCCTCTACGGCAACCGGACCGCATGCGGCGGCCGGCTGCGGCGGGGGACGCTTGGCGTGGCTCACAAGACCTTGCCGTGCGGGACCCAGGTGACCTTCTACCACCATGGTCGCTTCGTGACCGTCGCCGTGATCGACCGTGGGCCGTTCCGCCGCGGCGTCTCCTGGGACCTGACTGCGGCAACCGCGCAGCGGATCGGCCTGGGCCAGTCCTCGGTGCTGCGCTCGGTCCACTAGGGCTCAGGGCCCGCGGTAGGCGTCGCCGGCCCGCACGGATTCCCTCGAAGCCCAGCCTCCCGGAACCTCGAGCACCCGGTCGATCGGGCCGGGGGAGGGAAACAGCCGCCGGCCCGACTGCGCCTCGGGCGGCGCCCGCCGCGTGACCCCCGCCACCCGGTCGCCGCGGATCCAGATCATGTCGAGGGGGAAGTCGACCCCCTGCATCCAGAAGTCATGGCCCCCGGCGCCGTCGAACACGAACAGCATTCCCTCGCCGGCTTCGAGCCTGCGATGGCCGGCCAGCCCGCGCGTCCGCGATCCGTCCGTCGCCGCGACCTCTGCCACTACGGGGACACCGCCCACTCGAACCGTGACGACGTCGCCGTCGGCAGCCTGCCCGTTCTCGTCTGAGCCCGCGAAGGCCAGAACCACCGCCAGGGCAAGGCCGAACACGCCCCACACGATCAGGATCCGAGCAATCACCCGGCCGCTCATGTGATCCGAAACAGGGGAGGCGCCGAATTCATCACGGGTGGAAAAGGAAGGCGCCTGCCAATGGCAGGCCTTGAACACGCCCGGGCCACTTTGTAAACTAACTTACCGCCGGTAAGCAATGGGCATTTTTGTTAGTCCGACAGCCCTGAGCTGCCGTCTCTCCCTCCAAGCGCAAGAGAAAGCGCAAGATATGACCAAGATCAGCAGATTCGATATCCACGACGAGCTCACCGCTCCGAAGGCGAGTGCACCGATTCTGAAGGGTGCGCTGTCCTCCAGCGGCAAGCTGAACAACTTCGTCGGCGTCCTGGCCGGCTCCCCGGCCGCGCTGCGGGCCTATGCCCGCCTGCGGTCCGAGCTGAGAAAGGGCACGCTGCCGCCGGCGACGCAGGAGCGCATCGCGCTCGCCGTCGCCGAGCACCGCGGCTCGGAGTACGACGTCGCGGTCCACGCAAGAGCTGGCCGCAGCGTCGGGCTCTCGCTCGACGAGATCGAGCTGGCCCGCCGGTTCGAATCGCGCGACGAGCGCGAGCAGGCGCTCCTGACGTATCTGGAGTCGGCACTCGAGCACCGAGGACACGTCCCGGTCCACCTCCACGAGGAGGCCCGCGAACAGGGCTGGACCGATGAGCAGATCCTCGAGGCGCTCGGACACGTGGCGATGGCCGACTTCTCGGCCCTGGTGACTCTGGCGGGCGAGGTACCGCTGGAGGGCACCTCTCGAGAGCTCAAGCCTCTCGAGAAGGCCGCCTAAGAACCTCGATGGGCCCGGCGCCGACAACCGCCAACGGCGCCGGGCCCGCCGCAGACGCCGCCGCCGCAACGAAGCCGGCGCGCGGCGTCTGCCCCTACTTCCACGAGGCCGTCGAGCTGGTCGGGAAGCGGTGGAACGGAGCAATCGTCCACACGCTCCTGTCCGGCCCGATGCGCTTCTCCGCGCTCGCGCATTCGGTGCCACAGATCTCCGATCGCCTGCTCTCGATGCGCCTGCGCGAGCTCGAGCACGCCGGCATCGTGAAGCGGCAGGTGTACGACGGGTATCCCGTCCGGGTCGAGTACGCGCTGACCGACAAGGGACGCGCGCTCGAGCCGACCGTCCTCGCGCTGCGCACGTGGGCCCGCGAGTGGCTCCAGAGCTGAGCGCCACTCCCTCCGCTCAGGGCGCTGCGGCGAGCTCTATGTAAGGCGGGCAGGTAGCGAGGTCGCGTTGCCTCGTGCGTTTCGGGTTCGTCTCCCACGCGTCGTGCGACTCCTGCGTTACGCGGCCGGGGACGTGGCGCGCTTTCGGCCCGTATGTGGGGCCGAACTTCCGCCACGTCCACCCGCGCTCCGACGTGCGGTCACTTGAGCACGATATGCGAGGCGAACTGACCACACGTCCGAGGCTGCGCGACGAAAGTGGCACGGGACGCGTGGGAAATGGACCGCAAGCGCGCCGAATTGATGCCCGCTTCCTACAAGCCCGTCCCACGCGCGGCTGGAGCCGCCCGCGGGTCAACGAGGCGCTCCGAGCGCCCTGATTCATCTAGGGTTACGCCGCCCGCCAACCCTCGTCGAACCAAGGAGCGCCGTGGCTGACAACGCCCCCAAGACCGCCGACGACGTCAAGCCGATCGTCGAGGAACGCGGCGTCCGCTTCATCCGGCTCTGGTTCACCGACATCCTGGGCCAGCTGAAGAGCTTCTCGATCAACGCCGAGGAGCTCGACGACGCGTTCGAAGGCGGGATGGGCTTCGACGGCTCGTCGATCACCGGCTTCAACGCGATCGAGGAGTCGGACATGATCGCGATGCCCGACCCGTCGACCTTCAAGATCCTGCCCTGGCGGCCCGAGGAGCAGCGGCGTCGGCCGGATGTTCTGCGACGTGCATGACCCGGGCGCGAGCCCTACGAGGGCGACCCGCGGTAGGTGCTGCGCCGCGCGCTGGAGCGCGCGGACGCGATGGGCTTCGACCGCTTCAACGTCGGGCCCGGAGCTCGAGTACTTCTACTTCCGCTCGAGCGACGCCAGCACGGCACCGAGGTGCTCGACAAGGGCGGCTACTTCGACCTCACGACGCTCGACGCCGGCTCTGACCTGCGCCGCGAGACGGTGCTCGCGCTCGAGCAGCTCGGCATCCACGTCGAGTACAGCCACCACGAGGTCGGCCCCTCCCAGCACGAGGTCGACATGCGCTACGCGGACGCGCTGAAGATGGCCGACGACTGCATGACGTACCGGATCACCGTCAAGGAGTACGCGATGAAGTACGGCTTCTACGCGACCTTCATGCCGAAGCCGCTGTTCGGCGAGAACGGCTCCGGCATGCACGTGCACCAGTCGCTGTTCAAGGGCGAGCGCAACGCCTTCTACGACGCCGAACGACCAGTACTACCTGTCGCGACGTCGGCAAGTCGTTCATCGCCGGCCAGCTCAAGCACGCGCGTGAGATCGCGGCGCTGTTCGCCCAGTGGGTCAACTCCTACAAGCGCCTGGTGCCGGGCTACGAGGCGCCGGTCTACGTCGCCTGGTCACGGCGCAACCGCTCGGCGCTCATCCGCGTGCCGCTCTACCACCCCGGCAAGGAGCAGGCGACCCGTTGCGAGATCCGCAGCCCGGACCCGTCCTGCAACCCGTACCTGTGCTTCGCGGGGCTGCTGCAGGCCGGTCTCGAGGGGATCGAGAAGGGCTACGAGCTGCCCGAGCCGATGGAGCGCAACCTCTACCACCTGTCCCCCGACGAGCGCAAGCGGCTCGGCATCGAGCAGCTGCCCGAGACGCTTGGCGAGGCGATCGAGATCGCCGCGGAGTCGGAGCTGATCCTGAAGACGCTCGGCGAGCACGTGTTCACCCGCTTCGTCGAGATCAAGCGCCAGGAGTGGGAGGACTACCGCACCCAGCTCTCGCAGTGGGAGATGGACAACTACCTGCCGATTCTCTGACCTGACACCATCTGCGGCATGGGTGCCGTGAGCGAGGACCAGCGCCGGCAGTTCGAGGAGAAGGGCTATGTGATCATCGACGATCCGGCCCCGGCGGATTGGATCGATCCCGTCCTCTCGGACATGGAGCCGATGTATCGCAAGGAGCCGCCGGGCGGCGAGCTCGAGATGGTCGAGGACGGCGTCGTCTTCAACCGCCACCCGAAGAAGGGCGGCGAGCGGTACTGGCACCGGATCCGCAACGCCTGGAGGGTGAGCGACAACGTGCGGCGGCTGGCGCTCGCACCGCGCGTGCTCGAGGTGATCTCGGAGCCTGCACGGCGGGCACCCGGTGAAGGCCTCACAGACGCTCAACTTCGCGGTCGGCACGCAGCAGCCGGCGCATTCCGACTCCTTCGAGTTCCAACCCGATCCCCCCGGCCTGATGTGCGGGGTCTGGGTGGCGCTCGAGGACATGGACATGGAGAACGGCCCGCTCTTCTACCACCCGGGCAGCCAGCGGCTGCCGCTGCCGAGCTGGGACCGCATCCACGAGGTGCTCGGAACGGAGATCGACCGCGCCGACTTCGATGACGACGCCGCCTTCATCGCCGCGCGCCGTCGCGCCCAGCGCCAGTACTTCACCAAGCTGGCGGAGGAGGGCAGCGAGCCCGAGCACGCGACGATCCGCAAGGGCCAGGCTCTGGTCTGGGCGTCGAACCTCCTGCACGGTGGCTCCTTCCAGGAGGACAAGTCGCGCACCCGCCACAGCCAGGTGATGCACTACTTCTTCGGTGGCGCGCGCGTGTACGCGTGGATGGGGCGAGTGGGGGACCACATCCCCTGGGACTACCCGGAGTGGGTGCGCGATCCCGTTCCGGTCTACTCACCGCAGCTGCTCAGCGAGGCGATCGCCGCCGGCGTGCCCGAGGGAGAGACGGCGCTGGTGGCCGCCCACCAGCCGCTCGACGCGCTGCCCGTGCCGGGCCGGCGGCTGCTGCCGTTCCCGGTGCGGCTCCGAGCCGGCCCAGCTGCCGAACGGCGACGCGCGCTACCTGGTCTTCGCGAAGGAGACGCTGGGGTGGCTCGAGCACGAGCAGACAGCCCTCCAGGACGTGCTCGAGTCCGAGCATCGTGCGGTCCTGCGCGACGGCGCGGTGGCCGCGATCTACGAGCTGAGCGGTTAGCTCGCCGTTCCGAGAGTCTCGAGCCGCGCCGTCTCCTCGGCGCTCAGCTCGATCGCCGCGGCGGCGACGTTCCGTTCGAGGTGCTCGATCGACTTGGTCCCTGGGATCACCACCATCGCCGGAGAGCGGGCAAGCAGCCAGGCCAGCGCGATCTGAGCCGGCTCGAGCCCGCGCTCGCCGGCCACCGCGCGAAGCGCCTCCTGGTCGGTCCCGTTGAGCGGCTGCCACGGCATGAACGCGATGCCCGCTGCGGCACACCGGTCGATCGCAGGGTCCGAGAACCGCTGCACGACGTTGTAGCGGTTCTGCACCGAGACGACCGGAGCCGCGGCGAGCGCCTGCTCGAGCAGCTCCGCGAACATGTTCGAGACGCCGATCTGCTGGATCTTGCCCTCGGCCTGCAGCTCGGTGAGGGCCCCCATGGACTCCTCGATCGGGACCTCCGGGTCAGGGTTGTGCAGCTGATACAGCGGAATCGACTCGAGCCGCAGCCGCCGCAGGCTCTCCTCGCAGGCGGCGCGCAGGTACTCGGGCCGTGCGTCCGGCGCGGGCATTCCGTCCCGGCTCACCTGGCCACCCTTGCTCGCGATCACCAGGCCCTCCGGGTACGGGTGCAGTGCCTCGGCGATGAACTCCTCGCTGTAGCCGCCGCCGTACACGTCGGCCGTGTCGATCAGGTTGATTCCGAGGTCGAGCGCTCGGTTCAGCAGCGCCCGGCTGCCCTCGGGACCCGCGTCGGTGACCCAGCGCGCCCCGAAGCCCATCCGGTAGACCGCCGGCCCCTCGCCGAGGGAGATCGAGCCGGCCGCCGAGGCGGCTGAGTCTGTTGGATCATTCCCGGGAGTGATCGCCATCGCCGACATGGTTTCAGGTGACTGGCCTGCGGTGCAGGCGATCTATCAGGAGGGCATCGAGACGGGCGACTCGAGCTTCGACCTCGAGGCTCCGGACTGGGCTCACTGGGACGAAGGGCATCTCCCCGCGCCGCGACTGGTCGCTCGCGATGGGGACCGCGTCGTGGGCTGGGCGGCGCTGAGCGCCGTTCAGCGAAAGAGCGCCTACCGCGGCGTCGCGGAGGCGAGCGTCTACGTCGCGGCCGCCGCCCGGCGCGCCGGCGTCGCGCGGGACCTGTGCGAAAAGCTCATCGAAGCCTCGGAGGCGCTTGGCATCTGGACCCTGGAGGCGTGGGTGTTCCCGGAGAACCGGGCCAGCATCGAGCTCTGCGAGCGGTTCGGCTTCCGCGTCGTGGGGACACGGGAGCGGATCGGCGAGCGCGAGGGCCGCTGGAGGGACGTCGTCGTTCTGGAGCGCCGGAGCCAAAGCCCAGATTCCGAGCCGGATCGGCTAGCCTCAGGGCGTGGCCACTGAGCAGCGGCAGGGGTTGCTCTCCGACGAGCAGCTGCAGAATTTCGACGATCGCGGCTATTTCGTCCTAGACAACCCATGTGAGATGGGGCTTGTCGACTCCGTGCGCGGAGCGGCGGAGGAGCTGCTGCGCGACGACTCGCAGGAAGGTCCGCAGCTCGAGGTCGACGGCGTCAAGTACTTCATGCACCCGGGCGGCGTGACCGCGGGCTACCACTGGCAGCGGGTCCAGAACGCATGGCTGATCAACGACCCGATCCGCGAGCTTGCGCTGGAGCCACGAGTCCTCGACGTGGTCGAGCAGCTCTACGGGCGCAAGGTGGCTCCGTTCCAGACGCTCAACTTCCCGGTCGGAACGCAGCAGCCGGCCCACACCGACTCGTTCGCGTTCCAGTCGGACCCGCCGGGCTTCATGTGCGGGGTCTGGGTGGCGCTCGAGGACATGGACATGGACAACGGGACGCTCATCTACTACCCGGGCAGCCACAAGCTGCCGATGCCGACCTGGGATGTGATCCAGGACGAGCTCGGCGACTCGGTGAACCCGGACGACTTCGAGTCACCCAGTGATTTCCACACGGCGCGCCAAGGCCTCTGGACCCAGTACTGCAAGCATCTGATCGAGCGCCACGGGCTCGAGCCCGAGTACGCGACGATCAAGAAGGGCCAGGCCATGCTCTGGTCGTCCAACCTGCTCCACGGCGGCTCGCCGCAGCGCGACCCGGATCGAACTCGTCACAGTCAGGTGACGCACTACTTCTTCGAGGGCTGCCGCGTCTACACGCCGCTGCACTCCGAGGGTGGGCACAACTACTGGGAGTACCCGGAATGGATCCGTGACCCGGTACCGGAGTACAACGGCGCGACGCTCGCCGCCGCGATCAGGGAGCACGTCGACGAGGGCGCGCGTGTCCTCGTCTTCAACGGCGCGATGCAGTTCGACGACGCGTGGCTTCGGTTGTTCAACGGGGAGCGGTTCGGCGAGGGGCTCGATGACGCAGGCGCGCTCGAGGCACTGAAGAGCGAGCAGGCCCGCGGCGCCCGCTACATCGTCTTCCCCAAGGAGCAGCTGTGGCACCTCGAGTGGAAGTTCCCGCAGCTCCAGGACTACCTCGAGCTGGAAAATCGCGCCCTGCTGCGCGACGGCATGTTCGCCGCGATCTTCGCGCTCGACTAGCTGCCGGCGCTCTCCAGCTCTCGCTCCAGCTCTTCCGGCTCGGTCACCGGCAGCCGGCAGGCGAAGTTCTCGCACACGTAGGCCGCGGGCCTGCCATCGACGGGCGTGCGGTCGCGTAGGAGCGGAACGGCCTGCTGCGCCTCGGTGTCGCCGGGGGCGGCGCCGGCGACCACGACCAGCGGCCGGTAG
The DNA here is from genome assembly GCA_963785085.1 of uncultured Solirubrobacterales bacterium. Taxonomy (GTDB): domain Bacteria; phylum Actinomycetota; class Thermoleophilia; order Solirubrobacterales; family JBBDJG01; genus CAWACB01. Next base: position 66,062 of record CAWAUD010000020.1, on the reverse strand, counting down.
CGCGCACGCACGACCCGCGCGAGCGCCGACAGGTCCTCTCCGACCAGAGCCACCTCGCGGCGCGGGCCGAAGTAGAAGTGCATCGCCGCCAGCAGCCGGCCGAAGGCCTGCGGGTGCCGCGCCGCTGGTTGGTGCAGCGCCCGGAAGAGGTCCTCGGCGGGCTGCTGCGCTGAAGCGTCGCCGGTGAAGGTCGCCAGTCGCAGGAGGCCCATGGCCGCGGACGAGTTGCCGGACGGGATCGGGTGGTCCTCGAAGGACTTGGGTCGCACGATGAGATCCTGCTGGTCCGAGGGCGTCGTGAAGAAGCCTGCGCCGTCGGGGTCCGAGAAGCGCTCGCTGATCTCTGCCGCCAGGTGCCGAGCGGCGCTGAACCAGCGCGCCTCGAACGTGGCCTCGTAGAGCGCGAGCAGCGCTTCGAGCATGAAAGCGTGGTCCTCGAGGTAGGCGGGGATCGAGGCCTGGCCGTCCTTGTACGTGCGCAGGAGCCGCCCCTGCTCGTCGCGCATCGTTTCGAGTATGAAGCCGGCGCAGGTGCGGGCCGCATCCGTGTAATCGGGGCGGTCGAGCGCCGCGCCCGCGGTCGCGAGCGCCGAGATCATGAGCGCGTTCCAGGCCGTCAGCCGCTTGTCGTCGAGCCCCGGCCATACCCGCTGCGAGCGCGCCTCGTACAGCGTTCGCCGGGCACGTTCCAGGACCTCGGGGTCGATGTCCTCGTCGCCGGCGACGTGCAGGATGCTGCGGCCCTCGAAGTTCGGGCCGCGGTCGGCTCCCCAGTAGCGCAGTACCCGATCGGCGTCGTCGCCCAGCAGGTCGCGCAGCTCGTCGGCCGTCCAGACGTAGAAGCGGCCCTCCTCGCCCTCGGAGTCGGCGTCGAGCGCGGAATAGAAGCCACCCTCGGGACCGCGCATCTCGCGCAGCGCCCAGTCGAGCGTCTCCTCGCAGATGCGGCGGAAGAGCGGCGTGCCGTTGACCTGCCACGCGCGCAGGTAACAGGCAGCCAGCAGCGCGTTGTCGTAGAGCATCTTCTCGAAGTGCGGGACCAGCCACTGCCCGTCGACCGAATACCGCGCGAACCCGCCGCCGACCTGGTCGTAGATCCCGCCCTTCGCCATCCGCTCGAGCGTGATCGCGACCATCTCGGCCGTCTGCTCCGAGCCCTGGCCGCTCGCGACGCGCGCGATCAGGAGCTCGAGCGCGCAGCTGGGCGGGAACTTGGGCGCCCCGCCGAAGCCGCCGTAGGTCCGGTCGAACTGCGCGGCGAGCGAGCGCTCGGCCTCGTCGAGGACGGCGGGGGAGAGGATCTCCTCCGAGGGCTTCAGCTGCGGGCCGGCGAGCTGCTGGCGCGTGCGGGGCGCGGCGGAGAGGATTTCCTCCCTGCGGGTGTCCCAGGCCTGCGAAACCGCCTCCAGCACCTGGCGGAAGCTCGGCATGCCCTGCCGCGGCTCGGGCGGGAAGTAGGTGCCGCCGAAGAAAGGCACGCCGTCCGGGTCGCAGAAGACGTTCAGCGGCCAGCCGCCCTGGCCCGTCATCCCCTGCACGGCCTGCATGTAGACGGAGTCGACGTCGGGGCGCTCCTCCCGGTCGACCTTGATCGGGACGAAGTGCTCGTTCATGTACCGGGCGGTCTCGGCGTCCTCGAAGGACTCCCGCTCCATCACGTGGCACCAGTGGCAGGAGGAGTAGCCGATCGAGACGATCAGCGGCTTCCTCTCGGCTCGTGCGCGCCCGAGCGCCTCGTCGTCCCAGGGCTCCCAGGCGACGGGGTTGTCCTGATGCTGCCGGAGGTACGGGCTGGTCTGGGTCGAGAGGCGGTTCGGCACTACTGGCCGGTTACCTCACGAGCGAAGTGCTCGAACGCGTCGAGGTATTGCTGCAGGTGCTCGCCTGTGTGGGCGATCGACAGCGTCCACTCCTCCTCGACGCCGGGCGTCATGAAGATCCCGTGGTTCATGTGGTACAGCCAGGCCAGCGTCGACAGGTCGTCGTCGACCTTGGTCAGATAGTCGCGGTACTCACGCAGCGGCTCCGGTGAGAAGACGACGCATCCCTTCGCGCCGATGCCCTCCGTGTAGCAGGGCAGGCCGTACTTCTCGATGATCGCGTCGCAGCCCTGGCGCAGCTCGGCGTTCGTGCGCTCGAGCTGCTCGTAGGCCGACTCGGTCAGTACCTCCTTCAGGGTCGCCTCCGCGGCCGCCATCACCAGCGGGTTCCCGTTGAAGGTGCCGTACTGGTGGACGGTGCCGTCCGCGATCGCGCGCGCGGCCTCGTCGGTCATCCCGATCGCTCCACCCGGCAGTCCGCCGCAGGATGGCCTTCGCCAGCGTGATCAAGTCCGGCCGCACGCCGAAGCGCTGCGTCGCTCCGCCCGGCGAGATGGTCGCGCCGGTCTTGACCTCGTCGAAGATCAGCATCACGCCGTGGGCCGCGGTCAGCTCGCGCACCCGCTCGAGGTAGCCCTCGACTGGCGGCACGATGTTGATGTTCATCATCGCCGGCTCGAGGATCATTCCGGCCACGCGCCCCTCGTACTGCGTCAGGACGCGCTCGAGCGCCTCTGCGTCGTTGAACGGCACGGCACGAGTGAGGTCGGTGAGCGCCTTCGGGTAGCCGGCGCCGTAGGGGACGCTGTGCGGGTCGTCGCGCTCGCCGAGTTCCTCGAGCGACGGGTACACCGACACCATCACCGCATCGTGGTGGCCGTGGTAGGAGCCCTCGATCTTGATGATCACGTCGCGGCCGGTGACGCCGCGCGCGAGGTGGATCGCGTCCATGGTCGCCTCGGTGCCGGAGTTCGTGAACCGCCACTGCGGCAGGCCGAAGCGGCGGCTGCAGCTCCTCGGCGACCGTGATCGAGCCCTCGGTCGGCGCGGCGAAGTGGGTGCCGAGGGCCGCGCGGTCGGCTTGACGGCCTTCGCGATCACCGGGTTCGCGTGCCCGACGCACATCACGCCGAAGCCGTTGTGGAAGTCGACGTACTCGTTGCCGTCGACGTCCCAGACCTGCGCCCCCGAGCCGCGCTCGATGTACACGGGCCACGGGTCGTTTTCCTGGAACGACGATGGCACGCCCTTGGGCATGACGCGCTTCGCGCGGTCGAAGTACTCGCCGGAGCGGGGGGTCCGCTGCGTGAGCAGCGCGCGCTGCTCGTTGATGAGGCGCGTCACGCGGTCGCGGTCGATTCCGGGGGCCTCCGCAAGCCCAGCGTGCTCAATCGTCATTCACTGCCTCCCTCATCGCGCTTGCAACCCCTGCGAAAAGCCTAGCGTTCGACACCGCGTCACCGGCCCGCCCGCAGCGCTGCTCGCTTGATCTTGCCGCTGGACGTCTTCGGCAGCTCGGCCGCGAACTCCACGATCCGCGGGTACTTGTACGGCGCGGTCGCCTGCTTGACGTGCTCCTGGAGCTCGCGTGGCGAGCGCTTCCCGGGGCTCCCAGCCGTCCCGCAGCACGACGACCGCGCGCACCACCGCGCCGCGCTCCTCGTCTGGAGCCGCGACGGCGGCGGCCTCCGCGACCGAGGGATGCCGAGCAGCGCCGACTCGACCTCGAAGGGGCCGATCCGGTATCCGGCCGAGAGGATCACGTCGTCGAGGCGGCCCTCGAACCAGAGATAGCCGTCCTCGTCGCGGCGAACGTGGTCGCCGGTGTGCCAGCGGGTGCCACGCGGGTGCTCCGGCTCGCCGAGGTAGCCGCGGAAGAACGTCGGCACGGTGGCGGGGTCGAGGATCGAGCTCGCCGTCGCTGGAGGGTGCGCCGTCCCCGTCCACGACATCGAGCCCGAACCCGGGCAGCGGCTTGCCCATCGAGCCCGGCCGGACGGGCTCTGCGGCGGGCATCCCGGTGAGCTGTCCGGTCTCGGTCTGCCCGTAGCCGTCGTGGATGTCGAGCCCGATCGCCTGCTTGAAGGCGTCCATCACCTCGGGGTTGAGCGGCTCACCGGCCGAGACCAGATGGCGCATCGCGGGCAGCTGCACTCCGTCGAGCGACGTTCGTCGCGCGATCATGCGGTACTCGGTCGGCGACTGGCAGAGGACGTTGACGCCCTGCTCGGCGGCGACGAGCAGCCGCTCCGCCGGGTCGAAACGGCCGTCGTGCAGAAGGCAGGATGCGCCCATCGACCACGGTGCGACGAAGGTGTTGCGCGCGGACTTGGACCAGCCGCTCGCCGCGGTGCACCAGACCAGCTCGCCCGGCCGCGCGCCCAGCCAGTGCTCGGCCTGCGTGCGCTGGCCTGCCAGGTAGCCCTGCGTATGGACCACCCCGCGCGGCTCGCCGGACGTGCCCGAGGTGAAGATCATGAGCGCGGGCTCGCGCTCGTCCGTGTCGGCGTCCGGGGACTCGCCGGCGCCCTCGCCGGGGAACGGCTGCTCGTCGACGTTCACGACGCCGGGCAGGTCGGCGATGCCGTCCAGCTGGTCGATGTTCCGTCCGGCGGTCAGCACGACCCTCGGCTGTGTGAGCTTCACGCGCAGGGCGATGTCCTTGCGTCGCAGCTGCTCGGAACAGGGCAGCGCGACAGCGCCCAGCTGCCAGGCGCCGAGCAGGGCGAAGACCCACTCGGGCCTGGCGCCCATCAAGGTCATGACGACGTCGCCGCGGCTGACGCCTTCACGCGTCAGCGCGGCCGCGGCTTCGGCCGCTCCGCGTGCGACCTCGGCGAAGGTGAAGCTGCGAACGCCGCCCTCGCCATCGATCGCCCGCAACGCCTCGTCCTGCGGCCGCTCTCGCGCGAGCCGCTCGACTACAGCCGTCGTGTAGTTGAACGCGGCCGTTACTCGTACAGCTTTATTACGCGGACCGTGCCCTCGGGCGCCGCGTCGACGCAGAGGTAGCAGAGCACGCACTCGTCGAGATTCCCCTCGACGATCCGCAGATGCCCGTCATCGCCGGTCGCGAAGATGTCGACAGGGCAGACCTCGGCGAGCTTCGCCGCGAGCGCCGGGTCCGAGGCAACGGACTCGTCGACCTCGACGTCGATGAACAGCGCCTTCGTGGCGGGCTGTGCGCTCATCGCGCGACCGCCTGTCCGAGCCGCTCCTTGACGAGGTCCGGGATCTCGGCGATCTCCTCCGCGACCGCGATGCCGGCCTCGCGCAGGCGCTCGATCTTCTCCGCCGCCGTGTCGGCCTTGCCCTCGACGATCGTGCCGGCGTGTCCGAAGCTCATCCCCGGCATCTCGTCCATGAACTTGCCCGCCATGAAGGCAACGATCGGCAGCCGCGAGTTCGTCTCGGTCACGTGCCGCGCGAGGTCGGCCTCCATGCGGCCGCCGGGCTCCGTGTAGATCACGATCGCCTCGGTCTGCTCGTCGGCCTCGAACAGCGGCATCAGCTCGGTGTAGGTGGAGCCGATGATCGCGTCGCCGCCGATCGAAACCGCGGTCGACTGGCCCAGGCCGGCCGCCCTCAGGGTGCTGGAGATCTCGGTGGTCATGCCGCCACTGCGCGACATGACGCCGACGGACCCGGGCGTATAGGCCTTGGCGGCGTCCTTCGCCGGGCCGCCGATGCCGCCCATCTTGATCACGTCGGGGACGATCACGCCCAGGCAGTTCGGGCCGATGATGCGCGCGCCCTCGCTGTCGGCGACCTCGACCATCTGGGCGACGTCACGGCGGGGAATCCGCTCGGTGACGATCACGATCAGCTTCACGCCGTGCGCCAGCGCCTCGAGCACCGCGTCCTTGGTGAAGGCGGGGGGGACGGTGACCACCGAGCCGTCGATCGGCCCACCGTGCGCCTCGACCGCCTGCGCGACGGTGTCGAAGACGGGAACGCCGTGCACGTCGCGTCCCTTCCGTCCCGGCGTCACTCCGCCGACGACCTTCGCGCCGGCGCCGTAATCCAGGCACTCGCGCGTCAGGTTCACCGCCTCGCGGCCCGTGATGCCCTGGACGATGAAGGTGGTGTTCTCGTCAATCAGAATCGACACGCGTCACTCCTTTGCAACCTGCCGTCTGCCGTCTGATCATCCGATCTTCTCCACGGCGCGCCGCGCTGCCTCGTGCATCGACACGGAGCGGTCGCAGTACTCGACGCCGTACTTCTCGAGGATCTTGAAGCCCTCTTCCTCCCAGGCGCCGGGGATCCGGAAGATCGCGATCTTCTCGGCGGGGTCGAATCCCAGCTCGACGCAGGCCTTCACGACGCCTCGCGCGACGATGTCCACCCGCGTGTTGGAGACGATCGACATCATCACGGCGATCTTGTCGACGCCGGGCTTGGAGAGCACGAGCTTCGCGAGCCCAGCCGCCTTCGCGACCGAGGGATTCCCGCCGATCTCGCAGTAGTTGGCCGGCCGGCCCCCGTACTTGCGGACGGCGTCGAACAGGGTCAGCGAGCCTCCGCCGGCGCCGATCACGAGGCCGAGGTTCCCGTCGAACTCGGTCACGTTGCCCGCCACGCCGCGGTGGTCCATGGCGTCGACCTCCTCTCCGCGCAGCTCGAACTCTGTCGCCTCGCGGGCCTGGCGGGTCTCCTCGTCTCCGACCCCGAGCTCCGTCGAGCAGCTTCTTCTGGCGCGGGCGGGCCTCGTTCTCCATGTCCATGTGGGCGTCGAGGGCGACGAAGGTGCCGTCCTCGAGCTCGCCGAGCGGGTTGATCTCGGCCAGCGTCATGTCGTAGTCGCTGAACAGCCGCGCAAGCCGGGCGAGGATGGGGGTGATGCGGTTGAGGCGGTTGCCGGTCACCCCGGTCTGGGCGACGACCTCCTTGGCGGCGAAGTCCGGTACCTCCATCACGTTCGAGAGGTGGCCGCGCCCCACACGGTCGGGGTGCTGCTCGTTGACCTCTTCGATGTCGATGCCGCCCATGTCGCTGTAGAGCATCACCGGGCGCTTGCGGATCCCGTCCCAGACCACACCGGCGTAATGCTCCTGCTTGACCTCGGCCTTGGGGTCGACGAGCACGCCGCGCGGCATGTGGCCGTTGATCTCGAGGTTCAGGACGTCGGCTGCGTCGCGCTCGGCCTGCTCGGGGGTGTCGGCGAACTTGACCCCGCCGGCCTTCATCCGGCCGCCGGTCAGGACCTGCGACTTGATCACGACCGGTCCGCCGATGTCCTCGGCAGCCTTGCGCGCCTCCTCGGGCGTCTTGGCGAAGCCGTACTTCGTGACCGGGATACCGGCCCGCTTGACGATTTCGCGCGACTCGTATTCGAAGAACCTCACGGCTGCGGAACCCTAGATGATTGATTCCAGCCATCTGGATGACGGCCTCGAAAAAGTTTCCGCACGACCGTTCGTACATGTGCTAAGTTGCCGCCGTGGCAGTGGTTCCGGAGAGGGTGGAGTCAGAGGACGGGCGTCGGGCCCGCGGCAATCGCACCCGGCAGGCAATCCTCGACGCAGCCGTCCAGGTCGCCTCGGTGGAGGGCCTGGAGGGCCTTTCGATCGGGCGCCTCGCCACCGAGCTAGGGGTCAGCAAGAGCGGCCTCTTCGCGCACTTCGGGTCCAAGACGGACCTCCAGATCGCCACTGTGGACGCCGCTCGCGAGATCTTCCTCGAGCAGGTGATCGGTGGCAGCCACGCAGACACGGGCATGGGCTCGTTGCTGGCGCTGGTCAACTCCTGGCTCGACTACATGGAGGGCAACGTGTTCCGCGGCGGGTGCTTCTTCGCCGCCGCCTCGCTCGAGTTCGATGGCCGCCCGGGCGACGTCCGGGATCGCATCGCCTCGACGATGGCCGAGTGGCTGCTGGCCCTCGAGGCAGCGATTCAGGACGCCCAGGACGCCGGTGATCTGATGAGCGGCGTCGAGAGCGATCAGATCGCCTTCGAGATCAACGCGCTCGGCATGGGCGCCAACTGGTCGTTCCGGCTCTACCACGACGAGACTGCATTCTCACGGGCCCGGATGGCGATCTCGGCGCGACTGGAAGCACTCTCTCCCGGCAAGGGCCGCAAGGCGGCACCTGCCGCGCTGCTTCCGAAGCCGCTCGAGGTCGATGACGGCGCCGCCCGCCGCGCGCTCCGCGATCAGATCGCGAAGCTCGAGCGCGAGCTGGCGGCGATGTTCCCCAAGGCACGGCCCGGCCAAGCCCTGGATTGGCAGGTCAGCTCGCCCGGGGGCCCCCGTGTACTCGGCGTCGGGGACCTCGAGGCGCTCCGCGACGAGCTGGCCGGCCGGGTCGAGGACATCCGGCGCTCGCTCAGCGAGCGGGCGGCCGGCGAGGAGGAGCAGCGAGCCCGAATCGAGACGCTGATCTCCGATCCCGCGGGCCACAAGTGGGAGCGGGTGTCGAACGACGACATCGGCGAGCCGGGCTGCAAGTACTGGCACTCCCAGCCGCGCTTCGGCCTGCTCGGAATGCTGATGGGCTGGTGGCGCGTGAAGATCTCGTCCGGGTGCCCATAGCTGTGCTTGGCCCTGATACCCACGTGAGCCGTCCCGGAGGACTCTCCTAATGGTCCGCAACGTCGCCGACCGCGCCTTCCTGCCTGCGAAGAACCTCTTCGAGCAGATCGGCGACATGATGATCCTGACCGGCAAGACGATCGTCTCCGCCGTGCGCCCGCCCTACCCCTACGGGGGCGAGTTCATGAGCCAGTTCCTGTTCGCGCTGAAGCTGTGCTGGTTCCCGCTTTTGATCTCGACCGTCGCCTTCGGCTACGGCGCCCCGGGCCTCCAAGCGGCAAACTTCCTCACCCTGTTCGGCGCCCTCGATCGCCTGGGCGGCTTCTTCGTGCTGGCCTCGATCAGGGAGTTCGCCCCCTGGGTGGACTCGATGATCGTCGCCGGCGTCGCCGGCACGGCGATCACCGCCGACCTCGGCGCCCGCAAGATCCGCGAGGAGCTCGACGCCCTGCAGGTGCTGGGAGTCGACCCGGTCAAGAACCTGGTCGTGCCGCGCTTCCTTGCCCTGATGCTGGTGACCGGCCTCTTGGACGTCTACGCGCTGATCTTCGGCATCTTCGGCGGCATCCTGGCAGAGCTCGTCTACCACCAGTCGCTGGCCGGCTTTTGGGCCACCTTCTTCGCCAACGCCTCGGTCACCGACCTGTGGGGCTCGGTCGTCAAGACCACCATGTTCGGCGCCATCATCGCGATCGTCTGCTGCTACAAGGGCATGACCGCCTCCGGCGGCGCGGCCGGAGTCGGTAGAGCCGTCAACGAGGCGGTCGTGATCGCCTTCGCCGGCATCTGGGCGTTCAACTACGTGTTCACCCAGACCCTGCTCGCGACCCACCCCGAGATCCTGGTGATCCGATGAACGGGCTTGCCTAGATGGCCGCCCCCACCGCACCCGCCCCCGGGCCCGCGCGCCGCGGCCCCCAGTCGACCGGCTCCCGGATGAGCTGGCTGGTGGTGCCCAAGGACTGGATCGCCTCCCTTGGCGACATCATCCGCTTCTGCGGGCGGGCCTTCGGCGACGTCTTCAACGGGCGCGTGTTCCACTTCTTCGGCGAGGCGCTGCGCCAGGCCGGCATCCTGATCCTCGGCTCTGCGCTGGTGATCTGGGGGATGGTGTTCATCCTCGGCCTGCAGTGCGGGATCGAGGGCGCCTACTTCAACCGCTCCGTGGGCGCGCCCGCCTACGCGGGCGTGTTCGCGGCCTGGTGCGACCTGAGGAGATGGTCCCCTACATGTTCGGCTACATCATGGCCGCCAAGGTGGGCACCGGGATCGTGGCCGAGCTCGGGGCGATGCGCATCAACGAGGAGATCGACGCCCTCGAAGTGATGGGCGTGCAGCCGATCACGTTCCTGTGCGCCACGCGCCTTTTGGGCGCCTGGCTGGTATTGCCGTTCATCTACATCGCCGCCGTGGGAGTCGCGTACCTGGCCTCCTACCTGGCGGTCGTGAAGCAGATCGGCGAGGTCTCCTCGGGCGGCTACTTCCTGATCTTCTGGATGTTCCAGAACCCCCCTGACCTGTTGTTCAGTGTGATCAAGGGGATGGTGATGGCGACCGCGATCGTCGCCGTCGGCTGCTACTACGGCTACACCGCCTCGGGCGGGCCCGTGGGCGTCGGCCAGGCGACCGCCAAGTCGATGATCCTCAACATGGTGCTGGTGCACCTGATCGGCATGATGGGCTCCCAGGTCTTCTGGGGAGCCAATCCAAGGGCGCCGATCGGGGGCTGACTCGAGCGCCTTGCGGGCGCTCGAGCACGAACAGCGGATCCAATCTCACGCCGTGGCGCTTCCCGGCGTTGAAGCGACATGGATCGTCAAGACCTCACGTTTCCGTCGGGCAAGGACTCGTGCGCGGCGTGGCTGTACGCGGCGGCGAACGGCGACGTGGCTCCGATCGTGGTCATGGCCCATGGTCTCACCGGGACGCGGCGCGACCGGCTGGGTGCATTCGCCGAGCGTTTTGCCGCAGAGGGATTCGCCGCGCTCGTGTTCGACCACCGGGGATTTGGAGACAGCACCGGCGAGCCCGACCTGTTCGAGCCGGGCCGTCAGCTCGAGGACTGGCGCGCGGCGATCTCGTTCGCACGATCGCTTCCCGGTGTCGATCCCGACCGGCTTGCGACTTTCGGGTCGTCGATGGGCGGCGGCAATGCGCTGGCCGCCGCGGCCGAGGACAGGCGCGTTGCTGCCGCGATCAGCCAGGTGCCGTTCCTCGACCTGATTCGCCAGGCACACCGATCGTCGCCGGCGGTCGCAGCGCGCATGCTCCGGGCAGCCGCGCGCGGAGAGCATCTGCCGGCTGTCGGGCAGCCCGGTGAAGCGGCGTTCGTGAACGCGCCCGCCGGCGAGGCCGGTTGGCGGCACGTCGTCGCGATTGGCGAGGACTCACGGTGGCGCAACCGGGCGTCGGCGAGATGGCTGCTCGGGAAACCGTTTGCCCCGATCCGCCACGCGGCCAAGCTGCACTGTCCGTGGCTCGTATGCGTCGGAGGGGCTGACCAGGTCGCGAAGCCGGGTCCAGCGATCCGGGCCGCCCGGCGCGCGCCTCACGGCGAGCTGCGTGTGTACCCGGGCGTCGACCACTTCGACATCTATGACGGCCCCGAGCACGAGGCCGTGGTGTCAGACGAGATCGCCTTCCTGCACCGCCACCTCCGGCGCTGACCACTACTCCGTGAGTCCGGCTGCGGCGAGCGCGTCCCGCGCCGGACAGTCTCCTCGTTGCCGCCCGGCATGCCGCCGTCCTAGCGCTCCCAGCCGAGCGCGGCGTACGCATCCGCCCGGTGAAGCCAGCCTTCGAACCGCACGATCAGCCCGTCCTTGAAGGTCAGGAGCGCGGTGGACTCGTTGGCGCGCTCCAACCCACTGTGACGCCCGCGCGCCGTCTCGATGAAGAACACGACCAGACGGTTCTCGTCCAGCTCGCGAATCTCCTCGATCGTCAGGTGCAACTCGGCCCAGGCACGGTTGTACTCACGGATTGCGGCCGCCATCTCCTCGCGGCCGACGCCCTGGCTGTCGGGGTAGGGCATCAGCCATTCGACATCGGGGTGGAACAGATCGAGCGCCTGGTCGTCCGCGTTCCAGCGCGCGTAGACCTCCCGGATGATCTCTTCCTTGGACGCCACGGGGCAGAATCTAGCGGCGCCCGGAGAAGGCGCCGCTAGACCCACCAGGCTCAGGTGGCAGGCGCGGCGGCGGGTGAGACGGGCTCGCCCTGGCGCGTGAAGAGCCAGACCGACACGACGGCTTCCCAGACCAGCACGAGCAGCACCACCGGGAACGGCAGGACGAGCCCCGCGATCGCGACGACGATGCCCGACCACGCTATCCAGCCCGGCAGCGCGGCATGGCGGACGCCGACGATGCCCGCTGCGATCAGCATCAGCGCCAGGCCACCCACGATCGGCATGAAGAAGTCGTCGCTCAGCACAAAGAGCGTCTGCGTCACGACTGGCGGCACGTCACCGACGGTGTCGACGATCGCGAACTGGAGGTTCAGCGCGATCAGGATGCCCGTGGCAGCGATCAGGCCGCCGCCGAACGACACGTTCGCGAGCCGGTTCGCAGCCGGCTCGAATCGCGCGAGGTGCGCTCGCAGCGATCCGGCGAACCAGGCGAGCGCGAGCGCGGCCACCGCTCCCACGATCGAAGAGATGAACCCTTCGTCCTTGTGGTCCTTCCAGAAGTTGAACACCTTGACGGTCGTCGAGTCGTTGTCGGGCGTGTCGCCGACGATCACGAACGCCGCCACGGTAAGGACGACGAATGCGAGGCCGGCAAGTGGCGCGTAGCGCGCCAGTCCGGTTTCGGACATGGAAGATTCCCCCTTTTGTTTGGGACCCCGGGGGAAGCGTTCGACGCCGGGAGGCGGTTTCCCCGCGCCTCAGCGGCGGCGGCGGGAGGGCGTGAAGGTGAGCGGCCCGGATTGCCTGATCGAGCAGGGCTGCTGCGGCGTGCATCCGCCGGGCAGGTAGAACACCTGGTTGGCGCTGACCGTGGTCCAGATCAGGTTGCCTCTCGATGTTCCGACGATTTCGAACGGCAGGGTGGCGTAGTCGATGAAGCCGTTGTCGATTCGGTACCGATACAGGTAGTTCGACTCGCCCTCTCCAACCACCGTGTTGCCCCACCACACCTTGCCGCTGTCGACCGCGGGCGACATGAGCTGGGTGTTCGCGATCGGCGACCCGCCCCGGTAGCTGAGCGCGATCTTGTTGTTCTGCGTGTGGTTGCGGCGGATCGTGTCGAGGTAGACGGCGGATGTCAGCGAGTCACCCGTCCCCGCGTCCCAGCCGAACGCGAGGCGCGATCCGCCGAGGTCGACGGCGGTCGGCCCGAACTCGGCGAGGCGCTTTCCCGACTGCGTACGTACCGTCGCGCGCCGGCCGGCGGGCAATCGTCTCGAGTGTCCAGCGCCAACCAGCGGCCGGACGTAGAAGTACGCGCGCTGGCCGGCGACGCCTTTCTTGCGCGGGTACGTGCGCGCGAAGACGATCTGCGCCTTCCACACGGCCGGCAGGAACTGCGATGCGTTCGGTGAGTTGGCCGCGGCGATCACCGTCTCGCGGCCGGTCACGAAGTTGAAGCTATAGATCGAGCAGCCTCTTCCGGTCGAGCGCTGCGGGAACTGGCTGCCTGTGGCGCCGCTGATCTCGGGATTGCTCGCCACCGGCTCGGTCGAGCAACGCGAGTAGACCGCGACCGTGTCGCCGTTCTGGTCCGGCCCCAGGTCCGCGTCGAATGGAACGCCGCGGGTACTCACCGGGACAGCGCTCGTGACACCGTTGAACTGCGTGATCAGGGCATAGCGCCCCGTAGCCGGGTCGAAGCTGCTCCACGCGAGCCGGCCGCCGTAGGCGCTGACCGGCGTGGGCGCTGCGACCGTACCGACGATCGTGTCCGCCTGCGTCGACGCGGGGCCGACGAGGGCCGCCGCGACTGCGGCGAAGGTCGCCACCACTGCCGCTACAACCGGCCCGCGGCTCATGCCACAGGCGCGCCTTCCGACTCGAACTCGTACGCCTTCGCCAGCTCCGGGTCCTTCTTCGCCAGCATCTCCGCGAGAGACACCATCACCTTGCACTGCTTCCAGGTGGCGTCGTCCTGCATCTTGCCGTCGATCATGTGGACGCCGCGGCCGTCGGGGATCGCCTCCAGCACCTTCTTGGCGAATTTGACCTCGTCCGGCGGCGGGCTGAAGACCTTTTTGGCGATTTCGATCTGGACCGGGTGAAGCGACCAGGCGCCGACGCAGCCGAGCAGGAACGCGGCCCGGAACTGCGTCTCGCACCCCTCGACGTCCTTGATGTCGCCGTAGGGCCCGTAGAAGGGCAGCAGGCCGGCCGAAGTGCAGGCGTCGACCATGCGCGCGATGGAGTAGTGCCACGGGTCCTGCTGCGCGGTGGCGCGCGGCTTGTCCGGGTCGTCGGGATCGGGGTCCTCGATCACCCGGTAGCCGGGGTGGCCGCCGCCGACGCGCGTCGTCTTCATGCGGCGGGAGGCGGCGAGGTCTGCCGGGCCGAAGCTCATGCCCTGCATGCGGGGGCTCGCCGTGGCGATCTCCTCCAGGTTCACGACTCCCTGTGCGGTCTCGAGGATCGCGTGGATCAGCAGGGGCTTCTCGAGCCCGGCCTTCGCCTCCAGCTGGGCGAGCAGGCGGTCCACGTAGTGGATGTCCCAGGCGCCCTCGACCTTCGGGACCATGATCACGTCGAGCTTGTGCCCGATCTCGGTCACGAGAGTCGTGAGGTCGTCCAGCACCCATGGGCTTTCGAGGCTATTCACGCGGGTCCAGAGCTGGGTGTCGCCGAAGTCGACCTCCTTGCCCACGCGCACGAGTCCTTCGCGGGCGGCGATCTTGCGGTCCGCCGGGACGGCGTCCTCGAGGTTGCCGAGCAGGATGTCGGCCTGCTTGGCCATGTCCGGCACCTTCGCCGCCATCTTCTCGTTCGAGGCGTCGAAGAAATGGATCATCCGCGAGGGCGGGAACGGGATCTCCCGAACCGGTTCCGGCGCGCCCATCGCGAGCGGCTTGAAGAAGTCTCTTGGGTTGCGCATGGGGCGGAAAATCTACAGGTCGGCCTCGGCGTCGAATTCGCGCCGGGCGCTGTCCTGGTCCATGAAGGAGTCGATCCGGGCGATTCTTCCGTCCCTGAACGTGAGGATTGCCGCGCCACGGTTCTCCACGACAACGCCGTCGCGCGCAACGAGGCGCTCACGGCTCAGGACCAGCACGTGGTCTCCCTCCTGGAGGATCTCCTCGGGATGCGAGCGGTGCTCCTTCCAGAGCGAGAACCAGTCCTCCCAGGCCTGGACCAACTGTTCCTGGCCCTCGAACTCGCGCGCCCCCTCAGGCTGGATCTGGGGCTGGGTGAATCGGAGATCCGGGTGGCAGAGCTCCAGCAGCTCGCGGACCAGCGGGCTGCTCCGGCGCTCGCGCGGCATCGTTCGGTCAGCTCGTTGAAGAGCTCATAGAGCCGCTCGGTGGCGGCCAGCTTCTGAGACGGTGATGACGGCATGGCGGGATCTCGGGCAATTATCCTGTTCTGGAACCGATTGGCGAGTCAATTCACGGGAAGGCGGACATGGCCGTAGCCACACAGCTCACCGACAAGACCGACGAGCAGCGCGCGATCACCGAGATGGTGCGGCAGTTCGTCGACGAGCAGATCATTCCCAACGCCGAGCACTACGACCACGAGGACTCCTTCCCGGGGCCGATCGTCGAGCAGATGAAGGAGCTGGGGCTCTTTGGAGTGACCATCCCCGAGGAGTACGGCGGGATGGGCCTCGACCTGACGACCTACGCGATGATCGTCGAGGAGCTATCGCGCGGCTGGATCTCGATCTCCGGCGTGGTGAACACCCATTTCATCGGCTCCTACCTGCTCCGGAAGTTCGGCACCGACGAGCAGAAGGAGACCTTCCTGCCGAGGATGGCGACGGGCGAGATCCGCGCCGCCTTCTCGCTGTCCGAGCCGGAGGTCGGCTCCGACGTCCAGGGCATCAAGTCGACCGCCAAGAAGGAGGGCGACGACTGGGTCCTGAACGGCCAGA
The DNA here is from genome assembly GCA_963785085.1 of uncultured Solirubrobacterales bacterium. GTDB lineage: Bacteria > Actinomycetota > Thermoleophilia > Solirubrobacterales > JBBDJG01 > CAWACB01. The sequence continues at coordinate 50,646 of CAWAUD010000020.1, read as the reverse complement.
AGATGTGGGTCACCAACGGCCTGCTGTCGGACCTCGTGTTCGTGCTCATGAAGACCGACCCGAAGGCGGATCCCCCCTACAAGGGAATGACCTGCTTCATCACCGAGAAGGAGCCGGGGGTGGGGGAGAACACCGGCAAGTATCAGGGCCTCAACGTCCCGCCCAAGATCAAGAAGATGGGCTACAAGGGCGTCGAGTCGACCGAGCTGGTGTACGACGGCTACCGCTGCCCGCCCGACCGCATCCTGGGCGGTGAGGAAGCAGGCGTGGGCAACGGCTTCCGCCAGATGATGGACGCCCTCGAGGTGGGCCGCGTGAACGTCGCCGCGCGCGGCGTCGGCATCGCCCAGCGCGCGCTCGAGCTGGCGCTGCGCTACTCGCAGGAACGCAAGACCTTCGGCAAGCCGATCGCCCAGCACCAGGCGATCCAGTTCAAGCTCGCCGACATGGCTACCAAGGTCGAGGCCGCCCGCCTTCTGACCATGAAGGCCGCGCGCCTCAAGGATGCCGGCGAGCGCTCGGACCTCGAGGCCGGCATGGCGAAGCTGTTCGCGTCCGAGGCCGGCAAGGAGGTCGTCGAGGACTCCTTCCGCATCCACGGCGGCTACGGCTACTCGAAGGAATACGAGATCGAGCGCCTCTACCGCGATGCGCCGCTACTGCTGATCGGCGAGGGCACCAGCGAGATCCAGCGCATGGTGATCGGCAAGAAGATCCTGGAGCGCAACAAGATTTAGAGCTTCCAAAACGTCTCCCGTCCCGTTAGCCTCGGCATGGGGGAAATGGGGGTCCGAGTCGGATACGGGGTTCTGGCGGCCATGGTGGCGTTGGTTCTCGCTGCGCCCGCGCACGCCGCGTTCCCGGGTCAGAACGGCCTGATAGCGCTAGTCGGCGCCAACGGCATCTACACGGGCGGCTCGCAGCCGCTCCCGGACAGCCTCGGGTCCGAGCCAACTTGGGCGCCGGACGGTGCGCGCATCGCTCTCTCAGCCATGGTTGGCGGCACCCGAGACATCTTTCTGATCAACGGAACCGGCGGCGGCCGGACCCAGATCACGACGAATCCCGCGGAGGACGAAAGCCCGGCCTGGGCGCCGGACGGCGGGCGGATCGCTTTCGCCACCAACCGCGACGGCAACTACGAGATCTACGTCATTAACGCGGATGGCAGCTCACCGACCCGCCTCACGACGGACCCCGGTCAGGATCAAGGACCGGCTTGGTCACCGGACGGGTCGAGAATCGCGTTCAACTGCGGCACTCACGTCTGTGTCATGAATGCCGACGGAACCGGTGAAGTCGATCTTGGCCTCGGTCGCGCCCCCGACTGGTCACCTGACGGGAGCCAGATCGCGTTCGACGCGGAGTATCAGTCGTGCGATCCGGACACGTTTCCGCAGACCCTGCAGGTCTTCAAGATGAACTCCGACGGCACCGCGCGAACGCGCTTGACCTCATCCGTATGCCTGGATCCGGACTACTCCTCTAACTTCGCGCCGGCCTGGTCCCCTGACGGAAGCCGGATCGTCTTCTCGGACGCGTGGGACTCCGTCTCGACTGCCACCGACCAGCCACCAGGAGTCCTCGTGATGAATACCGATGGCAGCGGTCCGCAGTACATCGCCCAGAACCGCGCGGCAGGCGACTGGCAGCCGGTGATTCTCGGCGGCTACCCGCGGCCCAAAGCCGCCACGCCGATATACGCCTCGCTGGTGCCGGCCTATCGCGGCTGCACGAGCTTCAACCGCGTTCACGCGCCGCCGCTGTCCCACCCGTCCTGCAGCCCGCCCGATCCGACCTCGGCACCCTCACGGTCGGGACCCCCGACGCCAACGCCAACCCCGCGAACTTCACCGGCTCGGCCCGCTACCGCGTGATCACCGGAGACCCCGCGACGCCGCTCGACGAGGCCGACGTGGCGATCGACGTCTCGCTCACCGACGTGCGCTGCGCGATCACGAGCCCGGCCTGTCCCGGCGGGCCACTCTCCGACTACACCGGCCGGCTGCTGCTGATCAACCCGCCGCTGCAGGTGACCGACAAGGACGGCCAGCCCGCGACCAATGGCCAGGGCGCCTCCACCGGCCTGACCAACTTCCCGGTCCCCTTCGACTGCACTCTCACCGCCGCGGCCTCGGTCGGCTCTAGCTGCTCGATCTCGACCACGGCCGACGCCGTGCTCCCGAACGTGATCAAGGAGGGCCACCGCGCGATCTGGGAGTCGGGCCCGGTGCACGTCCGCGACGCCGGTCCCAACGGCACCGGCTTCGGCGCCGGCTGCCCGCCGGCCTGCGGGGACGGCGACGAGACGCTCTTCCTGCGCCAGGGGATCTTCGTTCCGTAGCGCTTGACCTCCGGGAACAGGCGCGAGCCTTTGGAGCATGCTCGGATACCCTTCCCCAGACTTGTCGTCGGACACGAAAGACCTGATCGCCGAGGGCGCACGACGCTTCCTCCAAGAGGTTCCCGCGCTGAGGCAGATGAAGCTGGTGATGCGCCTCGATCTGCGCGCGCGCCGCGACGCGCAGACGTGGCGGATCCAGTTCCCGGACATCGACGTGAAGAAGGACCCGGCCGCCGACGCGGAGGTCATACTCCTCGCCCCGCGGTCGCACTTCAACGAGCTGGCCAAGGACGGACGGCTGCAGCACTGGCGCGACGCCTATGAGAACGGCTACATCCGGGTCGCCGGCCGCGAGGACAAGCTGAAGCTGATCGCGCGCGTCATCGAGATGCATGAACGACGTGAGATGTCCAAGAAACGGAGGTTGTGAGCACCTTGCCCGAAGAAGATCAGAAGGGGACGACGTTCGACCAGGCCTCGCGCGAGGCGACGGGCGCCCGTCCGTATGGCCGCTATCTCGAGGATTTCGAGGAGGGCGCCACCTACAAGCACTGGCCGGCCAAGACGGTCACCGAGTCCGACGACCATCTGTTCTGCCTGATCACGATGAACCACCATCCCCTGCACATCAACGACGAGTACGCCCGCCAGTCACAGCAGGGGCGAAACGTCGTGGTTGGCCCGTTGGTCTACTCGCTCGCCCTCGGAATGACGGTGCCGGACATCTCCGGAAAGGCGATCGCCAACCTCGAAACGGAGGGCCTGCGCCACACCGCGCCGGTCTTCCATGGCGACACGCTCTACTGCGAAACGGAGATCCTGGAGGTGCGCGAGTCCGAGTCCAAGCCCGACCGGGGCGTGGTCAAGGTGCGCACCGACGTCTTCAACCAGAAGGGCGATCTGGTGGCCACTTTCCGGCGCGCCGTGCTTGTGCCTCGCCGCACTTAGCGGGTTTTTCGGCTGGCGAATGGCCCGCCGATGCGGCAGAATGCGTTGACTCGTCAGTCAATCTTCAAAAGGATCTTGCAAAAGGAGTTGGTCCCGGTTGGATGAGATGACGGCAATCCAGAACGCGCCCACGAGCCATTCGAAGCTGCTCGCGTGGGTCGAGGAGGTGGCCGCGCTCACGCAGCCCGCGGACATCCACTGGTGCGACGGGTCGGCGGAGGAGTACGACGAGCTCTGCCAGGAGCTGGTCGACGCCGGCACGTTCGAGAAGCTCTCAGACGCGAAGCGGCCGGCTTCCTACCTCGCTCGCTCCGACCCCGGCGACGTCGCGCGCGTCGAGGACCGCACCTTCATCTGCTCGCAGAAGGAGGAGAACGCCGGCCCGACCAACAACTGGTGCGACCCGGCGGAGATGCGGAAGACGCTGAAGGGCCTGTTCCAGGGCTCGATGCGGGGCCGCACGATGTACGTCGTGCCGTTCTCGATGGGGCCGCTGGGCTCCCCGATCTCCCACATCGGCGTCCAGCTGACCGACTCGGCGTACGTCGCGGTGAACATGCGGATCATGACCCGGATGGGCAAGGCTGCCCTCGACCTGCTGGAGGAGAACGGCGAGTTCGTGCCGTGCCTGCATTCCGTCGGGTACCCGCTCGAGGACGGCCAGGACGACGTCGCGTGGCCGTGCGACGAGGAGAACAAGTACATCGTCCACTTCCCCGAGTCGCGGGAGATTGCCTCCTACGGCTCCGGCTACGGCGGCAACGCGCTGCTGGGCAAGAAGTGCTTCGCGCTGCGGATCGCCTCGGCGATGGCGCGCGACGAAGGCTGGCTCGCCGAGCACATGCTGATCCTCAAGCTGACCTCTCCGGAGGGCACCACCAAGTACATCGCCGGCGCGTTCCCGTCCGCCTGCGGGAAGACGAACCTCGCGATGATCATCCCGACCTTGCCCGGCTGGAAGGCTGAGACCGTCGGCGACGACATCGCCTGGATGAAGTTCGACTCGGATGGCCGCCTGCGCGCGATCAACCCCGAGGCCGGCATCTTCGGCGTCGCGCCGGGTACCGGGCGCAAGACCAACCCGAACGCGATCGAGACCCTCGAACGCTGTTCCATCTTCACCAACTGCGCGCTCACCGATGACGGCGACGTCTGGTGGGAGGGCATGACGGGCGAGCCGCCGGACCACGCGATCGACTGGCGCGGTAACGACTGGACTCCGGCATCGGAGACCCCGGCCGCGCACCCGAACGCGCGCTTCACCTCGCCGGCCTCGCAGATCCCTTCGATCGCGCCCGAGTGGGAGAACCCGGCGGGCGTTCCGATCGACGCGATGCTCTTCGGCGGGCGCCGCTCGACGGTCGTGCCGCTCGTGCGCCAGGCGTTCGACTGGGAGCACGGCGTGTTCACCGGGGCGATGATGTCCTCGGAGACGACCGCCGCCGCCGCGGGCGACGTCGGCAAGCTGCGCTTCGACCCGTTCGCGATGCTGCCCTTCTGCGGCTACCACATGGGCGACTACTTCGGGCACTGGCTGCAGATCGGCGAGAAGACCGACCCGGAGAAGCTGCCGAAGATCTTCAACGTCAACTGGTTCCGCAGGGACGAGAACGGCAAGTTCCTGTGGCCCGGCTACGGCGAGAACAGCCGTGTGCTGGCATGGGTCTTCCGCCGCTGCGAGGGCAAGGCCGGCGGCGAGGACACGCCGGTCGGCGTCGTCCCGCGCCCGGAGGACCTCGACACCGAGGGCCTGAACGTCTCGCCCGAGCATCTCCAGGACGTCCTGCACGTGGACCCCGAGGACTGGCGGAAGGAGCTCCCCGCGATCAAGGAGCACTTCGCCCGCTTCGGCGACCGCCTGCCGGAGCCGGTCCGCAAGCGGCTCGACGAGCTGGAGCAGCGGCTCGGCGCCTGAGGCGCCGGGCCTAGTGCGCTTCTTCTGACTCCGCGGCCGGTGGCCGCGATTCCTCGGCGAGCGAGGTGATGGTCAGCACTCCGCGGGCAGCTTCCTCGAGCACCTCCATCGCCTCCTCGGCCGAGCGCGCGTACAGCTCGACGAGCAGGTGGATGACGATCTTCTCGTCGTCGTGCTTGTGGAATCGCACGTGGGTGAAGAACTCGCGCGTGCCTTCCTCGCCGAACGCGCCATAGGTGAGGGAATCGGCGGCCTCGGGCCCTGAGCAGATCTCGACCTGGTCCTGATCGACGGTCACGGTGCAGGAGGCGACCCATGGCGTACCGGTCACCATCCGCTCCCAGCGGTCCTCGATCGGCTCGACGCGCCCGTCGTTGAAGGTCAGATGCGGCTGGTCGTGCATGCAGTCCATGCACTGGACGACGGCCTCCTGAACCTCGTCGACGCGCTCGGTGAAGCCGCCCGTCTCGGAGTCGATCCGGAGGATCGCGTCGTAGTGGACCTGCGCCTCCAGGTTCTGCGACCAGCAGCGGTAGCACCGCAGCCACGGACTTCCGCCCGAGCTGCCCACGTCACGCCCCGGCGGCCTTCCAGGTCCGACCTCAGGCATCTCGGTCAGCCTCCGATCTGGCTCATGGTTCGCACCGGCTGGCGGAAGCCCGGCTCGTTCACGCGGTGCTTGAGCTCCTTGCGCCACACCGCCGCCCGGATCAGCTCCTCGAGCTCGGCGTCGCTGGCTCCCTCGCGCAGCGGACCGCGCAGGTCCGTCTCGTGCATGCTGAAAAGGCAGGTCCGAAGCTCGCCCTCGGCGGTCAGCCGGATCCGGTTGCAATCGCCGCAGAAGGGCTCGGACACCGGGTTGATGAATCCCATCTCGCCCTGGCCGTCGCGGAAGCGCCAGGTGCGAGCCGTGGCGTGGGCCTCGCGCGGCACCTCTTCCAAGGGGTAGACCCGGTCGATCATCGCGCGCAGCTCGTCGCCGGGCAGCACCTTGTCGGGCGCCCAGTCGCCGTCCGCGTCGAGCGGCATGAACTCGATGAAGCGCACCTGGTAGGGCTTGCGCCGCGCCAGCTCAGCGAACGGGATCACCTCTTCCTCGGTGAAGCCCTTCAGCGCCACGCAGTTGACCTTCACCGGGTTGAGCTGTGGGTAGCGCTCCAGCACCTCGAGGCCGCGCAGCACCTGCGGCAGCGCGTCGCGGCGTGTGATGTGGAAGAACCGGTCGCTGCGAGAGCGAGTCGAGCGACACGTTGATGCGCCGCAGCCCCGCGGCCGCGAGCTCGCTCCGCCATCTTCTCGAGCAGATAGCCGTTGGTCGTCAGCGAGAGGTCGTGAACGCCGTCGACCAGGCTCAGCTTGGCGATCAGCGTCGCGATTCCCCGCCGCACCAGCGGCTCTCCGCCGGTGAGCCGGATGTCCGAGACGCCCATCTCGGCCATCAGCCCGACCAGCCGCTCGATCTCCTCGAAGGTGAGGATCTCGCTGCGGTCCAGCCACGGGAGGCCTTCCGCCGGCATGCAGTACTGGCACCGGAAGTTGCACCGGTCGGTGACGGACACCCGCAAATCGGAGATCGTGCGGCCGTGCCCGTCTACCAGCGGATCGCGAGGAATCACTCGACCAAGTCTAGTGGCGGCACGACCGGCCGCTGAAGGAGGGTCGTCACGGCGAGAAAAGGAGCTGGATGCTGCGAATCCGCCTGGTCTGCCGTGACTTATTCAAAGTAGGGCAGCGGCGGGCCGCAAGGCAAGCGTTATTTGGACGGTAGGCGGTAGGCGGTAGGCGGCAGGTCGCTGACCGGAGCTGCTGCTTCCAGCATCTGCTCGAAGTCGGTGCCGGGCACTCCGCCTACGCAGGGCGAGGTCGCTCCCGCCTCGGCGTAGCGCTGGACTCCGGCGCGGACGTCCTGCGGGGAGCCGATCGCCGTCAGAGCCTCCAGGAAGCGGTCGGAGATGCCGGCCTTCGCGCGTTCCACATCGCCTGCCTGCATGCCCGCGTCGAAGGCGGCGATGTCTTCGCCGAAGCCCGAGCGCTCGATCATCGCGCGGTAGAACGGCAGGCTGAAGTAGGTCACGAGGTCGGACCGCATGGTGGCGTAGGCGGCGTCGCGGTCGTCGGTCACAGCCGCGGGCACGGCGGCCACGATGTCGAAGCCGCCCATGCTCTTGCCTGCGCGCTCGCGCCCCGCGCGCACCTCGGGCACCACGACCTCGCGGATGTACTCCGGGTTGCACAGCCACAACATCACGCCGTCGGCGATCTCGCCCGCGGCGCGCAGCATCTTGGGCGACAGCGCGGCGACGTAGATGGGCAGGTCAGGGCGCGGCTGGATTCCCATGAAGCGGAAATTGCTCCTGAAGATCTCGCCGTCGGGGGGATCCTCGCCCAGGAAGGCGGCGCGCACGATCCCGACGTATTCGCGCATCGCCTTGATCGGCTTCACCAGTTCGACGCCGTACCAGTTCTCGACGGTGACCTGGTGGCTCACGCCCAGCCCGACGACCATCCGGCCCTTGGAGAACTCGTCGATCGTCGCGGCCTGCTGCGCCGTCGCAACCGGCGTCCGCGAGTAGATCGGCAGGACGCCCGTCCCGAGCCGGATCCGCTCGCTGACCGCGGCGTAAGCCATCAGCAGGGTCAGTGAGTCACGCCCGGCGATGTGCGTCGTGTAGGCGGAGTCGTACCCGAGCTCGTCGGCCTTGCGGACGCGCCGCAGCGCGTCGTCGAGCGATCGCCCCGCGGAGATGAAAGCGCCTAAGCCCGCCACGGGCCGGACCCTACTCGGATGCCGGACCGGGCGGAGGCGAGCGCCGCTCGCCCGTGAAGATGGCCCACGTCACGGCTACGACGAACGCCATCTGGCCGAACGCAGCGGCCGTGCCCCAGCCGGCGCCGAAGAGCTTCGCGATCAGCGTGGGGACCACGAGCGCCAGCGCCATGACGAGCACCTGGCGGCCGAGCGGAACCGCGGGCAGGCGCTCGGCCCACGGCCGGCGGCCGGCGTCAGATTGCGGCAAGCGCCTTGTACTCGCCGAAGACGCCGCGCATCGCGCCGCAGATCTCGCCGAGCGTGCAGTAGGAGTGCACCGCCTCGATGATCGGCGGCATCATGTTCTCGTTGCCCTCGGCGGCGGTGCGCAACCGCGCCAGCGCGCTCTCGGCCTTCGCGGAGTCGCGCTCCGAGCGCAGCCGGTCGAGCTTCTCCATCTGAGCTTGTGCCAGCGAGGGATCGACCCGGAAGTACTCGGGCTGGGGCTCCTCCTCGTCGCGGTACTTGTTCACTCCGACGACCACGCGCTCGCCCTCGTTCACCGCCTGCTCCCACGCGTAGGCCTCGTCGAGGATGGCCTTGTGGTAGTAGCCGGAGTCGATCGCGTCGACGGCGCCGCCCATCTTCTCGATCTTGTCCATCTCCTCGACGGCGCGCCGCTCCAGCTCGTCCGTCAGCCACTCCAGGTAGTAGGAGCCGGCCATCGGGTCGATGGTGTCCGTGATGCCGATCTCCTCGGCGATGATCTGCTGCGTGCGGACCGCGATCTTCTGCGCCTTCTCGGTCGGGATCGCAAGCGCCTCGTCGTAGCAGGAGAGCGCCATCGACTGGACGCCGCCGAGCGAGGCTGCCAGGGCCTGGATGCCCGCGCGCACGATGTTGTTCTCGGGCTGCTGGGCGGTGAGAGTCGAACCACCCGTCTGGGTGTGGGTGCGCAGCATCATCGACCGGGGGTCCTCGGCGCCGAACCGCTCCTTCATGATCCGCGCCCACAGGCGCCGCAGCGCGCGGTACTTGGCGATCTCCTCGAAGAAGTTGATGTGCGTGTTGAAGATCCACGACAGCCGCGGAGCGAACGAATCAACGCTGACACCGCGCTCGCGCACCGCCTCGATGTAGGCGATCGCGTTCGCGAAGCTGAAGGCGATCTCCTGGACCGCCGTGGACCCGGCCTCGCGCATGTGGTACCCGGAAAGCGAGATCGCGTTGAACCGCGGCGCGTCCGTGGCGCACCATGCGATCAGGTCCGCGGCCAGCCGCAGCGACGGCTTGGGCGGGTAGATGAACGTGCCGCGTGCGACGTACTCCTTGAGCACGTCGTTCTGCGCGGTGCCGGACACCTTCTCGCGGGCCACACCCTGCTTGTCGGCGACGGCGACGTACATCGCCACGAGGATCGGTGCCGGGGCGTTGATCGTCATGGACGTGGAGACCCTGTCCAGGGGAATGCCGTCGAACACCGTCTCCATGTCGGCCAGCGAGTCGATCGCGACGCCGACCTGGCCGACCTCGCCGGCCGCCCGCTCGTCGTCGGAGTCGAGGCCCATCTGGGTGGGCAGGTCGAAGGCGGCGGAGAGGCCCGGCTGGCCCTGCGAGAGCAGGAACTTGAACCGCTCGTTGGTCGCCTCGGGAGTGCCGAATCCGGCGTACTGGCGGATGGTCCAGTAGCGCCCGCGGTACATGGTGGGCTGGATGCCGCGCGTGAAGGGGTACTGCCCGGGGAAGCCGATCGACGACTCGTAGTCGAGGCCCTGAACGTGCTCGGGCGTGTAGACGCGGTCCGTGGGCAGCCCGGAGAGGGTCTCGAACTCCTCGCGGCGCTCGCCGGACTTCTCGAGCGCGCGCGGCCAGCGGCCCCTCTTCCCAGCGGCGCCTGGCGCTGCGCAGCTCGGCCAGCTCCTTCTCCTTGGAGCGGATCAGCTCGTCGAGCTCGGCCTTGCCGTTGCCCCGACCGTTGCCATCTGCGGTCACGCTACGAGTCTAATGGTGTCGTTAACGTTCGGGCCATGGGAGGCCTGCCGAACGCCAGGTTGATCGACGTGCTCCAAACCGGGCGGGAGCGCGTGATCGGCGCGTGGGACCTGGGTGGGGCGATCGTCGATCCGGGCCCGGAGAGCCGCATCGAGACGGTCCTGGAGAACCTCAGCGAGCCGCCACAGGCGCTGCTCCTGACCCACATCCATCTCGACCACGCGGGTGCTGCGGGGGCGCTGGTGGAACGGTTTCCGGACCTGGCCGTCTATGTCCACGCGCGCGGCGCGCCGCACCTCGTCGACCCGAGCCGGCTGCTCGCCAGCGCGACGCGACTCTACGGAGACGAGATGGACTCGCTGTGGGGTCGCGTGGTGCCGGTTCCCGCGAGCAACGTCACGGCACTCGAAGGCGGCGAGCGGCTGCGCGTCGCCGGCCGCGAGATCGACGTCGAGTATGCGCCCGGTCATGCCTACCACCACGTCGTGTTCTTCGACGCCTCGGACGGGACCGCCTACGTCGGCGACGTCGCCGGCGTGCGCATCCCGCCTTCGGATTTCGTGCGGCCACCCACGCCGCCGCCCGACATCGACGTCGAGTTGTGGCAGCGCTCGATCGACCTGGTCGAGGAGCGGGAGCCCGAGCAGCTCGCGCTGACCCACTTCGGCGCCGTCGATGAACCCGGACCGCATCTCGCCCAGATGAGGACGCGGCTGGACGACATGGCGCAGTTGGTGCGGCGCCTGCTCGACGAGCACGGTGACACGCCCGAGGCGGTGCAGGCTTTCGTCGGGGAGATGCGCCGCCGGGCAGCCGAAGCATCGCGCGACGGCAGCGCCGCGGTCCTGGAGGTCGGGGCGCCGATCGAGCAGACGTGGGCGGGAATGCGCCGCTACTGGGTCAAGCGCGCGGAAGCGGTTCGGCCCGGCCAGTCGTGAACCAGGTCCGGGTCGAACACCGCCATGGCCACCTCGGTGAACCGGTCTCGCTGCACCGGGGCCGGGAATGGCAGCACGTCGTAGAGCGCGCCGGGATCGTCGAGGAAGTCTGGGAAACGCAGCCATGTGTGGGGGATGTCGTGTTCCTCCACCGCGGTGCTCACGACGTCCAGCGCATACGTGAGCGAGTTGCGCACCTGCGATGCGGACATCTCCGTCTGGCCCGCGGCCAGTCGGCTGGCCACCATCGCATCCATGTCGCGGTTCGTGATCACGACGTGATCGATCGACGCCCCTGCGGCGATCCACACCGGCAGCAGGTAGCTGAAGCGCGGGTCCTTCACGACCTTCGTGCCGCGAGCGACCTCGAGCATCGCGTCCCGGTTGTGGGCGACGACCCCGTCGAGGCGATCCCAGTCCGCGGGCTCGAAGGTCACCTCATCGTCGTCGGGGGTGGGCGGCCTCTGCGGAAACCGCTTCAGCATGGTCATGCCAAGCTGCGCCGCGAGCCTGTTGTTCAGGCTGAAGAAGCGCGGATCCTCGAGGCCGGCCCTCGTGCGCTCGACCCAGGCTCCGCCGGGATCGAAGCCGAGCTCCTTGTAGACCTCGGCGAGAGCCGAGGTGCCGCTGCGGCCTGGTCCGGTGATGACGATCATGCGCAGATGAGTCTATGAGCACCGAAACCATCGAGCGACCCCGAGTTGGCGGCCCGGGCACAGGGGAGGGGGGAGGCTGGCGAGTGATCGTCCTGAACGACGACCACAACACGTTCGACCACGTCGCGCGCACGCTCGCCCGCGTGATCCCGAGCGTCACGGTCGAGCAGGGCTACCGGATCGCGGACCAGATCCACAACTCCGGCCAGGCAATCGTCTGGACCGGCGAACGCGAGCCGGCCGAGCTCTACTGGGAGCAGCTGAGCTCAGCCGGCCTCACGATGGCCCCGCTCGAGCGGGGCTGAGCGCATGAGGCGGCGCTGTCCTGGATTGGGGTGCCATAGCAACAGCAAAGCAGGACAGCGGTTGGTTTCGGGACTGGCTCGGGGGGAGGTGACGGTGTTTCGCGCGCCTTCCTTGCGTCTCCCGCGCGTCCTGTAACGCCGGCGTCCTCGGCTCCGCAGGCCCCAGCGTCGAATGGAGGATTTCACCCCCCATGGGGGGTGAAAAGCTTCAGTCGAGGAGCGCGGCCGAAATGTGGCTTGCCCCCGGGCACGGGGCGGTAACGAAGGTCACCTCGGCGTCACGAATTCCGCCGACGCCGCACCCCTACTTGCTGGTTTTTCGACCCTCCTTGCGGCTGATGCGCGACATCGCCAGCATAACCGGAACCCATCCGCGCGAGGCGGCGTCAATCCCCCGGTGACGCCGCCTCCGCTTCGCTTGTTCAGCCGACGATCGCCGGCTCGAGCGCGGCGCTCGCCCCGGCTTCGCCGAGGCGCTCCAGCGCGCCCGCTAGCTTCTGGGTGTCCTCGAGGTTGCGGATCGACGTGATCCGGCCCCAGCGCAGGTGGATGGTCTGCGCGACCTCGTTGCGGTAGGTCTCGCCGTCGACCGAAGCCGTCACGCTCACGAGCGCGACCGCGCGCGTGTGCCACGGCCAACCGGCGACCAGCACGTCCTCGACCTGGAACCGGATGCCCGGGAACAGGGTGAACAGCCGCTCGAACCAGGCTTCCATCGCCGCACGCGACCGGCGGGCGCCACCGAGTGCGTGGTCACCGGCGAACGAGTACTCGAAGCCCGGCGCGAACTGGTCCAGAACGAACGCGTAGTCGCGGTCGTTGACGTGCTTCCACGCCGTCCGGACCCTGCGCGCCACGATTGCCCGGAACATCGTCAGGCGCCTGCCGCGACCGGCTCCGGGGCCCGCGGGTGCTCGGCGTCGACACCGAACGCCGTGGCGATGTCGGCGAGCCGCACGACGCCTCCGCCGGCGCCCCAGTTGCCGTCGACGACCTCGTTGATGATCACCCAGGTGAGCATCCGCGTGCGTTCGTTGTTGGGAAGACCCTCTGCTTCGAGCGTCGCGTCTGTGATCTTCTCGACCATCGCCTGCTTGCGCGCGTCGGAGAGGGATCCTTGCGGGACGGTCACGTGTACGAGCGGCATGCTGCCTCCTGGCTATGTGGGTTGCAAAACGAAACGGACCCTAACAGGATGGGTTTTAGTTTGCAACTGATGTAAGCTCCGGAGCATGGGCCACACGGACTTCGGCGAGTTCCACTGCTCGATCGCCCGCACGGTCGACGTCGTCGGCGAGCGCTGGACGCCGATGATCCTGCGCGACCTGGTGCTGGGCGTGACGCGCTTCGACGACATCCAGCGCGATCTGGGCGTCGCGCGCAACGTCCTCGCGGCGCGGCTCGAAGCGCTCGTGCAGGACGGGATCCTGGAGCGCAAGGCCTACCAGGAGAACCCCGTCCGCCACGACTACGTGCTGACGCAGAAGGGCCGTGAGCTCGCGACCGCGCTACTTGCGCTCATGGCATGGGGCGACCGGTGGGCGGACGGCGGCGACGGACCGCCCGTCCAGCTCGTGCACGAGGCCTGCGGCGAGCACACCGACCCCGCCCTCACGTGCTCATGCTGCGGCGAGCCGCTGGCGCTCGACGAGCTGACCGCCGAGGCCGGTCCGGGCGGCCGCATCGGGCGCGGCACCGAGGTCGTCGGCCGGCGCCTGGCCGAAGCCCCGCACCGGATCCTGCGCTAGACGCTAAGCGCGCTCGAGCACCGCACCGTAGTGCGGCAGCAGCAGGTGATCGTGCATCCCCACGATCGCGGTGCGGATGGCCCGCATCTCGCGCGACATCCAGTAGCGGTCGAACTTCTTACGGTCGTCCCAGTAGGAGATATGGACGAAGTGGCTCGGGTCCTCGTCGGTGCGGTAGAAGCTGTAGCCCTGGGCCCCGTACTCGAGCACCAGCGCCACCGCGGGGAGATAGGTCTCATAGAACCGCTCGACCCGGAACGGCGTGACGTGGAAGTCGAGCTGTACGACCTCCTTCGCCGCTCACGCTCTCAGCCCACCTCGGCCCGGATCGCGCCCGGACCCTCCGCGGTCTTGCCCTGGCCCTCTTCGTCAGCGCCGACGAGGATGGCGATCTTGCCCTGGTGCTTGTTCTCGCGCATCAGCTGGTGGGCTTCCGCGACGCCCTCGAAGGGCATCATGCGCCACAGCACCGGCCTGATCTTGCCCTGGTCGATCAGCTCGTTCGCCTTGGTCGCCTCCCAGGCGTTGGCGAAGTGGGAGCCGATGATCTGCTTCTGGCGCATCCACAGGTAGCGGACGTCGAAGTCGAGGTTGAACCCCGACGTGGCGCCGCAGATCACGACCTTGCCGAACGGCTTCACCGTGAAGACCGACGTCGGGAATGTCGCCTGCCCGACGTGCTCGAACACGATGTCGGGTGCGTCGCCGAGGATCTCCTTGACGCGCTTGGCGAAGGCGCGTGAGACACCGAAGCGCTCCTTCTCTTCGTCGGGCGTCTCGTTGCCGCGTCGCATCATCCCGGCGAACTCGCCCCGGTTGATGAAGCCCTTGGCGCCCAGCTGCTCCACCAGCGCGCCCTTGTCGTCGGACGAGACGACTCCGACGCTGTCGGCTCCCGCGATCTTGCAGAGCTGGGTCGCGAACACGCCCAGACCGCCGGCGGCGCCCCAGATCAGCACGCGGTGCCCTGGCTGCAGCTTCACCTGGTCGATCAGCATCCGGTACGCGGTGAAGTAGGTGAGGCCGTACGAGGCCGCCTCTTCCCAGGTCAGGTTCTTGCGGCTTGGGAACCAGCTGCTGCGCCTGCACCTTCGTGAACTGCGCGAACGAGCCCCAGCTGGTCTCGTAGCCCCAGATCTTCTGTGACGGAGCCGCCAGCGGGTCGAGGCCGTGGACCTCGACGTCCTCGTAGGAGGCCTGGTTGCAGTGGATCACGACCTCGTCGCCCAACTTCCAGCGGGTGACCCCCTCGCCGACCTTCCAGACGACCCCGGAGGCGTCCGAGCCGCCGATGTGGTGGTCCTCATCGGGGTGGTAGCGGAAGACGGAGACGGGCTTGCCGAGTGCCGCCCAGACGTTGTTGAAGTTGACGCCGGCTGCCATCACGCGCACGATCACCTCGAAGGCGCCGGGCTCGGGAACCTCGATCTCCTCGATCTGGAAGGCGTCGATGGGCTCGCCCTCGCGCTCCTGGCGGATCACCCAGGCGGTCATCGTCTTCGGGAGCTCGCCCGGCTCGACGTCGAGCTGATGGACTGCCTTCACGTCTGCGCTAGCCAAATCGATTACCTCCGGCGACCGTTGTCAACGGCCGTCAATGCTAATCGACGGCAGCGGCGGCAGCGGCGACCTCGCGCGGCACCCGGCGGCGTAGCGGGTGGCCCTGAATGGTCATCAGAGCGACCGCGACTCCGACCGCGGCGACGGCCGAGGAGAGCTTCAGCGAGACGGAGAGCGAGTTGACGAACGTGTTGCGCAGGGCGTCCCCTACCTGGTGGGCGGTCTGCGGGTCGAGCTGGGAGAGCTTCCCCTTGAC
The DNA here is from genome assembly GCA_963785085.1 of uncultured Solirubrobacterales bacterium. GTDB lineage: Bacteria > Actinomycetota > Thermoleophilia > Solirubrobacterales > JBBDJG01 > CAWACB01. Next base: position 35,235 of record CAWAUD010000020.1, on the reverse strand, counting down.
CGCGCCGGAGCCGACGTTGTCCATGAACCAGGTCTTCTGGGACGCCGTCAGGGGCACGTCGGACAGCCGCGACTGAAGCCGGTTGTCGCTGATCTGCTGGAACAGCGCGCCGACGGCGGCGACGCCGAACGTGCCGCCGACCATCCGGCTCATGGAGAGGATCCCGCCGGCGACGCCGGCCTTGGCGACCTGAACGGAGTTCATGGCGGCCGTCGACATCGGCGACATGACAGGCCCATGCCCAGGCCCATGAGGAGAACCACGGCAACAGGTAGCTGTAGCTGGTGTCGGCGGTCACGCGCGACTGCATGTACAGCGCCAGCGATGCCAGGCTCAAGCCCGACGGCGATCGGGATCTTGGCCCCGATCCGGTCCGTCAGGCGGCCGGCCAGCGGCGCCGTGAGGATGATCACCAGGTCGAGGGCAGGAAGCGCACGCCGGCCTCCAGCGCGCCGTAGCCGAGGATGTTCTGCATGTAGAGCGCCATGAAGAAGAACATGGCGAGCATCGAGAACGACACGATGAAGGCGACGCCGTTGGCCCCCAGGAAGGTGCGGCTGCGGAAGAAGCCGAACTCGACCATCGGCGCGCTCACGTGGTGCTCGACGAGGAAGAACGTCACGAGCCCGATCGCCGCGGTGGCGAACAGGGCGATGATCGCGGGGCGAGCCCCAGCCCCACGAGTTGCCCTCCACGAGGGCCAGCACCAGCGATGCCGAGGCCGACGGTGATCGCGCCGACGCCGGGGAAGTCCACCGTGCGCGAGGCCGTCGGGTCGCGCGACTCCTCGGCCGCGAACAGGGCGACCAGCACGGCTGCGGCTGCCACAGGGAGGTTCAGGAAGAAGATCGCGCGCCAACTGACGTACTCGGTGAGCAGGCCGCCGACCACCGGGCCGATCGCGAGCGCAAGCGCCGACACGCCCGCCCAGGTGCCGATCGCCCTGCCGCGCTCCTCGGCCGGGAAGGCGTTGGTGATGATCGAGAGCGTCGCCGGCATCATGAACGCGGCGCCGATCCCCTGGACGGCGCGGCTGGCGACCAGCGCAGTCCGTCGACGGTGCCAGGCCCGCGGTCGCGGACGAGCCGGCGAACAGCACGACTCCGAAGAGGAACAGCGCGCCGGCGGCCGAAGATGTCGCCGAGCCGGCCACCGGTCACGAGCAGGACCGCGAAGGTCAGCGTGTAGGCGTTCACGGTCCACTCGAGCGAAGAGAGCGGTGGCGCCGAAGTCCTTCTGGATCGACGGCAGCGCCACGTTCACGACCGTGTTGTCGAGCATGATCATGAACAGCGCGAAGCACATCGCGCCGAGCGTCCACCACTTGCGGTTGTGCTCCGTAACGGCTCGCAGGCGGGTCATCGCGCACCACCGCTCTTTCGCGGGCAGTAGTGCGCGATCTCAGGCCGGGCAAGGATCTCGTCGAGCGCATCGCCGAGCTTTCGCCGCTCCGTGACGCTGAACCCCGAGAGAAGCTCTTCGAGCGCAGCCACCCGAGCCGCCATCAGCCGCTGGCCGAGTGCGTCTCCCTTCGGGGTGATGCGCACCCGCTTGATCCTGCGGTCCTCGGTGTCCTCACGGCGTTCCGCCAGGCCGCGCCGGACCAATGGGTCGACGGCGCGGCTGGCGGCGGGGAGGGAGATGCCGAGTCGCTCTGCCACGTCCTTGAGCGAAAGTGGGCTCGAGGGCGGCAGCTCGCCCAGCAGCGAAAGCGTCTTCAGCTGGCTCAGCGTGAGGTCGTGCTCCGAGACCTCGCGCATGAACGCACCGTCCGAGTGCGTGGCCGCGTAGCGGAACAGTCCCGCCAGCTGCGCGGGCGAGCTCGGCCGGACGCGGGCCACTCTGCCTGAAGATGCTTGCACAACTGCAAGTATTGCAACTGATCCATCATTTCATTCTGTGAAATGAATCACATAGTCCGGAGTCGAGAGTCGGGCAGATCGGCAGTCGGCAGGAGGCGCAGTGTCTGCGGACTGCGGACTGCAGACTGCCGGACTGCCGACTAAGGGAGCTGCAGCTGGTTCTGGGCGCTGGGGCGCTCGGGGCCTACGGCGATCACGACGGGCTTGACGCCCTCGGTGTCGGCCGCGGCCAGCTGCAGGTCACCGGGTTGCGCGGTCACCTTCAGCGTGGCGGTGTCCTCGGGCTGGATCGGCCCGACGGACCGCGTCAGCTGCGGTCCCTCGATGTTGAGGGTGCGTGCCGCTCCCGACTGGTTGCTGACGAGCAAGGTGATCGGCCCGGCGCCGAGCTTGTCCGGAGAGGCGGAGATGTCGTCCTGCCCGATGACCACGGAGACGTTGAGCGGTACGGGCGGCCGTTCTGTGGTGCGGTCGTTGCTGTCATCGCCGCAGGCGGCGAGCGCCGCGACAGCGACGAGCAGCACGAACGCGAGCAGCGCCCGCGCAGCGGCGACCGGCTTCCTTTGAACCGCCTTCATCCTCTCCTCCGGCTGGACCCTAGCCGAACCAGACAGACTTGCGCTCGCGAAGCATCTCGTTGAGCGTCGTCTGGATGCGCAGCCGGATGTCGTCGGCGATCTGCTGGACGAGCGCGACGTCCTCGGCCGCGGCGGGCCCGTAGCGCTCCAGGCGCACCGGCTCCAGGAAGCGGATGCGGAACTTGGCGGGGAGGTACATCGCTCCGGCGGCGAGGCCGAAGTGCGGGAAGGCATGGTTGATCGGGAAGTAGATCAGTCCGGTCATGCGCTGGAGGAGAGGGACGTGGGCGAAGATCGGCATCGCCTCCTCGGCGCCCACGACCGCGATCGGGACGATCGGAACGCCCGCCCGCAGCGCGGTGCTTGACGAACCCTCCGCGCCCGAACCGGCGCAGCTTGTAGCGCTGCCAGAAGACCTTGCGCGTCCCCTTCTGCCCTTCGGGAAAGACGAGCACGAGCCGGCCCTCGTCGTGCAGGAGGCGGTGTGCGTTGGCCGGATGCGCGGAGACCATCCCGACCTTGTTCGCGAGCATCCCGATGCCGGGATAGCCCTTGAACCAGTCCTCCCCGAGCATGTAGAGCGGGCGCGGCGCGCTGTGCTCGTTGCGAAGCGCCTGCATGATCATCGGGGCGTCCGGCGGTAGGGCGCCGGAGTGGTTCGAGGCGAGCAGCGCGCCGCCGGCCGACGGAATGTTCTCGATGCCCTCGACATCGCAGCGGAACCAGTACCGGTAGTAGAAGTTGAGCATCGGCTCGAGCGAGCGGAAGACCCGCTCGGACCTTCCCCAGTCGTCCACCTGGCGACGCGGATCGGGCTCGGGAAGCAGGTTGCCGAGGTCGCGCAGCGGACGGGACTCGGCCTCCGCGGCGGCCGGCTCGGCGGGCTCCGTCTCGGGGAGTCGGTAGACGTCCGCGTGCTGGTCGTATGCGACGGTGCTCGTGCGCGGCTCTTCGGCTCCGGCGCCGGAGGGAAGCGGCCCACCCAGCAGCGGACTCTCCGAGTTCAAATGACGGCGGCGCTGCATCTGGGTGGCTCTGCGGCTCTCCACAGCGGTGTTTCCCCCTCTCGCGGCGCCATTCTTGCAGGAACCCGGAATTTCCGGGCGCGGCGGCGACGGCTCAGCCGAAGGGAAGCTCGACCACTGTGGCGGCCGGACCGTCCGGTCCCACGCGGACCTCGTCGCCGGGCTCGACCTCGCGCCGCACCATTCCCAGCGCGATCGGGCCGAGGCGCGGCGATGTGGCGACGGAGGTGACGCGGCCGACCTCCTTGTCGCCGGCCAGCAGCGATGTTCCCGGCTCCGCCGGTGTCGCGAGCCGCAACCCGCGCAGGTGGCGGTTGGGATGGCCGCGGTGGTACATGCGGGCGACCGGCTCCTGCCCGACGTAACAGCCCTTCGTGAAGCTGACCGCGCGATCGACGATCCCCGCCTCGCCGGGCAGGGTCTCCTCCGACATGTCGGCTCCGAGGCGGGCACGGCCCGTCTCGATGCGAAGCACCTCGGCCGCCTGCGCGCTGACCGGCTCGGCCCCGGCCGATGCCAGGACGCGGGCGGTCTCGTCAACGGTCTCGCGCGCGCCCAGCAGGTCGATGCCGATGTTGGTCGCGGCGACCAGCAGCGTCCTGCCGGCGGCGCCGGTCTCCGTGAACGAGTGCTCGGCGAGGTCGGGCAGCAGGACGTTTCCGCCCAGCGCCTCGCCCGCAAATTCGCGCGCTGCGGGGCCGATCAGGGAGACCAGCGAGCGCTCACCGGTACGGTCGGCGATCTCGACCTGGCGGCCGATCTTGTACATCCGCAGGTCGCGCAGCACGACCTCGAGGGCATCCGCCGGCGTGTCGATCCAGAGCTCGTCGGGCGATCGGCGGAAGATCCGCATGTCGGCCACGATCCGGGCCTTGGGGGTCAGCATCGCGGCGTAGCAGCCGGTGCCCGGCTCGAGCGCCTCCACGTCGTTCGTGACCTGCCCCTGCAGGAACTCGGCGGCATCCGGGCCGGTCACGTCGATGTGGCCCCGGTCGTCGCGGTCGACCAGGCCCGCCCGCTCGCGCAGGGCGGCGTACTGCTCCTCGATCGAAGTGGTGGAAGTGGGCATGCTCGCTCTAAGTCTAGGAGTAGGCTGGAGCGTCCAGATGGCGCTTGCCGAAACCTTTCAGGAGATCCTCGACTCGCTCCCCGGCGACTGGACCGACCTCCAGCTCGACATGCGGATCGACGACGAGTCACGCTACGTGGAGGCGGCGGTGATCGTCTCCCAGTGCAACGGGCAGCCTTATTCCCAGGCGGAATGGCACTGGCGGCTCCTGGTCGCGCACCACTTCGGCCACGCGGCTGCGGCGCCCACGGTGCGGGGGACCCTGCGCCAGCTCGACAAGGAGGGCATCACAGGGGAACTCGCCCTGCGTGAAGTGCGCGAAGGCCGGGTAGAGGTAGTGCCCATGTGGGGTCGTCCCCAGAGCGTGCGGGACGAATTCGCCAAGAGACGCGCGCAATAGCGCTGGCGTCTTCTGCGCGCCCGTCCCTAAATCTCTAGGATGCTGGCGCTAATCGACGGCAAATCACCGGAGGTATCAGTGGAGCAGAAGTCCCCCGCCTCATATGTTGCGGAATTCCTAGGGACGTTCTTCCTCGTGTTCGCGATCTCCCTGGTCGTGTCCCTGTTCGTGAATCCGCAGGGCACCGGCACAGACTGGGCGGTCGTGGGCCTTGTGCACGGCTTCGTTCTGTTCCTGATCGTGGCGACGCTCGGCTACGTCTCGGGCGCGCACGTCAATCCCGCGGTGACCATCGCGGCGATGACGCTGCGAACCATCAGAATTAGCGATGGCATCGTCTACATCCTGCTGCAGCTCGCAGGGGCGGTCGCCGGCGCGCTGATGACGAAGTTCCTGTTGATCGACGCACTGGCCGACCAGCAGAACGTCGGCGCGGTCTCGTTGAACTTCAGCCTGATCAGCAACTCGTTCGCCGGAGTGGTGGCCGAGGGGCTGGGCACGTTCCTGCTCGTGTGGGCGGTGATCGGGGTCGCAATGAACCCGCGCGCCAACCGTGCTTGGGCGCCGCTTGTGATCGGCACGACGCTGGGCTTCGCCGTGATGCTTCTCGGCCCGCTGACCGGCGCCGCGCTCAACCCGGCGCGCTGGTTCGGTCCCGCACTGGTCGCCAACCATTGGGACGACTTCTGGGTCTGGATCATCGGCCCGATAGTCGGAGGGCTGCTCGCAGCGGTCAGCTATTGGTTCCTGTTCGTCGTCGAGCGCCCCGGGTGGACCATCCCCGGTGGTCCGCCGGCGCCGGACATCGACCCGGACTGAGCGGCTAAGGCAGCTTGGTAGTTCTGGGGCCGGGCGGGAAACCGCCCGGCCCTTAACATCTGCAGGACCGTGCGCCGGGTCACCTTCTCGCGCAACTACACGCTGTCGCTCTCGCGTACCTGCCGCTGCTACTGCAAGTACTGCGCGTTCGCGACGCACCAGCCGCACCTCCACGAGCCGGACGAGGTCGAGCGACGGCTCGACGATGCCGCCAGGCGCGGTGTGAAGGAGCTGCTCGTCCTGACCGGCGAGCTGCCGGAGTCGAACCCGGAGGTCGCGGAGCGGCTGCGCCGGCTCGGGCACGAGGACTTCACCTCGTACGTCATCTGGGCCTGCGAGCGGGGGCTCGAGCGCGGCATGCTGCCGCACTCGAACCTGGGCGTCCTGAGCCGCGCGGACCTCGAGCGGCTGCGGGAGGTGAACGCCTCGCATGGGGCTGATGCTCGAGTCGGTGTCCGAGCGCCTGATGGAGACGGTGCACGCGGGTTCGCCGACCAAGCACCCGCGCGAGCGGTTGGAGACGATCGAGGCGGCGGGGAGCTGCGCATCCCGTTCACCAGCGGCATCCTCGTCGGCATCGGCGAGACGGAGGACGAGCGGATCGCTTCGCTGGACGCGCTCGCCGAAGTGCACGCGCGCCACGGTCACCTCCAGGAGGTGATCATCCAGAACTTCGTCCCACACCCGCACTACTACGGCCGCGAGGTCGCCGACATCGCCGACCTCGCCGCGCGGCGGCGCTGGGACGGCGGCGCCTCGGACGGTGACGGCGCGGCCGTCGTGACGGGCGATGCGCCGCTGCCGGAGTGGGCGACGCCCGTGACGCTGGATGACATGCGGCGGCTGGTGCGCCGACTGCCACGCGCTGATGCCCGACGTCGGCATCCAGATCCCGCCGAACCTGTCGGACTGGTGGCTGCCGCTCGTGGAAGAAGGCGCGACCGACCTCGGCGGCCTGTCGGCCAACGGCGACCACATCTCGCCGGAGCACCCGTTCCCGAGCCCGCACGAGGTCCGCAAGCGTTGCAGCCGCGCGGATACGCGCTGACCGAGCGCCTGTGCGTCTACCCGCAGTACATCGACCCGGAGTGGATCGGCCAGGGCGTGCTCGACACGATCAAGCTGAAGTACTGGTCCTTCATCCCGCGGCGCGGGCTCGGGCCGGCGCGCCGACGTCGCCGATCAGGACGGACCTCGTTGCGGGCGCGATCGAGCAGGCGCGCGACAACCAGCGGCTGACCCGCGAGGAGATGACGGCGCTGTTCGCTGAACGCCGGCCCGAGATGATCGAGGACATCCGCCTGGCGGCCGACGAGATCCGCGAGCGGCTCGCCGGCGAGTCGTCACTTTCGTCGTCAACCGGAACATCAACTTCACCAACGTGTGCCAGGTCGGCTGCGCCTTCTGCGGCTTCGGCCAGGGCGCGCTCGCCGGACGCCTACCACGTGACGGAGGAGGCCTTCGCGCGCAAGGTGCGGGACGCGTCGAGTTCGGCGTGACGGAGATCTGCATGCAGGGCGGCATCCACCCCGACTACAAGCTCGAGGACTACGGACGCTGGCTGAAGCTGCCAAGCAGGTCGCGCCGCACGTGCACCTTCACGCGTACTCGCCGATGGAGGTCCACTACATGTGCGAGCGCTCGGGCCGCCGCCCGGAGGACGGTGTTCGAGTACCTGCTCGACTGCGGGCTCGGGCTCGACGCCCGGCACGGCGGCCGAGGTGCTCGCACGACGGCGTGCGCGAGCGGATCTCGCCGAACAAGCTGCCCGCGGCGCGCTGGGTGGAGATCATCGAGGCCGCGCACCGGACGGGCCTGCGGTCGACCGTGACGGTGATGTTCGGCCACATCGAGGAGCCCTGGGAGCTGGCGGAGCACATGCGGTCGTGCGCGACCTGCAGGAGCGCACAGCGGGGTTCACCGAGTTCGTGCCGCTCAGCTTCATCCCGTACCACACGATGCTGGGGCGCACGCACGGCATCGAGGAGATCTCGCGCGAGGAGAACCTCAAGCACACCGCGGTGTTCCGGCTGGCGCTCGGCGATTCGATCCGAACCTCCAGGCGAGCTGGGTGAAGATGGGCCTCGACGCGGCGACCGAGGGCCTGCGCTGGGGGGTCAACGACCTCGGCGGCACGCTGATGGAGGAGTCGATCTCGCGCATGGCCGGCAGCCAGCACGGCGACCGGCTGGAGCCGGAGCAGCTGATCGGAGCCGCGCGCGCGGGCGGACGTGTGCCCGCCCAGCGCGACACGCTCTACCGGATCCTCGAGACCTACGACGCCTGATGGTCTGCTGCGCGTGGCGGCCGTCCTGGATGCGAGCCCGGGCCACTGCCGAGCCGGGGCCGGTCTGGACGGCTGGCGCGACGCTGCCCGGTCCCAGAGCCGGCCGCCGGCCAGGTGCCTGGTCGCGTGAACGCCTGCGGCGTGTGCCGGACCGACCTGCACGTGGTCGAGGGCGACCTGCCGGACCGAGGCTGCCGGTGATCCCGGGGCATCAGATCGTGGGAACGGTCGAGGGGCTGGGGGAGGGCGTGCGCGACGTCGCGCTCGGAGCGACGGGTCGGCATACCGTGGCTCGGCGGGACGGACGGCACCTGCCCCTACTGCCGTAGCGGGCACGAGAATCTCTGCGACGCGCCCACCTTCACGGGCTATTCCGTCGACGGCGGCTACGCCGAGTACGCGGTCGCTCGCGCTGACTTCCTGCTGCCGCTGCCCGAGGACTACTCGGACCTGCAGGCGGCGCCGCTTCTGTGCGCGGGGCTGATCGGCTACCGGGCGCTGCAGCTGGCGGAGGTGGAGGGCCTCACGGGTCCGCGCCGCGGCTCGGCCTGTACGGGTTCGGCGCGTCGGCGCACATCGTGATCCAGGTCGCACTGCACCTCGGGCACGAGGTCCACGTGGTCACGCGCGGCGAGGAGTCGCGCCGCTTCGCGTCTGAGCTGGGGGCGGCGTCGGTCAGCGGATCGGACCAGCCGCCGCCGGTGGAGCTCGACAGCGTGATCATCTTCGCGCCGGCGGGCGAGCTGGTGCCGCGGGCTCTCGCGGCGGTGCGCAAGGGAGGCATCGTGGTCTGCGCCGGCATCCACATGTCCCCTGTTCCCGAGTTGCCGTACGACCTGCTGTGGGGTGAGCGCGTGCTGCGCAGCGTCGCCAACCTCGACGCGCGCCGACGGCCGCGAGTTCCTCGACCTCGCGCCGGACGTGCCGGTGCGCACCAGGGTCGAGGAGTTCCCGCTCGAGGAGGCCAGGAGGCGCTGCGGCGCCTGAAGTCAGGCGAGCTACGCGGGGCGGCCGTGCTGAGCCGCCCTAGCTAGGAACAGGTCCTCGGCCTCGGGGCGGATGATCGCGGCGGCTCCGGGGCCGTCCTCCAGCGTCACGTGGCGGTCCAGGCCGCGCACGATCACCACCGCTTCCCGCCGGCCTTGCTCCGCACCAGCGCCGCGGCCGAGGCGACCTGGTCGGCCACCGCGTCGATCGCGGCGGTCAGCTCGCGGCCCTCGGCGTCGGGGCCGCCGCGCAGGTCGTCGAGTGGCGCGAGCCCCGCGCAGCCGATCGCCACGTCGGCCTGGCCGAGGCGCCACGCGCGGCCGAAGCTGTCGCAGATCACGACGGCCGGGCGAACCCCCAGCCGCTCGGCGAGCGCCGCGCGCAACGCCCGCGCGGAGCCATCCGGATCGGCGGGGAGGAGCGCCGACCATTTCCTCGCCGGGCACGTTGGACTGGTCGACGCCGGCATTGGCGCACACCAATCCGTGCGTGGTCCGGACGATCAGGACGCCGTGCTCGGCGCGCAGGATCTCCGTGCTCTCGTCGAGGATCACCTGCACGAGCCGCGGATCCTTGCCGAGTCGCGTTCCGAGCTCGCTCGCCTGCTGCCGACGGCCGGACCTCACGCAGGTCGCGCAGCCGGCCCTCCGCCTTGGACACCACTTTCTGCGCGACCACCAGCACGTCCCCGGCGCCGATCTCGGTTCCGCGCGTCGGCGGCCGCATTGGCGATCATCCCGGCGAGGTCGTCGCCCGGCCGCACCTCCGGCAGGCCGGCGAGCGCTTCGGCCGACAGGCGGGTCAACTGGCGGCGGGGAGCTGGTGCTCGGGCGAGGCCAACGCCGCGCGCGTGTTCGCCGCGCGCCCCGGAGTCCTGGGCGAGCGCCGCGCGCAGAGCGGTGAGGTCGTCCGGCGTGTCGAGGTCCAGCGCGAGCGACGGCACCTCGCGGATCGCGAAGTCGAGACCCCGGTCGCTGTGCCTGCTGGGTGTGCCGCTCCAGCGAGCCCGGGCCGAAGCTCGGCTGGAAGGGCCCGCGCGGGTCCAGTGCGAGCGCGTTGGTCCCGGTCCCGTGGCGGTCCGGGACGATGACCAGATCCTGTTTGCCGGCTTCGCGTACGAGCGCGTCGAGCTCGCCCGGATCGAGCAGCGGGCAATCGCCGGGCACCAGGACGGCGAGCTCGTAGCCGAGGGCGGCGGCTCGCTCCATCCCTGCCAGCGCGGCGGGTGACTGCCCCGAGTCGAGCTGGTCGGCCACGACCACGACGTGCTCGCGCCGGAGCGTCGTCGATCGCACCCGAGACGACCACCGTCAGCCCGACCTCGCGCGCCTCGGCGAGCGAGCCAGCACGTCCGCCACCATCGCCTGGGCGAGCGCGGCACGGGGGCCGTCCGCCAGGTCGCTGGAGAGCCGCTGCTTCGCGGCGCCGAAGCGCTTGACCGGGAGGATCGCTGCGGCGGGCACCGGCAAAGCGTAGTTAGCCCGCGAGGGCCTGCGCGAAGTCGAGTGTTTCGCGGGCGACCCGGGCGCGGCGCCGGCCGCGTCGCTCATCAGCAGGTCGGTCTCGAAGCGAACGACCCCGGACATCGAGGCTCGCGCCGGCCGGCGAGCTGCTGTCGACGACCATGCCCTGCGCCAGGCCCTCGTAGTGGGCGGCGATGCCGCGGTCGGAGACCTCGAGCCCGGCCCACTGCATGAACGCCTCCGTCGGCCCCTTCAGGGAATGGCCTCCGACGAGCGGGCTCACGACCACCACGGGAGCATCCGCCGCCCGCAGCGCCTCGCGCATCCCGGGCACGGCGAGGATCGGGCCGATGCTCGCGATCGGGTTCGAGGGCCCGATCACGATCACCTCGGCCGCCTCCAGCGCGAGCGACACCTCATCGGTCAGCTGCGCCTGGTCGGCGCCGCGGAACTCGACTCCCTCGAGCGGCGGTTGGGCGTGCTGGAGGATCAGGTATTCCTGGAAGTGGCGCCATTCGCCCTCGGTCTTGACGTAGGTCTGGACCGGCTCATCCGACATCGGAAGCACCGCGGCTCCGATGTCGAATCCGGCCGCGAGCGCCCGGGCGATCTCCGTCAGCCGCTGCCCCTGGTGGAGCAGCTCGGTGCGCAGCAGGCAGGTCGCCAGGTCCTTGTCGCCGAGCCGGAACCACTCCGGGCCGCCGAGCTCGACGAGCTGCTCGAACGCGTTCTCGGTCTCGCCGGCAATCCCGTAGCCGCGCTGCTCGTCGATCACGCCGGCGAGCCAGTACGTGACGAGGTCCGGGTCGGGCGAGACGTGGAGGCCGAAGGCGGCGATGTCGTCGCCGGTGTTGGCGATCACAGCGAGCCGGTCCGGGCCGAGATGGTCCAGCATCCCCCGGGCGAGCTTGGCGCCGCCCGTCCCGCCCGAACAGCAGGGACGACCATCTAGTCCGCTGAGGCGTCGTCGGAGCGCCGCGTGATCCGGATGCCCGAGTGCTTCACCTTGTGCCGCTTGTTGATCGAGATCAGCAGGGGGGTGAGCTGCTCGATGATCCGTGCCATCTCGAGCTCGCCGCAGTCGATGGGACGCAACCCGGGGATCCGGTCGATCAGAGCGGCTACGTCGTCCTTGGCCTTGCGGTCGTCGCCGGCGATCAGGACGTCCTCGTCCATCAAGCGGTGCGGATCGGAAAGCGCAGCGGCACTGATGGTGTGAAGCGCGGCCACCACGGCGACTCCGCGGGGCGCCATCTCGGCCGCCTGCTGGGCCGCCGATCCCTGCCACACGGCCAGCGTGCGTGTCGCGCGCCCACCGACCGCTGCCGCCAGCGGCACGGTCGCGTCGATCAGGACCGACTGAGGCTCGAGCGCGTAGCGCAGGTTGTTGAGGTTCTCGGATTGGGCACGGAACGGGACCGCGAGCACAACCGTGCGCGAGCGTTTCGCGGCCTCTTCGTTCGTCATGCCATCGACGGAGACTTCCACTGCGCTGACCTCATTGGCCCGCGCCTTCACGCGGTCGGCGGCCTCCGCCGCGCGCTCGGCGTCCCGGGACCCGATCACGATCGGCACGCCGGCGATCGCCCACCGCACCGCGAGGCCGAAGCCGAGTGCCCCGGTGCCTCCGATGATCGCGACCGTGCCGCGCGCCTGCGCTATGTCCTCGGCTCGGGCCATGGTCGCGGAAGGCTAGCTAGTTGTCAGACCGGCGCCGGAACGCGCTCGGCGTCGGAGGCGGGGCGCGGGTGCTTGTGGTCGGCGATGAGCCGCCCTTCCTGCCCGGGCGCGAACGTCACCGCCCGTCGCTTGATTGCCTCCGGCGGCCCCGCGGCCGAGAGCTCCACACGGCTCAGCACGGCCGGGATGACCACCTTCATCTCGAACAGCGCGAAGCTTGCCCCGAGGCAACGGCGAATTCCGCCGCCGAACGGGATCCACGAGTACGTGTCGGCGGCCGTCTCGATGAAGCGCTCCGGGCGGAACCGCTCCGGCTCGGGGTAGATGTCCGGGTTGTGGTGGGTCAGCCAGATGTTCGGCGACACGCGCGTTCCCGCCGGCATCTCGTACCCGTCGAGCGTCCAGGGCCGGCTGAGCTTCCGCGACACGCCCGGCACCACGGGACGGATTCGCATGGACTCCTTGATGACCGCGTCGAGGTATTCGTCCGACTCGCCGGCGGCGATCTCGGCTCGCAGGCGCCGCATCGCGTCCGGGTTGTGCACCAGCAGGTCGAACGTCCATGCGAGGGCGGTGCTCGTGGTCTCGTGTCCGGCGACGAGCAAGGTCATCAGCTCGTCGCGCAGCTCGACGTCCGTCATCGGCTCGCCGTCCTCGTCGCGTGCCTGGAGCAGCACCGACAGCACGTCGTCGCGCTCGGCGGTCGCCGGGTCGGCGCGGCGGCGGCGGATCTCGTCGTAGATCAGCTCGTCTGCCTGCGACCGCAGGGCAACGAACCGCCGCCACACCCCGCGGCCGACCGTGCGGCGCAGTTGCGGCAGGACTATCGACGTCATCGCGAAGCGGTTGTTGCCCAGCTCCAGCATTCGTCTCAGCATGTCCCGCAGCTGGTTCAGCCGCGCGCCGGCCTCGATCCCGAACACCGTCCGCATGATCACCTCGAGCGTCACTTCCTGTGCGTGCCGGCGGAGGGGGAAAGGCGTGCCGACCGGCCAGCGGTCGATGTCGTCGTGTGCGATCTGCTCGATCAGGTCGCCGTATCGGCGGATGCGCTCGCCGTGGAACGACGGCAGCATCAGCTTGCGCTGGCGCAGGTGCTCGGGGCCGTCGAGGGTCAGCGCCGAGTTGCGCCCGACGATCGGCTCGAGCGGCGGCCGGTTGGCCTCACCGGCGCGCAGGGCGTCCGGGTCGCCACGGAAGACCTCCTTGATCAACGCCGGGTCCGAGATGAAGACGAGGTCGCCGATCACGAAGCGCGCCGTGAACATCGGGCCGAACTTCTCCGCGCCGGCGGCCAGATACGGGATCGGATTCGCGATCCACTGGTACATCTGGAGGGCGCGCGGCGCGCGCGGGCCGGGCGGCAACGGCATTCCTGAAAGGTAGCCGGTGTAGGGTGCCGCCAGTGAGGCTGGAGGGAAAGGTCGCGGTCGTGACCGGAGGTGCGATGGGCATCGGCGCCGCAACGTGCCTGCGGCTGGCCGCCGAGGGCGCCCGGGTCGCGGTGTGCGACTTCCAGCTCGAGCCCGCCAAGGACGTCGCGGGCCAGATCGATGGCGAGGCGTTCGACATGGACGTGACGGACAGCGCTTCGGTGCGCGCCGCCGCGGAGGCGATCGCAGAGAGCTTCGGCCCGCCCAACATCGTCGTGAACAACGCGGGCACCGACGAGTTCGGCTTCTTCCACCAGACCGACGAGGGCCTCTGGAACCGGATCATCGACGTGAACCTGCTCGGGGTGCTGCGGGTGACGCACGCCTTTCTGCCGGCGATGATCGAGGGCGACGGCGGCCGGATCGTCAACGTTGCGTCCGAGGCGGGCCGGGTGGGCTCGAACGGGTCGGCCACCTATTCCGCCGCCAAGGGCGGGGTGATCAGCTTCACAAAGGCGATCGCCCGTGAAAACGCGCGCTTTGGCATCACCTGCAACGCGGTCGCGCCGGGGCCTGTGAACACTCCGCTTCTGAACCGCGCTCGCGAGCTCGGGCAGATCGGCAACAAGGTGATCGACACCATGGTCGGCTCCACCGCACTGCGCCGGATGGCCGAGCCCGAGGAGATCGCCGCGGTGATCGCCTTCCTCGCCTCCGATGACTCCTCGTACGTGACGGGCCAGGCGCTCGGGGTGAGCGGCGGCCTTGCGATGATCTAGGGGTGTTTCCCCAGCAGGTGAGTATCCGCGAGGTCGGTCCTCGCGACGGTTTTCAGAACGAGCCCGAGGTGATCGACACCGCCGACAAGGTGGCGCTGATCGATTGCCTGGCGCACACCGGCGTGCGGCGCCTCGAGGTGACGTCGTTCGTCCGGCCCGACGTGATTCCCCAGCTCGCCGACGCCGAACAGGTGCTGCGCTCGATCGAGAGCGTCGACGGCGTCGCCTACACCGTTCTGATGCCCAACGAGCGCGGGCTCGAGCGGGGCCTCGCGTTGATGGAGCAGGAGGGACGGCGGCTATTCGACGAGGTCAACCTGTTCCTGTCCGCGAGCGAGACGCACAACCGCAAGAACGTCAACCGATCGATCGAGGAGTCCCTGTCCGGGCTCGAGCGCGTCGTCGCGAGGGCGCGCGAGGAGGGCCTGCGCTGCGAGGGCGTCATCTCGACGTCGTTCGGATGCCCCTACGAGGGCGACGTTCCCGAAGAGCGGGTGTTCGGCATCGCGGCGCGGCTCGCCGAGGCGGGGTGCGAGGAGATCGCATTCGGGGACACGACCGGGATGGCCAATCCGGTCCAGGTGCGGTCTTTCTTCGAGCACGCTAGGGCGCGCCTTCCCGGTGTCGAGCTCACGGCTCACTTCCACAACACGCGCGGACAGGGCCTCGCGAACGTGCTGTCCGCGCTGGAGGCTGGAGTGGAGTCGTTCGAGAGCTCGTTCGGGGAGCTCGGCGGATGCCCGGTCCCACGCGGGGCGACCGGCAACATCGCCACCGAGGACCTGGTTTCGATGCTGCACGAGATGGGCGTTCAGACCGGCATCGACCTCGAGGCACTGGTCGGATGCGCCCGGCGGGCGCAGGAAGTGCTCGGACGCCCCCTCTCGGGCCATCTGATCACCGCCGGCCCGGTCGACTGGCACCGGTCGCAGACGGCAGACGGCAGAGGGCAGACGGCAGACGGCTGAAATTCGTGTAGCACCGCTGTAACGGCGCGGTGACATTGCCGAGAGGACTCTTATGGCGGTCCTCTCTAAGGCCCGCATGGCTCTGCCCGGCCTGCGACCGACCCGCGGTCTGGTCGCCGTGCTCGCGGTCTTCCTTGCGGCGCTGGCGCTGCTCACCCTGCTGCACGCCAGAGACGAGGGTTCGAGTCGCCGGCTGAGCGAGGAGGAGGCGGTAGCGGCTGCCCTGCGCGACCCGCCGAGCCGCTTCGCGCTCACCAAGTCCGACTACACGCGGTACCGCACCACGCCGATCGACGACCGGCTGATGCGCGTGAGCTTCTTCGACGGGCCGCAGATCGTGCTCGACGTCGCGGTGGCGCCCGACGGGACGATTCGCAACCGCATCCCCTACTCGGCGAACTACATACGAATCGGCAGCGAGATCGGCCAGGACCCATTCGTCCTGCTGCTCCTCACGTTCGCGTTCGTCCTGGCGGTCGCACGCTCGCCGCTCGAGGGGGGCGAAACCGAGACGTCGCGGCGTTGATCTCGTTCTCCGTGCCCGTGATGCTGGTCAACGCCCGCCTGTTCGAGGCAAGCGTTGTCGCCGCCGTCGTGCCCCTGGCCTACCTCATGGTGCGCTGCCTGCGCGTCGGCTTCGTGGGAAACAGGGAGACGGAAAGCTTCAGCCCGCTGTGGGACGAGATCACGACCGGTTGGCACCCGCGTGGGCGGATGCGGGCTTTGATCGCGACCACCGTTGCGGCCGCCGTCGTGATGGCGCTCCTGACCGTCCCCGGCGGCCTGGTGAGCGACGTGGCGTTCGCCTCGATGGCGGGAGCCACGGACCTGACACACGGCCTTCTGCCCTACGGGCACCTCCCGCAGAACGAGCTCGTGCACGGCGACACCTACCCGCTGCTCGCTTACGCGATGTACGTGCCGGCCGCGCTCGTGTCACCGGTCAAAGGAGCCTTCGACAACCTCGACGGCGGTCTGTGGGTCGCTCTGGCGATGGCGTTGGTCGGCGCCGTCGCGATGTTCGCGGCCGGCCGCCGCCACTCGGAGACCCGTAGCTCCGCCGCCGGCCTGCGCATGGCGCTCGCCTGGCTGACGTTCCCGCCCGTGATGATCGCCGCCTCCAGCGGGTCGAACGACGTCGCAGCAGGGGCGGTGATCGCCATTGCGGCGGCGCTCTTGGCGCGCCCGGCCTGGTCCGCGCTGGCCGTCACCGTCGCCGGGTGGATCAAGCTTGCTCCCTTCTTCGCGCTGCCGGTGATGGTCGCCCGGGCGCGCGGCGGCGAGCTGGTGCGCGCGCTTGCCGCCACCGCGCTGCTGAGCGCCGCGGTCCTGGGCTGGATCGTCGCTCTGGGCGGCATCGGTGGAGTGGGGGACATGCTCAACGCGCTGTCCTTCCAGGCCGAGCGGGGGTCGCTGCTCTCGCCGTGGAGCCTGATCGGATGGCAACCGGCGCAGCTCGCCTTCCAGGCCGGCGTCCTGACTTTGATCTGCGTTGCCGCCGTGCGAGCGGCGCGCGACCGCTCGATCGCCTCGGACCCGCGGCGAGTCGCCGCGCTCGCCGCCGGAATCCTGCTCGCCCTGCAGCTGGGGGCCGGCTACTGGAGCTACACGTATCTCGCCTGGGTGTTCCCGCTGATCGCCGTCGCGCTGCTGGCGGAGCGGCGCTCGGTCCAGGCTTAGGCCTTCTCGGGTACGGGCTCCGGCGCCTCTTCCGGCGCGCGCGGGCCGGGCAGCTTGCCGCTCCAGTTGGGGGCGCGCTTCTCCATGAACGCCGCGCCCGCCTCGCGGAAGTCGTCGGTCGCGACGAGCGTCTGCTGGATCGTGACCTCCTGCTCGAGGCTCGCCGCGAGCGTGGGCTTCGCGACGCCATCGAGCACGCGCTTCGACAGCCCGACGGCGATCGGAGAAGCCGCCATCAGCTCGTCGACCAGGGACTGAGTCGAAGCATCCAGCTCCGAGGCCGGCACGACGCGGTTGGCGGCGCCGATCCGCAGGCACTCCTGGGCGCCGATCGTGCGCCCGGTCATGATCAGCTCCTTGGCGTTGCCGAGCCCGACCACGGCCGGCAGCCGCGTCGAGCCGCCGACGTCGGGAATCAGCCCGAGGCGGGTCTCGGGCAGACCGAACGTCGCCTCGTCGGACATCACCCGCATGTCGCAGGCCAGCGCGACCTCGGCTCCGAGGCCCAGGCAAGCACCGTGGATCTGCGCGATCACCGGCTTGGGCATCTCCTCGAAGAGGTTGGCCATGTCGATGCACCCTTTGCGGAAGGGGCGCAGCATGTTGGTGTCGCCAAGCCCGGCGAGCTGGAAGACGTCGATTCCGGCGCTGAACGACGGGCCGTTGCCGCGCAGGACGACGCAGCGGACGTCGGGAGAGTCGAGCGCATCCTGAGCGGCATCGCGCAGGGCGCTGATCAACTCGCGGTTGAAGGCATTGCGCTTCTCCGGCCGGTTCATGACCAGATGCCGCACGTGACCCCGGTTCTCGATGCTCACCATTTCTGACATGGACTACGCTCCCCCGGTCTTTTTCTGCCGAGGTTGGAGGCTACATGGACATAAAGAGAGTCGGCGTCGTCGGCTGTGGGCTGATGGGTCATGGGATCACCCAGGTCGCCGCTCAGGCGGGGTACGAGGTGGTCGTCAGAGAGGTCAGCCAGGAGAAGCTCGACTCCGGGCTGGGGAAGATCAACGGCCAGCTGAAGCGAGCGGTCGACAAGGGGCGGATGGAGGAGTCCGCCGCCGAAGAGGTGAAGGGACGCATCAAGGGCACCCTCGACTACGAGGACCTCGCGGACTGCGATCTCGTGATCGAGGCGATCACGGAGAACCTCGACGCGAAGCTCGAGATGTGGCGCACCGTCGACCCGATCGTCAAGGAGGGGGCGCGTTTTGCGTCCAACACGTCCTCGCTCGGCGTGATCCACCAGGCGGCCGTCACCGAGCGCCCGGAGCAATTCCTGGGCCTGCACTTCTTCAACCCGGCGCAGGTGATGCCGCTGCTCGAAGTGGTGCAGTGCATCACGACGTCGTCGGGGACGCTCGAGGAAGGCCTCGAGTTCGGCCGCAGTCTCAACAAGACCGTCGTCCACGCCCAGGACAAGACCGGCTTCATCGTCAACCGGCTTCTGATTCCGTACCTGCTCGACGCGGTCCGCGCGTGGGAGGAGGGCGTGGGGTCGATCGCGCAGATCGACGACGCGATGAAGGGTGGCGCCAACCACCCGATGGGACCGTTCACGCTGTCGGACTTCGTCGGCCTCGACACCATGCACTCGGCCGCCGAGGTGATGTTCGACGAGTACCGCGAGCGCCGCTTCGCACCGCCTCCCACGCTGCGGAAGATGGTCACCGCAGGGTTCCTGGGCCGCAAGTCGGGGCGCGGCTTCTACGACTATTCCGGGGACGAGCCAGTCCCGATGGACCACGAGCAGTCGCCTGACGCCCTCTGAGCAGGACACATCCGGCACCGTCGAGCGCTTTGCCGTAGCGCTCGAGCGCGCCCTGTCCGGTGGCCCGCAGCGCCACCGGGAGCGACTACCCGACCAGGGCAAGACTCCCGTGCGCGAGCGGGTCGCGCGGCTCGTCGACGAGGGCTCCTTCGCGGAGGAGGCGCTGCTCGCGAATTGGGACCAGGAGGGCCTCGGCGCGGACGGTGTCGTCACCGGCATGGCGCTGCTCGCGGGCCGGCGGATCGCGCTGATGGCCAACGACCCGACGGTGAAGGCGGGATCGTGGGGACCGAAGACGGTCGAGAAGATCCTGCGGATCCAGGAGCAGGCGCTCAAGCACGAGGTGCCGATGGTCTACCTGGTCGACTCGGCCGGAGCCCGGATCACGGACCAGGTGCAGATGTTCCCCGGCCGCCGCGGCGCGGGCCGCATCTTCTACAACGAGGTGCGCCTCTCGGGCCGCGTTCCGCAGGTCTGCGTGCTGTTCGGGCCGTCGGCCGCGGGCGGCGCGTACATCCCGGCCTTCTGCGACGTCGTGATCATGCGCGAGGGCAACGCGTCCATGTACCTGGGCTCGCCTCGCATGGCGGAGATGGTGATCGGGGAGAAGGTCTCGCTCGAGGAGATGGGCGGGGCGAAGATGCACACCTCGGTGTCCGGATGCGGCCACTTCCTCGTCAAGACGGACGAAGACGGCATCGACCTGGCGCGCCGCTACCTGTCCTACTTCCCGTCGAACTGGCACGAGGATCCGCCGCCCGCGCCGCCTGCCGCGCCCGCCTCGCAGGCCGACATCGCCGGCATCGTGCCGTCCGATCAGAACAAGCCGTTCGACATGAAGGACCTGATCGACGCGCTGGTCGACGCCGGCTCCTGGCTCGAGGTGCAGCCGCGCTGGGCCTCCGAGCTGGTCGTCGGCTACGCCCGACTCGATGGGCGGGTCGTCGGCATCGTCGCCAACCAGCCCAAGGTGAAGGGCGGCGTGCTGTTCGTCGACTCCTCGGACAAGGCGGCCCGCTTCATCTGGACCTGCAACGCGTTCAACGTGCCGCTGTTGTTCCTGGCCGACGTGCCGGGATTCATGATCGGCTCGAAGGTGGAGCGCGAGGGCATCATCCGCTCGGGCGCCAAGATGATCTCGGCGGTCTCGGAAGCGACGGTCCCGAAGGTCTCGGTGATCGTGCGCAAGTGCTACGGCGCCGGCCTGTACGCGATGGCCGGGCCGGCGTTCGAGCCCGACTGCTGTCTTGCGCTGCCGACCGCGCAGATCGCGGTGATGGGCCCGGAGGCCGCGATCAACGCGGTCTTCTACAACCAGATCCAGCAGATCGAGGACGAGGACGAGCGGGCGGCTTTCGTCGAAGCGAAGCGCACCGAGTACGCGGCCGACATCGACATCCTGCATCTCGCCTCGGAGCTGGTCGTGGACGCCGTCATCGACCCCGTCGACCTGCGCAGCGAGCTGGTACGGCGGTACGCGCTCTATGCCACGAAGGACCGCTCGTTCACCGAGCGCCGCAACGGGGTCACGCCGGTCTAGGTAGCTCGGAAAAGCCTGAAATCTGCCGCCCAACCGGGGATTTTTTGCAATCTGGCCATCCCTTGCCTGGGGTATAAAGGAATCCGCAAGGTGTGCCGAAACAAGCACACATCCGGCATGACGCTGGATGCTGCGAATCCACAGACACGACGGGCGATTTCCCATATCCCCTTAAAGCATGGGAGGTCCTCCGTGACGCGAAAGCGCCCCGCTGGCCAAGACGGGGCGTTTTCGCGTCTAGGGCCGGTTCGCCATCTCCCGACGTGGCGTGACTTGAGCCCGATATACGGGCCGAAGTCATGCCACGTGCATAATTGCCGCCGGATGGCTGAGGTTGCTTGGCGCCCGAGCGCCGACTACATCGAGAACGCGAACGTGACGCGGTTCATGCGCTCGCACGGCATCGAGTCGGCGAACGACTTCCGCCGCCGCTCGGTCGAGGACGTCGAGTGGTTCTGGGACGCGCTCGTCAAGGACCTCGGCTTCGAGTTCTCCAAGCCCTACGAGCGCGTGATGGACGCGTCGGGTGGTCCCGCGTGGACAAAGTGGTTCATCGGCGGCCACATCAACCTGACCTACAACTGCGTCGACCGCCACGCCGCCTCGGACCGCGCAGACGTGGTCGCGATCATCGGCGAGCAGGAGGACGGCGCGGTGCGCCGGCTGACCTACGCCGAGCTCCACCGCGAGGTGAACCGGATCGCGGCCGGCCTGCGCAGCATCGGCGTGCGCAAGGGCGACCGCGTTGCGGTGTTCATGCCGATGGTCATCGAGGCCGTCGTGGCCGCGTACGCGATCGCCAAGCTGGGCGCCATCTACATGCCGATCTTCTCCGGCTTCGCTGCGTCGGCTGTCGCGGCGCGACTGCAGGACTCCGACGCGAAGGTCCTCTTCACCGCCGACGGCGGGCTTCGCCGCGGCACCGAGGCCCTGATGAAGCCCGGGGCCGACGAGGCGGTGGCCGAGTCGCCGTCGGTGAAGAACGTGATCGTGCTCGAGCGCCTCGGCGCTGACGTTCCGATGACGCCCGGCCGCGACATGACCTGGGACGAGCTGCGCGTCCGGGGCGAGAAGGCCGAGCCCGGTGGCGTAGAGCCCGAGGACACGGCAGCGGAGGACGAGCTGATGATCGCCTACACCTCCGGCACGACCGGCAAGCCCAAGGGCGCGGTGCACGTGCACGGCGGTTTCCTCGTGAAGATGGCGTCCGAGACCGCCTACCAGACCGACCTCCACCCCGACGAGACGCTCTACTGGGTGACGGACATGGGCTGGATCATGGGCCCGTGGGAGATGGTCGGCGCAGGCGCGCTTGGCGCGACGCTGGTCCTCTACGAGGGCGCGCCGGACTGGCCCGAGCCCAACCGCGTATGGGCGTCGGTCGAGCAGCACCGCGTCAACGTGCTCGGCGTCTCTCCGACCCTGATCCGCTCGCTCAAGACCCACGGCGACGAGCACGTGACCAAGCACGACCTCTCGAGCCTGCGCGTGTTCGGCTCGACCGGCGAGCCCTGGAACCCGGAGCCGTACCTGTGGCTCTCGCGCGTCGTCGGCCAGGAGCGCCTGCCGATCATCAACATCTCCGGCGGCACCGAGGTCGGGGCCTGCTTCATCACGCCCTACCCGGTCGAGGAGATCAAGGTCTGCTCGCTGGGGGGCCCGTCGCACGGGATGGACGTCGACGTCTTCGACGACCAGGGGAACCCGGTCCGCGGCCAGGTCGGCGAGCTGGTCTGCAAGCAGCCGTGGCCGGGAATGACGCGCGGCATCTGGGGCGACCCCGAGCGCTACGAGGAGACCTACTGGTCGATGTATCCCGGCGTCTGGCGCCACGGCGACTGGGCGCTGATCGACGACGACGGCGACTGGTTCCTGCTCGGCCGCTCGGACGACACGATCAACGTCGCCGGCAAGCGGCTCGGTCCGGCTGAAGTGGAATCCGTGCTCGTCTCGCACCCGTCGGTGGCCGAGTCGGCCGTCGTGGGCGTCCCCGACAAGACCAAGGGCGAGGCGATCTGGTGCTTCTGCGTGGTGTCGGGCGACGGGGGAGACGAAACGGCCGAGGAGCTGCGCGAGCTGGTGGCGCATGAGCTGGGCCGCCCGTTCAAGCCCTCGCGCGTCGTGTTCGTCGACGCGCTGCCGAAAACGCGCTCGGCGAAGATCCTTCGCCGTGCGGTCCGCGCCGTCGCCGTGGGCGACGACCCCGGCGACATGTCGTCGGCCGAAAACCCGCAGGCTCTGGATTCGATCCGCGCGGCGCTCGGTTAAGCCGGCGCCGGCGTCACGGCACGAACACGCCCTGCGTCATGAACAGCGTGTTGTCGGCGGCGGTGTCCCCGTCGCCGTCGGGCCCCCCGTCGAAGACGCGCATCTGCGTGAACTCCCAGATCGAGCGGCCAAAGCCGACCACGAGACCCGGAATCAGCGCGTCGACCGTGGTCGACAGCGAGCAGGTGGAGCCGATTGCCGGGTCCGTGGTCGCCGAGCAGGGGACCGGGGGACCGAAGCCGATGTCCCTGACCGTCGCCGCGCCCAGGCCGCTCGGTGTGGGGCTGGGCCGATTCAGCTTGTCCGTGGCACGGACGGTCGCGTCGACGCGCAGCTCACCGGTGTAGTCGGAGAGATCCGACTGCTTGCGAACGTCCGTGACGCTCACGTCGAGCGTCACGTCAGCCTCGTCGGCGGGGGTGCTCAGGTCGTCGTTGATGACCCTCATCCGGACCGAGCCGGTCGAGTTGGCAGACCGCATGTTGGCGTCCGGCGTACCGACGGTCAGCTGACCCGAAGCCTGCTGCGGCGGAGCGCAGGACGGGTGGGAAAGCGGAGCGGCGTGCTGGCGGTTGGGCGACCCGCAGGCTGCATAGGCCGGCACGAGCGGCAGGTACATCGGCGTGGCGGCCTTTGGGCGCGGGTAACCGGTGATGGGCACCGCTCCCCAGGCGGGGCGAGATACAGAACTGGCGATCTGGACCTGACTGGTTCCGTCGGTGTTCATGACCCACAGATTGCCACTGCGGGTGAAGGCGATCTTCGTCCCGTCCGGGGACCAGACGGGATCCTCGCCGGCAGTCAGCAGAACACGGTTCGTCCCGTCGCGGTTCACGGTCTCCACGCCGCTTGGACCTGTGAAGGCGAGTTTCTGGTTGTCCGGCGACCACGTGGGCCCGCCACACCCCAAGAGGCCACTTCCGTTTGAAAAAGAGAGCACTCGAACGACAGAGAGCGAGGCGATGTTCCCGACGTCGATCCACCTCCCGCTGCCGCCGTCGAATTCGCACCAGGCGATGTCGGCGCCGTCGGGGGACCAATCCGGCAGCGTGTAAAAGGTAGGCGGCTCGGGGAAAGACCACCCGTATTGCTCATGCGCAAAGTCGTACGTCCCGATCAGCCCGAAGGACGAGCTGTAGGCGAAGAAATCGCCTGCGGGCGACCAGGCGGGCGCGTAATTGAGCGATCCGTTTCCGTGTAGCCGCACGTCAGTGCCGTCGTTCGCCATCGACCTGAGCTCCCAGCAATGACCGGCCCCGCCACAGCACTCGGTGTCGACGCAGACGTCTCGGTCGAACGCGATCCGCCTGTCATCGGCCGACCAGGAGGGATTGTTGTCAGGAACCTCGGCCGGCTGGTCAGTTAGCTGGGTCTGATTAGTCCCGTCGGCGCTCATCGTCCAGATGTCGCCGGCCCGGACGAACGCGATCCCACCGTTCTTACCCGGGAACGTCGCGTGGGCCGCATCGACCGCGCCGAACACGAACAGCGCGACAACTCCAGCTACCAGCAGCGCACGGAAGCGCATGGTCCGATTAGAGCACGTCTGTCTTGGGCCGTGGAGTGGGTGCGGTGTCAGCCGCCACGCGGCGCGCGGCGATGTCGTCGATGCGACGGACGAGCTCCTCCACGAAGTCGATTGCCGCGTCAAGAGCGCCCTCGTCGAGGTTGGCGACGGTATCCGAAGTGCGACGGTGGTTCGGCACGCGGCCGGCCTCGTCCGCGCCGCAGATCGTGACCGACGGGAACCCCTGCATCGCCGGGATCACGCCGTCCGTCCCGGTGCGCCACACCTTCGGCTCGGAGCCGAGCCGCTCGCAGATGCGGATCAGGCTGGGGTCGTGCCGGTAGAGGAGGGCGAACCCTTCCCCGGTGACGTGATGGACCTTTCCGCCGGCGACGGAGTCGACGTGCACGAAGAACGTGCGGCGCGGGTCGAGGTCCTCGGCCTTCTCCTTCATCCACTGGCGCATCCCGAGCATGAAGCCCTCCTGGGCCGCCGGGAAGACGAACCAGACATCGATCGCGTCGAGCGGATCGCGCGCGATCCGGCGGCCGACCTCGAGCAGCGTCGCGACGCCGGAGGCGTTCGAGTTGGCGCCGTCGGAGGCCGGGGACATCGCCACGTCGATGAACAGAACGACGTACGTCATCAAGATCACCGTCAGCACGAACTGGATCACCGCAAGGACGTTCGAGTCGGTGCCGGTGATCAGGCGCAGAGCCGCGGCCGCCAGCGCGACCGCCATCGTCCAGAAGCAGATGTCGACCGGACCGACGAGCGTCGAGAGCCGCCGGCGCCGCGCCGCCCGGCGCGATCGCCGCCAGTAGAGGAGGCCGGTGCGAGCGGCGTCGTGGTTGGCGGTCAGCACGACGCGCGCCGGGGCGTCCGGGCGGTCACCGCGCGAGGTGACGTTCTGCGCCAGCCGGCGGGGGAACAGGTAACGGGCGATGTGCAGCCGCGCGGTGAGGTCCAGGTACATCGCCACGGTCGCGAGCAGGACCATCAGTAGCCCGAGCGGGGCAGACCCCACCGCCGACACGACTCCTCCCGCTGCCCCGATGGCCGTGTATAGCGCGAGCGTCAGGTGGTACTCGGGCCGCACGCGGATCTCCTCGCGCTCGACCTCCCGGCCGTTGTCGAGTAGCTCCGCCGAGATCATCTCGGGCACCCGCTGGGCGCCTTCCATGCCGGTCCACCGCGGGCCGAGGGCGACGATGCGCTTGATCGTCTCTTTAGGGCTCAAAGTGCGGCGGGTGGGATTCGAACCCACACGACCTTTCGGACAATTGGTTTTGAGCCAATCCTGTCTACCAATTCCAGCACCGCCGCCTGACGGCCCAGTTTATGGGCGACGCCGCCGTATTCACGTCCACCAGGCGGGCCGTCCGCCGAGTTCGCATCTATGCTTCCTCCATGCAGGTGGGGAAGAGCCTCGGGGCGGCCACGGCCGCCCTCTTGTGTGTCTCGGTGCTCTTCGCTCCGCAGGCGCTCGCCGCCGACCCCGCGCCGGCACCTACGACGCCGGCCCCAACGGCCGCCAACGTCACCCTGCGCGTCCAGAGCTTCCTCGCGGCGGGCAAGAAGGTCATCGGCATTCCCAAGTCGCCGGTGCGCGTTCGCGGGACGGTGGCGCCGTTCTCGGCCGGCCAGCAGGTGAAGCTCGACTTCTTCCTCAAGCGCAAGCGCGTCAAGACGCAAGACCCGCCCGGTCGTCCAGACATCCGAGGGCGGGCGCTTCGGCTACTGGTTCAAGCCCAAGCGGCGCGGCGTCTACCGGGTCCGCGCCACGCTCGTCGGCGGCACGGTTCCCGCGGCGCGCAACCCCGCCAAGCGCCTCTATGTCGTGCGCTCGAGCGCCGGACCCGGCGCTCGCGGCACCAACGTGCGCGCGCTCCAGCGTCGCCTCGCCGACCTCGGCTACCTGACTCCGGTCAACGGCAGCTACTCCGGCAGCACGGGTCGCGCCGTGCTGGCCTTCCGGAAGGTGAACGGCATGGCGCGCAACACGTTCGCCGGCCGCGCGGTGTTCGCCAAGCTGGCGGCCGGGAGAGGGGGGTTCAAGGTCCGCTACCCGAAGCTCGGCAAGCACGCGGAGTTCGACTGGTCGCGGCAGGTCCTCGTGCTCGCGCGCGGCAACAAGCCGCAGATCATCACGACCGCTTCCTCGGGCAAGCCCTCGACGCCGACGGTGTTCGGGAGCTTCCGCTTCCAGCGCCGCGAGCCCGGCACGAACTCCCACGGCATGTACTACTCGACCTACTTCATCGGTGGCTATGCGATCCACGGCTATCCGTCGGTGCCGGACTACGCGGCCAGCCACGGATGCATCCGCATCCCGATCCCGACCGCGAAGCGCGTCTACAGCTGGATCGACCTGGGCGACCCGATCAAGGTCTACCGCTAGGCGACCCGGGCACGGACCCCGGAGATCCGGATATCCACCAGGACGAAGCCCCGCACCGGCCGTCCCCGTGGTCCGCGCGGCAGCGCCTTGCGGTGCGTCGGCACCACGAGCCCGTCGAAATCGCGGTGCTCCCAGCAGTAATGCGTGGCCCTGGCCCACCCCCCGATGACCTCGGCGGTGTAGTCGTTTCGGCGCAGTAGGCCGTCCTCTCCGAAGTAGTAGCGCTGCTCGCGTGAGTGCGCGGGCACGTCCTCCGGGAACCTGACACGCAAACCGCGCCAGGTCTCGCCGTTCTCCCGCCAGGGATCGATCTCCTCGGCCTCGTACGCGGGGGCGCGGAAAAGGAACGGCGCGTTCAGGTACCCCCACAGCGCGTAGGCCCCGAAATAGAGCAGGTCGAGGTCGTCCCACCAGAGGTTGCGGCGGCCCTTGAAGCAGGCGCGCGGGTTCTGCCGCTCGGCCAGCACCTGGCCGTCTTCGTCCTCGATCCGCACGTCCCCGTGCGCGAGCACCCCGCGCTTCCCCGGTTCGGGATATCCGGACAGGACCACGCGCGGCTCCCAGGTGGAGACGATGCCCGTGAAGTTCGAGAGCGCACCCCGCTGGCGCTTCAGCACGAATGCCCAGCCGCTGCACCTGACGTCCGCCTCGATCTCGGACGCGGCGTCATATGTGCCGCCCCCATGAGCGGCGACAGCCTCGTCGAGGAGCGCGGGGTACGGCACGGCGTGAACCTATCCGGTCTGGTCTACTAACGCGACCGCGCCGGGATTACCACGAGGGAGGAGCCAGATGCCTGAGGTCGAGACGATCGGCGGACCGATCGACGTGTCGCAGCTCGGAACGACGCTGATGCACGAGCACATCTTCGTACTGACGCCCGAGATCCAGACCGCCTACCCCGGATTCGAGGGCTGGGATCCGGCGAAGCAGGTGGAGCAGGCGCGCGGGAAGCTCAAGGAGCTGAAGCAGCTCGGCGTCGACACGATCGTCGACCTGACCGTCGTGGGGACCGGCCGCGACGTGACCCTCGTCGCGCAGGCGTCCCAGGGCACCGGACTGCAGGTGGTAGTCGCGACCGGCATCTACACGTACAAGGACCTCCCGAAGGCGTTCTACTTCCGGGGGCCGAACACCGAGCTCGGAGGCGACGACGAGATGATGATCTCGCTCTTCGTGCGCGACATCGAGGAGGGGATTCAGGGCACCGGCATCAAGGCGGGCATCCTCAAGTGCGCGACCGACGAGCCGGGGGTCACCCCAGACATCGACCGGGTGCTGCGAGCGGTCGCCACCGCTCACCGCCGGACGGGCGTGCCGATCTCGACCCACACGCACGCCGCCACCGAACGGGGGCTCGACCAGCAGCGCATCTTCGAGGAGGAGGGGGTCGACCTGTCGCGAGTGATCATCGGCCACAGCGGCGACACGACCGACATCGACTATCTCGAGAAGCTCGTCTCGAAGGGGTCGATGATCGGCATGGATCGATTTGGCATCGACGTGCAGCTTCCGTTCGAGGACCGCGTGAACACCGTGGCGGAGATGTGCAAGCGCGGGCATGCGGGCCAGATGGTCCTCTCACACGACGCCTCCTGCTTCATCGACTGGCTCCCGAACGAGGCGATCCCCGCGGTGCTCCCGAACTGGCACTACCGCCACATCCACGAGGACGTTCTGCCGGCGCTGCGCGAGCGCGGCGTATCCGACGACGACATCGACAAGATGCTGGTCCAGAACCCGCGCGAGTTCTTCTCGCAGGCGGGCGCTTACTGATCCACGCGTCGTGACGACTCTCTTTGTCGCTATCGGCGGGGTCCTTGGCGTCCTTGCCCGGTACGGGATCGGCCGGCTGACGCTCCACCACGAGCAGCTCCTGTGGTCGACGGTCGGCATCAACATCGCCGGGTCGTTCTTCCTCGGGCTGCTGGCGGCGGAGCACTGGTTCGACCGTGACGTGCGCGAGGGCCTCGGAGTGGGGTTCCTGGGCGGCTTCACCACCTTCTCGACCTTCTCCGTGCAGGCTGTTCTGGAGGTGGACGCGGGGGAGCCCTATCGGGCGTTCGCCTACGTCATGGCATCCGTGGTCGGCGGCCTCGCGGCGGCCACCGCCGGCTACGTGCTCGGTCGCAGGCTCGCCTGAGCCTGCTTAAGCGGTCTGGCCTTCGGCTTCCTGCTGGTCCAGGAAGGCGCGCGAGCCGGCTTCGACGTTCCAGCCCTGTTGGAAGCCGCGCAGCGCGAAGAAGATCAGCAGCAGGGACACCGGGATCAGCAGGAGCGTCAGGAATCCGAGCAGTGTCTCAGGCAGAGGCGGGCTCGAGAACCCTGTCTTGTCGCGCGCGAACCAAGCCGGGGCGGCGACGGCAGCGAAGATGATCAGGATCACCGACAGCGCCGTGGCGACCGGCAGCACGCCACGGTTCCAGCGCGAGACGTAGTAGGCGAACAGCAGGTAGACGAGGATGTAGAAGATGTTCACCGGCTTGGCGCCCTCGAGCTTGTCCCAGCCCCCGATCGTGATCACGGCAACCAGTGCCGCGGTGACGAGCAGCAAGAAAGCGATCAGCGATTTCGTGCGCTTGTTCTCCGCCAAATCCCGGTTCGGGTGCCGGACCTCTCTCTCCTCGTTGGCCATCTCGCCCGCAAGTCTAGAATCTCCAGGCGTTCAGTGCGAGCCGTCGGTGGCCGCGCTGCCGCCGGCGGGCGTGGCGGAAACGGTAGACGCGCCAGCCTTAGGAGCTGGTGGGCTTTGCCCGTGGGGGTTCAAGTCCCTCCGCCCGCATGAGCAATTTCGCAGAGCCGGTCAGCCGGGGGAGGACCGATCAGGCTGGGGTGGAGGACGTGCGCGAGCAGCTCGATGCCGTCGATGAGGCGCGGGCCGGGCCGCGAGAAGTAGGCGGACGCATCTACGGCGACGGTGCGCTCGGCGCCGAGTGACGCCACCTCGCCGGCGAACGCCTCGGCCTCCTCTGCGGATCGCTGCGCGTCGTAGCCGCATGGCATGACGACGGCGACGGCCGGGTTGGTATCGCGCAGCTCTTCCCAGGTCGCCGTTCGCGACCGCTCGCCCGGACGACCCGCGGCATCCACGCCGCCGGCGATCTCGATCATCTCCGGGACCCAGTGTCCTGCGATGAACGGCGGGTCCAGCCACTCGATCGCGAGCACGCTCGGACGGCCTTCGCCCGCGACGGCCTGCCGGACCGCCTCGATGCGCCGGCGCGCCTGCTCGCGCAGCATTCGCGCTTCCTGCTCGGCGCCGGCCGCGGATCCGAGCCGCCCGAAGTCATCCAGCACTTGTTGCAGGGTCATCGGATCCAGCGACAGCACTTGCGGTCGGCTTGGCAACTGCGCCGCCACCGCCACGACGTCGTCGTAGGAGACCGCGCATACGTCGCACACCGCCTGAGTCACGATCAGATCCGGCGCCTGCTCGGACAGGCGCTCGGCATCCAGTTCGTACAGTGGCCGGCCCGCCCCGACGGTCGCGCGCACCGTCTCGTCGATCTCGCGGGCGGACAGCCCGGCGGGAATGACCGTGCGCGTCAGGTGCGGGATCGACGCGGCCTCGGGCGGCCAGTCGCATTCGTGCGTGACGGCGACGACCTGATCGCCCAGGCCGAGCGCGAACAGCATCTCGGTTGAGCTCGGAACGAGCGACGCGATGCGCACCGCTCCAAGTTATCGCGCCCTCCGAGACGGGCCGGGCAGGCGGCTAGACTGAACCGGTCCCGGGGCAGTAGTTCAGTTGGTAGAACGCTGGTCTCCAAAACCAGAAGTCGAGGGTTCGAGTCCTTCCTGCCCCGCTCCGATTGCAGCGCGGTTTTCCGCGCCCCGGGCGGGTTCGCGCCCGCCGGCCCGCCTCGGCCGTTCGACCGCCTGAGACCGCCTGGAACCGCCTGAGAGGGGCGCACTTTTTCCCGCGTTTTTCCCGCGGGCTCGCATCGGCGGCGCCAAGATGCCGCGCCTTCCGCCTAGGCGGGATACTGCGCGGGCGATGTCGCAGGAGAACGTGGAGATCGTGCGCCGAGCCTACGAGGCCTTGAATCGCGGTGACCGCGACGCGGCTTTCGAGTTCGTCGAGCCCGGACTTCGAGTTGCAGCTCCCTCGAAGGCGGCATGCACGTCGGCAGCTATCGCGGCCGCGAAGGCGTGACGAAGCTGCTTTGAGGACTACTTCGAGGTCTTGGGAGTCCTTCGACATGGAGCCGGAGGAGTTCTTCGAGGACGGTGATCAGATCGTCGTGTTCGTTCACACGATCCGCTGCGCGGGAAGCGGCAGCGGGGTCGCGCGTCGACGGGCTCGCGTCCGCACACGTCTGGACGATGCGAGGCGGGAAGGCGTGCGCGACTGGAAGTCTTTCCTGAACGCCAGGAAGCCCTCGAAGCCGTGGGGCTGTCGGAGCAAGACGCTCACGCCGACTCCTGAGCCTGCGGGATACTGCGCGGGCGATGTCGCAGGAGAACGTGGAGATCGTGCGTCGGGCATTCATGCCTTCCAAGGCGCGACTCGGAGGCGTGGGTCGACTGTTCCATCCGGACGTTGAATTGCTCTTGCCGCGCAACGTCTTGGAAGGCGGAAGCTATCGCGGCCACGAAGGCGCGGAACGCTCCCTTGCGAGATGCCTCTGAGACCTGGGAAGCCTTCGGCTTCGACATTCAGGACATCAGGACGGTCGATGATCGCGTCATCGCTTTGGGGCGAGCCACCGTGGGCAAAGGTGACGCTTAACCGATCGAGTTCCAGAGCGCCTACCTCTTCAAGATGTGCGAGGGGAAGATCATGCTACTTGCGCCCCTATCAGAGCCACAGCGAAGCCCTCGCAGCCGTGGGCCTTTCGGAGTAGGCGATGTCGCAGGAGAACGTGGAGACTGTTTTATCGAGCCATCGACGTCCTCAACCAGCGCGACCTCGATGGTGCTCTGGCTCTGATCGACGAAGACGTCGAGATCGTCATCGCGCATCGTCGCTATCGAGGGCGGCTTACGAGGTCACGACGGGTTCCGCCGCTGGTGGGAGAACTGGCTCGACACCTGGCCCGACTACAGGGCCGAGGTTGTCGCCGTACGCGATCGAGGCGACGTGACGATCGCCACCGTCCGCGGCTTGGGGCGCGGAGCGGGTAGCGAGTTGGTGTTCGAGGACACGACCTGGCACGTGTGGCGCTGGCGGTCCGGAAAGGCAACCGCGTGGAGCGTCTTCACCGATGAGGACCGGGCCCTCCGAGAAGTGCGGGTTGTCGGGGCAGGACGCCCACGCCGACTCCTGAGCCTGCGGGATACTGCGCGGGCGATGTCGCAGGAGAACGTGGAGATCGTCGAGAGCATCTTTCGAGCGACCGAGCCGTGGTCGTTCTTCGATCTGCTCGATGAGGAGGTCGAGGTCGAGTTCTCGACACGTCCGGTCCGCCGACCTTCCCATCTCTATCCAGGGCAAGGATGCAGCGGTCAACTGGTGGCGACGCTACTGGGGCACTTGGGACGAGTACACCGTGGAAGCCATCGAGATCATCGATGCGGGCGACGAGCGTGTGGTCGTCGTCATGCGCGAGCGAGGACGCGGGAGAGGACAGCGGGGCGCCGTTCGAGTTCGCTTACGAGCGGTCGTCTATACGCTTCGATGCGGAAAGGTGGGCAGGGTCGACATTCCATGGCACCCGCGAGCAAGCCCTCGAAGCCGTCGGGCTGTCGGAGCAGGACGCTCACGCCGACTCCTGAGCCTGCGGGATACTGCGCGGGCGATGTCGCAGGAGAACGTGGAGATCGTCCGGCGGCTCAACGAAGCCTTCAACCGAGGCGACTTGATAGCCGTTCTCGAACTCCTCGACCCTGATTTCGAATGGTGGGATCGCGCGGACGACCCGGGAGCGACCGTGCATCGCGGACACGACGGCTTCAGCAAGTTCATCGCCGACCTCGACGCAGACGTAGTCGAGTTGCAAGTGGAGATAAAGGAATTTGTTGACGTGAGGGGCGACTACGTCGTTGCCGACGTTCGCGTTCATGGTCGCGGACGGGCGAGCGGCGCTCCGTTCGAAGAGCATGAGGTCCACGTCCTCCGACTCCGCGACGGCAAGGCGACGGAAGTGCGTGAATACCGCAGCAGGGACGAAGCCCTCGAAGCCGTCGGGCTCTCGGAGTAGGCGATGTCGCAGGAGAACGTGGAGATCGTGCGAGCGATCTATGAGCAGTGGAGCGACGGTGACTTCCGGGCCAGCCTCGACATGCTCGACGCGCACGTCGTCTTCGTGCTGGGGCCAGAGTTCCCCGAGGCCGGGGCGTACTTCGGTATCGAAGCCGTCTCGGAATACACACGGGGCTTGCTGGAGCCCTTCACGGACTTCACCATGACGGCAGAGGAGATCGTCCAGGTGGGAGACAGCGTCTTGGCGGCCGTGCACCAGCGCGGCGTGGGAAGCACCAGCGGCGTTCCGTCGGTGCTCCGTTACTTCACGCTTTGGAGCTTCCGCGGCCGGAGGGTGATCCGCATCGAGAGCTTTCGCGAACGTTCCGAGGCCCTCGAAACCCTGGAGCTCTCGGAGTAGGCGATGTCGCAGGAGAACGTGGAGATCATGCGAGCCGGTATCGAAGCGTGGAACGCGAAGGACTGGGATGCCCTGCGCGCGTTCTACGACCCAGACGTCATCTTGCGCGGTACAAAGGAGTGGCCGGAGCAGGGGCCGTTTCTTGGCTTGGAGGCGGTGATGCGCCAGTTCACTCAGATGCGCGACGCTTGGGACGCTGACACGTTGGAACCGATCAGCGACTTCATCGAGGCGGACGATCGAGTGGTCGTGAGGCTCAGATGGCGTGGTGCCGGCCACGGTCCTGAGTTGAACGTGGAAACCACAAATGTCTACACGTTCCGCAAGCAAAGGATCGTCCTTCAAGAAGCCTTCCGGGATCACGACGAAGCCCTCGAAGCCGTGGGGCTGTCGGAGCAGGATGCTCACGCCGACTCCTGACCCTGCGGGATACTGCGCGGGCGATGTCGCAGGAGAACGTGGAGACGGTGAAGCGGGCGGTTGCGGCCGTCAACGCGCGGGACATGGACCGCTACCTCGACTGCTGCACCGAGGACATCGAGCTGCACTTCGTTGCGATGGCGGCTGTCGGCGGGGTCTACATCGGCCGTGACGCGATTCAGAGGTTCTGGACCGACATCGCCGACACGGCCCCGGATTTCCGGCTGCAGATCGAGCGGCTGGAGCAGATCGCCGCCGACCAGGTCCTCGCCTATATGCGCGTCAGCGCGACCGGACGGGCGAGTGGACTCTCGGTCGCCGACGAGTCGCCCGGAACCAACGTCTACGACTTCGCGGGCGGCAAGATCAGGCGTGTCCGCATCTTCCGCGACCGCCGGGAAGCCCTCGAAGCCGTGGGGCTGTCGGAGCACGATGCTCCCGCCGACTCCTGACCCTGCGGGATACTGCGCGGGCGATGTCGCAGGAGAACGTGGAGATCGTGCGATCCCTCCTCGAGGCCTATAACGCGGGCGAGATGGACGCCCTATCTGCGAGTGCACGACCCCAATGTCATCTGGGCAGCTCTCGAGGGTTGGCCCGAGGCGGACACTCTCGTCGGCCGGGAGGCCTGCATGGGCCAGTACGAGCGTCTGCGCGCAGCATTCGATGTCGACACGGTCGAACCGATCAGCGATTTCATCGCCGCCGGAGACCGTGTTGTCGTGAGGCTCAATTGGCGCGGCGAGGGACAAGGTCCCGACATGAACTTGGAACTGACACGCGTCCTCACGATGCGCAAGGGGAAGATCTTCATCATCGAGGACTTTTGGAACCACGCCGAAGCCCTCGAAGCCCTCGGGCTGTCGGAGCAAGACGCTCACGCCGACTCCTGAGCCTGCGGGATACTGCGCGGGCGATGTCGCAGGAGAACGTGGAAGTCCTCCGCAGTGGCTACGAGGCCTGGAATCGCGGTGACCGCGACAGCGCTTTCGAGTACCTGGAGCAAGAATTCGAGATGCACCTCCCTGAAGGCGGCATGAACGTCGGCATCTTCAAGGGCCGCGAAGGCGTGACGAAGCTCTTCGAGAACTACCTGGAGGTCTTCGACTCCTTTCAGATGGAGCCGGAGGAGTTCTTCGAGGCCGGAGATCAGATCGTCGTGTTCCGCACACCCGCTCGCGGGAAGGGAAGCGGCGTCGAGGTCGAGTTCCGCCCCGCCACGTCTGGACGATGCGAAGGGAAGGCGGCGCGATTGGAAATCTTTCCCGAGCGCCAGAGGGCTCTCGAAGCTGTGGGCCTCTCGGAGTAGGCGGCTGTCGGCCTTCCGCGCGCGAGGAAACGGCCTTGTGGCGGCGGTCCGAAACTCAACTCAGCGCCCGGCTAGACCGGCTCGATACAGTCTCGCCGTGATCCTTCTCATTGTTGTCGTTGTCCTGCTTCTATTGATCTTTTTTGGACTAGCGATGGTCGTAAAACGGGTCGACTGACTCACGGTGCGCGAGCGATGTCGCAGGAGAACGTGGAGGTCGTGCGGCGAAGCTACGAAGCCAACAACTTGCTCGGGCGTACGAGCACGGAGTTCATCGACCCCGAAGAGGTGGTGCCAGAGTTCTGGGCGCGCCTCGCACCCGACTGCGAGCTGCATGAGCGCCAGGAGCTCCCCGACGCGAGGATTTACCGGGGACCCGCGGCGGCGAAGGAGTTCTTCCGCAAGACTCAGGACCTGTTCTCGGAGATTCGCTGGGAGCCGCGGGAGTTCACCGACCTAGGCCACGCGGTCGTGGTCGAGACCAGCGTCTTCGCAACCGGG
>CAWAUD010000019.1:0-19625 GCA_963785085.1 uncultured Solirubrobacterales bacterium | reverse complement strand
CTGGCGGCCTTCGAAGGAGCTCTTGTCCGCGCGCAGCGGCTCCAGCAGGCGCTGCAGGTCCGCCAGCATCTGCTCGGTGAAGCCGGTGCCGACGTTGCCGGCGTATTTGAGCTTTCCCTCATCGTCGTAGTAGCCCAGCGCCAGCGACCCGATCGAGTCGCTGCGGGCGCCCTTCCCCGGCAGCCAGCCCCCGACCACGAACTCCTGCTCGAGGTGGTTCTTGACCTTGATCCAGGTCCCGTTGCGGGCTCCGGGCACATACGGGGACTCGAGCCGTTTGGCGACCACCCCCTCGAGTCCCTGGGTTGCGCTCGCCTCGAGCATCGCCTTGCCGTCACCGACGTGGTAGGCCGACAGCTTCCAGTTCGGCCCGTCCAAGTCGAGCTTGTCCAGCACCTCCCGCCGCTGGCGATACGGCAGCGGCATCGTCGAATGGCCGTCGAGGTGGAGCAGGTCGAAGACCATGTAGACGATCGGCGTGTCCGCAACGCGGCGCTTGATGGCCGCGGGAGAGGTCACGTGCATCCGCGGCTGAAGGCGGCCGAAGTTCGGCAGCCCGCGCTCGTCGAGCGCGACGATCTCGCCGTCGAGCACCAGCCGGTGCGAGCCGAGCTCCCGGCCCAGAGCGCGCAGCTCCGGGTACTGGGCGGTCACGTCGCGCAGGTTGCGGCTCTCGATCCGCACGTGGCCGGCCTCGGAGTAGAAGATCGCCCGCACGCCGTCCCACTTGATCTCGAAGCCCCAGTCGGAATCCTCCGCGGGCAGGTCCCCGAGCCGCGCGAGCATCGGCTTGAGCTTCTCCGGCATCGGCTCCTCGCCCGGATCGGCGGGCGGGTCCATCCGGTGGATCATCCAGTTCTTGCCCTGCGTCTTGAAGATCGCGTACTTGCCCTCCACGCGTTTTCCGTGCAGGGTCACGATCACCTCGTCGCTGCGGAACTTGTGCGGCTCGTAGGTGCCGGCGTCCCAGATCTTCACCTTGCCGGCGCCGTAGTTGCCATCCGGGATCTCGCCGGCGAAGTCGATGTAGTCGAGCGGGTGGTCCTCGACGTGGACCGCCAGCAGGTTCTTCTTGGGGTTGGTCGGGATGCCCTTGGGAAGGGCCCATGAGATCAGGGTCCCGTCGTGCTCCAGGCGCAGGTCCCAGTGCAGGTTGCGGGCGTGATGCTCCTGGACGACGAAGCGCTCTCCCCTGCCGTCGCCGTCGGCGCCGCCCTCGGGCTCCGGCGTGGCGCCGAAGTCCCGCTTCGACCTGTATTCGCTGAGCTTGTCGCCTGCCATGAATATCTAAGGCCCTTCGGGCTTGGCCTGGTGGCGTCGTCCACGCCTCCGCCCATTACCTATTTCACATCGAAGCTTGCCCCGCCCGCGCTGCGCCCAACCACCTCACCGGTGAGGGCCGCCCGGGAGCCCAGCCGCAGTTGCTCCGCGTTGGCCGCTCCGACGACATGGCCGACCACGCGGCCGCGGCGGCCGATGAAGAACGTCTCGGGGATCCCTGTCGCCCCGTAGTTGTTGGCGGTTCCCCGGCCGGAGTCGCGTATCGACGGATACGTCAGGCCCTGCTCGTGCAGGAACCTGCGCGCGTCGCCGCGCAGGTCCTGGATGTCGAGGCCGACGTAGGCGACTCCGCGCGGGCCCCACTGCCTGGATGCCTCCTCGAGCGGTTTCGACTCGGCTCGGCACGGGGTGCACCACGAAGCCCAGAGGTTCAGCACCACCGGCGCACCGCGCAGCTCGCTCAGCGAGAGCTTGCCGTCGCCCAGCGCGCGTCGGACGATCGCGCCGGATCGGCCGGCCGGCGGCGCACCGGGCTCCAGGACCTCGAGCGAGAACCCGGGCGCCGCGGGCGCCTTGCCCTGCTCGAGCGCGCGGTCGATCCGGTCGTCGGTGCCCTTGCTCGCGAGCCCGTAGGCCAGGAGAGCGAGGAATGCCGCGACCACGAACGCAGCCGCCCAGCGGCCGGTATGACGGCGGCGCGGCGCGGAAACGGGGGTGGATTGAGTGGACATCAAGAAATGACGAGGTGCGCCCGTAGGGAGCGCCACTAGCAGGCGGCGGCCGGAGGCCGCAAGAAATCTTCACACCATTTTCCGGGATCCGTGTGCTTCTGCGCTCCTCATGGGTCTCAGATCCCCTTACGGTTCCCCGCGATCCGGAAGCGGCTTTGGGGAGGGCGGCTTTGTTCGGGACCAAGAAAAAGGCCGGGCGACGCCCGGGAGCATGCCGTAGCTGCGGTTCGCAGCTGGTGCAGCTGCGCTCATGTAGCGAGCGGCCGGATGGGCGGCTGCGGCTGGAGACGTCGTGCCCCGAATGCCTGCGCGGCGAGGTCGGGGTCGTGGAGCCCGCCCATGCGCTCGGCTGGGAAGACGAGCTGGCGCGCGGTCGCGAGACCCTCGAGCTCTCCTACCAGACCCTCCTGCGGGAGAACATGGTCGCGGAGTTGCGGCGCCTCCACGTGGCCCTGAAGCTCGACCTCGTCGGGCCCGATGATTTCTGAGGACGTGCACGGCCTTTACAATCGCCGCTGCGCCATGGAAGCAATGCTCGACGACCCCCTCGATGCCACTCGCCTTTCGACCACGACTGCCCCGCAGGCCGCGCACCAGGCGTGCCGGCTCCGTGGTCGCCCCTGCAGCTGAGCGCACCCAGCCGCGTATAGAGCGCCTCTCGCACGGGGGCCTCCAGTGGATTCAGATCGACGAGCCGACGGCGCTCGAGCGCGCCTGGCTGGTGGAGCACTACGACTTCCACGCGCTCGACCTCGAGGACGTGATGTCGCGCAACCAGCGTCCGAAGATCGACGAGTACCCCGAGTACCTGTTCATCGTCCTGCACTTCCCGATCTTCGACAAGCAGGTGGGCCGCCTCAACGCCGGCGAGCTGGACCTCTTCGTGGGCCCCGACTTCGTGATCACGATCCCGAACCAGCCGCTGAAGCCTGTCGAGTACCTGTTCGAGCGTGCCCGCGACAGCGAGGAGTTCCGCGAGCAGCTCTTCTCGAAGGGCTCGGGCTACCTGCTCTACCAGATCGTCGACCGGTGCTTCGACTACTGCTTCCCGATGCTGCGCAAGATCGGGAACAAGCTCGAGCAGCTGGAGGAGGACATCTTCGTCGGCCGCTCCGAGGAGATCGTGCGCGACATCTCCAACGTCAAGCAGGAGATCATCAACTTCCGCAAGATCATCCGCCCGCAGCGCACGGTGCTGCGCGACCTCGAGCGCACCAAGCAGCGCTACTGGGCCGAGGAGCTCGAGATCTACTTCGACGACATCGTCGACGCCTCCGAGCGCATCTGGGACATGCTCGAGAACTACAAGGAGGTCGTGGAGGCGCTCGAGGACACGAACGAGTCGGTGATCTCGCACCGCGTCAACGACAGTCTGCGAGTGCTGACCGCGTTCAGCATCGTGGTCCTCCCGCTGACGCTTCATCGCGAGCATCTGGGGCATGAACGTCGGCGTCCCCGGCGAGGGCGAGCGGCCTCCCCTCGCACGCGGCTTCTGGATCATCATCGGCGCGATGGTGCTGATGCTGGTCGGAATGGTCACGTTCTTCCGCCGCCGCGGCTGGCTGTAGACAGCGCCCCGAGGCACGAAACCCTGGCTCGTAGAAAGGGCGGTCGATGCGCGCGTCCGCGGTTCGTCTCCCACGCGTTTCGCGACGCTCACGTAACGATGCTCTGGGCGCTGTCGGGACTTGTACGTCTATATGACACAGAAGTCCCGACAGCACCGAAAACCGCGACCGCCCACCCTTACAAGCTGGTTTTTTGAGATTCGGCGCGGTCCGAGGGTGCCCGGTCGCGCAGCGGGAATCGCTACCGCCGCCGGCTGGGTGCTACGAGCCGCCCGCGACGGCGGGCAGGATCGTTATCTCGTCGCCGTCGCTGAGCGTCGTGTCGAGGCCGTCGCCGAAGCGGATGTCCTCGCCGCCGACGTAGACGTTCACGAACCGGCGCAGCTCACCGTCCTCGGTGATCCGGTCGCGCAGGCCGTCGAATCGCTCGTACAGGGCGTCGAGCGCTTCGCCGACGCTGTCGCCCTCGACCTCCGCCTCGGACTCGTTGCCCGTCAGGTTGCGCAGCTGCGCGGGGATCTTGACCGTCACCGCCACGGACGTTCCGCTAAACGCTCGTCTTGACCGGCACGGTCTCGCTGAAGCTCTCGACCGACGGCTCGACGTCATAGGTCGACACCACGTCGCGCACGGCGTCGAGTGTCTTCAGGCCCTCGCCGGTGATGATCAGCGCGATCCGGTCGTCCGCTCCGAACGCGCCCTCTTCGGCGAGCTTCTTGAGGACCGCAGTCGTGACGCCGCCGGCGGTCTCGGTGAAGATGCCGGTCGTCTCGGCGAGCAGCCGGATGCCCTCGACGATCTCCTCGTCGGTCACCGAGCTGATCGACCCACTCGTCTTGCGCGCGACCTCCAGCGCGAAGACGCCGTCCGCCGGGTTCCCGATCGCAAGCGACTTGGCGATCGTGCGAGGACGAACGGGCCTGCAGACGTCGTTGCCGGCCTCGAAGGCCTGCGCGACCGGACTGCAGCCCTCGGCCTGAGCGCCGTGGAAGGCGGGAACGCTGCCCTCGAGCAGGCCGAGGTCCAGCCATTCCCCGAAGCCCGCGGCGATCTTCGTGAAGAGCGATCCCGAAGCGACAGGGCACACGACGTGGTCGGGAAGCTCGAAGCCGAGCTGCTCGGCCACTTCGAAGGCCAGGGTCTTCGAACCCTCCGCGTAGTAGGGGCGGAGGTTCACGTTGACGAACGCCCACGGGTGCTCGCCGGAGAGCTCCGTGCAGAGCCGGTTGACGTCGTCGTAGTTGCCGTTGACGGCGATCAGGTGCGTGCCGTAGATGCCGGTTGCGAGGATCTTCTGCTCCTCGAGGTCGGCCGGCACGAAGACGTATGACTCGAGCCCCGCGGCGGCAGCATGCGCGGCAACCGCGTTCGCCAGGTTGCCGGTCGAGGCGCAGGCGACGACCTCGTAGCCGAGCTCGCGGGCCTTCGCGAGCGCGACGCTCACGACACGGTCCTTGAACGAGTGGGTCGGGTTCGCGGCGTCGTTCTTGACGTACACCTCCCCCACTCCGAGTCGCTCGGCCAGGCGCTCGGAGCGCACCAGCGGCGTGAAGCCCGCCTCGAGCGCGACGCGCGGGCGGCGCTCGAAGGGCAGGAAGTCGGAGTAGCGCCAGATCGAGTTCGGACCGGCCTGGATCTTGCGCCTCAGCTCGGCGGCGTCACCGAGCTGGGAATGGTCGTAGGCGACCTCGAGGGGTCCGAAGCACAGGTCGCAGCAATATCTTGCGTCCAGCGGCGATTCCTGGCCGCATTCTTTGCATTTGAGGGCGGTAGCCGGCATCTATGTCTCCTTGAACCGAAAAAACCTCCGCCTGGTTCTGTGGCGAAGGTTGGTCCTGCTACCTCCCCCACATCTCCCAGGCTTGAAATTGGAGCCTGTTGGAATTGGCACCGTTTTCCCCGCTCGCCGATTGGCTCGCGTGGAAATGGTTGCCGGGGCTTCATCGGGCCAGTCCCTCCACCCCTCTTGATGCAAGAGCTATGTGCCGGGCATTAAAGCACACGCATAGGATGCTGCGCTTGTGGCGAGTGATCGTATTTGGGCCCCCTGGCGGCTGGACTACATAAAGGGCGACAAGACGGACGACTGCATCCTCTGCTCCCTCCCCGCCGCCGGCGATGACCGCTCGAACCTGATCGTCCATCGAGGCGACCGCTGCTTCGTGATCCTGAACGCCTATCCCTACACCAACGGCCACGTGATGGTCGCCCCGTTCGAGCACACCGCCCGCCTCGACGAGCTGGATTCCGCCGCCGCAGCCGAGATGATGCACCTCGCTCAGCGCTCGGTGCGCGCTCTCGAGCGCGCCTACGGCCCCGAGGGGTACAACGTGGGCGCGAACCTGGGTGCCGTGGCAGGCGCCGGCGTCGAGGACCACGTACATCTACACGTGGTCCCGCGCTGGAAGGGCGATACGAACTTCATGCCCGTGCTCGGCGACGTGCGGGTCCTGCCCCAGCGCCTGGAGGACAGCTGGACGGACCTGCGGGCGGCGTTCGAGGCCCTCGAAGAGGAAGAAGAGGAAAGTTGACCGAGGTCGATCCGGGAATCTTCAAGGCCTACGACATCCGGGGCATCTACCCGGACCAGATAGACGAGGACGTCGCCTATGCGGTCGGGCGCGCCTTCGCCCGCGTGCTGGCCGACCTGCGCGAGGCCGAGGAGCCGAGCCCCGGCCGCTGCACGTCGCGATCGGGCCACGACATGCGGATCCACTCCCCTGCGCTCGCGGAGCATTTCTGCCGCGGCCTCGTCGACGAGGGCACGCACGTGCTCGACATCGGGATGGTCGGCACCGAGATGGTCTATTACGCCGTCGGCTCGCGGGAGCTTGACGGCGGCGTCTCCGTCACCGCCTCGCACAACCCGAAGCCGCCTACGCGGGCTTCAAGCTCGTGCGCGAGGGTGCGATCGCCCTCTCGGGAGACCGCGGGCATCCAGGACGTGCGGCGGATCGTCGAGCGCGAGGACCTCGGCGAGCCCGCGGCGAAGGGCACCTACGAGCACGCGCAACTGCTACGAGGAGTTCCAGCGCCACGTGCTCGGGTTCATCGACCCGGATGCCATCCGGCCCATGCCGCTGGTTCTCGACGGCGGCAACGGCATGGCCGGGCCGATGGCCGGGCCGCTGCTCGACCGCCTCGGCATCACGGGCAAGCGCCTCTACTTCGAGCCGAACGGCGCAGTTCCCCGGCCACGAGCCCAACCCGCTGCTGGAGGAGAACCGCCGGCTGATCATCGACCGGTCCGCTCCGAGGGCGCCGAGCTCGGCATCGCCTGGGACGGCGACGCCGACCGCTGCTTCTTCATCGACGACACCGGCGAGTTCGTGCCGGGCGACTTCCTCACCGCGCTGCTGGCCGAGTCGATGCTCGAGCAGGAGCCCGGCGCGCACGATCCTCTACGACGTGCGCGCCAGCCGCGTCGTCCAGCGACGTC
The DNA here is from genome assembly GCA_963785085.1 of uncultured Solirubrobacterales bacterium. Classification (GTDB taxonomy): domain Bacteria; phylum Actinomycetota; class Thermoleophilia; order Solirubrobacterales; family JBBDJG01; genus CAWACB01. Next base: position 12,606 of record CAWAUD010000019.1, on the reverse strand, counting down.
GTCAGCGCCAAGGGCGGCCGCGCGCTGATGAACCGCGTCGGCCACGCCTTCTTCAAGACCCGGATGCGCGAGGAGGATGCGATCTTCGGCGGCGAGGTGTCGGGCCACTACTACTTCCGCGACTTCTGGTGCGCCGACTCGGGCAGTGATCCCGGCGCTGCTGTGCTGGAGCTGCTGTCGAAGCGCGGCAAGAAGATGTCGGAGCTGCTTGCGCCGTGGCACGAGCGCTACTTCATCTCCGGCGAGATCAACTCCGAGGTGGCGGACCCCGAGGGCAAGATGAAGGAGATCGCGAGCCGCTACTCCGACGGGCGAGTGAGCCACCTCGACGGAGTATCGGTGGACTACGACGACTGGCACTTCAACGTGCGGCCGTCCAACACCGAGCCGCTGCTGCGACTCAACCTCGAGGCATTCGACCGCGAGGACATGGAGCAGCGCACGCAGGAGCTGTTGAAGCTGATCCGCTCGTGAGCGAGCAGACGGCCGCGGAGCAGGCGCTCGACCGGGCGGCCGACCAGGGGATCCATCGCCTGCGCATCCCGACGCCCTTCGCGGTCGGCCGCGTGAACACCTACCTGATCGAGGACGACCCGCTGACGCTCGTGGACTCCGGGCCGAACTCCGGCCTCGCGCTGGACGAGCTCCAGCACCAGCTGGCCGAGCACGGCCACTCGATCGACGACATCGAGCTGGTGATCATCACCCACCAGCACATCGACCACCTCGGCCTGGTGGACATCGTCGCCCGGCACTCGGGCGCCGATGTGGCGGCGATCGACCTGCTGGCCCGCTTCGCGGACAACTTCGCCGACGATGCGGCGCGCGACGACGAGTTCGCCTCGGCCGTCATGCTGCGCAACGGGATCTCCGAGGACGTGGTCGCCGCGCTGCGCACGGTGTCGCGCGCGTTTCGCGCCTGGGGCAGCCGCGCGCGCGTCACGCGCCCGCTGCACGACGGCGACACGCTGTCTCTGCGCGACCGCGAGCTGCAGGTCCTGCACCGGCCGGGGCACAGCCCGACCGACACCGTCTTCTGGGACGAGCGCCGCCGGATCCTGATCGCCGCCGACCATCTGATCAAGCACATCTCCTCGAACCCGCTGATCAGCCGCCCGCTCGACGGTGACGCATCCCCCGAGAACCGCCCACAGGCGCTCGTGATCTACATGGAATCCCTGCGCCGCACCCGCGAGATGCCGGCGGAGATCGTCCTATCCGGGCACGGCGACCCGATCACGGACCACGTCACGCTGATCGACGAGCGGCTCGCGTTCCACGGAAAACGGGCCGAGAAGATCCACGGCCTGATCACCGAACGCCCTCGCAGCGGCGTATGAGCTGGCGCAGGCGCTGTTCGGCGACGTCGCCGTGACCCAGGCCTACCTGACGCTCTCCGAGGTCCTCGGCCACGTCGACCTGCTGCTCAACGAGGGGCGCGTGCGCCAGGAAGAGCGGGACGGCGTGCTCGTGTTCGAGGCGGCCTGATGGCTGTAACCGGGGCTCGGCGCGGGGGTTCTGACCAGAGCATGGCGACGCTGACCTCCACCCTGCCCCGCGCAGGGGACAGCCCGATGCGCGGCCTGGGAGCCCAATTTCCCGCCGCGGATGCTGCTGGTCGTCAACCCCAGCGCGACCGCCGTCTCGCCCCGCCTCAAGAACATCGTCATGTACTCGCTGAAGGGGCGCTACGACCTCGACTTCGCCGAGACCGAGGGCCCGAGCCACGCCACCGTCCTCGGCCGCGACGCCATCGGAGCCGGCTACGACGTCGTCGTGTCGTTCGGCGGAGACGGGACCCTGAACGAGGTCGCCAACGGCCTCGCCGGATCGGATGTTCCGCTCGCCGTGCTTCCCGGCGGCTCGACCAACGTGATGTGCCGGACGCTCGGCATCCCGACCGACGTGATCGACGCCACCGAGCAGCTCCTGCGAATGGCGGACGGGCCCCAGCTGCGCCGCATCGACCTCGGCAGCGTGAACGGCCGCTACTTCCTCTTCTCGAGCGGAGTGGGCATCGATGCCGAGACCGTGCGCTGGGTCGACTCGCGCCATGGGGTGAAGGCGCGCCGCGCATACCTGTGGTTCGCCTACTCGGCGATCAGCCGCTACCTCATGCGCTACCGGGGCCGGCCCCCGCTGCTGGTCGCGGACGTCGACGGGCAGCGCATCGAGGGCATCAGCGCGTTCGTGCAGAACTCGGACCCGTTCACCTACTTCCGCAACCGGCCTCTGCAGCTCGCCGAGGAGATCTCGCTCGACAGCGGGTCCATCTCGCTCGTGGTCCTCAAGCGCGGCCTCACGCGGGACGCCTTCGGCGCCACATGGCGCCTGTTCTCGCCGGCGAACGTGGCGCGCCATCCCCAGGGCGCCAGCTTCACCCACGTGCGTGAGGCGCGGATCGAGCCGGCCGGCACCGAGCCGCTACCGGTTCAGGTCGACGGCGACTTCATCGGGAACCACGGCGAGCTCGTCTACCGCGTCCACCCAGAGGCGCTGACGATCGCGACCTGAGCCGTAGGCCCGGCTAGCCGCCGGGGATGACGCGGTAGGCGTCGAACACGCCGTCGACGTTGCGCAGGCGCGCGACGCAGTTCTTGAGCCCGTGGGTGTCGGCCACCTCGACGACGAAGCGGTTCTTGACCATCGGGTGGTTGACGGTGCAGCGGGCCTCGATGATGTTGATGCCGGCCTCCGCGAACGTCCGCGAGAGGTCCTCGAGCATCCGGGTGCGGTCCCAGCCGTCGATCTGGATCTCGACGCGGAAGGACGTCTCGTTCTCGCCCTCCCATGAGACCTTGGTGAAGCGGTCCGGGTCCTTCTTCAGCGCCTCGACGTTCTTGCAGTCCTTGCGGTGGATCGTGATCCCGCGACCGAGCGAGATGTAGCCGACGATCGTGTCGCCCGGCACCGGCCGGCAGCACTTCGCGAGCCGCACCATCACGTCCTCGATGCCCTCGACGTTGATCCCGTAGCCGGACGCGCTTCCGGATACCCGGGAGCGGGCCTCCTTGCGGCGCACCAGCCCCTCGCCGGGCTGCTCCTCGGCGACCGCCTCGCCCTGCTTGAGGCGCTGCAGCAGCTTGTTGACGACGACGCGCGGCGAGATCTTCGCCTGGCCGAGCGCGACGTAGAAGTCGTCGGCCTTCTTGAAGCCCATCTCGCGGATCACGTCCGCCAGCAGCGCCGAGCCGGTGGTCTTCTGCGCCGGCAGGCCCTGCTTTCGCATCGTCTCCTGGAGCAGCTCGCGGCCACGGTGCTCGGCGTCGTCGCGGCGCTCGCGGCGTGAACCAGGCGCGGATCTTGTTGCGGGCGCGGCTGGTCTTGACCAGCGACGAGCCAGTCGCGGGACGGGCCGCGCTCCTGCTTGGAGGTGAGGATCTCGACGATGTCGCCCGACTGCAGCGGGTAGTGCAGCGGCGTGATCTTGCCGTTCACCTTGGCGCCCACGCAGCGGTGGCCGACGTCGGTGTGGACGGCGTAGGCGAAGTCGAGCGGTGTCGAGCCGCCCGCGAGCGACTTGACCTCTCCGCGCGGCGTGAAGACGAAGACCTCGTCCTCGAACAGGTCGATCTTGAGGGTCTCCATGAACTCGCGCGGGTCCTGGGTCTCGCTCTGCCAGTCGAGCAGGTGCCGCAGCCAGGGCGGCTTGGCCGCGCCGCCGTTGCCGTCGGCCGCCACTGCGCTCTTGCGCGTGGTCGAACCGGCGCGCGACTTGTAGATCCAGTGCGCGGCGACGCCGAACTCGGCCGTGTAGTGCATGTCGCGCGTGCGGATCTGGATCTCGAGGGGTCGCCCCTCGGGACCGATCACGGTGGTGTGCAGGGCCTGGTAGAGGTTGAACTTGGGCATCGCGACGTAGTCCTTGAACCGGCCCGGCAGCGGCTTCCACAGCGAGTGGATGATCCCGATCGCGCCGTAGCAGTCCTTGACCGAGTCGACGACCACGCGCATCGCGGTGAGGTCGTAGATCTCGTTGAACTCGCGGCCCTTCTTGGTCATCTTCGAGTAGATCGAGTAGAAGTGCTTCGCGCGGCCTGAGACCTCGGCGCTGATGCCGACGGCGCCCAGCTCCTGCTTCAGATAGCGGCCGGCGCGCTCGACGTAGCTCTCGCGCTCGGTGCGCTGCTGGCTGACCAGCGACTTGATCTCGGTGTACTTGCGCGGGTGGAGCGAGGAGAAGGCGAGGTCCTCCAGCTCCCACTTGATCGAGTGGATGCCGAGCCGGTGCGCCAGCGGAGCGAAGATGTCGAGCGTCTCCTTGGACTTCTCGATCTGCTTCTGCTTCGGCAGCGCCTCGAGCGTGCGCATGTTGTGGAGACGGTCGGCCAGCTTGATCAGGATCACCCTGATGTCGTTGGCCATCGCGACCATCATCTTGCGGTAGTTCTCCGCCTGCTGCTCGTCGCGGCTCTGGAACGTGATGCCCGCGAGCTTCGTGACGCCGTCGACGAGCTGGGCGACCTCCTCGCCGAATCTCTTCTCCACGTCCTCGAGCGACGCGCTCGTGTCCTCGACCGTGTCGTGCAGCAGCGCGGCACAGATCGTCTGGGTGTCGAGCCGCATCCCCGCGCAGATCTTCGCGACGCCGACGGGATGCACGATGAAGTCCTCGCCTGACTTGCGAAGCTGGTCGGCGTGGCGCTCGCACGAGAAGCTGAAGGCGTCGGCGACCTGGTTCAGGTCGACGGGCTCGAGCGCGTCGTCCGCGTGCTCGGAGATGACCGCGAAGAGGTCACCGAGCAGCTCGCGCTCGTGCTCCAGAAGGGTGCCCGGCAGCTCCTGGCCGACTTGCGCGCCGGAGAGCTCGTCCGTCAGTCCTACACGGATGTGGGCTTCGGGGAGCGCCTGGGTGAGTAGGGCCTCGCCGTTCGGGGCGTCTTCCGGTGAGGCGGCTACGCCGCCCTGCGGCTTTCCTTCTCGGCTGTCAGCGTCTGTAGGAATCTGAGGCCCTCGTCGCGTCTGCGCGTACAGTCGGCGAACGCGCTGGACCGCTCCAGATCGGTTCGCCCTATACCGGTCATCGTGCTTCTAACGGTAGCGGTTGAGGGTTCCACCGCAACAAGATCGAGCTCTTCCAGAACGGCGATGCAGCGTGCCGCCTGGACCGTCGTGCGGGGATGGCGGCCGTCACCCGCAAGCGCCCGTTCCAGCGCCGGTCCCTGGAGGGTCCCGGTATCAGCAGCGAGCGCCCGCCACAGCGACGTGAGGGCGGGGCGCAACGCATGCTCGTGCTCGTGCGCAGCCAGCGCGAAATCGACCTCCGCCTCGGTCCAGCCGAGGTGAAGCCAGGAATCGGTGTCCGGGGACCCCGATCGCTCCAGCGCTTCGTATGAGGCCGCGGATGCAGGAGGATCGATCAGGAAGAGGTGCGAGAACCCGGCGGCCTGCCCGGGGTCGCGCTCGAGCCAGGCATGGTCGGTGACGGACACCGCCAGCTCACCGTCGGGCGCGAGTGGCGCCGGGCGAGCGCAGTGCAGTGAAGCGAAACCGGGCGCGGGCCGGCCGAAACGCAGCGGCGACAGCGCGCCGTCGAAGAGGGCGCGGCGGCGCGAGAGAGTCGGCGCATACGACCAGGACCGGGCGGTCCGAGCTGAACACGTCCGCGAGCGCGCCCAGCGGACCCTCACCGTGGTTCACGACGGTGCGGGCAGCCCCGTCGTGAACAGTCCCGGCGCGTTGCGGCGTCGCGAGGCGCTCGCGCTCGCGCCACACGGCGTCGAGCCAGCCGCCGCCCGCGATGCCACACGAGCAGCGGCTGCAGGAGCCTGCACATCCCGCGGCGCCTTCGCGCCCCTCGGGGAGGTCGTGCATCGAGCGGACCACGAGGCGGGGCTCCACCGAGCCCTCCCAGCGGTTCACCTCCAGCCGCGCAACGACGTCGTGACGCGCGGGCTCGCCGTCCTCCGGGACCTTTGCGGCCGAGGCCACGGCTCCGCCCACCCCGAAGGCGACGGCGCGCGTGCGAGCGCCGCCCGTGGACACGGTGAACCGTGCATGGCGGCCCTCGCCCATCGGCCTCACGTCCGAGAGCCGCGCAGCGGGCACGAGCAGGTTGACCCCGGGGTTGCCCATCCCGAACGGCCGCAGCTGCTCGAGCTCCTCGGCCAGCTCCATCCCCAGCGCAGCGCCCGCGGCGACGGCATCCACGTGCTCGCACCGGAACCAGGTCGGCCGGCTCCAAGACGGGGCGGCGTGCTCCACGAAGGCGCGGCGGAACGGGTCGACTCGGGCGGCTCGATCTCCAGCCCGGCCGCCATCCGGTGCCCGCCGAAGCGCATCAGGTGCTCGGCGCAGGCGCCCAGCCCCGCGTGCAGGTCGAACGGCGTGATGCTGCGCCCCGAGCCGCGCCCGGCTCCTTCGCCGTCGAGCGCGATCAGCACGCAGGGCCGGTGATAGCGCTCGACGATGCGCGAGGCGACGATCCCGATCACGCCCGGATGCCAGCCCTCGCATGCGAGCACGAGCGCAGGGTCGCCACGCCAGTGCGGCGTGTCGGTCATCAGGCGCTCGGCCTCGAACACGGTTGCCGTCTCGACCGACTGGCGCTCGGTGTTGATCGCGTCGAGCTCGCGCGCGATCTCGAGGGCGCGCTCGGAGTCCTCCGTCATCAGCAGCTCGAGCCCGGCATCGGCGCGGTAGAGGCGACCCGCCGCGTTGATGCGCGGCGCGAGCGCGAACCCGAGCGTCCGCTCGTCGACGCTCTGCGGATCGACGCGCGCGACTCGCATCAACGCCCGCATGCCGGGGCGCTGGGTGCCCGGCAGCGCGCGCAGGCCGCGGCGCACCAGCGTGCGGTTCTCGCCCACCAGCGGCACCAGGTCGGCGACCGTTGCGAGCGCGACGACGTCGAGCTCATCGTCGAGCTCGGCCGGATCGCGGCCGGCGGCGGCGAACAGGGCCTGCGACAGCTTGAAGGTCACGCCCGCGGCGCACAGGTCGGCCGGGTAGCCGCAGACTCCGGGATGGACCACCGGGCAGTCCGGCAGCACATCGCCGGGCCGGTGGTGGTCGGTGACGACGATGTCGATGCCAAGCGCGCGCGCGTGCTCGACCTCCTCGACCGCGCCGATGCCGCAGTCGGCGGTGATGAGCAGGCGCGTCCCGCGAGCGTGCAGGTCTCTCGACCGTCGCGCGCGACAGGCCGTAGCCGTCGTCGCATGCGGCTGGCGGATCCGCGGGCGCACCTCGGCGCCCAGCCGGCGCAGCGTGCGGACGAGGACCGCGGTGGAGCAGACGCCATCCACGTCGTAGTCGCCGTGGACGGCGATGCGAGAGCCGGCGGCCGCGTGCCCGAGGATCGACTCGACCGCCGCCTCGATCCCGGTGAAGCGCGAGTGTCGTGCTCCTCCGAGGCGTCCAGGAAGCTTCGCGCCGCCGCCGGCGTCGCCGAGGCCGCGGCGGACGAGAATCGTGGCGAGGGTGTCGCTTACTCCGAGGTCACGCGCGAGTGCCCGAGCACGCCGCGAACCCATAAGGGCGCAATCTCCACCGACCGGAGCGGCCTGAGACACCGCGTGACCATAGGCCGTGAGTCGGACGGAAGCGCGAACGGAGGCAACGATTTGCAGTCGGCAGTCGGCAGGCTCGCTAGCCGCGCTACGCGGCCTACCGCCTACTTACGCCAACCCGCTCGGCCCGGTCGCTTGCGCAGGCCGAAGCAGTAGCTCACGCCGAGACCGATGAGCGCGCCCGGGACCGCCTCGATGGCGGTCTTCAGGGTGGCGTCGTCGATCTCGCCGCCGGCGAGGATCAGGCCGAACACGACCGCGCCAACGATCGCCGCGCCGAACGCACCGACGATGCCGCCCCAGAAGTGGTCGGGCACGAAGACGGCGAAGTGCCAGACGGCGATGCCCATCATCACCCAGACGAGCAGGCTCATCGGCTTCCTCCCGTGCTTGCGGCGGCTCTGCTGCCGCGCCGGCTCGCTGCTGCTTCTTGCGCTCGGCCCGCTCGGCCCGCAGCGCCTCGCGCTCCGGGTCGGGAGACGTTCCGCGACCGCCGACGGTCGCCGGCTCGCTCGTCCGCGTCGAGGTCGCGCCGTTGCCTGCCCCGTCGCCAACCGGCTCGGCGATCGAGCACCGGCTCTTCGTCCGGCGGGGCCTCCGGGGCGGCGGCGCGCTCGGCGACCGGCGCCGCGGGCCGCGCCTCGCGCGCAGCGACGCTCGCGCCGCGGCTCGCGCTCGCTCGGCCTCGCGGAGCGTCGTCGGCGGAATGCCGGCACGTAGCCGAGCGTCGCTCCTCGATGCGACGGCGGCGGCGCGCGGTAGACGGGCTCGCGCTCCTTCCACTGCGCCAGCACCGGGGCTCGCGATGAAGATCGACGAGTAGGCGCCGGACGCGATGCCGACGAGCAGCGCGAACGCGAAGTCCTTCAGCGTCTCGCCGCCGAAGAGCAGCAGCGCGAGCGACCGGCAGCAGCGTGCAGAGCGCGTCGCCAGCGAACGCGTCAGCACCTCGCTCATCGAGCGGTTGACGATCTGCGAGAACGCCGCGCGCGGCATGCGCGGCACGTTCTCGCGTATTCGGTCGAACACGATGATCGTGTCGTAGAGCGAGTAACCCAGGATCGTGAGCAGCGCCGCGACCGTCGACGTCGTCACCTCCCGGCCGGTCAGCGCGTAGACGCCCGCCGTGATCAGGAGGTCGTGCACCAGCGCGATCAGCACCGGCACCGCGAACTTCAACTCGAACCGGAGCGCGATGTAGACCGAGATCACGAGCAGCGACGCGATGATCGCGATCAGCGCGCTGCTGGCGACCGTGTTCGCCGAACGTCGGCCCGATCGATCTCGCTCGAGAAGCCGTCGCCGCGTGACGCCGAAGTCGCCTTGCAGGAGCGTCCTCGCGCGACCTGCACGCCGTTGCCGGCTCAGCGTCCGCCGTGCGAGATCTGGACGACGTTGCTTGCCCGAGCTCCGGGTTCGTTGACGTTCTGGATCTTCGCGTCGCCGCAGCCGAGCGGCGCGAGCGCGTCGCGCACCTGCTCGACGCTCGCCGGCTGCTCGAGGCTGGCCGTCGATGCGCGTGCCCGATCTCGAAGTCGATGCCGAAGTTGAGGCCCTTGCCGCCGATCGCGAGCGCGCCGACCAGCAGGATCACGCCCGACAGCGCGAAGAACCACTTCGACTTGCCCATGAAGTCGAAGCGCCAGCGGATGTGGCGCTCGCTGCCCGCGCCGAGCGCCGCCGGGTGCTGTGATGCAGCCGCGAGCGCGCCATCGTGCCGAGGATCGCCTGGGTGAACAGCACCGCGGTGAACAGCGACACGAGCGTGCCGACACCGAGCGTGAACGCGAAGCCCTTGACGCCCGCGGTCGCGAGCATGAACAGGATGAACGCGACCACCAACGTGACGACGTTCGCGTCGATGATCGTCGCGAGCCCTTGCGTGTAGCCGGTGGCGATCGCCGCGCGGCGATCGATCTGCCCGGCGCGCATCTCCTCCTTTATTCGCTCGAAGATGACGATGTTCGCGTCGGCCGCGACGCCGATCGTGAGGATCAGGCCCGCGATGCCCGGCAGGGTCAGCGTGATCGGGATCAGCTTGATCAGCGCGAAGAAGAACACCGCGTAGATGCAGCAGCGCGCACGCCGGCGATCACGCCGAGCACGCGGTAGAAGATCAGCAGGAAGAGCGACGACGAGCAGCGAAGCCGACGGCGCCCGCGATCAGGCCCTGGTGCAGCGCCTGCTTGCCGAGCGTCGCGGAGACCTGCGTCTCGCGAGATCAGCTTCGAGCTTGATCGGCAGCGCGCCGATCCTCAGGACGTTCGGCGAGGTCCTGCGCCTCCTGGATCGTGAAGCCGCCGGAGATCTGCGCGCCCGTGCGGCCGTCGATGCCGTCCGGGTTCTGCTCGATAGTCGATGTACGGCGCGCGAGACGATCTCGTTGTCGAGCACGATCGCGAAGTGCTGGAACGCGCTCTCGACCGGCTGGCGCCGGCGACCTGCGCGGTCTGGCCCGCGCTGCGGCGATCGGCGCGTGGTCACGTCGTGCGAAGGCCTTGCGGCCCTTGTCGGTGAAGTCGAACGTGACGATCGGCGCGCCCGACTGCCGCCCGCGCCGTTGTCGAAGTTCTGCTCGGGGTTCTTGATGTCGGTGCCGCTCGAGCTCCGGGTTGTCGCTGGAGGACGAAGTAGCGGTCGAACGGCCGGCTTGGCCGGACGTCGCGGGCTTCTCGGCACGCACGACGACCGTGCCCTGCGGGCACCTCGACGACCTCGGTGCCGGGCGGTCCTGGCCGTCGAACTGCGACAGCAGGTCCTCGCGCGGAGGTCGGCGCGGCCTCCTCGGGGCCGGCGAGCAGCGTCTTCGTCTTCGTGTCGAACGAGGTAGTACGGCCCGTTCGGTGGTCGTCGTTGCCGGTCGTTCGTCGGCTGGCACTTGCGACGCGCGCTGACGGCGTCGTACTGCGTGAGCGCGCCCGGTGCCGTGCCGGCCGACGGTCCGCCCGTGACGCGGCTGGTTCGTCGGGTCGGGCTTGCAGCCCGGCCCGAGGACGTTCGGCTCCCAGTCGTAGAAGTAGAGCTGCGCGGTGGTGCCGACCTGCTTCTGCGCGCCGGTCGGCGTTCTTGACGCCCGGCAGGCCGACGTCGATCTGGTCGGTGCCGGTGCGCTGGATCTCGGGCTCGGCGACGCCGAGCTGGTCGACGCGCTTGCGCATGATGTCGATCGCGCGGTCGATCGCCTCGGGCGTGACCTTCGCCTGCGGCGTCGGCTCGCCCTGGTAGACCAGCTCGACGCCGCCCTTGAGGTCGAGGCCCGAGCTTCGTCGGCTTCGTGGCGATCACCACCAGCCGAGGCGGCGAGCAGCGCCCGCGACGAAGCAGCAGGATCGAGCAGGTTGCGGCGGCGGTCGGTCATGCGGACAGGTCCACTTCGCGGGTGTCAGGACGAGCAGCAGGCCGCCGTCGTCGTCGTAGGCGGGGAACAGGTCGGCGGTCGCGCGGCCGGGCAGGTCGCCCTCGGCGTTCGACCGCGACGCGGCTTGCCCAGCACGCGCACGCCCCACTCGAGCGACGGTGCCGACGTGATCCTCGCCGTCGTCGAAGTCGAGGCCCAGCACCTCGCTGCACCGGGCGGCCGATCACGCTCGTCCTCGAGGCCCGTCAGCTCGAAGCGCGCCGCGGCCGCAGCCGATGACGCGGCCCTGCTGGTCGCAGACGAAGAACGCGGCGTTGGGCGCCGGGTAGTAGTCGTCGAGCAGCTCGAACAGGAAGCCGAAGCCGCACTTCGAGCAGCCCGGGCGCGCTGGCGCGAAGCCGGCGTGCGCTCGGTTGCGAGCGGAGCGGTTCCCGCAGTTGGGACAGATGAAGAATGAGCCATGCGACTCGTGAAGGGTAGGCGGTCGAGCGAGCCAGCGGCTCGCCGGCCACTGGCCGAGGTTGTCGGCGAGCGCTTAGAAGGCTAGCGTCAGCTGCCAGTGGCCGCCGGGCGGCTCCAGGCCCAGGTGCTCGTACGCCCGCGGCGTCGCCACGCGGCCGCGCGGCGTGCGCTTGATGAGCCCCTGCTGGAGCAGGTAGGGCTCGTAGACGTCCTCGATCGTGTCCGCGCTCCTCCCCGACGGCGATCGCGAGCGTCGACAGGCCGACCGGGCCGCCGCCGAACTTCGTCGCAGATGGCGCGCAGGATCTCGCGGTCGAGGCGCGTCGAGCCCGGCCGCGTCGACCTCGAGCAGCTCGAGCGCCTCGTCGGCGACGTCCGCGTCGATCGCGCCCGTCGCCGCGCACCTCGGCGAAGTCGCGCACGCGCTCGAGCAGCCGGTTGGCGACGCGCGGCGTGCCGCGCGAGCGCGGGCGATCGCCTAGGCGCCCGCCTCGTCGATCTCACGCCGAGGATGCCGGCCGAGCGGAGCACGATGCTGGCGAGGTCGGCGGGCTCGTAGGCTCGAGCCGGTGCGTGGACGCCGAAGCGGTCGCGCAGCGGCGTCGTGAGCAGCCCGGCGCGCGTCGTGGCGCCGATCAGCGTGAACGGCGGCAGGTCGAGCGTGACGATGCGCGCGCCGGCGCCCTGGCCGACGGTGATCGGCAGCCGGCGGTCCTCCATCGCGGGGTAGAACGTCTCCTCCAGCGCGCGGTGTCAGCCGGTGGATCTCGTCGACGAAGAAGACGGCCGCGCGGCTCCAGCGCCGTGAGGAAGCGCGGCGACGTCGCCCTTGCGCTCGAGCGCCGGGCCGGCGGTCTCACGAACGGCACGTCCAGCTCGCTGGCGACGATCTGCGCGAGCGACGTCTTGCCGAGCCCCGGCGGGCCGGCGAGCAGCACGTGGTCGAGCGCCTCGCCGCGCGCTGCGCGCCGCCTCGATGAAGACACGCGAGCTGGCTCCTTGATCGGCTCCTGGCCGACGAAGTCGTCGAGCCGCTTGGGCCGCAGTGAGCGGTCGAGCTCCTCCTCTCCCGGCTTCGCGGCCGGGATCTGGACGCTGACCCCTGCGGTCGGCTCGCTCATGCCGCGCCGCTGCCGTCCGCAGCGCCGCGGAGATCAGGTCCTCCGGCGCTTCGCCGTCGGTCTCGCCAAGGTTGTCGAGCATCGCATCGGCCTCGCCTGCGTCGTAGCCGAGGCTGACCAGGCCCTCACGTGCGAGCGTCCGGGCGTCTGCCGG
>CAWAUD010000018.1:0-81917 GCA_963785085.1 uncultured Solirubrobacterales bacterium | reverse complement strand
TGAGCTGAGCCTGGTCTGCAGGGGAGAGGCTCCTCGCTGGTAGCGTGCGTACCGCGCCGGGGTCCCGATGCTGAGTTGAGGAGAGGAGGAGGGCTGGCTACCGCAAGCTCGGAAGTTCTGACCTCGAGGTCTCCGAGATCTCGCTCGGATCCTGGCTCACCTACTGCGGGCGGCGTCGAGGCGGAGCAGACCCGGGCTTGTACCGACGCCGCATTCGAGGCGGGGATCAACTTCTTCGACACCGCGAACGTCTACGGCCGCGGCGCCGCCGAGGCGCCTGGGGCGAGGTCCTGTCCGGCGCCCGCGCGATTCGTACATCCTCGCGACCAAGGTGTCGGGTCAGATGTCCGATGACCCCGACGACCGCGGGCTGTCCGCGAGCAGATCGCCAAGCAGATCGACGCCTCTCTGGGGCGGCTGCAGACCGACTACGTCGACCTCTATCAGGCGCACCGCTTCGATCCCGACGTGCCGATCGAAGAGACGGTCGAGGCGCTGCAGCAGGTGGTCGCCGACGGCAAGGCGCGCTACCTCGGCTTCAGCGAGTGGACGGCGGAGCAGATCGAGGCCGCGATCGAGATCGCCGGCCCCGACCTGTTCGTCTCCTCGCAGCCCCAGTACTCGATGCTGTGGCGGGCTCCTGAGCCGGAGCTCTTCCCGCTCTGTGTGCCGCGAACGGGATCTCGCAGGTCGTCTGGTCGCCGCTCGCCAGGGCGTGCTGACCGGGAAGTACCGGCCCGGCGAGCCGCCGCCGGAGGTCTCGCGCGCGGCGAGCGAGCGATGAGCTTCGCGATCGGCCCGTGATGAACGACGCGTTCTCGAGGCGGTCGAGCGTCTGCGGCCGGTCGCCGAGGGCGCCGGCCTGACCATCGCCGAGATGTCGCTCGCGTGGGTGTTGCGCCGCCCGGAGGTGGCTTCGGCGATCGTAGGCGCGTCACGGCCGGAGCAGGTGCACGCGAACGCCGCGGCATCAGGGATCGAGCTGAGCGACGACGTCCTCGAGGCGATCGACCAGGCGCTCGAGGACGCGCCGTGAAGGAGCCGATGCTCGCGCCGTTCGCGCGCGCCGGCGTCATGCACCGCAGCTGAAGATTTTCTGGTGACCCTTCTTGACGCTACGGGGAAGAGGAGCCCCTACCTGGCGAGACACGGCTGGGCTGTCCCGGGCAGGCGCGAGGTCCGCCAGCCGTTCTGTCGTCTCCCGGGCCGCCGGTGAAGTATATCCCACCGGGCGAGTCTGGAGGGGTCTGCCGGAGCGGTGTTGCCCCAATTTCGTGCGGTCAGGCGCTTGCCGGAGGGCCAGGGCACCCGCATAGCGCAGGTTTCCGCGTGACGTACCGGGGCAGCCCGAGAGTTGGTGCCGATCGCGGTGGATGTGCGTGACGCCGGCCGTCGAACGGAAGCGCGAAATTGAAGCTCCCGAACCCTGGCGTCACTGGCGTTGCACTGCCGCTCGACAGGCGGTGCCCGGGTTTGCCGCGGCGGCCGAACGGACCGCGATGATCGCGTTCAGGTCCCCCGTGACTCCGGCGGCTTCGAGGCCTCCCCGGCTGAGTTGGTTGCCGGGCCGGGGCTGTTGCATCGGGCGCGCTCGCATGACTGAGGTCGCGTAGCCGACTGCTCGCAATGCACTGCTTCGACTTGTTGCCGGTCGGGGAGCCCGAGGGAACCTTCGGTCCTCCGAGGGCCACCGATCGGCGTGACTTGGCCCTGGATCTGAGGCGCCGTTGGGTATATCCAGCCTCTCCGCCGTGCGGCGCGGCATCGCCTTCACCGGGGGACTGCAGGCGGCGTCAGGTCGCGTCGCCGGATTGTGAGCGTTGCCCGCCGGGGTTGCCACGGTGCACGGTGTGTCCGGGGGAATCGTTGAAACCGGGACCGGAATCTCGGCCTGAGGCCGGAAAATGGCCGCTGATGCGGTCGGCGCTGCGACCGGCATTCCGACTCTGCGAGGCCCACGACGGCCAGCAGCCCCGAGACTTCGCGAGAGTCAGATGACATCGTTCCTCGCGGCGCTATGATTCGACGGTAGGGCAGTGTCGCGTCGACCGTAAGCGGCGATGCCCTGCGCACCTCGGGCAAATGGCCCAGTTGGGCCCGTGGCCTGCGTCTTTCGAGACCCGTGGAGCGAGACGAAAACAGTTGTTTAAGCGGATTGACCCGGCCGGGTCCTGAGCGTAGCGTTCGACGGCGCCCGCAGCGATCGCGGGCTATTCGGACAGCGGCCGGCACCGATGCCCCTGCCGCTGTTCAACTCACCTAGGAGGTGCGAGATGCAAGCTCGCCTGTTGCGAACGGCCATCACGGTCGTCGCCCTCGCGGTGGCATTCGCGACGTTCCTGGTCGCGACGGCTGGCGCCACCCATGTACGCCCGAAAGGCGCAACACCCAAATACGACCAGCTGGCGATCGACTACAAGCGCTGTGTCGATCAGAACGCTGTGCATGGCGGGCCGGGACCGTCGTCTCCGCTCACGGGCCAGCCGTCATGTCCCCGATCAAGGAGTCGCCGTACCTGACGGTGGGAACGCCGGACGTCAACGCCGTCCCGGCGCAGTTCAGCGGCTTCGTCAGGCAGTCGGTCAGCACCGTGCCGGCGGACATCAACGTCGAGTCGGACATGACCGACATCCGCTGCGAACCGCCCATCGCGGGCAACCCGGCACTGTGCCAGCCGAACGGACCCGGGCCGCCGGCCTACAAGGGCGAGACCGACATCATCGTGCCGATCGACGTCACCGACCACTGCAACTACGGTGGGGCCCCAGGGCCGTGTCCGGCCCCGCCCGTCGCAGGCACCGTGGTGCCGACGATCCTGCTGCACTTCACGATGCCGTGCGCGGTGCCTGCGGTACCGAACATAGGCGGCGAGTGCCAGGTGATGACCAGCTGGAACGCGGTCTACCCCGGCATCGTCCCTCCGGCCTCGCCACCCGCCAACGGCTCGCGCATGAACATCGAGGTGGGCCAGGTGCGGGTCGAGGACGGCGGGCTGACGGCAAGGCCGCCGCTTCGCCCGCGGGCGGAAACGACAACCGCCCGTTCGCGATCCAGGGCTTGTTCTCGCCGTAGGAGACTGACCGAGAAGCAAGTGGAGCGGCGCGGGCCGGTGCCCGCGCCGTTCCCTGCGCTGATTCGGGCCTTAGTGGGGAGGTAGGAGTTGAACCTACGTAGGCTGAGCCGAAGGTTTTACAGACCAGGCCACTGCTCTCGCCAAAGCGCTGCATTTTGCGGGGAGGTTCCGAGACGGGCCCAGGGGCGACGCGATCGTGTTGCGATCGTGAGTTTTGAGACTTTTGGGACATCCCCTCACGCGCCCGTGTGCGTGGTCCAGTCAAAGGGCCCAGATTGGCCCCGCGCCGAAGACCTGTGGCCAGCACCGCCTCGATCGTGTCACCAGCAGGGTTTCGCAACCCCCTTAGCAGTTCCCGCCGTTCGCGGGCGTGTGCGGTCCTTACCGCGTCATGTTCCTCGAGTGGGCGGGCTGACGCGCAATTGCTCTTCCTGTGCGGATCTTGTCTCTCGGTCGATCTCGAGGAGGTATGGGGCGACCAGCCCCCGGTAGGCCGCCTTTCGCTCCTCGTAGAGATCCTTCCAACCGGTTATCGAACCGCGACATATGTCCGAGCCACAAAGGCAGCCGCCCGGAAAGTGCTCCACCGAGTAGTTCCGCATGGCATAGTCGAAGGTGATCTCTGCGCCCGCCACGATCGGCTCGCGGGCCACGAAGTCGCAGGCTCCTGAGTCGTTCAGGCGCACGCCGCAGTTCGGGCTGCACGAGTGATTGACCTTCGGCCCGAGGCCGCCGTGCAGACCCAGTTGGTGCGGCTCACCTGGGTTGCATGGGAGTTGTTTCTGTCGACTCGACGCTCGATCACTCCGACCATCACCGTCTCGCCGACGTCGAAGCATCGGGTGGCACGCACACCATCGCCCTTGCCATCCGTGGTTGTGCGTAGCCCTAGCCGACAGGATCCATGGCACCGCCTCTCAGATGGTTGGTAGCAGCGAACTGCTGTGATCAACCCTAGTTGGTGCCCGACGCCTCGCAGCTAAGCCCGCGGCTCGCGCCGCCTAACGGTCTCTACCAGCCGCTCGCAGAGCTTGGCGGTCTCGTGGCGCGGCAGCTCGGCGCGGAAGTCGACGCTGCGAGAGCACCAGAGGTCCCTTGCGGGGTACGCAGACAGCACCGGGTGGCGGCGTAACCGCGGGCGGGCCATGGTCGCAATACTTGCCGTCCAGTCATCCGAAAAGGGAGGACCCGCATGGCCCAGACCAAGGCACGACGCAGTGCGACTGCAAAGAAGGCGGCCGCAACACGCAAGCGCAACGCCGCCACGAAGAGCGCTCAGGAGGTCAAGGGCTCGGCGCCCAACAGCCGGGGGCAGCGTTACCGACCTGGCCAAGGCCGCCGGTAGCACCGCACTGAGCGGGCCAAGGCAGTAGCCAAGCGAGCGGATGCGGCCCGCGGCGGGGGCTCGGCCAAGAGCAAGAAGGGCTGAGGAATCCGCTCCGGTGACAACCGGGCGGACAGTTTGGTGGCGGGAGCATTTCGAAACGAAAGGAGTAGTGCTTGCCGCCTAGTCGCTGCTTTGACTGGCTGGCTCCGACGTCTCCCTCTAGGGCCCGTAAGGTCGCCGCGATCGAGTTTCTGCACCCCGCAGCCTCGCCAAATGTCGTTCCAATTCGCCCGCCACGTCAGATCGCCGTTCGCGACCGCAAACGGCTCGGCGGGCTGATCCACGAATACGCCTCGCCGCCTGACGGATCCGAGTTTCTGAACCCTACGCGCCATATGCTGCCGCCGTGCAGGCGCTCCTCGAGAACGGGCCTATGCAAGGCAAGGCGGTCGAGGTGGAGCCGGTGGAGGGTCGGCCACCCAAAACGATTGACGTACCGGACGATAAGGGCGGCACCTGCCGTTATTGCCTGGCGCAGTGGACCCAGGAGGGCATGACGGCGGTCTACACGTTCCTCTACGCCGTCTAGTCAGCTCTTGCCCGCGTGCTGGGCGGGTGTCGTCGAAAAGGTGGTGCAGACGAGCTTCGACTGCGAGGAACGAGCTTGTGCTCCCCCTCCCGCGCGACGCGGTCGGAGCTCTCGGCGAGCAGTTCGAACGGTCCCGCGTTGAGCCCTCGGTAGGCCTCGTCGTCGATCCAGTGGAGCCACGCCCCCAGCGCTGCAACTTGATCGCCGGCGGCCCGGAGCCGGACGTAGGCGCCGAGCTCGGTCGTCGTGCCGATCGCGTCGCGGTAGCGATCGTCCAACCGGTCCCGCTCCAAGTGCGTCGCGTGCAACCTCTGCGCCGCGCTGTCGTGTTCCTTGCTTGTCGTCGTCGTCATGGCCTCTGCCTTCCGTCCCTCGATTGGGTCCGCGCGGAAGGGAGAGGGCTAGAACCCCCGGGCGTTCATTAGATTGCGACGAAGCCACCGTGCCGGTGAGTAACGTCGTAGAAGTACCGCCCGGCCCCGCAGTCAAAGCCAGTGGCCCCCGCCTATCGCCTCGTGGCGCACAATGCGCCGTCGGTGGCATTCCGGCTTGAGCTGAGGATTCTGGCCGCAGGGCCAGCACTCAATTCAGACGGTACTCCTATTGAAGGTGTTTGTGTGAGCGTTGAGGCGTCTACTTCATCCGCTCGCACGAGCGAGAGCAGGAACTCTGCTTCGTCGCGGTCGCGCCCAAATCAAAGCAGCGGCAGACGAGCAAGCTGCAGGCGCGAGGCGCGAGGCGGCCGAGGCTCAGGAACGAGCACGCCGAGCCGAACACGAGTACCCCGTAGCGGACGAGCATCTGCAGCGGGCCACTGATAGTGGCGAAGACGCCGATCGCGACGACCCGACCAAAGAGGAGGCAGGTGAGTCGCGGTCTTCCCAGGAGGGTTTAGCGAAACTCGGCGTGCTCATCGGTAGTTCTGCATCCGTACCCGAGCACTCTTTAGAGACTGGCCGATCGACTGGCCGATCTGACGCCGATCCTTGTAGTGGCGAATGAAGCGCGGAATATAGGACAGGCTCGGACCACGCATGGGTCCTTCACCCTACTGCTACGCCGCGAGCGGTATTGCGCGCGCCCTGGCGAGAGCGCAGGAGAGCTTCGCGAGGATGGTCAGGTCAGCATGAAGCTAGACCACACCTGGGCCTGGTAGCCGGGGCGGCACGCAGCCGCGCCCCTCGTAGGTCGCGCAGGCGCGCCCGTGACGGGTGACGATGCCTTCGGGGCGGCTGCGGCGGCGTGTAGCCATGCACACACAGTTAGCTCTGCGGGCCGCGGAAGTGATGTCCGACATGGGCGCCGCGCGATTGTTGTGCGACTGTCCGCAAGGGTTAAGCCACGGCTTTGGGCGGCGCAGGGCGAACTTCGCCAGCCCGGCGCCCACCTCCGGTGCGACGGCACCGAGCCCAGTCGCAGCGCGAAATTTCGGCCATTTGGCGGTGATTCGAGCCTTAGTGGGGGAGGTAGGACTTGAACCTACGTAGGCTGAGCCGACGGTTTTACAGACCGTTCCCTTTGACCACTCGGGCACTCCCCCAGGAACGCTTTTCATTCTAGGCGTGGTCCCCCAGGCCTTGCGGTCCTGGGTTGGGCGTACCCTGCGGCGTCCATGGACACGGACGCCCAGCTCGCGATCAAGGGGCTCGACCGCCTCCCGGTCGACGCCGCCACCGAGGCCTACGAGGGCCCGCGTGATCCCGACGCGCTCCTCGCGCACTTCGGCTACGGAGCCTTCCGCCCGGGCCAGCGCGAGGCCGTGGAGGCCGCGCTGGCCGGCCGCGACAGCCTCGTGGTCATGCCCACGGGCGGCGGCAAGAGCCTCTGCTACCAGCTCCCGGGCATTGCTTCCGAGGACCTCACCGTGGTGGTCTCGCCGCTGATCGCGCTGATGGCCGACCAGTACCGGCGGCTCCTGAGCGGCGGCCATCCGGCCGCGATGGTCGCCTCGGGGATGCCGGAGGGCACGGTCGGCCAGGCGCTGCGCGACATCCGCTCGGGCGAGGCGCGGATCGTCTTCTGCTCGCCTGAGCGGTTCGCCTCCGAGTCCTTCCTCGCCGCCCTCGGCGCTCGCACCGTCGACCTGTTCGTCGTCGACGAGGCCCACTGCGTCTCGGAGTGGGGTCACGACTTCCGCCCCGACTACCTGCGACTGCGCGCGGTCATCGAGCGGCTCGGCAACCCGGCGGTGATGGCCTGCACCGCCACGGCGACGGAACAGGTCGCGGACGAGATCCGGACAAGGCTCGGCCTGCGCGACCCGTTCGTCGTGCGCTCGGGCTTCGACCGGCCCAACCTCTCCTTCGACGTCGTTCCGATCGAGGGCAAGGGCTCGAAGGCGCGCAAGTACATGGTGCTGGCCGCCGCGCTCGCCGACCCGGCGAACCGCCCCTCGATCGTCTACAGCGGCACGCGCAAGGACGTCGACGAAGTGACCGAGCGCCTGCGCGCCGACGGCCTTCATGCCGTTGGCTACCACGCGGGGATGGCCGCCGACGAGCGGGCATCCGCGCAGCACCGCTTCATGGAGGGCGACGCCGACGTCGTGGTCGCAACGAACGCTTTCGGAATGGGCGTCGACAAGGCCGATGTGCGCTCGGTGATCCACTGGGCGATCCCCAAGAGCGTCGAGGCCTACTACCAGGAGGTGGGCCGCGGCGGCCGCGACGGCAGGCCGGCAAGGGCGATCCTGCTCGCGATGCGGGCAGACCTCGGCCGGCTGATCAACTTCATCGAGCGCGACGGCATCGATGCGGGCGAGGTCCTCGCGTATGCACGTCGCCTGTGGGCCGTCTGCGACGGCGGTGCGGCGGAGATCGACGCTCCGGCGCTCGACCGCGAGCGGATCTGCCTCGGCGTCGCCGAGCGTGCCGGGCTGTGCACGCTCGAGCCGGCATCCAGGGGGCGCCTGCTGGTCTCGTTCTGCGACTCGCCGAATGCCGGCCGGGTGGCGCAGATCTGCAAGCTGAATCGCGACCGAGGCTGGCGCGCCTACCGGGCCGTCGAGTCGTTCGTCTCGGTATCGGGAGGCTGCCGGCGCCGCGCGCTGCTGGACCACTTCGGCGATGCGCGCCCCGGTGCCCCCCGTGGCCGCTGCTGCGACATCTGCGACGCGGCGACGATCGGGCTTCCGGATCCGGCGACCCTCACGCCGCCCAAAGCGCGGCGCAGCCTGCGCGCGGCGGTCTCGAGCCCGGCCGACGAGCCCCTGCTGGCGACGCTGAAGCAGTGGCGGCTGCGGGCCAGCGACGGCAAGCCCGCCTACACCGTGGCGCACAACAGCACGCTCGAATCGATCGCTGCGCTGAAGCCGTCGTCGCTCGAGGAGCTGGCTTCGGTGCGCGGCGTCGGCCCCTCCTTCGTCAAGCGCCACGGCGAGCAGGTGCTGACGCTCGTCGCCGGCGCCTAGCGCCAGAAAGGCTTACGGGACGAAGACGCCCTGTGTCGCGAAGAGGGTGTTTCCCGCGGTCGCGGGATCCCCGTCTGCACCGCCGTCGTAGACATCCACCCGGTCGAGCTGCCATACCGATCGCTGGCCTTCGACCACCAAGCCGGGGATCAGCGCGTCGGCCGTGGTGGTGGCAGAGCATGTGCTGCCGCTGGTATCTGCGGTCGGCGTGCACGGCATCCGCAGCGGCATCGGGAAGTCGGCGACCGTGCCTGGCTCGGCGCCACTGTTGAGCCGGTCGGTCAGGCGCAGCTGGGTGACCGCCTCCAGCGACCCGGTGTAGTCGGTGTTGCCGGCGAGGGCGAACACGTCGGTCAGTGAGGCGCTCAGCTTCACATCCGCCTCGTCCGCGGGTGTCGCGGGATCGCCGAACATCGTGGCGTAGATGACGCGGCCGATGGACCGGTAGGTCGTGCCGGTCCCATTCGGCGTGCCGACCGTCGCGGCTGCCGAGGCCTGTGCCGGCGGCGAGCAGGAGGGGAGCGCCGAGCGGCGGCGCGTGCGCCTCGTTGGTCGCCGTGCAGGCCTGGAAAGCGGGCACCAGCGACACGCTTATCCGCGCTCCCGCTTTGGGCCGGGCGTATCCACTGGGAACGTAGGCCGCCGTGTATACGGTGTCAGAGTTGACAGTGATCACGCGTGACTGCGCGCCGCCATCCGCCCAGAACGAAAAGGAGTGAAGGCGGCCCTCCAGGATCTGCGGGCTCGGCGCGTTCAGGTTCAGTTGTGCGCCCTTCCAAGCAGTCGCGGCCTCCGGCGACCTGAACCCGTTCAACTCCAGGCTGCCCCCGGGCGGGTAGGTCCTGAACGCGACATTCACCAATTGCGGCCGTAGGTCGCGGCTCACCGTCCTCTCGAGGCCCTTCGAATCGGTTGCGGTCAGGCGCACTTCGAGATACGTGTTCGTCGTTGCGGAGAAGTCCTCCGGCTGAGGCCCGGTGATGTGGACGTTGGTCCCCGAGGTCGGGGCGAGAAACGGATGCGTGTGCGTGGCATGGTGCTTGACGACCGTCCAGGTCAGCGCAGACGGAGGCAACGGCCCATCCTCGGGATCCGTGGCCGTGCCGGTGAGAGTGATGTCCTGCCCGACGCTGAACTTCTCGCCGTCGACCGGGGTGTCTATGACCGGGTCGGGGAAGTTGTTGCCGGCGTCGATGCGAATCGACTGCGTGTCGGTCGCGCCGCCATCATCGATGACCATCAGCTTCGCGGTGTAGGTACCGGCGGTCGTGTACGTATGCGAATCGGTTACCCCCGCCCCGTGCGACGAGCCGTCGCCGAAGTCCCAGTCATATACGAGATCGGGACTATCGGGGTCGCTCGACCCCTGCGCATCGAAGTTCACCGTCAGGGGGAGGTTGCCCGCAGCCTGGTTCGCGGTCGCAACTGCGGTGGGCCGGCGGTTCGCACCGCTCGCGTAGGAGATTCGGTACAAGCCCGGCGGCGAGCCCCACGTCACGACGTACAGAGCCTGACCGGACCCGTATGGGCCGAACTTCATGGCGATCGGTATCTCGACGTTGGTCCCGAACTCGGCCGCGGTATACCCGCCGGAGCTACTCGGGACCAACTGATAGATCTTGTCGCAGACCAGGTTCGAGTAGAGGTAGGTGCCGTCGAAGGAGCTCGGCCAAGCCCCGTTTGGCACGAAGGCCCCGCCGGTGATCGCCACACATCCGGTCGAGTGGCTGTACCAGTAGATAGGATCGGTGATGCCTGCCGGCGCCGGCCCGCAGTCCACGCTCGAGTTCATCACGCAGGGCCCCTCGCGCAGGTTCCAGCCGTAATCCGCGCCGGCCTGGCCGTCGTCGATCTCCTCCCAGGTGTCGAGTCCCACGTCGTTGATGAAGAAACGCACTCCCGCCGTGTTGGGGTCGAACGCGATGCGGAACGGGTTCCGTAGCCCGAGCGAGAAGATCTCCTGGCACCAGGTCCCGGGCGCTACCTGTCCTGACTGGTTGCACCGGGCCGTGTTGGCGCCGAGGAACGGGTTGTCCGGAGGTATGCCGCCGTTCGGCGTGATCCTGAGGATCTTTCCTAGCAGGACGTTCCGGTCGCGCGCGGCCGGGTTGCCGGGACCGCACCCACGGGAGGGCACGGTGTAGTCGCAGCCACCGTCACCTGCGGCCACATACAGGTTGCCGTCCTTGCCGAACTCGAGGTCGCCCCCGTTGTGGACGCCGCCCATGTTCGGGATGTTGTCGATCAGCACCTGCTCGCTGGCCGGGTCCATCCGGTCGTCGTGGCCCAGATAGAAGCGGGAGACCCGGTTGACAGGAGCGCTTGACGGCGCGGGAGGATCGGTGGCACACGTCGTCTCTCCTTTGCTCGTATAGAAGAGATACACCCCGTGCTCGTCGTTCGGATCGGCGGCGATGCCGATCACGCCTCGCTCGCCGTTGGTGCAGATCCGATCGCCGATGTCGAGGGCCGGAACGGGCAGCAGCGCGCCGTCCTTGTATACGAGCACGCGGCCGGTCTGTGTGGAGAGCAGGATGCGCCCGTCGGCGGTGAAGGCCAGCCCGGTGGCGTAGGGATACGACGCCAGTAGCTCCTCCTGGAAATCGGCAGGCAGGTTGGCAGCCGCGCTCGCCACGGCAGGCAGGGCCAAGATGGACAGCGCGCACCCGATGCACGCCAGCAAGTACCTGAAACGCATCCCCGTCCTTTGGAGGAACCCCTAACTGGGGTCCATCATGGCACTACATGGCGGGAAGCGCCGTACTTCTGAGCCGCGTCAGGCCAGGTCGCGCAGGCCCTGGGCCTCGGGCAGACGCTGAAGCTTCTTCAGCGTGTTGTTCTCGATCTGGCGGATTCGCTCCCGCGTCACGCCGAACGCCTGTCCGACCTCCTCGAGCGTGAGCGGCTTCTCGCCGTGCAGCCCGTAACGCATCTCGATCACCTTCCGCTCCCGATCGGGAAGCACGTTGAGCGCCCGCCAGACGTTCTCGCGCTGCATGATCACCTCGGCGGACTCGAACGGGGAGGCGATGGTCTCGTCCTGGACGAAGTCGCCGAGCGCGGAGTCGTCGTCCTCGCCGATCGGCTTCTCGAGTGAGATCGGCAGCTGCGACATGCGCAGCACGTCGCGGACCTCGCGCGGCGAGCAGCGCAGCTCGCCCGCGATCTCCTCGGCGGTCGGCTCGCGGCCGAGCTTCTGCACGAGCTGGCGCTCCACGTGCACCACGTTGTTGAGCTTCTCCACCATGTGAACCGGGATCCGGATCGTGCGAGCCTTGTCGGCGATCGCGCGCGTGACCGCCTGACGGATCCACCAGGTGGCATAGGTCGAGAACTTGTACCCGCGGCGGTAGTCGAATTTCTCCACCGCCCTGATCAGTCCCAGGGATCCCTCCTGGATCAAATCGAGGAACGTGAGCCCCCGTCCGAGATATCCCTTCGCGATCGAGACGACGAGGCGCAGATTTGCTTTCACCATCTGCTCCTTCGCGCCCATGTCACCGCGCTCGATGCGCTTTGCCAGGATGACTTCCTCCCCGGCGGTGAGCAGTGACACCTTTCCGATCGCGCGCAGGTAAAGGCGCAGTGAATCGAGGCTCGGCTCGACTGTCAGGTCGAGCTCCGGCTGCTTGCGGCCCACAGCGTGCAGGTGCAGCTCGGCCTTGCCGTTCTCCGCCGCGAGATCGATCTGCTCGACTTCCCCCGGCAGGACCTCTATCCCGTGCTCGCCGAGCTGGACATGCAGCTCGCGCAACTGATCCGGCGACAAGTCGAACTCCGCCAGCCGCGTCGCGATCTGCTCCTGCGTCAGATAGCCGCGGTCCTGTCCCTCGACGATCAACTCCCGGAGCTCGTCGAACTCGCTGACCACCGAAGGCTCGGCCAGTGCGACCTCCGAAGCTTCCGCGCTCCCGCACCCTCTACCGCACGTACTGCCATCACAGACCCCCCTACCCCACTTGCTACAAATGCTGCTAAGTCACTGCCCGCGGGAGTATAGAGAGCGCTCGGTAGGCTTGTGTCTTGACGTGACGTCCCCTCCGGAACAGCTGCAAACCGGCCCCTCGCCGGACGTCCAGGCGCGTGTCCCGAAAACGCTTGTGAGCTTGTCGCGCGTTGGCGTCACCGGTGTCGAGAAGATCGTCCGCATTTCGGTCAACGGCGACGAGCAGCTCTATCACGCCGGTCTCGAGTGCTTCGTGGACCTCAATCCAAGACAGGCCGGCGTGCACATGTCACGTTTCGAGGAGATCGTCAACGGGGCCATCGAGGAGGTCGTGCTCGGCGAGGCCTTCAAGGCGGAGACGCTCGCCGCGCACATCGCCGAGCGGGTGCTCGAGCGACAGCAGGGACTGCGCGCGGAGGTGACGCTGCGTGCCCGCTACCCCGAGTACAAGGAGACGCCTGTCACCGGCACCCGCACCCAGGAGCTGTACACGCTGATCGGGGCGGCGGTGGCTTCGGAGCGTGGGCTACGGAGCCTGGTCGGCGTGGAGGCGCAGGGGATGACCGCCTGCCCCTGCGCCCAGGAGCTGGTCGCCGCGGAGGCACGTCGCCGGCTGGAGGGACAC
Source organism: uncultured Solirubrobacterales bacterium (assembly GCA_963785085.1). Taxonomy (GTDB): domain Bacteria; phylum Actinomycetota; class Thermoleophilia; order Solirubrobacterales; family JBBDJG01; genus CAWACB01. The sequence continues at coordinate 68,948 of CAWAUD010000018.1, read as the reverse complement.
GGCTTCACCGACGACGAGATCGACCGAGTGTTCGACTCGGTGCCCGTCGCGACCCACAACCAGCGCGGCATCGGAACGCTCTACATCGGCTGCCCGGAGGATTGCTCGATGGAGGTCAGGGCGGAGACCCTGCTGCGGATCGTCGAGGACTCCATGAGCTCGGAGATATACGAGCTGATGAAACGCCCCGACGAGCGGGCCGTCGTGGAGAAGGCGCACCGCAACCCCCGCTTCGTCGAGGACTGCGTCCGCGAGATGCTGCGCGGCGCGCTGGGGGCGTTCCCGGACCTGGACGAGTCCGCGTTCATCGGCGCGCGCCAGGAGAATCTCGAGACCATCCACCAGCACAACGTGGTGGCGGAGCGCTATGGCCTGGCCGGGGAGATCCGCAGCGAGCTCGAGTCGGGCCGGCACTCACCGCATCACGTGACGATGCGGGAGTGGCTCGAAACGCCGGTTCCAGGGTAAGAGCGGTGGGAGGTGACTCCCACCAAACGGGCCCATAACCTGCGACGCCCCGTGCCTCACGCGCTGGCCGAGCGCCTGGGCGAGACCGAAGCACTCGACGTGCCGGCTCAGCGGCTGGCGGGTGTCGTGCGGAAGGTGCTCAAGCCGGGAGCGGTGAAGGACCTGCTGAGCGGCACGTTCCTCGGTCATCCGCTGCACCCGATGTTGACCGACGTCCCGATCGGCACCTGGACCAGTGCCGTGATCCTGGACCTCGTCGGGGGCCGTGAGTCGCAGCGAGCGGCGGACCTGCTGATCGGCACCGGCGTGGCCGCGGCCCTGCCCACCGCGGCGAGTGGCTACTCGGATTGGGCCGACACCGTCCAGGGGAATCCGAGCGCACGTCGCATCGGACTGGTCCACGCGGCTTCCAACGTGAGCGCTCTGGCGCTCTACTCCGCTTCCCTTATCGCTCGCCGGCGTGGGCGCCGTGGGCGCGGCGTCGCGCTTGCCCTTTCGGGCCTCGGAGCGCTTGGCCTCGGTGGCCATCTGGGCGGCCACCTCTCCTATGCGGAGGCCGTCGGCGTTGACCAGACCGCGTTCGACTCGCTACCCGAGGAGTGGACGCCGACTCTGGCCGAGACCATGCTCGGCGATGGCCAGGCGGTGAAGGTCGAGGCCGGGGACGTCCCGGTGCTGCTGACTCGCCAAGCGGGACAGATCTTTGCGATCCACGACCGCTGCTCTCACCGCGGCGGGCCGCTTCACGAGGGCGAGATCGCGGACTGCTGCGTCACGTGCCCGTGGCACGGCAGCCGGTTCAGCCTGGTGGACGGCTCCGTTCGGCGGGGCCCGGCTGTGGTGCCTCAGCCGGCGTTCGAGACCCGGGTCGCAAACGGGACGATCGAGATTCGCGCGCTTCATCCAAACGGCGCCTGAGTCCGAAGAAGTAATCCGCGCCCGAGGCAATCGTCACCGCGACGGCGACGTAGAGCAGCAGGTCGACCGCGAGCGGCGTCGGGTCGAACGCGATCGCGGCCAGGATCGCGGCAACCTGGACCGCGGTCTTCAGCTTCCCCAGGCTGCTGGCGGTGATCACGACACCCTGCTCAGCGGCCACCATCCGCAGGGCGGTGACGGCGAACTCGCGCGCGATGATGACCATCGCGATCCACGCCGGGATCCGATTGAGAGACACCAGCGAGACGAGCGGAGCAATGATCAGCAGCTTGTCGGCGATCGGGTCCATCAGCTTCCCGAAAGTCGTGACGCTGTCGCGGTGGCGGGCCAGATAGCCGTCGAGCCCGTCGGTGAACGCGGCGACGGCGAAAATGATCGCCGCGAGCGCGTCTCCGTTGGGGGTCTCGCCGAGCAGGGCGACGACGATCACGGGAACCAGCAGGATCCGCAGCACGGTGAGGAAGTTGGGAATGTTGAGCGGGAACATCAGTCGGGAGTCGGGAGTCGGGAGTCCGGAGTCGGCGATTCGGAGTCTGGCAGGTGGCACGGGGCCGCCCTTTAGCATCCGGTCCGTGCCTGCCCTGAAGCCACCGCTTCTTCCCCAGCTCGCCAAGTCCTCGGACAAGCTGCCCGAGGGCGAGGACTGGGCCTACGAGCCCAAATGGGACGGGTTCCGCGCGATCGCGTTCGTCGACGGCGACGAGGTCTTCCTCCAGTCACGCAACGGCAAGCCGCTGGGCCGGTACTTCCCGGAGCTGAAGTTCCCGCCAGGCGACTACGTGCTGGACGGCGAGCTCGTGATCTCCGGCGACGGTGATGCCGAGGACTTCGACGCGCTCCAGCAGCGGATTCACCCCGCGAAGTCGCGCATCGAGCGGCTGGCGCAGGAGATGCCGGCGCGGTTCATGGCGTTCGACCTCCTCGCCGACTCGGGCGAGTCGCTCCTCGACGAGTCCTACGAGGAACGGCGGAAGCGGCTCGAGAAGGTCGTCGGGAAGCCCGTGGAGGTCACGCCCTGCACGCGCGACGTCGACGCGGCCGGCAAGTGGCTGAAGACAGCCGAAGGCGTGATCGCCAAGCGCCTCGACGCTCCATACCGGCCCGGCGAGCGCGTCGGCATGGTGAAGGTGAAGCGCGTGCGGACGGCGGACTGCGTGGTGACGGGCTGGCGGCCCGGCAAGGAGGAGGGAACGCTTGGCTCGCTCATCCTCGGCCTCTACGACAAGGGCGGCAAGCTGCACGTCATCGGCCACACGTCGGGGTTCCGGGCCAAGGAGAAGCGAGAGCTGCCCAACAAGCTTGCGCCCTACGAGACCGGCGAACGCGGCTCAGGCGAGCCGAGCCGCTGGACGTCGGGCCGAGATCTGGAGTGGATCTCCCTGCGCCCCGAGCTGGTGGTCGAGGTCAGCTTCGACCACGTCAGCGCCGGCCGCATCCGCCACGGCGCAAAGGTGCTGCGCTGGCGCGAGGACAAGCCCCCACGCGAGTGCACCACCGAGCAACTCGAGGCGTAAGCCGGCGCGCCCCGGGCGCAAAGTTGTGACACGCGCGTGCTGTTCAGCGCGCCGGCTCCCGCCAGCATGGGAGTCATGCCCCCGCTGGTCGAGAAAACATGCGAATACCGCATAAAAGATCGACCAGCGTGGAGATCTGTGGTCCAGCTGGCGGAGGCGCAGCACGGGATCGCGACGCGCCGGCAGCTCCGGGAGCTGGGCTTCAGCGGCGATTCGATTCAGCGTTACCTCGCGATGGGGCGTCTACACCCTCTACATGCTGGGGTTTATTCGGTCGGGCACCGGCTGCTGGCGCTCAAGGGACGCTGGATGGCAGCCGTCCTGGCGTGTGGGGACGGGGCGATGCTGAGTCACCGGGACGCAGGGGCACACTGGGGGATCAGCGCACTGGGGGTGGGCGACATCGACGTCCTCGTGCCGGGGCGCCGGCGCTCGAGCCGGAAAGGGATCCGCATCCACCAGGTCCGCTCCTTCGATGTCCGGGACGGAAAGATCCAGGAGGGAATCCCCGTCACCGGTGTTGCCCGAACCCTGTTCGACCTGGCCGAGGTTCTCAACCCGCGGCAGCTTCGCTACGCGTGGCAGCAAGCCGAGCGGCTGCGACTCCTCGACATACGCCAGGTCGAGCGGCTTTGCGACGGGGCCACGGGGCGCCGGGGCGTTGGAACGCTCCGGAAACTGCTCGCCGATCGTTCAGAGCCTCCCGACGTCAGGTCCAAACTCGAGGAGAGATTCCCGCCGTTCTGTGACACGTACGCGATTCGGCGTCCGGCCTTCAACGTCGCCATAGGCCCGTACACAGTCGATGCCCTGTGGCGCGACGCACGGCTCGTGGTGGAGCTGGACAGCCGCGCGTTTCACAGCGACCCGGTCGCCTTCGAGCACGACCGCGCCCGTGACGCCGACCTTCAGCTCTGGGGCTACCGGGTGATCAGAATCACCTGGCGGCGGCTCGAGAACGAGCCGGCCGAATTGGCCCGCATCATCCGGGCCCTGCTGGGCGCTTAGACCCTGATCCGCAGGACCGGATTCGCCGTCGGCTGCGGGGAGCCGCCGGGCGGCTCCGGGGTCACGAGTACCTCGTCGGCTTGGTCGAGGCCCTTGCGGATCCGGGCGGAGCCGCGGCCGTCGGGGCGGACGTCGAAGACGCCGGCCGACTCGGGGTTCTTGCCGGCGCTGGCGATCCACACCTGGTAGACGCCGTTGTCTCGCGGGCGCAGGCGCTCGACCTGAAGCGTGCCCTCGTCTCCGCGGCGCTCCAGCGACGCTGCGCCGGTCTGCGCCTGGATGACGGTCGTGGTGCCCTTCTCGCCGCCGTCGCCGCCGTTGCTTCCGATCACGAAGCCGGCGATTCCCGCGGCGATGATGAACGCCGTCGCGAAGCCGACTGCGAGCGGACGTTGGCCGAAGAGCCGGTGCCAAACCGAAGGCCGGGGCTCGCGGCGCGTCTGTGGCGCATCCGCCTCAGCCGCGGCGCCCTCGGCGGCCGCCTCGGCGCGCACGGTCGCCATCAACCGCTCCCGCAGCTCGGGCGGCGGCTGAACCTGCTCGACCGACGACGGCAGCAGGTCCACGGCCGACCTCAGCCAGCGCTCGCGCTCGCGGCAGTGGTCACATCCTTCGAGATGGAGCTCGAGCGCTCGCACCTCATCCGGCGGCAGCGCGTCGAGCAGGTAGGCCGCGAGGTCGTCCTCGTACGGCTGATGGGAATCGTTGGTCACACGCCCTCCGCGAGCTTGGCCCGCATCTTCTCCATCGCCAATCTCATGCGTCCCTTGACCGTGCCGAGCGGCGTGCCGAGCGCTTCGGCAATTTCCGACTGGCTCAGTCCGCCGAAATAGGCCAGCTCGACGACCTTAAGCTGCTCGTCGGGAAGCTGCGCCAGCACTCCTCGCACCTCACGCGCCGCCTCGCGCCGCACCGCCTCGACGTCCGTCAGCTCGGGAGTCGCGGGCTCGCGCACCGGCCCGACATCGGCGTCCAGGCTGAGCGCGGGAGCCCCCCGCGTCGCCTCTCGCCGCAACACGTCGATGGCACGGTTACGCACGACGCCGAGCAGCCAGGTCCGCACGCTTCCGCGCGCCCGGTCGTAACGCGCGCCGCTGCGCCAAGCCGAAAGGAACGCCTCCTGCGAGACCTCTTCCGCGACCGCCCGGTCGCCCACGATCCGGTAGGCGAGGGAGTAAGCGGCGCCGCCGTGGCGGTCGTAGAGGATCTCGAAGGCGTCGGGCTGCTTGCGCTCGACCAGCGGCATCAGGTCCTCGTCGGCGAGGCGCTGAAGGTCTCCGACGTTCACGTCTTCTCCCGCCGCATGACCCTTTCCTACGTCCTCGCCCACTTGGCGGATCAGCCTAGCCGCGAACTGATCCATTCGGTGGAGGGCCGCGTAAGAGGCGACCAAGAGGACGGGCTGGCCCTGCACTGCTGGCGCGTCGGACATCAGACAGTCCTGCAAAGGAGGGACAGATGAAACGGCTAGCGCCAGCTGCCGTCGCCGCCTTGGTCGCCATCGGCATCGCCGTGCCGCTGAGCATCGGTTCGAGCCATCGTGAGGCACCACTCACGTCGATCGACCCGACGGCGGACGACACGGACGTTTACGCGTTCACGGCGAAAGATGCAACGGACAAGCTGACCGTGGTGGCCAACTGGATTCCGTTCGAGGATCCCGCGGGCGGCCCGAACTTCTACAGGTTCGACGACCGCGCGCGCTACTACATCAACGTCGACAACACCGGCGACGGAAAGTACGACGTCAGGTACCGCTTCAAGTTCCGGACCAAGGTCCGCAACGAGGAGTCGTTCCTGTACGCCGTGCCGCAGGTGACGACGATCGACGACCCCGACCTGAACGTCATCCAGACGTACTCGGTCGAGCGGTTGCGTTACAGCACCGACCACTGGGGATGGGACTCGAAGGCACGGTCCTCGAGCCGGTCGAAGCACCGCGGCAAGCACCGCAAGCACCATTACCGCCGGCACCTGCGCAGCGTCGACACGATCGCTCGCAACGTTCCGGTGGCGCCGAACAACACCGGCCCCAAGACGTTCCCTGACTACCAGTCGGTCGCGAACCAGGCGATCACCGACCTGCCGCGCGGCGGCAAGGTCTTCGCCGGGCCGCGGGAGGACCCGTTCTTCGTCGATCTGGGTGCAACCTTCGACTCGATCAACTTCCGCTCCGACACAGGAGCCGAGGGAGGGGGCAAGGACGATCTCGCCGGCTACGGCGTGCACTCGATCGTCCTGCAGGTGCCCGAGGGGAAGGTCACCAAGAACGGTGAGGAAGTCAACTCGCCCGACGACAAGAACGCCGTCGTCGGCGTGTGGGCCTCCACGGAGCGCCCGCGCTTCCAGGTCGCTGAACGACCGCAAGGGCTGGGACAACGGCGACCGCGGTGACGACTACGTCCAGGTCTCGCGCCTGGGGAACCCGCTCGTCAACGAGGTCATCATCCCGCTCGGCAAGAAGGACATGTTCAACCGCACGACTCCGGACCGCGACGCCGAGCTGTACGGCAAGTACGTCGTGAACCCGGAGCTGGCACGAGTCATGAACGCTCTGTTCCCGGGTGTGGTCAACGCCCCCGAGACGGACCGCACGGACATCGTGCAGGCGGTGCTCCAGGGTCTGCCGGGCCTCAACCAGCAGACCGGGAAGCCGGTCGACACGATCAAGCTGAACCTCGGGACTCCGCCTACGGACAACCCGAACCGGCTCGGCGTGATCGGCGGCGACCCCGCCGGCTACCCGAATGGGCGGCGCCTCACGGATGACGTCGTCGACATCGACCTGCGGGTCGTTGCCGGAATCCTCAAGGGCAACACCATCAAGCTGGGCGACGGCGTGGACCAGAACGACAAGCCGTTCCTGGACCACTTCCCGTACGTGGGTCCGACGGAGTCGGGGTTCAACTCCCAGATTCCCAAGCCGATCCAGGGAAACCACCCACCGCAGTAGGAAACAGCGCCTCAGGGGCCCCGCACGCGCGGGGCCCCTGGCCGCTTCCGAAGGAGAGAAATGAGCGTCAGCCGGCACATATCTCCAGTCAAGCTCCTCACACCGCTCGCGGCCTTCCTCGCCGCCATCGCCCTGTTCGTCGTCCTGAACCGGTCGTCCGATCCGAGCTCCGGCACGCCGACGGCCACCGCAGGCGGGTTTGCCGCCGGCGCGCGCTCCGCCCAGGAGCAGATCGCCACTCTTCAGCAGGCGCTCAAGGACGCGCCGCCGACGGCCGACCGCTACGCGCTGCTCGGAAACGCATACCTGCAGCGCGCCCGCGAGACGGCAGACGCCTCCTTCTATGGGAGCGCCGAAAAGGCTTTCGAAGCCGGCCTGAAGCTCGACGGCTCGAGCGCCGGCGCGATCGCGGGGCTCGCGTCGCTCCGTCTGGCGCAACATGACTTCGCCGCAGGACTGCGGCTAGCTCGGCGGGCGCACAGGCTGGCGCCCGACGTGGTGCGCATCTACGGCCCGATGGTCGACGGCCTCGTCGAGCTCGGACGCTACGGCGAGGCCGAGCGCACTCTCCAGCGGATGATCGACCTCAAGCCCAACCTCGCCTCGTACGCGCGCGCCTCGTACCTCCGGGAGCTGCACGGCGACCTGCGGGGCGCGGGCGAGGCCATGCGCCTCGCTGTGTCGGCGGGCGGCGACAGCGCCGAGAACGCGTCGTACGTGCAGGTCCTGCTCGGGAACCTCGAGCTCGAGCAGGGTCATGCAGGGGCTGCACGGCACGCGTACCGGACGGCGCTGTCGCGCTTCGCCGGCTATCCGGCCGCGGAGGCGGGCATGGCCCGCCTCGCGTGGGCGGAGGGCGACCTCGACGGCGCGATCCGCAGACTGCGCCCGCTCGTGGAGCGCATCCCGTTGCCGGAATACGCGATCGCGCTCGCCGAGACCGAGCAGGCCACCGGCCGGCGCGCCGCGGCGGCGCAGCACCTGGACCTCGTGCGGATCGAGCAGCGGCTCCTGGCGCGCGGCGGCGTGAACACCGACGCGGAGCTGGCGGTGTTCGAGGCCGACCACGGCAGCCCGCGCAAGGCGGTCATGCTTGCGCGGCGCGCGTGGGCAGCGGCACCAAGCGTGCGCTCGGCCGACTCGCTCGGCTGGGCACTGACTCGCGCGGGCCGGCCCGCAGAGGGGCTTCGCTGGGGACGCGAGGCCTTGAAGCTCGGGTCGCGTGACCGCGCTCTTCCTCTACCACGCAGGGATGGCAGCCAAGGCCGCGGGCGACGACTCGCTCGCGCGGACGCTGCTGTCGCGGGCGCTGGAGGGCGATCCCGCCTTCTCGCCGCTGCACGCGGAGCGGGCGCGGCGCGCGCTGGAGGGGCTGCGATGACTCGCCGAGGAGCGGTAGCGGCGGTGGCTGTACTGGTGGCGACAGCGATGCTGGCGCTTTCCGGGACGGCCGCCGCCCACCCGCTCGGGAACTTCTCCATGAACCACATCACGCAGCTGAAGGTCTCCCGGGACGGCGTCGACGCGCACTACATACTCGACCAGGCCGAGATCCCGACGTTCCAGGAGCGCGGCCTCTCCCAGGCCGAGGTGCTGCGGCGCAAGCGCACGGAGGTCGCGTCCAAGCTCCGCCTGACGGTGAACGGGCAGCCGGTGCCGCTGCGGCTCGGCCGCACATCCCTCACCTTCCCCCCCGGCCAGGGCGGCCTGAAGCTGACGCGGTTCGAGATCGGGTTGACGGCTGCGGTGAAAGCCCCGCGGCGCGTGAGCCTCGAGGACGGCACCTTCGAGGGGCGGCCCGGGTGGAAGGCGGTCGTCGTCCAGCCTGGAGACGGAACCGACGTCCGCTCCGACGTGCCTTCCGACGACCCGACCAACGGGCTCCGCGGCTACCCGACCGGCGCCCTACAGAGCCCACTCGACCAGCGGACCGCCGACCTGCGCGTGCGGCCGGGCAGCGGCACCCTGACAGCGCCGCGCTCCCCGGGTGGCAAGCCGGAGACGACGCAGAACCGCTCGGGCGACGGCCTCGCCGGAGTCTTCAGCGACGCCGCAAACGGGCAGGGCGTGCTCCTGCTCCTGCTGCTGGCCGCGTTCGCGTGGGGAGCGCTGCATGCGCTGTCGCCGGGGCATGGCAAGGCGATGGTCGCCGCGTATCTGATCGGCGCGCGCGGGACCGCGCGTCACGCGGTCGCGCTCGGCGCCACCGTGACGATCACGCACACGATCGGAGTGTTCGCGCTCGGGCTCGTGACGCTTGCGCTGTCGCAATATGTACTGCCCGAAGATTTGTACCCGTGGCTCAATCTTGGTTTCCGGGTTGCTGGTGGTGCTCGTGGGCGCGGGAGTGCTGAGGGCGCGGCTGCGGGCCAGGCGGCAGGCGGTAGGCGGTAGCGGCAGACGTCGGCAGTACGGCAGTCGGCAGTCGGCAGACCACTCGCACTCGCACGCTCATCACCACTCCCACTCGCATGACCACTCGCACTCGCATTCGCATGGCCATGGGCACCATCACCACCATGACGTGCCGGATCACATCACCTGGAAGGGGCTGGTTGGGATGGGGGCCGCTGCGGGGTTGATTCCCTGTCCGTCGGCTCTGGTCGTGCTGCTGGGAGCGATCGCTCAGCACCAGATCGGGCTCGGACTGGTGATGATCGTCGCCTTCAGCCTCGGGCTCGCGACGACCCTGACGGTCCTCGGCCTGCTGGTCGTCTACGCGCGGCGCGCAGTCAGCGGGCTGCGTGTTCCGCCACGCCTTGTCGCGGCGCTGCCATCAGCCTCGGCGCTCGTGATCGTCGGTGTGGGCGTGGTGCTGACCGCCCAGGCCCTCCCGCAGTTCTAGATCCAGCCCTATGTCTCGGGGCTCAGAACAAGACCCGGAATCGGCGACACGCACAGATCCGGGCGCCCCGGGTCGTTGAGACCCTTCTGCAGCGAGTAGAACGCGATTCCGCCCGTGATCAGAGGCAGCCAGAAGAGGATCACCCGGTAGGCCAGCACCGCCGCCGCGGTGGCCGCCGCGGGTGCTCCGAAGACGATCAGCGTGCCGAGCAGGCCGCCGTCGATTCCGCCCAGCCCGCCGGGGATCGGCAGCAGTCCTCCGAGCTGCCCGATCAGGTAGCCCATCAGGACGATCGAGAGGGGAACCGAGGCGCCCATCGCCTTGAACGTCGCCCACAGGACCAGGTTGTCCCACAGCCAGTAGCCGACCGCGCCGACGATCACCAGCGGCTCCCGCCGCTGCAGGATCCGCAGCGCCTCGACCGTCCCACCCACCAGCGCCCGGCGCGCCGTGCCGATCCAGCGGCGCAGCTTTGGGTCGTCCGGGTCGGGTGGACGGGCGCGCAGCCGCGGGATAGCGATCACGCCGACGATGACGAGCGTCGCCATCACCGCCGGGACGAGAGTGCGCCACAGCGGCTGGTGGGGCCCGATCAGGCCGAGTGCGAACAGAAATCCGAGCACCGCGACCGCGACGAAGTTCACGGAGCTCTTGATCAGGAAGAACGCCACCGAGCGGCGGGCGATCTGATCGCCGGGCATCCCGCCACGGCTCAGCACCCAGGCGCCGAGGGCGAGCCCACCGGCTCCGCTGGCCGGCACGATGGACCCGACGCCGACCTCGGCCAGCCCCAGCTCGATCGTGGTGCGCCAGCTCATCCGGGAGCAGAAGATCGGGCGGAACATGAGGATGTACGAGATGCAGGAGAGCGCTTCCAGCAGCACTGCCAGAGCGATCCAAGCGGGGTCCGCCCCCTCCAGCTTGGTGCGGATCTCGCCGAGACCCGGGGCGAGCACCACGACCAGCACGACCACGATCAGCGCGGCAATGACCTGGAGCGCGCGCTTGACCAGGCGCCGCGTCTCGAATTCGCTGGGCAGCCGTACCGACGAGCTCATGACTCCACCTGTCCCCACATACCTCCGATTCTTGCATCGGATCGGTCGGAGCCGAACGCCGGGTGTTATGAAGAAGGGCCGGGGTTTCCCCCGGCCCTTCTCGTCCTACGCGAGCCTTGCGGCTCGCCAGATTGCCCTCGTTACGGCAGGAACAGACCCTGTCGTGCGAAGGGTGCCGGGCTGTCGGTGTCGGCCAGGAGGTCTGGCACGACTCCGTCGGTTCCACCGTCCATCGCGAAGATGGCACCTGTCGGGCGAGACGAAGCTGCACCCGCGGCGGAGTTACCAACGCCGACTTCGATGTTGGAGCGCTTGCCGTTAGCGATACAACCGCACAGCGCGTTACCGCTGGCCCACCGCGGCAGGCAGGTAGAGCCGATCGACGTGCTGGCCGTGCTCGCACAGTCAGACGCGACCGCGAACGCCAGGTCCTCGGTCGTCGCGTCGGCGTTGTACGGAGCAATGCATCCGGGGCCGGTCAGGCAGGAGTTCGCCTGGTCGGTGATCCGGATGTACGAGACGGTGTTAAGCGCCCCGGTGTAGTCCGGGTTCGGCGACGCTCCGCCAACGAGCAGGACGTTGCCGGAACCAGCAGCGGTACAGACGGGAGTGCCGCCGGCTGATGCAGCGTAGCCGGGCGTGCACCGCACATCACTCTGGTAGTTGTTGCTCGGGGCACCGGACGGGAACTGGACGTTGGTCGGAACCGTTGTCACGGCCAGCTTGACGTTCCCGCGGTAGTTTGCCCCGGAGCCGTTGACAACCGGGTCACCGGCGGTCAGCCGCGGCGTGTACTGCGCCGGCGCACAGGCTGCGCCAGGCAGGTTCGCCGGGTTGTGCTGACCGGCTCCCGGTGCGACACACGGCGCGTAGGCGATCACCGTCGACGCAGAAATCGGGGTTGCCCCCGCCGGCCGGACGATGTTCGCGGATGCGGACTGGGCAGCGACAAGCATGCCTACAGCCGCGAGACCCACGATCATTAGAAGCCCTAAGGGCTTGGTGAATGACATATTCCTCCTTCCCCCCTTGGGGGGAATGCTTCCCCACGTGGGGGAAGGACCTTGGCCCGGGTGCCATCTGAGATGAGCGCACCTTGGCCGATCGCAGAGCGACTGTCCATTCGGTCACCCGGAATGGTGTCTTCAAGTCCCCCCGCACCCGCCGGCGTATCGCTCTAAGAGCCTGCGGGATGACCACAGTCTAGCCTTTTCCCGTGGCCGTGACGGACAGTCGCTCGAGCACATCGCTGACCGCTGACGAAAGGAACCCGATGGCCGACCCAGTCTTCCTGATCACCGGAGCCTCGAGCGGCATCGGCGAGGCGACTGCCCGCCACGCAGCCGAGGCGGGTTACCGGCTGGTGCTTGCGGCGCGCTCGGAGAAGAAGCTCGTCGACCTTGCCGAAGCGCTCGGCGGTCCCGACCGGGCGATCGCGGTTCGCTGCGACGTCACCGAGTGGGCAGACCAGGAGGCGCTCGCCAAGCAGGTGCTCGACGAGTTCGGGCAGATCGATGTCGCCTTCGCCAATGCCGGCTTCGGCGCCAAGCGGGGGTTCCTCGAGGAGTCGCCGGAGCTCTGGCGCGACATGGTGCTGACCAACGTGTACGGCGCGGCGCTCACCGTCCGCGCCACGATGCCCGCCCTCAAGGACTCAGGTGGCCACCTCCTCCTGACCGGGTCGGTCGCCGGCCGCCGAGCGATCCCCGGGTCGCTCTACTCCTGCACCAAGTGGGCGGTCACCGCGATGGGCGAGGCCGTTCGCCAGGAGCTGGACGGCACCGGAGTCCGGGTGACGGTCGTCGAGCCGGGCATGGTCGACACGCCGTTCTTCTCCGAGCGGCCCAGCAACGCGCTCACACCTGACGACGTGGCCAGAGCGGTGATGTTCGCAATCCAGCAGCCTTCGCACGTGGACCTGAACGAGATCCTGATCCGGCCAACGGCGCAATCCGGATAGTCGGGAGTCGGCAGTCGGCAGTCGGCAGATCTAGCGGCCGCGGTCTATTCGGGCGGCGATTTGGGCCAGCTCGGCTGCCAGGCTGACTGCCGGGTGGGGGTCCGGAGCCAACGCCTTCGCTGCGGCGGCTCTGGCCGTGTAGGTGTCAAGCCCCTTCTCGCGCTCCAGGCGTTCGACGATCGCGTCGAAGTCCAATCCACGCAGGGCAAGCACGCGCGCTTCCTCGTATGCGGGCATACCGAAGAAATCGGCCTCGCCCTGCCCGCGCTTGAGAGAGGTACGGGCGCCTGCACCGCAATCTGCCGACTGCCGACTGCCGACTCCCGTCTGCGGTCTATTCGACCGTCACCGTCTTAGCGAGGTTCCGCGGGCGATCGACGTTCAGCCCCCGCGCCCTTGCGACGTGGTAGGCCAGCAGCTGTAGCGGCACCGCCGCCAGAATCGGCGCGATCAGGCGGTCGCACTCCGGCACGTAGACGGTCTCCTCGCAGTGCTCGGCGACCTCCACCGCCCCGGCGCTGGCGATCGCAATCACGTGCGCTCCGCGCGCCCGCACCTCGGCGATGTTCGACAGAAGCTTCCCCAGCACCGGGGAGTCCGTTGCGATGCAGACCACCGGCGTGCGCTCGGAGAGCATCGCGATCGGGCCGTGCTTCATCTCGCCCGCCGCGTACGCGTCACAGGGGATGTAGGAGATCTCCTTCAGCTTCAGCGCGCCCTCGAGCGCAACCGGCAGACCGGCCTGGCGGCCCATGTAGAGGAAGAACCCCGCCTGAGCGAACCGCTCCGCGGTCGCCTGGATCTGGCCGGCGGTGCCGGCGAGGACCTCGCGCAGCCGCCGCGGCAGCTCGCCCACCTCCCAGCGCAGGCGCTCCAGCTCCGAGCGCGACAGCGACTGCCGCACCTCCGCCAGCCGCAGTGCGAGCAGGTAGAGGGCGGCCACCTGACAGGTAAACGTCTTGGTGGCCGCCACGCCCACCTCGTTTCCGGCCCGCGTGAGGAGCGATCCGTCGGATTCGCGGGTCGCAAGACTGCCCGGCACGTTCGTCAGCGCAACCGTCCGCGCCCCCCGGGAGCGTGCCATGCGCAGCGCCGCCAGGGTGTCCGCGGTCTCTCCAGACTGCGTGATCCCGATGACCAGGTCGCCCGCGCCCACGCGCGGATCGCCGTAGCGGTACTCGGAAGCGATGTCGAAGTCGACCGGCACCCCGGCCCACTGCCGGATCGCACACCGGCCCAGCAGTCCGGCGTGGTAGGAGGTTCCGCAGCCGACGATCGTGATCCGGTCCAGGCGCCGGAGCTCGAGGTCGTCCAGCCCGAGATCGGGAAGCACGATGCCGTCCGCCGTCAGGGCGCCCTCCAAGGTCGCCGCCACGGCAGCGGGCTGCTCGTGGATCTCCTTCAACATGAACGTCTCGTAGCCGCGCATCCCCGAGAGCCCGGCCTCCGCGTTGACACTGGCAACCGCGCGGGTGCGCTCCCGTCCGCGCTGGTCGAAGAACCGCGCGCCGCTCGCCGTGACCGCGACGACTTCTCCTTCCTCCACGACCTGCACGCGGCGCATCGCTTGATCGAAGGCGGCGTTCGCCGACGCCAGGAGATGCTCGCCGTCGCCCACGCCGACCACCAGCGGGCACTCGCGGCGGGTCGCGACCAGCAGGCCGTCCTCGTCCGCACTCAGTGCGACGAACGCGAAGTGACCCTCGAGCTGAAAGCGGACCAGCGTCACGGCTTCCGTCAGCGACCGGCCCTCGGCGCAATGCTCGCCGAGCAGATGCGCGACCACCTCGGCGTCGGTCTCCGAGCTGAAAGCGACCCCACGCTCCTCGAGCTCGCGGCGCAGTGACAAGTGGTTCTCGATGATCCCGTTCAGGACCACGTGGACGTTGTCGCCCATGTCGGAGTGCGGGTGCGCGTTCTCCTCCGTCACGCCGCCATGCGTCGCCCAGCGTGTGTGCCCGATGCCGATCGTCGCCACGGTGGGCGCGTCGGCGACATCGAGGACTGTGCCGGAGCCGGCGACGGTGCTCAGCTCGAGGTCGTGGGCCGCGACCGCCGCTCGCAGGCGCTCCAGGTTCCCGACCGTCCTGATGCGCTCGAGGCCCGTATCCGTCTGCAGCGACAGCCCGGCGGAGTCATAGCCGCGGTACTCGAGCCGCTCCAGCGCGTCGAGCAACAGCTCGCGGCAGGGCCGCTCTCCGGCGTAGCCGACGATCCCGCACATGTCAGTTTCCTCCTTGGTCGGCTTGGACCGGCCTGCGCTCGGAAAGCCACCGGTACAGCCGGTTGGTCTCGACGCGGTGGTTGAGCTCCATCCGCCCCAGGTGGTCGGGCGGGCTGGTCGGCTTCGTGTAGGTCGGCGGGTTGTTGAGGAACGCCGCCTTGAAGTTCCGCTTCAGCAGCCGCTCGAAGAACCTGGGGGCGCGCGGATCGTTCGAGAGCCCGTAGTAGTAGGACCCGAACGGCACCGCGAAGCTCCAGGGCACGAAGTCGGGGATGTGGTCGGCGAGCGTGTGGTTGGCCCAGATCACGTCCTGCGCGACCCGGCGGCGCCAGTCGGCGAAGCTCTCGAGGCCGCTTCCCTCGACCCAGCGCCGGTTCGCATATGCCGGGCCCTGATCGCCCTTGGCGTCCACGGGCACGTTCGTGTGCAACGTGCCGGCATGCGTCTGGATGTCCCAGCGACCGGATTCCTGCATTCGCTTCAGCTCGGACCAGTCGAGGTAGAACTCGTGGCCCGCGGAGACGTTCCCCGCGATCACGAACATCACGGCGCTGAAGTCGTGCTCGGCGAGGATCCGGTCGGCACCCCGGTACGAGTCGAGGCGGCCGTCGTCGAAGGTGATCAGGATCGGCCGCTTGGGCAGACCCGCCGTGTCGCCGTCCAGGAAGTGCACGTACTGCTCGATGCTGATCGTCTGGAAGCCCGCGGTCTCGAGCATCTCCATCTGCTCGGTGAAGGCCCGCTGCGTGATCGAGTAGTAGTCCTTGCTGTCGTTGATCCCGTGATACGCCAGCACCGGAATTGCGGGCGCGGGGGTCACCGGGACCTGGCGCCACTTCGCGATGCGCTCCAGCGGTATCTCGAGCTGGGGCACGTCGAGCGGCCGCCGGTCCACCGGGATGTTCTCATTGCCGGTCAGCTTCGGCACCGCGAGGTACAGCGGCAGCAGAGACAGCGGCAACAGCAGGAACGTCATCGCGCTGCGGGCCATGCGCCCAGCCCGATTCACGATGACACCCCCGCCGTTGCCGGCTGTCCGGACCTTGTCCCCCAGCTCGGGTTACGAGCGGTGAGGATCGCGTAATACGTCTGCCAGAGCAGGAACGCGAGATAGAAGAAGATGAACACCACGCCGAAGATCCACAGCGTGTCCTGGTGGCCGCCGCGCAGGCCGTAGTAGAGGCCGTACACCAGCGCCATCGCGTAGATCCCGGACAGGTAGATCGAGCGGCAGCCCCACTCCTCCGGAAATCGGCATCCAGACGATCGCGCGGAGGGCGACCACGGGGGCGATCAGCGGCAGCACGATCCCCAGGTAGGTCCACATGCACGCCAGCGGGTGCTTGTGCCAGATGAACCGCGAGACGATCAGCGACTCCCGCGTCCAGCTGCGCTTCCACCGCAGCTGCTGGCGCAGGAAGAGCCGGAAGTGGGCCGGCACGATCGTGCGGCTGATCGCCTTCGACTCATACGTCACGCTCCAGTCGCGCAGCACGTAGTTCGTCAGTGACCGGTCGTCGCCGTATGTCGCCGGCTTCCCGAGGAACGACTGGTTCTCCCATTGGTCGAGCCACGGCAGGATCGCGCTGCGCCGGTAGGCCGAGAAGCATCCCGAGCAGCAGGTCACCGCGCCGAATACCGACTCGGCCGCCTTGCACACCCGGAAGGCGACGAAGTAGCGCACCGCCTGCATACGCGCGATCCAGGACTCGCGGGAGTTCAGGACGTCGGCGTGGCCGGCGATCGCTCCCACCTTCTCCTCGGCGAAGCCCTGCACCAGGTTGTGAACGGCCTTTGGGTCGAGCTCGCTGTCGGAGTCGACGAACGCGACGACCTCTGCGCTGGTCGCGCGGATCCCGGCCGCCATCGCGGCGCGCTTGCCGCGGTTCTCGGGGAACTCGATCACGCGCACCCGCGGCTCTCCCGCTGCCACCGAGGCGATCTCCGCGCGAGGTGCCGTCGGTGGACCCGTCGTTGACGACCACCAGCTCGAGCAGCTCCTGCGGGTAGTTGACGGCGAGCAGCGAGCGCACCGAGTTGACGATCGCCGCCTCCTCGTTGAAGGCGGGCATCACGATCGCGACGCTCGGCTGAATGCCCGCGTCGGGGTGCGAGTGGTAGAAGAGGCTGAACGCGAAGCGGCTCAGGATGAAGACGCACACGACGATGCTGTAGACGCCGAAGAACGGGTCGGCGAAGACGACATCGAGGAACGCGCCCTTGTAGGCGACGATGCCGACGACGATGATCCCGAGGTAGATGACGCAGATCGCCTGCAGCACGAAGTTGAAGGCCGACTTCGGACTGCGCCTCCGCCGGAGGCGCGCGCCGGCCGCGAAAGAGGCCATCAGATGACGCTCCGGATGATGCCGCCGGGAGTCCGGTAGGTGCAGTCGAGCACCTGGGCGCAGCCGCGCAGCCACTCGTAGTCGAAGCCTGGGTGCACCGTCACGACGATCACGAGGTCGTACGCATCCGGGTTCGGGAGCGCGACCGAGGGCAGCGGCACCTCGGCCGCGACCTCGAGCGTGCGCACGAGCGGGTCATGGAAGGCGACCTCCGCATCCATCGCCCGCAGGCCGTGGATGATCTCGAGCGCGGGCGACTCGCGCGTGTCCATCACGCCCGGCTTGTAGGAAGCGCCCACCACCAGCACCCGCGCGCCGCTCACCGGCGCTCCCGCACCGGCGAGCAGCTCACGGGCGCGCTCGACGACCCTGTGTGGCCGTACCGCGATCGCCTGCATCGCACGCGCCAGGATCGGCGCGTCCGCGCTGACACCGCGCAGGTTCTCGAGCAGATAGTGCGGGTCACAGGGGATGCAGTGCCCGCCAACGCCGGCGCCCGGATGGAACGCCATGAAGCCGTATGGCTTCGTCGCCGCCGCGTCCAGGACCTCGACCGGGTCGAGGCCGAGCCGGCGGCTCGCATCCGCCATTTCATTGGCGAACCCGATGTTCACAGCGCGAAAAGAGTTCTCGTAGAGCTTGCACAGCTCGGCCGTCTCGGGGCAGGAGACCCGGTGCGCGTGCCCGGCAATGCGGGCCACCACGTCGGCCGCGCGCTCGGTGCACTCCTCCGTGGCGCCGCCGACGACCCGCGGGACGTCCTCCTGGCGGTTGGTCGCGTTGCCGGGGTCGATTCGCTCCGGGCTGAATGCGACGAAGACGTCATCCCCCGGCACCAGGCCGCGGTCCCACAGCGGCTGTGTGAGGAGGTCCGTCGTGGTCCCCACATACGTGGTGCTGGTCAGCAGGATCAGCTGACCGGCGCGCGCCTGCTCGACCACCGTCGCGCAGGCCGCGCGGAGGTAGGTGAGGTCCGGCCGCAGGTCGGCGTCGACCGGCGTCGGCACGCAGATGAAGATCGTGTCGGCCTCCGCCAGTGCCGCGGCCTCGGTCGTGAGCCGCATCCGGTGCGAGTTCCCCATCCGCTCCAGGCGCATCCGGTCGCGGGGCAGCATGTCGGCGGCCCCGGCGCGAATCGCGTCGAGACGCCGCTCGCTGACGTCGACTCCGATGACGTTGAACCCTGCCCCCGCCAGCGCGAGGCTGGTCGGCAGCCCGACATATCCCATTCCGAGGACCGCTGCTGTCCCGAGCGCGGGCTCGGGACGCGGCAGCAGCTCTGCCGGCTCCGGCACCGGCACGGGCCCCACCGGCGACTCGACAATCGAGACGGCGGGAACGGCCGGCGCCGCGGTCTCGGCGCCAGTGCCCTGCACGTCAATCGTGCTGGAAGACATCCTTGCCTTTCGTCGAGCGGCCGTCCCGGCCGCGGTGATCCCATTCCCTGTTGTGCGGCACCGCCCGCAGCGGCGGCGTCGCTATTGAGTGGAACGAGTGGACGCGGCGAAGATCACGCTCGACGAGTCCAATCTGGACGAAAGGCGGTTTGGGCGGGCGCCCGGCCGCGTTTGCACGGACGAAAACCGGCTCGTAGGAAGCGCCGTTGGCGGGGGTTCACGCGGAGGCGACCTCCCGCGGCGCTGGTCAATCGCGCTGGTCGAGAAAGGGTGCGGATAGCGCATAAAAAGTCGGCCAGCGGACGGTCAATCGCGCTGGTCGAGATAAAGCACTTATCTGGTGCAAAAGCTCGACCAGCGGAATGTGGCGGCTCCGAAACGCAACGAGAGGTGCGCGGTTCCGCGCAACTTCGAGCGCCGATCTCCTACATGCCTGTTCCGGGACGGACCCACCACCCGACGTGGCATGACTTCGGCCCGTATATCGGGCTCAAGTGACGCCACGTCCGGGTGGGTGTTGTTGGCGCCGGCCTACTGAGGCCAGAGGGAGTTGGTGATGAGGCGGCCGTCGGACCAGACGGCCTCGTCCTCTTCACCGAGCCGCCAGAGGCCGATCCCGAGGCCGCGGTCGGCGGCGAGCTGGACACGACGTCCGACGGTGGCGGCGTTGCCGAACCACACCTCGTGGTCCACCCCGCCCTCGTTGTACTCGAAGTGCCAGGAGTCGGCGCTCGAGTCGTAGGCGGGCTGTGCGCCCACCCTCGCGATCAGGGCCTGGATGCTCGAGTACTCCATCGCGGTGGCGACATTGTCGGGGCCGCCGCCGTTGGGCCAGTCGAGCCCGTAGAGGTTGGTGCCCAGGACCCACTTGGACTTGAAGGGCATGGTCGCCACGTAGTCGGCCACCTTGGACGCGAGGCTGATGTCGTCGGGGGCTCCCGGAGCCGAGGTCGTCCAGTGGTAGCCCCAGTTCATGACGAAGACATGGTCCGCCACGGCGGCCAGTGCCGGGTAGTCGTAGAAGCCGGACCGGCCGGTGGTGGTGGGCCGGTTCTTCGGCGAGACCTCGAGCGTGATCTGTGCGCCCATCGGGTGCAGGCGCGCGCCGAGCGCGCGGATGAACGAAGTCAGCGCGTCGCGGTCGGTCGCATAGCCGGCCTCGAAGTCGATGTTGATCCCGTTGTAGCCGTAGGTCTGAACCAGCCCGGCAAGCCCCTCGATCACGGCGGTGCGCGTCGCGTCGTCGTTCAGGATCCGGTTGAGCGTGCTGGGGCGCTGGCAGTCGAAGCGCGGCAGCACCTTGACCTTGCGCATCTTGGCCCAGCCCGTGACCAGAGGATCGTCGACCCCGAGGATCGCGCCGTCGCCCGACCGGCACTCGTAGTAGGTCGGGTAAACGGTCCCGACCTGCTGATAGTGGCGCTGGAGATCGCGGAAGCTGGAGTCTGTCGACGCGAGGAGGAAGGCATGTGCGCGGCCGTCCGTGGGCGGCGGCATCGCGGTGGTGACCGAGATCGCGCGCGCCATCCCGCCCAGCCAGCCGCGCTTGTCGACGGCGGCGACGGTCAGCTTGTAGGTGGTCGCGGGCGCGAGGTTGGAGAGCGTCGCCGTGCGGCCCTGAACCTGGCGAACGGGCTTGCCGTCGCGGTAGAGGCGGTATCCGCGCAGCGGAACGCTGCCCTCCTTTGCGCGTGACCACCCGATCGCGATCGCGGTGTCCGTCACACCGCGCACGGCGAGCTTGCCGGGCCGGCCGGGCACTCGGTGGTGGCTGCGGACGCGCAGCGACTTGCTCATGTGCCCGAGGTTGCCGCGCGTGTCGGCAGCGGCAACCCGGAAGCTCGTGACCTGGGCAGGCAGGATCGGCACGCGCAGCCGCTGGCGGCGGACCTGCTTGTACACCTTCCCGTTGCGGAAGATCCGATAGCCGACGATCGGGGCGTCGCCCGGCCGGGCACGCAGCCACTCGAGCGTTACGCGGGTGCTGGAACGCTTGCGCGCGGCGAGCCGGCGCGGGGTCGTCGGCATCCGGAACCGGACACGCTCGACGAGCCGGCCGACGCAATCGCTGACGCGCTTGGCGCGCGACACGACCGCCACGCCGAACTCGTAGACCAGGCCGGGCTTGACGCTCACCGAAGCCGAGCGGCCGACGGTCTGACCGATCACCTTTCCGTTGCGGAAGACGCGATAGCGCACACCCGAAGCGACGCCCTTGGGCCTGTGCCAGAAGAGGCGGCCCTTCGGCGGCTTGCCCGCGGAGCGCTTGAAGTGAAGTGCGGTCGGCGTCTTGGTGTCGCAGTTCGTCGCCGCGCCGGCGGCGGCCGCCGGCAGCAGGGCCGTCACGACCGCGCAGGCGGTCGCGAGCACGAGGCCGCGCCTGACCCTCATGAGCCGAGGTCTCCGAGCAAGAGGTTCAGCGTGCTCCCGCCACCGTTGGCGTTGGCGTCGCCGCTGCCGTTGCCGTCGGCCGGCGGAGCGTCGCCGCCGCCAGGCGGTCCGGGATCCGCGGGACCGGTCGGCCCCGTGGCGCCGGTCGGGCCCGTCGCGCCGGTGCTGCCAGAAGACGCGCCGTCTCCAGGCGAAGCGGCGTCCGTCTGGACGTCGGTTGGGCCCGCCGCCGATACGTTGGGCTCGCCCTCGGCGCGCACGTCGCCATGCCGGGCGGAGGAGTGCTCGGCTGCCGGGACGGCCAAGGAATAGGAGCGGTCGGGCACCGGGACTCCGGCTCCCCCGGTGAGGGTGCGGCCATCGCTCCCAACC
The DNA here is from genome assembly GCA_963785085.1 of uncultured Solirubrobacterales bacterium. Taxonomy (GTDB): domain Bacteria; phylum Actinomycetota; class Thermoleophilia; order Solirubrobacterales; family JBBDJG01; genus CAWACB01. Next base: position 47,471 of record CAWAUD010000018.1, on the reverse strand, counting down.
GCGGCCATCGAGGCGGTGCGGCTGTCCCGGCCGGCGCGGCTTCCGCCGCTGACGCGGAACGCCTCATGTCCCGAGAAGTGGACCGGTCCGCTGAGGGCCGGAGGCGCGTGCTGGGCTCGAGTGGCCGCCGGCGGCGCCACGGCCGAGCCGGCGAGCAGCGTGATCGTCGCGGCTGCCATCGCACCGACCGCCTCGAGCGCGCCACCGCTCGAGAGCTTGGCCGCCATGGCTCCATGGTGAGCGTCCACGACCGGCGGCTGGGTGCCGGCGATGCGACGCAGGAACCCGGTCGGCACAAGCGCGCCGAGGCCGGACCGCAGGGTTTCGCGGGCGCGGAAGATGAGTTGCCGGACACCGGGGCCGGTCTGGCCCAGCTCGGCCGAGATCTCGCTGTAGCTGCGCCCCTCCAGCTCCCTCAGCGTGAGGGCGCGCCGTTGCCCTTCGGGAAGGTCGCGCATAGCGGACACGAGCGTTCCGATCTCCTCCTTCTGCTCGACCAAGCGGGGCGGCTGGGGCACGCCGTCGAATTCGAGGTCGAGCTGCTCGTGCTCCGGCGGGCGCGAGCGCAGCAGGTCGATCGCGCAGTTGCGGGCAATCCGGTACAGCCACGCCCGCAGCGCGACGTGCCGCAGGTCACCGCGCCGCAGCGAGAGGTAGGCGCGCAGCAGCGCCTGCTGCACGACGTCCTCCGCGTGGGCCGGGCCGACGAGGCGGACGCAATACACGTGGAGACGGCGCCGATAGCGCGCGGATATCTCCTCGAACGCTGCTGCCGACCCCTCTTGCACGAGCGCGACCAAGCGCTCGTCCGGAGCCTGGCGCAACACCGCAGCAGAGGCGGGAACGCCTTGGCGCCCCGTCGCTGACCTTGCGGACATGGGAGTGGCTTGTGCGGGCATGGCCTCCTTGCCGAGTCCGTTTCGACCCCCCTCCGGGGCCGGTCCTGGCAGCGACGCGCGACCTGCTTGGCGACGCCGTCAGTCTGAAGGTCTAAACGGCTTGCGCGGCCTGAAATCACAGCTTTCTGGACGCAAGTACGAGTTTGGGGCCGCCGTCCAGCGTGGCCGCGGAGGGGTCCGCGGCCGCCGATTCAGGGCACGAAGAGGCCCTGTACCGCGAACAGGTTGTTGTCCGCGGTCGAGGCCAGGTTGTCCGGGCCGCCGTCCATGACGGCCACGCGACCCAGCTCCCAGTTCAGGCGCTTGCCCTCGGGAACCATCCCCGGGACGATCGTGTCCGCGGTGGTGGTCACCGAGCATGTCGAGCCGACGGTCGTGCTCGCGGTGACGGTGCAAGGAATGGCTGCGTTCAGCGGCAGGGCCGCGATCGTGCTGGACAGTGAATTGAGCGGGTCGCGGTCCGTGATGTTGAGGTCCACCGCGACCTGCAGCTCACCGGAGTAGTCACTCAGGTCGCTGGTGTTGCGGATGTCGTTGAAGCTGGCGCTCACCTGGACGTCGGAGTCGTCCGCGCCGCCGGGCGCACCCAGCGTCTTCAGCAGGACGAAGTTGTTGTTCGAGTTGGCGGCCTGGGCGTTCGCGTCCGGGGTCCCGATCGTGAGCAGCGGCGAAGCCTGCACCGGTGGATTGCACGAGTCGAACCCGAGCGCCGCTCCGTGCTGCCGGTTCGGGGCGGTGCACGCCGCGAACGCGGGCACCATGGACGCGCGCGTCGGAGTGGCGCCCTTGGGACGCGCGAATCCGCCGGGCGTGCCGAGCGTCGCCGTGTAGACGTCCTGCGCGGTGTCGGTGTCGATGTTGAGCAGTGACTCGGCGGTCTCGAAGAAGACCTTCTGCCCATCCGCCGAGGCGCCGGAGAAGAACGGCGTCATGAAGTCCTCGTTCGCGCTGTTGGGGCCCTTGGAGATGAACGTCGTGGCGCCGGCGTTCCGCTCGTACAGGTCGGTCCACGCATCACCGTCGGCGCTCGACAGCGACTCTTCGGTCGAGAAGAAAACCCGGCTCGCGTCGGCCGACGCGCCGGCGTAGAACGACGGGACCTCCGCGTTGCCCCCGGTTGCCGCGGTGGACACCCGCGTGGTCGTGCCGCCGACCCGCTGGTAGACGTCTTCCGAGGAGTCGGTGTCGTCGGCGGTGAGCCGCTCGGGGGACGTCCAGAAGAGGTTGAGGCCGTCGCTCGTGATGGCGGCGAACGAGGAATACAGGCCTCCGTTGCCGCCCGCCGGACCGACCGACATGAGCGTCGTGACTCCTGACGCGCGCTCATATATGTCGGATCCACCGTCGGTGTCCCCGGCGGCCATCGGTTCCAGCGTGTCGAAGAACACGCGCGAGCCGTTTGCCGATGCCGCGTCGAAGAACGCGTCGTATGCGCCGTTGCCGCCCGTCGAACCGACCGAGATGCGCGTGATCGACGCTCCCGAGCGCTCATAGACGTCGAAGCTCTCGTCGGTGTCGTCGGCCGTCAGCACCTCGTCCGTGTCGAGCCAGACCTTCGACCCGTCGGCGGAAACGCCGTCGAAGAACGCGTCGTAGTCGAAGTCGAGATTGCCGTTGCCGCCCGCCGGCCCGATCGACAGGTGTGTCGTGGTGCTCCCGATGCGCTGGTACACGTCGGTGCGCTCGTCGACGTCGGAGCCCTCGAGAGGCTCGTCGGTGTGGAAGTACACCTGCAACCCGTTGGGCGTCGCGCCGTCGAATTGCGCAGGGAAGTCTCCGTTGCCGCCCAGCGACCCGGTCGAGATCCGGGTCGTCGTCCCGCCCGAGCGGTCGTAGACGTCGGTGAAGGCGTCGGTGTCGCCGGCGACCAGCTGCTCCGTCGTCTGGAAGAAGACGTGCGCTCCGTCGTCGGAGATGCCGGAGAACACGGACGGCGCGGCCGCGTTCCCGCCGGCCGGCCCGGTGGAGACCTGCGTCGTGACTCCGGCCGCCCGCTGGTAAAGGTCCATGGAGCTGTCGGTGTCACCCGCAACGAGCTGCTCTGACGTGCGGAAGATGACCAGCGTGGCGTCCTTGGAGGCGCCGGCGAACGTCGCACCGTTGGCGCCGTTGCCGCCCGTCGGCCCGGTGCTCAGGAGAGTCGTCACCCCGTTCGAGCGCTCGTACACGTCGTTCGCCGAGTCGGTGTCCCCGGCGACGAGCGGCTCGGCGGTCTGGAAGATCACGCGCGAGCCGTCGTCCGAGACGGCGCGGAAGACGGCGCCGTTCGGTCCGTTGCCACCCATCGGCCCGGTGGATACCAGTCCTGTGACGTCGTGATTGGCGAGCGCGCCGGCGGGCGCGATCACCAGCACCGCGGCGGCGGTGACGGCCGCAAAAAAGCCTTTAATAGTTCCCATCCCCTCCCCAGGCTAAACCCGATCAGCGGGTCAGGACCGTTTACACCCGCTGACCGTGATGTTAGAGTCGCGAAGGTAGCGCATGCCGCAGGGGCATGCCAAGTGGAGGGGTATCGGCCTCCTTGGAGGGGCCGTTGCTGTTCAAAACAACTGCTGGGAGGCGGTTTTGCGAAGGTTTCTCATTCTGTCAGCCATGCTGGCAACAGCGGGCTGCGTCTACGCCGCGCCGGCCGGCGCGATCAGCTTCCAGGGGCCAGTCTCCAGTGGAGACGTGACTTCCTCGAGGGCGATCGTTCTGGCTCACGCCGACGTGGCGGAGAACTACAAGGTGGAGGGCTGGACGAACCCGTCCCTCACAGGGCCGAAGGCTTTCAAGGGCAAATCCAAGACGGACGCGTCCAAGGGCTTCACGCTCAAGATCGACATCACGGGCCTGCAGCCGAACACGGACTACTGGTTCCAGTTCAAGAAGGACGAGCTGGCGCAGTCCGACGTGGGCCACTTCAAGACGGCTCCCGCTTCGGGGGCGACCCAGGACGTGAACCTCGGTTACACGGGTGACGCCGACGGAAACATCAACACGGCCACCAACGCTCCGGCGTTCAACAACTTCGAGACGCTGGACGCGTTGAACGCGGAGAACCCGGACGCCTGGGTCTTCCACGGCGACACGATCTACGCGGACTCGAGCTTCCGTACGACCGGCCCGGCCACGACGCTGCCCGAGTACCGGGACGCGCACAAGATGAACCAGGCCTACGCCGCGCTCAAGAACCTCATGGAGTCCACGTCGACGTACGCGACGATGGACGACCACGAGGTCGTGAACGACTACGACGCCGCGACGGTCAACCCGGCTCAGTACGCGGCCGGCCGCCAGGCGTTCCTCGAGTCCTACCCCGTCCGTGAAACGGGCCTGCCGCACGACCCGTCGTGCGCCGGCGACCCGCTGTACCGGAAGTTCCAGTGGGGCTCGGAGGTTGAGATGTTCCTGCTCGACATGCGGTCATGCCGCTCGAGCGAGGCCACCACAGTATGTGCCGGTGACCTCGGCCCGACGCTGCCGACCGCAATCAGGTCGAGCCCGCCGTTCAACCTGTTCCTGACGCCGACGCCGCCTCCGGGCTGCCTCGCAGCGATCAACAACCCGAGCCGGACTATGCTCGGCCCCGTTCAGAAGGCGCAGTTCAAGTCGGACCTCCTGAACTCCACGGCCAGGCACAAGTTCGTTCTCAGCCAGGACCCGATCATGCAGTTCCACGTGCTCCCCTACGACCGCTGGGAGGGCTACGCGGCAGAGCGGAACGAGATCCTGGACTTCATCTCGAACAACGGGATCGACAACGTGTCGTTCCTGACAACCGACACGCACGCCACGCTCGTGAACGAGGTTTCGAAGGACACGTTTACGGCTCCCGCGCCCATCGCTAAGGAGCTCGTGACCGGTCCGATCGCGACCAACACGTTCCGTAACGAGGTCGTCGCGGTCGGCGGCCTGCTGGGCCTCGCCGCGACCAACGGAGTGATGTCACTCGACGGGCTGAACTGCCGTCAGCTGGACAAGTACTCCTACGCGACGGCGGTGGCCAACGCCACAACTGGTGTAGCGACGCTGACGTCGAAGGACCAGAACGGCGCAACGATCATCAACCAGCCGGGCGCTCCACCGAGCCCGACTGCACCCTGCACGATCTCGAGCGGCCCGTAACCGGGTCACACCGAGACTGACGAAACGGGCGGCCGCAAGGCCGCCCGTTTCACTTTCTACAACTCTGATTCCGTCACGGAATCGAAGTACTCCTCCAGCCGTTCCACGCACTCTGGGTCGAATTGCGTCCCGGCGTGCAGGCGCAACTCGATCAGCGCGTCCTCGGTACCCACCGCGGCCCGGTACGGACGGCCGCTCACCATCGCGTCGAAAGCATCCGCCACGTGGATCACTCGGCAGGCGGGCGGGATCTTCTCGCCGGTGAGGCCGGACGGATAGCCGCTGCCGTCGAAGCGCTCGTGAGAGTGGCGGATCCACGGGACGATCTCCTCCAGCCCCTGGATCCGGGCGACCATCTCGGCGCCGCGCACCGGGCTGCGCTTGATCGCCTCCCATTCGCGCTCGGTCAAGGGCTCACGCTTGCGCAGGACATGGTCCGGCACGGTGACCTTGCCGACGTCGTGGAGGATCGCCGCCATCCGCAGGAGCTCCATCTGCGATTCCGGCCACCCGAGCCGCTGCGCGATGCCCACCGCCAGCTCCGCGACACGCCAGGAGTGCTCGTGCTGTACGGACATCCGCTCGTCGACGGCGCGCGCCAGGGTGGTCGCCCAGCTCAGCTCCTTCGTTCCGCGCCGCTCGTGGCGCCAGCGGCCGCGGTTGCTGCCGACCCCCGGCAGGTCGAGCTCGCGCTCGGCGTGGCGCTCCAGCTCGTCTCGGTCCACCCCATCGGCCGGGAAGCAGGCGACGCCCGCCGACGCGGGCGCGCGCTCGCTGAGCGCGTCACGCAGGCGGCGCGCGATCGCCGCGCTGTCGTCGCGACCGGCTCCCGGCGCCACGATCGCGAAGCGCAGCTCCTCTACCCGCCCGACGGAGTCCATGGGCCGCACGGCGTCCCCCATCACCTCGAGCGCCCACTCGAGCAGCTCGTCGGCCGTGTCGGGCTGGGCGCCGGCGTCCGGCGTTCCGAGGTCGAGCATCACGACACCGAGCGGGCGCCCGGTGCGGGCCGCCCGGCTCAGCTCCGCATCCAGCCGTTCCTCGAAGCCACGCCGGTTGAGGCAGCCGGTCAGCGGGTCGGCGCGGGACACGCGTGCGAGCGCATCGCGGCGGCGGTCGTGCGCCCGCGCTTGCCAGACGCACATGCCGGCCACGGATGCGATCGCGAGGCCCATCCAGCCGAGCTGGGCGGCTCCCTCGCCGTCCAAGAGCAGCTCGACCGCGACGTAGGCGAGGTAATCGGCCACCGCCACCGCGACCACCGCCGCGGGCGGATAGGAGAGCGCAGCGAACGCCACCGGCAGGAAGAAGATGAACACCAGCGGGCTATCGGTTCCACCGTCGACCGCGACGGCGGCACTCGCGAGCGCGATGCTCACCGCGCTCCATGCGAGGAAGATGGGCTCGCGCCACGGGCCGGCGGCGAGCCGCTCGCGCGGCACGAGTGAGACCGCGAGCGCGATCACGGCCCAGATCCCGAACACCGACAGGAGCGGGCGCCGGTGGGGCTCGTTCCAGGTCGCGAAGGCGTAGATCCACCCCGCCAGCGCCGTCGCCAGCGCGATGCGGACGCCGACGCCGAGGCTCTCGGCGCGGGCGCGTGCGTCCATGAGGTCGACGGATTCGCCCCTCGACATGGCCATAGATGGGGTATCGACGCGCCGCCGCGGCCCTTTATTCGCAGGCGGACGCCTGACGGAGGGGTTTCATGCGCTACTCCCGGCGGCCCCCACCCGCCGAGCACGCCGCCGAAAGGACGAAAACCGGCACGTAGGAGCAACGAGTCGCGCGGATGTGCGTCACGTTTGCGGCGACTTCGGCGCAGCCGCGGCTCGGCGCGCGAGGTGGGCGGTCTAACGGGCGTATAGCGCCCGTTTCATCGCCCACCTCGATGTGGCCGGAGGTGGGACACGCACCGCGGACGCATGAAACTGCGCGCCCTCCTACGAGCCTCTCCCGAGGGTGCGCGGGCCGTGACCCGCACCCGAGACGGTTGCCCGGGGGCGCTTTTGGGTGTTAGCATCGCCCGCGGTTGGGTTCGCCGGTGATCGCAGGGGTGGCCGGCGGTCGACGGGAGGGTGGCTTGAAGAGCTGGTTGCGTTTGCCGCGGCGTTGCGGCAGGGCAGTCTCAGGTGCTGCCGTGGTCGCAGCCGTCGCTGCGCTTGCGCTTTCCGGCGTCGCCAGCGGCAACCACACCGTCACGTATCTGCAGTCGACGGGCCCGGCCGGCGGCAATGCCGCGATCGACGCCAACGTCGACGATTCCTCGGACGACGGAACACGCGTCTTCTTCAACACCGCCGAGCCGCTGGTGACAGCGGACACCGACACGCAGATAGACCTGTACGAGCGTTCCGGCGGCGTGACGACGCTCGTCTCGACCGGGCCCACCGGGGGCAACGGCGCCTTCGACGCCCAGTTCGGGGACGTGTCCAAGGACGGCAAGCGCGTGTTCTTCGAGACCGACGAGCGCCTGACCTCGGCCGACACGGACAGCAACCGCGACGTGTACGAGCGTTCCGGCGGCGTCACGACGCTCGTCTCGACCGGGCCCGCTGGGGGCAACGGCGCCCTGGACGCCTTCTTCCGCGGGATCTCGCAGGACGGATTGCACGTCTACTTCGTCGCCTACGAAAGCCTGGTCTCCGAGGACCAGGACAGCGATCGCAAGGACCTGTACGAACGCTCGGGCGGCGTCACGTCGCTCGTGTCGACGGGAACTCAGAACGCAAACGCGCTGCTGGAAGCCGACTTCGACGGCGTGACCCCGGACGGCTCGAGCGTGTTCTTCCACACCGACGCGGCGCTCACGGCGGCGGACACGGACACCATGCGCGACGTCTACCAGCGGCAGTCCGGCACGACGACCCTCGTCTCTACCTCGACCTACAGCGCCAACGGCCCCCGGGCGGCCTTCTTCGACAGCGTTGGGGCGAGCGGATCGCCGGTGTTCTTCGACACCAGCGAGTCGCTCGCGCCGTCCGACACCGACAACTTCCGTGACGTCTACCAGCGCGCGGGTGGCGTGACAGAGCACGTCTCGACGGGGCCGTCCGGCGGCAACGGGCCGTACGACTCGAACTACTCGGGAAGCTCGGGCGACGGGAGCCGCGTGTTCTTCGTCACCCGAGACCCGCTGGTCGCGTCCGACACCGACGGCCAGTGCGATGACGCCGCCGGCCAGCCGGTCGTCCCCTGCATCGACGTGTACGAGCGCGCAGGCGGGGTCACCAACCTGATCTCGACGGGCTCGCAGAACGCGAACAGCTCTGACGACGCATCGTTCTCTGCGATCTCCCTCGAAGGAGGCAGGGTGTTCTTCACCACGAGTGCCGCCCTCGAGCCGGCCGACACGGACAGCTCTGCAATCGACGTGTACGAGCGCACCGCTGACGTGACGACGCTCGTCTCAACCGGCCCGGTTTCCCAGAATGGGCCGCACGCGGCGAGCCTGGTCGGGATCTCGGCCGACGGCACGAGGGTCTTCTTCGCGACGTACGAGAAGGAGACCGCCGACGACCTCGACGCCAATTGGCTCGACATCTACGAGCGAGCGGCCTACGCGACGACTCTCATCTCGACCGGTCCGGCGGCTACGAACCTGCCCTCGCTGGCCCTGTTCCGCGCCTCATCCCTCGATGGGACGCGGGTGTTCTTCCAGACCGAGGAATCGCTCGTCTCCGGAGACACGGACTCGGTCTCGGACGTGTACTCGCGCGAGGCGCCGATCAGCGGCTATCCGCGACCGAAGGGCGCGTCACCGCTGCGTCTCTCGCTGGTGCCCGCCTTCCAGACGTGCGCGCTGCCGGACCGCGTTCATTCCCCGCCGCTGATCTTCGGCTCGTGCTCGGACAGCAACACGCCGTACTCGCGCACCCAGTCGCAGGTCCTGACGCTCGGGACGCCCGATCACAACGGCCTCCCCGTGAACTCGGCGTCGTACGTGAAGCTGGTCGCTCTGGTCGGCACTCCCGGCGGGCCGAGCGACGCGGACCTCTCGGCGATCATCCACATCAACGACGTTCGCTGCGGTCCCGGAGGCGGGGCAGCGTGCCCCGGTGGGGCGACCGAGGACTTCGCAGGACGCCTCGTCCTGCGCACCACGGTGCGACTGACCGACCGGATGAACGGTGGCGCGACCGGCGACGCCGCGACGGTGCAGAACTTCCCGCTCGACCTTCCCGTTCAGTGCAACGCGACGCCGACCGCGGAAGGCGGGAGCTGCGACACGACCACCACGGTCAACAGCCTCCTTCCCGGCGCGATCGTCGAGGGCAAGCGGGCGATCCTGGAGATCGGGCAGATGCGCGTGTACGACCCCGGGGCGAACGGAACCGGCTTCGACACCGGGTGCCCGCCGACGTGCGGCGACGGGGACGAGACGGTCTTCATGCGCCAGGGTCTTTTCGTGCCATGACATGCGCCGTTGCGTGCCTTGACTTGGGGACAGCCATTGTGAAAGGGTGGCGCCAAGGCAAAGCGCCGTCTTTCTTAGGAGGGGGGACATGCGCAGACTGCTAGGCCTCCTGGCGGTCTCGGCTTTGGTAGCCGGGCTGGTGCCAACCATGGCGCAAGCCTCGCATTCGAACGGACAGGGCCCTGCGAAGGACTTCGTAACGGGCACCCTGAAGCTGACCCTTCCGACCCCGCTCGGCTCCTATCCGGGGCAGATCCACAACAACGGCTCGAGCGACAGCCCGAGCGGCACCGGTGTGCCGGCGCAGGGCCACTTCTACATGGACATCTTCAGCACCCCCTCCGGCACGGTGAACATCTCCGGCGACATCGTGTGCCTGACGGCGGTCGGCAACCAGGCGTGGCTGCGGGCCGTCGTGATCGACTCGAACACGAACCTCGCGCCACCCGGCTTCGGCGTGCTCTCGAAGGTGGTCGACAACGGCGAGGGAGCAGACGAGCTTCCCGACGCCGCGACCGGCTTCCTGACTCCGCCGCCCGGGCCGAACCCGACGTGCCCCACGATTCCGTTCGAGGTGGCGCCCTCGACCTCAGGGAACACGACGGTTCACGACGGCGTCTGAGCCGGCTGACCGCCACGCGGGGTTCGCTTTAAGTTCTCGGGAAGGCGGCCACCAGCACGCGCAGCGCGCTCGCCGACCACTTATCGTTGACGGAGCGAAGGGCAGTGGGGGCTTGATCGCAAGGGTCACAATCGCGGCCATGGCGCTCGTGGCGCTGGGGCTCCTATGCGCTTCCTGTGGGAGCGGAGACAGCTCCGACGATCAAACCGTGAGCGCTGCGACGAGCAAGACCACCCGCACGAACGACCTGCCGGGCAAGGAGCCGGCGGCGCCGAGCACCGGAGGCGCAGCCGCACCGCGGGGCACCACCTCGGACAGCGGATCCGGGAGCAGCAAGGACAAGGGCAGCGACCGCGCATCGCGACCGGTTTCCCCTGCGACCGGTGACACCCCCGAGCGCACGGGCAAGCGCAAGAGCCGCAAGCGGGTCAGCCGCGACGTCTACAAGGCCGGCAAGCAGACGTGCTTCATCTTCGGGGTCGACCAGATCCGCCACGAGTACGACCTGGTGCAGAGCAGCCCCGAGGACGTCGCCCGCTTCTACGCGAACCTGTTCGAGAAGGCGAACCCCGACCTCGTCGCGCCCTACTACCAGGGGTGCCTGCGCGGGTTGAAGCAGCGCGCGCAGCGCGACAGGCAGGCGGCCCAGCGATGACCGTGCGCCGCGCCGCGATCGCGCTCGCTCTGGCGATCCTCCTCCCCGCCGTGCTCGCCGCCGATGCGAGCGCACGGCCGCCCGTGCTGACCTCGGTGGGCGCCGTCGACAGCGAGGTGACCGCGCGCTGGACGCTTCCGGAGGCCGTGGGCGCGGAGTTCATCCAGATCGCGACCGAGCCGGGCGTGACCGAGTACGGCTACTTCCATCAACGGGCGCTGGTGTCGTTCTCGAACCTTGGTCGCAACGACACGACCTTCCGGGACACCCTGCGGCTTCTGCCCGGCACCTACTACGTGCATGTCGCAGGCTCCGACCACCGGTGCTTCCCGGACTGCCCGCGGATCGAGTTCACGGATGTGTTCCGCATCCAGATCGGCGCGGCCGGGACCGCAACGGGAAGCAACCTCGCCGATGAGGGCCAGCCGCCCTCGCAGCTGGTCTATTGCCGCCGCAAACAGTCGCTTCGAAAGATGTGGGTCAAGGCGCGAATGGACATCAACGGGAGCCTGGTTGCCGCCGGCAAGCTGACCGCCTCCACGAAGGTCGGCCGGTCGCGCACGTTCGGCGTCGGCCCCGTCACCAAGACGGCGGCTGCGAATGCCACCGTCAGGATCCCGCTCAAGCTGTCGCGCGACGCGTTGCGCGCGGCGCGCAGATCGCTGGACGCCGGGCCGGCGGCCGCGCCTGGCCCTCACGGTCACCGCCCGCGACGGCGCGGGCCGCACCGCGGAGCGCACGATCAGCGTTCGCTTGACTCGCTGACGGCGGGCAGCCATTCGCGGCGCAGGTCGTCGATGTAGCCGGGGTCGATGGTGTGCGCCATCGGCGACTCCCGGTAGGTGACGTCGAGGCCGGCCTGACTGAGCGCGTCGCGCGCGGCGCGCCCGAACTCCACCGGGATCACCGGGTCATGGGACCCGTGGCCGATCGCCACCGGCAGCCCGCGCCGGCTCTCGAGATCGAGCTCGAAGCCCTCGACCTCCGGCAGGAACCCGCTCAGCGCCAGGATGGCCGCTGGCGCCGGACGCCCGGCGCCGAGGCCCAGCGCGTACGACATCACCGCCCCCTGTGAGAAGCCACCGAGCACCGTGCGCTCGAGCGGCACGCCGGTCTCCTCGACGAGCCCGTCGAGCCATGACTCCACAAGCTGGAACGTCGCATCGAATGTCTCCCGGTCGGGATAACCGACGCGGCGCACGACGTACCAGTGCGCCCCGCCGGGCGGCAGCGACAGGGGCGCGCGTGCGGTGACCCCGACCATCCGCCGTTCGGGATCGAGCATGTCGAGCAGCGGCAACAGGTCGTGCTCGTCGGCGCCGCGGCCGTGGAAGAGGGCGAGCGTCCCCTGCGGCTCTCCCGCCGCCGGCCTGATGACGTGAGCTGGAAGGTCCGAGAGGCTCATGGCGCGCCTGCTTTATACGCTGGATCGGCCTGAATTTCGCCCGGAAGCGCGCCGACCCGCGAGGGCGGCAGGTCGAGGCGCCCCAGGTCGCGCAGGAAACCGCGCGTGACGAACTCGTGGATCCGCATCTGCGTCTGCGCGTAGAGCAGCGTCCCGAAGCGCGAGAACCGTCCCGACCCGCGCAGCCACGGATAGAAGTTGCGCACCTCGACCGAGACGCGCAGCCGCTCTGCCTCCGCGCCGGCGCCGTCGTCCGGCAAGCGCCGCACCGAGATCGACAGGTGGCCCTCCCCGCGCCGCGAGCGCTGGACCAGGAGCCCCCGGTCGATGCGCCAGGTGACCGTCCCGCCATCGTCACCGATCTCGTAGTCCGGTGCGTGGAAGCGAAGCAGCGCGAAGGGCCGGAACAACACCACCACGGTGCGCGACTCCGGGGCGTACACGACCCGCAACAGGTGCAGCGAGATCCGGCTCAGGTAGCGCCAGTAGGCCCGCGCCAGGCGCTCGAGGTATTCCGGGTGCCACAAGGACCGGACCACCGTGGCCGGCAGCGTCACCTCCGCCTCCTGCATCGACCGCACGCCACCCTCTCGGCCGATCGGCTGAGCGCGGCCTGGCGGAAGGAGGTGAACTGCCCCGGGCGGTGCGGGTTTGGAGCGCCGCAGAAGCGCTACCGGCTGACCTTGAACGAGCCGTAGGAGGCGGACGTGTCCACCGCGTTGCGCGGCACGGCGACCTTTACGACGGACGTGCAGAGGGCGCCCTTGCTGTCCGTGACCGTCGCGTTGATGCGATAGACCCGACCGCCATCAGCGCCGTGCTCCGCCCGCAGCAGCACCTGGTTCGGCGAGCTGGTCCTCATGGCGTCCGGCGAGCTGGAGTCGCCTGGCCCGGTGACGGGCTGGTTCTGGCTCACGGAGTTGATCTTCATCGTCATGGACTCCCCGTCGGGCTCGGTCGCGCCGCTGAGGGTGACCAGGGACAAGCTGCGAGTCGTCGGCAGGTAGGCCGGCTTTGCCACGAGCGTCGAGCAGATGGGTTGCTTGTTGAACTCGATTGGAATTCGGATCAGGTCGCGATCCATGCCCATCCAGCAGTGCCAGCTGTCGTACTGCCAGTGGAACTGGGTGAAGAAGAGGTCCATCTGGCGGCCGCCGATCTCGAAGTTCGGGGACGACGTGAAGGGGTCCAGGAGGGAGGGATGCATGATCGGATCCGAATCGCCGCACTCGTGCGTCCACAGAAGCTCGCTCTTCATCAGCAGCCTCGCGGGCGTCCAATGGATCATGTCGGGGGAAGTCGACCAGTAGATCCCGGGATCCTCCGTCCTGGTCCTGAACGTGTCGCCCGACTGGCCGATCAACACGAAGCTGTTGAGGTAGAGGTTGTAGTGGACGCTCGAGCTCATCATGCCGATCTCGTTCACAGACACCGGCTCGCAGACGTGCTGGGCGGGATCGGCGGCCGTGTCGACGTACGGGTTGATGAAGGAGACGTTGAAGCCGGTGCCGTCCCAGGCCCGCCATGAGCGCGGATTCGTGAGGTCGTCGGTCCGCATCAGGCACGTGCCGGCCTCCTGCGCCCCGTAGCCCTGGACGGCGACCATGACGTAGTACATGTTGTCGCTGCTGAACTTGATGATGTTGCTCGGCATCATCACGCCGGCCGGCCCGCTATCGGCCTGGTAGCGATAGGGCGCTGCGGCGACCAGGTTCGTCGGCGAGGGCGATGCGTGCTGGAACGTCGCGCCGCGGTCGTTCGAGACCCCCAGCGTGATGGCGTTCCACCAGCACTTGAAGTAGTCGGCCGACGGGCACATGCCGGGGTGGGTGCTGCCCTGGTACTCCTCGTGCATCAGCGCCATGACCTTGCCGCCCGGCAGGATGTACGGCGAGCTGACCCACTCGCGGTCCGCGAACGCCGACGGATCTGCGTTGTAGGGCGAACCCATCGTGACCGCACAGGTCGGGGTCGCGGCGCGCAGGCTGGGGCCGGTCTTCAGGCGTGTGACGTAGTGCGACGCGAACAGGCTCACCTTCCCGTCGTCGTTGATCGCCCGCGCCGGGGCGTCAGGGATATCGACCTCCTCGCACGCCTGCGCCGAGTAGTCGAACATCGTCACCGGTGGGCCGAGCGGCTTCACGGTGTTGTTGGCGTTGAAGTCGTAGGCGCCGGCCGGCGCGGCGCCGATGGCGCACGAGCACAGCACCGCGATCAGCGCTGCCAAGAGCCAGGACGAAGACCGAATATGAAGCCCTACCAACAAACCCCCCGGAGAAGCGCTCAACCTAGCACCGATCGGTCAAGAGCGAGTTGTCCGCGGCCGAAAAAATGCAGGGATGACCACGATTGCGCAGGGACCGGTGTTTTGAAACTGACGCCGAAGGCATGAGGAGAACGGGCGCCGGGTAAGGGCCGGGAAGCCGGCTAATCACCGGCCGAGGTTGCACGCGAGCAGGATGGGGGTTCAAATGGAGGGAAATCCGTTCACCACCGGCGCCCGGTGGGAAGACGGCACTCTGCACCTCGAAGTGCGGGGTGAGCTTGACGTCGCCACGCGGGACGACTTCAACAGCTGCGCCTATCAGGCGCTCGAGCACCGGTTCAACCGGCTCGTCCTGGACCTGAGCGAACTCGTGTTCATCGACTCCGTCGGCCTCAAGTCGGTCCTGGACCTCTGGAACAGGTCCCGCTCGGATGGGTTCCCGATGACCGTCGTTCCCGGGCAACGCCAGGTGCAGCGGGCATTTGCGCTGAGCGGCCTGGATGGCCTGATGGCGGTGGCGCAGCCGAGTATCGGCTCCCGCCCCCGAGCTCGAGGAGGCGCCGGCCTACATGCACTGCCCCAACTGCCGCGCGTCGATGGAGGATCACGCCGGGCTGCTGGCCGGCATCGAGCGCTGCCCGGAGTGCCAGACGCCGCTCGAGCTCAGCCCGCCGTCGCTGTTCGAAGGGTCGGTGCGCCACCCGGGCCTCGCCCGCTGAAGCACACGAAATCGCCCGATCTGGGTGATGCCGGCCGGGTGGGCTCAAATACGATTCCGGCGTGACCTCGCACGCCTACGGCGCGCCGGTGCGGTGGGAGCCGGCACGGCCCCGGTTCCGGCCGCTGCACGTCGCGCTCGGCTGGCTGCTCTCCGCCGCCTCGCTGTACGTGGCGGCGGCGCTGCTTCCCGGGGTAACGCTCCTGGACCCGGCCGCATCGATCGTCGTGGCCGCCGCGATCGCGGTCATCAACGCGGTGCTGCCGCCGGTACTGGCGTCGCTGCGGCTGCCCTTCACGCTCATCACGGGCTTTCTTCTGATCCTGTTCGCAGACGCGGCCGCTCTGATACTTGCCGACCAGGCGCTGCCTGGTCAGTTTCAGGTCAACTCGGTCGGGGACGCACTCCTGGCGGCGCTCGTCATGACGGCGGTCTCGCTCGTACTCGAGGTGATCGCGGGCACCAACGACGACGACGAGTACACGGTGCGCGTGATTCGCCGCGTGGCGCGCCGGCAAGGAACACCCACTCACACCGACGCGCCAGGAATTCTCTTCCTCGAGATCGACGGCCTCGCGCTCTCGATCCTGCGCAACGCGATCCGCGACGGGAGCGCACCGACGATGGGCCGCTGGATCTCCGAGCACGGCTACAAGCTGGCGGACTGGGAGCCCGACCTCTCCTCGCAGACGGGCGCCAGCCAGGCCGGGATCCTGCTCGGCTCCAACGAGGACATCCCCGCTTTCCGGTGGGTCGAGAAGGAGACGGGAACGATGATGACCTGCTCGGCGCCGGCGGATTGCGCGGAGATCGAGCGCCGCCACGCCGGGTCGGGGCTGCTCGTGGACGGCGGCGCAAGCCGCGGCAACCTGCTCTCCGGCGAGGCCGAGGAGGTGATCCTCACCGTCAGCCGCATGGAGGAGGAGAAGCAGTCGAACCCGGGCTACCGCGCGTTCTTCGCCAACGGCTTCAACGTCTCACGCGCGCTCGTCCTGTTCTTCTGGGAGATCGGCCTGGAGCTGACCGCGTCCGCCCGGGCGAAGCGCCGCGACGTCCGCCCGCGCGGCCACCGGGGCGGTATCTACCCTCTGCTGCGCGGCGTCATGTGCGTGATCGTCCGGGACCTGATCGTCTACGGAGTGCTCACCGACATGATGCGCGGGCGCCCCGCCGTCTACGCGACGTTCTCGAGCTACGACGAGGTCGCCCACCACTCCGGCCTCCAGCGCGTCGACACGATGGAGGCGCTGCGCAAGCTCGACCAGCAGTTCGCCCGCATCGAGCGCGCGCGCGCATATGCCCCGCGGCCCTACGAGATCGTCGTCCTTTCCGACCACGGCCAGACGCAGGGGGCGACGTTCAAGCAGCGCAACGGCTACGGCCTCGACGACCTCGTCGAGCGCTCCCTCAGTCGGCGGCGCTGTGGACGACTTCATGGGCGGCGACGAGCAGACCGCGATGGTGGGACACGCTGTCACCGAGGCCACGGGGCGCAAGGGCGAGAAGCGGGCGAAGAACGACGTGTCCGACCGCGACGTCGTCGTGCTCGGTTCGGGGAACCTCGGTCTCATCTATCTGATGGAGGAGCGCCGGCGGCTGACGCTGGAGGAGATACAGGAGCGCCACCCCGAGCTGATCCCGGCGCTGCGCGAGCATCCGCACGTCGGGTGGCTGCTCGTGCGCTCGGCCAGCGACGGCGCGGTGGTGCTCGGCGCCGGCGGGGCCAGGTACCTGAACGGTGACCGCGTCGAGGGCGAGGATCCGCTTGCGGGCCTCTCCCCCGGGGCGCCCGGCCACCTGTTGCGCACGGACGGCTTCGCGCACGTCGCGGACATCATGGTCGGCAGCTTCTATGACCCGGTGCTCGACGAGGGCTGCGCGTTCGAGGAGCTGATTTCCTTCCACGGCGGCCTCGGCGGTCCTCAGACCAATCCGTTCATCCTGCACCCGCCGCACCTGCCGCTCGCCACGGATCCGATCGTCGGCGCTGCGGCGGTGCACCAGATCCTCATGGGCTGGCGCCGATCGCTTGCGGGGCAGGCGGCGAGTCAGGCCGTGGCGGCGGATCCGGAGCCGAGCCCGGCACCCAGCTGACCTTGGACGAGAGCCGGCGATCGTCGAGGCTGACCGGAATACGGGCAGCCGCGGCCAGCCGGCTGGGCCGGGCAGAGGAAGCGGCAATGTCCGGCCGGCGGACCCGGCCGCTGGCGGTCATGGTCCGCCGGGCCGGCAAACACGAGCTCGTCGACCGCGGCGCGGCGCTCACCTACTACGGAGTCCTGGCGCTCGTCCCCGCCCTGCTGGTGCTCTTCTCGGTGATTGGCCTCTTCGGAAACCAGGCGACGGTCAACAGCGTGCTCGACATCGTCCATGACGTGGGTCCGAGCAACGGCGACCAGGTCGTCCGGGAGCCGATCACCACGCTGCTCCAGAACGACACCCGGTCGGGAGTCCTGCTGGGCACCGGCCTGATCGCGGTCATCTGGACAGCCTCCGCCTACGTCGGCTCCTTCTTCCGGGCGTCGGCGACGATCTGGGGGGTGGAGCGGCGACCGGCATGGCGCGCCTGGCCGCTCCGGATGGCCCTGACCGTCGGGATCCTGATCCTGATCTCGCTGGCACTGCTGTTGATCGCCCTGACCGGGCAGTTCGCCAAGTCGATCGGCGACGAGCTGGGCATCGGCGACACGGTGCTCGACGTCTACGGGGTCGCGAAGTGGCCGGCGCTACTGGTCGTGGTGACGTTCGCTGTGGGCATCCTCTTCCGCACTTCTCCGAGCGGAGAGCGCACGGCAACCGATTGGAGGGTGCTGACGCCGGGGGGCGCCGCGTCGGTGGTGGTCTGGATGGTGGTGTCGGTCGGCTTCGAGGTGTACGTCAACGCGTTCGCGAGCTACGACACTACGTATGGCGCGCTCGGTACGACGGTCGCGGGGCTGATCTGGCTGTGGCTCACGAACCTGACGCTGCTGATGGGAGTCGAGCTCGATGCCGCGCTCGAGAGCCGGGTCCAGGAAGCCGCCGAGACATCTACGCCGACGCAGGCTGGCAAGACGTAACCCGAGTCGTCCCGCCTTGGCGTCAGGCGCAGGTTCGATACTGGCGCGGTGTCCGGGGCCACAGCGGCAAACGCGGAGGAGGGCCAGCGCCGCGCGCGGTTCGGCCTGCTGCTCGGCGCGATCGCCCTCTCGGTGGTGCTCCAGGGCACCGTCCCTCAGAGCGACCTGACGGAGGCCGTCGTCACCGCGCTGCTGGGCGGAACCCTCCTGCTCGCCTTCTGGTCAGCCGACATGCCGGCTTTTCGGTTGAAGCGCGCCGCGGTGATCGTCGGTGCCATCGTCGTGGCGGCCGCGCTGGCGCTTGCGCTCGGAAAGGGCGACGCGATTGCGGGCGCGGTTGCGATCACCAACGGGCTCCTGATCCTGCTCGCACCTCCGTCCATCGTCGTCGGGGTCTTGCGCAGTCTCCGCAAGCACGGGGAGGTGACCATCGAGGTCGTTATGGGAGCACTGTGCTTCTACATGCTGGCTGGGATGTTCTTCGCGTTCGCATACGGCGCGTTCGAGAACCTAGGCGGCGACCCGTTCTTCGCCGGCGGCGACGATTGGACTCCGGAGCGGTCCGTCTACTTCAGCTTCACGACACTCACGACCACCGGCTACGGCGACTTCACCGCCCGCTCCGACGTGGGCCACATGCTGACCGTCACCGAGGCCCTGTTCGGCCAGATCTACCTCGTGACGGTCGTCGCGGTGGTCGTCAGCAACGTGGTCCCGCGGCGGCTGAGACGGGAGTAGGCGGCTAGAAGACCGCGATCGGGTTCAGCGGCGAGCCGGTTCCGCGGCGCACGCGCAGCGGGGCGCCGGCGAACAGGAACTCCCAGCGCCCCTCGCGCTCGCAGACCGGCACCACGTCCTCGAACTGCAGGTAGTCGAGCAGGTGCACTCCGAGCGCGTTCAGCGCGAGGACGTGGATCGGGAAGCCGACGCCCTCGGTGATGCTGGGCGCCGCGTCGTTGTTGCCGTCGGATCCCAGTGCGGCGACGCCGCGCGCAGCGAGGAAACGAGCCACGGTCGGATGCAGTCCGGGTTTTCCGCTCTCTGCTTCCTCCGGATGGGCGGCGACGTGCGCCGCGTGCCCCGTCCGCACGAGCAGGATGTCGCCCTGCCCGACGGTCGTGCCCTGGCGCCGCTCGGCTTCCTCCAGATCCTCGCCGCGGACGTGCATCCCGGCCTCGAGCCACGGGACTCCGTGCAGCCGCGCGATGTCGAGCAACACGCCCGCGCCCGATCAGGCCGTTCTCGAGCAGGTCGATCGAGCCTGACCCGGCGCCCTCGCGCGGTCACGGAGGTGTCGGGCGCGCCGCCGTAGAAGCGATCCCTCGTACGACGACGTGCGAGAAGGCATCGATGTGGGTGTGGCCCTCGTTGTGGTAGTCGGCGCCGATGTAGTCCTTGGCGAACCGCACGCTGCCGAGGCCGATGTCCTCGTCCGGCATCATCGTCATCCGGTAGTCGGCGGGCTGCGGAGAGTCCGGGCGCGCCTCGGTACTGAGCGGCAGGCTCAGCGTCACCGTCTCTCCGCTGCGCACCAGGCCGGCCGCGGCCACGATCCGGTCCGGCGCCGAGGTTGTTGAGCGCGCCGCGCTCCGGATGCTCCGGCCACGCGTCCCAGTTGCGCAGCTCCTCGAACAGCGCGCGGAACTCGGCCGCGCTCAGGCGCTCGCTCGTGGCCCCTCGCTCTCGGTGACCATGTCGCGCTGCGCGAGTGTGTAGAGGAGCGCGAGCGCCGGCAGCACCAGCACGACCGCGACGCCGAAGACGATCAGCACCATCGTCAGGGTGTCGCTCGGGGCCGCGCCCTGCGAGATCGTCAGCTCTCGGGCAGCAGGTAGGGGAACTGCGCCACGCCCCATCCCCAGACCACCGCGACCACGGCGCCCACGGCCAGCGGGCGCGTGCCCCGGGCGCTGCGACGGTGGAGCAGGACCAGCGCCCCGACCCCGCAGACGAGCGAGACCAGGACACGAGCGGCAGGGCTTCGCTGGTCAGGCGGTCGTAGAGGTACCGCGCGTCGGAGTGCAGCACGATCAGGCCGGCGATCGCGAGCGCACCCGCAGCCAGCGCGGCAACGATCGCCCGCGAGGTGAAGTAGCGCTCGAGGTCCGCCGCACCTGCCCGGCGGGCGTCGCTGACGAGGAAGACGGCCGCCAGGTAGGCGCTGGTCGCGACGAACAGCGCGCCGACCAGCAGCGAGACGGCGTTCAGCCAGCTGGTGACCGCATCGCCGGCGGCGTTGCCGACCGGCACCCGTCCCGACGCGATCGCGCCGACGACGGTCCCCATGAAGAACGGCGTCAGCAGCGACGAGAGCCCGAACAGGCGCTGGGCCGCCACCCGGCCGCGCAGCCTGCGCGCCGTCCCCTGGAAAGCGAAGCCGGCGCCGCGCAGCACGATCCCGAGCGCGGCGAGGCTGAGCGGGATGAACAGCGTCGAGAAGATCGACGCGAACGCGCTCCGAGAACGCGGTCCAGAGCACGACGAGCACGAAGATCAGCCAGACGTGGTTCGCCTCCCAGACCGGCCCGATCGCCCAGTCGATCAGCTCGCGCGGGCGCTTGCCGCGCTCGCCGCCTCCGGCGACGAGGCTCCAGAAGCCGGCGCCGAAGTCGGCGCCGCCGAACACGGCGTAGAGCGTTGCGCCGATCCACAGACCCCCGCGACCGCGTCCGCCTTGCTCATCGCGCGTCCTCCGGATCCGACCTGTCGGGCAGGCGGCGTCGTGGCC
The DNA here is from genome assembly GCA_963785085.1 of uncultured Solirubrobacterales bacterium. Taxonomy (GTDB): domain Bacteria; phylum Actinomycetota; class Thermoleophilia; order Solirubrobacterales; family JBBDJG01; genus CAWACB01. Next base: position 26,595 of record CAWAUD010000018.1, on the reverse strand, counting down.
CGTACGGGACGTCGGTGTCGTCGGCCGCCGCGCCTCGCGCCAGCGCGCGCGCCATCGCGCGCAGCGTGATCACGAGCGCCGCTCCCAGCACGGCGTAGAGCGCCAGCACGAGCGAGAAGGTCACCCACACGCCGCTCGCGCCGGTGACGGCGTCCTCGGTGCGCATCACGTTGTAGACGATCCACGGCTGGCGGCCGACCTCGGTCACGATCCAGCCGCACTCGAGCGCGACGATCGCCAGCGACGCCGGACACGGCGACCGCGCGCAGGAACCACTTCGTCTTCGGGATGTCGCGCCTGCGCCACCACACGAAGGCGAACCAGAGCCCGAGCGCGATCAGCACCGAGCAGATCCCGACCATCGTGTCGAACGCCCAGTGCAGCATCGTGTTCGCAGGCGGGCGGTCGTCCGGCGGCACGGTGTCGAGGCCGGTGACCTGCGTGCTGGTGCTCCACCCGACCAGGAACGAGTCGAAGCCCGGGATGCCGATCCCGCCCTTGACGCCGTCGCTGGTGCAGCGGCCGTAGATGTACTCGGTCACGTCGGTGGAGGTCTCCTGCACGCACTCCATCGCCGCGAACTTGATCGGCTGATCGTCGGCGATCGCGCGCGCCGCGGTGTCGCCGACGGCGAACTGGATCGGCGTCGCGATGCACGCGACCGTCAGCGGGATCAGCAGCCCGAGGCGGTGGTAGCGGTCGCGCCGCCCGCGCAGCATCCCGACCGCGTAGACCGACGCGACCAGGAAGCCGGTCACGAGGTAGGCGGCGAGGATCATGTGCGGCACCTCGTAGGGCACCGCGGGGTTGAAGATCACCTTCAGCGGGTCGACGTCCGTGACCTTGCCGTTCGTCAGCGTGTAGCCCTGCGGCTGGTTCATCCACGAGTTGACGGCCACGACCGAGAAGGCGCCGCCGAGGCCGCTGATCACGATCGGCACGCCCGTCCAGAAGTGCGCCCACGGCGACAGCCGCTTCCAGCCGAAGATGTAGATCGCGATGAAGATCGCCTCGAGGAAGAAGAAGATCCCCTCGATCGCGAACAGGACGCCGAACACCTCGCCGAACCGTCCGGTGAACTCCGGCCACAGCAGCCCGAACTCGAACGACAGCACCGTGCCGGTCACCGCGCCGACCGCGAACGTCACCGCCGCCACCTTCGACCAGCGCCGGGCGAGCAGCAGCGCGTCGGCGTCGTTCGTGCGCAGCCCGCGGTAGTTCGCGATCAGCATCATCGCCGGGAAGGCCACGCCCATCGACGCGAGGATGATGTGGAACCCGAGCGTGAACGCCATCTGGCTCCGCGCGGGGGCCAGTTGCGAGGACGCAGCGAAGCTCGCGACGTCGGCCAGCACGGGCGTGGCCTACTTTGCGGCGGTCGTGACGCTCGGGGTGGCGCCGTCCGTGGACCAGTCGATCTCGCGCGGCCTCGGTGCGGTCCAGGTTCTGCGGGCCGCGCGTGACCGAGAAGTAGCTCCACGCCCAGTCGACGAAGGTCTGAATGCGATTCCGGATGCCGGTCATGAGCATCGCGTGGACGCCCAGCCAGGCGGCGAATGCGAACAGGCCGTGCACCTCACGGCGCCTCGGGCCCATCGCCGCGATCGCCGAGTTGCGCCCGATCATCGCCATGATGCCCTTGTCCTTGTAGTTGAACGGCTTCGCCGGGCTGCCCGGCGAAGTCGGCGAGCAGGTTGTCGGCTGCCCACGCGCCCGCCTGCAGCGCCACGGAGCCGAGCTGGGGCAGCGGCTTGCCGTCGGGGCCGGGGATGTTCGCGATGTCGCCGACCACGTAGAGGTTCGGGAAGCCCTCCACCGTCAGGTCGTCCTTCACGTCGATCCGCCCGCCGCGTCCCTGCGGCACGCCCGCCGTCGCCGCCAGCTCTGGCGCCTGTGATCCCGCCTGCCCAGACCACGCACCTCGTCTTGATCTCCGTTCCGTCCCCGAGCTTCACGTGCCCGGGCGCGACTTCGGCGACCTTGGTGTCGAGGTGGAGCTCCACCCCGCGCTCGCGAAGAACGCGCTCGGCATAGCTCGTGCGCCTTGGGCGAGAACGGGCCGAGCAGGTGGTGCCCGAGGTCCACCAGGTGGATTCGCGCCGATTTGACCTCGAGATCGTGGTATTCGGCGGTCATCGTCCGCGCGATCATGTCCGCCAGCGCGCCCGCGGTCTCGACGCCCGTCGCGCCGCCGCCCACGATGACGAAGTTGAGCGCCCCTCGCTCGATCAGCGTGGGGTCACGGTCGGCGGCCTCGAACACGCCGAGGATCCGCGAGCGCAGCCAGGTCGCGTGCTGGAGCGAATAGAGCGGGAACGCGTGCTCCTCGGCGCCCGGCGTCCCGAAGAAGTTCGCGCGCGACCCTGCCGCCAGCACGATCGCGTCCGCCGCCCAGGTCCGGCCGTCCTCGTCGGTGACGATGCCGGCCTCGGGGTCGATCGACGCGCACCTCCGTCATCTTCACGTCGACGTTCGGGCGGTTGCGAAACAGCTTGCGCAGCGAGAACGCGATCTCGCCGGCGGCCAGCTGGGACGTCGCGACCTGGTAGAGCAGTGGCAGGAACTGGTGGTAGTTGTTGCGGTCGAGCAGCGTGACGTTGACGTCACGATGCTTCGCCAGCCGCTTCGCGCAGCCGAGGCCGGCGAAGCCGCCACCGACGATCACGACGCGACGTCCGCCGGGCGCGGTCACCTGGCTCGCCCCGCTGGCCGCCCAGTCGCTCGAGCAGGTGGTCGCCGACCCGCAGCGCGTTCGCCATCGCGGTGAGCGCCGGGTTGACCGCGCCGATGCTCGGAAAGAAGCTCGTGTCGACGACGTAGAGGTTGTCCAGCTCATGGGCCCGGCAGTCCACGTTCAGCACGGATGTCCCGGGGTCGGAGCCGAACCGGCAGGTGCCGGCCTGGTGCGCCACCCCTGCCACCGGGATGTCGGTCTTGAGGTAGGCATGACGTGGAACCAGGTGGTCGGGCTCCATCCCGGTTTGCTTGAGCAGCCCCTTCAGCTTGTGGTACAGCTGCTTCACGGATTCCCCGTTGGTCGGGGTGTAGCTGATCCGCACGTTCCCGTCACGGTCCAGCGTGACTCGATTCTCCGGTCGCGGCAGGTCCTCCGTCGAGAGCCAGAAGTCAACCGCATGGCGGGCCATGGTGTTGAGCGTTCGCTGCGGCGCGAGCTTGGTCTCGAGCGGCTTCTCGCCGCGGTACATGTCGGCCGACGACTTGCCGACCATCTGGATGTTGCCGAGCGGAAATTCGAAGTCGTCGCTGCCGAAGTAGAAGTCGTTCACCCCGAGGGTCTTCTGGAAGACGGTCGGATTCTCTTCCTTGGAGAGAGCCAACACGGCCTGGCTGTTGTGAAACGTGTAGTTGCGCCCAAGCTGGTCCGAGCCGTTGGACAGGCCGTTCGGGTGCTTGTCGTTCGCCGAGGCGAGCAGCAGCTTGGCCGAGTTCGCCGCACCGCACGAGACCACCACGATGTCGGCCGCGTACGTCTCGTGCTCGCCCTCGCGTTCGACCTCGATCTCGGTCACAGCGGTGCCGGACGGATCGGTCCGGAGCGCGAGCGCCCGCGCGTTCGTCAGCAGCGTCACATTCGGGTGCTCGAGCGCGGGCCGTACTCCGAGCACCTCTGCGTCCGACTTGGCGTGCACCAGGCACGGGAAGCCGTCACAGGTGGAGCAGCGCACGCAGTTGCTGTACGGCATGTTCCCCTCGTTCAGCATCACCCCGCAGGGGGCGTGAAACGGATGCAGCCCAGCAGCGGCAAGGTCGTCCGAGAGCTTCTGGATCCGGGGCTCGTGAGAGACCGCCGGGAATGGGTACGGAGCGCTCGATGGCGGCTCCGTCGGGTCCTCTCCCCGCGCCCCGTGCACCTGGTAGAGCTCCTCGGCCAGCGTGTAGTACGGCTCCATGTCGGTGTAGCCGATCGGCCACGCCGGCGATATGCCGTCGTGGTGTTGGAGCTCGCCGAAATCCTTCTCGCGCAGGCGATAGAGCGCCGCGCCGTAGAGCTTTGTCGCGCCGCCGACGAAGTAGTGCACCTGAGGTTGGAAAGCCTTTGCCGTTTCCGCGTCGTACCAGGTGTCCGGCGAGATGTAGCGATTGTCGACGAACACGTCGTGCACGTCCCAGTTCTGTGGCTCGCGCGGCAGCCAGTCGCCGCGCTCGAGCAGCAGGATGCGCTTGCCCGACGGCGCGAGGTGACGCACCAGCGTGCCGCCGCCGGCGCCGCTGCCGATCACGATCACGTCATAGGACTCGCTCATGTGAACTCGTCCACCATCTCCGGCAGGACGATCAGCGCGGCCGCCTCGATCAGAGCCAGGTGCGAGAACGCCTGCGGGAAGTTGCCCAGGTGGCGTCCGGTCGAGGTGTCGAACTCCTCGGCGTAGAGGCCCAACGGCGATGCGACGAGGAGCAGCTTGTCCATCAGGTCGCGAGCCCGCTGAAGCTCGCCGATGATCGATAGCGCCGACACGAGCCAGAAGGAGCAGATCAGGAACGACCCCTCCTTCCCCGACAGGCCGTCGTCGGTCTCCTCTGTCCGGTAGCGCAGGACGAACCCGTCCTCGGTCAGTTCCTCGGCGATCGCGAGCACGCTGCTCTTGAGTAGGGCGTCCTCGCGCGGAAGGAACCCGAACATTGCTGCGAGCAGGGTCGAGGCGTCCAGCGAATCGGTCGCGTAGTGCTGGCGCAGGACCCCGTCCCGGACGCCGTGCTCGAGGATGTCCGCCCGGATCTCGTCTGCGATCCCGCTCCAGCGCTCGTACATTTCCGTGTCGCTGCGGATGTTGGCCAGATTCGAGGCACGGTCCATCGCCACCCAGCACATGAGCTTCGACGACACGTAGTGCTGGGGATCTCCGCGGGCCTCCCAGATGCCCTGGTCCGGCTCGTTGCCAGACCTTCGCGGCGCACTCGGCCTGCGACTCCACGATCGGCCACAAGCGGCGAGGGACCCGCTCGCTGCGGCGGGTGTGCAGCAGAATCGAGTCGAGCACCGCGCCGAAGACGTCGTTCTGGCGCTGGTCGAACGCGCCGTTGCCGATCCGCACGGGCCGCGCGCCCGCGTACCCGCTCAGGTCGTCGCGGGTCGACTCGGTCAGGTCCCGCCGGCCGTCGATCCCGTACATGATCTGGAGCGCTCCGTCCTCGTTGGGCTCCAGGTCGGCGACGAACTGCATGAACTCGTCCGCCTCCCAGTCGAGGTTCAGGAAGTGGAGCGCCTGGAGCGTGAAGGTCGAGTCGCGCATCCAGGTGAAGCGGTAGTCCCAGTTGCGCTCTCCGCCCGGTGTCTCAGGGAGCGACGTCGTCAGCGCCGCGACCGTCGCCCCGGTTGGCATGTAGGTGAGGCCCTTGACCGTCAGCGCGGAGCGCTGGATCGCCTCGCGGAAGCGGTGGTCGGGCAGGCGCGCGCGGCTCAGCCACCTGCGCCAGTAACGGGTGGTCGCGCTCAGCCGCTCCAGAGCCTCGTCGGAGGTCTCCGGCCCGCTCAGGTCTTCGGTCCACGACAGCGCGCAGAACAGCTGCTCGCCCTGCTGGAGCGTGTGCCGCGCACGCGCCCGGTTGCCCTCGATGCCGACCGCCATGTCGGTGTGGAGCCGGATCGTCAGTCCTGCACCGGTGGCGTCCACCATGTGGCGGTTGCCATCCACGAGCGACCACTCTGCCGGGGTGCGGCCGTAGTCGAATACCGGCTCGCAAACGAGCTCCACGTCCACCTCCCCATCAAGGCACAGGACCGATCGCACGAGCATGTGGTCGCCGTCGTCGTCCGCGGGAGGCCGGGTGTGAGGAGTGATCGCGTCCTCTCCCCGCGTGGGTCCCATGGTCAGCGCGTCGCGGACCATGATCCATCCGGTCGGCGTCTTCCAGGTCGTCAGGAGCGTGTTGGTGCCCGGCTCGTACAGACGCGACGACGGGTGGTTGATGCCGAACGGGGACAGCTCGAAGGCGCCTGCCTCGCGATCGAGAAGCGTTCCGAAAACGCTGGGGGAGTCGAAGCGCGGAACGCACAACCAGTCCACGGATCCGTCTGGCGCGATCAGTGCGCCCGTATGGCAGTTCGACAGGAAGGCGTACTGGGCGATCGGCGGGAAGGGCGACGGAGCCGCGGCGCTCTGCGGCATCGTGTCGGCGGCGGGCTGCTTCGCAGTGTCGGTCATGAGCCCGTCCAGGGCCCGTGCCAGCCGCCATAGCGGGAGACGAGCTTGTCCGCTTCCTCGGGACCCCACGATCCCTTTGCGTACTCGTGCACCTCGGGCGGAGAATCGAGCAGCGGCTGCAGGATGCGCCAGCACTCCTCGACGCTGTCCTGGCGGGTGAAGCGGGCGCTGTCCCCGTTCATCGCCGCGTGCAGGAGCACCTCGTACGGCGCCGGCACGTCATCTCCCTCCTGGCCGAAGTTCACGTCGAGGCCGATCTGCTCCGGCTCGAGTCCCTCTGCGCACTTGGCATCCACCAGCAGCTGAATGCCGGTGGAGGGATCGAGCTTGATCACGATCTCGTCCGCCGCCGGGCGGCGGGAGCGGGGACGGCGGAACGTGACGTTCGGCGGATGGCGGAAGACCAGCCGGACCTCGGTCTGCAGCATCGGAAGCTCCTTGCCCGTCCGGATGAAGAAGGGGACTCCCATCCAACGCCAATTCTCTATCTCGAGCCGCAGCGCGGCGTAGGTCTCGGTCTTCGAATCCGGCGCCACCCCGTCGACCGACCTGTAGCCCTCGTGCTGGCCGCGCACGTAGTGCTTCGGATCGGCGTCCTGCATCGAACGGAACACGCTGAATATCGCGTCCTTCACCCTGGCCGCGTCCGGGCCCGCGGGCGGCTCCATCGCGGTCGCGGCGACGACCTGCATCAGGTGGTTCACGACCACGTCGCGGATCGCGCCCACCGGGTCGTAGAAGTGCCCGCGGTCGGCAACGCCGAAGTCCTCCGCCATGGTGATCTGGACCGACTCCACGTAGTTGCGGTTCCAGATCGGCTCGAAGATCGCGTTCGCGAACCGCAGGTAGAGGATCTCCATCAACCCGAGCTTTCCGAGGAAGTGGTCGATCCGGTAGACCTGCGACTCGTCGAGGTGCTGGTGGACCTCCTCGTTCAGGGCCCGCGCGGAGGCGACGTCGTGCCCGAACGGCTTCTCGACGACTACTCGGGCGTTCTCGGTCAGGCCGGCGTTGGCGAGACCCGCGATCACCGTGCCGAACAGGAACGGCGGGATCTCCAGATAGAAGACAGGCTGCTTCGCGTCGGGAATCGCGGCGGCGACGCGCTCGTAGGTGCCGGACTCGGAGAAGTCGCCGGAGACGTAGGAGAGCCGCTCGGCGAAGCGCTCGAAGACCAGCTCGTCCACAGGCTTGTGCCCGGCGGTCTCGATCGACTCCCGCGCGCGCTTGCGCAGGTCGTCGGCGGTCCAGTCGTCGACCGCCACGCCGACGATCGGGCAGTCCAGAAGACCGCGCTGCTCGAGCCTGTACAGCGACAGGAAGGTCATCACCTTTGCGAGGTCGCCGGTGATGCCGAACACGACGAGAACGTCGGTGGGATTCGTCCCGACGTCCTCCGCCATCGCGGTGGCCGGCTTGACGGTCGTTGTCATCTCAGGGTCCCTTCCTACGGTGGATGCCTGGAATGTAATCCGGTCGCTCGCGAAGTGCCATCACCCCATGCGGGTGAGGCATGTACGGTGCCCGGGATGCAGGGTTCCTCGCATGCCTGAAGCACCTGCCGCCCCCAGGATCCCGCTGCCCAGGTTCCTCCCCGGCAGCTTCTCAGCCTGCTCGGGCTCGCGGCGATCGTCGGGCTGGTCGTCTCGGTCGCGGCATTCGGCTTCCTCGAGGCGGTCCACTGGACCACGGAGTGGGTTTACGACGACCTTCCCGACGCGCTCGGCTTCGACGGCGTTCCGGTCTGGTGGCCGTTGCCCGTCCTCTTCATCGCAGGCCTGATCGTCGCCTTCGCGATCCTGCGCATGCCAGGCCGCGGCGGTCACGTGCCCGCCCTGGGGCTGAACGCCAGCCCGACAGCGCCGATCGAGCTGCCCGGGGTCATGTTGGCCGCCCTGGGAGGGCTCGGGCTTGGAGTCGTGCTGGGCCCGGAGGCGCCTCTGCTTGCGCTCGGCGGCGGCCTCGGAATCCTCGCCATCCAGCTCGTGCGGCGAGACGCGCCGCCCCAGGTCGTGACGGTGCTCGCTGCCTCGGGCAGCCTCGCAGCGCTGTCGTTCATCTTCGAGTCCCCGGTGATCGCCGCGGTGATCATCATCGAGGCCTCCGGGATCGGTGGCCCCCAGATGACGATGCTCCTGCTTCCCGGACTGACGGCGGCCGGAATCGGATCGCTCCTCTCGCTGGGCCTGGGATCGTGGACCGGCGTCGACACGAGCGACTACGCCCTTGGATCGCTGACCCTGCCGCATCTCGCCCGGCCGGACATCGTGGACTTCGCCTGGACCATTCCGCTGGCGATCGCTATCGCGGTGGGCGTGTATCTGATCAGGCGCATCGCGCTGTCGCTCCTGCCGCTGGTCCAGTCACGCGAAGCCGTGCTGCTGCCGCTGGCGGGCCTGGCGGTCGGCGGCCTGGCGATCGCCTTCTCGCAACTGGAGGACAAGCCGGTGGACCAGGTGCTCTTCTCCGGTGAGAGCGCGCTGCCGGGCTTCGTTTCCGGAGCAGGCACCTGGACGGTGGCGGCCCTGCTGCTGCTGCTCCTCTGCAAGGGCCTTGCCTGGGCCATATCGCTCGCGAGCTTCCGGGGCGGCCCGATCTTCCCCGCGCTCTTCATCGGCGCTGCGGCTGGGCTGGCGGCCTCGCACCTGGCCGGCTTCGCCGAGACCGCGGCCGTCGCCGTCGGCATGGGCGCAGCCGTTGCGGCGATCCTTCAGCTGCCGCTATCGGCGGTCATCCTGGCCGTGCTGCTGACCGGCCAACCGGGTTACGGCGCGACGCCCCTGATCATCGTCGGCGTCGTGGTCGCTTATGTGACCACGCGGGCCTTGTCGGCGCGCGAGGAGCCAAGCTCGGCTCCGGCTACCAGCGCTTGAACGAAGGCACTCAGGTCGTGGGCGAGTCGCGGTGGCCGATGGCCGGCGCCGTGGTGGCGGCGATCGTCCTGACGATCCTGCTTCCCGAGGACACGCGCACGCTTCCCCAGGGGGTGATACCCGCGATCGAGGGGGTGCTCCTGATCGCCCTGATCGTCGGCGACCCGGGAAAGATCGACCGCAGGTCGCGGCAGCTGAGATGGCTCTCGATCGGACTCGTGTCGATTCTCATGCTCAGCTCGCTGGCCGCCACCGCCCAGCTGGTCGACGTGCTCATCAACGGCGGCAACGAGACGAATTCGGCGAGCGACCTGCTTGCGGCGGGAACGATCGTGTGGATCGCGAACATCCTCTCCTTCTCGCTCCTGTTCTGGGAGCTCGACAGCGGGGGCGCCGCGGCACGCGCTCACCACCTGCGGCGCTATCCCGATTTCGCCTTCCCGCAGCAGCTGAATCCCGACCTGGCGCCCAGGGGCTGGCGCCCGCGGTACATCGACTACCTCTATCTCGGCTTCACCAACGCCACGGCTTTCAGCCCAACGGATGCCATGCCGACGGCGCCCTGGGCCAAGATCGCGATGACCGTCGAGGCTTTTGCCTCGATCGCGATCCTCGGCCTCGTGATCGCACGCGCGGTGAACGTCTTTACGTGAGGATGGGAGCCTCGCGGCTGCTGCCGCGGGAGAATCTGTCCGCCAGCGTCTACGGCACCATTCTGGTGTCGTCTGTGATCGTCGGGCTTGCCGGGACTGACCTGACGGCGGGGGCGATGATGGCGGCGCTGGCCGTGACCGCACTGGTCTTCGCGCTTGCGCACGCATGGTCGGGAGCCCTCGCCCGCAGCGGCGAGGACCGCCAGGCGCTGGCGGTCGGCCACGTCCTGGATGGCATCCGACATGAGTGGCCGATGGTGGAGGCGGTCATACCTGCGTTGGTCGCGCTCGGGCTTGCGGCGCTCGGGGTCTACTCGGAAAGCACGGGCCTGTGGATCGCGATCATCGCCAACACCGTCCTGCTGTTCGTGTGGGGTGCGATCCTGCGCCATCGGGCCGCGGGAAGCGTGATGCAATCCATCGCCGCCGGCCTGACGACTGCGACGCTGGGCCTTGCGCTCGTGGCGCTGAAGGCCCTTGTTCACTAAGGCCAGCCGACCGCGGCCAGCGACAGCGGCGCCGCGGCCTCCACCAACCCGGCGGCCCGGGCGTGTGCGACCGCCTCGGCACGCGAGGAGGAGTCGAGCTTGCGGTACACCGCCCGTGCGTGAGTCTTGACGGTGTTCGCGGAGACGTTCAGCCGGCTTGCGATCTGCGGGAAGGAGAGGTGGGTCGGCAGGAGCTGGAGCAGCCGCAGCTCGGCTGTCGTCAACGACCAGCTGCCGCCCGCCGCACCCTCCTGCGCGATGCTCGCAGCTGCTCGGACCCGCTTCAGGCGCTCGGCCAGCACGGCACCGGATGACTCGCGGCGCACCAGGCGCGCCGCGGACGTCAGAAGGTCGTTCGCGTGCACGATGTCGCCGAGCCGCAGTGCCGCCTGTGCCTGGGCGATCTTGACCTGCGCCTCGTACCAGGGAGCGGGATCGCGCAGTCGCTCGCACAGGACGTCCGCCTGCCGCAGGTCGATCGTGGCCTGGTCCACGCGCCCGGCGTGGGCGTGCGCCGTTGCCGACACCGCGTAGATGAGTGCCGCGCCCGGATATCCGGTCAAGCCGAAGCGCTCTATCTGAGCGCGCGCCCGGCCGACGAGTGTCTCCGCCTCGGCCCAGTCGCCCCCGTCGAGCGCCAGCAGGGCCAGCTGCGCGAGGCAGAGCGCCTGGGTGCTCGGAGCGGAAACCGCGCCGCGGCGGGCCCCCTCCTCCAGCCGCGCACGCGCGAAGGCGGGCCGGCCCAGTAGATGGCTCGCAACCCCTTGCAGCAGGCAGCAGCCGGCGAGCCACGGGTGGCCGTCGGGAAACAGCTCGTAGGCGCGCTGGGCTTGGTCGCCCATCCGGGTGATCCCTTCGGTGCCGATGGTCGCGCGCATGATCGACACGCCCGCCTCGAGCGAAGGAACCAGGTCCGGCTGGTCCGGTCCCGGCAGACCGAGCGCGGCCAGGGACGTCCAGTGCTCGGCCTGGTCGCAGTCGCCACGTCCGAGCCAGCTGCAGGCGGCCACCAGCGCCAGGGCTGGGTGGGCGGCAACCTCTTCGTCGGAGAACTCTTTGAGCCATCCGCGAATGGCGGAGTTGCGGCCGTATGCGACATAGCGCATGACGTTCGCCCACAGGATGCTCCCAGTCAGCTCCGCGTCGTGAGCCTCCACAGCGTGGTCGGCCGCGGTGTCCACGTCGCCGCGCGCGGCGAACCATGCCGCGGCGCGCCGGTGCAGCTCCCGCTCGAACTCGGGCTCTGCGAGCGCGAGCTCGGCGCGAAGCACCCCGGCCATCGCGGCGTTCAGCCGGTAGCAGCCTGATCCTCCGGCCGTGAAGAGCGGCACGTTGGACCGCGCGAGATCCGCAAGCAGCCGCGCGCTGCCTGTTCGCCGCAGGATCCCGTCGCAAACCGGCGCCGACAGGCGCTTCAGCACCGAGACCCGGCGCAAGAAAGTCACCTCGCCGGGTTCGAGGCTGGGAAGGATCTCGTCTCGGACGTACTCGCGGACGGCCTGATCTCCATCGCTCGATTCGAGCGCTGCGAGATACAGGGCCGCCGGCCATCCCTCCGTTCGCAGCAGCAGCTCCGCAACCTCGTCCCGGCTCGCGGTTGCTCCTGCGGCTGCTATCAGCGCAGCCGCTTCGGACGGCGCCATCGCCAGATCGGCGGAGCGCAACTCGGTGACCATCCTGCGCGCACGAAGTCTCCCGACCGGCATGGTGGGCGCGCTGCGTGAAGCAAGCCCGAGCGAAGACCCGCACGGCAGGTGTTCGACAACGGCCGTCAGAACGTCTAGCGATCGCTCGCTGACCAGCGTCTGGAGGTCGTCCAGAACGAGAACAAATGGTTTCTTCGCCGACTCGATCGAGCGGAGCAGGGCGTCGCCTGTCGCGCGGCCGGTGCCGCTGCGGCGCCGCGTGACCAGACCGCAGGCGTGGAGCACCGACGCGATCGACGAGAGCAGCTGCAGCGGATCGTTGTCGTTCTGCTCCAGCGTCAGCCACGCGAACGGCCTCGAGTCATGGTCGGCCCACTGTGCGAGAAGTGTGCTCTTGCCGTATCCGGCCGGCGCGACGACGAGTACGAGCGGCACGTCGCCTGCGCCCTGCAGGCGTCGCACCAGGCGAGTGCGCGCCACCATGCGTCCGCGCTGCACCGGCGGCCTGCGGCGCGCCTCCAGTGGAGCCGCGCGGGGTCCGACGCCCCCGGTGCGGACGCGAGCCGGCGCGCGAACGGCGGCCATCAGCTGCAGTTGATCGGGCTCAGGGTCTGCTTGAAGCTCTGGGCCAGGTCGTCGAAGGCGGACGAGAGCTGAGAGGCGGCCTGGTCGAGCGAGGTGCTGCTTCCGACCGACTTGGCCACGGAGTCCACCTCGGAGGTGAATTGCGATGTGGCGGACTGGACCTGCTGCTTGCGGTCGGCGTTCAGATCGCCCTGGGCATCCTTGATCTTGCCGAGGTCGTCCTGGATCGCCTGGAGGTTCTTCTTGACGCCGTCCGTCGTCGCGGTGGAGAGCGTCAGGTTGCTCAGCTCGTCCACCTGCTTCTGGATGTCAGCGCGAGCGTCGCAGACCTGATTCTGAGCCTTCTCCGCGCTCGATTCGTCGTCGCCGCACGCGCCGACGGCGAGACCGGTGGCGACAAACACGAGCACTGCGACGATAGGCCGCATCAGGGCGGGCTTCATCGCGACCACTCTCGCAACCGCGCCCGCGTCGGAGCAAGGGCGCGTGCCTGCAAAGGAGTCCTGTGCTTGCCCCCGCACCGCGCGGGGTGCACGTATCACCCGATTCGGGTTAGACCCCGGTCGTCGTATCCGCGGGTTACGGTTCGCGCCAGTGACGGACCGGCGCCAGCGGCTGCTCAACCCGATCGCGGGCGTTGCCTTCGCCATCGGCGGGAGCCTGTTCGCGCTCGGCGCGGCGATCGCGCAGGTCGGTTCCGCAGAACCCACGCACGGCCGCGTGCGTCTACTTCGCCGGCGGCCTGTGCTTCAACACCGGTGGATATGCGACGGTTCTGGCCGCGTTGAACCCGCCCGGAACCACCCGCTGGCGCTGGTGGGCATGGGAGCCGCAGCGAGTCGAATGGCTGAGCGCCGCCGTCCTGTTCGCCGGCACGATCGTGTTCGGCATCAACCTGCTCGACTCGTTCCTCCAGGGGCTGACCGCCAAGCAGGTGAACCGCCTGATCTGGGCGCCCGACATGATCGGATGCACCCTCTTCCTGATCTCAGGCCATCTCGCGCCTGAAGCAGTTCCGCGGAAAGCGGCTCAGAGAGGTTCGAAGCGACCTCGACTGGTGGATCGCCGCGCTGAACCAGGTGGGCTCCTACATGTTCCTGGTGTCGGGCTTGGCCGCGTTCGTGGACCCGGAGACGTCGAGCGCGGTCAACGAGGCGCTCTCCAACTGGGGCACCTTCGGCGGCGCGCTGTGCTTCGCGCTCGGTGGGGTGATTCAGCTGTTCGACAGCCCCACGGCCGCTAGACCCGTTGCTTCGGCGGCATGAGTGCACCGATGATCCAGAACACCGGCACGAATATCCCGATCAGGAACATGATCCAGTGGCCCTTCCTGATCGACATGATCCCGAGCGTGACCAGGAGGATCACGTAGAGGATCCCGAACCCGACCCAGGCGCCTGAGGAGACGGCGAAGACCAACGGCATGAGCGCCACGCTACTGGAGCGCTGTCGAGCACTCATCACCCTGATCGGATGATGTAGCGAACGGCGCCTGCCGCGATCCTGCCCCTCATGGAACGCAGAGGACCGGATCGAGGAGCTCGCCAGCCAGTTCGGCAACAAGTGGGTTTGCGAGGACGTCCCCGACAACGAGCTGCCCGAGCAGGGCATGCCGGCGGGAGACGCGATGCGCCTCATCGGGCAGGAGCTGGTCCTCGACGGCGATCCGGAGCGCAATCTCGCCACCTTCGTGACGACCTGGATGGAGCCCGAGGCCCGACTGCTGATCGCCGCGAGCCTGCACCGCAACTTCATCGACCACGCCGAGTACCCGCGCACGGCGGAGATCGAGCAGCGCTGCATCCGGATGCTGGCGACCTCTTCAACGCACCGGGCGAGACGACGGGCGCACGCACTCAAGGTTCCTCCGAGGCCATCATGCTCGGCGCACTGGCGCTCAAGTGGCAGTGGCGCAAGCGCCGTGAGGCCGCCGGCAAGCCTACCGACCGCCCGAACCTCATCTTCGGCGGCGACGTGCACGTGGTGTGGGAGAAGTTCTGCCGCTACTTCGACGTCGAGCCGCGCATCGTGCCCCTGCAGGAGGGCAAGTACACGATCGGGCCGGAGGACGTCGAGCCCCACATCGACGAGAACACGATCGGGGTGGCAGCGGTCCTGGGAACGACGTTCACCGGCCACTCGGACGACATCCCCGGCATCAACGACATGCTGGTCAGCCTGAAGAACGACAAGGGACACGACGTCCCGCTACACGTCGACGGCGCCAGTGGCGCCTTCGTGTGGCCGTTCCTGTACCCGCACTCCGAGTGGGACTTCCGCCTCGAGCAGGTGCGCTCGATCAACGCCTCAGGCCACAAGTTCGGCCTCGTCTACCCGGGTGTCGGGTGGATCGTGTTCCGGGAGGCGAGCGACCTGCCGGATGAGCTGGTCTTCGAGGAGAACTACCTCGGCAAGACGCGACAAGACGTTCACGCTCAACTTCTCGACCAGCTCGACCATGGTGCTGGCCCAGTACTACAACTTCATCCGCTTCGGCCACGACGGCTACACGTACATCATGCAGATGATGCAGCGCAACGCCAGATTCCTGGCGGAGCAAATCTCGTCCATGGGCCTCTTCGAGGTGATCGGCGCCGACAAGGAGCAACTGCCCCTGGTCGCCTTCAAGCTTGCCGAGAAGCGGAACTTCGACGAGTTCGACGTCGCCGGGCAGCTGGCGGCCGAGCGAGGCTGGATGGTGCCGGCTTACACCTTGCCGCCCAACGCGCAGAACGAGACGATCATGCGCGCGCTGGTCAAGGAGACGCTCAGCCACGCGCTGGCAAGGACGCTCGCGGACGACATCGCGCGAAGCGTGCGGGACGCTCGCGCAGAAGGGCGGGCTGCACCCGTCCGAGCGCGCGCGCGTCAAGACCGCCACCGGTTACTAGCGACAGGACAAGGTCCCCGGTTCGAATCCGGGCGTCGGCTTAGCTCCTTTGAAACGGACACCGCCGCTTTGGTCAGGCCTAGAGGCGTGCGTAGAGGGTGTCCCCTGCAGTAGGCGCATGACTTGTCAGCAGGGGCGCCCGGCTCCGCTCCGCACTCGGGGCACGCCCGCAGGTGAATCCTCGTGCCTGGGTCGCGGCGTGCCATCGGTAGTCCCCCAGCCCCGTCGTGGGCAAACTACTCCCGACCGACGTGGAGTCCTCGAGTTCCGCGACGTCGAGGGCGATCCCCAGCGCTTCAACCAACTTGCCCGCCGCGGAGGCCACACGGGCGGTGCCGACGATCGGCGCGACCGCAGCTAGAACGCCCTGGACCTGCTCGGCATCCACGTCGGCGTCGGCGGCGACGCCGAGGTTCAGCATGTAGGAGATGGGAGGGGCATCGACCGCAACGAGCGCGGCGATGCGCACGAGCATCAACTGCTCGGCGTCGAGACTGGTGGCCTCAATCGAGCTGGCGGTCATGCTCGCGAGCAGGTCGAGGACTGGAGTGTCGTTCGGTTGAGCTGACATTTCTTGCTCCTCTTTAGGAAGTTGTAGATACGTTCAGGATCCCTGCTCGCCGCGCGCGAACCACCTGCCCTCGGCGGAGAACCATCTCCCGATGGCAGCGAACGCTGCGGAAGCTTTGCGAGTCGGCGTGGCGAGGCGGTGGGCCGCCGGCGCAAGGAGGGCGATCACGATCATCGTCGTGGCAAAGGGCGCCCTGCTGACCCGGACTCCCACCATGCCGCGCGGTGTAACGCTCATCTCTTCAGCTACCCGAGCAGCTTGGCCTTCTCGTTCGCGAACTCCTCGTCCGTGAGCACGCCCTGCTCGTGCAGGTCGGCGAGCTGCTTGATCTGCTCGAGCGCCTCCGGGCTGAGCCCGGTGGGCTCGGCGGGGGCAGCCGGCGCCGGCTGTTCGGCCTGGGCCGGCGCAGGGGCGGCTTCCGCCGCCTCGTTCGCGGCCCGGTGCTTGCCGGCCGCGTAGGCGGCCCCCCCGACGACAGCTGCGCGTCGTCTGCGCTGACGTCTGTCTCGTGGTGCCATCGTGACCTCTCTTTCCATCCGATCGTGTGATCGTCCGTGCTATTGCACGGCCGCAGGGTTCGCGGGCTCGATGAACGCGCCGATGAGCCAGAACAGGGGCAGGAAGAACCCGAAGAAGAACATCCATCCGTGCCCGTGCCTGAGCGTCGTCAACCCGAGCGTGAAGAGAATGATCAGGTAGATGATGCCGCCGAATCCGATCCACAACATGTCGAAACCTCCGTTTGTTCAGTGACCGTTCGCTCGCGACGCGACCATCGCGCCTGAGATATCACGATTGTTCAACCGCGACAGAGCGCTGTCATCCCCCAGATGGCATGAACTGGAGGCGAACCCGCTCGCCGTCAGGGTGCGTCGTCGTCGCGGGTCTCGAGAGCTGCGTCCAAGTCGTAGCCGAGCGCCAGCGCCAGCTCGGGTGCAACGGAAACGACGCGCGCAAGGCCCACGGTCGGGGCCACCGCGATCAGAAGCCCGACGATCTCGTCAGCACTAGCGCCCGCCACTAGGGCCAGCTCGACGTTCGACTGGTAGGAGCTCGGCGCTCCGTCGACCGCCAGGGAGGCCCCGAGCCGCACCAGGGCGTGTGTCTTCGGATCCAGCCGAGAGACCTCGACGGTGTCGCGCCTCATGCCGAGCACCGACTCCACGAAGCGCTCATCGTTCAGCGCGAGGCTGCGGAGCGTCTCCTTGTAAGTGGCCATTTCCTCCCTGGCCGCAGTCGGCTCGGTCCGCGCGCGGAAGGTGTTCCCGTGCACGCCTCGACTACACACCATCGGCGGCGCGTTGTCATCATCCCGATGGCATGAGCTTCACTCGGCGCCGGGCGTCGCCTAGAGCAGTAGCCCGAACTCGCTGGCCCGTTCGACCGCGCCGTTCCGGGACGTGACGTCGAGCTTCCGGTAGATAGCCATCGCGTGTGACTTCACGGTGTGGCGCGACACGTATAGACGCTCGCCGATCTCACGGAACGAGAGGTGCGTGGCGAGGTAGGGCAGCAGTCGCAGTTCCGCCTCGGTGAGGGTCGATACTCCGGGGGCGTCCGCGCGCATCGTCGTCAGGCTGGAGCGCAGCTCCTCCACCTGGGCCGAGAGTGCACCAAGATCTGGCTGCCGGCGCAACAACGCCTCGATCTCGCGGAGCATCGTCCCGGCGCCGCCGACGTCGGCCAGGGCGAGGTAGGCTCGCGCAAGCTCCATGCGCGTCTGGACGGACAGGTATGGCAGCGCATACGTCAGGCGCGGCCGCAGGCGCTGCGCCCGGGCGAGGAACTTGTGTGCGCGCTCAGGTTCACCACGGCGGAGCGCTATGCGGGCGGCCAGCGCATAGACGAACGCGCTGGTCGGGTACTCCTCCATCCGATACCGACGGCTGAGCTAAGCGCCTCCTCCACGAGCTCCTCGGCCTGGACCCACCCTCCCCGCTCGATCGCGATCACGGCGCGCTCGCAGCGAGCCACCACAGCTCCCTCGACCGCTCCCAGTTCGAGGCCCTCCTCCGCGACGTCCGCGAGCAGGTCGTCGGCCTCCTCGACCTCGCCCGCCAGCCATTGCGAAATCGCAAGCATCAGGAGGGCGTTCGGCCGGTTGGGGCTCTGACGGGCGAGTGTCCGGACCGCGATTTCTGCATCCGCGCGCATCCTCGCCACCCCGCTCGCACAGCGCTGCGCACGCAGGAGCGCCAGCCACGATTCGATCGAAGCGCTACCGTCGGGCAGGGTGCCGTCGTAGCTCCCGCGCTCTGCCGCGTCGGTCCAGCGCTCCGCCTCGACCGGCCGGCCCCAGACCGTGGCCAGCAGCGCGCCCAGCACGGCCGCCGCAGCGTGCCGCTCCAACGCCCCATGCTGCTCCAGCCAGTGGAGCCAGCCCTCGGCGGTCGCGACACGGCCGCTTTGGTAGACGGGGAGCGCGCACTGCTCGAACAGCCGCGCTACACGGTCGACGTCCCCGGCCTCCTGCGCGTACCCGATCGCCGCCTCCAGCTGGCCTTCGCCTCACACCAATCGGCGGCGCGAAGGAGAAGCCGGGCAGTAGATCCGGCTCGGCTCGGGCGAGCTCCGAACGAAGCAGCTCCTGGAAGAGGTGGTGGTAGCGGTACCAGTCCCAAGCTGGTGCCGAGCGGCATCACGAACTCGTTCGAGCGCGCCAGCGACTCGAGGATGGCCGCCGAGCCGCTCTCCTGGAGGACGCGTCGCAGAGCGGACCGGACATCTGCCTGAGAATGG
The DNA here is from genome assembly GCA_963785085.1 of uncultured Solirubrobacterales bacterium. Lineage (GTDB taxonomy): Bacteria > Actinomycetota > Thermoleophilia > Solirubrobacterales > JBBDJG01 > CAWACB01. The sequence goes on along the minus strand of CAWAUD010000018.1, from coordinate 7,986 downwards.
AGGTTCGCGTAGGAAGCGAAGATCGGGCGCAGACACGTGCGTGAGCACTTCCGACCTCAGGTAGTCGGCCACGACACGGTCACTCCCGGAGAAGGTAGCCACGCCTTTGGCCTTGTCCGCGCGTGACCTCAGCGACAGCGCGGCCATGTACAGACCAGCGGCCCAACCCTCCGTGTGCTCGGTCACCTCGGCGATCTGGTCGTCCGGCAGATCCACTCCGGCCGCGCTCAACAGCTGCCGCGCCTCCGCCTTGTCCATTCGCAGGTCCTCGGGGCCGATCTCCGGCGCCAGGCCCCGTGCGCGCAGCGCCCCCGGCAGCACCACCCTGCCGCGCGCCGAGAAGGCGATCTGCGAGCCGTCCGACACGTGCCTCGTGAGTGTCGCGATGGCGTCGAGGCAGGCCTGATTGTCGAGCAGGTGGAGGTCGTCCAGAACCAGGACAAGCGCTTCGTCCATGGCTCCCCAGCGCCGCGCCGAGACGGGGGACGATCGTCCCCTCGAGCGAAGCGCCCGGTGAGGCCAGCGCCTCGAACACGCCCGGGTCGAGCCGCGAGACGCGGTCGAGCGCCGCCGCGATATAGGTCAGAAGAACGATCGGGTCGTTGTCCGACTTATCGACGGAGACCCACGCGAACGGGCGCTGCGAGCGGGAAGCCCACTGCGCCAACACCGTCGTCTTCCCCCAGCCCGGGCCGGCGGACAGGAACAGGGCCGGGTTCGACTCCGACTCCTCCTCCAGCCGATCGATGAGCCTTTCGCGAACGACCGTTCCGTGGAGACCCTGCGGCGGGCGCAGCTTCGACTCCAAGAGCTCGAACGCCGGCCCGGATCGTCCAGGACTAGTCCGAGGCCCGCTGCCACCCTGCGAGGTCGTTACCGCCGCCATCACGTCACGCCCAGCACAGCGTGGGTCGGGCCTCGATGGCAAGCGCCGATATCGTGGGTCGCGAGCATGGCGATGCGTCATGTGGCGCGGAGTCACCCAATCCGAGTTCCAACGCGCGCCCAAGGCGCATTGACAAGCCTAACCCGGATTCATGCCATCCGGAAGATGCTCCGCCGGCTTATGCCCGTCTCATAGAACGGCCTCAAGGCCTGTAGTTGCTGTACGGGCCACCTACCCGGTCGTACGTGTTACCCAGATCGTCCTGGGTGATCTTGACGGCGCCATCGTCAGCCGTGAGGACCAAGTCCTGTTCGAGCACCACGGCCCGGAACTTCCAGCCCTGCGCGGGCTGCAGACGGTCGCCGAGGTCTTTGAGGCTCTCGTAGGTCTGGTCGGGGTCCACGATGAGGCTGGCGGACTTCATCACCCACGAGTTGCCTTCCGGGTCGTCGAGGATGAAGGCTGGCGAACCCTTGTTGATCCCGAGCTGCGTGTCGCGCTTTCCGCTGATCGTCTTGTAGGCGACGCTCTCGTGCTTGCGCATCTCCTCGGGCACGTCCAGCCACATCACCCACCGCGCCTTCAGCCCGTTGAAGTCGCGCTCCTTCCCGACCATGACCTCCACCCAGTCGAGACGAGGAGGCCAACTGGCTGCCGTCGCCTAGCAAGGGCGAGTGGTTCGTGATCCTGCGCATGTACCGGCCGCGGCCGGAGGTGATCGACGCGACATGGGAGTGCCCGCTGATTGAGCTGGGTAGCTGAGCTGACGTCCGCCGCAGGTTCATGCCATCGGGACGATGCCTGCAATTTGGTCGGCCGGGATAGTAAGGCCGGTTGGTCGCCGCTAGCTTCCAGCCCGTCAGGACAATCTATGGAGAGGGGTCACAAGTGAGAGGTTCTGGACGTGTGATGTTCGCAGCGATCCTGCTGCTGCTGGTAGGCACGATCAACATCATCTACGGCATAGGCGCGCTGGACGACGCGCACATCTTCGTCAACGACACGAGGTTCGTACTCACCAACCTCAACACGATGGGCTGGGTTCTGATCATCCTGGGGTGATCCAGCTGACCGCCGGATTTTCATTGCTTGCCGGGAACGCATACGGCCGGGTGATCGGGATCATCGCCGGCAGCCTCGGCGCGCTCGGAGCTCTGCTCTCGATCGGCGGCAATAACCCGTGGTGGTCGCTGTTCGTCTGCGCTTTCTGTGTGTGGGTGGTGGGGGCCTGGTCGTATACGGGGAGGACGACAGGGCAGCCGGAGTCTGAACTGACGGCCGGGAGCCCTCGACCCGGGGGCTCCCGGCGGCCGACCGCGGCAACCGTTCGGCCTCGGCGCTCCCTAGCTAGCCTGCCCCGTCGCCGTCTCGAAGCTCACGCTCGCCTATACACCGATCGACTCCTCATCGGTCAAGGAGTCATAACGACGCTGTTCCGTCGAAATTGTCCAGATCGGGTGATGTGCCGTGACCCTGCTTGGTCCAAGCTACGGACGACCGGGCGATCGAACGAAAGGCTAGCCAATGGCAATCGGACCCGTTCAGCTCATCGTCTTGGGGTTCAATCACCCCGAATTCCACGGCGAGATCATCGCCGAGCTCGAGAAGCTACGTGAATCGACACGGTGCGCGTGATCGATTCGCTGGCCGTTTACAAGGACGGCGACGGCGAGATCGAGGTCGAGCATCTCAGCAACCTGACCGAGGCCGAGGCATCGAGCTCGGCAGTAAGGTCGGCGCCCTCATTGGCTTGGGCATCGAGGGCGAAGAGGGACTCGAGCAGGCGGGCCATCGCCGGCGCCGAGGCTGCCTCAGACGGCATCGAGGTCTTCTCGGACGAGCAGGCCTGGGACGTTCTCGAAGAGATCCCGAACGACTCAGCGGCCGCGCTGATCCTGCTCGAGCACCACTGGGCGGTGCCGCTGCGCGACGCAATCGCACGGACGGTGGCTTTCCGTATCAGCGACGGGTTCGTCAGCCCGCTCGACCTCGTCGGGATCGGCCTGCTGTCGGCCGCAGAAGCCGAGGAGCTTCATGCCACCGAAAGCGCGGCTGCCGGAATTCCGCAATGACCAACGCTTATGCGCGACCACGAGGAGGCCAATGATGTTCGCAGCACGCAGGATGGCAGGGCCTGTGGCTCCTGGACCGGCCGGACCTGGTCCCGGTCGGACGACCCGCCGCTCGCGCCGTGGCCGGGCCGGCGCGGCCGGCCACCAGGCGCACCGCACGCCGCACCACGCGGCGTGTCTCCCGGCGGCGCTGACGGGGGAGAGGGCGTTGAGCGTTTCGGAGTCCGTGAGCATGAAGTCGAGCACCCGAGCGTCGAGGAGCGTCGAGCGCAGGGTAAGAAGTTGCGGGAGCAGATGGCTCCGTCCGGCCACGCGGGCTGGAAGCCGGCCGCGGACCGCCCCGATCCGGTCGCCCTGCTGGAGGAGCAGGACGCGACGCGTGAGCCCGACCTGGTGCCGGTGCGCCACGGACGGATGATGGTCTCGCCGTTCACGTTCTACCGGGGCGCGGCCAAGATCATGGCCGCCGACCTGAAGGACACGCCCAGGGCCGGCCTCGACGTTCAGCTCTGCGGCGATGCCCACCTGTCGAACTTCGGTGTGTTCGCCTCGCCCGAGCGGCAGTCTGCTGTTCGACCTGAACGACTTCGACGAGACGCTGCCGGGCCCGTTCGAGTACGACGTCAAGCGCATGTCCGCGAGCTTCACGATCGCGGCCCGCAACAACGGCTTCAGCAAGGCCGAGGCGCGCGACGGCGACGCTCGCCTCCGTGACCGCCTACCGCGACGACGATGGCCGAGTTCGCCGAGATGTCGCACGATGGACATCTGGTACGCCCATCTGTCCGAGCAGACGCTGATGGAGCGCGATCGACAGCTTCGCGCGGACGCAGGAGCTCGAGTCGACAAGAAGACGGCAAGAAGAAGGCGAAGACGGCAAAGAAGGCCGAGAAGCGCAAGGCCGCGCAGAAGGCCGCCGCAGAAGGCGCGCACGCGCGACAGCCTGCAGGCGCTGTCGAAGCTCGGCGAGCTGGTCGACGGCCGCTACCGGATCGTCAGCCAGCCGCCGATCGTGGTCCCGGCGCGCGACCTGGAAGCGATCTACGGCATCTCCGCCGACGCAGCTGCAGCACGCGATCCACGAGCAGTTCCGCGCCTACCGGGCGACGTTGCAGGACGACCGCCGCCACCTGCTCGAGACGCTTCGAGGTCATCGACATGGCCCGCAAGGTCGTCGGTGTCGGCAGCGTCGGCACGCGCGCGTTCATCGTCTTGCTCCAGGGCCGCGACCAGCAGGATCCGCTGTTCCTGCAGGTCAAGGAGGCGACGGCCTCGGTGCTCGAGGACCATCTGCCGAAGAGCCGCTACAAGCAGCCCGGCGAGCGCGTCGTGCAGGGGCAGCGGATGATGCAGGCCGCCAGCGACATCTACCTGGGCTGGACCAAGGGCGCCCAGGCCAACCGCTACCTGTACTGGCGCCAGCTGCGCGACATGAAGGGCTCGGCCGTCGTCGAGTCGATGAGCGCCAGCCGCCCTCGCGCTTCTACGCACGCCAGTGCGGCTGGACGCTCGCCCGCGCGCACGCCCGCTCGGGAGACCCGATCGCGATCGCCGCATACCTGGGCAAGAGCGACGCGCTTCGACCAGTCGATCACCGACTTCTCCGAGCGCTACGCCGACCAGAACGAGCAGGACTACCAGGCATTCACCGAGGCGATCCGCTCCGGACGACTGACAGCGATCGAGGGTGTCTGACACCGGAGCCCACAAGGGAGGTAAGACGATGAGCGACCACGCGATCGACCGCAGCAGCCTGCCGATCCGGCGACCGCCGTTCGCCGGCGCGACGAAGCGGACGCTCGCCGGCTCGGAGCCCGACTGGAACCAGGCGAGCCACGTCCAGCCGCCCGAGGGCGCGCCGAATGTGCTCCTCGTCCTGATCGACGACGCCGGCTTCGGCAACCCGAGCACGTTCGGCGGTCCGATCCAGACCCCGAACTACACGCGGCTCGCGGAGAACGGGCTGCGCTACAACCGCTTCCACGTCACGGCGCTCTGCTCGCCGACCAGGGCGGCGCTGCTGACGGGGCGCAACCACCACCGGGTCGGCTTCGGCATGGTGGGCGAGTTCTCCGGCCCCTTCCCGGGGTACAACGCGACCATCCCGCGCGATTGCGCGCCGTTTCCGCGCATCCTCCAGGAGAACGGCTACCTGACGGGAGGGTTCGGGAAGTGGCATCTGACCCCGGACAACCAGCAGGGGTTCTCGGGGCCGTTCGACCGCTGGCCGACCCGGCTCGGGTTCGACTACTTCTGGGGCTTCCTCGGCGGCGAGGCCGGGCAGTACGACCCGCTGATCGCCGAGAACCAGAAGATCATCGGCGTCCCCGAGGCCAAGGACGGCGAGCAGTACTACTTCCAGGACGACCTCGCCGACAAGACGATCGACTGGCTTCACCGGGTCCGCTCCGAGAAGCCGAAGACGCCGTGGTTCGCCTACGTCGCGACCGGCTGCAGCCACGCGCCGCACCACGTGCCGCGCGAGTGGTCGGACAAGTACCGCGGCGCGTTCGACAAGGGCTGGGACGTGATGCGCGAGGAGACGTTCGCGCGGCAGAAGGCGCTCGGCGTCGTCCCCGCCGACGCGGAGCTGCCGCCGCGCAACGACGCGTTCCCGACGTGGGACTCGCTCGACGAGACGCACAAGCGCCTCTACGCCCGTCAGATGGAGGTCTACGCGGGCTACTCCGAGAACGCCGACTGGAACATCGGCCGGATCATCGACGCGATCGACGAGATGGGCGAGCTCGAGAACACCGTCGTGATCTGGATCTGGGGCGACAACGGCGCGAGCATGGAGGGCACGCTCACGGGCACGTTCAACGAGCTGACGACGCTGAACGGGATCCCGCTCACGCCCGAGCAGCAGATGGGGCTCCTCTTCAAGCACGGCGGCCTCGAGGCCTGGGGCGACGAGCAGCTCGCCCCGCATTACTCGGCCGGGTGGGCCTGGGCCGGCAACGCCCCGTTCGACTGGGGCAAGCAGGTCGCCTCGCATCTCGGCGGCACGCGGAACCCGATGGTCGTGCACTGGCCGGGCGGCATCGGCGACGCGGGCGCGGTTCGGAGCCACTACACGCACGTGAACGACGTCGGCGCGACGGTCCTCGACCTCGCCGGGATCCCGATGCCCGACTCGATCGACGGCGTCGAGCAGCAGCCGTTCGACGGCGTCACCTTCGCCGACTCGTTCTCGGACGCGGCCGCGCCGGAGCGGCACACGCAGCAGTACTACGAGATCCTCGGCAACCGGGGGATGTACAAGGACGGCTGGCTGCTCGCCCAGCGGCTGCAGCGGATCCCGTGGGACCTCGACCCGGAGAAGCTGCGCGCGTTCGGCCCGGGCTGGAATCCCGACGACGAGCCCGTCGAGCTCTACTACCTGCCCGACGACTTCACGCAGTCGAAGAACGTCGCGGCCGACCATCCGGAGAAGGTGAAGGAGCTCAGCGAGCTCTTCTGGGCGGAGGCCGAGGCGCAACAACGTCCTGCCGCTGCTCGGCGGGCTGACGTCCTTCTTCGGCATGGTGCCGCCGATCCCGGAGGAGTCGAAGTTCGTCTTCCGCGGCGACATCCAGAACATCCCGAGCGGGATGATCCCGCGGATCTACAACCACTCGTACACGATCAGCGCCGACCTGGTCATCCCCGAGGGCGGCGCCGAGGGCGTGATCGTCGCCGAGGCCGACCATCTCGGCGGGTTCGCGCTCTTCGTGCAGGACGGGAAGCTCAAGCACACCTACTCGATGCTCGGGGTGCTCGAGTACACCCAGGCGGCCGAGCAGCCGCTGCCGACCGGCGAGGTCAACGTCGAGCTCGTCTTCACCGCCGACGCGCCGAAGCCGGCGACCGGCGGCGAGGTGACGCTGCTCGTCAACGGCGAGCCGGTCGCGAGCGGGCGGATGGAGCACACCGTGCCGGGCCGCTTCTCGGGCTACTCCGGCATGGACATCGGTCGCGACAACGGCCTCGTCGTCGACCGCAGCTATGCCGACAAGGCGCCGTTCGCCTTCACGGGCGAGATCAAGCAGGTCGTCTTCGACGTCGCCCCGCACCTGAGCGAGGAGGACGCGAAGGCGCTGCACGAGCACGCGGCGCAGGCCCTGGCGGCACACGCGGCGAGCGCCTGAGATGGAGGCGAGAGAGGAGCACCATGAGTGACAACGAGCAGCTGGACGTCCTGATCGCCGTCTACCTCATCCCCGACCTGGCGCAGCAGGACTTCGACGCCTACGCCAAGCTCGCAGGCGACGGCGAGATCGTCACCGACGGCGTGGCGCTCGTCGTCAAGGACGCCGAGGGCGAGGTGCACGTCCAGGAGACCGGCGACCACCTCGGCCGCAAGGGCGTCAAGGCCGGCGCCGGCGTCGGCCTCGTCGTCGGGCTCTTCGCCCCGCCGCTCCTGGCGGCGACCGCCGTCGGCGCCGCCGTCGGCGGACTGGCGGGGAAGTTCGCGCGCCACCGCGTGCAGGCCGGCATCGGCGACAAGCTCGACGACGCGCTTCCGCCCGGATCGGCCGGCATCATCGCGATCTACGAGCACGACGGGGCCGACGCCGTCGCGGGCGCGCTCGCCAACGCGATCCGCACCTCGACCGCCCAGATCGACAAGGCCTCCGCGAAGGAGCTGAAGGCCGGCCTGAAGGAGGCATCGGCCGGGCTCGCGGGCTGAAGGAGCACGATGATCGAGCTGATCGAGGGGCTTCCCGACGCGGTCGTCGGGCTCGAGGCCGTCGGGGAGGTCGAATCCGCCGACTACGAGACGATCGCGGCGCCGGCGGTGAAGCACGCGCTGGAGCGGCACCCGAAGATTCGCCTCATCCACGTGCTCGACGACCGCTTCACCGGCTACACCGCCGGCGGCGCATGGCAGGACGCCATGCTCGGGCTCGCCCATCCGCGCTCCTTCGAGCGCATCGCCGTCGTCACGGACTCCGAGAGCATCCGTCGACTCGTGAAGCTCGCGGGCTGGTCGATTCCCGGCGAGCTGAGGCTGTTCCCAAACCGGGAGCGCGAGCAGGCGGAAGC
>CAWAUD010000017.1:0-46952 GCA_963785085.1 uncultured Solirubrobacterales bacterium | reverse complement strand
CAACATGACGGCCGCGGCCCCCGCCGCCACCAGTGCCGCGGTCGCGCCGAGCACCAGCCCGGCGCGCGGGCCGGCCGACCTCCGCCAGCCAGCCGACGAGCGGCGCGCCGATCGGGGTCGAGCCGAGGAAGACGACCGAGTAGAGCGCCATCACCCGGCCGCGCATCGCCGGGGCGACCGCGAGCTGCAGGCGTCGAGTTGACGCCGGCGGCGAACGTCACGCTGGCCGCGCCGAGCGGCACCAGCGCGGCGAGCTCGAGCGCCAGCGTCGGCGCGCGCGGCGGCCAGCAGCGTGAAGCGCCCGAAGGCGGCGCGAGGCCGACGATCAGGATCCGCTCGAGACGCGGCCGCGGGCGCCGGCGGCGAGCGCGCCGGCGACCGAGCCGATCGCCCATCGCGCCGACCAGCAGCCGCGTAGGTCGTGGCGGACCGCCCTCGAAGCTCGACTTGGCCAGCAACGGCAGCAGCACCTGGAAGTTGAAGCCGAGCGTCCCGACGAGCGCCATCATCGCCAGCGGGACCGCAAGCGCCGGCGTGGCGCGGACATAGCGCAGCGCAGCGCGCAGCGCGCCCGGCTCTCGCTCGGCCGCGTCGCGGCGTACGGAGCGTCGGCGACTCCATCCCGCTCAGGGCGACGATCATCGCGGCGAATGTGGCCGCGTTGAGCAGGAAGCACGGCTCGACGCCGGCGGTGGCGATCAGCAGGCCGGCGAGCGCGGGTCCGACGATCCGGGAGGAGTGGACGATCACGCTGTTGAGGCTGACCGCGTTGACGAGCCGCTCCGAGCCGACCATCTCGATCACGAAGCTCTGGCGCGTCGGGTTGTCGACGGCGTTGACGCTGCCACGCGCGAAGACGAGCGCGAAGACCATCCAGGGCTCGATCGCGCCCGCTCGCGGTCAGCGCCCAACAGCACCAGCGCCGGGACCGCCATCACCGTCTGGGTGAGCATCAGCAGCCGCCGCTTGTCATACGCGGTCGGCGATCAGGCCGCCGTAGGCGCCGAACAGGAGGATCGGCAGGAACTGCAGCGGCCGCGGTCAGGCCGACCGATGACGCCGCTGCCCGTCAGCTCGAGGATCAGCCACGTCTCGGCGACCATCTGCATCCAGTTGCCGCTTACGGAGACGACCTGGCCGGCGAAGTAGCGCCGGTAGTTGGGGACGTGGAGCGAGTCGAAGGAGCGGTGCAGGGCCTCGTCACCGGCGATCGTCCTCGAGCATGGCGCTCGAGCACGTCCGCGGCGCGCTCGAGCGCGCGCGAGGTCGTCGGGATCCAGCTTGCTCAGGCGCCGCGCGAGATAGGCGTTCTTGCGGGTGCGGATGCGGCGCAGCAACTCCGAGCCCTCGCGGGTGACCGACACCAGGGAGGCGCGCCCGTCGGCGGGGTCGCCCGTCGCGCTGGACCAGCCCGGCCTCCTCGAGCCGCGCGACGACGCGCGTGATCGTCGGCCGCTTGACGCGCTCGAGCTCTGCGAGCTCACTCGGCGCGAGCGGGCCGCGCCGCTCGATCGTCGCAAGCGCGGCCGCGGCCGACGGCGACAGCTCGCCACCCGCCTCCTGCCGCAGCCGGCGCGCCGTCCTCACGATCGCGAGCCGGAGCCTGGCGGCGGTCTCGACTGGGGTGACAACGGTACTCGGCATAGTTAGGTCTGCTAATTAGCTTAGCAAACTACACTGGCCGAGTTGTCGCCCTCTGTACCGTGAGGTCTCAAGCCTCACGCAAGCGGAAAGGTTGATGCCTGATGGAACGTAAGTGGTGGAGCCTGCTCGCCGTCTGCCTGGCGACGTTCATGTTGCTGCTCGACATCACCGTCGTCAACGTCGCGCTGCCCGACATCCAGAAGGAGCTCAACACCGACCTCACCGGGCTGCAATGGGTGGTCGACGCCTACACGCTGACGCTCGCGGCCCTCACCCTGACCATGGGCTCGCTCGCCGACCGCTTCGGCCGGCGGCGGCTGTTCCTGATCGGGGTCGGGCTGTTCACGTTCGCGTCGCTCCTCTGCGGGCTGGCGACCAGCGCGACCTTCCTGCACCTCGCACGGGGCCTGCAGGGGATCGGCGGCGCGGCGATGTTCGCGACCTCGCTGGCGCTGATCGCGCAGGAGTTCCAGGGCCCCGAGCGCGGCACCGCGATCGCCGCCTGGGGCGCGACGATCGGCGGCGCGGTCGCGGTCGGGCCGCTGGTCGGCGGGGCGCTCACCGACGCGTTCGGCTGGGAGTGGATCTTCTTCGTCAACGTCCCGATCGGGATCGGCACCGTGATCCTCGCCAGGACCCAGGCCGGCGAGTCGCGCGATCCCGAGGCCAAGCGCCTCGACTGGGCGGGCCTGATCACTTTCTCACTCGGGCTCTTCGCGTTGATCTTCGGCCTGCTGCGCGGCAACGCCGAGGGCTGGGGCAGCGCGCTGATCGTCGGCGCGTTCATCGCCGCGGCAGTCCTGCTCTTGGCGTTCGTGCTCTTCGAACGACGCCAGGAGCATGCGATGTTCGACCTCAGCCTGTTCCGCAAGCCGTCGTTCTCGGGCGTCTCCTACGGCACCTTCGCGATCGGCGCCGGGATGTTCTCGATGTTTCTCTACATCACGATCTACATGCAGAGCGTGATCGGGATGACGCCGCTCGAGGCCGGCGTCCGCTTCCTTCCGCTGACCCTGTTCGCCTTCATCGTGCCGCTCGCCACTCGCAACGTGGTCGCCAGGTTCCCGGCGCGGGTACCGCTGACGGTCGGGCTGACTCTGGTCGGCGTCGGATTGTTGCTGATGCGCGGCGCCAAGCCCGACTCGGAGTGGACGACCCTGCTCGCCGGGTTCATGGTCAGCGGCTTCGGCATCGGGCTCTCCAACCCCTCGATCGCCTCGACCGCGCTCGGGGTGGTGCCCGCGGCGCGGTCGGGCATGGCCTCGGGGATCAACAACACGATGCGGATCGCCGGCGTCGCGACCGGGATCGCAGCACTCGGCGCGGTGCTCCAGAGCAAGATCTCCGACGAGGTCGGAAGGCTGCTGCCCCAGGCGCCGAGCGGCTTCGCCGATGCGGTCGCGGCGAGCGGCACCCGGGCGGCGAGCCAGGCGCCGCCGCAGCTCCACGACCAGGCCGTCAGTGTGGCGGGCGCGGCTTACACCAACGCCTTCAACGACATCCTCCTGATCGCGGCGCTGATCGTGTTCAGCGGCGCGCTCGCCGCCCTCCTCCTGGTGCGCCAGAGCGACTTCGTGGCCTACGGCAGGCCGGAGCAGCCTGGGGAGGCGCGGGAATCCGTCGCCGCCTCCACGGGTTCGAGCCTCGCCCGGCCGGTCTCAGTCGCTGCCGATCCGGATCCAGTCGATCGCGAAGCTGCCTGAGGCCTCGGCCGGGTCAAGTCGCAGCCGGTCGATCGTTCCCCTCCAGGTCGAAACGTCGGACATGTCGAACGTGTACTCCTGGTAAGGACTGTTGGGGGCGATTCTGATCCGCTTGCTCTTGGACGCGGTCCACGTCTGGTCGGCTGCCGTGGTGAAGAACAGCTGAGCGGTCGAGCTTGGGGTTCCGTTGCGCAGCCGCAGCGTGACCTTCCAATCCCTCGCGGGCGTACCGATCGTGGCGCTGTGCACGTACGGATCGCCGTTGGTCGCGTCCGCCTCGAGGCGCCCGCTGGTCACGGAGCTCGAAGCGATGTTTGCCACCGCATGCCAGCCTCCGAAGTCTCCATCGGAGTCGAAGGACCACACCTGCCCGTCGCCGGCCGGGGAACCCTGGCGGAGGTGGGAGCGTAGATTGCCGCGCCGCGTAGAACTCGTGCCGGATCGTGTCGACCGTGCCGACAGCGAGCGCAGTAGTCGTAGTCGAACCTGGTCGTCCGATCGAGCGGAACCGTCTGCGATCGGAGAGAGGTAACAGGTGTTGACGGTGTCGGGTCCACCGCCCGGGCTGCCGTACAGGCCGCCGATGACGGTCGAGCGACCGGGCGTGTACACGCCCATCCCCCAGTCGCCCTGGTTGACGCAGGCGCCCCAATGCTCGCGCGTGTTCCAGGTTGAGATCCATCCTGTGGCTGGCCTTGAGATTTCACTGATCGGCTGCCACGCGAACGGCTTCGAGCCGGTATAGGAGACGACGCGCGGCAGGTCGGCGATCGGGTAAACGGCCGGCAGCTCCTGAATGCTCGGCACGACCGGCCAGCGAGTGTCCGTGCGCGACGTCGTCAGCCTGTTGTGGACCCGGACGCGCCCCCCTTCGAGCGTGATCCACGTTCGGAACATGCATTCACAGAGCTCATCGTTCATGTCCCACAACAGCGGCTGGCTCTTCACATAGATCGTCGTCGAGGTGACCTCCAGCGCGTCGATCAAAGGCCGGTTGCCGTAGGCGTCACCAGCGCCAATCGGGTTCCATGCCCACGGCGACCAGGGCCGGCGCTGCCCCTCGGCGCTCCGATCGACCGGGTTCCCTGCGTAGTAGGACTGCTGCACTTCTCGTCCGAGGTCGAACGTGTTGATGAGGTTGGTCGAGCTCCCGGACGGCGAGAGATAGGAAATCGCCCCGCCGGCATTGGCATCGATGCCCACCTTCAGGATTCCGTTGTCGAGCGCGGACGTGTACGGCGCAGGAGAGCCGTGGCCGGCCTCCGCAGCTGGCGGCAGTGCGGCCAGCCATGCGGGTGCGAGCAGCGCCAAGCACAGCGAAGCGGATCGGATAGACCGGGTCCACACGGCCGAATACGACTCCTGACTCGCGGCGTTCCCTCGCCGTGATCCTGCCCCGAAACCTCCGGGTCTCCTGCGGCGCGAACTGTAGCCCCAGATCAGCCGCTGGTGGGCAATGCATGGTGCCCTCATACGGCGAGAGCGCGTCGCGGTGCTGCGCGACGCGCTCCAGATCATCGCCGCCGGCCGCTATCCAGCGCTCGCCGCCGCGTCCGCCTGACCGGCGAGCTCCCGGTTCTCCTGCACGAACTTGCTCGCGATGAACGTCGCGCCCTGCGGGTCGGCGAGCACCGCCATGCGCACCCAGGGGGCATCGAACGGCGGCACGATCACCTTGCCGCCGAGCTCGCTCGCGCGCGCGGCGATGGTGTCCGCGTCGTCGACTCCGAACGTGACGCTCCAATGCGCCGGGACGCCGGGCTGGTCGTCGGGGATCGGGTTGATGCTCGCGACGACGTCCTCGAAGCCGGGCGGACCGCCCACCTCGGCCACCTGCTTGCGCAGTCCGGGGTTCCCCTCCTCGAGGTGATCGCCGTAGCCGGGCAGCGTCCACATCTCGGCGCCACCGTTGAGCGCCAGGGTCGTCCACCCGAACACGGCTCCGTAGAAGGGCTTCGCGCGCTCGGGGTCTCGTGTGTTGAGGCCGTTGAAGTTGAGGGACCCGTGCTCGTTGACGACCCGCGCGCCCCTGTGCTGCTTCGCCTGCCAGAGGCAGAACGCCGCGCCCTCGGGATCCGCGCATACCGCCATCCGGCCGGCGTCCATGACGTCGAACGGCTCCATCAGCACGCCGCCGCCCGCTTTGCGGACCTTGGCTGCGGTCTCGTCTGCGCTGTCCACCCAGATGTAGGTGTTCCACATCGCCATCGGCGGCGCGCCCTCGGGGATCGAGCCGACCGCGGCGACGTCGCCCCCGCGGATCCGCGCGATGAAGTACTTGCCCTCCGACCCCGGTGGCATCACGTCCTCGAACTGCCAGCCGAAAAGACCGCTGTAGAAGTCGACCGCGGCCTCGGGATCTGGCTGGCTGGTGTCGATCCAGCACGGGACACCGGGGATGTATCCGTCTCGCTCGGGCATTGCTTTCTCCTTCCGTCGCAGCAGTTGACGGACCGCACGCTAGGAGGTATTTAGGTCAGGATCTGTCCTCAATTTGGAAGAGGATGGATTGAGTCATGACCGAGACCTCTGGCCGGCTCCTGGAACTGCTGTCGCTCCTGCAGACGCGGCGCGACTGGCCTGGCGCGACGCTCGCGGATCGGCTGGGCGTGTCCGGGCGGACCATCCGCCGCGACGTCGAGCGGCTGCGCGCGCTCGGCTACCCCGTGGATTCCCTGACCGGCCCGGCCGGCGGCTACCGGCTGCGCGCGGGAACCGCGATGCCGCCCCTGCTGCTGGACGACGACGAGGCGATCGCGATCGCGGTCGGCCTTCGCACCGCAGCCCGCGCGTCCGTGACCGGAATCGAGGAGACCGCGGTGCGGGCATTGGTGAAGCTCGAGCAGGTCCTGCCGGCACACCTTCGCCGGCGCGTCAGCGCTCTCGGTGCGACGATGATCAGCCCCCCGGTCGGCGGGCCGACCGTCGACCCTCAATCCCTGACCGTGATCGCGGGAGCCTGCCGCGAATCCGAGCGCCTTCGCTTCGCGTACCGAAGCCGCGACGGCACCGACAGCCGCCGGGACGTGGAGCCGCACGCACTCGTGAACCTCGGCCGCCGCTGGTATCTCGTGGCCTGGGACCGCGGGCGCGAGGATTGGCGCTCTTTCCGCGTCGATCGGCTCACGAACCCGGCCGCGACCGGGGTGCGGTTTTGCCGCCCGCAGACTGCCCGCCAAGGATGCCGCCGAGTTCGTGACCGGCGGCATCAGGGGGGCGCCGAACCGCTTCGAGGCACGCCTGACGCTGCACGCGTCCGCGGAGGCGATCACCGCCCGATTCCCCGCTCATTGGGGCACCGTCGAGGCGATCGACGCGGACAGGTGCGAGTTCCGCGCCGGCGACGACGATCTCGGGTGGCTGGCGATGCGCGTCGCCATGCTGGGCGTGGACTTCGAAGTGCACGAGCCGCCGGAGCTGGTCGAGCATCTGCGGGCGCTCGCGGGTCGCCTCGAACGCGCGACGTTAGAGTGAGCGGCCTGGCAACCGACTCGCCCGCAGACAGCTCGCCTTCTCGCAAGGCGCCCCAGCAATCAGGCCCGGCCCCCGCGGCAAAGGACGAGCAACGCCAGAAGCCGCCGATGATCCCGCGCAGCAGGGGCTTCCTCACCGTGCTGGCCGTGCTGCTCTTGGCGAACCTGGTGCTGTCGTTCGTGACTCGCGGCCCCGCCGACCGTCAGCGGGTTCCATACCAGCCGTTCTTCGTGGAACAGGTCAAGGCCGGCAACGTCAGCGAGATCACTTCGAAGGAAGACTCGATCCAGGGCCAGCTGAAGCAGGAAGCGACCTACGACCCGCCCGGCGACGCCAAGCCCAAGAAGGTCGAGAAGTTCAAGACCGAGGTCCCGGCGTTCATCGATCCCGCCCAGATCACGAAGCTGCTCGACGAGGGCAACGTCGTCGTGAACGCGGAGGCGCCGGCCAGCGGGCGGTCGTTGTGGGTGACTCTGCTGCTCGGCTTCCTACCGACCATCCTCCTGGTCGGGTTCTTCGTCTGGCTCTCCCGCCGCATGGGCAGAGCCGGCGCCGGCGGGGTGCTTGGCGGCTTCGGCCGCTCGACCGCGCGACGGTTGCAGCCGGGCGGCCAGGACAAGGTGAACTTCGATGACGTTGCCGGGATCGACGAGGCCGAGGACGAGCTGGTCGAGGTCGTCGACTTCCTCAAGAACCCGCAGCGCTACACGAAGCTCGGCGCCCGGGTCCCGCGCGGGGTGCTCCTCTACGGTCCGCCGGGGACGGGCAAGACCCTGCTTGCACGCGCAGTCGCCGGGGAGGCGGACGCAGCCTTCTTTTCGCTATCGGCGTCCGAGTTCGTCGAGGCGATCGTCGGAGTTGGCGCCTCGCGGGTGCGCGACCTCTTCAAGCAGGCGAAGGAGGCGGCGCCCGCGATCGTATTCATCGACGAGCTGGACGCAATCGGCCGCTCTCGCTCGGGCAACCTCACCGGGATCAGCGGCGGCAACGACGAGCGCGAGCAGACGCTCAACCAGATCCTCACCGAGATGGACGGCTTCGACGCCGACACGAACGTGATCGTGCTCGGCGCGACGAACCGCCCCGAGATCCTCGATCCTGCGCTGCTGCGCCCCGGTCGCTTCGACCGGCGGATCGCGGTCCAGCCTCCCGACCGGAACGGTCGCGTCGAGATCCTGAAGATCCACACGCGCTCGGTACCGCTCGCGCCCGGTACCGACCTCGCGCGCGTGGCGGCCGCGACTCCGGGTGCGACCGGCGCCGACCTCGCGCTGCTCGTGAACGAGGCGGCCCTGTTCGCCGCGCGCCGCAATCACACCGCGGTGGAGCAGCACGACTTCAGTGACGCGATCGAGAAGATCATCCTCGGCGCGGAGCGCCAGGTCGTGATGACCGACGCTGATCGCGAGCGGACCGCCTATCACGAGTCGGGGCACGCCCTGGTCGGCATGCTGACGCCGGGCGCCGACCCGGTGCGCAAGGTCTCGATCATCCCGCGGGGGCGCGCGCTCGGCGTGACGCTCTCGACGCCGGAGACGGACCGCTTCAACTTCGCTCGCGACGATCTGGTCGCGCAGATCAAGGTGGCGCTCGGCGGACGCGCCGCGGAGAAGGTCGTCTTCAATGATCTGACGACCGGCGCCGAGTCGGACATCCAGAACCTCACCCGCATCGCCCGCAGCATGGTCGGCCGCTGGGGCATGAGCGATGCGATCGGGCCGATAACCGTCGAGGACGGCCGGGCAGACGGCGTGCTCTTCCCGGGCGCGGCCGCAGCATCAGTTCCGACCCAGCAGCTCGTCGACGAGGAGGTCCGCCGCATCGTCGAAGGGGCGGAGGAAGAGGTGATCGCGCTGCTCGAGCACGAGCGTGGCCGGCTCGACGCGCTCGCTCATGCGCTGCTCGACCACGAAACGCTTGACCAGCCAGAGGCCTACGAGGTCGCCGGAGTCACGATGCCGGAGATTGGTGCCTCCGAAGAGGCCAAAGCCGCCGCCGGCCCCAGCTGAGGTCAGCTCAATCTTGCAAGCCGGTGTGCGCGCATGCGCCGACCCCTTGACCGGAGCCCGACGACGCAAGAGATTCGCCCAAAATGGGAAAAGAATGCGGCCGGCAACATCCGGAGCGACCTGAGCACCAGCCGCTTCGCCGCCGCCAACGGAATGGCGCGGCCACGGTGGTGGTCCTCGCGTTGTCCCTCGCCCTCGGGCCGCTTGGCGTGTCAGACGCGCTCGCGGCCGCCGCGCCGGAGGATGCTGCCTCGGTGCCGGCTCCGCCGGCCGGTACGACCTCGGCCCCGCCGCCGGCGGCAAGGCCGCTCGACGCCGCGAAGAGCCTGGTCCGCAGGCTGCAGGAGCACCGAAACGGGGTGTCCGAGACCCCGGCGGAAGCCGACCCCGTGGGCGCCCCGACTCCGACCGGTGATCCGCCTGCCGCGACCCCCACCCAGTACAGCCAGGCTCCAGCTGCGGCTTCCCAGGGTGCAGAGCCGCCGGCAGCCGCGGGTGGCGAGTCGCCCGGATCGCCGCCGAGGGCCGATTCTCCGGGGGCGGGCGGCACCGGAGGAGTCGTTCTCGGTCAGTCGAATGGCCCGCGGTCTCGTCGCCCCGAGCACCGCCCGGCAGGCTCGTTCCGCGCGCCGCCGGCTTCTGGGAAGGACGCCTCGTCCACACCCGTTCGAGGCGAGCGCAGGGACGCCGGCGCCGCCTGTCCGTCCCGCGCCGTCGCCCCCCGACGATCCCAGCGGCGGGCTTTCTGCCGGCGTCGGGGCTTCCGCCGGCACGATCTCCGGCGGGCTCACCATGGTCCTGATAGCCCTCATGGGCTTCGCAGCTCTTGCGGCGCCGACACGCCGATCCGCCGCTCCGCTTGATCGCCCATGTGGGGCGCCCTTCCTACCGCAGCTCGACCGGCCGGGCTGACCCCTTCGCGTTGTGCGGTTAGCTCGCACGTGGCTTCTGGGCGGCCGCAAGCGGGCGTAATGCGAACCCATAACCGAAGGAAAAACGATGAGATCGAAACTAATTGCCCTGGGGGCGGGGATACTCGCGCTCGGGTTGCCGGCGGGCGCCCTTGCCCAGCCTGTGCCGCCGAGCCAGACCGCAACCAGTGAGGTGAGCATCGACCAAACCGGCACTGCGACCGCAGGAAACGCGAGTGCCGACGGCGGGACCGCCAACGGCGGCTCGCTGAGCGCAGACGGCGGGACCGCCTCGAGCGGCCCGACCGCAACGGGCGGCAGCGCGTCCGCAACCGCTGGTGACGCTCGTCCGCCGGCGGCGACACCTCCGGCACCACCGGAGGGGACGCGAGCAACACGGCAGGAGACGCAAACGGATCGGCCACCGCAGGCGCCGGAACCGCCGGTGCCACCAGCGGAGCCGCGACCGGCGGCGCCGGCGGCGATGGCACCGCCACCGGCGGGGCGGCGACAGGCTCGCCGAGCACCCAGACATGCACCGGCAGCGCCAATGGCAATGGCGGTGGCGGAACTGCCACCGTGAGCTGCACCGATGGTGCCGCGGGAGCGGTCTCGAGCGGGGATGCGACCGGGACCGGCGGGGCCGGCGGCGGCGGCATCAGCGGGAACGCCGCGAACGGCAACACGGCGGGTGGATCCGCGTCGACGGGTAACACGACCGGCGGCAGCACCGGCAACACCCAGGGCGGCGACGCGACCGCCCAGGGCGGAAACGGGGCGAATTCCCAGGGCGGGGCCGCGACTGCCACCGGCGGAGACGTGACCCTCCAGGGCAACGGCGGAACGGCCAATGCCAACGGCGGACAGGCCACTGGCGGGAACGCCAAGGCAAACGGCGGCGAGGCCACCGGCGGTGACGCTGCGGTCAAGAACAACGCCGAGGTCCGGGGACAGAAGACGGTTCAGGTCGGATCTGGCGGAGGGAGCCAGACCTCGACGCAGACGATCACGATCAACCAGACCGGGACCGCCACGGCGGGCAACGCCAGCTCCAACGGAGGCTCGGCCTCCGGCGGAACACTGGGCGCCAACGGCGGGTCTGCCTCCACCGGCCCCACCGCCACAGGGGGTGGCTCTTCCGCCAGCGGCGGTGGCGCCACGTCCACGGGCGGAGCCACGTCCAACACCGGGGGAGGCTCGGCAACCTCCACCGCGGGCGATGCGAACGGGACAGCGACCGGCGGTGGAGCCGGCTCGACCGCACAGTCGGGCGCTGCGAACGGCGGTAGCGGCGGAGGTGCGAACGGCATCGCCGGAGCTGCCATCGGCGGCGCGAACGTCCAGGGCTGCACCGCCAACGCGGACAACAACGCAGGGCCCGGAACCGCAACGGTGAATTGCGGCTCCACAGGGGGCGGTCCGGCTACCTCTGGCAGCGTGAACGCCACCGGAGGAGCCGGAGGCAGCGCGCAGAGCGGGCAGGCCGCGAACGGGGATGTGGCCGGTGGATCAGCCACGAGTGGCACCACGATCGGCGGCAGCACCGGCAACACCACGGGCGGCAACTCCGCCGCGACCGGTGGAAACGGTGGCAACGCGACCGGGGGAGCCGGGAGCAGCACATCCGGCGCCGTGAGCGTGACCGGAAACGGCGGTAACGCCACAGCCAGTGGCGGGAACGTCCAGGGCGGCAACGCGAAGGCCAACGCGGGTACGGCCCAGGGCGGCAACGCGAAGGTGAAGAACAAGGTCGAGGTCAAGCAGACGACGATCCAGATCATCGTCCGCAAGCCTCAGAAGGGCTACGGCCGCCACTAAGGAGACCTGGCGGTCGAGCCGCCGGCCGGGACGGATCCCGGCCGGCGGCGTCTTTTACGACACGCGGCAGTAAAGGAATGCTCGGTGAGAATGCGGCAGCGTGATCATCGGACTTGCCCTCGCTCTGGCGTGCGCACTCGCGACGAACGTCGCGTTCCTGTTCAAGCAGCGGGGCGCGGTCTTGGCGCCACCAGTGCGCGTTCCGGCACCCGCTGCAAAGCGCCGCCGACCTCTTTCGCTCGAAGTGGTTCGCGCTGGGATGGGTGGTGGCGATCGGCGCCTGGGCGCTTCACGTCGCCGCGCTCGCCTTGGCACCGCTGTCGATCGTGCAGGCCGTGCTTGCCGGTGGGCTGGTCTTCCTGGCCGTCCTGGCCGAGCACTACTTCGGCTTCCACCTCGGTCGCCGGCAATGGATCGGCCTGCTGATCACCGCGGCAGGGCTTGCCGTCATCGGGCTCACCTCGGGCCCGGACAGCCGGCGAAACCCCGGGCTATGCGCTGGCCGCGTTGATCGTGATCGAATGCGGCGTCCTCCTCTTCGCCACCGGGCTCGCTCTGCTTTCCAGCCGCCTTGGCGTCGGGCCCGCGGCGGAGGGCATGCTCCTCGGGGTGGCCGCCGGTGCGCTGTTCGGCGTCTCCGACATCGCGCTCAAGTATTTGACCGACGCCGCCCAGGGCGGGGTGCTCGAGCTCGTCAGCCCGTGGTTGGTCGCGGCGGTGGCTGCCTCGGTGATCGCCTTCTATGCGTCGGCCGGCGGCTTGCAGCTCGGCCCCGGTGTCCAGGTCATCGCGCTCACCTCGGTCGCGGCCAATCTCACCGCAATCGTCGGCGGCATTCTGGTCTTCCGCGACCCGGTCGGGAGCAGGGCCGGTCGAGATCACCGGGCGCATGATCGCCTTTTGCCTGGTCATCGTGGGCGCTGCGCTGATACCCGCGCCCATGCGAGCGACTCGCGACCCCTCATAGGGTCGTGCCGCATAATCGCCGGCCATGCGTATGACCGAGCACGCGGTGGTGATCGCCGGAGGAGGTCCGACCGGGCTGATGCTGGCGGGCGAGTTGGCGTTGGCGGGCGTGGACGTCGCCATTGTCGAGCGGCGCGCCAGCCAGGACCTCCCCGGCTCGCGCGCGGGCGGTCTGCACTCACGCACCATCGAGGTTCTTCGACATGCGGGGAATCGCCGACCGGTTCCTTTCGGAGGGAACGGTGGCTCAGGTCGCGGCATACCTCCCCGGCAAGTCTTTGGACATAAGCGACTTTCCCACGCGGCACAACTACGGGCTCGGGCTGTGGCAGAACCACATCGAGCGCATACTGGCCGGCTGGGTCGGCGAGCTGGCGGTGACGATCTATCGCGGACGTGAAGTGACGGGGTTCGCGCAGGACGGCACCGGCGTCGACGTAGAGCTGGCCGACGGCCAGTCGCTGCGTGCGGAGTATCTCGTCGGGTGCGACGGAGGACGCAGTGTGGTCCGTAAAGCAGCCGGCATCGAGTTCCCCGGATGGGATCCGACGACCAGCGCCCTGATCGCCGAGGTCGAGATGGCCGAGGAGCCGGAATTGGGCATCCGCCGGGACTCCCTCGGCGTTCATTCCTTGGGCAGGTTGGAGTACGAGATCCACGACGGCGAGGTGGTCTACAAGGATGGGGGGCCGGTACGGGTCATGGTGACCGAACGGCACCCCGGACCCACCAGCGAACCCACCCTGCGCGATCTAAGCGAGGGGCTCATCGCCGTATACGGGACCGATTACGGGATCCACAGTCCCACGTGGATCTCCAGGTTCACCGATATGACTCGACAGGCCGCGGCCTACCGCGAGGGACGGGTCCTGCTGGCCGGCGACGCCGCGCACGTGCATTCCCCTGTGGGTGGACAGGGCCTCCAGACCGGTGTGCAGGATGCGGTGAATCTGGGATGGAAGCTGGCCCAGGTGGTCAAGCGGACATCGCCGGAAAGCCTCCTGGACACCTACCACGCCGAGCGTCACCCGGTCGCCGCCCGCGTGCTGCGCAACACGATGGCGCAAACCGTGCTCCTGCGCCCCGAAGAGCGCATCGAGGCCTTGCGCGACACCGTGTCCGAGCTGCTGAGCATGGACGAGCCGCGCAAGCGATTCGCCGCGATGATGTCCGGCCTGGACATTCACTACGACCTCGGCGAAAGCCACCCGCTGCTCGGACGGCGCATGCCCGACCTCGACGTGGTCACCTCGGACGGCCCGCTGCGGGTGTTCACCCTGCTGCACGATGCCCGGCCGGTGCTGCTCAACTTCGGTGAGCCCGGCGGCTTCGACATCACACCGTGGGTGGATCGGGTTCAGATGATCGACGCCAAATACGCTGGCCCGTGGGAGCTTCCGGTACTTGGCCCGGTCACTGCTCCCACCGCCGTGTTGGTCCGGCCCGACGGATATGTGGCCTGGGTGGGAGACCTAACCCAACTTGGGCTCGCCGACGCGCTCAGCACCTGGTTCGGACCGCCTATGTCAAGTTGTTTGTGACGACCGCACCATTGCGCAGCTCGAACTCGCGACGCTCAGTCGCCAGCTCTACCTGGTCCGGGCGCCCGCCCATGTCCTGCCAGCGAGCAGTGGCCTCGCCTGAGAGGGCGTCGAGGAAGTCATCGCTGTGCAGTGGATCGTGGTGGAAGAGGAGCAGCCGTTCGGCGCCGGCGCGCCGCCCCATGACGAGCGCGTCCGAGAGCGAAGAATGGCCCCAGCCGAGGTGCTCGGGGTACTCGTCGTCGGTGTACTGGGAATCGTGGATGAGCAACGTGGCGTCGCGGGCGAGGTCGAAGCCTGAGATCCAGTCTTCCTCGAGGTCGGCGAGCGAGGCGCCAAGCCCCGGCTCGTGGTCGGGGATGTAGCAGACCGAGCTGCCCTCGACCTCTACGCGGTAGCCGAGCGTTGGGCCGCGGTGGGTGACTGAGGCGGCCTGGATTCGCGCCGGCCCGATCTGCCACTCCGGCGAGTCCGCCTCCTTGAATGAAACGTCACAGGGGAGCTCACGCACGTCGACCGGCGTCAGAGGCGCGGAGATGTACCGGCCGATCCGGTCGCGAAGCGAGGCCTCGGGCGAGGCGGGGCCCCAGATGACGATCTCGGAGTCCGACCGAAACACCGGCTCGAAGAACATCAGTCCCTGAATGTGGTCGAGGTGGAGATGGGTCAGAAGGATGTGCAGCGGCCGGTTCGTCGGGTGCAGCGCTATCCCAAGATTTCGAATCCCTGTGCCGGCGTCGAGCACGAGCATGCTGTCGTCGGGGAGCGTGAGCTGCACACACGACGTGTTTCCCCCGTAGCGCGTGCTGTCCGGCCCGGGCGCGGGAATGGAGCCTCGGGCGCCCCATACCTTGACCTTCACTCTGCCGCCCGGTCGACGGGCCAGAAGAAGACCATCGCCCCCTGGAATCCGTCAGTGCCGACGATCGGCAATCCGCTTGTCTCGATCCGATGCTCGGCGCCGCCATGCGAGCGGATGCCGTATACGGCGTGCCCAGGCCGGTTCGCGCGCAACGCCATCGTCACCGGCTGCTCGTCGAGCGGAATCGGCTGACCGTCTTCAGCGAAGGGGCCGAACGTTCGAGTCCACTCCTCGGCCGAGAGCGTCCCTGTTTCCTCGAAGCGCTGGCCAAGAATTGCGCCGGCTGCCTCGTTGAAAAAAATGATCTCGCCCGACCGATTCGCGAGGAAACCCGGCGTCGAGAGGCTGGAGAGCAGGTTGCGCGCGAGGATGAGTTCGATCGGCCTCTGCAACGACGGCTCCATGGCGCAACTCTAATGCCGCGCACCCAGCCTCAGCGGATCCGCGGCTCAGTCAAGTTCCTTCGGCCTGACGAAGGCCACGAGCTCGGCCGACCCGGGCACGAGCCCGTCCCACTGGCCGGAGAAGGTCAGCGTCGCAAGCGTGCCGGTCGGGAACTTTCGTCTGACCTGCGGGAGCTGCACGCCGCCTCCCGCGATACACACCGCTAGGTCCTGGATGCCCGGATTGTGTCCGATCAGCATTGCCGACTCGACCGCGGCCGGTACCCGCCGAAGGCGATCGAGCAGGTCGTTTGGTGAAGCCCCGTACAGATCGCGCTCGATCCGGATCTCGCCGTCAACGGACAGCGCGTCCAGAGTTTCGCGCGCCCGCACGGCGGAGGAGCACAACACGAGTTCGGGTTGGATGCCCGCCCTATGGATGTGCTCGGCCATCGACTTCGCTGCCTTGCGACCGCGCGTGGCAAGCGGGCGGTCGTGGTCGTCGAGCTGCGTCTCCTGCCAGCTCGACTTCGCGTGCCGCAGTAGAAAGAGCTGCCTCACCTCGCCCATCGCGAGCGCGTCGTGCCGACCCTGACGTTCTGGGCTAGACGAGGTCCGTCTCGACCTCGATGCGGCCCGATTTAGCGGCGTCGGCCAAGGCGCCGTAGTCGAGCTCGTTCTGGTCCGCATAGAGCTCTGAGAACTCGGCGATCGCCCGGTCGAAGGTCTCGCCGTTGCCGAGGTAGGACGCGATCGCGATCCGGTCGCCGGATCGCGCGTGGGCACGGGCGAGCGTCCAACCGCAGACCCGGCCGTAGATCGCCAGCCCTTCCGGTGGCAGGGTGCCGACGTCGACCGAGAGCTTGCCGTCCCAGAGCTGGCGCACGTAGAAGTCTCGCGCTTGGTCGTCGAACCCGAGCGCCGGAAGCCACCCCAGGAGAATGTCGCTCGAGGCCTGCATCAGCCACTGGCCCTCGACCACCCGCTCGCCGTGGTTTCCGAACTCGCTCTCGCCGACGTAGGGCTCCAGCACCGAGGCCTGGGCCTCCTTGGCCTGCATGAAGAGCGGGTCCTGTCCGTCGCGGCCCATCATCAGCACCACCCAGGCGCGCGTTCCGACGCTGCCGACCCCGACCACCTTGCGGGCCATCTCGACGAACCGGTAGCTGTCGAAGAGGTGGCGGCGATCGCCCTTGAGGCTCTCGCGGTAACGGCCGAGCATCTCGAGGATCCGCTCCTCGAGCTCGTGGGCCTGATCCTCCGAGACGAGCTCCCCGGCGGGGACCAGCAGCGGCGGATCGCTGATGATCCGCGGCTCGCCGTCGACCACCCGGACGAGGCGATCGAAGGCCTTCATGCTGTTCTTCTTTCCGGCCTTCGCCACGTTCTTCTCCATGCCCTTCATCTGCCCTCGGTCGGCGACCTTGGCCAGGTCGGCGAGGAGGGTGTCGACGTCGAGGCGCGCGTACCAGACGTCGAGGTTCCGCATCGCGGCGAACTCGCGTATCGCCTCACGGTAGGAGCGGACCGTGCGCAGGACCGCGGCGCGGGTCTCCTCCGGGGTGAAGTCGCGGTCGCGCCCGGCGATCGCGAAGCTCGCTGCGAGACGCTTGACGTCCCACTCCCAGGGCCCCGGAAGGGTTTCGTCGAAGTCGTTCAGGTCCAACACCAGACGGCGATCCGGTGCGGCGAAGATGCCGAAGTTCGAGAGGTGGGCATCGCCGCACGCCTGGACGCGCAACCCGGACTTGGGGGTCTTCGCGAGGTCCATCGCCATGATCGCCGCCGCGCCACGGTAGAACGTGAATGGCGAGGCGAGCATCCGCCCGTAGCGGATCGGCACGAGCTCCGGGACGCGGCTCTTGCCCTGGTCCTCGAGCACCTTGACCGGATCTCGCCGGCTCGCTGCCGGCCTCCATTCCCCGTGGCTCGAGCGCGGAACCTGCTTCCGCGCCGCCTTGCCGGCGGCTGCGCGCTCCTCTGGGGAGCCGGTGTCCACGAGCGGGGATTTGGTGGGCGCGGAGGTCATGGCGGCTAGGCGCTGATCCCGGTTGACTGCGGCGCCTTCTGGTCGCGGCCAAAGGCGATACGCGCCAGCTCGACCACGCCCGCCCACGTGCCTTCGGGTATCAGGGCCGAGGGCGAGGCGCCGGGGTGCTGGCGCGCGATCCGCACGCGCAGGACTCCGGGCCGGATGCGAAATCGAAGCGGCGGGTCGAGCACCAGCGCCTCGCCGTCGATTCCGGCGGGCACGGAGCTGTCGGCGTCGACCTCGAAGCCGGGCGCCGACCACTCGCGCAACGGCCGCTGCAGCGGCCAGCCGCCCTTGCTGTCCCCCGAGGGCTCGGCAACCACCGTGATCCCGAGCAGGCCGTCGTCGATCCGCGGCCGCGTACCCGAGCCGACAGCGCGGCCGAGCCGGTAGCGGTTGTTGGAGACGAGCACCATCGCACCCTCGTGGTGCAAGTCCCCGCTCGCGCTGGTCCAGCGCAGGTCGAGCTCGCTGCCGCCGGGGCCGAGCATGTCCGGGATGGTGTCGAGCAGCGTGCGCAGCTTCGCGTCGCGATAGCCCTCTCGCTGGACCGCCTCGGCATAGACCCCGAGCGAGACGTTGTTTACGAACACGCGCCCGTTGACCTCGGCCAGGTCCACGATTCGCTCGCCGCCGTCCACGAACGCGTCGAGTGCGCCGACGACGTCGTCCCGGTTGACGCCGAGGTCGAGGGCGAAATGGTTGCGCGTCCCGGCGGGCACGCACGCGTACGGCAGGCCGCGCTCGGCCGCGATCGCCGCGACGATCGCCTGTGAGCCGTCGCCGCCGGCCATCGCGAGCGCGTCGGCGCCCCGATCAATTGCCCCACGAACGAGAGTCTCGAGGTCCTCTCCGGGCTTCAGCTCGATCGGCTCGATCCCACGCGCGCGCGCCTCGTCGGCGAGCGCGAAGCGCTCCGCCTTCCCGCCACCCGAGCGCGGATTGAAGAAGAGCACCGGATGCTCGCGGCGCCGACGCGTCCGGCAGCGCCACGTGGACGGTGATGGCGGCGTTCGCGGCCGACAGAGTCACCAGGAGCCCCGCCACGACCAGCAGCTCGGCGAGCGCGGACTCCCCCGAGACGAGCAGCGCGACCGCACCGGCGAGCGCCACCACGGCGACGGTCAGCCCCGCCACGCGCGCAACTCCCCTGCGCAGCACGCCGTACCAGGCCGCCGCGCCGGCGACCAGCACACAGCCCAGCACTCCCAGGCCGCGCGGGAACTCGCTCACCGCCACACCGATAGCGAGGGCGATCGTGGCCGCCCCCACCACCAACGCGACAATCGCTGCGAGCCGCCGTCTCATAAAACCCCACCGCGTTGACTACGAAGACCCATGGGCGAGGATCATCCATCGACACGAACGAGCCGTCACCACCCTGATCGTATGAAATCCAGCGATTCATAGCGCGCCCTTCGGCGCTTCCGCCTCGAGGTCCCGCTTGATTTCGAGGAGCTCCTCCCGCCGCTTCTTGTGGACGGTTGGGTACCGAGGATCGATCTCCACCAGGGTGTTCACGAGCACCGCCGCCGCGCCGGTCCGCATGAACCACTTGTGGTCGGCAGGGATCACGTGCCACGGCGCCCACTCGGTGCTCGTGTGGGTGAGCATTTCGGAGAACGCCTCCTGGTAGGCGTCCCACAGCTTCCGCTCCCTGATGTCCGCCTCCGAGAACTTCCAGTTGTGGTCCGGCAGGTCGATTCGCCGCAGCAGGCGCCTGCGCTGCTCCTCCTTCGAGAGGTTCAGGCAGAGCTTGACGATGCGAAAGCCGTTCTCGGTGAGGTGGCGCTCCCAGTCGTTGATCGAGCTGTAGCGCCGTTTCCAGACGTCCCCCGCTTTCGCCGCCTCGGGAAGCTTCTGGCGCTCGAGGTTCTCGGGGTGAACACGGACAACCAGCACCTCCTCGTACTGGGATCGGTTGAAGATGCCGATCTCGCCGCGCCTCGGTAGCCCGCGTGTGTAGCGCCAAAGAAAGTCGTGGTCGAGCTCCTCGGCTGACGGAACCTTGAAGCTTTGGACCGAGACACCCTGCGGGTTGACTCCGCTCATCACGTGGCGGATCGTCCCGTCCTTGCCGGCCGAGTCGAGTCCCTGGATGACGACGAGAACGCCCCACGTGTCCTGAGCGGCGAGGCGCGCTTGGTACTCCGAGAGCAGGCGCACCCCCTCGGCGAGCAGCTCCGCCCCCTCCTTCTTATTCTTGACCCCTGCCTTGAACGCCGGATCGAAGTCCGTCGCCAGGACCACCTTCGAACCGGGCTTCACCCGGAACGGCGCGATGAACTCCTCCAAGCGCTTCCTGCGCTCCTTATCCACCTCTGCCTCCACAGCACGGACTGGGTACTCGTTCCAAGCCTACGCCACGGATATCGTCGCGCCGAGGTGACCTCGGTCAAGCACTCATGAAACCGCCTAGCTGGATACCGGGCCTGCGCTCGGCCGCCTCCTACCGCAGGTCGTGGCTGCGCCACGATCTGGTCGCCGGACTCGTGCTGACCACGCTTCTGGTGCCGCAGGGAATGGCGTACGCGGAACTAGCGGGCCTGCCCGCGATCACCGGCCTCTACACGACGGTCCTCTGCCTGATCGGCTACGCGGCGTTCGGACCCTCCCGCATCCTCGTGCTCGGCCCGGACTCCTCACTCGGGCCGATGATCGCAGCGACGCTCCTGCCGATCATCGGATCCGGCGGGGACCCCGACCGCGCGATCGCGCTCGCGTCGATGCTCGCCCTGCTGGTCGCCGCGATCGAGATCGGCGCGGGCGTGGCGAAGCTCGGGTTCATCGCGGACCTGCTCTCCAAGCCCACCAGGATCGGCTACATGAACGGCCTCGCGTTGACGATCCTCGTCGGGCAGCTGCCGAAGCTCTTCGGCTTCTCGACCGAAGCAGACGGACTGATCGACGAGACGCGTGAGTTCGTCAGCGGGCTCGCGTCGGGGGACGCCGTGGTCGCCGCCGCGGTCGTGGGGGTGGTCAGCCTCGCGCTGATCTTGCTCCTCCAGCGCCGGCTGCCGCGCATCCCGGGCGTGCTGGTCGCGGTCGTCGCCGCGATCGCCGCGACCTCGGTGTTCGACCTCTCCGCCCACGGTGTCTCGCTCGTCGGGACCCTGCCCGAGGGGCTGCCTTCCCTCACCTGGCCGAGCCCGGTGTCCGATCTCCCGCTCCTGGTTGCGGGAGCGCTCGGCATCGCGCTGGTGTCCTTGACCGACACGATCTCCACCGCTTCGGCGTTCGCGGCGCGAACGCGGCAGGAGATCGACGGCAACAAGGAGATGATCGGCATCGGCGCGGCGAACGTCGGGGCGGGCTTGTTCCGGGGCTTCCCGGTCAGCACGAGCGGCTCGCGCACGGCCGTGGCCGAGCAGGCCGGCGCGAAGACCCAGCTCACCGGGCTGGTCGGGGCAGCGGCGATCGTCCTGATGCTCGTGCTCGTGCCGGGGCTGCTGCGCAACCTGCCGCAGGCCACTCTCGCGGCCGTCGTGATCGCCGCCTCCCTGTCGCTGGCCGACATCGCGGGGATCATGCGGCTGTGGCACCAGCGGCGGACCGAGTTCCTGCTCTCGATGGCCGCGTTCCTAGGCGTGGCACTGCTTGGAGTGCTTGCCGGCATCGCCGTCGCCGTAGCGCTGTCGATCCTCAACGTCTTTCGCCGGGCCTGGTGGCCCTACCAGACCACCCTCGGGCGTGTCGCCGGGATGGAGGGCCATCACGACCGGAGCCTCTACCCCAATGCGGAGGAGCTCCCCGGCTTGGTGATCTTCCGCTTCGACGCGCCCCTGCTCTTCGCGAACGCGCGGACGTTCCGCGACCAGATACGCCGCCTCGCGGCCAGCGAGCCGAAGCCGCGCTGGATCGTGATCGCGGCCGAGCCGATCACGGACGTTGACACCACGGCTGCCGACATGCTCCTCGAGCTCGACGAGGAGGTCAACGCGGCCGGCACCTCTCTTGTCTTCGCGGAGCTCAAGGACCCCGTTCGGGCCAAGCTCGAGCGCTACGAGCTCATCGGCACGCTCGACCCGGACCACTTCTTCCGAACGCTGGACGGCGCCCTCGAGGCCTTCCGCCGCCAGACCGGCGCAGAGTGGACCGCACCCACGAAGGGCAGCCGATAGCTCAGTCGAGCGTATGGATCGCGAACGCGACCGCGAACCCGAGCGTGGTCATCACCCCGACCAGCTTCCCTCCATGCTCGAAGGCCTCGGGCATCATGGTGTCAGCGAGCATGGTCAGGATCGCACCGGCCGCGAAGGCAAGCACGAACGCGACCGTGTCCGGTGGGGAGTTTTGGAACAGGGCATAGCCCAGAAGCGATGCGAGCCCGGCGACAAGCGCGATAGCGATCCACATCCAGAGGATGCGCGACTTCTTCCAGCCGCCGGTGACGAGACCGGCTGTCGAGGAGATCGATTCCGGCAGGTTGGAGAGGAAGACCGCGGCCAGATAGGCGGCACCCACGGCCCCGCCTTCGAAGATCGTCAGGCCGATCACCATCGACTCGGGGATGCCGTCGAGCACGGTCCCGAGCACGATCGCGAGCGCCGACCCGCTCGCCTGGCCACCGTCTGCATCCTTGCGCTCACTCCCGCCGAGATGGTCGATCAGCCAGTCGCCGCCGAAGAAGACCCCGCAGCCGGCGAACGCTCCCGCAACGACCCAGCCGTGACCCGACGACTTGTCGGCCGCCTCCTGGACGAGGTCGAACGAGACCGCACTGATCAGCACGCCCGCGCCGAAGGCCATGATCAGCCCGATCCAGCGCAAGCTGATGCGAAACGACATCGCGGCGATCGCGCCGATCACGAGAGACGAAGCCGCAAGTACTCCCCAGCCGAAGGATGCTGCCATCTAGCTGCCCGCCGCTACCGCGCAGCTCAACTGATCCCGGCCAACTGGGGCCGCCTGCTCAGTTCGAGCGGGCGAACAGCCGCAGGAAGAACAGGAAGATGTTGAAGACGTCCAGGAAGATCGCGGCCGCAAGCGGTATCGCCTCGGCGGTGCCCGCCCGCCGAAGCCGGTTGAAGTCCACAACGGTGTAGAGGCCGAAGATCGCGAGTCCTGCCACCGCCCAGATCGTGTAGGCGCTCGGGATGTTGACGAAGATCAGGACGATCCCGCCCACGATCAACGCCAGCAGCAGCCAGAACAGCAACCGGTACAGGAACGAGAGGTCACGGCGCACCGCGTATCCGGCGGACCCCATCGCCCGCAACGAACAGCGCCGTCGCCCCGAACGCCTGCCGGACAGCAACCGGATCGGTGTTCGCGTAGTAGTTGACGGTCGTGGCGACGCTGGCGCCGATCAGCAGACCGAAAGCGAACAGGAGGGCGAGCGCCAGGCCGTAGTTGCCGCGGTTGTTGGCGACACTCAGGCCGATCAGGCAGGCCGAGCGATACCAGCCATGCGACGAACCAGCCGGCGCCGCCCCAGCCTCGCGCGACCCAGACGCCCAGCGTCGCGCAGCCCACGGTGAGCGCCACGAGCGCCATCACCCGGCCGAACAGCGCGGGCGTGCTCGCCGTGGCCGAGGTGTCTGCGTACCCCACTGCGCTCATCGCGCGATCGTACTTTGCAGGCGCTTGCGGGTCGGATCAAACACGCGACTTGATCCGAAGTACCGTAGGAGGACCATGCTTCACGAAGGCGGTGTGACTTGGCGCTATGCCGGTGACGCCCGAATCCTCCCCTTCCTCGGCCGGGCATTCCTCCTGCAGGTGGCCCACCCGACGATTGCCGCCGGCGTGGCCGACCACTCGCACTTCAAGGAGGACCCGTTCGGTCGCTTCAAGCAGTCATACGGGCTGGTGCTCCGGACGCTCTACGCCGCCGACGGAGAGCGAGTCGGCGCCGAGGTGCGCGCGAGCCACCGGCGCATCACGGGCGCTACCGCCGACGGTCGGCGCTATCACGCGTTCGAGCCGGAGGCATATTTCTGGGTTCTGGCGACCGGCTACGAGACCGTCGTCGTGACGGCGCAGCGCTTCCTGAAACCCATGAGCTCCGCGGAAGAACGGCGAGCCTACGACGAGACACGCGAGCTCGGTCGCCGGTTCGGCCTGCGCGAGCGCGACATGCCCGCCACGCTCGAGAGCTTTGCCGAGTGGTACGCGTGGATGCTCGAGGACCGGATCGAGAGCAACCCGACGGTGGCCGAAGTCCTGGCCACGGTCAGGCGTCCCAACCCACCGATTCCCATTCCCCGGCTGTCGTGGTTCCTGCCCAGGGAGATCACTGGGCGCCTGGCGTGGCTTGCGACGGTGGGAACCCTCAGCTCCGCGGTCCGGGAGCGGCTCGGCATCACGTGGAGCCTTGCCGATGAGTTGCAGTTGCAAGCGACCGCGCGAGCCTTCAGGGCGCTCCAGGTCCTCCCGGCTGGTTGGTTCTTACTCCCACCTGCCAGAGAGGCTCGAGGCAACGCAAGGAATGCCCCGGCTCAGACCGACGGTGGCAGAGGCCCGATGTGGGCCTCGATCTTCAGCTGAACATCGCCGCAAAGCTTCTTCAGCTCCGCCGGCTGAACCGTCGCGTTCGTCACCAGCAGGCGGAGGAAGGCGAGCTCCTGCGGTGTCAGCTCGAGCGTGAAATGCTCCGGCAGCTCTTGCAACGGTGGCGCCGCGGTGCCGGCCGGCGGCGCGCCTGATGTCTCGGACCGTTCGTGCGATGAGCTCATGCGTCCTCTCCTATGGAGCCGTGGTGTCGGTGGTCGGCGTCGCGGCGGCGGGGTACGGGCCGGGGCTGTCGAGCGGGATCGTCGTGTACAGGGTGCTGCTTCCGTCCGTCCACTCGACCACCAGCTTGCGGTCCCTGACGTAGATCCGCGCCTGGCTGGTGCCGTCGCTGAGGCCGAAGGTCGTGGCGAGGAGGGCGCCGTCTGTGCCGAGCGTCGCCGGTGCCGCCCGGTAGAGGCTCGCATCGGTCCCCATCAGCAGCCCCCCGCCCGGACCCTGGATCGCAAGCTGGAGCTGGCCGTCCGCGGTGAGAATCAGCCGCTCGGTGCCCGGGCCGCCGTTTCGCAGGTTCAGGAGGTGCCCGGTCGTGACGTTGCCCGCGTCGTTGCCGATGAAGATGCCCTGGGCGGCGGTCCCGGCGCCTTCCAACGCGAGCGACAGGGCGGCGGCATTCGGGTCGGGATTGGCCGGCTTTTGGTGCGTGATCTTGACGGTCCCGCGGCCTTCCTCCTGGCCCCGCACACCTACCGTCGTGTCGAGCGGGTTGGTCGAGACGACATCGAGTGCCTCCGCGGTCGAATCGCCGCCACCGGCGGCCGGGTTGTGGAAGATCGAAACGGCGTGCGCGACGCCGGCATTGGCGATGCGGACGGCGTGCTGCGGATTGGCGGCATTGGTCTGGTTCACGACGAGCAGCCGCCCGAGGGCATCCGCCCCGCGATCGGAGTAGAGCACCATGCCGGCGCCGCTCGAGGCCGTGTTGTCGATGTTCGCCGCGCCGCCAACGGAGACCGACGGCGACACTGCGCCGGTGGGCTTGATCATCACCGCCGCGGTGCCCGCCGGCGGAGTGAGCTCGTACGAGCCGAACAGGCCCGGCGGCCGCCTGCTCCGGTCTTCGCAGGACCGCAACCCCCACGCCGGCCGTGACGATTCCGACCTTGGCCAGCAGCGATCGCCGTGAGCTGGGCGCGTGCGGAACATCGACCGCGACGCCGGATGCCTCGGTGCCCTTCGGATTCACTGGCGGCCTCCCTGGTTTTACCGGCCGCCCTCCATGGCTGTCCCGACCCTCCCCTGCCGGAGGACTCGAACTGAGCCGGGACCCCTGCTCCTGCGTTGCTCCTGCTTGCCCATCGTATCCCGAAAGACGGTGCGCGCTACACCCAGTAGGCCGCGGGTCTTATGCGGGCTGGGGAGCCGCAGCAGAGGCGGTGCGCTGCTCGGTGCTGTCCGGCAGCATGATGGAGGCCACAAGGCCTACCAGTGCGAAGGCGCCGAGCACCACCATCGCGATCACGTAGGTCGTGTTTCCCGAGGCGAGATCGGACACCAGGATCGTGCCGGCGATCGCGGTCCCGAAGGACGAGCCGAGGTTGGAGACGCTGCGCGACAAGCCCGATATCTCACTCTGCTGCTCCTCGGGGAAGCTCGACTGCACGACGTTGACCGAGGGGGTCAGCATCACTCCCACGCCCAGGCCGATCAGCAGCAGCCCGGGCGCGAACGCGACGACCCGCGACGATGCCCCGACCGAGGCGAGCAGGACTCCGATCCCTGCCGTGGTGACCACAAAGCCGGCCGTGATCAGGCTCTTTTGCGAGTACCGCTTGGCGAGCCGCTCAGCCGCAAGCGACGAGCCCAGGATCCCCAATGTCGCCGAGGTGAAGATCACGCCCGTCTGGATGGCGTTGTAGCCGCGAACCTCTGGAGGAAGACGGCGACGGTGAACGAGTCCCCATCGAGAGCAGCCACTGGATGTTCTGGGTCACAAGCGCGAAATTGGACGTGCGGTTCTTGAAAAGCCCCGTGGACAGCAGCGCGTTCCCTTCCGGCTCTCTCTCGAGCGCGGATGTAGAAGAAGAACGACGACCAGGAACACGGCTCCGACC
Source organism: uncultured Solirubrobacterales bacterium (assembly GCA_963785085.1). Lineage (GTDB taxonomy): Bacteria > Actinomycetota > Thermoleophilia > Solirubrobacterales > JBBDJG01 > CAWACB01. Next base: position 21,042 of record CAWAUD010000017.1, on the reverse strand, counting down.
GCCAGCAACACAGCCATCAGCGCAACGTCGTTGTCGGCCTGCAGGATCCCGAACACGACGAAGAACATCCCCACTGCCGACAGAACCGCCCCGACCGCGTCGAAGGGCGCGTCGGGTCCGCCGGAAGTGGATCGACCACGCGGCGGCTGAGCAGGAGGATCACCGCGATGACCGCGGCCTGGAAGACGAACGCCGCCCGCCAGCTGATCGCCGAGGTGATGAGCCCTCCGATCAGCGGTCCTGCCGCGGCGCCGAGGCCGCCCAGCCCGCTGATGATGCCGAACGCCCGGGCCCGCGAGGTGAGTTCGCTGAACGCCATCGTGGTGAGGATGTAAACGGGCGGAATCAAGAAAGCCGTGCCCACGCCCTCGAACACCGAGTTGCCGAGGATCAGCACCCCGAGGCTCGGTGAGACCGCGCTCAGCAGGGCGCCGATCCCGTACAGCACGAGGCCACCGATGAAGCACCGCTTGCGTCCCCAGCGGTCGGTCAGCTTGCTGGCGGGGATCATGAGGATCGCCATGATCAGCAAGAACAGGGTGATCGTGACCTGCACGCCCTGTCACGGTCGTGTTCAGGTCATCGCTGATGTCGTTGATCATCACGTTCATGTTCGAGCCCGCGAAGCTGCAGATGAACTGGGCAAGGGCAAGCGGGGCGAGGATTCTTCGCGCCGCAGCGCCGGTTGGCGAAACGCTGATCATCCTGCCTCAGCGCGGCAGGCGCCAGACGGTGGACATGTGGGTCGCGAAGCATGCCCGCTTCCGACCCCGCCCAGAGGCGGTTGCGGAGTTGGGCGGTCCGTCAGACCGTGCGCCTGTTCAGCAGCACCGCGACGCCGCCGGCAGGCAACGGCAGCCAATACGAGACGAGCCGGTAAGCGAGCGTGGCGAGCGCCGCGTCCGCGGCGTTCACGCCGGCGAGCACCAGCAGGCTCGCGAGTCCCGCCTCGACGAAGCCGAGCCCTCCGGGAGTCACGGGAATGAAGGTCAGGAGCTGGGCTCCCGTGAACGCGAGCAGCGCGAGCGATGGCCTTGGGTCCGCACCCACCGCGGCGAGTGCAAGCAGCAGAGCGCAATAGTCGAGCAACCACCGGAGCACCGAGGCGAACAGCGCCTCGCGAGCATTGGCGCCGACGACTCTCAAGGCACGGTTTCGTTCGCGCACGAGCTGAACCGGTAGTCCCACCAGCCGCGGACGGCGGCGCAGAACGATGTTTCGCGCGTTCTGCACGACCCGCCCAACCGCGGCGAGCGCCCGGTCGCTTGAAAGCAGAACGGCGCCCACTCCCGCGAGCGCCACGAACACGCCGGCGCCGAGCAGCGCAGCCCGCACCAGTCCTCTGTCGACGGGAAGGCCCGCAAGGAAACCCGGCACGGTCAACACCGGCAGCGCCAAGAGTGCGGCGAACGTGAGCAGGTTCGCGGCCGCCAAGCCGGACGCGGAGGCCTCGCGCGGGACGCCTGATTCGACAAGCATCCTGTATTGCAGAGCGCCGCCGGCCGCACCGCCGCCGGGGGCGACCTTGGCAAGCGCGTTCCCGGCCAGCTGAGAAAGAATCACCGGCCTCCACGCCGCACGGTCGAGGCAAATCCGTTGCAGCAACCAGACTGTTGCAAGGCTCGCTCCCTCGATCGCTGCCATCACGAGGAGCCACACTGGATCGAGCTTCGCAACCCGGGGCGCGGATGAGAAAAGCTCGATCAGGCTCGGCGCGACCAGGTAGAGCGAAACCCCGGTCACCGCGAGCAGGACGATGCGTTTCAGCAATGCGCTTAGCCGGTCGGACTCGCGGTCGTCCGAAACTCCTTAGCGACCCGCAGTTTGCGGCTGTCGACTATGCCTCGTTGAACGCCCGTCCGTACATGATCAGCCCATAGATCACGAGTATGTCGATTGCCATGATGATGATCGACCACGCCGGGTAAGCACCGATCGAGAAGAGATGGAGGGTCGCGTTCAGCATGGCCCAGACTACGGCGAGGATCTGAGCCAAGATGTTGCCGCTGAAGACGCCGAAGCCAATCAGGATCTGGCCCACTCCCATGACGACCGCCAGCCAACCCCACGTCGACAGGTCGCCGAACAGGAGTTTGTCGGCATGGAAGTAGTTGTCGTCGACGAGGAGCGCAATGCCGTTGATGACATTGAACGTCCCGACGATCAGGAGTAGGACGCCTGCAAACGTGACCCACCGCTCTCCCGGTATGCGTCGTGCTGAGCTCTCCATCCATACCTCCTGTTCGTGTCGACCGAGCCGACGCTATACGACGAGGGACCCGGGCGGCTTTCAGTACTGGCCGGGGGGAGGTGGTGCACCCGGAGGCGGGCCACCGGCGGGCGGCGGTCCGCCACGGCTCGCACTCGCCATGAAGATCAGTCCGATTACGAGGCCGACTCCGCCGGCGATCATCAGGATGACGCCCACCGTCTGAATGTCGATCCCAGCGAACGTCGCGGTGACGGCGAAGTTGAGGATCGCCCCGACGGCGATCAGGAAGATTGAACCTCCGATCGTCATTGATGGAGGATGACCCAGTACGACACCGTGCTCGTCACCCCGATCGGGTGATCTTCCAAGCCACTCCAACGTGCGCCGGGCGCCGGAAGGATCGAGCGCTCAAACCCGCGTGGCCCTGTGCAGCGACACCGACAGCGCTCCGACCACCATGACCGGCAGTGGCCACCACGCCGCAGCACCCGTACCAGCGAGCACGGCGGTCAGACCGAGCCCGATGGCGACGACAACCGCGATCAGCGGGTCGTCACCGATCACGAAGTCGTAGAGGAACACCGCAATTGTGCGGAGACGCCGCATTACGTGGTGGGCTCCGTCGCGGGGAGCCGACCGGTATGGCTGCCGTGCCGCTGCCGCAGAGCGGTCACGAGCAATAGCGACGTGGTGAGGGTGAACGGGATCAGAACCAGGATCGCCGCGTCACCGCCGGGCCAGTGCGCCCCCGCTCCTTCAGCGGCCCAGAAGGTGCCGAACGCGGTCAGCATCACGCCGACGCCGTATTTGAGCTTGTTCTCCGGCACCCGGCTGAGCGGCGCCCGAATAGCGACGCCGGCGACGGCCACTACTACCACCGCGGTGGCGGCCGCGAGCGCCGCAAGGCCGACGTTGTGTTGGTTGGCGCCGAAGGTCAGAGCGATGAACGCCACCTCCAGGCCCTCGAGCAGCACGCCCTTGAAGCAGAGCGTGAACCCGTAGCCATCGATGACGCGCGGCTCTTGCCCTGCCGCCCGAGCAGCGGCGAGCTCCCCGGCAAAGATCGCTTCCTCGTCGTGCAGCGGCTTATACCCGCTCGAGCGCAGGATCGCCTTGCGCAGCCACTGAAGTCCGAAGACCACCAACAATCCGCCCACGACCAGGCGCAGGACGTCGATCGGCAGGACGGTGAGTGCCGGCCCGAGTGCCGCGATGATCACGGCCAGAACTCCGAGGGCAGCGCCGACGCCGACGAGCGCCGATCGCCAGCCTCTGGTCAGCCCGGCCGCCAGGACAATCGTCACGGCCTCGACGCCCTCGACCGCGCAGGCGCCGAAGACGGTGACGAACAGCAGTACGTCGCCGTTCACAGCGACTCCGGGCGGTCTACGACACCAGGTGCCACAGCACTACGACCAGCGCCGCGAGGAACAGTGGAATGCTGACCGAGATCACGGCGAGCAGCGTCCGCAGGCGCCGCACGGTCGCCGGCACTTCAGCCAGCGTCTCCGCGATATGCACCGCGGCCACCGTGCGCACTCGTGTTCGCGAGCGCCGAATTGGTGGTCAAGTCTTCGCCCCGCCCGATCAGGTGTTGCTCTGATGTTCCGGTCATGTCTCACCTCCGTACTTGTAAACCCGCTCGGCGAACTCGTCGAGCCTTTCGTTGCAGTGCTTCAGCCGCGCCTCCGCCTGTTTCTGCGACACGGCCACGAAGATGTCCCGCCTCCGCAGCTCACGAAACCAGCGCCGTAGCCGGTCCAGGTTTTGCTCCTCCTCGTCCAACTCGGCGGCCGTGAACTTCTGCTTCTCGATCTCCTGGTCGATCTCGCGCTCGAACTTCGCGCACTCACCGAGGAACTCGCGCCATTCCTCCTCGCGCTCGGCCGTGAACAGACGTTGGAGGCGGGCTTCGATCTCCGCGCCCCTCGGCTCCGCATCGAAGACGAGGGCTTCCCCGCCGGCGCGCTCGATCAACGAGGCGGCACGCGCGACCGCATCCAGGAACTCCTGCCGGTCCGGTAGCGCCCAGGTCGCCTGCTGAAGCGAAAGGGCCCCCACGCGGCGCAGTTCGCGCCACACCGCAACCCGGTGGCGCGACGGTTCCGCCGGCAGGTGATATGTCAGCACGAGCCATTCCACGGCGCTGGTAGCACATGTTACCGCCTGGAAGTAGCGCGTGTTACATCAGGCCGCTCATCTCGGCCGGCGGCCTTCGTGGCCACGTGTTTAGAGCCGTTATGGTCAACACGTGAAGCCTCAGTTCGTCCTGCCGCAGTTCGGCATATTCGCCCAGGGGACCCACGCCCACCACTTCTTGGAGCTCGACCTGAAGGAGGGTGTGACGCCGGCCGAGGCGGTCGCGGCGTTCCGACAGCTACGGACGCCGGACGTCTCGGCCGGCGGGGTCAACGTCGTGGTCGCCTTCGGCGCCGAGGCCTGGCGAGCGGCGTCGCCGGACGAGGCCCCCCGGACCTTGGTCCATTCGAACGAGTCGCCGGGATCGGCGGCCATACCGCCCCGGCCACCCAGCACGATGCGTGGCTCTGGATCAGCGGCGCCGAGCCGGACGTGACGTGGCAGAGCGCTCGGGCCGCGGTCCAAGCGGTTGGCGCTGCTGCGCGAGTCGCCACAGAGCAGGATGCTTTCACCTACCAGGGCGGTCGCGACATCACGGGCTTCATCGACGGCACCGCGAATCCGCAGGTGCGCCGCGCCGGCAGCGTGGCACTTGTCCCTCCCGGGCGGCCGGGACAGGGCGGCAGTCACGTGCTGACGATGCGCTGGGTCCACGATCTTGCGGCCTTCAATCGCCTTACGATCGCCGACCAGCAGCGCGTCTTCGGGCGCACCAAGGCCGACAGCGAGGAGCTGTCCGCGTCCGAGAAGCCGCCCAACGCGCACATCGCGCGCGTGGAGACCGTCGTCGACGGCGAGGAGCTCGAGATCTTCCGTCGCAGCGTGCCCTACGGGACCTCGGAGGAGTACGGCTTGAACTTCGTCGCGTTCAGCGCTGAGCGGTCCCGCTACGACCGGATGCTGGCCCGCATGTTCGGGAGCTCCCCGGATGGCGTCCGAGACCGCCTGACCGACTTCTCCCGCCCCGTGAGCGGCGCGTACTACTTCGCGCCCTCTCTGAACGCGCTCAACGAGCTGGCGGGGCCCGAGTGAGCGTGCCGCGGTCGCGCGGACCTGGTGAGCCCGGGGCGAAGATGTAGCGCATGCCCTAGACGCCGAGAGGAGATCGCCAGATGCCAGAGCAACTCGTCGGAACCGTTGAGGAGCTTGGACCCGGATCGGTCCGGGGGATCGGAGACTGGGCGGTGCTGAACGTCAACGGTGAGCGCTACGCCGTTTCACGGCGCTGCCGGCACCTGCGCGCCGATCTCGCGAACGGCAAGATCGACGACGACGGTTGCCTCGTCTGTCCGTGGCACCAAGCCCGCTATGTCCCGGCAACCGGCCGGATGGTCGTCGGGCCGCAGGGGGGATTCGAGAAGGTGCCAGGTCTCGACAGCGCGTTCATTCAACTAACGAAGCTCTGGCCGCTACGTCGCGCTGAGGTCATCGAGCGGGGCGGCAAGGTTTACGTTTCGCACAACTGAATCCGGGCGAGAAGGTGCGGATGACGACCGTTCGGCTCGAGCGCGACTGACCCGACGGCGGCGAGCTCAGGCAGGATCCTGAGAGCTGTAGGGCTCGTCTTCGCCGCGCAGCTCGCGGTAGCGGCGGTCGAAGAGCTCCAGCACCTCAGTCACGTCCGACGGTCCGTGAACGCCGTGGCTGACGATGTCGGAGTCCAGCCTCGACTCGGCCGGATCGGCGTCGCCGTGCTCGACGAGTTCCTCGTGGACCGGATGGGAGAAGCGCAGCTCCACGGCGGCCGCTTCGCGATCAAGGATGCCGAGCTCGAGATGCTCGTAGCGCACGACCGCGCTGCCATCCGAACGCCGCTCGATACGCACGCCCGGCCAGGTGTCGAGCTCGTTGGCGATCTCATCGACGAGCGGGGCGGCGCTTGACACGAGCAGATCGTACCGGGCGATGAGCGGCGCCGGCGTGCCGGCGCCGCTCACTGTCATCGCGTGCCACCTACGCGGGCGCGCCGGCTGAGGTGCGATGGAACTTCGACTTCAGCTCCTCGACCTTGGCGTGTGCATCTTCCTTGTCTTCTCGAGGCGCGCCTTCTGCAGCTCCTTGCGGGCCTCGAGCTTCGGCCTTCCGCTCCGCCTCCTGAGCCGCGGCGATCTCCTGCTCGACTTCGACCGCCGGCCGGCGCATGACCTCGCCACCCAGCCGCGCCATCGCGGCGTCGATCACCTCGGGGCTCTGCTCGGTGACCTGCGCAAGGACCGCCGTCCGCGTCGGGTGAACCTGCTTCGAGATCTCGCCCAGGACCGACTCGGTCGTCTCGACTTCGTCGATGTCGAACAGCGACCCGACGAGCAGCTCCGTACGTGCCGCCGAGCAGCATCGCCGAGCGGGCCGCCGATGATCCCGACGAGCAGGCCGATCATGCCGCCGCTTGCGGTGCCGACGTAGGGGTCGTTGCCGACCTCGCTCTTGACGTCGACGCGACCGTCGACGTCGCGCGTGACGACCGCCGCGCCGGCGATCTTGATCTGGCCCTGCGAATCGAGCTGCTTGAGGTCGGTGAGCGCCTGGTAGGCGTTGGCGTCGTTCTCCGGGTCTTCGCCGAAGGTGACGACCAGCACGTTGTCCGGTGAGATTTAGTCGGGGCTCATGGGAGCAACCTTTCGTTGAGTGGGTTTAGGAACGACGCAAGACTCCAGCCGACGTGGGTGAGTGGTCATCACAAACTTCGCGTGATTCAGGCGACTCGACCATGCAGCCTTTTCGCTCCCGCTTGCTGTAGGTCATCCGCCTCACAAGGTAAGAAGAGCCGATGACCGCCGCAGAGCCCTCGTCGGAGGCCAGGGACGCCGGCCGGCGGGAGATCGAGGTCTCGATATCTGCTCGGACGATCCTGCTGGTCGGCGGGGTCGTCGCGCTCGCTTGGGCGCTGGTGTCGATCTCGAAGGTCCTCCTGGTGCTCTTCGTCTCCGTCTTCGGCGTTGCGGTTCTATCGCCTGTCGTGAGCTGGATGGAGCGGCGCAGTGGCCGCAGCCGGGCGCTGTGCGCGACCGTGCTCGTACTCGCGATCCTGATCGTCATCGCCGCCGTCGTGGTCGTGGTCGTTCAGGCGATGAGCGACGCGGTGCGTCGGTTCAGTGCCGACCTGCCGCAGATCGTGGAAAACGTCAGACACAGTGATCTTGGCAAGTCGATCGACGGCGGGAGCGACCCGCTCGCGACGTTGCAGGCGCACGTGAACGACATCACCAAGGGAGTCGGCAAGGTTTCGGGTGGCGTCGTCCAGGTCGGCGTCTCGGCCATCGGATCGGTCACCCTCGCTTTCTCGGTGATCTTCCTGACGCTGTTCGGGCTGATCGACGAACCGCGGCTGCGGGACTGGATCGGCAGCCTCATGTATCGCGGCAACCGGGAGCGTTACCTGCAGGTGTCAGACCACATCGTCCGCACGACCTCGCGCTACATGCTGGGTAACCTGGCGATCTCCGTCGTCTGCGGGACCGTCTACGGCGTGACCGCGGTGATCCTCGGCGTTCCGTACCCGCTCGCGCTCGCGGTGATCGCGGGCCTCCTCGACCTCATCCCGGTCATCGGGGCGACGATCGCCGGCATTATCGTCGCGCTTGCCGCGCTGTCGGTCGGCGTCGGAGCCTTGATCGCATTCGTGATCGTGATGGTGGTCTACCAGCAGGTCGAGAACTACATCTTGCAGCCGACCATCATCGGCAGGGCGGCGCAGGTCTCCGGTTTCACCGTGCTCGTCAGCGTCCTGGCGTTCGGCGCGCTCTTCGGGTTCGTCGGCGCGATCATCGGCGTGCCGATCGCGGCGGCAATCCAAATCGTCGTGCAAGAGCTGACTGCCTCAAGAAGGGCGCGAATCGCTGCCGCGGATGCTGCGGATCCGCAGCAGGTCGGCTGAACGTCGCAGTGCGCCTCGCAGTCGCCTGATGCCGGCTCAGCGCCGGGCACCGCGCCGGGGGCGAGCAGCCCGAGCTCGCGCGCGCGGGCGACCGCCTCGCCGCGGCTGTGCGCGTCGAGCTTGGCGTAGATGTGGCGCAGGTGCGTCCTCACGGTGTTGGCGGAGACGAACAGCTCGGCGGCGATCTCGGGCGCCTTGAGGTTGCTCGGCAGGTATCGCACGACGCGCAGCTCCGCCTCGCTGAGCTCCTCGCGCAGCGGTGCCGTCGTCGCCGGCAGGCGCGGCGAGCGACCCGCGAGCACGTCGAGGATCGTCGCGAGCAGCGCGGCGTGGGCGGTGCGGTGCCTGCGGATGGCGCTCCAGCAGCTCGCGGACGGGCACCAGCATGAACGGCAGGACGATCCCGTCCGGCTCGGCGAGCTCGAGCGCGCGCTCGATCGACGCCTCGGCCGCGCCCGGTCGCCGAGCCGGTCGCGCGCCGCGGCGTCGAGCAGCAGCGCGTGGACGGTCGCCCAGCGCGGGTGGAGCGCCTGCTCGAGCCGTCGTCGCCGGCTCGGAGCCTCGATCATCGGCGCCAGCACGTCCACGCGCCTCCTGCGGGCGGCCCTCCGCCAAGCGCGAGCGCCGCGGCGGCGATGCGCATCCCGGCCACCTCGCGCTCGTCGGCGCCAATGGCGGCGAGCGCGGCGCGCGCCGCCGCCGTCTCGCCCATCGAGCGCCTGCATCGTGCACGATCCAGCCGCGCACGTCGAGTCGGGAGCGCGTGCTCGCGCGCGAGCGAGGCTTCGCAGCCGTCTCCGCGGCGCGGAACTCCGCCAGCGCTTCCTCGAGCCGGCCCTGCCCGAGCCGCACGAAGGCCCGCGCGTAGTGGAGCACGGGCTCCGTCTCGAGCTCTCCGCCGGCCGGCTGCGCAGCGCTCGACCCGGCTCGAGCCACTGCTCGGCCTCGTCGAAGCGCCCGAGCCACGCCAGCGCGGCCGCGCCCGCGGCGACGGCGGGCGCGAGGATCCGATGCGTTCCCCATCCGTGCGCCTCGGCGATCGCCACCGCCTCCTCGCTCAGCCGCAGCCCGTCGGGTATCGGCGAGCCGCCCAGGACGGCGGCCAGCGCGAGGTGGCCGAGGCAGCCGACCTCCAGGTACGGCCGGCCGATGCGGCGGGCGAGCGCGAGCGCCTCCTCGAGGTCGCGGCGGGCCTCGTCCAGCTGCAGCGACCACAGCTCGGCGATGCCGAGGTTCATCAGGGCCGACGCGCGATGGTCGTTGCTGCGCGCGACCTCGTCCGCGGACCGCGCTTCGAACGACCGCATCGCCTGCCGCGCGGTGGCGAGATCGCCGCGCTGACACGCGAGCCAGAGCCGCGCGCTGGCCAGCCGCAGGTCGAACAGCCGCCTGCGCGTCCGTCGGGCACCGTCGCGGCCAGCCGCTCCGCGACGGCGATGTGCGCCGCGCTCTCGTCGAGCAGGCCGTCGTAGAGGCGGCCGGTGGCGAACGCCAGCGCCAGCTCGGCGTCATCCTCCGGCGCGCCGGCCGGGAAGGCGTCCAGCAGCGCGCGCAGCGTCGCCTTGCGGCCGTCGAACACGAGGCCGACGTAGTTGTCGGCCAGCAGGCGGGCGGCGTGCGCCCAGTCGCCCGCCGCCTGCGCGTGCCGGATCGCCTCGACCACGTAGCCCGTGCTCCTCGAACCACGTCGCCGCCGCGCGGTGCAGCGAGCCGATGCAGCGCCGGCGAGGTCCGGCGCAGCTCGAGCTGCAGCAGATCGGCGAACAGGTGGTGGTAGCGGAACCACGACCGCCCGACGTCGAGCGAGGTGACGAACGCGTTCGCGTCCTCGAGGCCCTGCAGGATCGCCTCCGAGCCCGTGCCGCCGGTCAGCGCGTCGGCGAGCGGGCCGCTGACCCGCTCGAGGACGGACGGTGCGCAGGAGCAGGTCGCGCACCTCCGGCGGCTGGCGCTCCAGCACCTCCGCCAGCAGGTAGCCCGCGACGGTGCGCTCGCTGCCGGAGAACTCGGCGACGAAGCGCTCCGGGTCGGGGTGTCCGGCGAGCGAGATCGCGGCCAGCCGCAGGCCGGCCGCCCACCCTTCGGTCCGCTCGTGGAGCCGCGCCAGGCCCTCGTCGGACAGCGCGACCCCGCTCGCGTCCAGCAGCTCGCGCGTCTCCTCCAGCGAGAAGCGCAGGTCGCGGCGCGCGGATCTCGGTCAGCGCGCCCGCGAGCCGCAGCCGATGCAGCCCGAGCGCCGGGTCCTCGCGCGTGGCCAGCACCACCCGCAGCTCCGGCGGCAGCTCCGGCCAGGAAGCAGCTCGAGCAGACTGCAGCGCCTCCGCCGAGCGCAGCTCGTGCAGATCGTCGATCACCAGCACGACCGGCTGCTCGAGCGAGTGCAGGTCGGACAGCAGCCGCTCGACGACCGCCTCGCCGCCGAACGCCGGCGTGGCGCGCGACCCGCTCCACCAACGCGTCCGGCCGACCGCGTCGGCGAGCTCGTCGATGACCGAGAGCCAGAAGCGCTGCGCATCGCGCTCGCCGCGCTCGACCGAGACCCAGGCGACCCGATCGGCCAGTCCCCGCGGACTCCACCCAGGAGCGCAGCAGCACGGTCTTGCCGCTCCCCGCGGGCGCGCACACGAGGACGACCTCGCCCGGGCCGGCGCGCCGACAGCCGGTCGAACAGCGGCGGCGCGGCACCAGCCCGCGCCCAGCCGCCGAATCGTCTGAGCGTGCGCTCAATGTCGTCACGCTCGCCTGTGAGGCATCCTCGGTCGATCCTATTCAACGCGGTTGTCCCGGTCCAGCGGGACGACCGCCCGTGCGGACGGTCGTCCCCTGTCTTTGGGCCGTCCTACAGGCCCTTGTTCAGCTCGCGAACCTCCAGCGCGCGCACGATGCCGACGGTTCCCTCCATCAGCGCCCAGATCCCGGCGAAGACGAGCAGCAGATACGCCTTGTCGATGAAGAACTGCCCGGACGTCCAGAAGGCCAGGATCGTCATCAGGACACCGGAGATGAGCCCGAGCCACCAGAGCGGGTTGAGCGCCCTCTCGATGAATGCACGAACCATCCACCAGATGCCCACGACCAGGAACAGGAAGCCGAGGACGTCGGCCAAGCCGGCGAATGTGTCTGCCGGGTTGGCGAAGCAGATGATCGCCGAGACGAGGAACAGAATCGCGAAGAGCGCCGACACCACGCGCGTTGCGCCGTCGGTCACGCTCGCAAGGGCGAGGTTCTGGATGCTCGCGAGCGCGAAGAGGGCCCCGATCAGTATGCCGACCGTCGTCACGGACGCGTCGTTGAACTGAAGCAGGACCACTGCGACGGCGATCCAGGCGATTCCTACTACGAGCCCCACCCACCAGTAGCTGGTCAGGTCGCGGGCGGTTGCCCGGAGTCCGGGCGCGATCGGCGGCGTTCCGAGCTGGGCAGTTGCGGTGTGATCACTCATGTGTCCTCCTGAGGTTGGACGGGTCGGATATCGCAGCGGATCCTGCCGTCCGCATGAGTGAGCTGTCTTCATCCACTTTTGATGATCCCGGCACGCTGATCACCAGCTTTGGGTGACGACAGCTCATCCAGCCCTCGCCGATCCTGTGGTCGCTCACCTACCCGTGAGCATCAACCACGACCAGGAGGACAGCATGGGTGTATCGGATCATTTGACAAAGCTCGCGGACGAGCTGACGAAGCTCGCCGCCCGCGCGCAGGAGGCGGAGACGCGCGCGACGTCCGCGCGTGACAAGGCGAGGGCAGATCTCGAGCAGGAGGTCGACTCGGCTCGCGCGTCCGCCAGTGCGCGCTCCGACCAGCTCCGCGCTACGGCCGAGGAGAGAAAGGGAAGCATCTCCGCCTGGTGGACCGACGTGCAGAAGTCATGGGATGAGCACGTGGCCGACGCCCGTGGTCATGTGCAGGCCAAGAAGGAAGAGCACGATGTGCGCGTGGCCCAGAGGCGAGCAGAGACTGCCCAGGCCGACGCAGAGTTCGCCATCGACTTCGCCTATTCCGCGGTGGTGGAGGCCGAGTACGCGGTGCTCGACTCGGCGCTCGCGAGAAAAGAGGCGGACGAGCTGGCCGCGACGGCCGGTGCGACCGCGTGACGGAGCCGGGCCACTCGAGCGAGCCGGCGGCTACGATGCGCCGGCTCGCTCGGCTCTTCAGCAGCGGCTTCGAGGACCAAAGTTGAGCCAAGCTTCGGAAAATCTGGTGCGCGCCGCTCTCGCGGCCTGGAACTCGCGAGGGCCGGCGGCGTTCCGGGCTTATGTGAGCGATGACATCGTGCTCGAGGACCCGCCCGAGCAACCGGACCGCGGGGAGTGGATCGGCCACGATGCGGTAACGAAGCGGCTCGAAGAAGTGTCCGCCGCGACCGGCGGACGTTGGGTCGACATCGAGGACGTGCGAGCGATCGGCGATCGGCTGCTGGTCCTGCTCGACTGGCGGAGGGGAAACTCGCCCCACTCCCCGTTACTTGCGTCGATCTACCTGTTGATCGAGGCGGACTATTCACAGATCAGCTCAGTCCGCGTATTTCTCGATGAGCGCGCCGCGATCGAGGCCGCGCGCCGTCCATTCTGATGGAGGGAGAGTCTCTGCGATGACCATTGCTGACAGTGGATCAGACGGCCTCGGCGACTGGTTACTGCGCTTGGCCAAACGGCGCGCCCTGACCGGACGGTCCGCCTCGCGGCGGGGGTCCGCCCTGCGGGGGTCCGCCGTGCGGCAGGAGCCCGCGACAAGCCTCGAGGGCACTGCGGAACTTCGAGTTGTTCATGAAGTCCTGGGGGTTCCCAGAGGGTCTCTGATCCGGCATCTTGACCCCGTGCTGTTCGAGGCATGATCTGAACTTCGCGAAGTTTGCCTCGGACGGAGCACCACCGGCGCCTGCCGGCTGGCTTTTCGACGTGCCTGAGCTCTTGTCCGAGCCGCTGAAGGCGCCGGCTGCGACCGATATGGCTGTGACCGCGACCACGAGAACGAGGGCCGCGACCGCGATCCGACGCCGCTTCACTGCCCGGCCCGCGCGGTCGCGGTCAGATCGACGTCCTCGTCGCTTCCGTCGAAGATCGTGCCGTCTCGCATGCGCACGACGCGCGGCGCCTGCTCAGCGACCGAGCGATCGTGAGTTACGAGCACGATCGTCTGGCGCTGCTCGAGCGAGAGCCTGTGAAGCAGCGCCAACACCTCGTCGCCGGTCGCAGTGTCGAGGTTGCCCGTGGGCTCGTCGGCGAGCAGCACGCGAGGTTGGTTCGCGAGCGCGCGCGCGATCGCGACCCGTTGCTGTTCGCCGCCTGAGAGCTGGGTCGGCAAATGATCGCTCCTTGCACCGAGACCGACCCGTTCGAGCAGTTCCCGCGCACGGGCACGCCGGGCAGCCGTGTCCGCGCCGGTCGGCGCGAGCGCCGCCTCGACGTTCTGCTGCGCGGACAGGGTGGGGATCAGGTTGAACTGCTGGAAGATGAAACCGATCGCGTTCAGTCGCAGGCTCGCGAGCTCACCATCTCCGAGGCCGCTGAGCTCTCGGCCCTCGAACAGCAGGCGGCCGGACGTCGGGCGGTCGAGCGCTCCGAGCAGCTGAAGCAGGGTCGACTTCCCCGATCCGCTCGACCCCGCGATCACGAGGAACTCGCCGGCCCGGATCTCGAGTTCGACACCGCGCAGTGCTTCCACCTTCGTCTGGCCTTCGCCGTAGGTCCTCGTGACGTCCACGAGCTCGTAGGCGAGCGGTTCATTGGTTCCGTTCAACATGTGGGTCTCCTTGAAGTCGATGTTGAGGTGGTTTGCGGCTACTCGACGCTTCGCAGCGCCTCGGCTGGCCGAAGTCGGGCAGCGCGCACGCCTCCCAAGAGGCCCGAGATCAGGCCTCCCAGCAAGGCAAGGCCGACTGCGAGCAGAAGCAGGGAGGCGTCGACGTGTGCGTTGAGGGCGACGTGGCTCGAGCCAGAGGCCACCTGAGCCTGGCCGAAGCCGAACGGTCCGCCACCGGGTCCGCCACCGGGGCCCCCACCGCCCGCCGACGCGACCGTCGCCTCGAGGGTCGGCGCCATCGCGCTTGCCAGCGCCGCGCCGCCAAGGCCCAAGATCGCTCCGAGTAGGCCGCCGAGGGCGCCCTGGGCGAGCGACTCGGCCGTCACCTGCCGCACCACGAGGCGCTGACGCCAGCCGATTGCCTTGAGCGTGCCGAGCTCGCGCGTCCGCTTGTTGACCGAGGAGAGCGTCAGGAAGCCCGCGATCAGGAACGCCGCGGCAAGGCCGACGATCGCCAGCGCCGTGCCGAGCTTGCCCGACAGGTTCTTGGCGTCGACGAGCGATCCGGATACGCGGTCGGCGAGCTGCTTGGCAGTCGTGACCTGAGAACCGGTGAAGCTCTGCTCGATCGCGCTGGAAACGCTCGAGACCTGCGACGAGTCCTTAGCGCGCACCTGAAGGACGTTGATCCTGCCCTCGCGGTCGGAGAGCTTCTGGAGCTCGCCGAGGCGGATGTAGACGTCGGAGGCCTGGCCGCCGAGCGGCAGCTTTGCGAGCCCGACCACCTTGAACGACTTGCCCCCGAGCTCGACCCTGTCGCCGATCCCGATCTGCTCGCTGCGCGCGTAGCTTTCGCTCAGGATCGCTTCACGATGCTTGCCCGAGTTGAAGTAGCTGCCCGACTGGATCTCGCTCGGGGTGATCAGGCCGAGATCGGGCTTCGAGGTGTCGATGCCCGAGACCGACGTTTGCTTGAAGTTGATGTTGCGCGGCGGGCCTGGGCTTGCCTGGCCGAAGCCCGGAGGCCCTCCCTGCTGACCCTCCTTCGGCACGGTGCCGGAGACATGCACGTTGGAGAGCGTGAGTGCTCCCGCCGTCGACTCGACGCCCGCGATCCCCTCGACCTTCTTTCGCTCTGACTCAGGGAAGCTGAGCTGGCTCGTGGAGGTGAAGTTGTCTCGCGAGAAGTGCTGACCGGGGTTGCCGAGGTTCTGAAGGCCGAAGCGGCCACCGCCGTTCTCCCGTCGAAGCGCTCGCTGCTCGCTCGCCGAAAGCCGTGGCCCCCCAGGTCCGGGCCTGAAGCTCTCATTCGAGCCGGAGCCCGAGGTGCTGAGCGGCCGCGTGACCGACATGTCGGTGCCGACACCGGTCAATGGCTTCAAGACTTTGTCCTGGGCGCTATCGAGCCCGTTGGACAGCGCGGTGACGGTGACGACGAGGCCGACGCCGACCGCCAGGCCGAGTGCGGTCAGGAGCGTTCGCCCTTTCCGGCGGCGAAGCTCGGACAGCATGTAGGTGAGATAGAACAAGGTGTCGTCCTCCTGGGTTGTGTCGGTCCGTCGCGCGCTCGACGCAGGGAGCGCGAACCCATCACACCCTCGACGTCTGAGAAATCCGCGAGAACGCCTTAAGTTTTTTCGAAGAACGAGACGCGCAGGCGCGCACCGCCGCCTTCCGCGTTCTCTGCGCGCACCGCTCCGCCGTGCGACTCGGCGACCTGGCGCACGATCGCAAGACCGAGGCCCGAGCCCGGCTGTCCGCGAGCGCTCGGCGCGCGGTAGAAGCGGTCGAACACGTAGGGCAGATCCCCTGTATCGAAGCCGCGTCCGTGATCGCGAACGACCACTTCGCCGTGAGCGACGCGGACCTCGACGCTCTGTCCCGGCGGACTCCATTTGCTCGCGTTGTCGAGCAGATTGCTCACGGCGCGCTGGATACGCTCCGGCGTTCCCTGCACAACGCTCGGCTCGAGGTGGGTCTCGAATCTCAATTGCGGTGCGAGGTGACGGGCACGATCGACGGCCTGCGAGACGATCTCGTCGAGGCGCACGTCGTCCGGGTGCTCTGCTGGTCGCGAATCCTCCGCAAGCTCGACGATGTCGCCGACGAGCGCGGTCAGCTCGTCGATCTGGGCGACCACGTCGGATAACAGCTCTTCGCGCTCGCTCGGCGGCAGCCTGCCCTCGCGCCTCAGCAGCTCGAAGTTCGCGCGCAGGCTCGCAAGCGGTGTGCGGAGCTCATGGGAGGCATCCGCGACCAGCTGGCGCTGCGACTTGACGACGCGCTCGAGTTGATCGAGCGTGGCGTTGTACGTGGAGGCGAGCCGCGTGAGCTCGTCGCGACCGACCACGTCGAGACGGTGGGAGAGGTCCGGGTCGTGGGCGAGCTTTTCGGTGTGTCGGGTGAAGCGCGAGACCGGGGCCAGTGCAGCGCGTGCGATCGCCGCGCCGAGCGTGACGGCGAGCGCGACCCCACCCACGGCGACCACGGCGAGAATAATCAGCAGGCGATGGAGCACATGGTCGACCTCCGTGAGCGGACGCGCTACCTGCACAGCTCCGTGGGTGGTCGGCGCAGTGAGGATGCGCAGGTGAGCGCCGGCAACAGTGCGGTCAGCGAAGAAGGATGCCTCTCGCCCGGCCGCGACGCGGCGCGTGCTGTCGTCGACGGGAAGGCGGGCCTGCGCCGGCCCAGGAAGGGGCTGGACGCTTCCGTCGCGCCTGACGAACTGGACGTAACCCGCGGCGCCCCCGAACCGCGGCGCGGGCAGCCGGATCCGCCGCGGTGGCCGCGGCTGCGTCGCGGAGAGCCTGGTCGCGATCGCCGCCCGCTCGCGAAGGGACTTGTCCACCTCGTTGCGCAGCTCCACGCGAACCGCGGCGTAGAGGCCAATCGCGACGCCGAGGACGGTAAGCGCGACGGCGACGCCCGCGACCAATGCGAGCCGTGTGCGCAGCGTCACGGCCGTCGCAAGACGTAGCCGACGCCGTGCGCCGTGTGGATCATGCGCGGCTCCTTCTCGCGCTCGAGCTTGCGGCGCAGGTACCCGATGTATACGCCGAGCGAGTTGGACGTGGGGCCGAAGTCGTATCCCCAGACGCGCTCGTAGATCAGCGCCCGCGGCAGGACTCGGCCCGGGTTCAGCATCAAGACTTCGAGCAGCAGGTACTCCGTGCGCGTGAGCTCCTCGAAGCGCTCGCCGACCCGAGACGCCGTGCGAGCCCGCATCGAGGGTCAGTTGCTCGAAGCGAAGCTGATCGAAGGGCTCTTGGCCGGTGCCGCGCCGCAGCAGTGCGCGCACGCGCGCGAGCAGCTCGTCGGTATCGAAGGGCTTCGCCAGATAGTCGTCGGCACCGGCGTCGAGGCCCGCGACGCGGTCCGCAACCTGCGTCCGTGCCGTGAGCATCAACACCGGGGTACGGTCGCCGTTCCTTCTCATCTCGCGGCAGACCTCGAGCCCGTCGCGGACGGGCATCAGTACATCCAGGATGACCGCGTCCGGAATGACGGCGGCGACCGTAGCAAGCGCCTGATCGCCGTCGCTCGCCAGGTGAACCTCATAGCCCTCGAGAACGAGAGTCCGTCTCAGTGCGTTCCGGATAGAGGGCTCATCGTCGACCACGAGGAGACGCATGGCCCGAATTGTGGCCGCTGCTTTGAAGAGGTTTCTAAGAGCATGAGGACCGCGAATTTTCAAAGCGTCTTAGGGGATTCATCCATCGACTCCGGACCCGTCGACACACCGATCCTCGACGAGACCATCGGGGCCAACCTGCCCGGCACCGTCGCCCACCACGCCGACCACGACGAGCGCTCGTCTCGGTGCACCAGGCCATCCGGTGGACCTACCGCGAGTTCGCCGAGCGGGTCGAGACGCTCGCCCGCGGCCTGCTCGGCGCTCGGGCTCGAGACCGGGCGACCGGCTCGGGCATCTGGAGCCCGAACTACGCCGAGTGGACGCTGCTGCAGTACGCCACCGCCGAGATCGGCGTGATCCTCGTCAACATCAACCCGGCCTACCGGACGCACGAGCTGGCCTACGTGCTCGACCAGTCGGGTTGCCGGGTGCTCGTGGCCGCGCCGAGTTCAAGACGTCGCGACTACGTGGCGATGGTCGACGAGGTCGCGCGGCGAGCTGCCCGCGCTCGAGCGGGCGGTCTTCCTGTGGTCGCCGGAGTGGGACGCAGCTGGCCGACGCAACGCGCCGGCGCCACCGCCGACGCGCTCGACGCAGCGGCGGCGCGACCTCACGCCCGACGACCCCATCAACATCCAGTACACGTCGGGCACGACCGGGTTCCCGAAGGGCGCCACGCTCACCCACCGCAACATCCTGAACAACGGCTACTTCACGGCCGAGCTGCAGGGCTTCACGCCCGGCCGACCGCCTGTGCATCCCGGTGCCCTTCTACCACTGCTTCGGCATGGTGCATGGGCAACCTCGGCTGCACCACGCACGGCGCCACCATGGTGATCCCGGCCGAGGCGTTCGACCCGGCGCCGTGCTCGCAGGCGGTCGAGGCCGAGCGCGTGCACCGCGCTCTACGGCGTGCCCACGATGTTCGTCGCCGAGCTCGGCCACCCGCGACTTCGACCGTTCGACCTGACATCGCTGCGCACCGGCGTCATGGCCGGCTCGCCGTGCCCGGTCGAGGTGATGAAGGCGTGCATCGACCGCATGCACATGGGCGAGGTGACCATCTGCTACGGCATGACCGAGACGTCGCCGGTGTCGACCCAGACGCTGCCCGACGACTCGCTGCACCACCGCACCGCGACCGTCGGGCGCGCGCATCCCGCACGTCGAGGTCCGCGTCGCCGACGCCGACGACCCGGTCGCCACGGTCGAGCGGGGCGAGACCGGCGAGCTGTGCACCCGCGGCTACTCGGTGATGGTCGGCTACTGGAACGACCCCGACCGCACCGCCGAGGCCATCGACGCCGACGGCTGGATGCACACCGGCGACCTCGCGGTGATGGACGGCGACGGCTACGTGAACATCGTCGGGCGGATCAAGGACATGGTCATCCGCGGCGGCGAGAACGTCTACCCGCGCGAGGTCGAGGAGTTCCTCTACACCCACCCGGCGGTCTCGGACGTGCAGGTCGTCGGCGTGCCCGACGCCCGCTACGGCGAGGAGCTGCTGGCGCGGCCATCCGCCTGCAGCCCGGCGCCGACGTGACCGAGGACGACATCCGCGACGTTCTGCCACGGGCAGGATCGCGCACTACAAGGTGCCGCGCTACGTGCAGTTCGTCGACGAGTTCCCGATGACCGTCACCGGCAAGGTCCAGAAGTACAAGCTGCGCGAGCAGGCGATCGCCGACGCTCGGCCTCGCAGGCCGACGCCGCCATCGAGACCGCCTGACCCGACCGGACCGGCGCGACCCGCGGCTCCGGACGACCCTGCACCGGTACGTCTGCGTACATAAGCACGAGCACCCGCCCTCCGGCGATCCTGTCAGGAGGTTCGACGCGAACGTGGACACCTGGGGACAAGAGCGCAGCGGGCGCTGGCGAGCGAGGGCGTCCTGGAGACAGCGGCTCCGGCGGGATCGACGGATGCCGAGGACCGGTTCCCCACCCACGGTGGACGGCGTCGACGACGAGCGCCGATCGTTCGAGCCATGGCTGGAGTCCTACGCCCCGAGCCCACCCCCGGTTCGCCGCTCGGGTCGCCGAGCTGAACGAGCGCACCGGCTACGACCTGCACCCGCGGTGCGTGATCGCGCCCGAGGCCCACGTCGTGGCCGAGCGGCTGCGGGTCGGCGCCCACTCGACCATCGCCGGAGGGTGCGTGATCCGCGGTGAGGTCGTGGTCGGCGAGAACTGCTCGCTCAACGCCGGCGCATCGACCATCGGCCGGGTCACCATCGGCGACGTGGTCCGGATCGCGGCCTACGCCGTGCTCGTCGGCGAGAACCACGTGTTCGACGATCTCGACGTGCCGATCGCCTGGCAGGGCCTCACCTCCGAAGGGCGTCGTCATCGAGGACGACGTGTGGATCGGCGCGCACGTCACCGTGGTCGACGGCGTGACCGTGGGCGCCCACAGCGTGATCGCGGCCGGAGCGGTGGTCACCCGGGACGTGCCGCCGTGGTCGGTCGTCGCGGGGTGCCGGCCCGGGTGCTCCGCGATCGGCGCGACACCCGCTCGACGACCGGCGGGACGGACCGCGATCGGCGCGCGCCCCGAGCGCGCTGGCCCGCTTCGACGCGATGGTGGCCGAGCAGTGGCCCGACGTGCTGGCCGCGTGCGAGGTCATCGTCGACGGCGAGCGCACCTACGTCGACCGCCCGGGTGCCGGTCGGGGCCCGCGGCCGTTGAACGACGCCATCGAGATCGCCGGCGCGTTCGGGGCCGTGCCCGACGTCGCGACCAGGGACGAGCTGATCGAGCGCATCCAGGCCCAGCAGGACCCGGTCACCGGGCTGTTCGTCGACCCGAACGAGGGACCGGCCGCGGTGCCGCTGAAGCCGACCGACCGCGAGTGGGAGATGTACGGCATCCTCTCGTGCGGCTACGCCCTCGAGGTGCTCGGGTCGGGGCCGGCGCACCCGATCCACGTGATCGAGTCGTGCTCCGCCGACCAGCTCGGGCTGGCTCGATCGGCTCGACTGGGGGCTGCTCGCCTGGCCCTCGGGATCGTGGGTCGACGCGTTCGGCACCGGCGCCATGCTCAACCGCCGCCACCACGGATCGACGCGAGCCCACGAGCAGCTCTGGGGCTGGCTCGCCACGCGCAACGACCGGGCCTCGGGGATGTGGGGCCGCCACCTCGGCCCCGCCGACGGCTTCGACGTCGGGTGGCTCATGGCGGTGAACGGCTACTACCGCATGACCCGCGGCACGTACGCCCAGTTCGGCGTCGACCTGCCCAACCCGGAGGCGGCCATCGACACGGTGCTGGCGCACTGCCGACGGTGGGACTGGTTCCGACACCGACGAGCGCAACGCCTGCAACCTGCTCGACGTCGTCCACCCGCTGTGGCTGCTGGGCCGGCAGAGCGACCACCGCCGCGCCGAGATCCGCGACGGCATCGGCCGGGCTGCTCGACGACGCCGTCACCGAG
>CAWAUD010000016.1:0-55672 GCA_963785085.1 uncultured Solirubrobacterales bacterium | reverse complement strand
TTGATCACCGACAACGGCGGCGACGGTGTGTGGGGCGGCTCTGAATCACGGCCGGTCCTGCGGGACAACGTCATCGCTAGGAACGAGGCGAACGGCGTGCTGATACAGGACCCTTACGGTTATCGGCCCACCGTCGACATGACCGGAAACACGGTCACTGGTAACGCGCTCGACGGAATCCACATCGGCGATCAGACTCATCGTCCGCCGTCGCCCACAACCGCATCGACCGGAACGGCGACGACGGAATCGAGGTCGAGCTGGCCTTCCCAACGGAGACGATCACGCTCACGGGCAATCACACCTGGTTCAACGGGGACCTCGGCATCGAGGCCATCCCCGGCGAACCCTGGGCGGCGGCAACTGGGCCAAGCACAACGGCAACCCGGCGCAGTGCGTGCCTGCCTTCCTCTGCAGCACGAAGGGAAAGCCGAAGAGTTAGAGCGCCCGCCTCCGAGCCGCTTCTGGCCTGATAATCGCTGTCGAGGGCGTGGAGGCCGGGACCTCCGTCTGCGGGACCGTCGGGAGCGGTCGCTTTTCTTCGTAGATCCGAAGGGAGAAGCAGCAGCGGTCTCGTTTCTAGCTTACGGGCAGTCTGGGGGCGTTTGACGAACCGCCTGGGCTTGCGATTCCGGCTGTGCTTGCCCTTCCCATCCACGATGTCCACGCCTTCGCACCCGAAGCCGCGCTGAGCACAGACCCGAAGCTCCATTTCCGGGCTACCGCCCAAGAATTTGGGCAGTATGGGCACTGGCCCTCGCCTGGGAGCGACCAACGTCGCCCCCGCTCTCGCCACGAACACAGAAAACCGCCGCAAACGCAGCGGTTTCTCTCATGGGCGCGGCGGGTTTCGAACCTGCGACCTCTCGCGTGTGAAGTGCACGCGGCTGCTGCCGTCTACTGCGCTGCGTGGCGAACCTTCCGTAAATCACCACTTCGCCCGCTCGTGTATCAGCGTCTGGCCGCCCGTTGCCGTCTGCCGCTTCCAGCCGCGCTTCCATGCGAACTCGCGTCGCCGGTCGTCGACAGGGCTCGGTAGACGGCCAGAGTGGCCGTCGAGTTGCTGTGGAGGAGTAGGTCGCGGGCGCAAAGCGGCGGTCCGCTACCCCAATTGCCGCGCGGAATCGTGACCGGGTCGCTAGGACGCGGCGGAGCGACCGGGCGCGCAGCGGCGATGGACTGCGAGGACGCCGAGCAGCGCATACACGAGACCGGTCGGCTCGACATCGACACTGGCAGTTTGCGCTGGAATGCCGCCATCGCCGCCGCGAACCAAGCACCGCACGCCAGCTCCGCCGCCGAGGTCGCTGACGCACTCGGCGTGGATGCGGCCAAGGGACTGAGCGACGCCGAGGCGAAGAGGAGGCTCGCGGCTCTACGGGCCGAACCGGCTGCCGGAGCCCGAGTCACCCTCTCGCCTCACCACCCTCTGGCGCCAGCTGCGCGCTCCGATGATCGGCCTGCTGGCGGTCGCGGCGGCGGTGTCGGTCGCGATCGGCGAGGAGCTCGACGCGGTCGTGATCGCGGTGATCGTCGTGGTGAACTCCTGGCTCGGCTACGCGCAGGAGCGTGGCGCCGAGCGGGCGATGGCAGGGCTCCGCGGGCTGATCCACGACACCGCCCGGGTGGTGCGGGGCGGGTGGATCGCCGAGTTGGAGGTGGACTGGATCGTTCCCGGGCGACGTCATCTCGATCGGGTCCGGGCGAGCAACTGCCGGCCGATGCCCGCCTCCTGCAGACAGCCGACCTTGAGGTCGACGAGTCGGCGCTCACGGGCGAGTCGCTCCCGGTGCCGAAGCGCGCAGAGCCGCCCGCACCCGGCGACGCGCCGCTCGCCGAGCGGCCCACGATGGTCTACGCGGGCTGCACGGTCGCTCGCGGGACCGGCCGTTGCGTTGTGGTCGCCACGGGGAGGAGACGGAGGCCGGCGAAATCGCACGGCGCGGCTGCAGCAGGTCACTCGCGGCCGAACACCGCTCGAGAGACGCCTGCAGGGCCTCGCATCGCTGGTGCTCTGGGCGGCGATCGTCGCCTGCTTGGCGCTGGCGGCGATCGCCTACGCGCAGGGCGACAGCCTTAGCGAGAGCGTCCTGATCGGCGTCTCGCTGGCAGTTGCGGCCGTCCCCGAGGGACTACCGGCCGTCGTCACCGTGGTGCTGGCGCTGGGAGTGACGGCGGATGGCCGACTGGGGCGCGATCGTCCGCAGGCTGCCGGCGGTCGAGACGCTTGGCTCCGTCACCGTGATCTGCACCGACAAGACCGGGACCCTCACCGGTGGCCGCATGGAGGTCGAGCGCGTCCAGGCGGTGTCCCCGCACGACGGGGAGCGGGAGGTGATCGCCGCCGCCTTGCTCGCCTCGGATCCAGAGCTCGCCTCAGGGCGGTGAGGCGGCCGCCGGAGACGCCACGGAGGCCGCGCTCGCCCGGGCGGCCGCGGCGCGCGGCATCGAGGCTGGCGACGCCCTTCCCCGACGCGCGGGTCACGCGGGTGCACCCATTCGACGCCGAACGCAAGCGCATGTCGGTGACAGTGGAGGCCGCCGGCGCACGGCGCGCATTCGTCAAGGGCGCACCGGAGGCGGTGGTGGGCCGGCTGCGCGAGGAGGCCGAGCGCGAGCGGCTCAGGTCTCTGGCGGCAGCGTGGGCGGACGAGGGGCTGCGCGTCCTGCTGATCGCGCATCGCGAGCTCCCCGATGGCTCTGACCCGGAGTCTGAGCTTGAGGCGGTGGGGCTCGTCGGTTTCGGCGACCCGGTCAGGCCCGAAGTCGCGGCAGCGGTCGGCGAGGCCCGGGCCGCGGGGGTTCGCACGGTCATGATCACCGGTGATCACCCCGGCACGGCGGTGACAGTCGCCCGGGAGGTAGGGATCGCGGGCGAACAACCAGAGGTCCTTACGGGCGTCCAGATCGAGCGGCTCTCGGACGAGCAGCTGGCCGACCGCCTGCCGGCGGTGGACGTCTATGCGCGTGTCGCGCCGATCGACAAGGTGCGGATCGTCGAGGGACTGCGAAGCGACGGGCAGATCGTGGCGATGACCGGCGACGGGGTGAACGACGTCCCGGCGCTGCGCAGGTCGGACGCGGCGGTCGCGATGGGTATGCGCGGAACCGATGCGGCGCGTGAGAACGGGGACGTGGTTCTCACCGACGACAACTACGCGACGATCGTCGAGGCCGTTAAGGCGGGTCGCACCCTCTACGAGAACATCGTCCGCTTCGTCCATTTCCTGCTCGCCGCGAACGCCGGCGAGATCCTGGTGTTCGCCGCAGCGATCGCCGGCGGCCTCTCCGCTCCGCTCACGGTGCTTCAGATCCTCATGGTGAACCTGGTGACCGACGGGCTGCCCGCTGTCGCGCTCGGCCTCGATCCGCCCGACCCTGGGGTGATGAGGCAGCCGCCGCGCCCACCCCGGGAAGGCCTGATCGACCCGATCCGCTCCCGTCTCGTCGTCGGGAGCTTGGCGGTGGGCGGCGCGGCCTTCGCTGCCTTCGAGATCGGCGGTGCTCACGGAACCGACGGGCAGACGATGGCGTTCCTCACCCTCGTCTTTGCTCAGCTCGGGCATGTCTTCGCCGTTCGCGGACTCGAGCCGTTCTACCGGGCCGGGTGGAACCCCTATCTGCTCACCTCCGTCCTCCTCTCCGCGGCACTGACGCTGGCGCTGATCGCCGTGCCCCCGCTCGCGGACCGCTTCTCCGTGCCTCGCTCTCGGTGGGGCAGTTCGCGACCGCGGGCCTGCTCTCCCTGCTGCCCTTCGCAAGCGTCGAGCTGTTCAAGGTATTCCTCCGCCGGAGGCTGCCTGTCGCTCAGGTCACCGCATAAGTGCGGCGACGTGAGTCTCGCCTCTGCTTTCGTGGGGTCAATCGCCGGGCGCTCACCCAGGTGGTCCGTCAGCGTCGTTCGCTAGCGGTCGCTTCAACAGCACGATGGGGTGCACGAACCGCCACCCAACGCCCCAGGATGAGACCATCGCGACGGCTTCCCAGCCCTCCCGTCCCAGCCGGTTGAGCTCCTCGATCTCGTTCTTCCGCTTCACGAGATCGAAAGTCACGTATTCCCAGCGTTGCACGTCGCTCATATAGCGCATCCGCTGTCGCCCCTCAACTCCGGGTGCATCGTCCCGGCACTTCTTCTCGCTCGCCTGTCGCCCGCGCTTCGCCGTCGGCCTGCGACAAGAAACGACACGTGCGACGCTTTCCCCGCGGCTGGGCATGCTTCTGAGGGCTAAGAAGCCGCGCCGTAGCGCGGCTTCCAATCGCATGGGCGCGGCGGGTTTCGAACCTGCGACCTCTCGCCTGTGAAGTGCGACGGCTTGATGGCCTAACTCGCCGTTTGAGGCTCTGTACCGGGGAGTGTGCCGATGCGACGCCTCGGCGCTGGCTCCCGGGATGTGGGCGGATATCGGCGGATGTGGTCGGATACAGGCACTGGAAAAGCGCCCAGTGCCCAAGACAGAGGGAGCGAGGACTACCTCGACTGAGTGGTACTGCGCGGGCGATGTCGCAGGAGGACGTAGGGCACCTCATAGCTGACCTGCGAGATGGGTCCACTCCTCATCGTGTAGCTGGGAAACGGGCATATAGCGCGGTTCACTCGACTACGCGCAGCGCTCCGGAGAGGTCCGTCCGCCGAAGGCGGCGCACCATCAACAGCGGCGCCGCGGCGACCACGATGACGCCGGCGACCACGGCCAGTCCGTAGGTCGCGACAGTCACGTCGTGCAGGACGCGGATGTCGGGCATCGTCTCCGGGATCGTCGTCGTGAGGACCCACGAAAGCACCATGCGGCCGGCGATGATGCCGACGGCGGTGCCGAGAGCGCCGATGAAGAGCGCCTCCAGGATCCCGCCCCGCAGGACCCGTGCGACCGGGACGCCGTGCGCGAACATCGTGGCGTGTTCGCGGGTGCGCTCGTCGGCGTTGATCGCCGTGGCGTTGAACGCGATCAGCAGCGCCATCGCGGCCGCGATCGCGACGGTGACGGCGAGGATCTCGTTGAACTGCTCCATGGCCTGGTCCACGGCGTCGGTGGTCGCTGCCGCGCCCTGCACGGCGGCGACCCCGGGCAGGCGCAGGAGCTCGGCCTTGACGTCGTCGGCGGACCGCCCCGCCGCCGGGCACGACGGAGACGCGGTTGACCAGGCCGCCGACCCCCAGCGCCGTGGCGCCTGCGCCGTTGGTGTAGGCGAGGAACCGCAACGGGCTGGTGTGGATTCCGGTGACGGGAAGCGTCGTGCTGGCCAGCCGGAAGGTGTCTGCGGCCAGTCGGGACGGGGTGCAGCACCCGCACGCGGTCGCCGACGCCGACATGCAGGCGGTCGGCGGCGGGTTGCGCGATGAGCAGGCCGGGCCGGCCCGGCCGGCAGTGCCCCGCTCTCGAAGCGTCGGCTGCCAGACCGGCCGCCGTCGGCGACAGTCTCCAAGGCCACGTCGAGCCGGCGGCGGCCCGCGACGAGCGTCGAGGCGAGGCGCAGCGACGGCTGGCTTGCACCGACGCTCGGAGCGCCGGCGACGCGCCGCACCGTCGCGCTGTCGCCGGCGCTGCGCAGTCGTGAGATCGACGGTGAGCCGCTGCGGCGAGCCGGCGAGCGCCTCGTTGCGGCTGGCCTCGAGGGTGGCGTCGAACGAGTCGATGCTGCCCGCCATCGCCATCACGACCGTCACGACCGCCGCCGATCCCCAGCAGCGTCATGATCGTGCGTCGCGGGGTGCGCAGCACGTTGCGCAGCGGCAGGTTGGACGAGCGCGCCGCCCGGCATCCGCAGGCCCTTGACCAGCCAGGCCAGACCGCTGCTGCGCGCGGCGCGGGCGCCGACCCGGATCGCGTCGATCGGCGGCACCCGCACGGCGCGCCAGACGGGCAGGGCGGCGGCGAGCGAGCGGAAGCAGGAGCCCCAGCGCCGCGCCCTGCGACGAACACGCCGAGTCTGGAAGCGCGCGACTCCACGACCGGCAGCGGGAAGAACTGCTCCATGACCCCGGCGAGCCACGCGTCGGCGGCGAGGCCGACGGGGACGCCGAGCAGCACGCCGCCGAGCGCGATCTGCGCGCCGAGCAGGAACGGGCGGCGCGCGAGCGTCGCGGGGCGGGACGCCGAGCGCCATGCCGATCCCGATCTCACGCCGCTGCGCCTCGACCGTGCGGCTGATCAGGTTGAACGCCGCGAACGTGGCCGCACCGAGCATCAGGAAGGCGAAGATGTCGAGCATCTGCTGATCGCCCTCGGCGTCCTTGTAGATCATCCGGTGCGCCGGCTCGTCGGCGCGCGCGGTGACCGTGAAGCCCGTCTCCGGCAGCGCCGCGCGCAGCGCCCGCGAGACCTGCGCGCTGGACGACCGCGGGATCGGCGCCGGGCCGCAGCCGCACCACGAGCTCGTTGACGCGCCCGGGCTGGCCGGCGAGCGCCTGGGCCGTCGCGCAGCGGCGCGAAGACGACCGCGAATGCCGACTCGGCGCCGAAGTCCGCGCCCGGCGCGGTGACGACGAAGTACTCGGGCGCCAGCACCTGGCCGCGTGTAGGCGACCCGCTGCCCGCCGGCCAGCGTCGAGCGTGCCCGCCGCCGGCAGGGAGTAGTGGTCGGCGAAGTTGTACTCCAGAGCGACGGCCGGACGGCCGGCCGCGACGTGGCCGGCAGGCGCCCGCGGCGCGCATCGCAGCGTGTCGACCGCGGCGCCCACGGGCGCGCCGACGATGCGCCCGGGCACGATGATCGTGCGGCCGCCGGTGGAGGCGTCGACCTGCGTCGGGACGACGAGCCGCTCCTCGGCCGCCGCGACGTCGCGCGCGTCGCGCTGCGGCCCGAGCGCCGACCGCAGCGCCCCCTCGGCGACCGTGCTGCCCTCCACGAGCGAGAACGCGCAGGTCGTGCATCCGCAGCGCGGCGAAGCTCGCGTCGGCGGAGTCCACGCGCCAGATCGACATGCTGCTCATCGCCGCGTACATGCCGACGCCGAGCGCGAGCAGCAGCGCGATCGACAGCACCTGCGAGCCGATGCGCGGCGGGCGTCGCGCAGCGCCCAGCGGATCCACAGCCGTCGCTCGGCGCCAGCGGGTCATCGCTCACCACCGCAGGTCGGCGATCTCGACCTGCCCGCCCTCGGGCGGGCCGTCGCCGCACGACGCGGCCGCTGGAGAGCTCGACCACGCGGTCGGCGACGCGGGCGATCTCGCGGTTGTGCGTGACGACGAGCACCGCGCGGCCGGTGTGCGCCTGCGCGTGCAGCAGCTCGAGGATCTGCACGCCGGTCCGGAAGTCGAGCTCGCCCGTCGGCTCGTCGGCCAGCAGGATCGGGTTGCCGGACGCCAGCGCGCGGGCGATCGCGACGCGCTGCTGCTCGCCGCCCGACAGCTCGTGCGGGAAGTGGCCGAGGCGATCGCCGAGCCCGACGCGCTCGAGCATCTCGCGCCGCGACCGCGCGTCGGGTCGGCGCGCCCGGCGACGTCCGCGCCGAACTCGGCGTTCTCGAGCGCCGTCAGCGCGGGGAAGAGGTTGAACGTCTGGAACACGAAGCTCACGCCGTGGCGGCGGAACTCGAACAGCTCCTTGCGCGACGCGTCGCGTGATGTCCTGGCCCGCGACCACGACCCGCCCCTCGGTCGGCGAGTCCAGCGCGCCGATCATGTTCAGCAGCGTCGTCTTGCCGCACCCCGACGGCCCGAGCACGACCACGAACTCCTCCGCCCGCACCTCGAACGACACGTCGGCGAGCGCGACGACCTCGCTGTCACCCATCCGATATCGGCGCCCAACGCCATCCAAGCGGATCAGAACCTCTCCCGTGCGGCGAGCGGGCGCAACGGGACGAGAATCGGCGACGCTCATGGACGGACCGTATGGGAGCCGGCTTGCTGCAGGTAACCGTGGCAGTCCGTCACACGAGTCCGGGGTCTCTACGGACCGCGGCACGGGCAGGGACGCGGCGGGTTTCGAGCCGGCGACCTCTGCCGTGTGAAGTGCGGGCCGCTGCTGCGGCCTACTGCGCCGCGCCGCGCAGGCCCCGCAAATCGATCACTTCGGCGCTGCTCGACGTGAGCGCCTGCTGCGACCTGTCACGGTCTGTCGCTTCCATGCGCGCCTCCATGCGGGCGCGTAGCGCTTCGCGGCGGCGGTCGCTGAAGTGGGCTCGGTAGATGGCACGCGTGACGTTCGAGTTCCTGTGGCGCAGCAGGTCACGCGCCTCCTCCGCATCCTCGCATTCCATCGCCGCCGAGTGCCTGAGCGCGTGGAAATCGGGCAGGGGTGGTGGTTCGCGCCTCGGCAGCCGCCGGGGCACATAGCGGCGGAGCTCGTCCACGATCAGGTTGCCGCGCTCGTCGTGGTCGAACAGATCGGGGAACGTCGGCAGGCCCGCCGGCGTCCGCGCGCGCTCCTGCGCGCGGTAGAGCGCTCGCAGCACGTTGCGTTGCCCGAGCGGCCGGCCCGTGCGAGTCGCGAACAGGAACGCCGTCGGCCCGGTGTGAGTCGAGCGCGCCTTGTGCTCCAGCAGCATCGCCGCGGTCGCGCGCGGCAGCGGCAACGTGGCCCGGCTCTCGTCAGTCTTAAGCGGTACGCGGACGCCGCGGCGGTCCACCTGGTGGGTGAACGTGATCGTGGCAGCGCCGAGGTTGCTCAGCACGAGGTTTTCCCAGCGGAGTCCGAGCAACTCCGACACGCGGGCTCCGGCGACGGCGGCCAGCCGGAATAGCGTCGTCCAGGGCTCGTCGCTTGCCGCGATGGTCTCCGCCAACTCGTCACCCTCGTAGACGCGACGCTCCGGTGCGTCGGTCCTCGGCCGCTCCGACCGGAGCAAGTCCGCGACGGGGCTTCGAGCCGTTCGAGGACGCGCTGACGACGGCAGCGATCACGTGCTTCGAGGTCGGCTCGCGACCACAATCCGTGAGGCTCCGGCGGGTGAACCAGGTTGCCGACCTTAGGCGACTGGACGGCGGTCAGCCGGTTCGCCGTGAACGCCTCTTGGAGGCGCGACGCTGGACACCACTGCTACGGGTGGCGCGGAAGGTCCCTGACGGGCACGTCGAGCTCGGTGAGCTTTGCCGTGTCCATCGGGGAGCGGTCACGGGCGCCAACAAGGTCTTCGTCGTGGACCCTGACGAGACGGACCTTCCATCCCGGGTCATCTTCCGCGCGGTCACGAGGGCGCGGGAACTGTTCGCGGCAGGGCACGCGCTCGCCGACACGGAGCGGCTTCGTGCGGTTGTGGACCTGCCGGCCGATCTCGACGAGCTACTGCCCGAGGATCGGAAGCCCGTCGAGCGGTTCGTGCGCGCGGCGAAGCGGCTCGGCGTGCACAAGGGCTACATCGCAAGCCACCGTTCGGCATGGTGGGCGGTCGGCCTCCGCGACCCAGCGCCGATCCTCGCCACCTACATGGCCCGGCAGCCCCCGGCCTTCGTCCGCAACCTCGCGGACGTCCGCCACATCAACATCGCGCACGGTCTCTACCCGCGACTGGCCCTCGGCGAGCAGGCGCTCGACGCTCTCGCCAACGCGCTACGGACCTCCGTCGCGCTGAGGCACGGCCGGACCTACGCCGGGGGCCTCACCAAGTTCGAGCCGAAGGAGATGGAGCGCCTCCTGGTGCCCGACGTCACCGCGATCGCATGACCGTTCCCCCGCCTCGGTGGGACGACGACCGCTTGGAGCAGGACCGTCAACGGTCGATCGCCCGGTTCCGAGAGCGGCGGATGCGGGAGCCCGCTGGAGAGCTACCTCGAGCAGTTCGAGCACTTCTCGGGCGTCGTCGAAGACCTGCTCGAGATGACCGTGGACCTGTCGCGGATGTTCGAGTGCGCTGAGCAGCTGCTGACGGACGCCGATCTGCTCTACACGGTCCGGTACCTGGCTGGGCCGATGATCTCCGAGGACAACCTGAAGACGCTTGCGAACGACGCGAGCCTGTCGCCCAGTCGGCTAGGAGCGACCCGGCGATGGCGCGACTCGTCCTCGAAACCGTGCTGCTGGGGCTTGACCGCGGCCGCTTCCCGTGGGTCGCCGAGGACCGCGAGCCCACTGAGCCCGAGCGACTCGCCGCGGTGATCGGGACGGCCGCGCTGATAGCCACGCAGCGTGTGCGGACCGCCAGGATGAACGAGGGCGCCGCCGATCAACAGGAAGACGTCCGCGCCGCGCTGCTCGGAGCAGGCTTCACGGAGATCCCGCGTCGGACGGTCAGGAACCTTCGCGAGGCGCCGCAGCCAGGCGAGTTCTGCCGAAGCGGCCTCTTCGGTCGCCGCGACGCGGACCTGCTCGTTGGCCTCTGGGACGATCGCACCATGCCGATCGAGTGCAAGGTCAGCAACGACTCGACGAACTCAGTGAAGCGCCTCAACAACGACGCGGCTCAAAAGGCCGTCATCTGGATTCGGTCGTTCGGCGACGTCCAGTGCGTCCCGGTCGCAGTCCTCTCGGGAGTCTTCAACCTTCGGAACCTGCGGGATGCCCAGAACGACGGCTTGACGCTGATCTGGGCGCACGACCTCGACGCCCTGCTCGACTGGATCGAGCAGACCCGGCCGTAGAAGACGAACGCCCGGCTCACGGGACCGGGCGCTCGACTGAGGGAGGAGAGATCGCTGCGTGGGGCGGGTATGTGGCCTCGCGCCGCGCAGGCTAGGTCTTACTGCCGACGCTGCCGGGAAAGCGCGCCCCCCGCATTCCAATCTTCGCCTCTAACTCTCAGGACGAGCCTGCGCAGGGTCACCTTCCACTGGGGCCAGGCATCTTCGGCGACTGCGCAACCAGGATGGCGCTTCCAGAGGCGCTTCCATCGGCGCTCCTATGCTCCCGCTGGCGGGGGGCTGAGCGCCGACAAACCCGCCATAGCAGGGGCTTCCGTTTGATGGGCGCGGCGGGTTTCGAACCTGCGACCTCTCGCGTGTGAAGCGAGCGCTCTCCCACTGAGCTACGCGCCCTCGCGGGCATTCTAGGCTTTAACAAACCCGTCACCCGACGTTCACGCGACTCTCAGCATTCCGGCGTAGCGTCGCTGCGGATCAGTAGTCGGCGACCTGGAGGCGGATGGCCATGGCCTACATCGAGGGTACGAACGCAATTGCTCCGGGGGACCCGATCGGGCTGCGAATCGACGAGGGCGACTGCTCAGACGCGGTCGTCACGGAGGTGTCGCGGTTCCGAATCGTGGTGATTACGGAAGGGCGCAGGGTCGAGATCGACCTGCGTCCCTGCAACGAGGCGACCTGGGACAAGGCGCGGCGCCATATCGCCGAGCAGGCGGGTGTGCCTGTCGCCTGAATCTGCGGCGCCCCGCCCGGTGTCGCCCGGGCCAAGAAGGGCTAGAGTGCGACACGGACCGTGCTAGGTGGGGCGTTAGCGGTGCCCTGTAACCCGACACCCGCTCTAGCGGGGCTGAACTCCCACCCGAGGGTTCGGCTCTCAGGGTCAGTACGCCAAGCTGAGGCGTTGATGGCCAGGTCCCGCGCGACGGGGTCCCGTGAACCAGGTCAGGTCCGGAAGGAAGCAGCCTTAAGCGGTCTTCTCCGTGCGCCGCGGGCTAGCCTGGCTGGAGTCACAACTCGGCTGACACGCCTGGGAGTTGTTGTTCAGAGGTGGGTGCACGGTCCATTTACTCGTGACAGAGCCA
The DNA here is from genome assembly GCA_963785085.1 of uncultured Solirubrobacterales bacterium. Taxonomy (GTDB): domain Bacteria; phylum Actinomycetota; class Thermoleophilia; order Solirubrobacterales; family JBBDJG01; genus CAWACB01. The sequence goes on along the minus strand of CAWAUD010000016.1, from coordinate 44,070 downwards.
CCCCTCCATCTCGCCCTGTCCGCGATCGGACGCGACCGGCCGGGAATCGTTGCCGCCGTGTCGGAGGTCCTGCTCGCTCACCAGGGGAATCTCGAGGACTCCCAGATGACGATCCTGGGTGGGCATTTCGCGGTCATGCTCATCGTCTCGGTCCCGAGCGGGGCGGACCTCGACCGGCTCCGCGCGGACCTCGAGCGCGTCCGTGAGCAGCTCGGCCTGGAAGCGCTGGCACTGACGGAGATCGAGGAGGGCGCCGTCGAGGCGACGCCCACGCCGTCGCACATCCTCAGCATCTACGGCGTCGACCATCCCGGGATATTGCAGGCGGTTTCGTCCGCGCTGGCCGCGGAGCAGGTCAACATCACCGATCTCACGACGCGGGTCCTCGATGCCGACGGGGGGCAGCCGCTCTACGCGATGATCCTCGAGATCGCGGTGGGGGAGGGAATGGATGTGCCCTCGCTGGAGCGGCGGCTGACGGAGGTCTGCACCGCTCAGAACGTGGATCTGAGCCTGCGCGAGTTCGAGAGCGACGCGCTCTAGGACCAGCGGAGCGCCGCGTGCCCGCTCGCAAAGTCCTGCGCTACCCGCATCCATCGCTGAAGCGGCAGACAGTGCCGGTCGATCCGGCGAGCCGCGACCACCTGATTCGGGTCGGACGGGACCTCGTCGAGACGATGAAGGCGCACGACGGCTGCGTCGGCATCGCGGCGCCGCAGATCGACGAGCTGGTGCGAATGTTGGTCGTGGATGTGAGCGAACACCCTCGTGCTGCCGCCTCGAACGGCCTGCTCGTGCTGGCCAACCCACGCGTCGTCGCGGCGTCCGGGAGCGAGGTCGCCCGCGAAGGATGCCTGAGCATCCCCGACTTCACGGCCAATGTGCGCCGGGCGACCGAGGTCGTCATAGAGGCGATCTCACCTGAAGCGGAGGAGCTGCGGATCGCCTCGGAGGGATTCGAGGCCCGTTGCCTGCTGCACGAGCTGGACCACCTCGACGGGATCCTGTTCCTGGATCGGGTGGACTCCCTGAAGACCGACGTCTTCAGGCGCAAGCGCTACGCGTAGCCGATCAGCCCTGCGGAACGCTTACGAGCAGCCGCGCTCGTAGAGCACCCACGACCGATTCTGGGCGACGCGCTTGAAGCCGGCCGGATGGTCCGGGACCGCGAGCTTCCCCGGGTCATGAGGGTCGAGCACGAACTTGTCCCGCACCTCGGCCGTCGCCGGCCCGACGAACAGGCCCCGCCGCGGCTGCTCGAGCTGGGCGGACTTGAACCGGTCCGGCGGCCGGTCGAGGTACCAGGCGAGGACCGGAACCGGCCGGTGGTTGGGCACGTAGACCGGACCGCACGAGTCGAGCAGCGGGCCGACGCGGTGGTCCTCGGTGAGGGCGCGCAGGTCGTCCTGCATCCGGCCACGCAGCTGGATGCCGTCGCGCAGCTTGTCGAGCCGGTCGCTCTGATGGGAGATCGTCGACCCGACGAACGCCACCAGCAGCACCGCGGCCGCCCCGAGCCACACGGCGCGCCAGCGCACCTTGCGCCAGCGCAGCCAGCCGAGCGCCGCGAAGCCGAAGAACACCGACAGCATCGCCGCCGGCAGCAGCAGGTAGCGGCCGAGCAGCGAGAGGCCGGCGATGCCGATCAGGACGAACCCGAGGCCGCTCACGACCGCCACGGCTGCCGGGACTCTCGCCTCGCGGCGCGCGATCGCCATCGCGAGGACGAACCCGCCGGCGCCGCCGATCAGCGGCACCCAGCGCAGGATCTCGCCGAGGCGGCGCGGCATGATCTCCGGGACGTGCTCGATCCCGCGCGGACGGCCGAGCGTCTCGGCGGTGTCCCTCGTATTGGTGAATGAGAAGAGCGGCTCGCCGGTGATCACCCAGTCGCTCGCCGCCCACAGCACGGGCGCAGCGGCCGCGAGCGCCACGGCTCGCCAGCGGCCGGCGGCGCTGAGCGCCGGCCAGAGCCACACCACATAGGCGGCTGCGAGCAGCCACGCCTCCGGACGCAGCAGCCCGGCCAGCCCGAGCAGCACGAGCACGGGCGTGCCGCGCCGCTCCCGCCGCGCCTCGAGCACGGCGGCCGCGACCACCAGCGCCAGGAACGGAACGTCGACGTAGGCGCGCACGCCCTGCGAGAGGAAGGGCTCGCGCGTGGCGACCACGAAGGCCGCCAGCGCCCCGGCCGCCCAGCCGAAGCACTGCGTCCCGAGCAGATATACGCCCCACACGAGCGCCCCGAAGGCGAACATCGCCAGCAGCAGCATCCCGGCGTAGGCGCCGTCCTCCCCGAGCGGGGAAAGCACCAGCCCGACCGCCTCCGCCAGGGGATGCGGGGTGGGGGCCAGCGTGACCTCGTAGTCCGGGGTTCGCCCATGGGCCAGGTCGCGGCCCCAGATCAGCGCATAGAGCGTGTCGTAGTTGACGAACGCGCGGCTGAAAACGAGCCAGGCGAGCGCCCCGATCCCGGCGGCGGCAGCGATGTTCAGCGCCCACTTCGGGCGGCGTGCTGCGATGAGCGACGGGGCGCTCAGGATGGCGGTGGGCGAGGCGTGCATTCGGGTGGGGGAGGCGCCGCGCAGGTTACCGGCGGCCCTCCCGGCCCCACCGGCCGTCCTAGCTAGGATGAACCCGGTGACCTCTCTCTACCGCCGCCACCGGCCCCAGACCTTCGACGAGGTCGTGGGGCAGACCACGATCGTGCGCACGATGAGCAATGCCGTCGAGCGCGGGAAGATCCACCACGCCTACCTCTTCGTGGGCTCCCGCGGCACCGGCAAGACCTCGATCGCCAAGATCCTCGCCCGCTCGCTCAACTGCGCGCAGGGCCCGACGCTGCATCCCTGCGGGGAGTGCGAGTCGTGCGTGGCGATCGCCAACTCGACCTCGCTCGACGTGATCGAGATGGACGCCGCCTCCAACAACTCGGTCGACGACATCCGCGACCTGCGCGAGCGCGTCGGCATTCGCCCCCGTGGCCGGGAGCTGGAAGGTCTACATCCTCGACGAGGCGCACATGCTGTCCAACCAGGCCTGGAACGCGTTCCTCAAGACGCTTGGAGGAGCCGCCGCCGAACACCATCTTCGTGCTGGCGACGACCGAGGCGCACAAGGTGCTGCCCACGATCGTCGACCGCTGTCACCGCTTCGACTTCCAGCGGCCCTCGCTGAGCGAGATCACGACGGTGCTCGAGCGAGTGGCCGAGAAGGAGGGGATCGAGGCCGACGAGCGCGCCCTGGCGATGATCGCGCGTTCCGCCTCGGGCAGCTTCCGCGACGCGCATCGGAACGCTCGATCAGCTCGTGACCTACGGCGGCGAGCAGGTCGTCCTTCGACGACGTCCTCGCGGCGCTGGGCGTGGCTGACGCCGATCTGATCTTCAGGGCGACCGACGCGCTCGTCGGCGCGCGACGTGCCCGGCGTGCTCGGCTGCGTGCAGGAGCTCGCCGACTCGGGGCGCGACCCGGTCCAGTTCATGCGCGACCTGACCGCCCACCTGCGCCAGCTGGTCGTCGTGCAGGCTCTCGGCGAGGCGCCCGACACGTTCAGCGTCACGGCCGACCAGACCGTCGCGGCTCGAGACGCAGGCCGCGCGACGCTGCCCGCGACCGAGGCCGTTGCGCGCGATCGACCTCCTGGCGGAGGCGATCGCGGCGGTGAAGGACGGCTCCGATCGCCCGCATCCAGCTCGAGGTGGCGCTGCTGAAGGCGGCGCGCCCGCGAGTCGACGCGTCGATGGATGCGCTGCTGGCCCGCGTCGAGCGGCTGGAGGGCGGAGACTCGCCGGCACGCCGCTCCGCCCGAGCCACGGCCGCGTCAGAGCCCGCCGAGCGCCGAGGCCTCGCCGCAGGCGGAGACGCTCGCCACGCGGACCGCACCGCGCCGGAGTCGAAGCCAGTCCCCGGTTGCCGCTGCCCCGCCGGCGTTGCCGTCGAGACCCTCTGGCCCGCGGTCCTCGAGCGCATCCGCGACGGCGAGGGGGGCGAGATGCTCGCCGCGCTGTTGGCCGAGGCACGGCCCGCCGCGGTTCGAGGACGATCAGCTGGTGCTCGTCTTCCCGGCCTCCGCCTCCTTCAGCAAGCGCAAGATCGAGCATGCCACCAACAACGAGCGGCTGCGCGAGGCGCTGAAGCTGGTGGCGGGGCGCCCGATCGGGGTCCAGTTCGAGCTCTCGGACGAGGAGCCGGAGGGCGAGGCCGCGCCCCACGACGAGGACCATGTGATCGCGCGCTTCAAGTCGGAGTTCGACGCCGAAGAGGTCCTCGAGCCCGCGCCCGAGTAGCGAGGAAGACATGCCGCAGCCCAACTTCAACAAGATGATGAAGCAGGTCCAGCAGATGCAGGCCGACATGGCGAAGGCCCAGGAGCAGCTCAGCCACGAGATCGTCGAGGCCTCCGCCGGCGGCGGGATGGTCACCGTCAAGGTCACCGGCGACCTCGACGTGAAGGAGATCGTCATCGACCCGGCGTCCATCGGGGAGGCGAGCTCGACCCCGAGGACGTGGAGATGCTCCAGGACATGGTGCTCGCCGCCGTCAACGAGGCGCTGCGCTCGGCCCAGGAGCTGGCCGGCAAGAAGATGGGCGGCCTCACCGGCGGGCTCGGCAATCTCGGGATTCCCGGGCTCTAGGCTCTGAGCCTCACCTGCATGTTCGCCCCGCCGGTCAACCGGCTGATCACCGAGCTTTCGAAGCTGCCTGGCATCGGCCAGCGCACGGCGCAGCGGCTTGCCTTCCATCTCCTGCGCACGGGCGAGCAGGACGCGCTCGGGCTCGCCGAGGCGATCCGCGAGGTGAAGGAGAAGATCGGCCTGTGCGAGGTGTGCTTCAACCTCGCGGAGGGGCCGCGCTGCACGGTCTGCCAGGACCCCGAGCGCCGCGACCGCACGTTGATCTGCGTCGTGGAGGAGCCGGCCGACGTCATCCCGATCGAGCGCACCCACGAGTACCGCGGCCTCTACCACGTGCTCGGCGGAGCGCTGTCGCCGATCGACGGCGTCGAGCCCGACGACCTGCGAATCGCCGAGCTGGTGCGGCGCACCGAGGACGGCGAGGTCGACCGAGGTCGTGATCGCGACCAATCCGACGACGTCCGGCGAGGCGACCGCCTTCTACATCGCGGAGGCGCTGCGCGAGACCGGGCGGGAGCTCGCCGTCACGCGCCTCGCGAGCGGGCTCCCGATGGGGGCGGACCTCGAGTACGCGGACGAGGTGACGCTCGGCAAGGCCCTCAGCGGCCGCCGGGCGCTGTAGCTGCTTCTATCCTGACCCGGTGAGCTCCGGCAACGGAACAGTCGTGATGAAGTTCGGCGGCACCTCGGTCGCCGACGCAGAGCACATCCTCGCTGCCGCCGGGCGGATCGTGCGCGCGCGGGAAGCTGGGCACGGCGTCGTGGCGGTGCTCTCGGCTCGCGGGAAGACCACCGACGAGCTGGTGCGGATGGCCGGCGAGATCTCGCCGGCGCCCGAGCCGCGCGAGATGGACATGCTGCTCTCCACCGGCGAGCGGATCTCGTGCGCTCTGTGCGCGATGGCGATCCACGACCTCGGCCACGAGGCGATCTCGCTGTCCGGCTCGCAGGCCGGGATCGTGACCGACACGTCGCACACGAAGGCGCGCATCCTCGACGTGCGGGCCGACCGGATCCGCGCCGCTCTCGAGGAGGACAAGATCGTCCTGGTGGCGGGCTTCCAGGGGGTCTCCACCTTGAGCAACGTGACGACGCTCGGGCGCGGCGGCTCGGACACCACCGCCGTGGCGCTCGCGGCCGCGCTCGGAGCCGATGTCTGCGAGATCTACACCGACGTCGACGGAGTCTTCTCGGCCGACCCGCGGATCGTCGAGCACGCGCGCAAGCTGCCGATCGTGTCGTTCGAGGAGATGCTGGAGATGGCCGCCTCGGGCGCGAAGGTCCTGCAGCTGCGCTCGGTCGAGTATGCGCGCAACTACGGCGTGCGCATCCACGTGCGGCCGAGCTTCGGATCAGGCTCCGGTACCCTCGTCGTCTCCGAGGAGGAGACGATGGAACGCCCCCTTGTCACAGCCGTAACCCACTCCACCGACGACGCGCGCATCACGCTCACGGGCGTTCCCGACCAGCCGGGCGTCGCGGGGCGGATCTTCAACGCGCTCGCCGACGCGGACGTGAACCTGGACATGATCGTCCAGAACGAGCCGGTGTCGGCGAACCAGCGCGCGGAGATCTCCTTCACCGTCCCCCGCGACGACATGCGAGCCGCGCGGGACGCGCTCGACCGGCTGGCGAAGGAGATGGGCCTCGGCGAGCTGGTGGCTGACGACCGGATCGGAAAGGTGTCCGTGGTCGGGGCCGGAATGAGAAGCCATCCCGGCGTCGCGGCGAAGGTGTTCGTAACGCTTGGCGACCTCGGCATCAACATCGAGATGATCTCCACCTCCCCGATCAAGATCTCGTGCGCGATCGACGCCGCGCGGGTTCCCGACGCGGTGAAGGCGCTGCACGAGGCGTTCGGGCTCGGCGCAGAGGACGTTCGCCCGGAGGACCCCTACGGGCCCGGTCATCGTCCCAGCGTCGCGGAAGGTGAGCCTGTATGAGCGGCGGGCTGCGCGTGGCACTCGTGGGCGCGACCGGCGCGGTCGGCACGACCATGCTCGACGTGATGAACGGCCGCGGGCTGCCGGTGTCCGAGGTGGTGCCCTACGCCTCCGAGCGCTCGGCCGGTAAGACGCTGCAGTTCGGCTCCGAGTCGCTCGAGGTGCGAGTACTGGGCGCTGAGCCGGTGAGCGGATTCGACGTCGCGCTCTTCTCGGCCGGCGGAACGATCTCGAAGGAGTGGGCGCCGCGCTTCGCCGCCGAAGGCTGTGTGGTCGTCGACAACTCGAGCGCCTGGCGGATGGAGCCGAACGTCCCGCTGGTCGTCGCCGAGGTGAACCCCGACGCGATCGACCGCCACGAGGGAATCGTCGCCAACCCCAACTGCTCCACCATGCAGATGGTGATGGCGCTGAAGCCGATCCACGACGAGGCCCGCATCGAGCGCGTCGTGGTGTCGACGTATCAGTCGACCTCCGGCACCGGGCAGCGCGCGATCGACGAGCTGCGCGACCAGGCGCACGCGATGCTGCACGGCATGGAGCACCCGCCGTCGGTCTATCCCCACCAGATCGCATTCAACGTCCTGCCGCAGGTCGAGACCTTCAAGGACGGCGACGACTACACCACCGAGGAGCGCAAGATGATGGCCGAGACGCGCAAGATCCTCGGCGACGACTCGCTGGCCATCTCCGCGACCTGCGTTCGCGTCCCGGTCTACAGCGCCCACTCCGAGTCGGTCAACGTCCAGACCGAGCAGGATCTCTCGCCGGAGCGCTGCCGCGAGGTGCTCGCGGGTTTTCCCGGGCGTGACCGTCGTCGACGATCCGGGCGCCGGGCGCTACCCGATGCCGGTCGACGCCGCCGGCCGCGACGACGTGCTCGTCGGCCGCATCCGTCGCGACCCCTCACACGAGCGCTGCCTGAACATGTGGGTGGTCTCGGACAACCTGCGCAAGGGCGCTGCGACGAACGCCGTGCAGCTTGCGGAGCTGCTCCTGGAGCGCGGCCTCGTCGGTTCCCGCGAAGCCGTCGCGCGCTAAGCCCGGCGCTCGAGGTCCGCAAGGAAGCCGGACTGGGCTTCGTCAGTGCGGGCAGCGGCCGCGAAAACGAGGTCGACCGCAGTGCGGCAGCGGCGCTTGAAAGTCCGGTCGTCGATGAGTCCCGCCGCCCACTGGTGAACGGCTCCGGTACAGGCGACCGCGATCATCTCGCTGAGCCTTCGCCTGTCGACGTCGGCGCGAATCGTTCGCGCCGTCGCCGCGGCCTCGAGGCAGCGGAGCAGCTCCCGGGTGGGGCCGTGCCGCAGTAGTCGTCCGCTCTCGTGCCAGTGCAACAGGACTGCGCGGTTGACCGCCGCGTCGGCGCAAATCAGGTCCACGGTCATCGCCACGATGCGGCGAGCGCGTTTGTGGGGGTCGACGTCGGGGAGGGCCTTGACGCGCTCCTCCAGCTCCGCGAGTGCTTCATTCGCCAACGCGGCCCATAGGTTTTCGCGGGTCCCGACGAGGTTGAAGACAGTCGCCGTCGCGACCTCGGCCCGTTCGGCTACCTGCTCCACGGTTGGCACGTCGCCCCCGCCCTCGCGCAGCAGGTCACGCGCCGCCTGGAGTATCCGATCGACTCGACGCAGCTTGCTGCGCTCACGCAGACCGAGCATCTGGGGAGATGCGCTCACGCCGCCGGAACCCGCTGCTCGAGGAATGAGACAACGGCGCCGGCGAAAGCATCGTTGCGGTCTCCCGCCACCATGTGCCCGGCACCCGCGACCTCGACGACCTCAGCGCGCTCGTTGAGTGCCGAGAACTCCGCCGCGATCTCCGGCGTGACCACCCCGCTGATGGTCCCGCGAATGAGCAGCACCGGAATTGAAAGCGCCCGGATACCGTCGGCCAGCCGGTGCGCGCGCTCCCGCGCGGCAGGTGGCTCGAGAAGGGGACGGTGGGAGCGAAGCAGGCTCGGGTCCCAGTGCCAATGCCAGCGCCCCTCGCGGCGGCGCAGGTTCTTGAGGATCCCGTCGGGATCATCTGGCCGCCTACGGTGGGGCAGGTAGGCGGCGACCGCCATTTCGGCGTCGCGCGGCGTCTCGAATCCCTCAGGATTGGCGTGCATGAAGTCCACGATCGGCTGGGCGCCGTTTTGCTCGAAGCGGTGTGCGACGTCCACCAGCACGAGGGCCGTGGCAGCCGGAGGCGCCGGGCCGGTGAGCGCCAGGAGTGAGGCCAGGCCGCCGAGGGAGGCGCCCACCAGCACCGGAGGCGCGTCGAACGACCCGGCGATCGACGCGACATCGGCCGCGAAATCCTCGAGCTCGTAGTTCCCCGCAGGCGACCAGCCGCTGTCACCGTGGCCGCGCAGGTCGACGCTGACAGTCGACCAGCCGCGCTCGCTCAACAACGTGGCGGTGGCGCCCCAAGCGTGCCGCGTCTGCCCACCCCCGTGCAGGAGCACAACGGGGATCTGCCGCCACCCGTGTGCCACATCCGCTGCCAGGCGGAGCCCGTCCTGCGTATCGAGCCACTCCACGACTCCAACTTATAGTGAACTCTAAACTTAGATTCAAGTATAAGACGGCTGTGGCTTGGACGTCTGCCGCAACCTCCGACCGCCGCGATGGTTAGAACCGTCGCTTGGGGTCAACGTCCAGGAGGTGGAGAGTGCAGGTCAAGGGGGTCATTTCGGCGATTGCTACAGCGGCCGTTCTGTCGGCGCTGGCGATCGCAGGTTCGGCGACGGGCGCAGTCTCCACCGGCCATTCCGCCTGGGAGTGGGGGAATCCGCTTCCGCAGGGGAACGACATCCTCGCGGTCGAGTTCGCCGGCAACCGCGGATATGCGGCGGGCAACTTCGGGACGCTGCTGACCTCGACCGACGCGGGTGCCGGCTGGGCCGGCGTCCCGACGGGCATCACGGCGAACCTGACCCGCATCCGCATCATCGACGCCGACTCGCTCGTGATCGCGGGCGGATGCTCGGTGCGGCGCTCCGACAACTCCGGCGAGAGCTTCACGCGCCTGGCCTGGACGGCGAACGACTCGAACTGTCCGTCGACGATCACTTCGCTGTCGTTCCCGACCGATCAGGCCGGCTACCTGCTCGCCGCTGACGGGTCTGTCTTCCGCACCGCCGACGGCGGGCGCACATGGGCTCGAAAGACCGCTGTCCCCGGGACTCCGGCCACCGGCGGGAACGTCTCGCCCTCGGACATCTCGTTCATCGGGGCCGATATCGGCGTTGTCGTCACCTCGGCGGGGACGATCTATCGAACCACCGACGGCGGCACCTCGTGGACGCTCGTCAAGGTGCACGACCGGGCGCTGCTCGGCCTGTTCTTCGTCGACGCGAGCACCGGCTACGCGGTCGGCGCCGGGTCCTCGGTGCTCAAGACGATCGACGGCGGAGTCACCTGGACGGTCAAGTCGACCGGCGGGAGCCTTGCCCTGACCTCCATCAGATGCGCCGTCGCGACCTCGTGTCTCATCACGACGGATACCGGAGACCGCCTGCTGCGGACGGCGGACGGCGGGGACAGCTTCTCCTCTGTCACCCCCTCGACGGACAAGATCTTCGCCGCGAGCTTCGCGTCCCCGACGAGGGCGATCGCGGCCGGCGCCTTCGGCGCGACGGTCGTGTCGGATGACGCCGGGCTGACATGGTCCGCGGCCGGCTCGCGGATCGGCGAGACCTTCACGCGGCTGCGCGCCACCTCTCCCGACCTGGCGGTCGCTGTCGGAGAGCGCGGAACCCTTGCGCGGACCACGAACGGAGGGCAGACCTGGGCGCCGCTCGGCGTTTCGACTGCCCAGCAGCTGATCGACGCCTCGTTCCCGACACCGGACAACGGATACGCCCTCGACTCCGCCGGTGCCGTGCTCCGTACGGACAACGGCGGCACGAGCTGGCAGATCCTCGACACCGGGACCACGACGCGCCCACTTGCGGTGCTGGCGCTCACCGGCGGCCGGGTCCTGCTGATCGGCCCGCGCGGCCTGCTGCGCTCGTCGAACGGCGGCCAGAGCTTCGCTCGCGTGGGCGGTGTCGTCCGCTCGGCGCGGATCGTGAACGCCGACCGGGCCGGCGGCGCCGTCTTCGCCTGGGGCGCCCGTGCCCTCTTCTGGTCGCGCAACGGCGGGAAGACCTGGAAGAAGCTCAAGCGCCCGACTCGCTCTGCGCTCACGGCGGTGGATTTCGTCACCACCCGCCAGGGCTTCGCGCTGGCGGCCAACGGCCGGGTGTGGAAGACCCGCAATGGCGGCCGGAAGTGGCGCGAGCTGACCTCGACCGGCACCGACGACGCTGTCGACCTGTCGTTCGGCGGCCCCAGTCAAGGCTGGCTCGTCCTGCGCCTGTTCGCCGGTGAGGAGGGCGGCCACCTCCTGCGCACCACCGACCAGGGCCGGACATGGCGGCCTCAGCTGGTGGACGACGACCTCACCAATCGCGGCGGCATCGCGGCGACCGGCCGCTACACGGGCTTCCTGCTCGCGGAGCCGAACTCGCTGCTGTTCACGACCACCGGCGGAGACCAGGGCGACCCCAGCTCCATCCGCTTGACCACTTCCGACCACCGGATCCGGCGCGGCAAGCGAATCAAGGTGCGGGGGAAGCTGAGCCCGGCCGAGGGCGGCGAGCGGGTCGTCGTGTCGGTCCGCCGCAAGGGCGGGGGACGCTGGAACCACACCGTCGCGACCGTCGCCTCGAGCGGCAGCTTCACGACGACGTGGAAGGTCAGCCGGACCTCCTACTTCGTCGCGCAGTGGAGCGGTGACGACGACCGTGCCGGGGCGGGCTCGCGCCAGCTGACGGTGACTCGCAGGTAGCCGGGCGGATAGTGGCGCACGGGCGCCGCCCGTGCCTACACTGGATTCAATGCGTGTCGCCTTCCTGACGGCGGCGGTCGCCCTCACGGCGGCGATGGCGTCAACCGCGCCTGCCGCCGGCGCGGTGCGAACCGCTCACTCGGGCTGGGTCTGGGGCAGTCCTCAACCCCAGGGCCAGACCATCCGCGCTCTCGCCTTCAGCGGCGGGCGCGGCTACGCCGCGGGGCGGCTCGGAACGGTGCTGCTCACCGACGACGACGGGTTCACCTGGAGAGGGGCCAGCACCGGCACCACGGCTGAGCTGACGCAGCTGAGCGTTCCGGCGCCCGGCATCGTGGTCGCCGGCGGCGGCTGCGAGGTGATCCGCTCGGATGACGACGGAAGCACTTTCCAGACACTGCCCTGGGTCTCCAGCTCGCTTGCCTGTCCGGCGCCCCTCGCGGCGCTCGACTTCGTCGACGGCCAGACCGGCTACGTCGTCCTCGCCAACGGAGCCGTGCGCGCCACTGGCGACGGCGGCTTCAGCTGGGATGACCGCATGGGCGTGCCGCAGACGGTGTCGGGCTCCGGTGAACCCGATGCTCCCCTGGCCGCCGACTTCAGCGGCGCCCGCAACGGCTTGGCCGTCACGAGTGGGGGCGTCGTGTATCGGACGCTCGACGGCGCGATCACCTGGAAGGCCGTGTCGTCCGGCCATCCGCCGCTGCGGACGGTGGTATGGGCGAGCTCGACCGTCGCATACGCGGCGGGCGACGGCGGCACCGTGCTGCGCTCGCTCGACTCTGGAGCGACCTGGTCGCTGCTCCCGACCATGCCGGTGGACGTCGGGCAGATCCGTTGCGCCGGCATACTCGATTGCGTGGCGGTCGCTGTCGACGGGCGGTCGGTGCTTCGCACGCGAAACGGCGGACTGAGCTATTCGCAGACGCCGAGCGGGGCGCGCCGGCTCTTCACCGCGACCTTCGCCTCGGGTTCCAAGCTGGTCGCCGCGGGCGAGGCGGGATCGACGGCGGTCTCCGAGGACGGCGGCCAGACCTGGAGCCGGCTCGGCAACGAGCTGGCGATGAGCTTTTCCCGTGTGCGCGCCTTCGACGACGACTTCGCCGTAGCTGCGGGCCGCTCGGGCGCGCTCGCCCTCAGCACCGACGCGGGCCGCACATGGACGGCGGCGTATTCACCGACCGAGGAGGAGGTGATCGACGTCGTGTTCAGGGACCCCTCGCACGGGTTGCTCCTCGATGCCGCGGGCGCCACCTACCGCACGCTCGACGGCTCGGCCTGGGAGCGGCTGCACACCGGTGGAGCGCGGTACCCGCAAGCGTTGCTGGCTCCGCGTCACGACGTTGTGGTCCTCGTCGGGCCCAAGGGAATGTGGCGCTCCACGGACGAGGGCGATTCCTTCCGGCGGGTGAACGGGCGCCTGGTGCGGCGGTCGAAGCTCTTCGGAGCGGACCACGCCGGCGGCCGGCTGTTCGCCTACGGGTCGAAGGTGATGCTCTCTTCCGGCGACGGAGGCCGCAGATGGCACAAGGTCAGGATGCCGCGCAAGGCGCTCCTGTCGGAGGTCGACTTCGTCACCGCCCGTACCGGCTTCGCGCTCGGGCAGAACGGCCGGATGTGGATGACGCGCGACCGGGGGAAGCACTGGCACGACCTGGCGGGAATCGGCAGCGACGACGGAATCGGGATGTCGTTCTCCGACGCCCGCCACGGATACATCGTGCTGTCCCGGTTCGGCGACGACGCGCGCGGCTACATCATCCGCACGAGCGACGGCGGGAAGACGTGGAGACCTCAGTTGCTGACCGGTACGCCCGTTCCGCCCGACGGCGTCTCCGCGACCGACGACGGCATCGACATCGCGCTCTCGGACGGGACATCGCTCCTCTACACGGACCGAGGGGGAGACGCCGGACGCCGCTCCACCGTCCATATCTCCGGCCCGCGCTCGGCGCGCCGCGGCGCGCGGGTGAGGCTCGCCGGTCGTGTGAACGGCGCTGCACCGGGGACCGAAGTGCTGGTCTCGCGCCGCCAGCGCGGCGAGAGCGTCTGGGACTCGGAGGTCGGTGTGGTGGACGAGGACGGCCGCTTCGAGACGTCCTTCCGGCTGCAGAAGACGGCCAGCTTCGTAGCGCAGTGGCCCGGCGACGAAGACCAGGCCGGCGACGGCTCGGCGCCGGTGGTAGTGCGCACGCGGCGCTGAGCGCCTTGCCAGTACGGGCTTGTAGGGAGGCGCTGCGGAGTGCGCGGCGCTTGCGGCGCATGTCCCACGCGCTTTGTGACGCGGGCGTCACGGAGTCTGGGCCGCTCGCGTTCAGTGCTCACTTTGGTAGCCCATGGACTACCAAAGCGAGCAGCGACCGAGCTGGGCTGGTTCGTGATGTCTTTTCGGGTCTAGGGACCAGAAAAAGCATCAACCAAATTCCCGTCCGAGGGCCGACGGTATCCGGCTAGCCGGGGCCCTCGGCCGGCGGGGCGTCCCGCCGCATCCGCTCCCTGGTCGCGTCCAGCCGGCGCGTGACCTCGTCCCCTTCTCGCTGCGCGGGGTGCGTCTCGATCGGCTTTCGGTTGGAGCGGCGTCCGCGGACCGAGGCACGTGCCTCGCGTGCGAGACCTGCAAGCGCGGCCAGCCGCGGCCGGGTCAAAACCTCACGCCGCTCCCGCGACTGCGGTTTCCGCCAGCTTCTCCTCGACCGCGGCGGTGCGGACGACGTGCTTGCCCATGCCGAGCTCCTTCGGCTCGAAGCCGAGTGCCAGCCCGACCAGCTGGGGAAGGTGAAGCACCGGCAGGCCGAGGTCGCGGTTGACGACCTTCGAGGCGTCGGGCTGCTGGAGGTCGAGGTTGAGGTGGCAGAGCGGGCAGGGGGTCACGAGCGCGTCCGCGTTGGCGTCGATCGCGTCGCCGATGTGGCGCCCGGCCTGCGCCAGCGAGGTCTGCCGGTTCATCGTGATCACCGGGAACCCGCAGCACTTGCGCGCGCCCTCGTAGTCCACCGGCTCGGCGCCCAGGGCCTCGATCAGGTACTCGAGGTAAAGGTCGCGCTCGGGGTGGTCGTGGTAGCCGAGCCGGCTGGTCGGCCGCAGCACGTAACAGCCGTAGAAGGGCCCGACCCGCAGCCCGGACAGCGGGCGCACGACCAGCTCGCGGACGCGGTCGAGCCCGTAGTCCTCGACCAGCAGCCAGAGGAAGTTCTTGTTCACCACGCCGCGCTCGTAATGAAGGTCCTCGGGCGCGAGGACCTCGTTGATGTGCTCTCGGTAGGCCGAGTCGGCGTCGAGTCGCTGCTGGCACTCGGACTGCGCGCCCTGGCACGTCGAGCAGATGTTCATCATCGAGACGCCGGTCTTCTGCGCCATGGCGAACGTGCGCGCGTTGAGCGTGTCGGCGAGCTCCTGGTTGTGCTCGGCGATCACGCCGGCGCCGCAGCAGTTCGCGCGGTCGAGCTCCACCAGCTCGATGCCGAGCTTGTCGCGCGACCAGCGCCATCGAGCCGTGCAGCTCCGGCGTGAAGCCCCGCGAGACGCAGCCGGGCCAGTAAGCGACCTTCACGGGGTCACCTCCTCCTCACCTTCGGGGCCTCGTCGCCGCCCTCGCCTTCCTCGCCGAGGATGTAGAGGTTCAGCTCCTCCGAGTGATTCTCGGCGTGGTCGTAGATGCGGTTCAGGTTGTCGACGCCCTCGAGCTTCTCGTGGAAGAGCGCCTTCTTCGGCGTGATCTTGCCGCGGGCGAATCCGCGTAGGCCGGTGGGCAGCGCGCGCAGGAGCTCCAGGCCGCCCTTGGGGCGCAGCGCTCCGAAGCTGTCCTGGAGCAGCTTGCGCTCGTCGAGGATCCCCTTCTTACGGATGATCTTGGTGAACGCCTCCTCGTGTCGGCGGCCGTTGTTGGGGTCGTTGATCTCGTAGTCGTGCGTTGCCCGACGCCGCAGGCGCATGATCTGGTTCATCGGCGCCACGCCCTTGGGGCAGACCTCGATGCACATGAAGCAGTGCGTGCAGTCGTACATCCCGTGCGGGTCCTCGGCGAGGTCGTTCAGCCGCTCCTCGGTCTGGCCGTCACGCGGGTCGCCGACGAACCGGTAGGCCTTCGCGAGCGCGGCCGGCCCGATGAACAGCGGGTCGACCTCGAGCGAGAGGCAGTCCGACACGCACGCGCCGCAGTGGATGCAGGCCATCGGCTGGGTGACGTCGATCATCGACTCGGGCGGGACGATGTACTCCCGCTCCGGCGGATCGCCCTCGGGTAGCAGCCACGGCACGACGCGCTGGACCTTCTTCCAGTGCACCGCGTCCATGTCGACGATCAGGTCCTTGAGGACGGGCATGTTGCCCATCGGCTCCACCACGATGGCGCCGTTCTCCCCCCGCTTCTGCGCGTCACGAAGCTTGGTGTTGCAGGCCAGTGCGGCCTGGCCGTTCACCCGCACGCCGCACGAGCCGCAGATCGCTGCCTGGCAGGAGCACCGGATTCCGATCGACCCGTCCTCTCGCGCCTTCACGTCGAGGATGCCGTCGAGAACGCTGCGGTGTCCTTCGAGGTCGACCTTGCGGTCCTCCCAGTAAGGAGGCTCGCCGGTTGAAGGGTCGTAGCGGCGGATTTTCAATGTGTATTCGGGCATTCAGTCCCTCAGATCTGCCGACTGCCGACTGCCGACTGCCGTCTCAATATGTTCGCTCCTCGGGTTGCCAGTTGGTGATGCGAACAGGTCGGTAGGAGATCTGCGGGCGGCCGTCGGGTCCCAGCTGGAGGTCGATGTGCCTCAGCCACTCCTCGTCGTTCCGCGCGGGGAAGTCGGTGCGGAAGTGCGCGCCGCGGCTCTCCTTGCGCTCGATCGCGGAGATGACCGTGGCCTCGGCGCAGTCCAGCATGTACCCGAGCTCGTAGGCGCCCAGAACGTCCTGGTTCCAGATCGCCCCGCGGTCGTCGATGGTCGCGGTCTTGTACTCCTCCTGAAGGCGATGGACCACTTCGAGGCAGCTCTGCAACCCCTGCTCGTCCCGGTAGACCGCGCAGTACTTGTCCATCGTGGTGCCCAGTTCCTCGCGCAGCTCCGCGGTCCTGCGGCCCGTGCCCGGCGCGCGATTCACCAGCTGCGAGATGCGCTTCTCTTCGTCGTCGACGACCGCCTCCGAGGGCGGGTTGAGGGCGATCTCCTGGGCGCGCCTGGCCGCATGGGCTCCCGAGCGCAGCCCGAAGACGAGCGTGTCGAGCAGCGAGTTCGCGCCAAGCCGGTTGCCGCCGTGGACCGACACGCAGGCGCACTCGCCGGCGGCATAGAGGCCGGGGACGTTGGTCTGCCCGTCGTTGTCGGTGTGGACGCCGCCCATGATGTAGTGATTGCCGGGCTTGATGTGGATCGGCTCGCGGGTGATGTCGACGCCGGCGAAGTCGCGGCCGACGTTGACGATCTCGCGCAGCGCCTCGTGGATGCGCTTGCGGGGCACGACCGTGATGTCGAGTGCCACCGTGCCGTCGGGAAAGCCGCGGCCCTCGTTGATCTCGGTCTGCTCGGCGCGGGAGACGACATCGCGCGAGGCCAGCTCCAGCTTGTTGGGCGCGTACTTCTCCATGAAGCGCTCGCCCAGCGCGTTGTAGAGGTGAGCGCCCTCGCCGCGCGCGCCCTCCGTGATCAGCAGGCCGTTGCCCTGGAGCGTCGTCGGGTGGTACTGGATCATCTCCATGTCCTCGATCTGGGCGCCGATCCGGTAGGCCATCGAGATGCCGTCGCCGGTGCAGATGAGGGCGTTGGTCGTCGGCTTGAAGCACTGGCCGTTCCCGCCGGTGGCGAGGATCACGGACTTGGCCTTGAAAAGCGCCAGGCGACCGTCGCCGATGTGGCGCGTGATCGCGCCCGAGCACTGGCCCGACTCGTCCAGCACGAGCGCGGTGGTGAACCACTCCTCGTAGCGCTGCACCTCGCTGTGCTTCATCAGCTGCTCGTAGAGGACGTGCAGGATCGCCTGGCCGGTGATGTCGGCCACGTAGTAGGTCCGGGCGGCGGAGGCTCCGCCGAAGGCCCGGGTGCCGAGGCGCCCTTCCGGGTTGCGGTGGAAGGTGACGCCCATGTGCTCGAGGCGCAGCAGCTCCTCGGGAGCCTCCCGGCACATGATCTCGATCGCGTCCTGGTCGCCCAGGTAGTCGGAGCCCTTGACCGTGTCGAAGGCGTGGGACTCCCAGGAGTCACCCTCGTCGAGGGCCGCGTTGATGCCACCCTGAGCCGCATTGGAATGGGATCGGACGGGGTGGACCTTGGAGATGATCCCCACAGAAACGCCGGCCTCCGCGGCGCTGAGGGCCGCGCGCTGGCCGGCGAGGCCTGCTCCTATGACGAGAACGTCATGCTCGGGCATCTGGTTCCAATCTTATTCGGATGGCCCAGGAGGAAAGATCGCGGAGGCGCAGGCGGTAGGCGGCAGGCGGCAGAGGGCCGCTACGCCGCCGGCGCTTCGCCCGTGCCGTGCTGGAGCGCGCGGCGGACCTGGTCCCAGGTCACGATTCCCTGGAGCCGGCCGTCGGGGTCGACGGCCATCAGCGCGCCCGAGCGGGCCAGCGGCTCGCTGCCGAGCAGCGCCTCGAGCGGATCGTCCGAGCGCACGCTCTGGCCGGCCTGGGCCGGGCGCATGATCTCCGCGACCTTGAACACCGGGCGGTTGCGGTCCGCGATGCGCTCCACGGACGGGCGGTCGATCACGCCCACGAAGTGGCCATGGCCGTCCACGACCGGGAACCACTCGTACCGGTAGCGCAGGAAGTACTCCTCGAGCGCCCGCTCTACCGTCGCGTCGCTCGGGATCGCGACCGGCTCGCGGTCCATCACGTCCTCGACCCGCACTCCCTCGATCTTCGACAGGACCGCTGTCTGGTAGGTCGCGCCGCGGGCGGCGTTCCCGAGGAACGTGCCCAGGAAGATCGCCCAGATGCCGTTGATCAGATGTCCTGTCGCGATCAGGAAGACCCCGCCGCCGATCATCACGTACGAGAAAGCACGTCCCACGCCCGCAGCGACGATCGTCCCGCGGGTGCGGTCGCCGGTGATCTTCCAGACGATCGAGCGAGCGATCCGGCCGCCGTCGAGCGGGAACGCGGGAATGAGGTTGAAGAGCAGCAGGGTCAGGTTGATGAACGTCAGCCACGCGAGCACCGCCAGCGTCGAGTCCGCCAGGGCCTTGGGGTCGCCCAACATGGCGTTCCAGAAGTCGTTCGCCCCGCCTGAGGCCAGGCCGATGCCGGCGCAGACGGCCGCGATCAGCCAGCGTGACCAGCGGCCCGGCGACGGCGATCCGGAACTCGACGCCGGGCGAGGTCGTGTCGCGCGTCATCTTCGCGATCCCGCCGAACAGCCACAGGTCTATGCCGGCGATCGGGATCCGATTGCGGATGGCGACCAGCGGCGTGCCCGAGCTCGTGCAGCAGGAGCGAGACGAAAAAGAGCAGGGTGCTGAGCGTCGCGAGCAGGAACGCGCTGTTGTCGTGGTTGCCCGGTGTCGCGTCCTGGTAGTAGCCGGTCAGAAACCAGATGAACAGGAAGAGCGCCAGGAACCAGCTCGGAGTCCACCCCGATCCGGATCCCGAAGACGCGAACGAGGGGTATGGATCTGCCGCTCAGCATGGTCGGAGGACTCTCATGAGATGGTAGCCCCGGCGCGGGGGCGTCCCTCCTGGAAATAGCGCGCAGCCCGGCGCCGACTACAGGCGCGGGGTGTGGCGCTCGATGATCGCCCGGAAGTCGATGCCGGCCGGCAGCGTGCCGAAGGCACGGCCCCAGTCGCCGACTCGAGCCGCGACACGCAGAACGCGTCGGCCACCGCCGGATCGCCGTAGCGCACCAGCAGCGAGGCCTGCAGCGCGATCGCGAGGCGCTCGACGATCCGCCGCGCGCGCGCCTCGATGCCTTCGAAGTCGGACAGCTCGGCCTGGATGCCCTCCAGGTAGGCGCGCAGCCGGCGCTCCGCCGCGGCACCCTGCTCGATCTCGTCCATGAGGACCTCGGTCGCCTGCGGGGTCCGCGCCATCGCGCGCAGGACGTCGAGGCAGATCACGTTGCCCGAGCCTTCCCAGATCGAGTTGAGCGGCGCCTCGCGGTAGAGGCGCGGCATCCCCGACTCCTCGACGAAGCCGTCGCCGCCGAGGCACTCGAGGGCCTCGCCGGCGTGCACGGCGCGCGCTTGCAGATCCAGTACTTGCTGACCGCCGTCGCGAGCCGCCGGAACATGCACCTCGCGCTCGTCGCCGGCGCTGTCGTAGGCGCGCGCCAGGCGCATCGCCGTCACGGTCGCCGCCTCGGACTCGATGCACAGGTCGGCGAGCACGTTCTGCATCAGCGGCTGCTCGATCGAGCGATCTTGCCGAAGGCCGAGCGGTGCGCGGTGTGGTGGGTCGCCTGGGCGACCGCCTGCGCGCATGCCGGCCGTCGAGCCGAGCACGCAGTCGAGGCGGGTGTGGTTGACCATCTCGATGATCGTCGGCACGCCGCGGCCCGGCTCGCCGACCATCCGTGCCCAGGCGCCGTGCGAACTCGATCTCGCTCGAGGCGTTGGAGCGGTTGCCGAGCTTGTCCTTCAGGCGCTGGATCCGGAAGCGCGTTGCGGCTGCCGTCGGGCAGGACGCGCGGCACCAGGAAGCAGGACAGCCCTCCGTCGCGCCTGGGCCAGCACCAGGAACGCGTCGCACATCGGCGCGGAGCAGAACCACTTGTGGCCGGTCAGCTCGTACTCGGCGCCGGCTCCGCCGCCGTTCAGCGGACGGGCGACCGAGTCGTGTTGGCGCGCACGTCGGACCCGCCCTGCTTCTCGGTCATCGCCATGCCGAACAGCGCGCCGGCCTTGTCGGCGGCGGGCACCAGGCGCGGGTCGTAGGAGGTCGAGGTCGAGGCGCGGCTCCCACTCGGCCGCGAGCTCGGGCTGGAGCGCAGCGCCGGCACGGCGGAATAGGTCATCGAGATCGGGCACTCGTGGCCGCCCTCGGCCTGCGCCATCACCATGAACATCGCCGCGCGGGCGACGTGGGCGCCCGGGCGCTCGCTCCGTCCACGGCAGCGAGTGCAGTCCGTGCGAGACCGAGACCTCCATCAGCTTGTGGTAGGCGGGGTGGTACTCGACCTCGTCGATGCGGTTGCCGTAGCGGTCGTGCGTGCGCAGGACCGGCGGGTTCTCGTTCGCCTGCCGTCCCCACTCGAGCGCCTCGCCGCCCGAGATCTGGCCGACGGCGCGGGCGCGGTCGGCTGCCCAGCCGCCGCCTTCGCGCTCGAGCGCCTCGACCAGCGGCCGGTCCTGCTCGAACACGTTGTAGTGCACCAGCGGCGGAGGCTGGTTGCGGACTTCGTGAGTCGGCTCGAGGATCGACCGGCGGGGCTCTACGACTGCCATGCACTGATGATCGTACCCGCGGTCCGTCTGCATGCGTGGCCAATAACCTAGGCGTCCCCCCGCCAAACCGACTCGAGGAGAGCGCATTGAGCTACCCCGTCACGTTCATTCCCGGCGACGGCACCGGACCCGAGATCTCGCAGGCGGTCGCGCGGGTGCTGGAGGCCACCGGTGTCGACTTCGATTGGGACTGGCAGGACGCGGGCGCCGACGTCTACGAGCAGGAGGGCACGCCCCTGCCCGACCGCGTGCTCGAGTCGATCAGGCAGAACAAGGTCGCCATGAAGGCGCCGATCACGACCCCGGTCGGATCTGGATTCCGCTCGGTGAACGTGGCCCTGCGCCAGGAGCTCGACCTGTACGCATGTATCCGGCCCTGCAAGGCCTACAAGGGCGTGCGCACCCGCTTCCCGGAGACCGACATCGTGATCGTCCGCGAGAACCACGAGGACCTGTATGCGGGAATCGAGTTCGAGGAGGGCTCGCCGGAGGCCGAGAAGCTGCGCCAGACGGTGGCCGAGATCTCCGGCAAGGAGATCCGCCCGGATTCCGGCATCTCCATCAAGCCGATCTCGATCTACGGGACCACCCGCATCGTGCGCGCCGCCTTCGAGTACGCCCGTGACAACGGCCGGCGGAAGGTGACCGCCTCGCACAAGGCGAACATCATGAAGTTCTCCGACGGGCTCTTCCTGCGCACGGCGCAGAAGGTGGCGGAGGAATACCCCGACATCGAGTTCGAGGACCGCATCATCGACAACCTGTGCAACCAGCTGGTGTCGCGGCCCGAGGAGTACGACGTGATCGTGCTTCCCAATCTGTATGGGGACATCGTGTCCGACCTCGGCGCGGGCCTGTCCGGCGGCCTCGGGCTGGCGCCCGGCGGCAACATCGGCGACGAGTACGCGGTGTTCGAGGCCACCCACGGCTCGGCGCCGAAGTACAAAGGTCAGAACAAGGTGAATCCGATGGCGCTGCTGCTCAGTGGAGTGATGATGCTGCGCCACCTGGGTGAGCGTGAGGCAGCCGACCGGGTCGAGTCAGCGACCGCGGCCGTCATCGAAGAGGGCAAGTCGGTCACATATGACATGAAGCCGTCGCGTGATGACCCGACGGCCGTGGGCACGTCCGACGTGGCGGACGCGATCATCGAGAAGATGGAGACGGGCGTCACCGCGTGACGCCCGCCCCTTCCCTGCATGACGCCTAGGTCGCGTGGAAACCGCTGCCGCGGCGGCGCACGGAGCCGGACTTCTGCAGCTGGCCGGTCACGCGGTAGAGGTAGTTCTGGCGGATGTTCATCCGCTTGGCGATGTCACCGACGGTGATCCCGGGGTTCTGCCTTGATCAGGTCGAGCGTCTCGTCGGCACGTGTCTTTTCGCCCTTCGGCGGCCGTCCACGGCGCCGCCGCGTGGTGGTGCCGGCGCGGGTGGCAGTGGACTTGCTGCCGGCGGGACGGCCGGGACGGCGGCCACGGCGGCGGCCGTTCCCGGACGCTGGTGCAGAGCCGCCGAGCTTCTCCTGCAGCTCGACCAGCGCCAGATACTCTTCGTGCGCTGGGCGCAGCTCCCTGATCCGCGCCGCCACCTGCGCTTTGAATGAAGTGGGGGATGGCATGTCTGGCTCCTGTCTATTTGCCCTCGGTGAGGATCTCGATCTAGTTGACGGTCTGTCAGTCTAGTCGGATACCACCGGTCGAAGCATTGTCCCGAAAGAGTGAAGTGAAAGGAAGGGTGTAGTTCGATGAGACAGAAGATCACGGTAGTGGGCGCGGGCAACGTAGGCGCCACCACCGCGCAGCGGCTGGCCGAACGTGACTACGCCGACGTTGTCCTGGTGGACATCGTCGAGGGCATGCCGCAGGGCAAGGCGCTTGACCTGAACCAGTCCGGACCGGTCGTCGGCTACGAGCCGCACGTGGTCGGGACGAACGCCTACGAGGAGACAGCGGGCTCCGAGATCGTCGTGATCACCTCCGGCCTCCCCCGCAAGCCCGGCATGAGCCGCGACGACCTGCTTGCCGCGAACCACGAGATCGTCGGCGGTGTCACCAAGGAGGTCGCTGACCGCTCGCCCGACGCGATCATCATCGCCGTCACCAATCCGCTCGACGCGATGTGTCACGTGGCACTCGAGACATCCGGGTTCCCGCGCCAGCGCGTGGTCGGCATGGCCGGCATCCTCGACTCGGCGCGCTTCCGCACGTTCCTCGCCTGGGAGCTGGGTGTCTCGGCGCGCGACGTCACCGGCTTCGTGCTCGGCGGCCACGGCGACACGATGGTGCCGATCACCAGCTACACGAACGTCGCCGGGATCCCCGTCTCACAGAAGATCGAGGCCGGGCGGCTCGAGGAGATCGTCCAGCGCACCCGCGACGGCGGCGCCGAGGTGGTGAAGCTGCTCAAGTCGGGCTCCGCCTTCTACGCGCCCGCCGCCGCCGTCGCCGAGATGGTCGACTCGATCATCTTCGACCAGAAGCGGGTGCTGCCGTGCGCCGCGTATTGCGACGGCGAGTACGGCATCGAGGGCCTGTTCGTCGGCGTGCCGGTGAAGCTCGGCAAGGAGGGCGTCGAGGAGATCATCGAGATCGAGCTCTCGGACCAGGAGAAGGCGGACCTGCAGAGCTCGGCCGAAGCCGTCCGCGAGCTGGTGGACGCGATGGCCGTCGATGGCGTAGTGGCCAGATCGCCCGCGCGTCGTCGTCGCGCGCGCGCTCCCGCGCGCCGGGCTGGATCTGCTGGAGGAGCGCTTCGAGGTGGACATCGGCGACCTCCGGATCGACATGGACGAGCTGCGCCGGCGAGTCGCGGGCGCAGCTGCGCTGGTGGCCGATCCGACGGTGCCGCGTCGACGGGCCGCTGCTCGACGCAGCCGGTCCGTCGCTGCGGATCGTCGCCAACTTCGCGGTGGGGTACGACAACATCGACCTGGAAGCCTTCCGCGAGCGCGGCGTGACCTTCACCAACACGCCCGACGTCCTGACCAACGCGACCGCGGAGCTGGCCCTGGCGCTGATGATGGCCGCGGCGCGCCGGCTGGGAGAGGCAGAGCGGATGCTGCGCGCCGGAGACTGGCGCGGGTGGGATCCGGACCAGCTGCTCGGCCGCGAGCTGTCCGAATGCCGGATCGGCATCGTCGGCCTGGGACGGATCGGCGAGCGGTTGGCCGAGCTCCTGAGTGGGTTCCGAGCCCAGCTCGGCTACTGGTCACGCACGCGCCGGCCCGAGGCCGAGGAGCGGCTGGGCCTGGAATATCTGGAGCTCGACGACCTGCTGGGCCGCTCCGACGTCGTCACCCTGCACGTGGCGCTGACCGACGAGACGCGCCACATGATCGATGCCGCCTCCCTGGAGCGGTTCAAGCCCGGGGCGATCCTGGTGAACGCGGCGCGCGGCGGCCTCGTCGACAGCGCTGCCCTCGCGCAGGCGCTGCGCGAGGGCCGGCTGGCGGCGGCGGGCCTCGACGTCTTCGAGAACGAGCCCAACGTCCCGCAGGAGCTGCTGGATCAGCAGAACGCCGTGCTCGTTCCGCACATCGGCTCCGCGACCGCCACCGCCCGCAATGCGATGGCCGAGCTCGCGGCGCGCAACGTGGTCGCCGTGCTGAGCGGCGAGCAGCCGCTGACTCCGGTCGTCCGCGGCACCCGCTGAGCCTTCCCGCAGGATGCGAGAAGCGGTACTCCCGCAAAGCGCACGATTTATCGGAATACCGCGCTGGAAGGGCAAAAAACGCAAACCTGCGATTTGCGAAAAGCGAACACGCGTTCCGGTTGTGGACTTGGCGCTCGTGCCTCAGGATGCCGCCCTCGCAATGAGCTACTCGCCGCCCGACACCGTGACCACTGCCGCCCAGCCGGTGGAGGCCACCCCGGCGGCCAGGCGACCGAAGAAGCCTCGCTGCGACGATTGCTTCTTCGGGGCCAACGGGCTCTGTGCCCTGCGCGAGAAGAAGCCCTGCCCGACGTTCCGCCCGGCTCACCCGGACGGCCTGCGGCCCCCGCAGCAGCTGTCGTTCGTGTTCCGCCAGGAGCGCCGCGCGGAGCCCTTCGCATTCGTGCCCGCGCAGTCGTACGTGTAGCTCCGCCGGGCGCTCGGCGACCGCCAGATCCTGCAAGGCGCGCGCAACGAGCGTGACGCATCTCACACACCTGTGCGTCAGGCACGGGCTTTAGTGGCAGAATTCACTTGAGGGTTGAGAGCAGGTTGAACCGAGAGCCATGAGACTGACAGTCCTGGGCAAGTCGCCGTCCTGGCAGGACGCGGACGGCGCGTGCAGCGGGTACCTGATCGAGGAGGACGGGACGACGATCCTGCTCGATTGCGGCAACGGCGTCTTCTCGAAGCTGCGCCGTTACTGCGACTACATAAATGTCGACGCGGTGTTGATCTCACATCTGCACGCCGACCACTTCCTCGACCTCGTCCCCTTCTCGTACGCGCTCACCTACGCGCCACGCCAGCAATCCGTGCCGGTCGACCGCTGGCCCGGCACCGACAACCCGGCGCGCCCGAAGCTCTACGCGCCGCGGGGCGCCAAGGAGGTGTTCCGCCGCGTGGTGGGCGCCTGGGGCAACGACGACCTGATCGAGAACGCGTTCGACCTGATCGAGTTCGACCCGGCCAAGCAGCTCGAGATCGGCACGATGCGGATCAAGTTCGCGACCGTGCCGCATTTCACCGAGACGTTCGCCATCGACTTCGCGTCGACCAACGGCGGTGGCCGCATCACATACGGCGCCGACTGCTCGCCCAACGAGCAGCTGGTCGACTTCGCCCGCGGCACCGACCTGCTGATGATCGAGGCGACGCTTCCCCGTCCGGAGCGCACCGGCATGCGCGGGCACCTCACGCCGCAGGAGGCAGGCGAGCACGCCACGCCGCGCGGAGGTCAAGAGAGTGCTGCTCACGCACGTGTCCGACGAGCTCGACGAGCTCTGGGTCCGCCGCTGCGCCAAGGAGGCGTTCGCCGGCCGGATCGACGTCGCCAGCGAAGGCGCCGTCTTCACTCCCTGAGCGATTTCCCGGCCCGGGGTGGGACCTGGGGTTGGGAAAGGCTCGGCTCCTGATCTAAAGTTCGAAGGGTGAGTCAGCGCGACCCCTTCGCGAACTTCGAGCGGATGAGGCGCCAGATCGACGAGCTGTTCGGGGACTTCTGGGAACGAGCGGGACTTGGTCCCCGTCACGCCGGCTTCCGGCCCGCCGCCGACGTCTACTACTGCGGCGACCCGCCGGTGGTCGTGATCAAGGTCGACCTCGCGGGCGTCGCAGCCGACGACGTCCACCTCGAGGCCCGCGGCCGCACGCTCGTGATCACCGGCGAGCGCCGCCTGCGCGACGCCGAGGGCCGCGCCTTCCAGCAGATCGAGATCGAGACCGGGCCCTTCGAGCGCCGGATCGAGCTGGGCGTCGACGTCGAGCCCCAGCGCGCACGCGCAACCTACGACGACGGCATCCTGCGGGTCGAGCTGCCGGTGCTGAGGCGTGACCTCTCCACCGAGGTGCCGATCGGCGGCTCGCCGGCGGCCGAGGGAGAGGACGGCTCGCAATCGTGAGCGCGCTCAGTTGATCGAGGTCACCACCCCGGAGGCTCAGCAGGACGGTACCGGCGAGCACCCGATGCCGAACCTCCCGGCGGTCGTGCCGGTGCTGCCGCTGCGAGACATCGTCGCGTTCCCGAACACGGTCACGCCACTGGCGGTCGGCCAGGAGCGCTCGGTGCAGCTCGTCAACGACGTGCTGACCAAGGACCGCCTGCTCGTGATGGTCGCGGGTCGCGACCCGGAGAACGAGCAGCCCGGGCCGGACGACCTCTACCGCGTGGGCGTCGCCGGCATCGTCGCGCGCATGCTGCGCATGCCCGACGGCACGCTGCGGATCCTGGTCCAGGGCGGCCAGCGGGTGCGGATCGACGAGTTCGTGTCGGAGGACCCCTACCTGGTGGCGCGCATCCACGAGGAGCCCGACATCCTCGAGCCCTCGAACGAGCTGGAGGCGCTCAAGCGCCACATCCAGCAGACCTTCTCGGACATCATCGAGGGGCTGCCGTACCTCCCCGAGGAGCTGCAGGTCGCGGTCGCGAACGTCGAGGACCCCGAGGTGCTCGGCCACATGATCGCCGGGTCCCTGCGGATCAAGACCGAGGACAAGCAGGCGCTGCTCGAGGAGCGCAACGTGACCCAGCGGCTGCGGCGCCTGTCCGAGATCCTCGCGCGCGAGCTCGAGGTGATGGAGCTCGGGTCGAGGATCCAGTCGCAGGTGCAGTCGGAGATGGACCGCACCCAGCGCGAGTACCTCCTGCGCGAGCAGCTGAAGGCGATCCAGCAGGAGCTCGGGGAAGCCGACGAGACGCAGGCCGAGATCGAGGAGCTGCGGCGCCAGATCGACGAGGCGCAGCTGCCCGGAGGAAATCCGGACCGCGGCCGAGCGCGAGCTCGGGCGTCTCGAGCGCCTGCCGCAGGCAGCAGCCGAATACGGCGTGATCCGCACCTACCTGGAGTGGATCGTCACCCTGCCGTGGTCGAAGTCGACCGAGGACAACCTCGACCTCGCCCACGCGCGGAAGATCCTGAACCGCGACCACTACGACATCGACAAGGTCAAGGAGCGGATCATCGAGTACCTGGCGGTGCGCAAGCTGAAGCCGGACACGAAGGGCTCGATCCTGTGCTTCGTCGGGCCGCCCGGAGTGGGGAAGACCTCGCTCGGCAAGTCGATCGCCGCCTCGCTCGGGCGCGAGTTCGAGCGGATCTCGGTCGGCGGCGTGCGCGACGAGGCCGAGATCCGCGGTCACCGCCGCACGTACATTGGCGCGCTGCCCGGGACGATCATCCGCGCGCTGCGCGACGCCGGCAGCAACAACCCGGTCTTCATGATCGACGAGATCGACAAGATGGGCGCCGACTTCCGCGGCGACCCGTCCAGCGCGATGCTCGAGGTCCTCGACCCCGAGCAGAACGAGAGCTTCCGCGACCACTACCTCGACCTGCCGTTCGACCTCTCGCGGGTGATGTTCATCACGACGGCGAACGTGCTGGAGACGATTCCCGGGCCGCTGCGCGACCGCATGGAGGTGATCCAGCTCGCCGGCTACACGGCCGAGGAGAAGCACCAGATCGCCAAGCGCTACCTGGTTCCGCGCCAGATCGAGCGCAACGGCCTGAAGCGCGACCAGATCGACGATCAAGGAAGAGGTGATCGACATCGTGATCACCGAGTACACGCGCGAGGCCGGCGTGCGGAATCTGGAGCGCGAGCTGGGCGCGATCTGCCGCAAGGTGGCGCTCGAGTTCGCCGAGGGCAAGGCGAAGCGCCACGTGACCGTCACGCCGGCGAAGGCGCGCGCGATGCTCGGGCGGCGGCGCGTGTTCTCGGAGGCGCGGCGGCGCACCCGCGAGCCGGGTGTCGCGACCGGCCTGGCGTGGACGCCGGCCGGCGGCGACGTGCTGTTCGTCGAGGCGGCGCGACTACCCGGGCTCGGGGAAGCTGATCATCACCGGCCAGCTCGGCGACGTGATGCGCGAGTCCGCGCAGGCGGCGCTGTCCTTCGTCCGCGCCCATGCGGCCGAGCTCCAGCCCGGCCTGGAGCCGGACTTCTTCCAGCGCCACGACTTCCACGTCCATGTGCCGGCGGGGGCGATTCCCAAGGACGGCCCCTCGGCGGGCGTCACGATGGCCACGGCCCTGTCGTCGCTGCTGTCGGGGCGGCACGTGCGCGACGACACGGCGATGACCGGCGAGCTGACCCTCACCGGGCAGGTGCTCCCGATCGGGGGCCTGAAGGAGAAGGGCCTCGCGGCCCAGGCCGCCGGCATGGAGAGGGTGATCGCGCCCAAGCTCAACCGCCAGGACATCGACGACATCCCCAAGCACCTGATGCGCGACCTCGAGTTCATCTGGGTCGACCGCATCGAGGAAGTCCTCGACAACGCGCTCGAGCAGGACGGCGCCCAGCGCAACGGCCGCGCCCCCCGGCGCGCGGCGGCGCAAGCGGCCGCGAAGGCCGGGCGCTCCAAGGCACCGGCCCGCCCCGGGGCCCGGCCAGGCTGATTGCAGCCGCGCTTACCGCTGCTCGATCGGGCTGCGGTGGGTGCCCGAGCGCTCGTACGCGGCGGCGCTCAGAGGGCGTGGCTTGCCGAGCGTGCCCAGCTCGGCGACGTCGCGGTCGAACGGCAGTCCGACGGTCCAGTCCATCACGGCTCGGACCTTCCGGGCGGTGCCCGGAATCTGGGTCACGTGGTAGCTGCGCGCAAGCCACCACGCCGGGAATCCGCGCAGCCTGACTCCCATGACGCTCGCGACAGCCTTGTAGCGGCCGAGGTTCACGAACTGTCCCAGCGTCTTGTAGGTGAACGGGCGTGCCTTGCCCGCGCCGAGCGAGGCGGCGACGTTCCGGCCCGCGACCCGGCCCTGGCGAATGGCGTGCTGTGAGGTCGGCGGGCTCGCGACCGAGCCACCCTTGGCGGGGTCGGGAACGGCCGCGCAGTCGCCGAGCGCCCAGACGTCGTCCTCGCCTTCGACCAGCAGGTGGTCGTCGACGCGGATGCGCCCGCGTTCGTCGAGCGGCAGGCCCAGGTTCCGCACGCTCGGGTGGGAGACGACGCCCGCCGTCCACACGACCGTCTTTGCCGGGATCGACTCGCCGGTGGAGAGCCTCACCGAGTTGGCCGTGACCTCCTCGAGGGTCGTCGCCAGCCGGATGTCGATCCCGCGCCCCCGCAGCTCGCGGCACGCGTAGTCCGCGAGCTTCGGCTCTGTCTCCAGCAGCACGCGGTCGGCTGCCTCGACCAGGATCCAGCGCATGCCGTGAAGCTTCGCGCGGGGATAGAAGCGCAGCGCCTCGGCGGCGAAGTCCTGCAGCTCGGCCAGCGCTTCGAGACCGGCGTAGCCGCCGCCGACGAAAACGAAGGTCAGCAGCTCCTCGCAGAGCGCGTCGTCGGTCGACTCGTCGGCGGTCTCCAGGCAGTCGACGACGTGGTTTCGCAGCCAGATCGCGTCCGCGAGGCTCTTGAAGCCGACGGCGTGCGTGGCCAGGCCGGGGATCGGCAGCACGCGCGAGACCGAGCCGTGGGCGACCACCAGGCGGTCGTAGCGCAGCTCGTGGTCGGCGCCCTCCTGGTCGCGATACGTCACGGTGCGGCGCGCGCCGTCACGGCCGACAACAGCGCCGATCCGCAGCCGCGTGTCCTTGAGGACGCCGCGTAGCGGGGTCACGACATGGCGCGGCTCGAGCGTGCCGGCCGCGGCCTCCGGCAGGAACGGCGTGTAGAGCAGGAAGTTGACGTCGTTGACCAGCGTGATGCGGGCCGAGTTGAGCGGCATGCTGCGCTCCAGTTGCCTCGCGGCGAACAGGCCCCCGAACCCGCCCCCGGATATGACCACGTCCCAGGCCATCTAGCTGGATGACCCTCGTGCGCGGGAGCCCAAACTCAGTGCGTGAGCCATGCCTCGGGGTCGTCGGTGATCTCCGTCACCTGCCCCGGAAGGTCGTCCGCCGCGATATCGGCCAGCGTCACGTCCTCGAGCACCGCGCGCAGGTTCGCCCGCACTGCGATCCAGACATTTCGCAGCGGCTCCGACCGCCCCCCGTACTTGAGTGCCTCGGGCGAGTCGCCACGGACGCTCGCCAGCGGCCCGTCGACCGCCCGGATCACGTCCGCGACCGTGATCTCATCGGGGCTCTTTGCCAGCCAGTAGCCGCCGTCCATGCCGCGCTGGCTGCGCACGAGCCCGGCGTGCTTGAGCTCGCCCAGGATGTTCTCCAGGAACTTGAGCGGAATCTCCTGGGCCTGCGAGATGGCCTCGCCCTTGATCGGGCCCTCGCCTCCTGCGGCAAGCTCCACCGCGGCACGCACCGCATAGTCAGCCTTCGCCGAAACCCGCATGGGCCGAAGCGTAGGTGATGGTTCGCGGATCCGTCAGGCTGCCGCAGCGAGCCCGTCATCCGCTTGCGCCCCGGTGAGGACAAGTTCCCGGTGGTCCTCGTCCGCCGGGCCGATGCCCCGCGCCTCCAGGTGCGCGGCGACGTAGCTCTCCACGTCGCGCACGTCCCGAAGAGTCAGGACGCCCGGCATGTACCGCCCGTGCTGTGGGGGAGGAAGTTCAGTCATCTCGTCAGGCGCTGACCGGCCGCAGCTCCTCTGCGTAGGAGACCGAGAATCGGCGCAGGCGCCGCTCGGCTCGACCTCGTAAGCGCCCATCCGCCACAGCGGCGGCGAGTATGCGTGCAGCGTCACGGCGGGCGCCGTTGCCGCGTGCAAGACACGGTGGATCTCCGCGGCGGCGAAGTGGAAGGCCTCGCCGGCGGCGAAGGTGCGCCGCAGCGGAGCGCCGCCGAGCACCAGACGCTCCTCGACGCACGCTCCCCTCGGCCACGGCGACCGCGCCCGCGGACAGGTCGTGGTCGTGAAAGCCGGTGTCCTGGTCGTCCATCCAGCAGATGATCCAGACCGCGACGTGGTCGTCGCGCCACAGCTGCTCGTAGACCGGCGCTCGCGAGTCGTGATGCACGAGGTGTCGCCAGAGCTCCGGCGCTGCCCGAGCGCTGCACGCAGCTCGGTCAGCTCGCGCGTGCAGATCTCGCCCGCGGGCGTAGTCGATCACGCGGCCACCGCCTCTTCGACTGCGGCCTCGCGGAGCAGCGCGCGCGGGGTTGGTGCCCGCAGCGCATGGTCGAGCGCGAACGCGCGTCGCCGAGCGCGCAGTCGGGGCTCGGCGACCGGGCGGTCCGAGCCGTGCACGAGCTGGTCGACGCCGACGCAGCGCACCATCGCGTCGATGGCGCGCGGGCCGTAGGACGAGGTGTCGTAGAAAGTCAGCGGGTCGTCCCGCGATCGGCCGGGCCGCCGCGGGCGGCGAGCCGCTCGGCGTGCAACGGCGCGCCGCCCGCGAGCATCGCGAACACGACGCGCAAGCGCGGGGGCTCGGGCCGGCCGGCGACCCGAAGGCAAGCCACGCCGCGTGCATCTCGGCGACGTAGCTGCGTCATCGCCGGCCACCATGCGGGCGTTCCCGACTCGAGCCCGCGCCGGGGCCGCCACGGCGAGGGGCCGGGATGCACGAACAGCGGCGCGCCGCGCTCCTCGAGGCGGCGCAGCACGGGCAGCAGCATGCCGAGGCCGGTCGGTGTCGCGATCGCGCCGGCCGGGACGGAGAGGCCGGCGAAGCCACGGTCGAGCAGCCCGTCGACCTCGCGCGGGCGCGCGCCTCGGAGCGGGAGCGCTCCCCACGCGCCGAAGACAGGGGGCAGGCTCGACAGGCCCTCCTCCCAGGCGTCGAGCAGAGGCTCGGCCTCCCGGCGCGGCAGGCTCTCGATCCCCACGGGGCTCGAGAGTGCGACCAGGATCCGGTCGACCCCGTCGCTCGTCGCGGTGCGCAGCCGGCGCTCAACGGAGTCGGGGGCGGCATCGATGGCCGCGGGCGACTCTCCCGGCAGCATCAGGACGGTGTCGGCGCCCGCGCGGCGGGCAAATGGCAGGGCGTCGCGGCGGCGCAGCGCGTCCACCAGCGGGGCGGTCCAGAGATGTTGATGAAGGTCGTACCGCATGCGGCCTTTCCTCGTGCTCTCGTAGTAGCTTGTTTTGTCTATCGACTTGCTAGACAATGGCTTTATAGCAAAAAGGGTTTATTCCGATCCGCTTTGTGGATAATGTGGTACCTTCCCACCCTTGTCAAGTAGCCTTATTGAGAAGGGGGACTAACCACCTTGGCTCCATCGAGACGGATCATCTTGAGCGCGGCGGCACTGCTGCTGGTCCTTGCGGCCGGTGTGGTCGGCGCCTGCGGGAGCGACGACTCGTCAAGCGGCGGCGGGAGCATCAGCCTGGTCGCCTACTCGACTCCGCAGGAGGCCTACGAGGAGGTCATCCCGGCCTTCCAGGACACCTCTCAGGGCAAGGGCACCAGCTTCAAGCAGTCCTACGGCGCTTCCGGCGATCAGGCCCGCGCGGTGGAGGCCGGACTGAAGGCCGACGTCGTCGCCCTGTCGCTGGCGCCGGACGTCGACAAGCTCGTCGAGGCGAAGAAGGTCGCCGGCCGACTGGAACAAGGACTCCTACGACGGCTTCGTGACCAACTCGGTGGTCGTGTTCGCGGTCCGCAAGGGCAACCCCAAGAACATCAACACGTGGGCGACCTGACCAAGGACGGCGTCGAGGTGATCACGCCGAACCCGTTCACCTCCGGCGGCGCGAAGTGGAACGTCATGGCCGCTTACGGCGCGCAGCACGAGTCGGCAAGAACAAGCAGGCGGGCGAGGACTACCTGCGCGCCCTGTTCAAGAACGTGTCGGTCCAGAGCAAGAGCGCTCGCGAAGCGCTGCAGACGTTCGTCGGCGGCAAGGGCGACGTGCTGATCGCCTACGAGAACGAGGCGATCACCGCTCAGCAGAAGCAGCAGGACATCGACTACGTCGATCCCCGACGCGACGATCCTGATCCAGAACCCGATCGCCGCCACGACCACGGCGAGCCAGGCGGCGAAGGACTTCGTGACGTTCACGCGGCACGGACGAGGCCCAGAAGATCTACGCCGAGAAGGGCTACCGCCCGGTGAAGAAGGACGTGCCGGGGGCGAAGACGTTCCCGACCCCGAGCGGGCTGTTCAACGATCGACGATCTCGGAGGCTGGCCGTCGGTGAACAACGAGTTCTTCGACCCGGACACGGGCCTGATGGCCGAGATCAACAAGAGCCTGGGACAGCCGACCGAGAAGTGAGCCACGTGACGTGACGACCGAGTCGACAGCAGCCGCAGGGGCCCACGCGCCCCGGCTGCGCATTGGAGTGCCGCGCGTTCCGGGCGTGGCACTCCAGCTCGGCCTCGTCGTCACCTACCTGAGCCTGGTGGTGCTGATCCCGCTGGCCGCGGTGGTCGTCAAGGCGACTCGACCTCGGCTGGGACGCGTTCTGGAGCGCGGTCACCTCGCCCGAGGCGATCGCGTCGCTGAAGCTGACGCTGGTCGTCTCGCTGCTCGTCGCGGCGATCAACGCGCTCGCCGGCACCCTGATCGCCTGGGTGCTCGTGCGCGACGACGTTCCGCGGCAAGGCGCTTCGTCAACTCGCTGATCGACCTGCCCTTCGCGCTGCCGACGATCGTCGCCGGCCTGACCCTGCTGGCGCTCTACGGGCCCAAGAGCCCGGTCGGGATCGACGTCGCCTACACGCGCACGGCCATCGGGCTGGCGCTGCTGTTCGTAACGCTTCCCGTTCGTCGTGCGGGCGGTGCAGCCGGTGCTGATGGAGCTGGACAAGGAGATGGAGGAGGCGGCGGCCTCGCTCGGCGCGAGCAGCCTGACCACCTTCCGGCGGATCATCCTGCCGAACCTGCTGCCGGCGATCCTGGCCGGCGTCGGGCTGGCGTTCGCCCGCGCCGTGGGCGAGTTCGGCTCGCTGGTCCTCATCACCGGGAACCTCCCGTTCAAGACGGAGGTCGCCTCGGTGTTCATCTACGGCCAGATCGAGAGCGACCGCGAGGGCACCGCCGCCGCCGTGTCCGTCGTGCTGCTGGCGATCGCGCTCGTGGTGCTGCTCGGAATCTCCGCGCTGTCGGCCTGGGGAAGCAGGCATGACGCCCATTAGCTCCAGGGTGACCGCGCAGTCCTTCCGCGCGAACGCGCCCAGGCTCGGCCTGCGCTTCCTCGCGCTCGGCTATCTGTTCGCGCTGCTCGCAGCGCCCGTCGGCCTGGTCTTCTACCGGACCTTCGAGCACGGTTTCGCCGCTGCCTGGGAGGCGGTCACCACGCCGGACGCGCTGCACGCGTTCTGGCTCACGATCCTGATGGTGCTCGTGGCCGTTCCGCTGAACACGATCTTCGGCGTCACGTGCGCGCTGCTGCATCGTGCGCCACAAGTTCCCGGGGCGCTGGCTCTTGAACGCCGCTGATCGACCTGCCGTTCGCGATCTCGCCGGTGGTGATCGGCCTGGCGCTGATCCTGGTCTACGGCCAGACCGGCTGGTTCGGCGACTGGCTCGCCCAGCAGGGCATCCAGGTGATCTTCTCGCTGCCGGGCATGATCCTCGCGACGATGTTCGTCTCGCTGCCGTTCGTGGTGCGCGAGGTGATCCCGGTGCTGCGCGAGATCGGCACGGAGCAGGAGCAGGCGGCGCAGACGCTCGGCGCGTCGGGGTGGCAGACCTTCTGGCGGGTCACGCTGCCCTCGATCCGCTGGGGCCTGAGCTACGGCATCGTCCTGGCCACCGCCCGCGCGCTCGGAGAGTTCGGCGCCGTCGCGGTCGTGTCGGGAAAGGTGTCCGGGCAGACGGAGACCGCCACGCTGTTCGTCGAGCAGCGATTCCAGAACTTCGATTTGACGGGGGCCTACGCGGCCTCGATGGTGCTCGCACTTTTCGCGCTGTCCACGCTGCTGCTCGATGAATCTCATCAACCCGCGGCGGGAAGAGGGGTGATCCATGGCGATCAAGGTTGAAAACGTCTGCAAGCGGTTCGGGGACTTCGTCGCCCTGGACGACGTCACTCTGGACATTCCCGAGGGTTGCCTGACCGCCCTCCTGGGCCCGAGCGGCAGCGGCAAGTCGACGCTCTTGCGCGTGATCGCGGGCCTCGAGCAGCCCGACACCGGAACCGTCGAGATCCTCGGCGAGGACGCCACCGGGCTTGCGCCCCAGAAGCGCGGGGTCGGCTTCGTGTTCCAGCACTACGCGGCCTTCAAGCACATGACGGTCGAGAAGAACATCGCGTTCGGGCTGTCGATCCGCAAGCGGCCCAAGCAGGAGGTCAAGCGCCGTGTCGCCGAGCTGCTCGAGCTGGTTCACCTGGAGGGCTTCGCCCACCGCTACCCCGGCCAGCTCTCCGGCGGCCAGCGCCAGCGGATGGCGCTCGCCCGGGCGCTCGCGGTCGAGCCGAAGGTGCTGCTGCTCGACGAGCCGTTCGGGGCGCTCGACGCGCGTGTGCGCAAGGACCTGCGCCAGTGGCTGCGCCGGCTGCACGACGAGGTGCACGTGACGACCATCTTCGTCACGCACGACCAGGAGGAGGCGATGGAGGTCGCCCAGCAGATCGTCGTCATGAACGACGGCAAGATCGAGCAGATCGGCGCCCCGCGCGACCTCTACGAGGACCCGGCGAACGAGTTCGTGATGAGCTTCATCGGGCCGGTCAACCGGCTCGGGGACGAGTTCATCCGCCCGCACGACATGGAGCTCCGCCTGGAGCCGAACGGCTCCACCGTGGAGGCGATGATCGAGCGGGTCGTGCACCTCGGCTTCGAGGTGCGGGTGGAGTTCACGCTGCCCGACGGCGAGCACGCCTGGGCGCAGCTGACCCGCGAGGAGGCGGACCAGCTGGAGCTGCGCGACGGGCAGATCGTGTTCGTGCGCCCGCAGCGGCAGCGGGTGTTCGAAGGCGAGACGGGAGACGGCAGACCGGAGACGGGAGACGAGGCAGCTTTCTGCCGAGACTCCGGCTTAAAGGGTCCTTTTCCCGCGATGTGCGGACACAATATGTAGTGCCTATCGGCGAGCCGAGACCCTACGGCTAGTACAATCCAAGGGATGCGCTGTCCCTACTGCGAAGCCTCCGAGACGAGTGTCGCCGACACCCGGATCGCCGGTGATTCCATTCGCCGCCGGCGCCGCTGCGAGCGGTGCGAGCGGCGGTTCACCACCTATGAGCGCTACGACGAGGGACCGCTTCACATCCGCAAGCGGGACGGCTCCCGGGAGCCCTTCGACCGCGCGAAGCTGACGGCGGGGCTCGAGCGGGCGGCCATCAAGCGGCCCGTCGACCGCGAGGCGCTCGACACCCTGTGCGACCGGATCGTCGCCGAGCTGCGCGCTCACGGCGGCACGCCGACGACCGAGCAGGTCGGCGAGCTGGCGCTGCGGGGCCTGCGGGAACTCGACGCGGTCGCCTATGTGCGCTTCGCCTCGGTGTACCGGCAGTTCGCCGACGTGGCCGAGTTCGAGCGCGAGCTGGAGCTGCTGGAGAGCGCTCCGCCGCTCCAGCACGAGCACCTTTTCGAGGCCGCTCCCGCAAGCGCTTCCGTCCGATTCCAAGGTCACTCTTCTCAGTCCCCCCGCGGGCCTCTTGGAGCCGATGTGGAGGCCGATCTGGCGGGGATGACCGAGGGAAATCTGGAGAGGGTTAAGGAGTAGGAATGGCGCGGACGAACACAGGGATCGAGTCGACTCATGGAGTGCACGCAGCCGAGCGCGGGCTGGCGATCGAACGCAAGTTCACGCGCGAGGGGGTGCACCCGTTCGACGAGATCGAGTGGGACGTCCGTGACGCGGTGATCGGCGACCCGGCGAAGCCGGTCTTCGAGCAGCGCGAGGTCGAGTTCCCCAAGTCCTGGTCGCAGAACGCGACCAACATCGTGGCCCAGAAGTACTTCCGCGGGCCGCTCGGCTCGCCGGAGCGCGAGCGCTCGGTCAAGCAGATGGTCGGCCGCGTGGCCGGCACGATCTCCGGCTGGGGCACCGAGGGCGGCTACTTCGCGACGCCGCAGGCGGCCGAGGCCTTCGAGGCCGAGCTGACCCACATCCTGGCCAACCAGCTGGCGGCGTTCAACTCGCCCGTCTGGTTCAACGTCGGCTTCGAGGAGAAGCCGCAGTGCTCGGCCTGCTTCATCCTCTCCGTCGAGGACACGATGGAGTCCATCCTGGACTGGAACACCAAGGAGGGCATGATCTTCCGCGGCGGCTCCGGTTCCGGGATCAACCTCTCGAAGATCCGCTCCTCCAAGGAGCAGCTGTCCAAGGGCGGCCTGGCCTCCGGGCCGGTGTCGTTCATGCGCGGCGCCGACGCCTGGGCCGGCACGATCAAGTCGGGCGGCAAGACGCGGCGGGCGGCCAAGATGGTCGTGCTCGACGTCGACCACCCCGACATCGTCGACTTCATCTGGTGCAAGGCCAAGGAGGAGGACAAGGCGGAGGCGCTCCGCAAGGCCGGCTTCGACATGTCGATCGACGGCGAGGGCTTCCACTCGATCCAGTACCAGAACGCGAACAACTCGGTGCGCGTGACGCAGGACTTCCTCGACGCGGTCGAGAACGGCGAGCAGTGGCACACGAAGGCGCGCGTCTCCGGCGAGCCGCTCGACGCCTACGACGCCCGTGAGCTGATGGGCGCAGATCGCCGAGGCGGCGTGGCGCTGCGCCGACCCGGGGGTCCAGTACGACACGGTCATCAACGAGTGGCACACGTGCCCGAACCACGGCCGGATCAACGCTTCTAACCCGTGCTCCGAGTACATGCACGTCGACGACTCGGCCTGCAACCTCGCCTCGATCAACCTGCTCAAGTTCCTGCGCGAGGACGGCACGTTCGACGTCGAGGCCTTCGAGCACGTGGTCGACGTCGTCTTCCTGGCACAGGAGATCGTCGTCGGATTCTCGAGCTACCCGACCGAGGGGATCCAGGCCAACGCCCGCGCGATGCGCCAGCTGGGCCTGGGCTACGCGAACCTCGGCGCCCTGCTGATGGCACGCGGCATGCCCTACGACTCGGACGAGGGCCGCGACCTGGCGGCAGCGATCACCGCGCTGATGACCGGCCGCGCGTACCGCACGTCCGGCGAGGTCGCCGCGGCGATCGGGCCGTACGACGAGTTCCCGGCGCAACCGGGACCCGCACCTGAACGTGATGCGCATGCACCGCGATGCGGCCGGCCACATCGGCGACGGCGCCGAGCCGGCGCTGCGGCTCGCGGCGCTGCACTCGTGGGACGAGGCCGTGCGCCTCTGCGAGCGTCACGGGCACCGCAACGCCCAGGCGACGGTGCTCGCCCCGACCGGGACGATCAGCTTCTTGATGGACTGCGACACGACCGGCATCGAGCCCGACTTCTCGCTCGTGAAGATGAAGGAGCTGGTGGGCGGCGGCACGATGACGATCGTCAACCGCACCGTGCCGAAGGCGCTCGAGAGCCTCGGCTACGACCCGGCCCAGGTCGACCAGATCGAGGCGCACCTGAACGCCACCGGGTCGATCGTCGGGGCGCCGGCGCTGCGCGACGAGCACCTGCCGGTGTTCGACGTGGCGGTCGGCGAGCGCGCGATCTCGCACATGGGCCACATCAAGATGATGGCCGCGGTGCAGCCGTTCATCTCGGGCGCGATCTCGAAGACGGTCAACATGCCGGCCGACTCGTCGGTCGAGGACATCCAAGACGCCTACCTGCAGGGCGGCAGGCTCGGCCTGAAGGCGCTGGCGATCTACCGCGACGGCTCCAAGACGGCGCAGGCACTGCGGACCGATGCGCAGGAGGACGGAGCCGGCCGAGGCTCCGATGCCGCAGCGCAAGCGGCTGCCGCGCGAGCGCGAGTCATTGACGCACAAGTTCTCCGTCGCCGGGCACGAGGGCTACATCACCGCCGGCCGCTACGAGGACGGCTCGCTGGGCGAGATCTTCCTGACCGACATCGGCAAGGACGGCTCGACCCTGCGCGGGATGATGAACGCGTTCGCGACCGCGATCTCGATCGGCCTCCAGTACGGCGTGCCGCTCGAGACGTTCGTGAAGAAGTTCAGCTACATGCGCTTCGACCCGGAGGGCATGACGACGAACCCGGAGATCCCGTTCGCAAAGTCGCTGCCCGACTACATCATGCGGTGGCTCGCGTCCCGGTTCCTCGACTCGGACGCGCACGAGGAGCTCGGCATCCTCTCGCCCGAGGTGCGGGCGAAGAAGATGGCCGAGGAGGCCGGCGTCCCGACCGAGACGAACGGCGGGAACGGCCACTCCAACGGCGGGACGAACGGCGGGACCAACGGCCACTCCAACGGCGGCACCAAGCCCGCCGAGCCGGCGAGCAAGCCCGCCGCCGCGGCGCTGACGGACACGCCGCCGGTGGTCCCGGCGAAGCTCCAGGGCCTCGACCTCGGCCCGGCGTGCTCCCAGTGCGGCGGCATGATGCAGCGCACCGGCAGTTGCTACACCTGCACCAGTTGTGGCAACAACACCGGCTGCGGCTAGCCCGGGGTCTCGGTGAACGACGACCGGCGGGCCCGCAGGCTCGTCGCGGCGGGGCGTGCGCTCGATGTGCCCGTCCGGGAGTCGTCGCGCTCGCGCACGCTGCGGGTGACGGTCGGGCCGGATCATCCGCTCGAGGTCGTCGTCCCGGTGGGGACGGGCGACCGGGCGATCGACCGGTTTCTGCGGGAGAAGCGCGACTGGATCGCGCGCAACGTCGCCGCGGCCGAGGCGACCGCCTCGCGGCCGGGGCGGCTCGGACTCGAGCAGGCAGGCGTGATGTTCGTCCACGGCCTGCCAGTGCCGGTCAGCCGCGTGCGTAACCGGCGGCCCGTCGCCCGCCTGGCACGTGGGCGGGTCACGGTGGGCGGCACGCCGCCCCAGGCGCAGGCGGCCCTCGAGCGCCTCTACCGGCGCCTGGCGCGCGCGGCGGTCACGCAGACGGCCGACAGGCAGGCCAGGAGCCTGGACCTGACGTACAGCGCGATCGGGATCGGCGACCAGCGCACGCTATGGGGCTCCTGCTCGTCGCGGGGGCGGCTGTCCTTCTCGTGGCGGCTGATGCTCGCACCGCGCGAGGTGCTCGACTACGTCGTGGTCCACGAGCTGTGCCACCTGCGCCACGCGCACCACCGCCGGTCGTTCTGGCGCATGGTCGAGGAGGCGTGGCCGGGCCACGTCGAGCAGGAGCGCTGGCTGCGCGAGCACGGGCGCGAGCTGCAGCGCTACCGGCCGCGCGTTTCCTGAACGCGCTTCCTAGAGGCCGATGTTGCGGCGCAGCGTGCGGGCGTTGCCGGCCCGGTCGCTCAGCCGGATCCGCACCTTGGCCCGCACGCGCTTGCCGGCGGCACGAGCGCTGAGGATCCGGTGCAGCTCCGCCCGCGAGAGCCGCAGGCGCAGGGCGCGCTGCCTTCCGGCGGGAAGAGAGCGGGACTTCGCGGCGCGCGCGATCGTGCGAGCGCCGGCGACGATGCGCGCCGATGCGCGCACGCGGCAGAACTCGTCGCAGCGGACGTAGACCAGCAGGGTGCGGCCGCGCAGCCGGGCCGCACGGCGGCTTGGCGTGCTCACCCGCGCCCGCGGCGCGCGCTTGTCGGCCGGGGGCTTCGGAACGGTCACGGGGCTCCCGAGCGCCTGCCAGTCGGGGAACAGGTCGCGCGCGGGGGAGACCGTGATCCGGGTCAGGTTCGATCCGTCAGCGGCCATCGTGTAGATCTCGGAGGCGCTGTCGCGGTTGCTCGAGAAGACCAGCCGGGTGCCGTCGGGGGACCAGTCCGGCTCCTCCTCGTCGGCCGGCGTGTTTGTCATCCGCGTCTGGCCGCTGCCGTCCGCCGCCATCACGTACAGCTCGGAGTTGCCGTCGCGCTGGCTGCGGAAGACGATCCGTGTCCCATCGGGCGACCAGGCCGGCGCAGTGTCGAACGCCGTGTTGCGCGTCAGCTGCGCGACTCGCCCGCCGCTGGGGTCCATCGTGTAGATCTCGGAGTCGCCGTCGCGGGTGCTCGCAAACGCGATGCGGTCGCCGCCAGGCGAGTAGACCGGATAGCGCTCGTCCGCGGACGAGTTCGTCAGGCGGCGCACGTTCGTCCCGTCCGAGTTCATCGAATAGATCTCCGGATTGCCATTCGGATTCGCGCGGTAGAGGATGTGGCGTCCGTCCGGCGCCCATGACGGCTGCGCCGCGAACTTGGCCGGCGCGTAGCGGGTGAGCCGGGTCTGGGCCGTGCCCTCCGCGTTCATCACGTAGATGTCGTAGTTGCCGTCGCGGTTGGAGCGAAACGCGATCCGGCGGCCGTCGGGAGAGTAGGTCTGCTGCGCCTCGTCCGAGGACTCGCTCGTGAGCCGCTGGACGGGTCCCGCGGTCAGCGGCTCGGTCGCGAACAGGTTCGCGTTGTTGTCGCGGAAGCTGGTGAAGGAGATCCGCCCGTTGAGGCCGGGAAATGCGGCCAACGCGGTCGCCGGCAGCGCTGCGGCCGCAAACAGCACGGCAACGGGTGCGCCGGCAGCGAGCAGCGCGACGCGGGCCTTCCACCTGCGGGGCCGAGTGCGGTTGTGCGCCTTGGCGATGGTCATCGGTGCGTTGAACTCCCTATCGGAGGCTCTCCGCGATACCTAGATACGACCTTTGCCGCACCGGGCCTTCCGGTTCATGAACGCCCGCAATCCGCCATACGGCGCTGTTTCCCAATGAAATAGCCTGCCCGCCGTGGCCGGCCTGCTGGCGATAGAGCTCCGTGGCGGAGTCGCGACGGTCACGCTCCAGCGGCCGGAGAAGCGAAACGCGCTGTCGATCGACCTGCGAGTGGAGCTTGCGGACGCCTTCGAGCGGCTCGCCGGGGACGACGGAGTCGGCTGCATAGTGCTCACCGGAGCCGGCTCTGCGTTCTGCGCCGGCATGGACACCTCGCAATTCGGCGGCGAACTCGAGCACCGCCGCCAGCTCGTCGAGACGAGCACCGGCGCGTTCCGGGCGGTCGGCCGCTGTTCCAAGCCCGTCGTCGCTGCGGTCAACGGACCGGCGCTCGCGGGCGGCTTCGCGCTCGCACTGTTGTGCGACCTGCGCGTCGCCGCGCACTCGGCGACCTTCGGCTACCCGGAGCTCCCGATCGGGATTCCGCCCAGCTACGCCTCGGCGCGGGCGGCATTGAGCCCGGCGGTCGCGCGCGAGCTGTGCCTCACCGGCCGCGTGATCGACGCCGCCGAGGCGCTGCGGCTTGGCGTGGCGAACGAGGTGTGTGCCGACGACGTGCTGATCCGGCGATCGATGGAGGTCGCGGATGCGATCGCGGCACAGCCCCGCTCCGCTCAGCTGGAGACGAAGCGCCGCATCCTGCAAGACGGCGAGCGCACCTGGGGCGAGCTGTTCGACGAGGAGGAAAGGGTGTTTCGCTCCGTGCTTCTGGACGGCCCGGACGACGACGCGGCGTAAACGCCCTGCCGTCTGCCGTCTGCGGTCTGCCGTCTAGGGAACGAACACTCCCTGCTTGGCGAACACGGTGTTCGGCCCGGTCGCCGCGATGCCGTCGCCACCGCCGTCGAACACCGTTATCGGACCGAGCTCCCAGATCGCGCGCCGGGCTTCGGGGATCGCACCCGGCATCACGGCGTCGAGGCTCGTGGAGATCGCACACGTCCCGCCGATCGCCGGATCGCTGGTCGCCGAGCACGGGACCGTGACCGGGAAGGGGAACTCCGGGCCGGTCGCCGGGTCTGCGCCGCCGGCTCCGCCGTTGTCCTGGTCGGTGATGCGGATCGCCGTATCGGCCAGCAGCTGGCCCGTGTAGTCCGTCAGGCTGCCCGCGTTGCGCACGTCCGTGAGCGAGAAGTCGACCAGCACGTCGGCCTCGTCGGTGGTCGTGGCGGGGTTGCCGGGGAAAACGGCGAAGCGCATGTTCCCGACCGAGTTCGTCGGGCGCGCGTTCGAGTCCGCTGTTCCGAGCGTGAGGTAGTCGGAGCGCAGCTGTGGCGAGCTGCAGGAACCGAAGTTGAGCGGCCCCGCGTGCGTCCGGTCAGGGGAGGTGCATGCACGGTAGGCGGGAACGAGCGGCAAGGACACCGGCGTCGC
Organism: uncultured Solirubrobacterales bacterium; assembly: GCA_963785085.1. Classification (GTDB taxonomy): domain Bacteria; phylum Actinomycetota; class Thermoleophilia; order Solirubrobacterales; family JBBDJG01; genus CAWACB01. The sequence goes on along the minus strand of CAWAUD010000016.1, from coordinate 815 downwards.
CGCCTTCGGGCGCGGATACCCGCGCGGCCGGTGGCCGGCCACCTCGACCGCCTGCTGGAAGGTGGGGCGGTTGATCCAGTGGATCGTGCGGGCCGTCACCGCACCGACGGGGCGGAAGCGGATCGAGTCCCAGCACCACTGGTCCGACTTGCCGGCCGGGCACTGCGCCACGCGGTCCGTGGCCGGGGTCGAGCGGTCCTCGTCGTAGGTCTGTGAAGCCGGCTCGGCAAGTGCGTCGGCGAGCGAATTGCGCAGCGCGTCGCGGCATGCCGTCAGCGATCCGTTGCCGCAGTAGGTGCGCGAGAACGGCTCCTGTGCGCTCTGTCCCAGCACCCGGCGCAGGTCCTTCGAGACGAAGCCGTACCAGCCGTCGATGTACGAGCTGCCGAGGTGCGCGCCGTCGCCGTGCGGGTCGTTGTCGAGATGCATCATCGACTTGATGGCGTCGAAGAACCCGTCGCCCATCTCGGGCTTGAACTCGGCCTCGACCGCGCGCGGCCACCACGAGTCGAGGATCTTGATCGCGTCGGAGTGGGCGTAGACGCCGTCTCCATCGGGGTCGCGGCGCAGGCCGCCGGAGTCGACCCAGCTCTGAAGCGTCTGTACCGCGGCCGCCTGCTGCGGGTCGCTCGGCGTGCCGACGACGTCCAGCATCAGCTGGAGCACCTGGGTGGCGCGCAGGTCGACGCTGCCGGCGACCTCCATCGAGTCGATCAGCTCGGGCAGGCTCATCTTGCCGGTGCCGCCGATCCGCTGGTTGATCTGCGCGTCGAGCGACTGCGAGCGGAACACCGGCCCGTACGAGTAGTTGTCGT
>CAWAUD010000015.1:0-42718 GCA_963785085.1 uncultured Solirubrobacterales bacterium | reverse complement strand
CGGCGGCCCGGGCAACGACCAGATCGACGCCGGCTTCGGGCGCGACAAGCTCTACGGCGATGCCGGCGACGACGTGCTGGCGGGCGACAACGCGGGCGACGAGCTCTACGGCGGCGACGGCAACGACCGCCTCGACGGAGGCAGCGCCGAGGACAAGCTCTACGGCGGCAATGGCGACGACTACATCATCGGCGGCACCGCACGCGACTACATCTGGGCCGGCCCCGGCAACGACACGATCAACGCGGTCGAGCCGACCGGAGTCCTGTCCGAGGGCATCGTCGACTGCGGCGACGGCGACGACACCGTCTACGTCGACCGCCGCGACCAGCGCGCCACCAAGTTCGTCGGCTGCGAGCACATCGTGGCGGGCCAGCGCCCTGAGGATGGCGACCCCAACCGCGGCGTGCAGAAGATCGAGGGCGGGGGCAACGACACGCTCACCGGCACGGACCTGAACGACACGTTGCTCGGCGGCGGCGGCGACGACCTGTTTCGCGGGCTCGCCGGCGACGACGTCATCTGGGGCGACCACATCCCCGGCAGCACCGGCAACGACAAGGTCTTCGCCGGCTGGGGCAACGACACCGTGTTCGGCAACTCCGGCGCCGACGAGCTCTACGGCGAAGAGGGCAACGACCGCATCTCAGGCGGCGATGGCAACGACTTCCTCGATGGCGGCCCCGGCGACGACGAGCTGCGACCCGACGTCGGCAACGACCGCGTCCTGGGCGGCTCCGGCAACGACACCATCCACGCCTTCGGCGGCGGCAAGGACGACTACATCGACTGTGGCCCCGGCCTCGACACCGCCTACACCGACAAGGGCGACAACACCCGCGGTTGCGAGCGGGTGAAGCACAGGTAAGTCGGCAGTCGGCAGTCGGCAGTCGGCAGACTTAGGCCGTCGGCTTCACGCGGTTCGCCGCGGCGCCTAGTGCGCCGATCAAAGCCAGTCCGAGACAGACCACGAGAGTCCATGCTTCCATGCGGTCTCGTTGCTGCATGCCGCGAATCCTTTCGGCAGTTACTCCCCTCTAACCCGAACCTAGCGTTGGTCGGCGCCGCCAACGCAACACTTCTGCCGACTGCCGACTGCCGACTGCGGACTGCGGACTGCGGACTGCCGACTGGTCTACCTCGGCGCCATCCTCAGCGCCCCATCCAGCCTGATCGTCTCTCCGTTCAGCATCTGGTTCTCGACGATGTGGACTGCCAGGGCGGCGAACTCTTCGGGGCGGCCGAGCCTTTGCGGGAATGGAACCTGCCGGCCCAGCTCGTCTCGCGATTCCTGCGGGAGTGCGGCGAGCAGCGGTGTGTCGAAGGTGCCGGGCGCGATCGTGACGACGCGGATGCCGCGGCCCGAGAGGTCGCGCGCGGCCGCGATCGTCATGCCGACGATGCCTCCCTTCGAGGCTGAGTAGGCGATCTGGCCGATCTGCCCGTCGAACGCGGCGATCGAGGCGGTGTTGACGCACACTCCGCGCTCGCCCGATTCGAGCGGCTCGTTCTCGTTGATCGCGGCGGCAGCGAAGCGCAGCGCGTTGAACGTGCCGATCAGGTTCACCCGGATGACGGTCTCGAACGGCATCAGCTGGTGCGGGCCGCGCTTGGAGACCGTGCGCTCCGCCCAGCCGATCCCAGCGCAGCAGATTCCGATCCGAAGCTCCCCCGACGCGCGCGCATGCTCGACCGCGGCGGCGACCTGCGCCTCGTCGGTGACGTCGCAGGGCACGAAGGATGCGTTCGGGCCGAGCTCCTCGGCCAGCGCCGCGCCCTTCTCCTCGTTCAGGTCGGCGATCGTGACCGTCGCGCCGCGCTCGACCAGCGCGCGCGAGGTGGCCTCTCCGAGCCCGGATGCTCCCCCGGCGACGATTGCCGCATGTCCCTCGATCTGCACGGCGCGGAACCCTACCGGCTCGGGTTCAGGTCATACCTGAGGAAGAGATGCCCATCGTCGTGCAGCGCGGACAGGAGCTTCAGGCTGACCGGATCGCCGACGGATCCCCCGAGGATGGAAGGCTCGCCCGTGTCACCCGCCAGCACGGGCGCCAGTGAGAGGAACAGCTCGTCGACGAGGTGCGCCTCGATCATCGCGGCGAGCAGCGTGGGACCGCCCTCCATCAGCAGCGCTCGGACGCCATAGCGCTCGCGCAATGTCGCCATGCCGAGCGACAGGTCGAGGGTCTCGCCTGCCTGGCGCTCCACGACGAGGCCGGGTGCAGCGGGAGCCGGCCGCTCGGAGTTGGTCAGCACCACAACCGGCTGGTCCGGATCGGCGAACAGCGGTGCGTCGACCGGCAGCTCGAGCGAGCGGCTCGCCGTCACGGCGAGTGGCGCCGGCTCCAGCCCGGCGGCACGCCGGCGCTCGCGCCGCTCCGCGTCGCGGACGAGCGGCCCGTAGCTCTCGAGTGCGATCGTCGACACGCCGACCATCACCGCGTCGACCTGCTCGCGCAGCCTGTGGAAGAGCTCTCGGTCGGCGTCGCTGGAAAGCGCCTTGGTGCGGCCGCCGAGCGCCGCTCGCCCGTCGGCGGTCGTGACCATGTTGGCGACAACGTACGGCCGCCCCGGCAGTGCCTTGTCCTGCAGTCCGAGGGACGCGTATGCGTCGGCGAGCGGCGGCTCGCGCCACTCCGGAAGCAGCTGAAGGATCGACCGGTCTGCCGTCAAGCTGCGCCGGCGCCGTCGGGCGCGGCCAAAGACAGGGCGAAGAGGCCGTCGCGGTCGGTGTGCCAGCTCACCATCCGCAGTCCCGCATCCGAGTACTCGCGGGCAAGCGCGTGGCGGGTGAACTTGCACGAGATCTCGGTGCGGATCTCCTCGCCGCGCTCGAACCGGACGTCCATGTCGAGCGCCTCGATGCGCACGGAATGGTCCTCCAGAGACCGCAGGCGCATCTCGATCCAGCGCCCGTCCTCGTCGTAGAACGCGACGTGCTCGAATCGGTCCGGGCTCAGGTCAGCGCCGAGGTTCGTGTTCAGGACGTGGAGGACGTTGCGGTTGAACTCCGCCGTCACGCCGGCCGAGTCGTTGTATGCCGCCTCGAGCTGCGACGCGGTCCTTGACGAGATCTGTCCCGACCAGCAGCCGGTCATCGGGGCCGAGGCTCGCGGCAAGCGTGCGCAGCATCCCGGCTCGCTGCTCGCGGTCCAGGTTCCCGATCGTGCCACCGAGGAAGGCGATCAGCCGCCGGTGGCCCGAGGACGGGATGCGGTCCAGATGCCGCTCGAAGTCGCCCACGACTCCGTGGATCTCGAGGCCGTCATAGGTCTCGGCCAGCCGCGCCGCCGATTCCAGCACGGCCGTTTCCGACACGTCGACCGGAACGTAGCGGCACCCGCCCGCGGCCATCATCGGGTCCAGCAGCGCGTGCGTCTTCCGCGCCGAGCCGGGTCCGAGCTCGACCAGCTCCCGCGGCTCCACCGTCGCGACGATCTCGGCGGCGACCTCGTCGAGCACCGACTGCTCCGCGCGCGTCGGGTAGTACTCGGGAAGCTCGGTGATCTGCTCGAACAGCTCCGAGCCGCGCGCGTCGTAGAAGTACTTGGGCGGCAGCGTCTTCGGCGTCGAGGCGAGCCCCTGCCGGACGTCGTCGGGAAGGCTCGCGAGCGCGCCGTCGCGCAGGTGCACTTCGATGGTGACCTTCTCCGCGGTGGTCACTGGGTCAGCGCTCCACGTCCATCGCGCAACGGAAGCCGGCGAACAGCTGGCGGCGCAGGGGGTAGTCCCAGTTGCGGAACGTCGTGCTCACGGCGTCGGGCTGCGTCGCCCACGATCCGCCGCGCAGCACTTTGTAAGGGCCGCCGAAGAACACTGCGGAGTACTCCTCATAGGGAAACGCGCGAAAGCCGGGATAGGCCTCGAAGCCGGAGGAGGTCCACTCCCAGACTTCGCCGGTCATCCCAAGGTCGCCGCGCGATGCCGCCTTCTCCCACTCCGCCTCGGTCGGGAGCCGCTTTCCCGCCCATCGGGCATAGGCGTCGGCCTCGAACCACGACACGTGGCACACCGGCAGCCCGGGGTCGAGCGACTCGACGTCCGCGAACGACCGCACGCTGAACTGCTCGCCCTCGCGCGACCAGTAGAGCGGCAGGACGATGTCCGCGCGGCGCCGCCAGAGCCAGCCCTCCTCCGACCAGGCCTCACGCCGGTCGTAGCCGCCGTCGAGGACGAACTCGGCGAACTGGCCGTTGCTAACGGGAGCTGCGTCGATCAGGAACTCGTCGACATGCAGCTCGTGCCGCGGGCGCTCGTTGTCGTAGGCGAAGCCGCGCTCCGGCGCTCCCATCTCGAAGCTGCCGCCGGGCACGCGGAGCATCCGAGCCGGCCGTCGCGCGGGTGCACCGGGGAGCGGCCGGCGACCAGGGGTGCCGTAGGGCTCGGAGGTCATCAGCTGCAGCGTCTGGAGCATCGTCTCGGTGTGCTGCATCTCGTGGCGCAGCACCATCTCGTAGACGAAGCCGTCAGCAAGCAGGTCGCTCGCGTCGCGGCTCAGGTCCGCGCCGTCGAGGTGATCGAGCGTCCGCGCCCGGACCGTCTCCATGTAGGCGAAGCACTCGTCGGTGCGGAGGTAGGGCAGGGCGCCGCGATCGCTTCGCGCGGCGGAGAACGGGTCGTAGACGCTGCTCAGGTCCTCCCGCAACGGCTCGGCTCCGTGCGCGTTCTGCACCAGCCACAGGTCCTCGAAGGTGGCGATGTGGCCGAGGTCCCAGACCAGGGGGCTCATCAGCGGGCTGTGCACCCGGTTGAGTCCCTCCTCCGATACTCCGTCCAGCAGCGCCAAGGTCCGCTCGCGCGTCCGATCGAGGCGCTCGGCGATCGCCTGTACGGAGGCAGGCGTCCGGCCCACTCGCGCGGTGGCGGCGGTAACGCTTCGTCCCATGGTCAGCCTCCCCGGGGGGGAGTAGGACCGCGGTGTCCGGTGCGGGCGAGGGAGTGTTCGCTCATGCTTTCGGAAGTGCCGGTGGGAAGGGCACGAAAGTGTAGTGACCTGCGGATTGGGCGCTTTGTTACACGACCACGACGAATCTCAGCGGCACCGGATAAGGTCAGCCCCCGAATGGACTTCAAACGCCTTGGAAATGGGGATCTGGTGGCAGCCGGGGGCGGGGTCCTGCTCCTGATCAGCCTGTTCCTCAACTGGTTCGGTGTGAGCGGCAACGAGAACCTCTGCGGCTCCGGCAAGGTGGACTGCACCGGCTTCCAGACCTTCAAGATCCTCGACATCCTGTTCGTGCTCGCCGCATTCGCCCCGCTGATCCTGGTCTGGATCGTGGTCCGCGGCCACGAGCTGTCCTGGCCCCCGGGCGAGGTGACGATGATCGTCGGCGCTGTCGCCACCACGCTGATCCTCTACAACGGGATCGTCGACCGGGTTGGGGAGAACCGCTCCTTCGTCAGTCTCGAGATCGGCTGGTATGTCGGCCTGCTGGGCGCGCTGATGATCATCGGGGGCGGCGCCATCAGCCAGATCACCCGTGGCGGCGTCCGCCGCCGCCCGCCCGGCCAGTTCACCTAGTTCGCGCGCGCATGACGGCGGAGAACGACGAGAGAGGCGTGATCGCGCACGACCTGCGCGACACGAGCCACCCCGACCGGAACCTGGCCCTCGAGCTGGTGCGCGTGACCGAGTCGGCCGCGCTCGCGGCGGCGCGCTGGGTCGGGCGCGGGGAGAAGGAGTCCGCCGACCAGGCCGCTGTCGACGCGATGCGTTTCACGCTCCACGCGGTGCCCATGGACGGCGTGGTCGTGATCGGGGAGGGCGAGAAGGACGAGGCGCCGATGCTCTACAACGGCGAGCAGATCGGCGACGGAAGCCCGCCGAACGTCGACGTGGCCGTCGATCCTTTGGAGGGAACGACCCTCACCGCCCGCGGTCAGCCGAACGCGCTATCGGTTGTGGCGCTCGCCGAGCGCGGCACCATGTTCGACCCCGGCCCGTGCGTGTACATGGAGAAGATCGCCGGCGGCAACGACATCGCCGACCTGCTGGATCTCGAGCGTCCGCTGCGCGAGACGCTCCAGCTGGTCGCCAAGCGGCGCGGCTCCGGAGTCAGCGACCTGATGGTGATCATGCTCGACCGCGAGCGCCACAAGGCGGCGGTCGAGGAGATCCGCGCCGCCGGCGCGCGCATCCGCTTCATCACCGACGGCGACGTGTCGGCCGCCCTGCTCGCGGTCACGCCCGGGACGGGCGTCGACCTGCTGTGGGGAATCGGCGGAACGCCGGAAGGCGTCCTCTCGGCCGCGGCGATCAAGTCGATGGGCGGGCACCTGATCGGGCGCCTGTGGCCCCGCGACGACGACGAGCGCAAGGCTGCTCTCGACGCCGGCTACGACCTCAAGGAGATGCTCGACGTCGATCGCCTGGTGTCCGGCGAGGACGTCTTCTTCGCGGCCACCGGCGTCACCGACGGAGACCTGCTCCAGGGAGTCCGCTACCGCGACGGCGCCGAGGCAACCACCGAATCACTGGTGATGCGTTCCCGGTCAGGAACGGTGAGCAAGGTAGCCGCCACGCACAACAGGGTGAAGCTGCGGGCGTTGACGGGAGAGAGGTACGGGTAAGCAGTCGGCAGTCGGCAGTCGGCAGTCGTTGGCGTCGCGGTTCTGCGGACTGCGGACTGCAGACTGCGGACTAAAGAATCTCAATCTCCACGGTTTCTCCGGCGCTCACGTCCCCCCGCTCCACCGGCAAGTAGACGAGCGCCTCCGCATCCAACATCGACGTCAGCACGTGTGAGCCCTGGGCCTTCGTCGGCCTGACGTGCCAACCGTCGGCCTGCGCTTCCAGCCGGCAGCGCACCACGTGTGCCCGGCCGGGCTGCTTGCGGTAGTCGGCATCGAAGACCGCCTCGGCTCGGCGCTCCACCGGCTCCGCGCCCATCATCGCCGCGAGAGCGGGCCGCACGAACAGGTGGAAGGTGATCATCGCCGACACCGGGTTGCCCGGCAGGGCGAAGACCAGCGGCGCGCCACCGGGGCCGACTCCGAACCAGGTCGGCTTGCCCGGTCGCAGCGCCACTCCCCAGAAGACCTCCTCGACTCCCAACTCGGCGAGCGCGGGCTTGACGTGGTCGTGCGGGCCGACCGAGACCCCGCCGGTGATCACGCTGACGTCGGCCGTCAGCGATTCGCGCAGCGCCGCGACGGTGGCCTCGAGGTCGTCGGGCGCGAGGCGCGGCTCGAGCGTGATGGCGCCCGCGCGCAGAGCCTGTGCCGGCAGCGCGAACGAGTTCGTGTTGCGCACGCCGCCGGGCCGCAGCGGCTCGCCGGGCGGCGTCAGCTCATCGCCGGTGGAGACGAGCGCAACCGACGGCTGCCGCGCGCACGCCACCTTGGGTGCGCCGGTCGAGGCCGCCACCGCGAGCTCGGCCGGCCCGAGGCGCCGCCCCGCCTCGAGCACCCGGTCCCCCGCGCGCACGTCCTCGCCGGCGCGCCGGATGTCGGTGCCCGGCGAAACGGCGCGTCGCACGTCCACCGCGTCCGGCGCGGCCTCGGTGTCCTCGACCCGCACGACCGCATCCGCGCCGGGCGGGACCATCGCTCCGGTCGAGATCACGTAAGCCTCGCCCGGGCGCAGCTCCCGCTCGGCGGGGCTGCCCGCGCGGGACTCTCCCGCGAGGCGCAGTCGCGCCGGGCTGTCGGGACCGGCGCCGCTCGTATCGGCGGCCCGCACTGCGTAGCCGTCCATCGCGGAGTTGTCGAACCCCGGCACGTCGTCCGCGCTTGTGACGTCGCTCGCGAGGACCCGCCCGAGGGCCTCGGCGAGCGGGACCTCCTCCGCGCCCGACGGCCGCACGCGCTCCAACACGAGGCGCAGCGCCTCGGGCGGAGCAAGGAGAGACGAGGGGCTCAGCGGCGCAGCGTGCCGCTGATCGAGCCGGCCGCTTGGCGGGCCAGCTCGGCGGCCACCCGCCACGGGAACTTCGCGGTCTCCATCGCGCCGTCGAGCGCCAGCCGGCCGATGCCGGGCGGGGGCTCATACGGGGGAGGAAGGGTCCGCCGGCGCGAACGGGGTCGCCGCGCAGGGACCTCGTCGCCGACGTCGGCGACGGGCTTCAGGTGACGCGCCTCGACCGGCTCGGCGATCGCCGCGGCCGCGACCGCAGACGCAGCAACCGGCGCCGCGATGACCGGCACGCTCGGGCTCTCGCCGCGCCGTGCGCTGCGGCGATGCGGGCGTCGATGAGGGAGGGCCGACATGATCCCGATCGGCCCGTCGCCGCCCCCGGACGCCTCCTGCGGCAGCGCGCTCACGGCGTCGTCTGCCTCCGGCGTCTCGGTGCGGCTGTACAGCTGGTCCAAGCCTTCCCTTCCCTCGCTGCTCGCGGTGCTTCGTGTGCCGGCGTCCACAAAAGCTTGCGCAGTGTAGTCGCCGCCCGGTAACGTAGCCGCTGCACTAGACGCCTCGACCGATCTGGGCAACGTGTCCAGTACGACTCGGCCGGTGTCGAGGCACGTTCGACGGGGAAAAGCCCTGACCAGGGCAACTTTTTCGGCTCTCGACTGTCCCTATTAGAGCGGAACGGCGTATTAGAAAGATGATGGTCCCGCAGTGCCTGGGCAGCAGCATGGCCCGAAAACCGCGGTGCAGAGCTTTGGCTTCACTTTATATAGCGCTACGATACGAACATATGTTTGACTGGCCGAAGGTACGGTCACGTTCCTCCCGGGAGGCTACGATCAAGGTCTAGGCCGCATTTTGGGCCGAAAACCGGTCTCCGCGGTCGCCGGGAGCCTCGAAAGGACAAGTACAGACTCAGATGCTTCAAAGCGAACTTCACGAACTCGACGAGATCAAGGGCCTCGTTACCAAGGGCCAACAGCAGGGCGTACTGACCTTCGCTGAGGTCGCCGACGCAGTGTCGGAGATAGACCTCGAAGAAGGAGACGTCGAAGAGCTATACGGCTTCCTTGAGCGCTCCGAGATCGAAATCGTCGAGGACTCAGAGGCGGGCACCCCCAAGCCGGAGGTTGAGCCTCCCGCGCCGAAGGGCCGTCGCAGGAGCAAGAACACGATTGATCTGCGTCCGGACATGACGACGGACTCGCTGCAGCTCTTCCTGAAGGACATCGGGAAGGTCCGGCTGTTGACGGCGCAGGAGGAAGTAGAGCTCGCCAAGCGCATCGAGCGCGGCGACCTCGACGCCAAGCAGAAGATGGTCGAGTCCAACCTACGGCTGGTCGTCTCGATCGCAAAGAACTACCGCAACCAGGGCCTGCCCTTCCTGGACCTGATCCAGGAGGGAACGCTCGGGCTGGTGCGTGCCGCGGAGAAGTTCGACTACCGCAAGGGGTTCAAGTTCTCCACGTACGCCACCTGGTGGATCCGGCAGGCGATCGCTCGCGCCCTGGCAGACAAGGCGCGCACGATCCGCATCCCGGTCCACGTGGTCGAGAAGCTGAACAAGATCGGCCGCGCCGAGCGGAAGCTGGTGACGGAGCTGGGCCGTGAGCCGACGGCCGACGAGATCGCCGCAGTGACCGGCATCGATCCCGAGGAGGTTGGCGCGATCAAGCGGTCTGCGCAGGCGCCGATCTCGCTCGAGAAGCCGGTGGGCGACGAGGAGGAGTCCGAGTTCGGGCAGTTCATCGCCGACGAGCGGGCCGAGTCGCCGTACGACCGGGCCGTGGACAACCTCACCAAGGAGGCGCTGCGCGAGGCGCTCGAGAACCTGTCCTACCGTGAGCGCCGAGTTCTGGAGCTGCGGTACGGGCTGGGTGGCGAGCACCCTCGCACGCTCGACGAGGTGGGCCGCACGTTCAACGTGACGCGCGAGCGCATCCGCCAGATCGAGAACCAGTCGCTGAAGAAGCTCCAGAGCCTGGCCGAAGCGCAGAAGCTGCGCGAAGTGGCTTAGACAGTCGGCAGTCAGCAGTCTGCAGTCGGCAGAGAGGCCGCCCTCCGGGGCGGCCTTTTTGCTTGCGCGGCTCTGCAATCTGCCGACTCCCGACTGCCGACTGCAGACTGAATTCAAGGCCAACGCCCGCAGCGCCGATTAGCCCCACATGGCTTTCGAGCTCGAGGAAGCCCTTCGTGCCGTAGTGGAGATGGGGGGATCGGACCTGCACCTGAAGGTGCCGGCGCCGCCGCTCGTCCGCCTGCACGGAGGCCTGGTGCCGATCGACGGGGCCCCGGTCCTCACCACTGAGGACACCGAGCGCTTCCTGCGCGAGATGCTCACCGATGCCGAGCGGTTCGCCGAGTTCCAGCGCGACGGCGAGCTCGACTTCTCGCACACGGTCACCGGCCTGGCCCGCTACCGCGTCAACGCCTTCCGCCAGCGGGGCTCGATCTCGATCGTCTTCCGGGTCGTGCCGTTCTCCATCCGCACCATTCCCGAGCTGGACCTCCCGCCGGTGATCGCAAGGCTCGCCGAGGAGGAGCGGGGACTGATTCTCGTCACCGGGACCACCGGATCGGGGAAGTCCACCACGCTGGCCGCGATGGTCGACCACATCAACACCACCCACGCGAAGAACATCGTGACGATCGAGGACCCGATCGAGTACCTGCACAAGGACAAGAAGTCGATCGTCCACCAGCGCGAGATCGGCTTCGACACGAAGAACTTCCCGCAGGCCCTCCGGCGGGCCCTGCGCCAGGACCCGGACGTCATCCTGATCGGCGAGATGCGCGACGAGGAAACCGTCGGCACCGCCCTGAGCGCAGCCGAGACCGGACACCTCGTCCTCAGCACGCTGCACACCATCGACGCAGTCGAGACGCTCAACCGGATCATCGACTTCTTCCCCCCGCACCACCATCAGCAGATCCGCGCGATGCTCGCGGGCTCGCTGCAGGGTGTGATCTCGCAGCGGCTGATCCCGACCGTCGACGGCAAGGGCCGCGCCGCCGCTTGCGAGATCCTCACGATGACCGGGCGCGTGCGCGACATGATCGTCGACTCCAAGGAGACCGGCAAGCTTGGCGAGGCGATCGGGGACGGCACCTACTACGGCATGCAGACCTTCGACCAGGCGCTCCTGCACCTCCACCGCGAGGGCAAGATCAGCATGGACGACGCGCTCAAGGCGGCCACCCACCCGCACGACTTCAAGTTGCTGGTCGCATCCGACGGCCAGCGCGCGAGCTCGGTCGACCAGATCTTCAGGTCCGAGCACAAGAGCGTCTCGGGACCGCCGCCCGGCGGCGAGCGCCGCCGCGAGAAGGACGCCCACAAGCCGCAGCCCCAGCGGCCGGACAACGGACGGCCATCCGGCCCGTCCGGCGGTCCGCCCGTTCGCTCCGGCTCCTAGACGCTCGCCAGGCCGCCCTCGAGCGGCCGCAGAACCCTCACTTCACTACGTAAAGCCTTGCTACCATCGGGAGCGAGGAGAGTTCCTGAGGCAGCCGCCTCGGTTCTGCGCTCCTCCCACAGCAAGGTGCCGACGAACGAGACATGTCCCGTATGCCGCACGGCCGAGATCGTGTGTGGCAAGTGGACGCTCCTCCTGATCCGCGACCTCGCCGCAGGCAAGTCGCGCTTCTGTGAGCTGGAGCGCTCGCTCGAGGGAATCAGCCCCCGCACGCTCTCGCTGCGGCTGCGCGCTCTCGAGGCGGAGGGGATCATCGAGCGCCGGACCTATCCCGAGGTCCCGCCGCGGGTCGAGTACCGCCTGACGCCCAAGGGTGAGGCGCTGGTGCCGCTCGTCGAGCAGATGCGCGCCTATGGACGCAGCTGGCTGGACCCGGTAGAAGAGCCGGAGATCGCCTTCCGCGCCGCCTGACGCCGCGTTGCGTTTGCAAAGACCCTCGCCGGCGCTCGTCATTTCCATCATCGCCCTGTTCGTGGCGTTGAGCGGGACCGGCTACGCGGTCACGAAGGTTCCGAAGCGCAGTGTCGGGCCGTCCCAGCTGCGGGTCGACGCCGTCCGCAACAAGAACATCAAGGCGGGAGCCGTGAGCCGCTCCAAGATCAGGGCGAAGGCCAGTCACGGCGACCCAGGTCGCGACCGACTCGCTCCTCGGGCGAAACATCCTCGAGTCGTCGCTGACCAAGGTGCCCGACTCGGACAAGCTCGACGGTCTCGACGCGTCGAGGTTCATGCAGGCCACCCGGATCCAGCGCTTCACGCTTGGAGACGGCGAGTCGAGCGCGTTCCACCAGCAGGGCTCGCTCACCTTCGGCGCGAGCTGTGACATCAACTCCGGCGGGTCCGACTTCCCGCACATCACCGTTACCAGCACCCAGCCCGGCGCGGGCGATCGCAACGGCACTGCGTTCACGCTCGCCGTGGGCGTGCCCCAGGAGCTGCTCCTCACGCCTTCCTTCTCCGCCGTCGAAGGTCACGTCCTGACCGCCGACGGAACCGAGATCGCCGGCATGTCGCTGTACGGCGCCGCGGACACGCCCGGCTATGCCGGCCGGTGCGCGTTCGGTGGGTGGATTCTGGCGCCTTCCTGAGGCCCGGCAGGAAAGCGGTCAGCGCACGGCGAATCGGCGGCCGTGCGGAACAAGGAACTGAACGAGAGACTGCGGGCGCTGGCCGGCCAGGCGTCGGTGCGCCTCGCCTCCGACATCGAGGCCGGAGCGGAGATTCCGTTCGAGGTCGCCGAGAAGCCGGGCTCGCGGTCGGTGCTCTACCACTACAGCCCGCTGTCGGCCCAGTTCGTCCGGGAGCGGCTGCCCGTGCTGCGCGACCTGCCGGGCTACGCCCCCGCGGTCGAGGCGCTGGCGGCGGTCGAGGGCTGCTCGGCGTATCTGCGCGTGCTCGGCGCCTCCTACGTCCCGGCTTCCCAACGCGACCGCGCCGAGGCCGTGCTGCGCGAGTTCCTGGCCCGGGTCTGGGACGACTCGACGACGCTCGAGTTCGAGTCGCCCCGGTTCGATCGTGCCTACACCGAGCTGGAGTCGATCGTGTTCGAGGACACCGTCATCAACACGGTCGTGGCGCCGCTGATCGGCGTGGCCCTGGCCGCGGAGCGATGGGAGCTCGGCTCCGGCCTGGCGCTCGTGCGCGGCGACCTGTCCGATGCGCCGCCCGAGGCGGTGTGGGCCTCCGGGCGCGAGGACGAAGAGCCCAACACGATCCTGATCCTGACCGCCGAGGCGCGACCCGAGGAGTCCGCGCCGCTCACGGAAGCGCGCATGTGCTTCCGCAAGCTGCTCAGCGCGGTGAGGCTGCTGAAGCCGGGCGCCGCGTCGCTCGGCGCGTCCGCGTGGTGGCGCAGCGACACCGGCCCGTGGCAGGCGGTGCCGCTCGGCTTCGCCGGGCGCTCGCGCGGCAACCCGTATGTGCTCGAGTCCGACGAGCGCTCCGAGCTGATGGAGATCTTCGAGCTGCTGAGGCTCGGCCGCGCGATGCGCGGCTCGCTGTCCTGGGCACTGTCCCGTTTCGAGCTCGGGTGCGAGCAGCCCGTCGCGCTCGACGGCCTTTCCGACTACCTGCTCGCCGCACGCGCGCTGCTCGACGCCGGTGAGCCGCCGGCGGTCGGCGTGGCGTTGCGGCTGGCTGCGCTGTGCGCCGAACCCGCGGACCAGCGGTCGGTCCAGATGCGCACCGAGGCGGCCTTCAAGTTGGAGCGGCTCGTGATGCGCGGAGACGTCGACTCCGCCTTCCTCGCCTCGAGCGGGGTCTCATCGCCGGAAGCGCTCGTGCGCGACCTGGAAGCCGACCTGCGCGCGCTGCTGCGCGACGCAATCGCGCGGGCACCTTCCCGCGGACCTGCGCTCGGTCGCCGACGAGATCCTCTCCGAGCCAACGGGCCGCCACGAGATCCCGGAACCCGAGCGGGAGCCGGAGCCCGAGCCGGAAGCGGAGCCCGAGACGGACTACGTCGTCCGGCGCTCGGAAGAGGAAACGTCGCTGCTCGACGAAGACGCGGCGGACTACTCCGCAGCCGTGTAGCCAGGCCCGACCAACCCGATCCCGCGGACCCCGGGCTCAGGAGGGTTGGAAAACCAGCTTGTAGGGAGGCCGCTCAGATCCTGCGCGTACCGGGTGCGTCTCCCACGCGCTTTTGTGACGCTGACGTAGCGGTTCCGGCTGCCCGTCTGCCGATTGAAGGGTTTTACCGCCTATCAGCGGTCAAATGCTGCACTCGGCCACGGCCGACGCCGCTCCCTACATGCCGGTTTTCGAGCCGACCGCCTACCGCCTAAACCGCGACACTCTCCAGCAGCTCTTTCCGCTCTTTCGCGGACGCGAACAGGTAGCGGTTCACGTGCGCCAGGCCGCCGAGGTCGTGGACGTCCTCGTCGAGGTAGGGCACGGTGATCACGTTGTCCTGGTCCAGCCGCTCGGTCAGCCGCGCCATGTTCTCGCGGTCCCGCGCCGCCAGCGCCCTGTAGCGCTCGAAGTTCTCCACGATCCGCTCGGGTAAGTCAGCTTTTCCCTGTCCCTCGAACGTGGCTCCGAGCTCCTCGCGCAGCGCGTCCATCGACGCGCCTGCCGCCTTCCGTCTACCGCCTTCCGTCAGCTGCAAGTAGTCGTGATGCACCTTGTTGACCACCACGCCTCCGAACGGGAGCTTCGACTCCTGGAGCCGCCGCCAGAAGTAGACCGCCTCGTCGATCGGCTCTCGCTCCGGGGCGGTCACCAGCAGGAACGTGGTGACGTCGTCCCCGAGCAGCTCGCCCACGCGCTGCGCGCGCTCGCTGAAGCCCTGGGCCATGTCGCCGAAGCTCTGGAAGAACTCGGACAGGTCCTGGAGCAGGTCGATCCCGGTGATGCGCTTCAGGACCGAGAAGAGCATGCCGCCCGAGCGCCCGACGATCCGCATGCCGAGCTTGCCCGGCTTGCAGGAAGAACTGCAGCGAGCGGCCCTCGATGAACCGGGTCATCCGCTCGGGCGCGTCGATGAAGTCGAGCGCGTTGCGGGTCGGCGGCGTGTCGAGGACGAGCAGGTCGTAGCGGGCCTCCTGGTAGAGCTCGTACAGCTTCTCCGTCGCCATGTACTCCTGCGAGCCGGCCACCGCGTTGGAGAGCTCCTGGTAGATCCGGTTCGACAGGATCCGGTCGCGCGTCTCCTCGTCCGGCGCGTGGCGCTCGACGAGATCGTCGAAGGTGCGCTTCGCGTCGAGCATCATCGCCCATAGCTCGCCCTTCATCTCGATGCCGTGCTCGGCGAAGCGCGCCGGGTCGACGAGCGTCTCCTCGTTGCCGAGCTCCGGCAGGCCGAGCGAGTTGGCGAGGCGCTTGGCGGGGTCGATCGTCAGCACCGCGACCTTCTTGCCCTCCGCTGCCATCCCCATCGCGATCGCCGCGGACGTGGTCGTCTTGCCGACTCCGCCCGAGCCGGCGCAGATGCACACCTCCTTGTCCTGGAGCAGGTCGCTGACGTTCACAGCGAAGGCTCCAGGTCGTCGGCCAGCTCGCCGACCGCATCCATGTCGATCTGCTCGGTGAACAGGAACGGCAGCTCGACGACGTCCTGGCGCGTGCCGTCGCGCAACCGCTCGAGCTGCTCGCGGTGGGCCTTCGCGCGCCGGTGCTCGGAGACCGCCGCCCGCACGGCCGCCCGCCGCAACGGCGCGATGTCGCCGCTCTCGCTGCCGTTGCGTTGCAGGTGAGCACTCATCGCGCTTGCCTCACGGGCCGAGAAGAGCTCGGGATACAGGCCGTTCATGAAGACCCGGGACAGCTTCATGCGGAGCTCCTTGCGCAGGCTGCGCTGGAGGTCCATCGTCTCGTTGACCGGCATCTCCTCCGGCCAGGCGACGGCACAGATGGCGGTCAGCTTGGGGTCCGTGATGAATTCGTGGATCGCGTCGGCCTGGCGCTTGATCGGGCCCACGCGCGCGATGTCGCCGAACGTCTTGGGGGTGCGCAGGATGCCGAGCCCGTGTCCCGTAGCGGGGGCATCGACGATCACGACGTCGTACTTGGGCGCCTTCTTCACGCGCCGGTCGAGCTGCGCCAGCTCCCAGACCTTCCCGATCGTGACCAGCTCGCGCATGCCCGGGGTTGCGGCGGCGAAATAGGTGAAGACCCGGTTCTTGAACATCATGTCGTAGAGCGGCTTCACGCGAATCTGCTGCAGCAGGTACTCCTCCAGCGCGCGCTGCGGGTCGACCGAGAAGCCGTAGAGGTTCTCGGCGATCTGCGTCTCGTGGTAGCCGACTCGCTGCTTGTGGAACAGTCCGGACATCCGCTCCTGCGCGGCCACCTCGCAGACGATCGTGCGCTTGCCCTGCCGCGCGGCGGCCACGCCCAGGGCGGCGGCGACGGTCGATTTGCCGACGCCGCCCTTGCCGGTGACGAAGATGAGCCGCTTGTCGAGCATGGAAGCCAAAGAAGGTGAGGGTATCGCCGGAAGGATTACCCCCACCTTGTGCGAATAACCATCCGCCATGGGTTTACTCCAGCGATTCGCGCGACCCGAATACCAGCCGGCCCAGCCGGCCGATGAGCGGGAGGCGAACCAAACAGGAGGTTCCGAAAGCGTGTCCGCGTTCGAGGCTTCACCGCCCGCCGTCAACAGGGACGCCACCGAGGTTCCGTCCCAGAACGCCGCTCCGGAGCCGCAGCCCGCGCCACAGCAGGCGTCGCAAGCGCCACAGCAGGCGCCACGGAAGTGCCCCAGAACACCATGGAGGTGTTCGCCTTCGCCAACCAGAAGGGCGGCGTGGCCAAGACCACGACGACCCTGAACCTGGCCGTCGCGCTGGCCGAGAAGGGCCACCGGGTGCTCGCCGTCGACATGGACCCGCAGGGCAACCTGACGATGAGCCAGGGAATCGACCCCGATCAGGTCGACAAGTCGATGTACGACGTGCTCGTCCACAACATGCCGATCCGCGAGGCGATCCGCAAGCGCGAGGTCGACGTGGCCTGCGCCTCGATCGACCTGGCCGGCGCCGAGATCGCGATGAGCACCAAGATCGGCCGCGAGCGCTCGCTCGAGAAGGCGCTCAAGGCCGTCGCGGACGACTACGACTTCGTGTGCATCGACACGCCGCCGTCGCTGGGGCTGCTGACGATCAACGCTCTGACAGCCGCCAGCAAAGTTATCGTCCCCGTGCAGTGTGAGTATCTGTCGATGCGGGGGCTGATCCAGCTTCAGAACACTCTGGCGATGATCCGGGAGGAGCTGAACCCGGAGGTCCAGATCGAGGGCATCCTGCCGACCCTGGTCGACACCCGGACCGTCCACGCCAAGGAGGCGATCGAGATCCTCGAGGAGAACTTCGGCGACCGCGTGTTCGCCACCCGCATCAAGAAGACGATCCGGTTCGCTGAAGCACCGGTAAAGGGCACCTCGGTGCTCAAGTACGATCCCGACGGCGTTGCGGCGCAGTCCTACCGCGAACTTGCGAAGGAGGTCCTGGCCAATGGCAGGCGGTAAGCGAGCAAGCATGCGGGAAGGGCCGCTGGCCGCCCTGTTCCAGCGCACAGACGTAGAGCCGGCCGACGGGCAGCCGAAGGCGCCCGACATCGAAGCCGAGGAGCGCGCAGCCCGCGCCCGCGAGGCGGAGGCTGCCGCCGAGCGCGAGCGCGAAGAGCGCCGCGCCCAGGAGGCCCGTTCCCTTCGCGAGGACGAGGAGCGCGCCGAGCGCCGCCGCAACCTGAGCCCGAAGGACCGGCTCAGCGCCGCCTTCGCCCAGGACATCCCGCACGACATCCTTGCCCGCCCGGAGGCCACCGAACGCGACTGGCGACCCCGCGACGAGCCGGACATCCGGCGTCCCGCAACCGCCCTGGGGCCCGTTCTCAAGGTCGCCGGCATCGGCGGGGCGGGCGTCAACGCCGTCAACCGCATGATCGAAGCCGGCGTCGAAGGCGTCGAGTTCATCGCCGTCAACACCGACCTTCAGTCGCTCCAGCAGAGCTCGGCAGACGTCGACGCTCCACATCGGCTCCGACATCACCCGCGGGCTCGGCTCCGGCTCGGACCCGACGGTCGGCCGCGCGTCCGCGATTTCCGACGACGACCGCATCAAGACCCTGCTCAAGGGCTCCGACATGGTCTTCGTCGCCGCCGGCTCAGGCGGCGGGACGGGCACTGGCGCGCGCACCGGTGGTCGCCCGCATCGCGCAGGAGATCGGCGCGCTGACGGTCGGCATCGTCACGAAGCCGTTCGGCTTCGAGGGCACGCGCCGGGGGGCGCAGGCCGACGAGGGCGTCGACGAGCTGGCCAAGCACGTCGACACGCTGATCGTGATCCCCAACAACCGTCTGCTGACCGTGCTCGAGAAGGGCACCTCGATGGTCGACGCCTTCCGGGTCGCCGACGACGTGCTGCGCCAGGGCGTCCAGGGCATCTCTGACCTGGTCACGCTGCCGGGTCTGATCAACCTCGACTTCGCCGACGTGCGGACGATCATGAGCGACGCCGGCCAGGCGCTGCTCGGCATCGGCATGGCGCGCGGCGAGCGGCGCGCGATTGCTGCCGCCGAGGAGGCCGTGTCTTCACCGCTGCTCGAGACGTCGGTAGAGGGCGCGCGGTCGATCCTGCTGTCGATCACCGGCGGCTCCGACCTCTCGCTGTGGGAGGTCAACGAGGCGGCGCGGGCGGTCTCGGAAGCGGCACACCCGAGCGCGAACATCATCTTCGGCGCGATGATCGACGAGAAGATCAGCGACGAATGCTGGGTCACCGTGGTCGCCACCGGCTACGGCGACCGGCCCACGCGCCGCTCGACGAGCGGGCGGCTGAGTGAGCCGGCGGGCGAGCCGCGCGTGCGCCGCAACGATCGGGAGTCCTCGGACGGGTTCGAGATTCCCGAGTTCGTTCCCAACCGCTGACGCGGTTGTAGTCGGCAGTCCGCAGTCGGCAGTCGGCAGATAAGTAACTACCCTGCGCTCTGATGAAGGGCGTAGTGGCTGCTGGTTCTCGGCTGACCGCGGAAGCGGGGGCCTGGGCGCTGCGCGAAGGCGGCAATGCGTTCGATGCCGCCGTCTGCTGCGTGCTTGCCTCGTTCACCTCCGAGAGCCTGCTGACGGGCATGGGCGCGGGTGGCTTCCTGCTCGCGCACACGGCGGACAACGAGGACCACCTGCTCGACTTCTTCGTGGAGGCGGGCGGGCGCGGGCTCGACCCCGAGTCGCGGACGGAGCTGGTCGCCGCCGAGGTGCGCTTCGACGAGACGCCGCAGATCTTCAATGTCGGCCCGGCTTCGTGCGGGGTTCCCGGGACGCCCGCCGGAGTCTGGGAGATGTGCGAGCGCTTCTGCACGATGCCGCTGAGCGAGCTGGTCAAGCCCGGCGTCCGCTACGCCCGCGAGGGCGTCACGGTGGACCGGGTCCAGGCCTATGTCTTCCAGCTGTTGCGGGCGGTCGTCACCGTCGAGCCGGAGAGCTGCGCCCTCTACGCGCCCGAAGGGAACCTGCTCAAGGCCGGAGACACCTTCCGCTTCGCCGATCTCGCCGACGGCCTGGAGCGGTTCGCAGCCGAGGGCCCCGACTGGATCTACCGCGGCGACGGGGCGCGCGCGGTCACCGAATGGCTGATCGAGCGGGCGGCATGGTCTCCGAGGAGGACATGGCCGCCTACCGCGTCCTCGAGCGCGACCCGGTGCGCACCGCGTACCGCGGCCGGGAGGTGCTGACCAACGCCCCGCCGTCGTCCGGCGGCATCCTGATCGCCTACGCGCTCGCCCTGCTGGAGCGGGTGCATTCGGGCGACCTCGGGGAGGCCGACGCGCTCGTCGCTGCTGACCGAGGTGATGGGCGAGACCAACCGCGCGCGGGAGGGTGACTTCCACCTGCGGCTGCACGAGCCGCACCTCCCGGGATGGTTCCTGTCCGACGGGCTGGTGGATGCGGCGGCAGGCCGCATCAAGCAGGCCGCTCGAGCGGCGCTCCCGCGAGGAGGGCTCCGCGCCGGCCAACCTCGGGTCCACGACGCACCTCTCGGTGCTCGACGAGGCCGGCAACGCGGCGGCGATCACGTGCTCCAACGGGACCAGCTCCGGCGTGGTGGTTCCCGGGACCGGGATCCACCTCAACAACATGCTGGGCGAGGAGGACCTGAACCCGCTCGGCTTCCACCGCCACGACGCCGGGACGCGGGTGACGAGCATGATGGCCCCGACCACGGTGCTCCGCGACGGCGAGATCGAGCTGTCGCTCGGCAGCGCCGGATCGAACCGCCTGCGCTCGGCGATCCTTCAGGTGATCCGAGGCGTCGTGGACGACGGCGCCGACATCACCTGCGCCGTCGAACGCGGCCGCCTGCACTACGAGGCCGGCATCCTCCACGCCGAGCCGGGCTTCGACGGGCAGCGCTGGACGAGGTAGAGAGACGCGGCTACCGCCTCGTACGGTGGAAGGAGCGAAACCTGTACTTCGGCGGCGTCCAGGCAGTTCGCCGCGACGCGGAGACGGGTGCGCTCAGTGGAGCGGGCGATCCGCGCCGCGGCGGAGCAGTGGTCGTAGTCGACTAACCGCCAGCGGCCTGCAGTCTGCGGTCTGCCGTCTGCGGTCTGCCGACTGCCGACTGCCGACTAATCACTAATCATCAATCGAAACCTTCCCATTCCCCTGCGCTCGCTCGGCGATCTTCTCCGCTGTCTTCAGCCGCCTGATCCCGTCTTTGAACAGCTTCGCCAGCAGCGTCAGCCGCTCACCTTCGGTGCGTAGCTCGAGCAGGCCCTGCTTGACCTGCAGGTCGATGTCGACGCTGGCCGCCATCTCGTAGGCGCTCAGCTCGGCGAGCGCCGCTTCCTCCGGGCGCTCGTCGGTGATCTGCTCGAGCAGGTCCGCGTAGCCCTCGCGCGCCTCGCCACCGGCTGGCTCGTCGTCCCCCGGGCCGTCGTCGAGGAGCTCGATCGTCCCGGCCGGGTAGACGTGGTCTTCCTGGCGGCGGATCAGCCGGAAGGGGCTGGCGCCGCGGACGAGGATGTTCATGCGGCCGTCCTCCATGCGCTCGAGCACCTCGGCGACTCGCGCGGTGCAGCCGATGTCCTTCAGGCCGTCATCGGCGAGCCACACGATGCCGAACTCGCGCCCGTCGTCGAGGCACTCCGAGATCATCGTCATGTAGCGCTCCTCGAATATGTGGAGCGGGACGACCTCGCTCGGCAGCAGCACCACCGGGAGCGGGAAAAGTGGGAAATCGGTCAGCGGAGGACCGCCCATGGAGAGTTAGTGTAGGTCGATGGAGATCGCGATCCTCGTTTTCGACGGGCTGACGGCGCTCGACGCGGTCGGGCCCTCAGAGGTGCTCTGGCGCCTCCCGGGAGCCGAGCTGCGCTATGTCGGCAAGGAACGAGGGCCCGTTCAGACCGAGACCGGGCCGCTGCGGGTCTTCGCCGACCACGCGCTCGAAGAGGTCACCGAGCCCGAGATCCTGGTGGTGCCGGGCGGGATGGGCACTCGAGCGCTCCTGGATGACGAGGAGCTCCTGGACTGGGTGCGCGGCGGTGCACGAGCGCACGCGCTGGACGACCTCGGTGTGCACCGGATCGCTGATACTCGCCGCCGCCGGGCTCCTGGATGGCATGCCGGCGACAGGACACTGGCTGCAGATGGACCGGCTCGCGGAGCTGGGCGCGGAGCCCACCGGCAGGCGGGTGGTGCGCGAGGGCAAGATCATCACCGCCGCCGGCGTGTCGTCGGGAATCGACATGGCGCTGGAGCTCGCGGCGCTCGAGGCGGGCGACGAGGTCGCGCAGGCGATCCAGCTGTCCATCGAGTACGACCCGCAGCCGCCCTTCGACGCCGGCTCGCCGGATAAGGCGCCCGAGGCGATCGTCGAGCTGGTGCGCGGGGCAGCGGCGGCGCGAGAACCGGCCCGCTAGCCACCGCTTGGGGGATTTGATCCCCCGGGGGTACTCGATGCCCCAAGCGGTGGAGATCTGGCCGAGCTTGTAGGGAGCGCGCGTCATTTTCGTCCGTCCAAGGTGTCTCCCACGCGCTTTGTGGCCCTTGCGTAGTGCCCGAGAGCACGTGTGGTCAGTTGACCACGCATTGCGATGCAAACTGACCACACGTCTCAAGCGCCGGTCAGGAGGAGTAGCCGGGCGCCGCATACACGCTCCTACAAGCCGGTTTTTCGACGGAATCGACGCCCACGCGGGCGCAGGATTGGGCAGGTAGGGAGGGGGTTGCAGTTCCTTGCGTCGGCGGTTGATCTCCCACGCGCTTCGTGACCCTTGCCGTCTCGCTCGTGGCCGCCCTGACGCTCGATGATGCCTTTTATGGGCCATAGACCAGAAAAGACATCACTGAAGCGGTGGACGGCGGCCTCGCTCGCCTTCGCGTTTGCCGCGCGAGAGGCCAAATAGGCAACCGCTTGGGGAATTCGATCCCTCAGGGGGGAGTCAATCTCCCAAGCGGTTGATTTCGGCGGACCGGCTAGCTGGGCTTTCGCCCCGAGAGCAGCAGGTTGTAGAAGAGGCTTGCGGGGAGGCGGGGCTCCAGCAGCGCGGAGTCGAGGCGCTGGAGCGCCAGGTAGCTGCGGAAGGCGAACTTGTGCCACCGCAGCGGCACGCTCCCGGCTCGACGCGCGCTTCCAGCGAGCGCAGCAGCCAGCCGTAGCCGTTGGCGACCAGCTCCTCGCCCGACACGCGCACGCCCTCGAAGCCGGCGTCGCGCGCCATGCCGGCCAGCTCGTCCGGGCGTGAAGGTGTGGGCGTCGACCAGCTGCTCCAGCTCCCAGCTGCCGTCTCTGGCCGCGGGATCTCGGGAGGACGCTCGACCTTGGGCTGCGCGCCCGACGAGCCGCCGCCAGACCGGCGCGGTGATTGCTCCGACGCGCTTCGGCGCGATCGCCAGGCGGTCTCCGTGCCGGGAGGGCTCGCCCATGAAGGCCAGCGTTCCACCGGGCGCGAGCACGCGCCGGAACTCCGCCATCGCCACGGAAAGATCGGGCACGTGGTGCAGCACGGCATGGCCGAACACGAGGTCGAACGAGCGATCCTCGAAGGGCAGGTGCTCGGCGTCGGCGCACGTGGTCGCGACCTCCAGACCCAGCTCGTCCGCCGTCGAGCCCAGGCGGCGCAGCATTCCCGGCGAGATGTCCGTGGCGGTCGCCTGCGTCGATGACGCCGTGCCGGAGCAGGTTGATCGTGAAGTAGCCGGTGCCGGCGCCGATCTCGAGCGCGCGGGGGTAGTGCCCGGGCTCGTGGCCCAGCGCCTTCCCGAGCTTCATCAGCACCTGGCGCGCGCCCACGGGCCCGTAGTCGATCGCCCACTTGGAGTCATAGGACTCCGCCGCGGCGTCGTGGTAGCGCACGTTCACGTCGCGGATCTGCTCGGTGGTGAGGTTCGGATTGGTCAGCGCCATGCGGAGGCGCAATATATTGACGCGCGGGGGATGTCCGGCGCTTACCAACAGCGGAATCAGCCGCCGGGCGTGCCGCCGCTCGAGCTCACGGGCGAGCGCACGCTCCCCGACGTTCCCGAGGAGAACTACTGGTATCGCCGCCATTTGGCGGTCTACCGCTGGATCGCGCAGCGCTGCGCCGGCCGGCGGGTGGTGGATATGGCGTGCGGAGAGGGCTACGGGTCCGCGATCCTGGCCCAGTGGGCCGCCGACGTGGTCGGCGTGGACGCGAACCCCGAGGCCCACGAGCACGCCCGCCTTCGCTACACGCGCGCCGAACCTGCGCTTCGAGCGCGACCTGGTCGAGCAGTTCGACGACGGGGCGCCCTGGGACGCGATCGTCTTCCTCCAGACGATCGAGCACGTCACCGAGCCCGGCGCGCTCCTGGAGCGGTTCGCCGGCCTGCTGGCTCCTGGCGGCGTGGCCTACATCAGCACGCCGAACCGGCTGACGCTCGCCCCACCGGGAGCGGAGCGCTCGGGCAACCCCTGGCACGTCCGCGAGTACGTCGCAGCCGAGTACCGGGAGCTGCTCGAGCCCCACTTCTCGCATGTGGAGCTGCTGGGCCTCTTCCACGCCCGGCGGCTGCGGGCGCACGAGATCGCGCTGCGCCTGGGCTGGGACCGCGTCCACCCGGCTCTGGGGCTCAGCCGGCCCTTCTACGACCGATTCGTCCCGGCGATCAGCGAGCGCGACTTCGCGCTGCGCGAGGACGGCCTCGACCGGGCGCTCGACTTCCTGGCGGTCTGCCGACCGTGAGCGCCGCCGGCGCCGGGGACGGCGACCTCTGCATCGTCCTGCACAGCCACATGCCCTACGTCGAGGGCTTCGGCACGTGGCCGTTCGGCGAGGAGTGGCTGCTGGAGGCGATGGCCGCCTCCTATGTGCCGCTGGTGCGGATGCTGGAGCGCCGCGCAGCGGGCGCACAGGAGGCGCCGGTGACCATCGGCGTGACGCCCGTGCTCGCGGACCAGCTCGCGCTGCCGGAGGTGGGGGAGCGGTTCCTCGCCTTCATGCGCGGCGTGCGCCGCGACTGCCACCGGCTCGACTCGGCCGGCCTGGAGGACGACGGCCAGCACGCCGCGGCGCGAGCGCTGCGCGCGTGGCGCGCTCGACTACGAGCGGGCCGCAGACGACTTCGAGGCCATGGCCGGCGGGCTGCTCGGCGCGCTGGGCCGCCTGGAGCAGGCAGGGACCGCGGCGCTTTGGACCTCTGCCGCCACGCACGCGGTGCTGCCGCTGGTCGCGACGGGACAGGGAGCGGCGCTGCAGATCGGGACCGGGATCGCGGGCCACCGCGCGCGCTTCGGGGGCTGGAACGGGGGCTTCTGGCTTCCCGAGTGCGCCCACCGGCCGGGATGCGAGGACACGCTCGCATCGCACGGCGTACGCGCCTTCTGCGTCCACCAGCCGGCCGACGGCGATGCGATGGACCGCCTGGAGCCGGTCGACACCGCATCCGGAGCGGTCGCCGTGCCGATCGACTGGGGCACGGTCGAGCTGGTCTGGGGCGACCACGGCTATCCCACCAACGGGGCCTACCGCGACTACCACCACCACACGCTGAACGGCATGCGGGCCGTGGGCGAACGACGGCCGGCCCTACGACCCCGAGCGCGGCGCCGCACAGGCGGTCGCCGATGCCCGCGACTTCGTCGCCACGGTGGCTGAGCGCCTGCGGCGCTTCCGCGCGCAGCGCGGCCGGCGGGGCCTGCTCGTGTTCGCGATCGACACGGAGCTGCTGGGCCACTGGTGGTACGAGGGGCTGCGGTGGCTGGAGTCGGTGCTCGACGAGGCCGCCGAGGCGGGAATCGGCCTCGCCACGCTGCCGGGCGCGCTGGAGCACCACGATCCGGTCGAGCGGCCGCTCGTCGCCTCGACCTGGGGAGCCGGGAAGGACATGCGGACCTGGGACTCGCCCGAGGTCGCCGAGTACGCGGGCCTGCAGCGGGCGGCCGAGCTGCGGCTCGTCTCCGCGCTCGGCGCCGGGCCGCTCCCGCCCGCGGCGCTGCCGCCGGCCGAGCGGGCCGCCCGTGAGCTGCTCGCCCTCCAGTCGAGCGACTGGGCGTTCATCCGCACGCGCGAGCTGGCCGGCGATTACCCGGACCAGCGCGTGCGCGGGCACCGGGACGCCTTCGAGCAGGCGACCGGCGCTCTGGAGCGCACCGTGAGAGACTTCCGCGCGATGCCCGGCCCGCCGGCCACTCCAGATGGCGACGCCCCCGCCGACGGCCGCTGCGCGGCCTCGCGCCGCACCTCGACTGGCGCCGCTGCTGGCCCCGCGTCGCCGTGGGGACGCCAGATGACGATGCGCGTCCTGATGCTCTCCTGGGAGTACCCGCCGCTGATCGAGGGCGGCCTCGCGCGCCACGTGCGGAAGCTCTCCGAGAACCTCGCCGACCAGGGAGTCGAGGTCCATGTCCTGGCCCGCGGCCGCGAGGAGTCCCCGGCGGAGGAGGTCGCCGACGGCGTTCACCTGCACCGCGTGCTGGAGCCGCAGCGCCCCGCGGAGCTGACGCGAGTTCATCACCTGGGTCGAGCACATGAACACCGACATGCTGGCCGCCGGCGTCGAGCTGGGCGACCGCTTCGACTTCGACCTCGTCCACTGTCACGACTGGCTCGTGGCGGTCGCCGGCGATCACCTCGCCAAGCGCTTCGGCGTGCCGCTCGCGGTGACGATCCACGCGACCGAGTTCGGGCGCCACCAGGGGTGGGTCGAGAACCCATCCGCAGAGCCACATCCACAGCATCGAGCGCTGGATCACCAATCGCGCCGAGCGGGTGATCGCCTGCTCCGCCTACATGCGCGACCACGTCTGCGACGTGTTCGGCATCGAGGAGGAGCAGGTGACGGTGATCCCCAACGGGATCGACCCCGCCGACCTCCAGCCCTGGGACGAGGGCCAGATGCTCGAGCTGCGCCGCAACTTCGCCGCGCCACACGAGAAGCTGGTGCTGCTGGTGGGGCGGCTCGTGTACGAGAAGGGCTTCCAGATCGCGCTCGCGGCGCTGCCGAAGGTGATCCGCGAGATCGGGAACGTCCGGTTCCTCGTGGCCGGATCCGGCACGCACGAGCAGGAGCTGCGCGCCCAGGCGACCGAGCTCGGGCTCGACGGCCACGGCGCGTTCATGGGGTGGATCGGCGACGACGTGCTGCACACGCTCTACCGGATCGCCGACCTGACGGTGGTCCCGTCCATCTATGAGCCGTTCGGGCTCGTGGCGCTCGAGGCGATGGCCTCCGGCTGCCCCTGCCTGGTCGCCGACACCGGCGGCCTGCGGGAGGTCGTGCCGCACGACGAGGTCGGGCTGCGGTTCCGCTCGCGCGACCCGGACTCGCTGGCGGAGGTCGCCATCCGGGTGCTCGCCGACGACGAGCTGGGCGCAGCGCCTGGTCGCGGAGGCCTCACGAGCACGTGCGCAGCTTCGACTGGGCCGACGTGGCCGAGCAGACGCACGCCGTCTATGAGCAGCTGGTCGAGGGCGTGCGCCAGCCATCGGGATGAGCGACGTCGCCTTTGCCGGAGTGGCGCGGCAGGCCGACATGCTGCGCGCCCGCGAGCTGACTCCCCGTGAGCTCGTGGAGCTCTGCCTGGAGCGGATCGAGAAGCTCGAACCGGAGCTGAACGCCTTCCGCGTGGTGCTCGGCGAGCGGGCGCTGGCCGAGGCCGATCAGGCGGCGGGGCGGATCGCGGCAGGCGATGACCGGCCGCTGCTCGGCGTTCCGGTGGCCGTCAAGGACAACGTCGACGTGGCGGGCGAGATCACGACGCACGGCACCGCGGCGCACTGGGGCCCGGCGACCGAGGACTCCGAGATCGTGCGCCGGCTGCGAGCGGCGGGCGCGATCGTGATCGGCAAGACGCTGCTTCCCGAGCTCGCGGCCTGGCCCTTCACCGAGTCCCTGACCTTCGGCGCGACGCGCAATCCCTGGGATCCCAACCGCTCTCCGGGCGGCTCCAGCGGGGGCGCCGCAGCTGCCGTCGCGAGCGGGATGGTGGGCGTCGGGCACGCGACCGACGGCGGCGGCTCGATCAGGGTTCCGGCGGCCAACTGCGGGCTCTTCGGGCTGAAGCCCCAGCGCGGGCGCGTGTCGCTGATGCCGGACCCGCAGCACTGGCACGGCCTCTCGGTCGCCGGCTGCGTGTCGCGAACGCGTGCGCGACACCGGCCTCTTCCTGGACGTCGTGAGCGGCCCGGCGGAGG
Source organism: uncultured Solirubrobacterales bacterium (assembly GCA_963785085.1). Classification (GTDB taxonomy): domain Bacteria; phylum Actinomycetota; class Thermoleophilia; order Solirubrobacterales; family JBBDJG01; genus CAWACB01. Next base: position 15,289 of record CAWAUD010000015.1, on the reverse strand, counting down.
GCGACGCGCATGCGGCCGTCGCTCCGCGTGATGCCGTTCGCCGAAGCGGCGAAGCACCGCCCGGCGCGGCTGCGAATCGCCTGGTCGACGAAGCCGGTCCAGCCCGGCCCGGTGGATGCGTGAGGTCCGGCGCGCCGTGTCGGAGACCGCCGACCTCTTGAAGGGACTCGGCCACGACGTGCGCGAGCAGGATCCGCACTGGGGGCTCCAGCTGCCCGCCTTCCTGCCTCGCTACCTGCGCGGCCTTCGCGACGACGGAGTCCGCCTGCCCCATGCCGAGCGGCTGGAAGCCCGCACGCGCAGCCTGATCCGCAGCGGGCGCCTGATCAGCGACCGGCGGCTGAAGAGCGCGCTGGCCGGCGAGGCAAAGCACGCGCGCCGCCTCGGCCAGACCTTCGACGCCTACGACGTGCTGATGACGCCGACGCTCGCGCGGCCGGCGGAGAAGGTGGGCAAGTGGGAGGGCCGCGGCATGATCTGGACGCTCAACGGCGTAGCGCGCTACATCCCCTTCACCACGCCCTGGAATCTCACCGGCCAGCCCGCGGCAGCCGTTCCGGCGGGCTTCACCCCGGGCGGCCTCCCGCTGTCGGTCCAGCTGATCGGCCGCCCCCACGACGAGACGACGCTGATCTCCCTCGCGGCGGAGATCGAAGCCGAGCGGCCCTGGGCGGACCGCCGCCCGCCGGTTTCCTAGCAGCGGAGCAGCAGTGCGCGAGCGGTATCGCGTCGCCGCCTAGACTCGCGGCGTGCACCGGATAAGCGCGTTCGTCGCCAGAACGATCCGAGCAATGAAGTTCCTCGCCCGGGATTCCCGGGTGCCAAAACCGCTGCGGTGGCTTGCCGCCATCGGGCTGTTACCGATACCGGGCCCAGTCGATGAGGCGGTCTTGCTCCTTATTGCCCCGGTCTTCGCGACGCTCTATCGCGAGCCGATGAGTGATGCCTGGCAGCGGGCCTCTCGCTAGCCGTTTGCGGCGTCAATCGGCCCTCGCGGCGTCGTGAGTGCTAAACCTGGCAAGGGAGCCGAGTCGTTCGCTGGATTCTGCCCGCTCGGCGGGCAAATGACAGCGAAGGGAGCGACGTCCTCGGCCGTTTCGCTGGCGCGTTCGCCGGACCCTCTAGTCGACCGTCGGCAGCCGGACGTCGCCCGGCTCGACCGGCTCGGGCCACCGCAGCGTCTCCGGGGCCTCGCGCATGCGGATCACCCGGGCCGGAGTGCCCGCCACCACCGCGTTCGCGGGAACGTCAGACGTCACCACCGACGACGCGCCGATGATCGCGTTGTCGCCCACGGTCACGCCGCGCAGGATCTGGGCGCCGTAGCCGATCCAGACGTTGCTTCCGACGCGCACGTCGCGCTTGTAGATCCCCTGGACGCGGATCGGCCGCTCGACCTCGGTGACGTTGTGGTCGAAGTCGATCAGCATCACGCGGTCGGCGACGATGCACTGCTCCCCGATCGAGACGTGCTGGTAGGCGGAGATGGTGCATTCCTGTCCCGATCACGGTCTTCGCGCCGATCCGGACGATGCCCTCGTGGCAGCGGATCTTGGTGCCGTGCCCGATCCAGGTCCAGCGGCCGAACCGCGATGCGGGCGTTGCGGCCGATCTCGAGCTGCACGCGGCGGCCGAGGAACACCACGCCGTCGAGCTGCATCCGCCGGCCGGTAAGGGTCAGGAAGCGGCGCCGGGCGAGCCGCAGGAGCAGGCGCGCGTACTTCGGAGTGACCATCCCGTTCCGCCACCAGAAGCGAAGAGCGCAGAGGCCCGATTCCGGGGCGCTCGCGGGACACGGGGCTGGCATCGGATAGGCCGCCGTGGAGCGCCGGGACCGAGCCAATCCTGACGCCCAGGCGTCCCTCGCCGAGCGCTTGCTGGCGGGGGATAAGAGGGCGCTGGCGCGCGGCATCAGCCTGGTCGAGAACGACGAGCCGAGTGGCTGGGAGCTGGTGCGGGAGGTCTATCCGCAGACCGGGCGCGCGCGCATCATCGGCTTCACCGGGCCGCCCGGCGTCGGCAAGAGCACGCTGATCGGGGCGCTGATCCGGCACGCGCGGGCGGGTGGCCGCCAGGTCGCGGTGCTGTCGGTGGACCCTCCAGCCCCTTCACCTCGCGGCGCGCTGCTCGGCGACCGGATCCGGCTCACCGAGCACTTCCTCGACAAGGGCGTCTTCATCCGCTCGATGGCCAACCGCGGCGCGCTCGGCGGGCTGTCGGAGGCGACGCTCCAGGCCGTGCTCCTGATGGACGCGGCCGGCTTCGACGACGTCTTCATCGAGACCGTCGGGGTGGGGCAGGCCGAGATCGACATCATCGACCACGCCGACACGATCGTGCTCGGCCTGATGCCGGGCTCCGGCGACTCGGTCCAGGCGCTGAAGGCGGGCGTCATGGAGATCCCCGACGTGATCGTCGTGAACAAGGCCAACCACCCGCTCACCGACACGATGGTGCGCGAGATCCGCGGCGTGCTGGCGCTCGGGCCCAAGACCGACTGGAAGGTGCCGATCGTCCGGACCGAGGCGACCGAGAACCAGGGGATCGAGGAGCTCGCGGAGACGATCGACCGCCATCACGCCCACATCGCCGAGGCGGTTAACGCCAGCCGGTTTACGGTCCGCGAGGCGCTGCGACGGCTTGTCGATCAGGGCATGGTTCAGCGTCGGCAGGGCGCCGGCAGCATCGTCGTCTCGGCCACCCCGCAGGCGCGGTATGTGCAGTCTCTGTCGTCTCTCAACGACCTGTTCCAGTTCGCCTTGGACACGCGCTACGAATTGCTGTCGAGTGAGCAGGTGAGGTTGGATGAGAAAACGGCCGCGGACGTAGGAGCGGCGAGCGGCGAGCGGTGGCGGTTGTTGAAGGGCGTTCGTCGCCATGAGAACGGCGACAAGGTCTGCTGCGTGCACTCCTACATCGCGCCGCGGGCGGCTGCCTATGTGCGGGAACTCAAGCGCTGCGTCGGCCCGTTCTATGCGCACCTGTCCGAGCGCACCGGCGAAGAGATCCTCGAGGTCGAGCAGGATATTTTCGGGACGGACATGAGCGCCGAGGTCGCGTCAAACCTCGATTGTCATGCCGGCACGATTGCGATTTGTGCGCTTCGACGTTATGTCGGCAAGAAGGGCACGCTGATCGCCAGCTATAATTGGCATGTGGCCGAGAGCTTTTATTGCCGCATGACGATGTCGCGCACGATCTGATGGCCGTAAGGCCCTCAGTTTCGCATCGTAAGGGGCGAAGCCGTCAGGGATATCGGCAAAGGCGCGATCCGGTCGTGCCCATGAAATACGTGAGTAGCGCCCAGTCGTCTTGATCGGTCATCTCGTCGAGAAACGCTCGACGTGTCTTGCGCAACGTGTGGGTCGGCGAACAGCTAGCTCGACCACCCGGTTGAACAAGTTGCACGGTGTAATGGACGAACAGGCGATCCAAAATTTTGCGTTCGCTGTCGATAAGGTCGACTTGTTCGCCATGAATCGCAGGCAAGCGTCAGGTGGGGTCGCAGTTTCTCCCGCCCGATCTGAGAGTTGCAGGACAACTGATTTGACTTGACTAGTTGTCCGGACAAGTCTGTAGTCCGCTTTGAGGTAGCAGTGAGAAGGTCGTAATGCGGCCGCAGACCATCGCGGAACGGATAATCGCGGAGCATGCGCGCGAGGGTGCGTCTGCGCCGGCGCAATCGCGACCGTTACGCCTGACATTCTGCTGCTGAACGACGTGTCCGGTCCGCTTGCCTTCGATCAGTTCGCCGCCATGGGTGCATTGGCCCCGGCCGCCCCCGAACGGGTCGTGCTGGTCGCGGACCATTTTGCTCCCGCGAGCAACATCGACAGCGCAACCGCGATCCAATCTCTGCGCCGCTTTGCCGCTAACCCACGCCATCGAGCATTTCTACGAGCCGGGCCGCGGCGGCATCGAACATACCCTGCTCGATGAGCTCGGCCTGGTCGGCCACGGCACCATCGTCTTCGGCGCGGACAGTCATACGTGCACGGCCGGCGCATTCAATGCGCTGGGCATCGGCTTCGGCTCGACCGATCTGGCCGCGGCGCTCGCGACCGGCCGCCTGTGGATGCGGGTGCCGGACAGCATCCGGGTCGAACTGACCGGCCGGCTGAAGCCGTATGTGACCGGCAAGGACGTCATCCTCGATCTCATCCGGCGCATCGGCGTCGATGGTGCCGCGGATGCGGCACTCGAATTCGGCGGGCCGGGACTGAGGTCCTTGCCGATCGAAGATCGTATGGCCGTCGCCAACATGGCCGTGGAGGCCGGCGCCGACACCTGCGTGTTCGAAGGCGACGACATCTCGCGCGCGCACATGAAAAAGCGCGGCCGCGCCGATCGCGCGCCGGTGTCGGCCGATCCGGATGCGTCATACCGCAGCCGCATCACGATCGATCTGTCGAGCCTGTCGCCGCTGGTTGCCTGCCCGCCGTCGCCGGGCTCGGGCGTTCCGGTCGAGGAACTTCGCGGTCAGCGCGTCGATCAGGTTTACGTCGGCAATTGCGCCAATGGCACGATGGCCGACCTGCGGCAGGTGGCGACACATCTTGCGGGGGCGGCGGATCGCGCCGCATGTGCGCATGATCGTCGTGCCGGCGACCCAGAAGATTTGGCGAGAGGCCCTGGCCGAAGGCATCCTCGATATCATCGCCGCCGCCGGGCGCGACGATCTCGCCGCCGACTTGCGGCGCATGCTTCGGCGGTCATATGGGCATTCTGGCGGCCGGCGAGACCGCCATTGCGACGACCAACCGCAATTTCAGGGGCCGTATGGGCCACGCGGACTCTCGCGTCTTTCTCGCGAACGCATGGGTCGCGGCGGCCTCCGCGGTCGCGGGTGAGATCGTCGCGCCGGACGAAATCATCGCCAAGGTCGACGCGGCATCATGACGGAGTACGATCACCAGCGCTCGAGTGGCTTCGATGACCGGACGCGTGCATCGGTTGGGCGACAACGTCGACACCGACGCGATGCTGCCGGGACGCTATCTCGCGCTGCGCGAACCGGCCGCGCTCGGCGCGCATTGCCTCGAGGACCTCGATCCCGAATTCCGCACGAGGGTCGAGCCCGGCGACATTCTGGTCGCCGGACGGAACCTCGGCTGCGGCTCGTCGCGCGAACATGCCGTCATCGCGCTCAAGGCGGCGGGCATCCGCGCCATCGTCGCGCAGAGCGCCGCGCGCATTTTCTTTCGAAATGCGATCAATCTAGGCCTTCCGGTCATGATCAGCGCCGAGGCGGCGGCCGGGCTTGAAGCCGGAAAGCTGGCTTCGGTCGATCCAGCAGCAGGCGAAATCCGGCAGGACGGCCAGCGTCTGGAAAGCTCAGCCTTTCGGCGACGAGGTCGAGGCAATTCTCGCCGCTGGCGGTCTGATCGAGCGGGTACGGCAAACACTTGCGGTACGGGCCATCGTCTTCACCAGAGACAGGGAAGGAACGAAATGGCTGACTCGAAGTTGAGAGCGGCCTTGCGAGAGCGCCGATTTGTCGTTGCGCCGGGGTCTTCGACCTGATCTCGGCGAAGATCGCCGACGGCCTCGGCTTCGATGCGCTCTACGCCACCGGTTTCGGCACCGTGCGCCTCGAATCTCGGCGTGGCGGACGTCGGCATCGCCACCTACAGCGACATGGTTTCGCGTTTCGGTCAGATGGCGCAGTCCGTCAAGACGCCGCTGATCGCAGATGCGGACACCGGCTACGGCGGGCTGCTGAACGTACGCCAGACCGTGCGCGGCTACGAGGCCGCCGGCGTTACGGCGATCCAGATCGAAGATCAGGAATTGCCGAAGAAGTGCGGCCACACGCCCGGCCGCCGGGTCATTCCTGCCGACGAGATGGTGCTCAAGATCGAGGTCGCGATCGAAGCCCGGCAGAGCGACGATTTTCTCGTGATCGCGCGGACGGACGCGCGCACGTCGCTCGGTCTCGATGAGGCAATCCGGCGCGGGCAACTTTACGCCAAGGCCGGTGCCGACATTGTGTTTGTGGAGAGCCCGGAAAGCGAAGAGGAACTGCGGCGCATCGGGCAAGAGATCGATGCGCCGTTGCTGGCCAACATGGTGGAGGGCGGCCGGACGCCGATCGTCCCCGCGCAACGGCTCGCGGCGCTCGGCTTCGCCATCGCGATCTATCCGGCGGTGGGTTTCCTCGCGGCCGCCGCGGCATTGGAACGCGTCTACGCGCATCTCTTGCGTCAAGGCGACAGCACCGGACTACCCGAGCACCGAAACCTACGGGTTCGGACGGATTTGCGAACTTCTGGGCTTTCCGGATGCGTGGGAATTCGAGCGCAGATGGTCCGAGCGGGCGGCCTCGATCGGCCGTGCCGACGATGCCGGCAGCCGGCAGCGCGAGCGGGAGACGGTTCGATGAAGGATGCCCTTGGGTGGCGCAAGAAATTTGCCGTGCTTGGTCCCTCGACCAACACGATCGTGCAGCCCGATTTCGACGATATGCGCCCGTCTCGGCGTGACCAACCACTACAGCCGTATCTTTACGCCCAACGCCTCCGCCGTCAGCAACGATACCTTCATGAAAGGCGCTCGTCTGATCGGTGAAAACACGATCGAGGCCGTGCGCAGCGTCATGACGTCGTCGCCGGATTATCTCGTGCTCGGAATGTCGGCGGTGACGTTCTTCGATGGCATCGAGGGCGCCAACCGCTTCCAGGCCTCGGTGGAGGAGGCGAGCGGAGGCCTCAAGCTCAGTTGCGGCTCGCATGCCTGCGCCGCGGCCTTGCGCGCCTATGGCGGGATCAAGCGCATTGCGTTCTTCTCGCCCTATTTTCCCGCGGCCAACGCCGAGGTGCGCCGATATTTCTCCGACTGCGGCTATGAGGTCGTGCGCGACGCTGTGCCTGCAGTGCCCGAGCTGGATCGCGATCGCCGAAGTCCCGACACGAAACCTGCCGCGCGACGATTTGCGCGCTCGATGGCGACGATGTCGATGCCATCATCCAGGTCGGCACCAACCTGAGCATGGTGCGGCTTGCGGCGGCGGCCGAGCTTTGGCTCGGCAAGCCGGTGATCGCGATCAACACCGCCACCTACTGGCATGCGTTACGCGCCAACGGCATCAACGATCGCATCCCCGGCTTCGGGCGCCTGCTCGAGGAATTCTGATCGACATAGGCCCGCCGACCGATGACGAAGGACCTCGACCTCGATTACCGCACCGCCGGCTTCACCGGGCGTCTCGAGTGGGGACATTCGCCCGCGCTGGTGATCGTCGACTTCTGCATGGCCTATCTCGACCGGTCGTCGCCGCTTTATGCCGGCGTGGAGGACGCGCGCGACTGCGCCGCGCGGCTGCTGTCCGAGGCGCGCGCCGCGCGATTGCCGGTCTTTCACACGGTCGTCCGCTACATGCCCGGCGGTGCCGACGGCGGCATTTTCTTTCGCAAAGTGCCGCTGCTTCGTGTCTTCGAAGCGGGGTCGAAGCTCGCCGAGCCGCCGCCCGAACTGGCGCCGCGCGAAGGCGAGATCATCATCGTCAAGCAATATGCCAGCGCCTTCTTCGGCACGTCGTTCGCCGCGACGCTGACGAGCCGCGGCATCGACACGCTAGTCATCGCCGGCGTGTCGACCAGCGGCTGCATCCGCGCGACCGCGGTCGATGCCTGCCAGTACGGCTTTCTGCCGTTCGTCTGCCGCGATGCGGTCGGCGACCGGCATCCCAGTCCGCACGACGCAAACCTGTTCGATCTTGCGGCGAAGTACGCCGAGGTCGTCGACGAGAGTTTCATTCTGTCGCGCTTCCGCTCGGCAGCGGGTCGTAACAGCTAGTTATTTGGAGAGCGCTCTCGTGATTGGAACGATGCAAAGCAAGCGGCCAGATCGACGTATGGCACGCTACTTGCTGGCTCTTCCGATCATCGATGGCTGAAACCGCGTTTCAATCCCCCGGAGGTCCTGCAGATGATCCTTACTTCGCGAGTGCTGGCACTTCTTACAACGCTCCTGCTCCTGTGCGCTCCGGCGCGTGCGGCCGATTGGCCGACGAAAGCCGTCACCGTCGTCGTGCCGTTCGGCGCAGGCGGCAACACCGACATGATGGCGCGGCTTGCCGCGCAGCATCTCACGGAGAAATTCGGGCAACCGTTTGTGGTGGAAAACCGGCCGGGCGCCGGCGGCGCGCTCGCAACCGGTGCGGTCGCAACGTCGGCAGCCGACGGTTACACCCTGCTGTTCTCGGCCGCAGCCAACATCGTCCTGACGCCGCAGGTGCAGAAGCTCAACTTCGATCCGCTGAAACAACTCGCGCCCATCACCAATATGGGCACCGGGACGCAGATGGTGGCCATCAACAACGATCTTCCCGTCAAGACGCTGCCGGAATTCATCGCCTACGCGAAGGCGAACCCCGGCAAGTTGAATTTCTCGGTCGCGGGGACGAACAATATCAGCCACCTCGCGCCGGTGCTTCTGTTCGCGCGGGCTGGCATCCAGCTGGTCATGGTGCCGGCCAAGAGCGAACCCCTGGCGATCGCCGACATCATCGCCGGACAGACCAATTTCTATTTCGGCAATTCGTCGTCGTTGCTGCCGCAAGTCCGTGCCGGCAAGCTGCGGGTCATCGCGGTCGGCACGGCAAATCGTATTCCCGCAGCGCCGGAGGTTCCTCCTGTCGCCGATACGCTGCCCGGCTTCCAGTTCGCGTCGTGGAATGGGCTCTCGGCTCCGACGGCCACGCCCGACGCCATCACGACGGCGATCGGCAAAGAGGTTGCCGCCTTCGCCAAATCGCCGGCGATTTCGAAGCGTCTGTCCGACCTCGGAATCGTTCCGGGCGGGCTGACGAAGGAGCAATCGGAGGCGGTCTTCCGCAAGGACTACGAGTTGTTCGCTGCCGCCATCAAGGCCGCGGGCATCGCGCCCCCAAAATAGGTTCTTGATCGCTGGCCATCGAGACTCAACCGGAGCCGGCAGTGTTTGTGCGGTGACACAGAAACGCTTTACATCGACAATGTGTCGTATCGATAAGAGGATGTTCACATGAGACGGCGTGACTTTATTCGTCTGGCTGCAGGCGCAGCCCTCGCCTTACCGACGGCGGCGCAGGCTCAATTTAGTGCATCGCGGCCAATCACCATGATCGTGCCGTTTCCCGCCGGTGGTGGAGCCGACATCCTGGTCCGGATTCTGACCAAATACATGAGCGAGAATCTCAGCCACACCATTGTCGTGCAGAATATGCCGGGGGCCGGAGGGGGGCTCGCGTTCGGTCAAGTCGCTCGCGCCACGCCTGACGGCCATACGCTCGGCTGGGCGTCGACCGGTTTTCCGGTGATGGCGGCCACGCTCTCAAATCTCGTCGTTCAAGCCTGAGAGTGACTTGTACACATCTGCAATGTCTGCGAGAATCCGTTCGTCTTCGTTGTCAATCCGCAGGTCCCGGCAATTAGCGTGAAGGAGCTAGTCGATCTCGCAAAGGCGCGTCCCAACAGCCTAAATTTCGCCCATAACGGCGCGGCGACGCTGACCAATCTGGTCATCGAACTCTTTAAGATGCAGGCCGGCATTGACGTGGCGCAGGTTGCCTATCGCGGCGACAATTTTTCCGTCACCGACGTAATTGCCGGGCATGTCCAGGCGATGTTTTCGAACAGCCCGGTCGCCTTGCCGCACGTGGCTGCTGGGCGCTTGCGTGCCCTTGCGGTCACGTCGCCGAAACGGTCCCCGGCCGCTCCCGATCTGCCGACCATGGCCGAGGCAGGAGTACCCGAGTTCAAGGCCGTGGTCTGGCAGGGTTTCAGTGCGCCGGCCGGCACGCCTCGCGCCGTTGTCGATCGCCTCAACGCTTCGGCGCGCGAGGCGCTTCAGGCTCCGGAGGTCGCCGACGCGATTTCAAGAGCTTGGGGCGGAACCGTCGGCTCGACGCCGCAGGATTTCGACGCAGCTTGTCGCGCAGCGAGCTCGATGTCTGGAGCGACGTCGTCCGCCGCTCCGGCGTCAAGGCACGAATAACGTCCGCCTTCAGCGCATCCTGGCAGGCATGATCATGTTGAGGATCGCGCTCTTGCCCGACTGGACGCAAGCTTAGCGCCTCGTCGCAGGGCCCCCTTGAGCTCGGCGGGGGTTTCGACGCGGCGGCCGTAGCCACCGACCATGGCGGCGGCCTCTTCGTACTTCACGCCTTTCAGTCGACGCCGTAGTAGTCCTTCGGTCGCGATCGCGGTGCCGGACGGATAGAACTTCTCGTGGAAGTACTGCATCGACGGCGTATTTCGCATTGTTGAACACCAGGATCAGCAGCGGCAGCTTGTGCTCGTCGGCGAACGCCAGCGCCGGTATGACGGGATTGTAGAGCAACGTCCCGTCGCCGATCGTGACCACCACTGGGCGCTTCGGCATTGCGAGCTTGACGCCCAGCGCATAGCCGAGCCCCTGTCCGAATCCGCTCGGCGCGCGATAGAAGCCCAACGGCTCGTCCCACATCGTGTGCTCGCGGATCGAGCCGCGCGTGTACGATTGTCTCGTCCACATAGACTGGCATCCGGCGGATGACCTCGCGCAGGACCTTCGCAAGAGCGGCACCGTGATGGTGGTCGGCGCTCGATGCCTTTCTTCGGCGGCATCGAGCCCCTGCGCAAGCCCTTGTGCTCGGCCTTCCAGCGGGCGCGGCGATCCGCCATCGCGGCGGCATCGAGCTTCTGAGCTGGCGCAGCGCTTGGGTCAGCAGCGAAGCGTCGAGCGCCGTGTCGCCTTCGAGATACTGCGTGGCGCCATGACCTGGTAGACCATTGTGTCCTTGAGCGGGTTGCTTGCCGATCGCGACGATCTTAGCGTTCTTCGGCACGTTGCTCGGCGGATACCAGGGCGCCCGGTTCTCGACGAGCAAAGCGAAATCCATCTCCGCGAGATACGGATTTATATCCAGCCGAGATAGAGGTCGTGCGACTTCGGGAAATTCGAGAAGACGCGCCGGCGCGTCGATCACGGGTATGGCGAGGAGCTCGGCGAGCTCGACCAGTGCGTCGAATGTCGCCTGGTCCGGATCCTGCGCTCTCGACCAGAATGAATGGCGATCGCGCCTTTGCGAGCAGCGTCGCGACCTTGTCGATGTCATCGTCCGAGGGCCGGGCTTGGGCGCCGGCGGCAGCCGCGCGCAGCCGCTCCGGCCTCGACCATTCCGCGAGCATCGCTCTCCATCGAGACGCAGAGATAGGTCGGTCCGCGCGGCGTGCGCTGCGCCATCTCGCCGGCGCGCACGACGCTCTGATAAAGCGTCTCCGACGGAGGGCGACTGGTGCGCCCATCTTGACGAGCGGATCGACCAGCCGCTGCGGGCCGCCGACGACGCTCAGGTTGCGATACCACTGCGGGCCGGGATCGAAATCGCCCTCGCCATAGCCGATCGATTCGCCCGACATCACCAGCATCGGCGCCGCCATGGCCCGCGCGCCGCAGATCGCCATGCTGCCCTGCAGCAGCCCCGCTCCGGCATGGAGCAGCACCGCCTGCATGCGGCCGGTCATCTGCGTGTATCCGGTCGCCATGGCGACCGCCAAGGTCTCGTGACCGCAGTCCAGATAGGTCGGACCGGGCGTGCCGCTTTTCTTCTGCCGCGCCATCGCCTCCCATAACGACGGCCATTCCGAGCCCGGCGATGAAATGACGTACTCGACGTCGCAGGTCTCGAAACGCTTCGAGAATTGCTTCGCCGCCGTCCTGGATGTTTTTCAAGCCCATACCTCTGAGTTCGGATCTTCTAGCCACGCCGATCGGCGTCCGGACCCCAGGCCGATTTACAATGGTACTGAAAGCAGCTTTAGAGCGCTAGTCGAGCCCCTTGCGCTTGCGCACGCTTTCGATCAGCGAGGCGCGCAGCAGGTAGGCGCGATGCTTCTCAGGATCGGCGGCGGTCGCGCGCAGCGCGGCGTTGCTCCTGGCTCGCGCCTCCGGGTCCTTCTCTTCCATCCGCTTCTTGTTGGCGATGGTCTGCTGCTGGACGTACTCGATGTTGAGCGGCCGGCGGAACCGGTCGTAGACATCGAGAATGTCCTGGCGCGGCTTCGTCGCGCATGACGCGGCCGAGCAGGTCGCTCAGTTCCATGGCGTCGTGGATGCCGAAGTTCAGGCCGAGCCCGCCGAGCGGATTGTTGACGTGCGCGGCATCGCCCGCGAGGAACACGCGGCCCTTGCGGAACGCTGGCCGCGACGCGCTGATGCACGTTGTAGATGTTGCGGTGGACGACCGGGTAAGCGCCGGCCTTGGGAAAGAATTTCTGCAGCCGCCCCTGGACCGACGCTTCGTCGAGCGCCTGCTCGTCGGTTTCGTTCGAGCCGGGTCGGGAACAGCACCCGCCACAGCCCCTTGCCGTCGTCGCCGGTAACCTTGAACAGCGCGCACCACTCGTCCGGATCGGAGAAATAGTTGCGCGAGCATTGCGCATATTCGGTGTCGAAAGCGAACGTCGTGGTCAGCACCAGGAACCGCTCGGCATGGGTGTAGCCCTCGAATTCGACGCCCATCGCCTTGCGCACGGTCGAGCGGCCGCCGTCGCAGCCGATCAGGTAGGACGCGGTCAGCCGCTGCGGTGCCGGTCGCGGTTTCGACGTCGACCTCGACACGGTCGTCATGCTGCTCGAAGCCGACAACGCGCGCCGAAAACATCACGCTGGCGTTGAGGAAAGGCCTTCAGCCGCTCGATCGTCATGTTGGCAAGCTTGTGCTGCTCGCACTGCACGACATGAGGATAGCGCGTATCGTTCTTGAGCATGCCGAAATCGAACTCGACGATCATCTCGCGGCTCGGCCGGTCCCAGATGCGGAATTTCGGCTCGATCAAGCCGCGCGCGATCACCTCCTCGACCAAGCCGAGGCCTTCCAGCATTTCCAGCGTTGCCGCATGCGTGGTCGCCGCGCGCGGCATGTCGTTGACCCGCGTTTCGGCCTCGAACAGCCGAACCTCGAAGCCCTGCCGGGCGAACGCCAGCGCCGTGACGACGCCGACCGGACCGCCGCCCGCGATGACGATAGGACGTTGCGATGGCATTTTGAGCGACCGTTCCTATTGGGCCTTGAGACCGGTCACCGCGACCGCGTCCGCCCAGGTGGCGGTGTCGGCCTTGATCATGGCGGCGAACTCGTCCGGCGTGTTGCCGAGCGGATCGGCGCCCACGGCCTTGAGCCGCCCGGCGAACTGCGGATCCTTGACGGCACGGCCGATCTCGCCGGCGATCTTGTCGACGATCGTCGCGCGGCGTGCCGGCCGGCGCCGCCAGGCCATTCCAGGTGATCGACGTTGAAGCCGGGAAAGCCGGATTCCGCGACCGTCGGCACGTCGGGAGCTTGCGGCGCGCGCTGCGCGGTCGACACGGCCAGCAGGCGGATCGCGCCCGAGGCGGCGTGCGGCAACGCATCGGACAGGTTCGAGAACATGGTCTTCAGATGGCCGGCGATGACGTCGTTCATGGCGGGCGCGTTGCCGCGATAACTGACGTTGGTCATATCGAGCCCGGCGCGCTTGGCGAACAGCGCCATTGCGAGATGCGTGACGCTGCCGGCGGTGCCTTCCGCGTAAGCCATCTTCTCCTTCTGCGCTTTGACGTAGGCGATGAACTCCGCAACCGTCTTCGGCGGGAAGTCCTTGTTGACCACGAGCACGAAGCCGTTGGTCGCCACTGCGCTGATCGGCGCGAAATCCTTGATCGGATCGTAGTTGAGCTTGGTCATCGCGGGCGCGATCGTCATCGGCGGCGTCACCGCCCACAGCAGCGTGTAGCCGTCGGCGCCCGCGCGGATGACCGTATCCGCCGCCAGCGCGCCGTTGGCGCCCGACCCGATTTTCGACGATGAACGTCTGACCGAACGCTTCCGTCAGCCGTTGCGCGACGACCCGCGCCATGACGTCCGAATTGCCGCCGGCCGCATAGGGCACGACGATCTTGACCGTTCGCGACGGCCAAGATTGCGCTTGTGCCTGCGCGCCGAACGCGGTGCACGGCGGCCAAAATGAGGGCAGCGGCGACGAGTTTGCGCAGGACCATATTCGAGGGCTCCAGTCTGGCGACGATCCGGCGTCGTCTCTTTTGCGTGACAGCGACTGGCGATACCGTGCGACAGTTTCGCAATCGCAGCAAGTCGCTCGCCGCTCACGCGCGGCACGGGCCATGCGCGCACCATGCGGGTCGACCTCGCGTCGTTCTGGAGCTGAGATGGAACTCAGTCAGCCGATCCTGGTGACCGGCGCTTCCGGCAAAACCGGCCAGCGTGTCGTTGCCGCCATCGCGAAGAAGGGCGGCAAGGTCCGCGCCTTCGTGCGGCGGCCGGATGCCGGCGCGGCCCTGCAGCAGGCCGGCGCCGCCGAAATCGCCATCGGCGACCTGCATGGACCGCGATCAGCTTGCGGCGCGCGATGACCGGCGCCGGGCAGGTGCTGCACATCTGCCCGCCGATGCATCCGCAGGAGGATGCGATCGCGCGCACCATGATCGGCCTCGCCGGCGAACTTTCGGTCGGTCGTTTCGTGCTCTATTCGGTGCTGCATCCGCTGCTGGCGGATGTGCCGCATCATGACCGCAAGCTGCAAGCCGAGCGCGCGCTCGTCGACTCCGGGTTGAACTACACCGATCCTGCAGCCGGGCCGTTACATGCAGCACCTTGCCGTGATCTGGAAGGCGGTGCTGGCGATCGGCGTGCACAGCATGCCGTTCAGCACTGCCTCGCGCTTCAGCCTGACCGATCTGTCGGATCTCGCCGAGGCGGCGGCGCGGATCATGACCGAGCCTGGCCACGAGGCCGCGACCTATCAGCTCGCCGGCCCCGAAGCGCTCAGCCAGGACGATTGCGCGGCCATTCTCACCAGGGTGCTCGGCCGGCCGATCCGCGCGGTGGCGAAACCGCTCGAGGAATTTCGCCGCGACGCCGCGGCCGCCGGGCTGCCGCCGCAGCGGATCGAGGGCATGACCAAGATGAACGCTCATTACGACGCCCATGGTCTCGTTGGAAATCCCAACGTCCTGCGCTGGATTCTGGGACGGAGCCGACCCGGTTCGCCGAATATGTCGTCCGCGAACTGCCCCTCAAGTAGAGGCTGCCTATGAGCTCGCGATGCAGCCAAATTCCTAAATTGCCCGGATCGCTTGCTGCGCCTCCCTGTTCGACGAAACCAATTCTCCCTGTTACTGTGCAACAATTTTCCCTGTTCAGTTGCGTAGGGAATTTGGCCGCAAACTATTGAATTTGCTGCGTCGATCGAACAAGTAAATCCGCTGTTAGGAGCCAGATTTTGCAAAATTCCCTGTATTTTTCCCTGTTAGCAGGGAATTGGTAGTG
>CAWAUD010000014.1:0-201815 GCA_963785085.1 uncultured Solirubrobacterales bacterium | reverse complement strand
ACCTACAACCACTACCCCAACGGCTGGGCGATGGCGTTCAACACGCCGTTCAAGATGTGGAAGCGCTACGAGTTCAACGGCGGCACCAGCGACCCGTGCATCATCTCGTGGCCCGCCGGGCATGCAGGCCAAGGGCGAGATCCGCGAGCAGTACCACCACGCGATCGATCTCGTGCCGACCATCCTCGACGTGCTCGGCGTCGAGGCACCCGAGACGATCAAGGGCCACGTCCAGAGCCACTTCGACGGCGTGAGCATGCGCTACAGCTTCGACGACGCGACCGGCCGACGGCCCGCGCAGACCCAGTTCTACTCGATGCTCGGCTCGCGGGGCATCTGGCACGACGGCTGGAAGGCCGTCACCACCCACCCGACGCTCAGCGGCTGGAGCCACTTCAACGACGACGAGTGGGAGCTCTACCACACCGACGTCGATCGGGCCGAGCTGCACAACCTCGCCGCCGAGCAGCCCGACAAGCTCCGCGAGCTGGTCAACCTGTGGTACGCCGAGGCCGGCGCCAACGGGGCGTTCCCGCTCGACGACCGCTCGCCGCTCGAGATCATCCTCACGCCCGCGGCCGCTGCTCTCGCCGCCGCGCGACCGCTACGTCTACTTCCCCGACCTGGCCGAGGTGCCCGAGTCGCAGGCGGTCAACATCCGCAACCGCTCCTACGCGATCGGCGCGCTCGTCGACATCCCCGCCGCCGGGCGCCGAGGGCGTGCTCTTCGCCCACGGCTCCCGGTTCGGCGGCCACGCCCTCTACGTCAAGGACAACCGGCTGCACTACGTCTACAACTTCGTCGGCATCTTCGAGCAGAAGATCGTCGCCACCGAGGACGTCCCGACCGGCGAGAACCTGATCCTGTCCGCGTCGTTCGACAAGGACGGCGAGGACCCGCCCGGCGTCGCGACCGGCATCGCTCTCGCTCTACCACGGCGACACGAAAGTCGGCGAGGGCCAGATCAAGACCCAGCCCGGCAAGTTCTGCTCGCCGGCGAAGGCCTGTGCGTCGGCCGCGACAGCGGCGACCGGCGTCACCGACGACTACCCGGGCGATCACGCCGTGGCGCTTCACCGGCGGCACCATCAACCGCGTCGCGGTCGACGTCAGCGGCGAGCCGTACGTCGACCTCGAGCGCGAGGCCGCCGCGATGCTCATGCGCGAATAGCCCGCACGGCTCTACCTCGGTTTCTCGGTATTCGGACGGCCCGATTAGCTATTTGATGCGCTGAGATACAGGACGGTCGAGAATGCCCTGCGATTCGGCCTGTCGCATGCCCGGCCCGAATCGTCCCTTCGAGCTACGACGCCCTCTCGGTCTCTGGTGGACGAGGAGCAGCAGCGACAGCGCACCTTGACCGTCGCCTGCTCTCGCCGCGAAGCAGGAGCGAACGAGCTTAAGCACTAGCGGACCGCGCGATGCAGAGCTGCAATCTCTCGACGCACCCCAGGGTTCGAATACCGTCCCATCAGGGACCTTTACGTTGGTTGCTTGCCGGCGCGCCGGCGAGATTTGCTCGCCGTGGAATCAATCATCTAGCGCTGTCGCGCGAAGTATGCGCCCCCGATGCCTCCCGGCCCTCTCGCCATTCCGAGCCAACGCGCCCAGCTCACCGAGGAGACCCTGCGACCTCGGCGGGCTACCAGTCACAGATCGAGCACCACGTCGTCGCGCGGCTGCGAGCAGCAGATGAGTGCGCTTCCGTCGGCGGGGGGTTCGACCGGGTCGGGGCTGTAGTCGAGGTTGCCGGCGATGAGGGTGGTCTCGCAGTTGTGGCAGACGCCGGTGCGGCACGACCAGCGGACGGGTACGTCGCAGGCTTCGGCGAGCTCGAGCAGGCTGGCGTAGTCGCTGCTCCAGGGGACGGCGAGGTCGCTGCGGGCGAACTCGATCGTCGGGCCGTTCCCGGGTTGGCCGGCGGGTGGGTGGGGCGTCCGCGCGGGTGTTGCTGCGATGCCGGGCGTCAGACCCGGTGCGGGCCCGAACGGCTCGGTGTGGATGCGCGAGGCGTCGATCCCGATCGCCGCCAGACCGGCGCTGATCTCCTCCATGAACGGTGTCGGCCCGCACAGGTATGCCTCGGCGTCGCGCGGTGGCTCGAGCTCGGCGAGCAGTGACGCGGTGAGGCGGCCGGCGCTGTCGAAGTCGCGGCCTTCGAGGTCGTTCGGACCGGGACGGCTGTAGTAGACGTGGGTGCGGACGTTCGGGAGCGACGCGAGGAGGGCCCGGGCCTCCGCGGCGAACGAGTGGTCGCGGCTGCTGCGTGCGCCGTGCAGCCACCAGATCTCCCGATCGGAGTGCTCCTCCGCCAGTGCGTGAAGCATGGCGAGGACCGGGGTGGCGCCGATGCCGGCGCTGATCAGCAGGACCGGCGCGTCGCGTCCGGTCGAGGATGAAGGTGCCACGTGGTGCTGCGATGTCGAGCTGGTCGCCGACGGCGAGCCGGGTGTGCAGATAGCCGCTGGCGGCGCCGTCGTGCTCGCGCTTGACGGTGATCCGGTAGTAGCCGGCGTCGGGCGGCCCCGAGAGGGAGTAGTTGCGGAGCACCGACCTCTGCTCGCTCGTCGGGCTGGATCCGCAGCGTGAGGTACTGGCCGGGGCGGGCGGCAGGGAGCGGCGCGCCGTCGGGATCCTCGAGGCGGATGGAGATCACGGAGTCGCTCTCGCGCTCGATTCGCGGTGACGGTCAGCCGGCGGAAGCCGGGCCAGGCGGGCGGCGGGCTCGCTGCTGTCAGGCCGGCGTTGCCGCTGCCGGGCTCTCCTTCGAGCAGGGCGCGGAACGACGCCTGCCAGCCGGGGCTGAGGGCGGGGATGCGCAGCGCTCGGAGCAGCTGCTGGCGCGGATGCCCGGGGAGGTAGAGGAGCGCGTCGACCTCGGCGACCGTCATCTGTTCCGGGCCGGAGGCGAGCTTGACGATCTCGTCTCCCGGCCTGCACCTCGCCCTCTTCGAGCACGCGGAAGTAGAAGCCGGGGCGGCGGTGGGAGACGAGCAGGGCGGGAATGCGCGGGTCGTTCATGCGGATCCCGACGCGGTAGCAGGTGACGCGGGGCTGCGTGACCTCGAAGACGGCGGTGCCGATCCGGTAGCGGTCGCCGATGCAGACCTCGTCGTCGCCCAGTCCCTCGACGGTGAAGTTCTCGCCGAACTGTCCGTAGACGAAGTCGTTTCGTCCGAGCTCGCGTTCCCAGTAGCGGTACGAGTCGATCTGGTAGACGAAGACGGCGCGCTGCTCGCCGCCGTGCCCGGCGAGATCGCCTTGACCGTCGCCGTCGACGTTGAGCTTGCGCACGCGGCGAGGGCCGGTGACGGGGTCCTTGAAGACGCCGGTGAAGACGGTCTTCCCTTGCCAGGGCACGTCCTTCGGCATGCCGACGTTGACGGACAGCAGGGTGCCGACCGCACGAGTGCTGGTCTGGCGTTGGCCGCGGAGAAGGACGGCTTGGCCGGGCGGAGGCTCTGGTTTCTCCTCCGACATCGTCCGCGGAGTATCGCGCAAGAAGGGAAGCGAATCGAGAGCTAAGACCGGCTGCTTCTGCTTCCGCGTGGTTGCACCAGCGAACGGTTCGTTACGAACCGCGAACAACACGGTGCAGGGCCGCGATCTCCCGACGGCGATTCGAGTTCGAATACCGTCCAAAGGGGGGCATCGTGAAACCTGAGAGACTCGCGCCGTCAACTGCAAACGGAGAGATGATGCCCGACGCCAAAGACGTGATCCTCAAGCACATCGCCGCCTTCAACGACCGTGATAGCGACGCTGAGCCGTGGGCCGCCGATGCCGAGATGGCGGCGCCTGGCGCCCAGGTCAGCGGCCGCGACGACGTCAATCGCTTCCTGGGCGTGTTCCACGAAGCGTTCCCGGACGCCCGTCTTGAGGTCAAGCAGCTCCTCAGTGACGGGCCAGCCGCGGCGGCCGAAGGGACCTTCGTGGGCACCCATGATGGCGTGCTCCACACCCCCAACGGCGATGTCGCGCCGACAGGACGAGCCATTGAATTCCGGTGGGCGGCGGTCTATGCGACAGACGGCGACACGCTGAAGTCCGAGCACCTGTTCTTCGACCAGATGGACTTTCTCGGCCAGCTCGGTCTCCTCCCCGATTAGCGGCCGACGCTAGCCAGCGCCAGTCAACGGAGCGGCTCTTGCAGATCATGCAGGAAGACGGCTGCCCCGAGGGGGCTCCGAGCTCCGCGAGCGTCGAGGAACAGACGCTGTCCGCCTCCTCTGCCACCAGCTGACAGTCGATGCAGGGACCTTACAGTTGGTTGTTTCTGCCTGCCGCCGTTGTGTGGTGCGGCCGCGGATAGCCTTCGGTCGATGCGCGACGACGTCCGTATCCGGCCCGCGACTTCCCGAGCACCCCGAGTTGCGCGAGATCGCGCTCGCGATGGAGGGCGCGGGCATGTCCGGCGAGATCCTTGACACGAGCTTTCGCACCGTGTTCTTCTCCACGCGAGTCGGCGCGGCTGCTGGGTCTGTCCGCCGACGAGGTGAACCGGCTGATACGGGCAGTCCCTGATCGCGCGAAGTCTCCGAGGAGCGCTGCAGATCGTGCGGGTCACCGAGGCGAGCGGCAGCGCCTGGTGGCAGCACAACGTGCCGATCATGCGCCGCTATCTGGCACCCGGCGACGCCGACTTCGACGAGGTGTTCGGACCCATCGCGGGCGCAGCGGCGCAGGTCGAGCCGGTCGACACGCCGCCCCGAGCGTGGCACGACACGCGTCTCGTTCCCGCCCGACCTGCGGTTTCGCCGATTCGATGCTCGGCGACCAGCACCAGTCCAGCTGCGGATCAACGACGACGCCGGGCGCTTTCTCGGCGTGCTGTACCTCTAGCCGGAGCACTGGCGCGAGAGCCTGCTGCACCGCCTGGGCCGCGGCGACCAGCGGCTGTTCGAGCGGATGGACCGCGTCAGCGAGCCGGGCCGGCGCCCGGCGGCGATCCTGTTCGCCGACCTCGAAGCATCCGGTGCGCTGTCGCGCCGCCTGTCCTCGCGCGGCTACTTCGACCTGATCCGCGACCTCACCGACCTGATCGACTCCTCCGTGATCGCCCGCGACGGGATCGTCGGCAAGCACGCCGGGGACGGCGGCTCGGCGCTGTTCCTCGCCGCCGACTTCGACGGCTCGGAGTCCGCCGCCGCGCGCGCGGCGATCGAGGCCGCCCGGGCGATCCGCGACGGCGCCGAGCACCTCGGTCCCGACGACGTCTCGGTCAAGCTCAACATCGGCGTGCACTGGGGCGCCACGCTGATGGTCGGCCAGGTCGCCACCCGCGGCCGCCTGGAGGTCACCGCGCTCGGCGACCAGATGAACGAGGGCGCACGCATCGAAGCCGCCGCCAAGGGCGGCGCGATCCTCGCCTCCAAGGACCTGATCGAGCGACTCGACTCCGACGACGCGCAGGCGACCGGGCTCGACCCCGACGCGATCGCCTACACCCCGCTCGGCGAACTCGACGGCGCCAGCGACAAGGCGATCCGCGACGCCGGAGCGATCCCCGTCACCGCGATCTGACCCACGGGCGCGGCGCAGTCGCTCAGGCTCGTGTCAGGCCCGGACGATGCGGAGAAGCTCGGGCGATGAGGCGACTCGGACTGTCGGTTTTCGCGCGAAGCAGAAGCTGAGGAGGAGCAGACGAGGACGTTCCGCGGCTGACGTCCCGGCTTCATGCGCTGGGAGGAAATACCAACACGAGACGCGGTTAGGCTTCCAGTGTTGTCTCGAAGGACTTCGTTCCGCTCGTGATGTGACTGGGGAGGAGCGTTTGATGGTGGAGCCGCAGGCGCAGTCTGGCGAGTCTCGGTTGCTGACCTACTTCGATCACGAGATCGTCGAGGCGATCGAGAACTTCCAGGATCCGAGCCAGGAATGGCGCCGGCTGTTCGCGGAAGTTCTCGGTACCTTCTTCCTCGTGCTCGTCGCGGCGGGTGGCGGGATGATGGGTCAGGCGTTTCCCGACACGATCAGCCGCACCGCGGCGGTCGTCGCGCCGGGACTGATGGTGATGGCGATCATCCTGTTCATGGGCAAGGTCTCCGGCGCGCACCTGAATCCGGCGGTCAGCATCGCGTTCGCGCTCCGCGGCGACTTCCCATGGCGCCGGGTGCCCGGCTACATCGTCGTGCAGCTCGATCGGCGCCACGCTCGCCGCGCTGTTCCTGCACGCCGTGATCGACGTGTCCGCGACGCTACGGGTCGAACTACCCGGCGGCAGGGTTACTCCGCCGGCGACGCGTTTCTGATGGAGGGGGTGCTCACGCTGGGGCTTGTCAGCGTCATCCTCGGCACCGCGTCCGGCGCCCAGAACGTGGGCCTGTTCGGCGCGTTCGGCGTGGGCGCCTATATCGCGCTCGCGGGTCTCTGGGGAAGTCCGATCTCGGGCGCGTCGATGAACCCCGCGCGCACGTTCGGCCCCGATCTCGTCGGCGGCGACTTCACCAGCTACTGGGTCTATGTCGCCGGCCCGCTGGTCGGAGCGGTGCTCGCGGTCGGTGTGGCCTGGGTGTTGCGAGGCTCCGGCGGCGGGCGAGCCGGTCGGCGGCCGCGCAAGGAGCACTATCTACCGAGGTCCAGCACCCCGACAAGGCGTGAGGGCCGACACCTCTCGGTGAGCGTTGACCACGTGCGGGCCTGGGCATGACGGATAACGTGCTGACAAGTTGGAAGGCCCGAATCTCGGCACCGGAAGGAGGCTGATCGATGACTGGAAACGACGGCGCTCACAGGTTCGACCATGTCGTGTCGCTCATGTTCGAGAACCGGTCCTTCGACAACCTGCTGGGCCACCTGTACGAGCCGGGCGAGGTCGCCTCCTTCGAGGGCGTGGCGGGCAGCGACCTGTCGAACCCGATCCCGAGCTACGCGCCGGGCGCCGAGCGGGGCGCGGTGCCGCTGCACGTGGCAACTTCGATGGACACGCCCAACCCCGACGCGGGCGAGGAGCACCCGCACATGAACACGCAGCTGTTCGGGACATGGCACCCGAGGACAACCGGTTCTGTCCTTCGAGGCGATGCAGCCGCCGTTCAACGCCCCGGACGACCCGGGCAGCGAGCCGACGATGGACGGCTTCGTCACCGACTACGTCAACACCTTCCGCAGCGAGATGGGCCGCCTGCCCGAGCTACGACGAGTACGCCCAGATCATGTCCGGCTACACGCCTGAGCAGATGCCGGTCATCTCGGCCATCGCCAGGGGGTTCGCGACCTTCGACCACTGGTTCTGCGAGGTCCCATCGCAGACGTTCACCAACCGTTCCTTCTTCCACGCGGCCAGCGCGTCCGGTCTCGTGGTCAACCCCCCCCCTACGACAGCTTCCCGCGCCACAACGACGCCGAGACGATCTTCGAGCGGCTCGACGCCGCCGGGCTGCTCCTGGCGCGTGTACTGTCGATCCCGGCATGCCGTTCTCGATCACCGGGATGATCCACACGCCACGGCTCTCCAACCAGTTCGCGCACCCACTTCTCCACCCACTGACGACTTCTTCGCCGACGCCGCGCAGGGCAAGCTGCCCGCCTACTCGTTCATCGAGCCGAACCTGCTGCACGCGCACAACGACTACCACCCGCCTACAACGCGCTCGTTCCCGGCCTGTCGGCGGACCCACCCTCGTCGATCCTGGGCGGAGAGGAGCTGCTCGCCCGCGTCTACTCCGCGATCCGCGCCTCCTCCACCGCGGCTGGTTCGAACTTCGCCAACACCCTGTTCCTGGTCTCCTTCGACGAGCACGGAGGCACCTACGACCACGTCCCGCCGCCGCGCAGCCCCTCCGCCGCGACCCGGCCGCCCCGGCCGGGCAGATGGGCTTCCGCTTCGACCGCTCCGGCGTCCGCATCCCCACCCTCGCCGTCTCCGCCTACATCGACCCACGACGGTCGTGACCGACGAATACCGCAACACCTCCCTGATCCGAACGCTGCGGGAGCGTTTCTCGCTGGGTCCGCCGCTGACCGGACGCGACGCCATCGCCGCCGACATCGCCCCCGTCCTCACCCGGGACACCCCCCGCGCCCAGGAGGACTGGCCCGAGGTCACCGCCCGGCCGGTGCCGCCATTGCCCGGCTCGCTCGTCCCGATGGACCAGCCACTCCCGCCGCTCGGCAAGGACCTTCTCGGCGCGGCCATCGCCCTCGACACCATGAACACCGGACACGTGCCGGACATCGACCCCAAGACCGCAACCGGCCAGCAAGCCCGCGACTACATGATCGACCGGCAAGCCAGAATCTGGCCTGGGCTGACCGCGTAGCGACCGCCGGGCCAACCGCGCGCTTCCGCTTTCGCGTGAAGCGAGAGCATGGTCACGCTCTATTAGCGAGAACGTCACAGCTTCACGACGAGCTTGCCGGTGTTCTGACCGTCGAACAGCATGTTGATCGCGACGGGCAGCTGCTCGAACCCTTCGACGACGGTCTCCTGCGCCTTGAGCTTCCCCTCGGCCATCCACCCGGCGAGCTGCGGGACGATCTCGCGCGCCCGCCCGAAGTGGTCGAGCACGATGAACCCCTCGAGGTGGACGCGCTGGATCAGCAGGTTCCCGAAGTTGCGCGGGCCGGCCGAAACGGCCGGCGCATCGTCGTTGTAGCCGGAGATCAGCCCGCACAGCGCCACGCGCGCGCGGACGTTGAGACGCCCGAAGACCGCCTCCATGATCTCGCCGCCGACGTTCTCGAAGTCGACGTCGATCCCGTCGGGCGTCGCCGACTTGAGGTGGTCGCGCCAGTCGGGTGCCTTGTAGTCGACCGCCGCGTCGAAGCCGAGCTCGCCCGTCAGGAGTGCGCACTTCTCCTGGCCACCGGCAATGCCGACGACGCGTGCGCCCTTGATCTTCGCGAGCTGGCCGGCCACCGAGCCGACGGCGCCAGCGGCCGCTGACACCACGACGGTCTCGTCCGACTTCGGTCTGCCGATGTCGAACATGCCGACGTAGGCGGTCAACCCGGTCATCCCCAGCGCGCCGAGGAAGTAGCTCGGCGACAGGCCTGGAATCTCCGGTATCGGCGTCATCGGGGCGGACGCCGAGGCGACCACGTAGTCCTGCCAGCCCGTGCGGCCCTGGACGAGCTGGCCGACCTGGTAGTCCGGCGAGTTGGACGCGACGACCTCGCCCAGGCCGCCCGCCCGCATGACCTCGCCGATAGCGACGGGCGGCAGATAGGTCGGCGTCTCGCCGATCCAGGCGCGGTTTGTCGGGGTCAAGCGAGATCCAGCGGGTGCGCACGAGCGCCTCGCCTCCGCCGATCTCGGGAACCGCCTCCTCGACGAGCTCGAACGTCCGGTCGTCGATCCGCCCGGTGGGGCGCTCGCGAAGCAGGAAGCGGCGGTTCACGTCGGACACGGCTGGAGCCTCACACGGTCGGAGACGACAGCTCCGGAACCTACACCCCTACTCCTCGACGGAACGGCCAGCGCCAGGGTTCTCCTGCGACATCGCCTGACGATCCGAGTTCGAATACGTCCCATCAAGGCCCCTCTTTGCATATCCCGGCATGTCGCGATTGTCCAGTACGGTTCGTCGATGAGTCCTCCGGCGACCCTTCTGATGTGGTTTCAGCTGCGTTCGCCGGAGCTGGCCGAGGACTTCGAGCGTCTGATGACGGAGGATCGCGACATCGTCCGCGGGTCGCTGGACACGGTCTCGGATTGGCGGCTTACGCGGCCGGCGGACGTGCCCGGACAGGCCATCGGTCAGGCCGATTACGTGCTGATCGCCGAGATCGTCGAAGTGGAGCGCTTCGAGCAACAGGCGAGCGAACACATCCAACGCTTGACGGAGGACTTGGCGCATCTCGTCTCGAGCCGGGGGATGCTCGTCGTGCGTCCCGTCCTTTGAAATCCGCGGTCGCGGCCTAACGGGCTGTCGCAGTCATGACCGTTCAGGCCTCGCCGGCGAGGAACTGCTCGGCGTAAGGGGTTCCGGTAAGCCTCTCGCTCGAGCAGGCGGGAGAAGAACATCAGCGAGCTCAGCGGCCGGTAATGGGCTGCGATGTGCTGCGTCTGTCCGTCGGCGTTGAAGGTGATCACCGACCTGGCCGGCTGCTATATTCCACCAGATGGTTGATAAACCGTCTAGCTGAATACGATGCCTGTCGACGAACTGAGCAAAACCTTCTCTGCGCTGGCCGACCCGACACGACGGGCGATCCTCGCCCGGCTCGCGGACGGCGAGGCAACGGTCAACGAACTCGCCGAGCCCTTCGCTCTGAGCCTTCAGGCGGTGTCCAAGCACGTCAAGGTGCTCGAGCATGCCGGCCTGATCACGCGAGGCCGGAAAGCGCAGTTGAGGCCATCGCGTCTGGAGGGGCGAGCGCTTCACGCAGCGGCCGACTGGCTGAACGGCTACAGCCAATTCTGGGAAGGCACATTCGACAGGCTCGGCAAACATCTCGATGAAGTTCAAAAGAAAGGATCCAAAGATGCCCGATCAAGTCGATAGCTCGGCACCGCCGCTGCAGGACTTCACCGTTACGCGCGTGTTCGACGCGTCGCGCGAGCTGATCTGGAGCGCGCTGACCGATCCGGAGCAGCTGGTCCGGTTCTGGGGCCCGGAGGGCACCACCGTCCCGATCGACTCGATTTCGATCGATCCGCGTGAGGGCGGTGAGTTTCGCCTCACCATGGTCCTCGTCAACGACGGCACCGAGTTTCCGATGAACGCCGTCTACAGGGAATTCATCGAGTCCGAGCGGATGGTCTTCGAGACCGCGGGTGGCATCACCGGAACGATCGAGCTGACAGATCTCGGCGACGGCCAGACGGAGTTCAGGTGGACCACCCGAGCCGCTTTCGACGAAGAATTGCTCGCGAACGCCAAGATCGGGACCAACAGCGCCGCCGACCAACTCGGAGCGCACCTGTCGGCGGTTCAGGTGTGAGGTCGAGGAGATCGCCGAGGTGATTGCATTCCTCGCCTCCCCAAGAGCGAGCTACGTGACCGGCGCAACCGTCGCCGCCGACGGCGGACGGCAGAGCGGTCTAGTCAGGGGCATCACCGACCAGGAGGTAACGATGCGCGCAGCAGTCTTCAACGAGCCGCGGTCGATCGGGGTCGGCGACCGGCCGGATCCCGCGATCGCCGAGCCGACGGACGCCGTCGTGCGGGTCGTGCTCGCGTGCGTCTGCGGCTCGGACCTCTGGTACTACCGCGGCGAGTCCCCATTCGAGCCCGGGCCCGATCGGCCACGAGTTCATCGGCGTCGTCGAGGACGTCGGTGCCGAGGTCCGCAACGTCGCCAAGGGCGACCTCGTGATCGCTCCGTTCGCGTTCAGCGACGGCACTTGCCCGCACTGCCGCCACGGGATCACGACGCGTGCGTCGCCGGCGGCTTCTTCCCGATCAACGGCGACGGCGGGCAGGGCGAGGCGGTTCGCGTGCCCCTCGCCGACGGCACGCTCGTCACGGTCCCCGGCACCGGGCCACTCGGACGAGATGCTCGCCTCTCTGCTGACGCTCTCCGACGTGATGTGCACCGGCCACCACGCGGCGGTGTGCGCCGACGTAAGGCGCGGCGGCATCGTCGCGGTCGTCGGCGACGGCGCCGTCGGGCTGTGCGGAGTGCTCGCCGCGCAAGCGCCTCGGCGCGGACGCGATCATCGCGCTCAGCCGTCACCCCGACCGGCAGGAGCTCGCGCGCGAGTTCGGTGCCACCGACATCGTCGAGGAGCGCGGCGAGGAGGCCACCGAGGCCGTCATGGCGCTGACCGACGGCGTCGGCGTCGACGCCACGCTCGAATGCGTCGGCACCGGCCAGGCGATGAAGACGGCGCTCGTCGATCGCGCGGCCGGGCTCGATGGTCGGCTACGTCGGCGTCCCCCACGGCGTCGAGCTGCCGATCGGCGAGATGTTCTTCCGCAACATCGGCGTCCGCGGCGGCGCGGCGCCGGCGCGCGCCTACATCCCCGAGCTGCTCGACGACGTCCTCGAGGGGCGCATCAAGCCCGGCCGCGTCTTCGACTTCGCGACCGAGCTCGACGGCATCGCCGAGGCGTACGCGGCGATGGACGAGCGCCGGGCGATCAAGTCGCTTGTACGGATAGGGGCCGCGTGAGGACGGTGTTCTAGAGTCCGGAATCGCCAAGCCCCTCACCGTATGAGCCAAGTCCCGAACCTCACCCTCCACGACGGGCGTCAAGATCCCGCAGCTCGGCTTCGGCGTCTTCCAGGTCCCGCCGGACGAGACGGAGCAGGTCGTCGCGGCAGGCGCTCGAGATCGGCTACCGCCACATCGACACCGCCGCCGCCTACCGCAACGAGGAGGGCGTCGGGCGGGCGATCGCCGCGCTCGGGCATCGCCGCGCGAGGAGATCTTCGTCACGACCAAGCTCTGGAACGACGACCACGGCTTCGACTCGGCGCTGGAGGCCTTCGCGAAGAGCCTCGACCGGCTCGGCATGGACTACGTCGACCTCTACCTGATCCACTGGCCGGTGCCGGCGCACGACCGCTACGTCGACACCTGGCGGGCGTTCGAGCGAGTTCCAGCGAGGAGGGGCGCGCCCGGACGATCGGCGTCTCCAACTTCCGGATCGAGCACCTCGAGCGGCTCGATGCCGAGACCGAGACGACGCCCGCCGTCAACCAGGTCGAGCTGCATCCCGTACCTCCAGCAGCGCGAGCTGCGCGCCTGGCACGAGCGACCACGGCATCGCGACCGAGGCCTGGAGCCCGCTCGGCGCAGGGCGCGCGTGCTCGGCGACGAGACGATCGTCGAGCATCGCCGAGCGCCACGGCAAGACGCCCGGCGCAGGTGATCCTCCGCTGGCACCTGCAGCTCGGCAACATCGTGATCCCGAAGTCCGTCACGCCGGAGCGGATCGCGCGAGAACTTCGACGTGTTCGACTTCGAGCTCTCCGACGAGGAGATGGAGATGATCGAGGGGCTCGACCGCGACGAGCGGATCGGGCCGGACCCGGCCACCTTCGCGCTGGCGTAGGCGGCTTAGGCGGGGCTACCCGGCCCGCGTTCGAGCTGCGCCGCGCCCTCGAAGCGCGGTGACCAGGGCTGCGCAGAGCTCGTCCAGGCCTCGACCGACGGCTCGAGCCAGGATGCATCGTCCAGCGACCCCGCCTTGATGAAGACCATCTCAGGCACGACCGCCGCGAAGCTGAAGATCGGAGACGCCGCATGCGGAGCAGAAGTTCCGCTCCGTCTCGCCTCCGTGGTCCTCGCCGATCGTCACGTACGAGGCGAGAGTGCTTCCCTCCACGGTCAACGCGTCACGAGGGACGGCGACGATCACCGAGAACGGGTTGCCCGTCTGACGCTGGCAGTCCGTGCAGTGGCAGGCGGCCTGGATCAACGGCTCGGCGTCGGCGCTGTAGGTGACGGCGCCGCAGAGGCAGCGACCGGTGATCGGCTTGGGTGCGTCAGGCATCGGGTCCACCGCATCCTATGCTCGGCGCGGGCACATTCATAGGGGCGCGCCGACGACGCGCAGCGCCTCCTCCCAGGAGCCATAGTCGGTCTCCCGCACGATCAACCCACGCTCGGTCCAAAAGACCTGACCGAGCCGGGACTCGAGCTCGATGCCACTCGTGCGACCACGCAGGCGGATTCTGCAGAGGAACGCCGCGGCGTTACCGGCGTCCGCGACCTCGAGGGGAGTGTGGTCGACGAATTCCCAGGCCTCGTGCAGGTCGTCCGCCCATTGACGCATTCCGGCGTGCCCCGTGTAGGTGGTCGGCATTCCCGGAATGAGCCACTCGCTTGGAGGGTCGTAGTGATAGTCCGGTGCGAAGCGCACGAGGCAAAGGTCCAGGTCGCCCCTCACCCAGGCACCCCATCCCGACACGGCGTTGCGCACCAGCAGGTTGCGGCGGATGCGGGATTTCGGAGGGAGAATCGAGACCAACCGTGCGAGCCCCCGCCAGGCGCCCGGCCACCGCACCATGAACCGCTCCTCGAGCGTCCGCCGCGTCGGCAGGCGCGCGTCCGGCCCGATCGCTGTTCGCACGACCTCGATGGCCGCAGTATCACCGAACGAGTCCGGCGCCTCTGCTTGCTCTGGGAGCGTCGGGCATACTCCGCAGGCGATGTCCGAGGAGTGGGTGGAGCTGGTGCGCGGCGGGTTCGATGCGCTCGGCGCAGGGAGATCTCGACACGATCGAAGAACACACGACGCCTGACGTCGTGATCGTTC
Source organism: uncultured Solirubrobacterales bacterium (assembly GCA_963785085.1). Classification (GTDB taxonomy): domain Bacteria; phylum Actinomycetota; class Thermoleophilia; order Solirubrobacterales; family JBBDJG01; genus CAWACB01. The sequence goes on along the minus strand of CAWAUD010000014.1, from coordinate 187,660 downwards.
AGCCACCCGAGGTCCCCGACGCCAAGAGCTACGAGGGCCGCGCCGCGGTCGCTCAGGCATGGGCGGACTGGCCCTCGCAGTGGGAGGACTTCCAGCTCGATCTGCTCGAGATCATCGACGTCGCCGACGAGGTCGCGGTCAGCGTGACTCGCCACCGGGGGCGCGGTCGTGAGAGCGGAATCGAGATGGACTTCCAGGTCTTCTACGTCCACGTCGGTCGTGACGGGAAGCTGGCGCGTATGGAGATGTTCTTCACCCGCGAGCAGGCGCTCGAAGCCGCGGCGAAAACCAGCGAGGTGGGCACGCCTCGTGACGTCTGAGGCGCTGGCCGTTGTTCGCACCTTCCTGGATCGTGATGTCGGGGACATCGCGGACCTGCTCGACCCGGACGTGGTCTGGTTCGGCACCCGCGGTGGCCTTGATCAGGATCAGGTCCTGCGCGGGCCCGACGCCGTCATCCGGTACATGCACGAGATCCGCGAGCCGTGGGAGCACTTCGACGCGGAGGTCGAGCGGCTCATCGACACGGGTGACGCGGTGATGGTCTTCCTGCACGAGAGGGCGCAGGCTCGTGGCGGCGGTCCCGAGGTGCACAACGAGACGGCGATGATCATCAAGGTCCGCGACGAGAAGATCGCCGAGATGACGGGTTACCTGGACCGGGAGGAAGCCCTGCGAGCGGTCAAGCCAGGCTGACGAGCTTCATCCGGTGGATCCGCACGACACCCCGGACCTGCTCCTCGACCGCCCAGTCGCGGCGCGCCCGGTCGATGAACGCGTCGGCTGCGGCACGGCCGGGGTCGGCGATCCAGGCCTCCGGCGCGAGGCGAGGCAGAAGGGAGAGCAGCACGCCGATGCTGTTTCGCTCGTATAGGACGTCGGCTCCGAGCACGAGGTCGAACGGCGCTCGCTTGAGAAGCGCGGCCGGCTCCGTCCAGTCGACCGTTGCCGTCTCGACGTGGACTCCGTTCGCCTCCGCGTTGCGCGCGACGAGCGGCAGGGCGTCGGGCGAGCCGTCCGTGGCCAGCACGACCGCGCCCGCACGTGCGGCGGCGATGCTGGGGAGGGCGAGCCCGCAGCCCAGCTCGAGCACGCGCCGGCCGCTCACGTCGGCCACGTCGACCTCGCGTGCCAGCGCCGCGCCGCTGCGCCACAGCACGGACCAGTACGGCGTGATGGGCGCCCACTCGATCGCGCCGGCATCCGGGAGCGTCGACGCCTCCTCCGGCTGCAGCAGCCGGAGGTCGCCGTTCGGCAGCACGATCGTGCGGCTGATGAGCTCTTCGTCCATTGCGGGGGCTCTTACCATTTGCGGCCGCGCGCCGCTGCGGAGATACTCTCGGGTCAAACCAGGGGAGGATCGGAATGGCAGTCACGACGACCGGGCTCAGCGAGTCGTATTACCCGGCGGACCAAAGCGAGCCGGTCCTCGACACCACCGTCGGCGGCATCCTGCGTGAAGCTGCGCAGGCGGTCCCCGACGAGCCCGCGCTGATCGGCGGTCACCCCGACCCGGCACAGCGCCGGCGCTGGACCTACGGCGAGCTGCTCGAAGACGCGGAGCGGTGTGCCCGCGCGCTCCTCGGACGCTTCGAGCCCGGCGAGCGAGTCGCGGTGTGGGCACCGAACATGCCGGAGTGGGAGGTCGTCGAATTCGGCGCGGCGCTTGCCGGCCTGACACTGGTCACCGTCAACCCGGCCTACAAGCCCGGCGAGCTGAAGTACGTGCTGGAGCAGTCCGGCTCGGCCGGGATCTTCCTGGTGCCGGAGTTCCGCGGCAATCCGATGGCCGAGTCGCTCGACGTCGCGTGCGCGGCGAGCTCGCCGGCCTGCGCGAGGCGATCGCCTTCACCGGACTTCGACGCGTTCCTCGCGTCCGGCGCGCCCACCGAGGCCGCTTCCCGACGTCGACCCCGACGACCCGGTCCAGATCCAGTACACGTCGGGAACCACCGGATTCCCGAAGGGCGCGCTGCTGCACCACCGCGGGCTCACGAACAACGCGCGGCTGACGCTCGGCAATTGCGGCCTCGCGCCCGGACGAGGCGTACGTCAACCCGTTCCCGCTGTTCCACACGGCGGGTGCGGCCTCGGCGCGCTGGGCTGCGTGTCCCACCGGCTACGCACGTGTCCCGGTCCTGGCGTTCGAGCCGGGCCTGATGCTCGACCTGATCGAGTCCGAGCGGGCGGCGGCGCTCGCCGGCGTGCCGACGGTGCTGATCGCGCTGACGGAGGAGCCCGAGCTTCGCAACGCGCGACCTGTCGTCGGTCCGCGCGGCGCTCTCCGGTGGCGCGCTGGTCGCGCCGGACCTGGTCAAGCGGATCGAGGACCGGCTCGGCGTGCGCTTCTCGATCATCTACGGGCAGACCGAGAGCTCGCCGGTGATCACCCAGGGCCGTCTCGACGACAGCTTCGAGCGACCGTGCGACCACGGTCGGCCGGCCCGCTGCCGCAAACCGAGGTCCGGATCGTCGATCCCGCGAGCGGCGAGACGCTCCCTGCGGGATGGTGGGCGAGCTGTGCACCCGCGGCTACCTCGTGATGCACGGCTACTACGAGATGCCCGACGCGACGGCCGCGCGCGATCGACGCCGACGGCTGGCTCCACACCGGCGACCTTGCCTCGATGGACGACCGCGGCCACTGCCGGATCGAGGGCCGTCTGAAGGACATGATCATCCGCGGCGGCGAGAACATCTTCCCGCGCGAGATCGAGCAGCGGCTGTTCACCCACCCGGCGGTCGGCGATGTCGCGGTCGTCGGCATTCCCGACGAGAAATGGGGCGAGCAGGTGTGCGCGTTCGTTCGCTGCGCGCCCGGGCGACCGCCGGCGCAGAAGGACCTCGACGCCCACGTCCGCGAGGAGCTGGCGGCATACAAGGCGCCACGCATCTGGGTGCTTCGTCGAGGACTTCCCGATGACGCCCTCGGGCAAGGTGCAGAAGTTCGTGCTGCGCGACCGCTTCCTGAGCGGCGAGCTGCAGCCAGACTGAGGAGATGCGCCGCGCGGCCGACTGCGTTTCGGCAGCCTGACCGCGCGACGCGGGGGACCGCGCGGCTACTTGGACCGGCGGTTGGTGAGACCCTGCAGCACGACCTCGATGGGCGAGCGGCGCTGCCGCTGGTCGCCGTTCCTCTTGTGGACGTCCATGACGACGTCTCCGACACCGAGGTGGACTCCATGGCGCCTTACTTCGCGCCCGACGTTGCCTGCCTCCTGCGCGAGCGCCTTCATGACGCCACTACGAGCGAACCGGCTCGTGGGCGCAGCGGCGGCCCGAGAGAAGCCGTGACCCCAGCGCGACGCCGCCGGCAAGGCCCGCCGCGGCCGCGGTCCCGACTAGTGCGGGGCCCTTCGCCTTCCCGACCGCCGAACCTACGGAGCTGGCGCCCGACTCGACCGCGGAGCCTACGGAACTGACGCCCGACTCGACCGACTTGCCCATCGATTCGACGGAGTTGCCGACCGTGTCCACGACTCCACCGGAGCGGCTCTTGCGGCTCTTGCTGCTGCTACTGCGGCGGCCGCTGGCGGCGCGGCTTGCACTGGAGGTCGACCGCGCCCTTCCGTTGCGCGCCGACTTGGGGGCGCCGCCGTTGGAACGTGCCGATGTTGAGCTCGGCCGACTCCCGTTCGTGCTCTGACTGCTCGAGCTCGTGGTCTTGCGACTGCTCGAGCTCGTGGTCTTGCGACTACGTGCGGACGACGCTTTCGCCCGCGGTGTCTTGGTCTGTGCCATGCGATTACCTTGCCTCTCCAAAAAACCTCAAAAGCTCCCGCGCTTCACTTCTCTTCCCTGCCTTGGGTACTTGTTTGCGTACCCGCAAACAGCGGGAGTATTCGTACTTGTCGTTACGAATCGACAGATGGGGAAGCGCTTGTCGCGAGGAAGAGAAAGAAGAAAAGCGTCGGCCGGTGGTGCCTAAGCGACGACGGGCATCGCCGGCTCGGCGGCGGACACGCGCGAGAACTCGATCGCCCTCGTCCTCGAGCGGCGCCGCGCCGCAGCATGCAGCGATGTCGCGCGCGTAGTTCTGGTACAGCCGCCACGGCGTCGCGCGCGCCCTGCTTCGGGCAGCTGGTCGAGCGAGCGCAGCACGTAGCCGGAGGTGAGGTCGATGAACGGCTCGCGTCGGCACGACGGGTCGCGGCGCGCGCGGCGTGCACTGCGCGTAGCCGTGCGCGTCCATGTGGTTGAGCAGCCGGCAGACGTACTCGCGCGACCAGGTCGCACTTCAGCGTCCACGACGCGTTCGTGTAGCCGAGCGCGAGCGCGAAGTTCGGCACGCCGCTGAGCATCATGCCCTTGTAGCCGACGGTCTCGGACAGGTCGACCGTCGCGGCCGTCGACGGCGAGCTCGATGCCGCCGAGCAGCCAGCAGGTTCAGCCCGGTCGCGGTGACGATGATGTCGGCCTCGAGCTCGGCGCCGGACGCGAGCCGCATGCCCGCTCTCGGTGAACGTCTCGATGCTGGTCGGTGACGACCGACGCGCGTGCCGCTCGCGATCGCCCCGAACAGGTCGCCGTCGGGCACCAGGCACAGCGCGCTGGTCCCACGGGTTGTAGCGCGGGCGTGAAGTGCGTGTCGACGTCGTAGCCGGCGGGCAGCTGCGCGCTCGACGCCCCTGCGCAGCAGCCGCTTCACGCAGCTCGGGCGCGCGCCGGCTGAGCTGGAAGAACGCGCATCGCCAGCAGCACGTTCTTCCAGCGCACGATCGGATACGCGACCTGCGCCGGGCAGCAGCCGCGGCGCAGCGCGTCGGCGATCGGGTCCTGCGCCGGGCAGCGAGACGATGTAGGTCGGCGAGCGCTGCAGCATCGTCACGTGCGCGGCGCGTCTCGGCCATCGCCGGGCACGAGCGTCACCGCGGTCGCGCCGCTGCCGATCACGACGACCCGCTTGCCGGCGTAGTCGAGGTCCTCGGGCCAGTGCTGCGGGTGCACGATCCGGCCCGGCGAAGCGCTCGATGCCCGCGAAGTCGGGCGTGTAGCCCTCGTCGTAGCGGTAGTAGCCGGTGCAGCAGAACAGGAAGCCGCAGGTGCAGCTGCGACCGTCTCGCCGGTGTCGGTGCGCTCGCGCCTCGACCGTCCAGCGCGCGTCGTCGCGACGACCACTCGGCGCGCACGACCCGGTGGCCGAAGCGGATGTGCCGGTCGATGCCGTGCTCGCGCGCGGTCTCGCGGATGTAGCTGCAGGATCGACGGCCCGTCGGCGATCGCCTTCGCCTCCGTCCACGGCCGGAACGCGTAGCCGAGCGTGAACATGTCCGAGTCGGAGCGGATGCCCGGGTAGCGGAACAGGTCCCAGGTGCCGCCGATGGCGTCGCGCGCCTCGAGGATCGCGTACGTCTTGCCGCGGGCAGCTCGGCCTGCAGGTGGCAGGCCGCGCCGATGCCGGACAGGCCGGCGCCGACGATCAGGACGTCGACGTGCTCAGCGGTCTCATGGGATCGGTCGCCGTTGAGCGACACCGCGACGGTGCTCATCGGCCGTAATTATCAGCACGAACTCCCGTTGCGAAGCGTGAGATTCGTCACCGGGACGCTAGCCGGCTGCGCGGGCTTGCAAACATGCAGGGGTGAGCGGCACTGCACGCAGCGCACCTCCCGCCGTCGAGCAGGACCTGCTCGTCCGGGCGCGCGACGGCGACGAGAGCGCCTTCGATTCGCTGGTCGACGCCCACCGCGGCGAGCTGCACGCGCACTGCTACCGGATGCTCGGCTCGGTGCACGACGCCGAGGACGCCCTCCAGGAGGCGCTGCTGCGCGCCTGGCGCGGCCTGCCGCGCTTCGAGGGCCGCAGCTCGCTCCGCTCCTGGCTCTACAAGATCGCGACGAACGCGTCGCTCGACATGATCGCGCGGCGGCCGAAGCGCGTGCTCCCGATCGACCACGGGCCGCCGACCGACCCGCGACGAGGGCGTCGGGCGAGCCGCTCGTCGAGTCGGTCTGGGTCGAGCCCTATCCAGACGAGGTGCTCGGCGTCGAGGACGGACTCGCCGCGCCCGAAGCCACGCTACGAGCAGCGTGAGAGCGTCGAGCTCGCCTTCATCGCCGCGCTGCAGCACCTCTCGCCGAACCAGCGAGCGGCGCTACTGATCTGCGCGACGTGCTCGGGTTCTCGGCGCAGGAGGTCGCGGACTCGCTCGACTCGACGCACCGCAGTCGGTGAACAGCGCCCTGCAGCGTGCGCGCAAGACCGTCGACGAGCAGCTTCCCGAGCAGAGCCAGCAGGAGACGCTGCGCGCGCTCGGCGACGAGCGGCTGCGCGAGATCGTCGAGGACTACATGGACGCGATGCACCGCGGCGACGTCCACGCGGTCGTCGCGATGCTCGCCGAGGACGCCGCGTGGTCGATGCCGCCGCTGGCGAGCTGGTTCCGGCGGCCCGCGATCGGGTCAGGGGCTTCCTCGAGACCGGCCCGCTGTCGGGCGAGTGGCGCTGGCGCCACCTCCCGACCCGCGTCAACGGCCAGGCGGCGGTCGGCTCCTACGCCTGGGACGACGGACGAGAGCGCCTACGTCGGCCGTTCGCGCTCGACGTCCTGACCCTCGACGGCGACCGGATCGACGAGGTCACCTCGTTCATCACCCGGTCCACCGACAGCGACGACCCCGAGTACTACGCGAAGTGGCCCGGCAGCCGCTCGATCCCGACAGCGCCGCGGCGTTCGAGCGCTTCGGCCTTCCGGCCGGCTGCTGGACTGAACCCGCACTTCGCGGGATCATCTGAGGGCCTCGCTCACCGCCCTCCGCGACGGGCGAGGCGAACAACCCAGATAAAGGAGGGGGAGCATGCTCCGTTTCTCTCGCCTGCGGTTCTGCGTCCCGCTGGTGGCCGTCACTGTGGTCGCCGGCTCGCTCGTTCTGAGCAGCACCGCCGCGGGCACTCACGTCCGCCCGAAGGCCGCGACGCCGCTGTACACGTCGTTCGTGATCGCGTACAAGCAATGCACCGCCACGAACGCCAACCATGGGCCGGCTTTCTCGTTCGGCTCCTGCGCTCCGCCGACCCCCGCCTCGAGATGGCTCACGGTCGGCACGGCGGACAGCAACGGCAAGCCGGCGAACTTCGTCGGCTCGTCGAGGCTGACCGTCACGGCGGCGCCGGCCGACATCAAAGCGGATATCAGGCTGAGCGACATCCGCTGCACGGCCGCGCTGGCGGGCGCCAATCCGGCGCTTTGCCCATCGGGTTCGCTGAACGAGTACACCGGCCGTGTCGCGGTCGTCTACGACCTGCGGATCACCGATCACTGCAACCTGCCGAACATCGCCGTGCCGCCGAGCTGCCCGGTGCCCTCCGGGCCTGGCGGTGGCAACGCAATCTCGGCGACGGTGCTCGACTTCCCGTTCAAGATCGTCGTGCCGTGCGTGCCGCCGGCCCCGGGAGTCGGATCCGACTGCAACCTGATGACGTCGTTCAACGCCGTTACCGGCGGACCGCCGTTCGGCATCAACGCGCTGACGCGGATGAACATCGCGACACTGGACCCCCATGTGAATGACGGCGGCCCAGATGGCGATCCCGGCCAGGGCTCCGACAACGACGACCGCTTCCTGGAAGAGGGGGTCTTCGTTCCGTAGCTCCAAACTGGGAGATCCGGCGCCGGCCGATTGCCGGCGCCGGATCGATTAGTTTCGCCTCGACCGCCGGTCTTAGCTCCAAATGCCTGACGAGGAGAGATTCCGATGTTCGAGAACACGAAGGCGTTCAGCGGCTTCTCGGTGAACGACATCCCGCGCGCGAAGGAGTTCTACGGCGAGACGCTCGGCCTGGAGGTGTCGGAGGAGAACGGCATGCTGACCCTCCACATCGCCGGCGACCGTCCGGTGCTGGTCTATCCCAAGGAGGACCACTCGCCGGCTTCGTTCACGATCCTCAACTTTCCCGTGGACGACATCGAAGCCACCGTGGACGATCTCTTCGACCGCGGCGTGCAGTTCGAGCACTACAGAGGCACCGAGGTCGAGACCGACGAGAAGGGGATCTTCCGCGGTGGCGGACCGCTGATCGCGTGGTTCAAGGACCCGGCCGGCAACGTGCTCTCGGTGATCCAGGACGGCTGAGCCTCTCGGCAGTGGCTCCGGTTACCGTTGCGGCTATCCGCGACCCACGAAGGAGGAGCCTTGGCCGAGTACACGATCCTGTCCGTTGAAGACGTGCCCGACGCGTCCGGCGGCTACCCCGGTGAGATGCACTTCTTCACCGGTCCGCTCGAAACCGAGCAGGTCGCTTTGACCTTCCGCCGGATGCCGCCGCAGACGGGGGGCAAGGGAAGCTACGGGCACTCCCACAAGACCCAGGAAGAGCTCGTCTTCGTCATCTCCGGAAACCTGCAGTTCAAGATCGGCGATGAGGTGATCGAGGTGGGCCCGCGGCACGCCGTGCGCCTCGCGCCCAGCGCGGTTCGGTCGATCTGGAACGACAGCGACGACGACGCGGAGATCATCATCGTCTCGACCCGCCACGAGAACGTCCGCGACGACGTCGAGCTGCACGAGGACTTCTGGCCGGAGTAGGGACATCGTCACACCGCGTCGTGCTGCGCTCGGAGGAGCGCGTCACGCCGCTCGAGCTGTTCTTCGACCTCGTATTCGTCCTTGCGCTGACGCAGTGCACCGCGCTGATGGCGAAGCACCCGACGTGGGAGGGGCTCTTCCAGGGCGTCCTGATCCTCGGCGTGCTGTGGTGGGCGTGGGTCGGCTACGCCTGGCTGACGAGCGTCGTGAACCCCGAGGAGGGCGCGGTCCGGTTCGCGATGTTCGGCGCGATGGCCGCGCTGCTTGTCGCGTCGCTGTGCGTTCCCGACGCCTTCGGGGACCGCGCGTTGCTGTTCGCATGCGCCTATGGAGTGGTGCGCTTCGGGCAAGTGATCCTGCTCCTGATGGCGGGCAGGGACGACCCGGAGCTGCGTCACTCTGTGTTCACCGGGCTCGCCTGGAGCACCACCATCGGCGTCGGCCTGCTGTTCGCTGCGGCACTCACCGATGGTGCCCCGCAGGGTGCGCTCTGGGTGACGGCCCTGCTGCTCGACCTGCTGGGGCCGTTCCTGTTCGGCTCGGAGGGCTGGAAGCTGGCGCCAAGCCACTTCGCCGAACGGCACGGGCTGATCGTGATCATCGCGCTCGGGGAGTCGATCGTCGCCATCGGCGCGGGCTCCCAGGTCGGAGTCGACGCGGGCGTGGTCACCGCGGCCATTTTGGGAATCACGATCGCCGCGGCCATGTGGTGGCTCTACTTCGACGTGGTCGCCCTGGTCGCCGAGCGAAAGCTCTCGAACGCCACGCCGGGACGTGAGCAGAACGAGATAGCGCGCGACTCGTATTCCTACATCCACCTGCTGCTGGTCGCCGGGATCGTGCTCTCGGCCCTCGGTCTGAAGAAGACGATCGGAGACGTCGGCGAGCCGCTGAAGACCATCCCCGCCGTGGCGATGTTCGGCGGAACGGCGTTGTACCTGCTCGGTCACGTCGCCTTCCGCTGGCGGAACATCCACACGCTGAACCGGCAGCGGCTCGCGACCGCGATCCTGCTGGTCGCCCTCATCCCGCTCGCACGGGAGATCTCAGCCCTGGCGAGCGTCGCGATCGTCGCCGGCGGCCTCTCTCTGCTGATCGCCTACGAGGCGGTTCGCTTCAGCGCCGCACGGGACCGCATCCGCCACCAGCTGGCCGGCGAGGAGGCGCTGCGCCCTCAGGCGCCTGAGCCCGAAGCTCCGCCGCTGCTGACGAACCGCTGAAGCTGCTCGCGGCCGTCACCGATCAGCGGGCCGCCGTGGGCCAGCAGCAGGTGCTCGAAGTCGACATCTTCCAGGAGCCGCTTCAGGGCGGCGACGATCGCCGCCTTGTCACGTTCCGGGTCGTCCATCAGGCCGTCGGACACGAACCGCAACGGGCCGCCTTCCTTCCTGCCCTCCATGCGGATCACCGCATCCGCCAGCACCACCGCCCGGACCCCGGGAAGCACGAGGGCGGTGTCGTCCGGAGAGATGGCGTCGATCTCGAACGCAATCACGCCTCCCGGCAGCATGTGGCCGGGCTCGAATCCCTTTACGTGTTGCTCCTCGTCGAACTCGTGCAGGCCGGCCGCGTTGCAGTGGACGATGGCGTCGAACTCCTCGACCAATACGCCGCTGTCCCGGTAGTGATGACGATTCGAGAGCAGTACGTCCGTGGCTTTGACCGGCCGCTCGCGGAGCCAGTCCATGACCTCGGGCGGCAGCAGCGGGTCGATCGCGATGCCGTCCGCGTCCAGCCAGTAAGAGGAGACCTCGATTCCGAGCGTCGGGTGCGTGGCCGACCAGTGAACGACGTCCCGCAGCACCTCCTGCACCCGAACGCCCCCTTTAGGGCTGTGCGGGCGGGCCGTACAGCGCGCGCACCCACAGCGTCCAGAGTGTGTCGACGGCCGTCTCGATGGGGGCCACCGGATCGTGCCCGAAGGTCGCGTTGAGGTAGCGCTCCGTCATGAGGATCAGCGCGCGGGCGGTCTCGCGCGGGTCGAGCGGCTCGATCAGGCCCGCCTTGATGTCGTCCTCGATGTGCTCAGCGGTCGCGTCGATGAACCGGCCGAGCAGCGTGCGATAGGCGGTGTCCACCTCGTCGTCGTGCTTGCCGGCGTCCGCCATCGCGCCGAGGAGCAGCCCGTGCTCGGACCACACGGCGGCAACTCCCTCGAGCGCCGCGCGCACCTCCAAGCGCGGATCACCGGTGCCCGTCAGCCAGCGCTCGGCCATCGCGAACACCTCGGCGCCGACCTCGTCGACGAGGCGGATCACCAGGTGATTGCGGTCGGGGAAGTAGACGTAGAAGGACGGCCGCGAGAGCGTCGTGCCGGCCATCACCTCGTCCACGGTCATCTCGTGGAACGGGCGCTCGCGCAGGAAGGATTCGGCCGCCGCGAGGATCTCGCGCTCGGCCGACTCGGGGGATCGGCGGCGGCGTTTGGGGATGTTCTCAGTGGTGGGTGTGCTCATGTCCGTCAGATGGTATTGACTCCACGTCAGTAAGGGTATATCTTCGCGTCTCGGACCGCCACTCCGCGAGGGAGGACATCGCCTTGAGCACTACGACCCGTCGCCGCAGCATCACCAAGACTCACGAGCGCATCTCCCAGCTTGGATGGGAGCCGACCTACTTCGAGCCCGCGAACAAGTATCCGTCCCGGTACAAGTTCCCGGACAAGGCGAAGGACCCGATGAAGCACATCATGCGGGAATACCTTCCGATGGAGCTCGAGAAGGACGAGCGCGTGTACGGCGGGCACGACGCCGCGGTCCGGGCCGACATGACGAGCAAGGCCGGTCCGAAGTGGCTCGAGATCATCAAGCCCTACATCGTCGCGACCGCGTACGCCGAGGTCGGCGCCGGGCGTTGCATGTCGATGCTGATCGACGCGATCCCCAACAACGAGCTGCGCAACGGCTACCACGTGCAGTTCGTCGACGAGATCCGCCACACCGGGATGCAGATGTCGCTCGCGCGCTGGTACGCGAAGAACACTCCCGACCCCGCCGGCTGGCACCTCGGTCCGAAGGCGCTCGCGAACAACGTCGGGACTCGCCAGGCGCTCAACATGTTGTCTCACTTCATCGTCGGCGACCCGGTCCAGTGCGCCTTCACCCTCCAGGTCGTCGCCGAGACGGCGTTCACCAACATCGCCTTCGTGGCGCTGCCCGACGTCGGCGCGCGCAACGGCGACTTCACGCTGCCGACCACGTACCTGTCCGTGCAGTCGGACGAGGCGCGTCACATCTCCAACGGCTACGCCACGCTTCTGACCGTCCTCCAGGAGGACGACAACGCGCCGCTGATCGAGCGTGACCTCGGGCAGGCGTGGTGGATCAACCACGCCTACCTGGACGGCTTCGGCTCGGGGATCATGGAGTACGGCTCCGATGACCGCAGCGACACCGAGAGCTACATGGACAAGTGGGAGCGGTGGATCGAGGACGACTGGTACCGCTCGTACGTCCTCAAGCTCGGCAAGCTGGGGCTGAACTTCGACTCGTCGCTGTTCGACCGCGCGCGCGACCGGCTGAAGCGCGGCATGGTGCACCGCAACATGCTCGGATCGAGCGCCTTCTGGATGCTCAACTTCTGGCGCATGGACGGGCTCGACGAGCGCGACTTCGAGTGGTTCGAGGACCACTATCCCGGCTGGTACGCCGATTACGGGGCGGTGTGGGAGACCTTCCGCGCCACCCGCCACGACCCGCAGCAGTTCAAGCACCTGATGCAGATGGCGAACGACCAGGCGTCGCCGTCGTGCTGGGTCTGCCTGATGGGCTGCGTCTTCGAGGAGGACATGTGCCACCGGGCGGTCGATGGCCACACGCGCTTCTACTGCTCGAAGGAATGCCAGTGGCTCGACGAGTCGAACCCCGGCCGTTACGTCGGCGACCGCAACTACTTCGACCGCTACCACGGCTGGGAGATCTCGGAGCTGGTCCGCCACCTCGGGTACGTGCGCTCCGACGGCGAGACGCTCGTGCCGCAGCCGCACGTGAACGGCGACCGTATGTGGACGCTCACGGACCTCGAAGAGCATGGACTTCCACATCCAGAGCCCGAACATCGTCACGGCCGAGAAGCTCGGGCTGCCGAACGGCTCCTCCGTGGGCCTCGTCACTCCCAACGGCCACATCGACGGCGGGCTGCAGGCGGCCGCGCCCTGGAGCAAGTCGAACGGCCACGCCGCGCCGGCGAGCGTGGGGACGGCCGGCTAGCGCAGCAGGGAGCAGCAGCCCATGAGCCCGCGGGTCCTCTTCGAGCCGATCGGCGAGGAGATCGACTGCGACGAGGAGGAGTCGGTCCTCGACGCCGCCTTCCGGCACGGCTTCAACCTCGTCTACGGGTGCAGAGAGGGGCAGTGCTCCGCCTGCAAGGCCTACCTGCTCGAGGGCGAGGTGGTGCTGAAGCCCTACTCGACGTTCGCGCTGTCGGAGTCGGAGGAGACGAACGGCTACACGCTGCTGTGCCGCGCGATGCCGGAGGAGGACCTGGTCGTCGAGCTGCTGCACTTCGACCCGGACAACTACCGGCTCGAGAACGCGATCCGCGACGGGTCCGCGACGGTGACCGCCGTCGAGGCGCTGACGCATGACATCCGCCGCCTGGAGCTGAAGGTCGACGAGCCGGAGGACTTCTCGTTCCTGCCCGGCCAGTACGTCGACATCTGGGTGCCCGGCGGCGACGAGGCGCGGCGCTCGTTCTCGATGGCGAACCTGCCCGGCGACGGCCGCATAGAGCTGATCGTCAAGCGCTACCCCGGCGGGCGCTTCTCCTCGATGCTCGACGGCGAGATCAACCCGGGCGACACGCTCGGCTTCACCGGGCCCTACGGGGCCTTCCACCTGCGCGAGAACCCGCGGCCGATCCTGATGGTCGCCGGCGGTTCGGGCATGGCGCCGATCCTGTCGCTGCTGCGCCGCCTCGCGGGCGAGGGCAGCACGCGCCCGGTGCGCTTCTTCTACGGCGCGCGCAGCGACGAGGACCTGTACTACGTCGACGTCGTCGAGCAGCTGGGCGCGTCGCTCGCGGACTTCGAGTTCACGCCGGTGGTGGGCGGCTTCGTCCACGAGACCGCCGGCGAGTGCCTGGCCGGCATGGAGGACCCCGAGCTCTACATGTGCGGCCCGCCCCCGATGATCGACGCGATGGCCGAGCTGGCGACCGAGCAGCACGGCATCGACGAGAGACGCATCTTCCATGACAAGTTCACGACGAGTGCCGACGCGGAGTCGGCTGCTGCTTAGGGAGGCATCGGAATGTCAGCCACACCACCCGTGAAGAAGGTCGGCGACGGCGCCGGCCGGCGCGGGGACGAGCCCGAGCGCTCGTTCCTCTGGTACACGCCGAAGAAGCGCCGCGCAACGGTCTACGAGGACGTCACGGTCGACTCGCAGCCGTCCGTGCACCGCCATGTGGATCGTGAATGGCCCGTGCACTTCGAGGACGGCCGCGGCATGTGGTGGGACGATTCGACCGCGCTCAAGTCGGTCGACTGGTACGCGTTCCGCGACCCGGGCCAGATGTGGGAGCGGCCCTACTACCAGACCGGCGCCGCATACGAGCAGCTGATCGAGGGCGCCGTGCGCACCGCCAAGCGCGAGCGCGCGTTCGATGACTTCTCGCCCGAATGGGTGGAGTTCCTGCGCGCGAACCTGCAGGTGCCGGCATTCGCCGAGCACGGGATCTGGCTCGCCTTGGCGAGCGCCGCGCGCGACACGCTGTCGGACACGATCACGCACGCCGTCGCGTTGGAGGCGGCGATGAAGCAGCGCCAGGCCCAGGCCTACGTCCTGTACGGGATGGACCTGGAGGAGCAGTTCGGCGACTTCCCGGTGGACCGGGCAAAACAGAGCTGGCTAAACGACGAGCCGTGGCAGCCCGCTCGCCGCTACGTCGAGAAGCTGCGGGCGACGCCCGACTGGGGAGAGCGTGTCTTCGCCGCCAACATGTGCTTCGAGACCACGTTTGGCCTGATGACCAGGCGGGAGCTGCTGATGCGCTCGGTGCGCTTCAACGGCGACATCATCACTCAAGCGGTGAGCCACGTCGCGCAGCTCGAGTGGGAGTGGGTCCGCAACTGGACCGCCGAGCTGATGGGCTTCGTGCTCGCTGACGAGGAGCATGGCGAGGCCAACCGCGTGGTGCTGGACGGCTGGCTTGCCGATTGGATGCCGCTCGCCGAGGAGGCGGCGCTCGGCCTCAAGCCGGTGTTCGACCAGCTGCCGGCCGGGATCTCCTTCGACGATGCCCGCGCGAACGTTCAGATCGACGTCGACGAGCTGCTCGCGCGAGTGCGGGCTGACGGAAACGGCGCCGGCGGCGGAGGCGCGGCATGAGCGGCGAGAAGACCTACGACTACGTCGGAATCGTGATGGCCAAGAGCGAGGAGGGCGACGCGGTCGCGGCGGTGATGGGCGCCCAGGAGGGAATCGAGATCATCGAGCAGCCGTCCTTCTGGGAGATCCGTGCCAAGGACCGGCTCGTGATCGACCTCGACCAGGTCAGCCAGGAGCTCGGCTTCGAGCTGGATTCGTATTCGCTCCAGCACGAGATGTCGACTCACTTCGGCCGGCTTGTCGCCACCGACGACGCGCTGATGCTCTTCTCGGACCCGGTCGAGGCGATGGAGTACCTGATGAAGTAGCCGGCGCGGTGGGCTAGAGCGTGGCGCGCACGAGGCGCTGCCCGCCGGCCACCACGTCGAGGTATGCCACATCGCTCACCGGGATCGCGGTGGCGGCCCGGACGTCAGCCCGTCCTTCGTAGTCCGCGCGCCAGGTGCCGGCGATCTCGCGGGAACCGTCCCGCCCGACGGCCACGAGGCGACAGCGAGTCCCGGCGGTGACGCCGGCGAGCCGCACCTTCACCTCCGTGCCCCAGGGCGCGGGGCGCAGCGCCATCTTCGCCGACACGCCGGTCCGCTGGTTCGTCGCCGCGACGGTCTGGGGCCGGTTCGGCGAGTCGGAGTTGCCGCCCGTCACCAGCGCGAGGATGAGCGCCGCCGCCACGGCGGCCACCGCGGCCACGCTGCCGATGGCGGCGAAGCGGCGCCGGCGTGCGGGCGATGGAGCAACGGACGGCGGATCGAGGGCGTCCTCGAGACTCACGCGCGACAGGAGGCCGGGCAGTCCTGCCATCTGGACCAGCTCCTCCCGGCATGCGGAGCAGGACTCGAGGTGCTGCTCGAATCGGGCACGCTCCACCGGGTCGAGTGCGCCCAGCACGTAGGCGCCAAGCGACAGGCGCTCGAGCGAGTCGCAGCCGGCGCTCAACCGCCCCATCCCTGCTCCTCCAGCGCGGACCGCAGCGCACGCAGCCCGTAGTAGGTACGCGATTTGATCGTGCCCGGCGGCACGCCGAGCGCAGTCGCGGCCTCCGCGACCGAATGCCCGCGGAAGAAGGTCTCCGCGATCGCCTCGCGGTGATCCCGCGACAGATGGGCCAGTGCCTCGGTGATCTGCCAAGTCTCCAGGGTGCGATCGAGCGCAGCTGCCGTGTCGGCCTCGTCCGTGAACGCTTCGGGGGCGACCAGTTCGGTCCTCGCCCGGGCGC
This sequence comes from uncultured Solirubrobacterales bacterium, assembly GCA_963785085.1. Taxonomy (GTDB): domain Bacteria; phylum Actinomycetota; class Thermoleophilia; order Solirubrobacterales; family JBBDJG01; genus CAWACB01. Next base: position 171,590 of record CAWAUD010000014.1, on the reverse strand, counting down.
GGTGATCGTCAAACGCCAGGTTGCGCGCGACGGTGAACAGCCACGGCCGCAGGGATCGGGGATCGCCACTCAGCGATTCGCCCCGCCGCCAGGCGCGAACGAGCGTCTCCTGGACTATGTCCTCGGCTCGCTGCGGGTCGCGGGTCAGCCGGGTCACGTAACCCTGCAGCACCTGCCCGTGCTCTGCGTAGAGAGCCCGCACTCGTCGTTCCTCCTCTTGCGCCGCGTCGAGCGGCTCGTCAGTCATCACTGCCCCTAACACGTCGCCGGGGTCGATTCGGTTCAACGATTGAACCGCGGCACGGCCTGGTCCGTGTCAGTGGCGTCAAGGGCAGCCGTACCGATCAGAAGGGAACATCCATGAAGAGCTCTGTGAAATGGATCGCGATGGCGTTGGGGGTGGCGCTGGTCGCTGTGATTGTCGCGGGCTGCGGCAGCAGCAACAACGACTCCAGCAGCTCGGGCACCACCTCGAGCAACGCGCAGACCTCCGGAGGTGGCTACGGCGGCGCCTACGGTGGGACCACCACGGCCAGCAACAGCAGCGGCACCGCAACCGTGTCGGCCGCCAAGACGAGCATCGGGACGGTCATCGTCGGCACGGACGGGCGCACGCTCTACCTGTTCGAGAAGGACAAGACCCCGACGAGCATGTGCTCCGGCGGGTGCGCCGCCGCCTGGCCTCCGCTGACGACCTCCGGGAGCCCGAAGGCCGGCTCGGGCGTCACGGCGGCCAAGCTCACGACGAGCAAGCGCTCGGACGGCAAGCAGCAGGTGGTGTACGCGGGACACCCGCTCTACTACTACGCCGGCGACACGAAGGCGGGGCAGACGAAGGGACAGGGCCTCGATCAGTTCGGCGCCGAGTGGTACACCCTCGCGCCCTCCGGGGCGAAGTGGGAGCCGAGCTCGGGCGGAAAGAGCTAACTCGCGCAGCACCCACGATAGGCCGGCGCTCGCGGCTCGAAGCGCCGGCCCGCCCAACGGCACGACGGCGTTCACTTTTCTGACGACCGTCCGCCGCTCAGGTACGCTCGCTGTCGGCAAACCCGAAGGAAGGGGACGAACATGGCGGGCACGCCGAAGCACAAGGACCGCTTGTCGGCGGTCGATGCCTCATTTTTGGTTCGCGAGGCGGGCACGCACATGCACATCGGCGGAGTGCTGGTGTTCGAAGGGCCGCCGCCCGCGCGCGAGGAGTTCGAGGAGCACGTCTCCTCCCGCCTGCACATGGTGCCCCGGTACCGGCAGAAGCTGGCCCATCCGCGGCTGGAGATGGGGCGCCCGATGTGGATCGACGATCCCTCCTTCAACCTGGGCTACCACGTGCGCCACTCGGCGCTGCCGTCGCCCGGGTCCGAGCACGAGCTCCGCCAGCTCGTCGGCCGGATCTTCTCGCAGCGCCTCGACCGCTCCAAGCCGTTGTGGGAGATCTGGCTCGTCGAGGGACTCGAGGACAATCGCTTCGCGGTCATCTCGAAGGTCCACCACTCGCTGGTCGACGGTGTCTCGGGCGTCGACCTCACGACCGTCATGTTCGACACGGGGCCCGCGGGGACGCCGGACCTGCCGGCAGGCGACTCGTGGCGGCCCCACCAGGAGCCCTCGGATCGCGAGCTGATCGCCGACGGCGTCAAGGGCCTGGTCAAGCTGCCGTTCGGCCTCGCGCGCAAGGCCGTCTCGATGGTCGCGCACCCCGCCACGACGCTGGATTCGGTCCGCGAGGCGGCTGAGGGAATGGGCGAGGTCATGTGGTCGATGGTCAACCCGGCGCCCAAGACGCCGCTGAACGGCGACATCGGCACCCATCGCCGCGTGCTGTGGGTCGAGACGTCGCTGTCGGAGTTGAAGGAGATCAAGGACGGCCTCGGCGGCACCGTCAACGACGTGTTCCTGACGGTCGTCGCGAGCGCGCTTCAGAAGTGGCTCCACTCGCGCGGCATCCGGACCGAGGGCCTGCAGCTACGGGGCTGCGTCCCCGTCTCGATCCGCCCGAAGGGCGAGGAGGCCGCGCTCGGCAACCGGATCACGATGATGATGGGACCGCTGCCGGTGTACGCGAACTCGCCGCGGGAGCGCTACCGGATCGTGCGGGAGTCGATGGCCGGCCTCAAGGAGTCCAAGCAGGCCCAGGGCGCGGAGATGATCGCCAATCTGCAGGACTTCGCGCCGCCCACGATCCTGGCGCAGGCGTCGCGGCTCAACTTCTCAAACCGCTTCTACAACCTGCTGGTCACGAACGTCCCGGGCCCGCAGTTCCCGATCTACCTGCTGGGCCGCGAGCTGCTGCAGCTGCGGCCGGTCGCGTTCCTGGCTCCGCGCAACGCCCTGGCGGTGGCGATCATGAGCTACAACGGCTCGGTCTTCATCAACCTGATCGGCGACTACGACGCCATGCCGGACCTCGAGCGCCTCGCCGAGTACGTCGAGGAGTCGATCGCAGAGCTGCACCAGCTGGCGGCCGAGACGGCGCCCCGGCGCCCTGCCACGCGCGCGAGCCGCAACGGCTCTAACGCGCGCCGTGCGCCGAAGGCTCAGCCGTCCATGTAGTCGGCGCGGGCCGGCTTCAGGAAGCCGCCGGCACCGGGTCCGGGCGGACGATCACCGTGTCCGCGATCGGAATGATCTCGTCGACCGGCAGGTCTGCCGCGCCGGCGTGCTTGCGGATCGCCTCGGGGCTGCTTGCCTCGTAGATGCAGACCGTTCCGACCGAGCCGCCGCCCTCTTCGAGCACGTAGCTGCGGATCCAGCGGATGTCGTCGGACATCTGGTTGTCACCGACGTCGGCCGAGCGCTTGGCCGCTGCCTCAAGGTCCTGCGGCGACTTCCACCCGCTGCGGCGAAGGATCACGTAGAGATTCATTCAAGCCCTCCTGCTGAGAAGTGTTTAGGCGAACAAGCACGGTAGTAGCACCACTGCGCGGGCTGAGAGTAATACCCCGGCGCTTGCTGAAGACGGGCCCGTCGTATCCGGCGCGTATGTCGGTCCGCTCGATCGCAGCCCGCAGCACGATCTTCATCTCGAGCATCGCGAAGCTCGCTCCGACGCAACGCCTGCGCCCACCGCCGAACGGGAACCAGGTGTAGGTGCCAGGCGGCTTCTCGACGAAGCGCTCGGGCTGGAACGAGTACGGCTCGGGATAGATCGTCGGGGTCGTGGTGAATGAGATACGCGTTGGCGATCAGGCAGGCGCCCGGCTGGTAGGTCCAGCCCCCGATCTCGACGGGCTCCTTCACCAAGCGCGGAGCGGCGTTCGGGAGCACCGGATAGCGCCGCATGGCCTCCTGGATCGTGGCCGTCAGGTAGGCGTCCTCGTCGCCGGCGGCGACCTCGGCCCGCAGGCGCTCGACGACGCGCGGCTCGCGCGCCAGGCACTCGAACAGCCAGCGCGAGCTGCGACGCGGTCGTCTCGTGGCCGGCGACCAGCAGGGTCATGAGCTCGTCGCGCAGCTCCTGATCGGACATGGGGGAGCCGTCCTCGTGGCGTCCCGCGAGCAGCATGGAGAGCACGTCGTCCCGGTCAATGTCATTCGCGGCCGCGGCGCTCCTCGATCAGGTCGTGGATGAGGTCGTCCGCTTCGGCCCTCAGGCGGACGAGCCGCCCCCACGGGCTCGCGTCCGCCGAGCTCGCGCTGCAGGAATGGCAGCAGCGACATGGGCCCTCCACCAACTCGAGGATGCGTGAAGCAGCACGCGCAGCCGGTCGAGCCGGGCACCTGAGTCGAGCCCGAAAACGGCCCGCAGGATCACCTCGAGCGTGAGCGCTTGGAAACGGGGATGGAGGGCGAGTGGCTCGCCGTCGGGCCAGCTCTCGATCTCGCGCACGGCGACCTCCTCCATGGTCCCGGAGAGACGCTGCATCTTCTCGCCGTGGAACGCCGGGAGCATCAGCTTGCGCTGCTCGAGGTGGTCGCCCTCGTCGAGCAGGATCACCGAGTTGGCGCCGATCACCGGTTCGAGCATCACGCGCGCCCTCGCCGGGGTGCAGGACCTCAGGCGGGGCGGTGAACATCTCGCGCACCTGATCGGGGTCCGCCAGGTTGACGAACGGCGGGGTGGCGAGGAACCGCAGCGTGAACCGCTTGCCGTAGCGGGCGCGGCATCCCTCCAGCAGCGCCACCGGCCGCGTCCACCAGCCGAGCGTCTGCAGCGCGGGCGGCATGCTCGGTCCTGGCGGCAGTGGAGCCGATGCACTCATCGGAGCCTCGGACCATAGCCACGCACGCGGGCACGGTTCGTGCGGTCAGTCACATTGAGGGGTGAGTAGCGGCGCCCTTACGATGCGCGGCGTGTCCGAGCGCCGCCCGAACGTCGTCCTGTTCGTGGTCGACGACATGGGGTGGACCGACTCCGGCGCCTACGGGAGCACCTACTACGAGACGCCGAACATCGACGCCCTCGCCCGGGCAGGCACGATGTTCACCGACGCATACGCCGCTTCGCCCCTGTGCTCGCCGACCCGCGCGAGCCTGCTGACGGGGAAGTACCCGGCCCGCCTGGGCGTGACGGCGCCGGATGGGCACCTGCACGGGCCCGATGACCTGCCGCCGTATCCGGAGTCCGCGCCGCCGGACCGCCGGATGATCTCCCCCCAGAGCCGGCGGCACCTGCCGCCCGGCGAGCCGACACTCGCGGCGACCCTGCGCGACGCCGGCTACCGGACGGGCCACTTCGGCAAGTGGCATCTCGGTGCGCCAGAGCGCCACTGGCCCGAGCGGCGCGGCTTCGACGTCGCCTTTCACGGCGTCCCGGACCCAGGACCGCCGCGCCCGAACGGTTACTGGTCGCCCTACAGCTTCCGCAAGGGCACGATCACGCCCGGGCCCGACGGCGAGTACCTGACCGACCGGCTCGGCGAGGAGGCGGCGCGCTTCGTCGCCGACAGCGCCGACCGGCCCTTCTTCCTCAACCTCTGGCATTTCGCCGTGCACGGGCCATGGGATCACCGCGAGGAGCACACGCGCGAGTTCGCCGCACGGCGCGACCCAAGGGGCTTGCAGGGGAACCCGATCATGGCGTCGATGCTGCGCAGCATCGACGAGAGCCTCGGCCGGGTGCTCGCGGCGCTGCGCGACAACGGGCTCACCGAGAACACGATCGTGGTCCTGACCTCGGACCACGGCGGCAACGTGCGCAGCAACCTGCCGGGCTACTGGCGCGCGATGGGGCAGGACGAGCGCCGTCGCGAGGACTGGCTGCGCTGGGCCGACGGTCTGGCGCCGACCAGCAACGCGCCGCTTCGCGACGGCAAGGGTTCGCTCTATGAAGGGGGCGTTCGGGTGCCGCTGATCGTTGCGTGGCCCACTGGGGCTCGCGCGAGGGTCATGACCGCCGACCCGGTCATGTCGGCCGACCTGTTCCCGACGTTGCTCGACCTGCTCGGCCTCCCTGCGCCCGAGGGCGAGCGGTTCGACGGCACGAGCTTCGCCGGCGTGCTGGCCGGCGGCGCCGGACCGCAGCGCGAGTGCATCTTCAACTTCCAGCCCAACGACAAGGCGGCCCTGCGGCCGTCGGCGAGCGTGCGGCGCGGCAGGTGGAAGCTCATCCGCTGGCTGACCCCGGGGTCCGACCCGGCGCGCGAGCTCTACGACCTCGAGGCCGACATCGGTGAGACGCGCGACCTGGCAGGGGAGGAGGGCGCCCTCGCTGACGAGCTCGACCGGTTGATCGACGGCTTCTTCGAGGACACCGGTGCGCTGCTGCCGATCCCCAATCCCGCCTACGAGGGCGGCGCTTGACATACCGAGCGGTATTCGGATACCGTCCCGTATGCGAATGACCGTGCTGGACCGGACAGCCTTAGCTCCGCCTCCCGCCGCGCTCGAAGAGGGCGTTCCACCGGGTCCGTCGATGCCGCTCCCGGTTCAGACCCTCGCGTGGCTCACCCGCCCGGGCCCGTTCATGCTGCGCATGCGCGAGCGCTACGGCGACATGTTCTCGATCCGGCTGGCGAACGAGGGGACCTGGGTGATGGTCTCCAACCCGGAGGCGATCAAGCAGGTGTTCACCGCTCCACCGGAGCTCGTTCACGCCGGCGAGGCGAATGTCGTCCTGCTGCCGGTTCTGGGGCCCAACTCGGTGCTCCTCCTCGACGACCACCAGCACATGGCCCAGCGCAAGATGATGCTGCCGCCCTTCCACGGGGAGCGGATGCAGCAGTACGGCGAGCTGATGGCCGCCGCCGCCGACCGGCAGATCGACCAGTGGCCCGCCGGCCGCCCTTTCCAGCTCGCGCCCGCGATGCAGGCCGTGACGCTCGACGTGATCATGCGCGCCGTCTTCGGCCTCACCGACGCGGAGCGCCTCGATCGACTGGGCGGCGCCCTGCGGCGCCTGCTCGAGTGGAGCGCTTCACCTGCGCAGCTGGCGATGCTGAGTGTGCTCGGGCCACACCGCGCCACCACCTTCGGCCCGTTCCGGAAGGTCATCGAGCCGGTCGACGAGATCCTCTTCGAGGAGATCGCGGCGCGCCGCGCGGCGCGAGACCTCGAGCAGCGCGCGGACATCATGTCGTTGCTCCTCCAGGCCACCGACGAGGACGGCCGGCCGATGAGTGACAAGGAGGTGCGCGACGAGCTGATGACGCTGCTGGTCGCCGGGCACGAGACGACCGCCACGGCGCTGTCCTGGGCGATGGAGCGCCTGGTCCGCCACCCGGACAAGCTCGAGCGGCTTCGCGCCGAGGTGGAGGCGGGTGAGGACGCTTACATCGACGCGGTCTGCAAGGAGACGCTGCGCCTGCGGCCGATTCTCCCGATCGTGCTGCGCCGCCTGACCGGCCCTATGGAGGTCGGCGGCAGGCTGCTGCCGGGCGGCACGCTCGTCGCTCCCTGCATCTACTTGGTGCACCGCCGGCCCGACGTCTATCCCGAGCCCGAGCGGTTCCTGCCGGAGCGCTTCCTCGAGCAGGCCGCCGGCACTTACACGTGGATCCCGTTCGGCGGCGGAGTGCGGCGCTGTCTCGGCGCCAGCTTCGCCCTGTACGAGATGAAGACCGTGCTGTCGCGGATCGTGGCGCGGGTCAGCCTGCGCCCCAGCGAGCAGCGGTCGGAGCGGACCGGCCGCCGCGTTATCGCATTGATCCCCAACCGTGGGGCGGAGGTAGTGATACGGCCACGCGCCAGCGGCTGACCCGCAAGGAGCAACAGGCGCGCACACGCGCGGGCCTGATGCATTCGGCGGCGCGGGTGTTCGGCCGCCGCGGGCTCGAGCGCGCCTCTGTCGACGAGATCGCCGAGGACGCGGGCTTCACGAAGGGCGCCTTCTACGCGAACTTCGCGAGCAAGGAGGAGATCTTCCTCGCGATGCTCGACGAGCGGTTCGCCGAGCGGCTGGCGGAGATCGAGCGGGTGACCGAGAGCGACGCCGCGCCGCGGGAACAGGCGCGGCGGGCCGGCGCCGACTTCGAGGACTACCTGCGCGCCGACCCGGAGTGGCAGCGCCTGTTCTTCGAGTTCGCCGCCTACGCCGCGCGGGACGAGCGGTTCCGCACCGAGCTGGTGAAGCGCTACCGCGTCCTCCAGGAGCGCGTCGCCGACGTCTACCGGCGCCGGCTCGAACGGCTCGGCATCGAGTCGCCGATTCCCGTCGAGCACGTGTCCGCGATGACGTTCGCGATGGCGAATGGCGCGGCGTTCGAGATGCTGCTGGACCCCGACGCGTTGCCCGACGACGCGTTCGGGACGATGCTCGGCGCCTTCTTCACGGGGTTGCAGAGCTGGGCCTGACGGGTAACCGACCCGGATGGCCGTAGACGTAGAAGCTCTCGAACAGACACAGGACGGCGACCACGCGCACGAGCACGGCGACCGGCGCCCGCTCGCCAACTACGCGCTGCTCGCGGGTGTCTTCAACACGGCGTTCGCGTCGGCGCTGCTCAAGGCGGATCGGGAGGGCAAGGTGCCGGAGCGCATCCCGGCGCAGGACATCCTGCTCGTTGGCATCGCGACCCACAAGCTCAGCCGCATCATCACCAAGGAGTCAGTGACGGGCTTCGCACGCGCGCCATTCACCCGCTACAAAGGCCACTCGGGCAAGGGCGAGGTCGAGGAAGCGCCCAAGGGCCGCGGCCTGCGCCGCACGGTGGGCGAGCTGCTCACCTGCCCGTACTGCATGGACCAGTGGATCTCCGGAGCGTTCACGGCCGGCATGCTGCTCGCTCCCCGCCACACCCGGGTCGTGGCCAGCATGTTCGCCTCGCTTGCGATCTCCGACGGCCTGCAGATGGCCTACGTCGCGGGGAAGCACTCCACCGACTTCTAGGCTCGCCGGAAAATACGCACCGACTTCGCGGATGCGGCTATGTTGGCCGGGTGCTGCGGCGCCGGGGGATCGTCAGAGCTTCGATCGCGGGCCTGATCGCGTGCTCCGCAATGCTCGCGGGCCCGGCTTCGAACGCCGCCGCCGGCTCTCTCTACTCCGGTCCTGGACCGCGGCCCGGTCCACCGATCCTGTACCAGCCGCTGGCAGATGCTCCGCAGCTTCAGAACTCCGGCGTCTGGCAGGCGCCGCCGATCCTCGTCTCCGGCGCCAGCGCATACCGCGACGGGGAGTTCCTCTACCAGGACTTCCTGTACGACGACAACGGCGCGCTCGGCAACCCGGCCCAGAACGACCCGCGCTTCAGCGGCAACAGCTTCTCGCGGCCGGCCGGCACCTACACGTACCCGACCGACACCGCGAAGTACGCGAACAACGCCGCCGACATCGTCGAGCTGCGGCTCAAGCCGCTGGCCGGCGCGACGGCGTTCCGGATCACGCTCAACACGATCAAGGACGCCGACGCCGCGGCGACCACGATCGCGCTCGGCGGCACGGCCGGCCTGCCGGTCGCTTGGCCGCACGGCGCGAACGTCTCCTCGCCGGCCGACCTCTTCCTGACGGTCCACGGGAACACCGCCGAGCTGATCTCGGCGGCGAGCGGCCAGCCGGTGGGAGCGACCCCGCCGACCGCGAGCCTCGACACGACGCGGCGCCAGATCACCGTCACCGTCCCGCACGGCAGCTGGAACCCCACCGGTCAAGTGGTCCGGGTGGCTGCGGGAACAGGGCTATGGAACTCCTCCACCGGCGCCTACATCACGCCGACGCAGAACCCGACCGCGACCCAGCCCGGCGGCGCCATCGCTCCGAACGCGGCGGCGTTGTTCAACGTGGCCTTCCGGTTCGACGAGCCGTGGCCCGAGGTCCAGAGCCCGAACGCCATCGCCGACCCGGCGTGGTGGCGCGACAACGACCAGGCGCACGCACTCGCGAGCGGAGACATCAGCCAGTTCTTCGCCAACGTGGACTTCAACAAGCTGGCCGCAGCGACCGACGACGACATGCCCGGACAGCCGGGCGGGGTCCCGCAGACGGGCCCGATGAACCGGATACTCGCGAGCCACTTCGAGACCGAGCAGGGTGCCAACTACGCCGTCGGCTGCGAGAACCCGATCACCAACTGCAAGGGCTGGTTCCGCGGACAGCTGCAGCCGTACGCGATCTACGTTCCGGACAAGCCCCAGCCGCCCGGCGGCTACGGGATGACCCTGCTGCTGCACTCGTTGGGGGCGAACTACAACCAGTTCGCGGACTCCGCGAACCAGTCGCAGTTCGGCGAGCGTGGGCCCGGGTCGATCGTGATCACCTCTGAGGCACGCGGGCCCGATGCCTGGTACTACGACCACGGGGGCGCTGACGTCTTCGAGGTGTGGGCCGACGTCGCCGCGCGCTACCAGCTCGACGCCGACTGGACTGCGATCGCGGGCTACTCGATGGGTGGCTACGCGACCTACAAGTTCACGACGCAGTTCCCCGACCTGTTCGCGAAGGCACAGCCGACGGTCGGCCCGCCTGGCGAGGGCATCTGGGTTCCGCCGGCCGACCCTCAGCCGGGCGGCGCGCAGTCCAACACGAACCGGATGCTCGCGTCGGTGCGGAACATCCCCTTCCTGATCTGGAACGGGACCGAGGACGAGTTGGTGCCCGTGGCGGGCGCGCAGGCGCAGGCCGCCAAGTTCCAGGAGCTCGGCTACCGCTACGAGTGGGACCTGTTCGGCACCGCCGACCACTTTGCCCTCGCGATCAACGACTCGTACGGCCCGGCCGCGTCCTTCCTCGGAACCACCAAGGTGGACCGCAACCCGGCGCACGTCACGTACGCCTACAACCCGACGATGGACTTCCCCGACGCGGGAACGGCAGCAGGGCACGCCTACTGGGTCTCCGACCTGGCCCTGCGCGACGCGTCCGGAAGCGCGCCGCTGGGAACCATCGACGTCCGTTCGGATGGCTTCGGAGTCGGCGACCCGGCGCCGTCCGGACAGGTCAACGGCGCGGGCGTGCTCACCGGCGGGCAGGTTCCCGCCATGGCGTACGCGAGCCAGACTCAGACCTGGGGCGCGGCCCCATCTGCTCCCGTGGCGGACCGGCTCCACATAACGGCGACCAACATCTCGACCGTGACGATCGACGCGCGGCGCGCGCGCGTGAGCTGCAACCCGCAGCTGATCATCGACAGCGACGGACCACTCGACGTCAAATTCGAGAATTGCGGCTACGCGCGGCCGCAGGCGGCAACGCCTCTCTCCGCGCCGCTGACGATCGCCTATAAGCCGTGCTCGAGCCCGGATCGCATGCACGCCGCGCCGATGTCGTTCGGCTCGTGCAGCTCTCCGCAGCAGTCTTCGGACCAACTCACGGTGGGCACGCCCGACGCGAACGGCAGGCCGGCGCAAGCGGTCGGGTCGCTGCGTTACCGGGTGACCGGCGGCGACGTGCAGCTGAACTTCTCGATGACAGACGTCCGCAGGCGCAGCGACCTGTCCGACTACACCGGCGAGCTGCAGGCGACCCAGGCGCTGCGCATCACCGACCGGGCCAACGGTCCCTCGGGCGCCGACACCGGAACGCTCGTCGACACGAGCTTCCCGGTCACCGTGCCATGCGCAGCGACACAGTCCACGATCGGCGCGACCTGCGAGCTCAGCACGTCGGTGAACTCGGTCTTGCCGGGCGCGGTCGCCTCTGGCAACCGCGCGGTCTGGGAGCTGGGGCAGATTCGGGTGACCGATGGTGGCGCGGACGGGCTCGCGGCCACCGGCCCGAACACCGACTTCCTCACGCAGGGACTGTTCGTCCCGTAACCCTCAGCCGAGCGGCGTCTCGGTGAGCCGCTCGACGAGATCGGCCGGGGTGGGGTAGACGGCCACGGCGCCGGCCTCTCGCAGCTCCTGCTCCGAGAATCCGCCCGACAGCAGGCCGACCGTCGGCACGCCGGCTTTCGCGGCGGCGATGCAGTCCCACGTCGTGTCGCCGACCATCGCCGCGTCATCGGCGGAGCAGCCGGTCTTGCGGATGGCGGCCTCGACCAGGTCGGGATCGGGCTTGGTCGCGTCCACGTCTCCCGCGCTCGTCCAGTCGTCGATGACGTCGCGCACGTCCAGCAGGTCGATGTAGCGCTCGATCTCGTTCGGCTTGGCGGAGCTGGCGAGCACGACGCGGCTGCCCCTGTCCTTGAGCGTGTCGATCAGCCGCCGGGCTCCCGGCATCGGCTCGACCTCGTCGATCAGCTCCATGTAGAGGACCTTCTCGGCCGCGCGGATGTCGTCTCCGCATTTCGACTCCGCGTCCTCGCCCGCGAGCGCGCCAACGATCTTGTCTCCGCCCATTCCGATGTGCCGGTGGATCCGCCACGCGGGCAGCACGATCCCGTGCTGGCGGAAGGAACGCTGCCAGGCCAGCGTGTGCTGGTAGTTCGTGTCGACCAGCGTCCCGTCGACGTCCAGTATCGCGACGCGCTTCGTGCTCTCGGCCACGGGGAGTCATACCCCTGCTGCGGTACCGTTCACTCACCTACCACGAGGGGGATGAGGATGTCTACGTCGCGCACCGCCTACCGGACCTGCCCGCTGTGCGAAGCCACATGTGGGCTCGAGCTGACGATCGAAGGCGACCAGGTCACGGCCATGCGCGGCGACGACGACGATGTCTTCAGCCACGGCTTCATCTGCCCGAAGGCCACCGGGGTGCGCTCGCTCCACGAGGACCCGGACCGCGTCCGCCGCCCGCTTCTCCGGACCCCGGGCGGGTTCGAGGAGGTCTCGTGGGACGACGCCTTCGCGGAGATCGACCGCCGCCTGACGCCGATCCTCGCCGAGCACGGCCGCGACGCCGTCGGCTCGTACCTCGGCAACCCGAACGCCCACAACATGGACGCCATCATCTACGGGCGCGTTCTGATGAAGGCGCTGGGCTCGAAGAACGTCTTCTCGGCCGCAACCGTCGGACCAGATGCCCAAGCACGTGTCCGCCGGGCTGATGTTCGGCACGTTGATCTCGATCCCGGTCCCGGACGTGGACCGCACCGGCTACTTCCTCGTGCTGGGCGCCAACCCGCTCGCGTCGAACGGCAGCCTGCTGACGGCGCCGGACATGCGCGGACGGCTGCGCGGCATCCAGGAGCGCGGCGGTCGAGTGGTGGTCGTGGACCCGCGCCGCAGCAGGACCGCCGAGGTGGCCGATGAGCACGTGCTTCATCCGGCCGGGAATGGACGCGCTCTTCCTGTTCTCGCTCGTCCACACGCTGTTCGACGAGGGGCTGGCCGCGCCCGGCCCGCTCGCCGAGATGACGGCGGGACTCGATCACGTGGAGCGCCTTGCCGCCGATTTCGCGCCCGAGGCCGTCGCGGACGCGTGCGGCATCGACGCAGAGACGACACGCCGGATCGCGCGCGAGCTCGCGGCCGCCGACAGCGCCGCTGTCTACGGCCGGATCGGCACCTGCACCCAGGAGTTCGGAACGCTCGCGAGCTGGCTCGTCGACGTGCTGAACGTGGTGACGGGGAACCTCGACCGCCCGGGCGGCGCGATGTTCACCCGTCCGGCCGCCGGGACGTCGAACACGCGCGGCACGCCCGGTCAGGGAAAGGGCGTGAAGCTCGGCCGCTGGCAGACCCGCGTCCGGGGCGTGGATGAGGTCTTCGGGGAGCTGCCATGCGCGTGCCTGGCGGAGGAGATCGACACGCCGGGCGACTCTCAGATCCGCGCGCTGCTCACCTTCGCCGGGAACCCGGTTCTGAGCACTCCAAACGCGGGTCGGCTGCGCGATGCACTCGAGTCGCTCGAGTTCATGGTCAGCGTCGACATCTACGTCAACGAGACGACGCGTCACGCCGACGTGATCCTGCCGGCGCCCTCGGCGCTCTACCGGTCGCACTACGACCTGGCGCTCTACAACCTCGCTGCGCGCAACGTGGCCAACTACTCGCCCGCGGTGTTCGATCTGCCCGCCGACGCGCTGGGGGAGTGGGAGGTCCTCCTGCGGCTGACCGGCATCGCGAGCGGCCAGGGATACGACGCCGACATCGATGCGATCGACGACTTCGTGGTCTCGGCGCTCATCCAACGCGAGGTCCAGGACCCCGCCTCTCCGCTCACCGGCCGCTCGCCGGACGAGCTGATGAAGTCACTCGAGCCGCGTCGCGGCCCTGAGCGGATACTCGACTGGATGCTGCGATCCGGGCCGTACGGCGACCAGTTCGGCGGCGACTCCGACGGGCTCGCGCTCGAGACGCTCGAGGCTGCTCCACACGGCATCGACCTCGGGCCGCTGGAGCCGCGGCTGCCGGAGGTGCTGCGTACGCCGAGCGGCAAGATCGAGCTCGCGCCCGAGCGGATCACCACTGACGTCGAACGGCTGCGAGCCGCCGCGTCACGCCGGCAGAACGGCGGGATGGTGCTGATCGGACGGCGGCAGCTCCGTTCCAACAACTCGTGGATGCACAACGTTCCCCAGCTCGTGAAGGGCAAGGAGCGCTGCACGGCGCACGTCCACCCCGACGACGCCGAGCGCTTCGGGCTGATCGATGGCGAGCAGACGCAGGTGACCTCACGCGCCGGCTCGATCGTCGTTCCCGTCGAGGTGACCGACGCGGTCATGCCCGGCGTCATCAGCATCCCGCACGGCTGGGGGCACGACGATCCGGAGGCGCGGCTGACGGTCGCCGCCGAGCATGCGGGTGCCAACAGCAACCTGCTGGCCGACGAGGAGCTGATCGACCCGCTGTCCGGGAACGCCGTGCTGAACGGGATCCCCGTCGAGCTGTCACCCGTACGCAGCGAGCAGGCCGCCGCCGTCGCCTAGATGAGCCACTAGCAGCAACGCTTGCCGAGGAAGTTCAGCTCAGTAGAGGTCCTGCCGGAGGCTCCGCCCTTCGACGCCGAGTTGATGGATCGCCTCGGCCTGCCGGGAATCCAGTTCGGCAGCGCGATGAAGCTGCTGCCCGGCTGCGTCAACACCGATCGGCTGCTTCCCCAGGACCAGGAAGGGGTGAGGACGGAGCGCGGGCGCCTCGCGCGCATGGACGGCGAGCTCTACTACCTGCCGCACGACTCGGTGGAGCCCTATCCGTTCAGCGACCAGGTCTTCGAGTGGGGCTATTGCGAGCATTTCATCGAGCACCTCACACTCGAGGAGGCGGTCGGCTGGCTCGGTGAGGTGAGGCGGCTGTTGAAGCCGGGCGGCCTGCTGCGCCTTTCCACGCCGGACCTGCGGCTCTATGCCGGCGGGTATATGGATGCCGAGGGAGAGATGTTCGCCAAGCACCGCGAGCACCTCGGCCGCCTGCGCATGTTCGCCGAGCAGGAGGTTCCCGGCCGGCCCGCCTGGATGCTGAACCAGATCTTCTTCATGTGGGGCCACAAGTGGATCTTCGACATCGACGAGGTGCGCCACGCCGCTGCGCTGGCGGGGTGGGACCCCGAGCGGGTCGAGCAGCGCGCGTTTCAGGAGGGGAGCGACCCGCAGGTCGCGGCCTTCGACCTGCCCGGCCGGCGCCACGAGAGCTTGTACGTGGAGATGCGTGCTTGACCCCATCGAATTACCTGGCCGTCTGCGCCATCTACCGCGACGAGGGCCCCTATCTGCGCGAGTGGGTCGAGTTCCACAGGCTCGCCGGGGTCGAGCGCTTCTACCTCTACGACAACGGCAGCACCGACGAACACGAGGAGGTGCTGCGGCCCTACGTCGAGGAGGGCCTCGTCGAGCTGAACCCGTGGCCGATCCACCCGGCCCAGATCCAGGCCTACCAGGACTGCCTGCTCCGCCACCGCGGCGACTCCCGCTGGATCGCGTTCATCGACCTCGACGAGTTCCTGTTCTCGCCGCTCGGGAGGTCGTTGCCGGACGTGCTCTCGGAGTACGAGCAGTGGCCCGGAGTCGGGGTCAACTGGGCGGTGTTCGGAACCTCGGGGCATCGCGCGCGCCCAGAGGGCCTCGTGCTCGAGAACTTCACCCGCCGTACCGACCGGAACGTCAACAAGACGATCAAGACGATCGTGGACCCAAGCGACGTGCGCGCGTTCTGCCAGCCGCACTTCTTCATGTTCCGGTCGGGGCCGACCGTTGACGAGAACGGCAAGCCGATCACGGGACCGCCGTTCAGCGCGACGAACGAGGTCTCCTTCGACCGCCTGCGCGTGAACCACTACGCGACGAAGTCCGAGGAGGAGTTCCGCGGCAAGCTCACGCGCGGCCACGCCGACGCCACGCCGCCCAAGTCGGAGCTGATGGACGAGAACGACATCCAGAACCGGTTCGCGCTGCTCGACAAGGTGACCGACACGACGATCCAGATGTACCTGCCGGACCTCGAGAGAGCGCTGGCGCGGCGGTAGACGGCTGGAAAGCCGCCCCGGGAGTAGGGTTGTCCGCCGTGGACGTGTTCCGCACACCCGACGAGCGGTTCGAGGGGCTGCCGGGGTTCGACTTCGAGCCCAACTACGCCGAGGTCGACGGTCTGCGACTGCACTACCTGGACGAGGGACAGGGCGATCCGGTCATCTGCTTCCACGGCGAGCCGACCTGGAGCTATCTGTACCGGAAGATGATCGGGCCTCTGGTCGATGCAGGGTCACGCGTGGTGGTCCCCGACTATCCGGGCTTCGGGCGCTCCGACAAGCCCACCGACCGCGACTGGTACAGCTACGACCGCCACGTGGGTTACGTGACCCGCCTGCTCGCGCGCCTCGACTTGGAGAACGCGACCGTGGTCGTCCAGGACTGGGGGGGACCGATCGGCCTGCGCTGGGCGGTCGAGAACGCCGACCAGGTCGCGCGGCTGGTGATCCTCAACACCGGACTTTTCACCGCCAAGGCCGAGCCGTCGAAGGCCTTCCTGGCGTGGCGCGACTTTGCGGAGCGCAATCCCGACCTGCCGATCGGATTCGTGATCCAGGGTGCGACCAAGACAGAGGTCCCGCAGGACATCATCGATGCCTACGAAGCTCCCTGGCCAACCGCCGATTCGAAGGCCGGCACCGCGGCGTTCCCGCTGCTCGTGCCGCTCACCCCCGACGATCCAGGAGCGGCCGAGATGGGGCAGGTCGCGGAGGTGCTGTCGAAGTGGGACAAGCCGGTGCTCGTGTGCTTCTCCGACTCGGACCCGATCTTCACGCCCAAGACAGGACAGCGTCTAGTGGATTTCATCCCCGGTGCGCAGGACCTGCGAGTGATCGAGGGCGGGGCGCACTTCCTGCAGGAAGACCGGGGCGAGCAGATCGCCGCCGAGATCGTCTCGTTCCTCCGTGGTGGATAGTGCCGGATAGGAAGGTCAGCTACCTGCTGGTCGGCGGCGGCCTCGCCTCCGGCAACTGCGCGCGCCACCTGCGTGAGCAGAATGCGGAGGGCGAGATCCTGCTCGTCGGCCGCGAGCCCGATCCGCCCTACAACCGGCCGCCGCTCTCGAAGACCTATCTGCGCGGCGAGGAGTCGAAGACGGACATCCTGGTGCGGCCGGAAGGCTGGTACGAGGAGAACGACGTCGAGGTGCTGACGCGGACGAGCGTCATGTCGATCGACACGAACGCGCGCGTCGCGAAGCTTTCCGACAAGCAGGAGGTCGAGTTCGACAAGGCGCTGATCGCGACCGGCTCCAACGTCCGGATCCTGCACGCCGACGGCGCCGAGCTGGACGGCATCCACTACCTGCGCACGCTGGGCAATGCGGATTCGATCCTCTCGGACGCCGAGAGTGCGGAGCGGGTCGTCCTGATCGGCGGCAGCTACATCTGCACCGAGCTGGCAGCGTCATTGACGAAGCTCGGGAAGCAGTGCGAGCTCATCATGCTCGAGTCGGTGGTGCACGAGCCGTTCGCCGGTCCGGAGGTCGGGCGCATCATCCAGGACGTGCTCGAGGAGCACGGCGTGAAGGTGCACGGCAACCAGGAGCTGGATCGCTTCGAGGGGTCCGGCGGGCGGGTCGGTCGCGTCGTGACGAAGGCAGGGCTCGAGCTCGACTGCGACTTGGTCGTGATCGGAGCCGGCGTGCATCCCGAGCTGCGGCTCGCGCAGCAGGCCGGGCTGGAGGTCGCCGACGGCGTCATCACCAACGAGTTCCTCGAGACGAGCGTTCCCGGCATCTATGCAGCCGGCGACATCGCGGAGTACGACAGCCCGATCCACCGGCGGCGGCTGCGGATCGAGCACTGGGACGTCGCGTTCAACCAGGGCCGCTACGCCGCGCTCAACATGCTGGGCTTCGATCAGGCATACGACGTCCTGCCGTACTTCTGGTCCGACCTCGCCGACTGGCTCAACATCGAGTACGTCGGTCCCGCCAAGGAATGGGACGAGGTCTGGTGGCGCGGCGACTGGGGCGAGCTCAAGTTCACGGCCTGGTACATCAAGGCCGGGACCGTGGCAGCGGCCCTGACGATCGGCCGCTCGGAGGACCTCGTCGCTGCCGGCCATCTCCTGATCGAGGGAACCGACGTGTCGGACAAGCGCGCCGTGATCGAGGACCCCGAAAGCGACCTCACCGAGATCCGCTAGGCCCGCGTAACACAGGCGCCACTTTCGCCACCCACTCGCGCGCCGGTGACAGCCACGGTGGGCGCATGCCCCTGCGCCGCCCGCCTCCAAAGCCCGACGTGGCGTCACTTGAGCCCGTATATCGGGTCGAAAGTACGCCACGTGACCGGGAAGTAGCGGAGCTGGCGCGCAGACAACACGGCGTCGTGTCCGGGAAGCAGCTGGCCCACCTGGGCCTTGGCCGGCGGGCTATCGGTGATCGCATCAACGCCGGTCGACTGCATGTGGTCCACCGCGGCGTGTACGCGGTCGGGCACCGGCGAGTAGGAGTACATGGACGGTGGATGGCCGCGGTCCTTGCCTGCGGGAGGGGGGCGGTCCTCAGCCACCGTGCTGCCGCGGCGCTGCACGGATTACCGATCCCGGCCGCCGCGGATATCGACGTGACAGCACCGGCCAGGCGCCGTCATCGCCACGCTGGTGTTTGCGCGCATCTAACGCGGTCGGTGGCGATCGAGGACTGGATCATCCGAGACGGCATCCCGGTTACGACCGTTGCGCGCACGTTGCTCGACCTGGCCGAGGTTCTGACGATTTCTCAGATGCGCAGGTGCCTCGGCGAGGCCGTGCGTTTGCGGCTGGTCACGATCGACGAGATGTGGCGGCTCTATGACCGAAGCCGCGGGCGGCACGGGCTACGTCCCCTGCGCGCGTTACTCACCGAGTATTCGCCGCCACCCCGGTTGCGGTCGCGCTTCGAGCGGCGGGTGAGGCGGCTGATCAGAGGCACGGAGATTCGTGAACCGGAGTTCAACGCCATTGTCGCCGGGCATGAGGTGGATGTCTTGTGGCGCAGGGAGCGGCTGATCGTCGAACTCGACACGTACACGTACCACGGCACGCCGGGCGACTTCGAGCGCGACCGGGCCAAGGACGCCGACCTCATGCTGGCGGGCTATCGCGTGCTGCGAATCACCGGCGAGCGGGTCACGCACGAGCCTGCGCAGATCCTCGCCACGATCGAGACCCTCCTCGACTCTACCCCCTACGTGGCATGACTTCGGCCCGTATATCGGGCTCAACTCATGCCACGTGACGAGGGGGAGGGGGAGGGGGAGCGGGGTGTGGCTCGTACCCGGCGCAGCGCGCCACCGGCAGCCGCGGGTAGCGCGGGTAGTCCGGGTCGGTGCGCGAGCGCTCGCACAGCGAGAAGACGGAGCCGCGCGTG
Source organism: uncultured Solirubrobacterales bacterium (assembly GCA_963785085.1). Classification (GTDB taxonomy): domain Bacteria; phylum Actinomycetota; class Thermoleophilia; order Solirubrobacterales; family JBBDJG01; genus CAWACB01. Next base: position 152,570 of record CAWAUD010000014.1, on the reverse strand, counting down.
TTGGGGACCAGGCGCTGGTGCCGGCACGAATCGCACAGGCCCGCGTCCGGGTGAGGGGGACGCGGCGCTGGAGAGGCCATCGATGCGAGTATGCCGGAGACGCAATGGCCTCCGCACCATCGAGCCAACGGCAACCCCGGCAGCGATCCGCGGGCCGCGCCGGCCCCACGATCGGCGAGCAGCAGATGCGGACCGCCCTGCTGGTGGTCGCAGCCATCCAATTCGTCACCGCGGTCTGGCTCGCCGTCGCGCCAGGGAACTTCGTCGACACGATCGCGAGCTTCGGCCCGGTCGACCACCACTTCCTGCGTGACATCTCGACCGCCTACTTCGCGATGGGCGCAGGGCTCGCCATGTCGATCGGCCGCCCGTCCTGGCGCGTCCCGGTCCTCTTCGTAGTGGCGCTGCAGTACGCGCTCCACACCATCAACCACCTGTTCGACATCGGCGGCACCGACCCGGCCTGGCAGGGTTACTTCAACTTCGTCTCGCTGCTCGGCCTGACCGTGCTGCTCGGCTGGATGCTCGCCGGTGCGGCCCGCGCCGAGCGATGAGGATCTTCGTCGCCGGAGCTTCGGGCGTGATCGGGCGGCGGCTGGTGCCGCTGCTGGTGGCGCAGGGACACAGCGTGGTCGGGATGACGCGCTCGGACGAGCGGGCAGAGCAGCTGGGTGAGATGGGCGCCGAGCCGGCCGTCGTCGACGTCTTCGACGCCGAGGCGCTTCGGCGAGCGGTCACGGCCGCCCAGCCGGACGTCGTCGTGCACGAGCTGACCGATCTTCCGCAGAACCTCGACCCGCGCCGCGCGAAGGAGGCCTACGCCCGCAATGACCGCATCCGCCGCGAGGGGACGAGCAACCTCGTCGCCGCGGCGGTGGCGAGCGGCGCCAAGCGGATCGTGGCTCAGAGCATCGCGTTCGTCTACCGGCCCGAGGGTGATGCGGTGAAGGACGAGGACGCGCCGATGTGGGATGACGCTCCCGAGCCCTTCACCGATTCGATCGCGGCCGTTCGCCAGCTCGAGGACATGGTCGTCAAAGCGGACGGCATCGATGGACTCGCCCTTCGCTACGGGTTCTTCTACGGTCCCGGGACGGCGTACGCGGCCGACGGGTCGCTCGCCGAGATGGTTCGCAAGCGCCGCTTCCCGGTGCTCGGCAAGGGCGCCGGGGTCTTCTCGTACGTCCACATCGACGATGCCGCATCGGCCACCGTGGCCGCCGTCGAGCGCGGCCCGTCAGGCATCTACAACGTCGTCGACGACGACCCGGCGCCGATGCGCGACTGGCTGCCCGTCTACGCCGAAGCGCTCGGGGCGAAGCCGCCGCGGCGCCTGCCGGCGTGGATCGGCCGCATGGCGGCCGGCAAGTTCACGGCCGCGATGGCGACGCAGCTGCGCGGCGCGTCGAACGAGAAGGCCAAGCGCGAGCTCGGCTGGGCGCCGAGGTATCCGAGCTGGCGCCAGGGGTTCGAAGAGGCCCTGGGCTAGCGGGCCTACCGCCTACCGCCTACCGACTAGGACTACCGACTCAGGCCGCGGCCGCGGCGCCGCCCTCGCGCTGATGCTCCGCGCGCAGCTCCTCCATGCCGTCCTCGACCGTCCGCACCGGCTCATACCCGAGCTCCGCCCGCGCGCGGGAGATGTCGATCGTGCACTCCTGCGCCGAGAGCCAGTAGGCGAGGCGCGTGACCGGCGGCGGATTGGGCCGGCGCAGCAGCTTCCAGATTCCCTCGAGCGCCGTCGCCGCGGCGCCCGCGACCGGGGCGGGCATGCTGCGGTCGGGCGCCTCGAGGCCCTGGGTGCCGAGCAGCTCGGTGATGAACTCGCGGAAGACGACCGGCTCGCCGTCGGTGACGAAGTAGACGCCGCCGGGGCGGCCCCGGGTTGCGCCCAGCACGAGCCCCTCGATCACGTTGTCCACGTGTGTCGTGGAGGTCCGGTGACCGCCCCCGCCGATCCAGGCGAAGCGGCCGGCCTTCACGGCGGCCGAAAGCGCGGGCAGGATCGTCGTGTCGCCCGGGCCCCAGACGAGGCGCGGGCGCACGACGACCGTCTCGAAGCCGTCGCGATTCGCGTTGCGCACCGCCTGCTCGGCCTTCGCCTTCGTGGCCGGATAGAGAGCGGGGGAGTCGGGCCGCAGGGGAGCGTCCTCGTTCACGTTCACGAGCGGCTGTCCCGCGAGCAGCGCCGCCTCGGTGCCGACGTGGACGAAGCGCCGTACGCCGGCCACCCGCGACGCCTCCAGGGCGTTGCGCGTGCCCGTGACGTTGCCGCGCTCGAACTCCTCGGGTGAGCCCCACTCGCCGAGGTGCGCGGCGGCGTGGAACGCGTATTCGGCTCCGCCGGCGCCGGTCTGCATGGCCGCGACGTCATCGAGATCGCCGCGCACGGGCTCGGCACCGCGAGCGGCCACCTTCTCCTCCGAGGCGGGGGACCGCGCCAGCGCGCGCACCTTCCATCCGTCGGCGACCAGGCGCCGGATCAGCCGGCCCCCGATGAACCCGGATCCGCCGGTGACGAATGCCGTCGGGCCGTCGCTCGAAGGCGAAGTCACCAGGTCACCTCGCGGCCGCGCAGCCGGGCGTAGTAATAGCGGGCGCTCGCCGCGCCGACGTCGATGACGAATGCCGCGAACCGGCCCGCAGGACCGGTCAGCAGGGCGGCAGCCACACGCCTGGGAGTATCTTTCACGGCCCGCAGGCTACCTTCTTCCCCGCCTGCGGCCCACTTCCAATGGCTGTCACCACAAAGGTCACCGAGCTCTCGGACTCCCGGGTGCGCCTCGACGCAGAGGTGCCCGGCGTGGAGGTCGAGTCGCGCGTACAACGCGCCGCACAGCAGATCGGCCAGGAGCTGCGCATCCCCGGCTTCCGCAAGGGGAAGGTGCCGGCTCCGATGGTGATCCAGCGCATGGGGCGCGAGGCCGTGCTCGAGCAGGCCGTGCGCGATTCCCTGCCCGAGTGGTACGAGGAAGCGCTGATGCGCTCCGGCGTGTCCTCCATCGGCGAGCCGAAGCTCGACATGGACGAGATGCCCGGCACCGACGAGCCGCTCCGGTTCACGATCGAAGTCGGTGTCACTCCGAAGGCGAGGCTCGGCGACTACAAGGGCCTGGAGGTTGGCCGGCGCGAGCCGGAGGTCCCGGCCGAGGCCGTCGACCAGGAGCTCGAGCGCCTGCGCGAGCCGCTCGCCCGGGTCGAGAGCGTCGACCGCCCGCTGGCATCCGGCGACCTCGCCGTGGTCGACTTCACCGGCCGCATCGACGGCGAGCCCTTCGAGGGCGGCACGGCGCGCGACTACATGCTGGAGCTCGGCTCCGGCCAGCTGGTCGAAGGCTTCGAGGAGCAGCTGATGGGCGCCGGCAAGGGGGAGACCCGCACTGTCGCCATCTCCTTCCCGGAGGACTACCGCGCCGAGGACCTGGCGGGGAAAGACGCAGAGTTCGAGGTCGAGGTCAAGGACGTCCAGGAAAAGCAGCTGCCCGACGCTCGACGACGACTTCGCGGCCGAGGCGAGTGACTTCGACACCGTCGACGAGCTGCGTGCCGACATCGAGCACAAGCTGCGCCACGCGCAGGAGCATTCGATCGAGGACGAGTTCCGGGAATCCGTGCTCGACGCGGCGGTGGCCAAGGCCGAGGTCGACCTGCCCGACGACCTCGTCAGCGCTCGCGCCGAGGAGATGTGGGACCGGACGGCGCACGCGCTCCAGCACCAGGGCCTTGACCCGGACACCTACCTGGAGGCCACCGGGAAGACCCGCGAGGAGATGATCGACGAGACCCGCGAGGACGCGGGGCGCCAGCTCGCACGCGAGAGCGTCCTGGAGGCCGTCGCGGACGCCGAGGGCATCGAGGTCACCGACGAGGAGCTGCTGGAGGCGCTCGGCCGCGCGGCCGAGCGCGAGAAGTCGAAGCCGCAGAAGCTGCTGGAACGCCTCGAGCGCAACGGCCGCGACATCCCGCTGCGCCGCGACCTGCGGCTGCGGAAGGCGCTCGACCTGCTCACCGAGAGCGCGCAGGCGATCGATGCGGACACGGCCAAGGCGCGCGAGGACATCTGGACGCCCGACAAGCAGCGCGAGGAAGAGGGTTCCGCGCAGCTCTGGACTCCAGGCTCCGAGAAGCCGGCCGACGGCTAGCCCGGGCAGGAATCTACGCGCCGGGGCGCAATTAGGCCGTTGCTATTCTCCGCCAGGCGGCGGGATTGCCGGTATTCAGGGCTTCCCGCACCCCCCGGAACCCGACGTGGAAAGGTGACATGAGCCCTCTAGTCCCAATGGTCGTGGAGCAGACCTCGCGCGGCGAGCGCGCGTTCGACATCTACTCGCGCCTGCTCAACGAGCGCATCGTCTTCCTGGGCACACCGATCAACGACGACATCGCGAACCTCGTCGTGGCGCAGCTGCTGCACCTCGAGTCGGAGGATCCCGACAAGGACATCAGCCTCTACATCAACTCGCCGGGGGAAGCGTCTACGCCGGCCTGGCGATCTACGACACGATGCAGTTCATCAAGCCCGACGTGCAGACCATCTGCGTCGGCGTCGCGATGAGCATGGGCGCGCTCCTGCTGGCGGGCGGCGCGGAAGGCAAGCGCATGGCGCTGCCGAACGCCAAGATCCTGATCCACCAGGTGTCGGGCGGGTTCTCCGGCCAGGCGGCCGACATCGAGATCCACGCGCGCGAGATCATCGACATCCGCCGCAAGCTCGACGAGATCATCGCCAAGCACACCAAGCAGCCCCTGGAGAAGGTCTCCGGCGACACCGATCGTGACTACTTCATGAGCGCCGAGGAGGCGCAGGAGTACAACATCATCGATCGGGTGATCTCCGAGCACTGAGGGCTGTTCGGCAGGCGTCCGCTGGACAGTTCTGTCCGACTCGCCGTTCGCCGATCCATGCAGGGGTCCGGCGCCCTTCCCGTTGAAGGACGCGACAGAACCGCGTCGAGCGCCTAGAGTAAGAGGCGGCGTATCTGGGAGGAGCGCTAGATGACCAGACCTACCGATTCCAACGAACAGCTTCTATGCAGCTTCTGCGGCAAGTCGCAGCGGCAGGTCAAGAAGCTGATCGCCGGTCCGGGCGTCTACATCTGCGACGAGTGCATCGATCTCTGCAACGAGATCATCGATGAGGAGCTCGCCGCCGCCCCGACGTTCGACGTCGAGAGCCTCCCCAAGCCGACCGAGATCTACTCCGTCCTGAACGAGTACGTCGTCGGCCAGGAGAAGGCGCAGCGCACCCTTTCAGTCGCGGTCTACAACCACTACAAGCGCGATCCAGATCGCGCGCACCGACGATGACGCCGACGTCGAGCTGCAGAAGTCGAACATCCTGCTGCTCGGCCCGACCGGCTGCGGCAAGACGCTGCTCGCACAGACGCTCGCGCAAGATCCTCAACGTGCCGTTCGCGATCGCCGACGCGACCGCGCTGACCGAGGCGGGCTACGTCGGCGAGGACGTCGAGAACATCCTCTTGAAGCTGATCCAGGCAGCCGACTACGACGTCAAGAAGGCCGAGACCGGGATCATCTACATCGACGAGGTCGACAAGATCGCGCGCAAGGCCGACAACCCGTCGATCACGCGCGACGTGTCGGGCGAGGGCGTCCAGCAGGCGCTGCTGAAGATCCTCGAGGGAACGCTGGCATCGGTGCCGCCGCAGGGCGGCCGCAAGCACCCGCACCAGGAGTTCCTCACGATCGACACGACGAACATCCTGTTCATCTGCGGCGGGGCGTTCGCCGACCTCGACAAGGTGATCGAGCGGCGCATCGGCCACACGGGCATCGGCTTCGGCGCCTCGATCGACTCGCGCCGCCACAAGGACGTCGGCGAACATCTTCGAGTAGGTGCTGCCCGAGGACCTGATGCATTACGGGCTGATCCCCGAGTTCGTCGGGCGGCTGCCGGTGATCTCGGCGATCCACCAGCTCACCGCAGGCCGACCTGATCCGGATCCTGACCGAGCCGCGCAACGCGCTCGTGAAGCAGTTCCAGCGCTTCTTCAGCTTCGACGGCATCGAGCTGCACTTCTCCGAGGAGTCGCTGGTCTCGATCGCGCACAAGACGCTCGAGCGCGACACCGGCGCCCGCGGCCTGCGCTCGATCCTGGAGGAGATCCTGCTCGAGGTTCAGTTCGAGCTTCCGTCCCGCAGCGACGTGACCAAGTGCGTCGTGACCAAGGAGACGGTCGAGAAGGGCCTCAAGCCGACGCTGGTCACCGAGGCCGCGAAGGCAAACCAGACGCGCCAGAAGCGCGCCGCCGCGGCACGTGCCGCCGAGCTGGAGCTCGGCGAGAAGTCCGCTTAGACGCCGGCTCTTAGACGCCGGCTCTTAACCCGGCTGCTTGACAACGCGCTAGGGGCGCGCATACCCTGACGTGTTCGCCTTGTAAGGCGACCCACGCACCCCTGGCAGGGGTTGTCAGCTATCAGCGCTATCGCACGTCTACTAGTGCCAACGATCTTGGCTCTGTTGGTGCTTGCCGGCAATGCCGGGGCGGCGCCCTACCTCAAGGTCGAGGGCGAGGGCATGACCGACTCCACCACCAAGACGGAGGACTTTGCATCGTCCGGGTTCTCCGGGACCGGCTACACGATTTTCCAGAGGGACGGCACTGCCTACTCCTGGGCGAAGGTCAAGAACGCCGGCTGGCTGCGCATCCGCGCCCGCTCGAACGGATGCCAGGACGGGACATACGCGCATCTGGACGTCCTGGTGGGGAACGCCGGCACGGTCTTCAGCCAGGAGCTGACGGCGAACTGGACCTGGTACACGACGCCCGCGTTCGTCGTCGACCAAACGGGAACGGGCTCCGCCTACACGATCGTCGCGGCAACGCAGTCCGGCGGAACGGGGGCCTGCACCAAGCAGGTGCGGCTGGACGACATCGAGTTCTACGTCTGGCGGCCCTTCAGCCCGGACTCGCTTTGGAACAAGACGGCTGACGACATCGCATCTCCCGCCCGGCTCTCAGACGGGCATCCAGAGCGGCACCGGAGCGTGGTTGGCCTCGGGGCAGTCGGGCCTGGACGTGGGCGGCTGCCCGCCCGGCTCCGGTTGCATGCAGGATCGGCCCTTCAACAAACCGATCTGCTTCGGGGAGTCCGACCAGTCCGGCGCCGTCTCGGCTACGGGCCCTGCCCAGAGCTTCGTCAAGGGCAACATCGCCTATGCGGACCAACCCATAAGGTTGGCGAGCCCCTGTGCCGCGGCGACCGGCTCGGATGGTCACCTGGCCGTCACGAACTCCGCGGGCACCTTCTCCTATGAATGGTGGCGGTGCGTCGTCGCGGGCACACCGTGTGGACCGACCGTCGGATACGGGGTGGGAACCGACGGAGTGGTGGCGAGATGGGACCTCACCGGAGACGGGGTGGCCAACGCCGGCAATGCCGCGGCTCCCACCTGCTGCCCGGACCGGTCCGCCCGCGGTTCAGGCACTCCCCTGGTCAGCACTGTCATCCGCGGTGAAGAGGCGGTCAACGGGATCGACCACGCGATCGGGTGCACGATCACCGACGCGACCGGCAGCTCGGACGTGAGCACGAGATACCTCTACCCGCCGGCCACCAACAGCGACGGAGGTCTGGCCTCGGGCGGGAGCCGGTACGGCGAGCTCTACACGTTGCGCTCGAACTTCCTGACCAATCACCCGACGAACCCGACGCGGGGCCAGCCGTGGACCACGGGCGAGCTGAACATCATCCACGCGCTGATGGACTACGGGTGCTACCTGGTCGACCGCCACGGCGGGTTCGAGCTCGACACGGACGCGTCCACCTGGACCCAGGCGGAATGGGACGAGGCCGACGTAACGAAGACCGGCCTGAGCAGCATCCAGCCGAGCGACATGCAGTACCGCGCGATCGCGGGCCAGACGCAGTACTAGGCCAAGTCCGCTTAGTCTCCCGCCCGTGGAGACCCTCGCTTCCGGCTTCAACTTTCCCGAGGCGCCGGTCGTGCTGCCCGACGGCTCGCGTTGCGTTCAGCGACGTGCTCGGCGGGGGAGTCCACCGGTGGTCGCCGGACGGGACCGTGGACACGCTGCTCGACCGCCGGCGCGGCATCGGTGGGATGGCCGTCGCCGAGGGCGGCGGGCTGGTCGTCGGGGGCCGGGAGCTCGTGCTGCTCGAGGGCGGCGAGACGCGCACGCTCCTCGAGGTCGACGGCGCCACGGGGTTCAACGACTTCAGCACCGATTCGCGCGGGCGTGTGTACGCGGGCGTGCTGCGTTTCCATCCGTTCAAGGGAGAGGATCCCGTGCCGGGCGGAATGTGGGCGCTCGGCGGCGACCTGCCCGAGCCGCGTGAGGTGGCGCGCGAGATCGACTGGCCCAACGGCATCGGGTTCTCGCCGGATGGCGCAACGATCTACGCGAGCGACTACGCGCACTCGCACGTGCTCGCCTGGGACGTCGGCGACGACGGAGGCCTCTCCGGGCGGCGCGTCTTCGCGGCCGCCCCGGCGGGCTCGTGCGACGGACTCGCCGTGGACCAGGGAGGCGGCGTGCTCGTCGCTCTCGGCGAGGGCGGGATCGCCCGGTTCGCTGCCGATGGCGCCCTGGACCGCATGATCGAGGCGCCCGCCGACTTCGTCACCAGCCTCTGCTTCGGCGGCGAGGACATGCGCGACCTCTATGTCACGGGGGTCGCAGGCGGCGGTGTCCTCCTACGCGGGCGGGCGGAAGTTCCCGGTCTGCCGCTCGCGAGCGCGCAGCTGCCGTCTGCCTGAATAGTCGGGTTTTAGACTCCGCCGCATGGCAGTGGACCGCCAGCAGACGCTGAGAGATCGCACGCGCTACGAGCCCGCGGAGGTCGAGCCGCGCGTCCTCGAGCGCTGGCTCGCGGCGGGCTACTTCCACGCCGAGCCGGAGGGAACTGCGGACGAGAACTACTCGATCGCGATTCCGCCGCCCAACATCACGGGCGTGCTCCACATGGGCCACGCGCTGAATGCCTCGATCCAGGACGTCCTGATCCGGATGCACCGCATGCGGGGCGTTCGCACCAAGTGGATCTTCGGGACCGACCACGCCGGCATCGCGACCCAGACCCAGGTCGAGCGGCAGCTGGAGCGCGACGGCAAGTCGAAGGAGCTGATCGGCCGGGAGGAGTTCGAGCGCCGCGTCTGGCAGTGGCGCGAGGAGTACGGGCGCACGATCGTCACCCAGTTCCAGCGCCTGGGCGCCTCATGCGACTACGAGGACGAGCGCTTCACGCTCGACGAGGGCTACGTGCGCGCCGTCGTTCGGGTCTTCAAGACGCTCTACGACAAGGGCCTGATCTACCGGGACAACTACATGGTCAACTGGGATCCCGGAACGCGGTCGGCGATCTCCGATCTCGAGGTCGAGGACCGCGAGGTCACCGACACGCTCTACTACATCGACTATCCGCTCGCCGACGGCGACGGCGTCATCACCGTCGCGACGGTACGGCCGGAGACGATGCTGGCCGACACGGCGGTCGCGGTCAACCCGCACGACGAGCGCTACTCGGGCCTGATCGGCCGCGAGGTGGTCCTGCCACTGGTCGGGCGCCACCTGAAGGTGATCGCCGACGAGTACGTCAAGCCGGAGTTCGGCACCGGCGCACTGAAGATCACTCCCGGGCACGACCCCAACGACTTCGAGATCGGGCGCCGTCACGGGCTCGAGGAGATCTCCGTCATCGGCGAGGAGGGCCTGATGACAGAGGCCGCGGGACGCTTTGCCGGTCTCACGGCGGCGGACGCACAGAAGAAGGTCGTCGAGGCGCTCGAGAAGGAGGGGCGGATCTCCAAGCAGGAGCCCTACACGCACACCGTGCCCTTCTCGCACCGCTCGGGCGAGCGGATCGAGCCGCTGATCTCGCTCCAGTGGTTCATGCGGATGGAGGAGCTGGCCCGTCCGGCGATCGAGGCTGTCACGTCCGGGAAGGTCAAGTTCCATCCCGAGCGCTGGGCCAAGGTGTACCTCGACTGGCTCGAGAACATCAGGCCCTGGTGCATCTCGCGCCAGCTCTGGTGGGGGCACCGTCTGCCGGTCTGGTACTGCGACGAGTGCGACGAGACCATCGTCTCCCTGGAGGAGCCCGTGCGCTGTGGCGCATGCGAGGGCCCGCTGCGCCGCGACGAGGACGTGCTCGACACGTGGTTCTCGTCGGCGCTATGGCCGTTCGCGACGCTCGGCTGGCCGGACGACACGCAGCGCGCTGCGCGCGTTCTACCCGACCGACGTGCTCGTCGACCGCGCGGGACATCATCTTCCTCTGGGTCGCCCGCATGGTGATGATGGGCGTCGACCTTCGTGGAACGCGAGCCCTTCGAGGACGTCTACATCACGCCGATCATCCAGGCGCCCGACGGCCGCCGCATGTCGAAGTCGCTCGGGACCGGCATCGACCCCCTCGACGAGATCGGCGCTCACGGAGCCGACGCCGTGCGCTTCGGGCTGCTCGCGATGGCCTCCTCGCAGGACGTCCGCTACTCGCACGAGAAGGTCCAGCAGGGGCAGCAGCTCGCGAACAAGATGTGGAACGCGTCGCGCCTGGTCCTGCTGAACGTGGCCGGCGCCGAGCCGGCGCCGCGGCCGGTGACCGCCGAGGACCGCTGGATCCTGACGCGGCTGCAGCGCGCGATCGAGCAGATCACCGGGCTGGTCGATCGCTACGACTTCGCCCACGCGGCGCAGGAGCTCTACTCGTTCTTCTGGAGCGAGCTGTGCGACTGGTACCTGGAGATGGTCAAGCCGCGCCTGTACGGGACCTCCGAAGACCGTCATCCGGCTTGCCGGATGGCGGCCATGCTCTCTTTCCGCAACGCTCCTCTATGTGCTGGAGGAGACCCTCGCGCTGGCGCACCCGTTCATCCCGTTCGTCACCGAGGAGATCCGGTCGTTCGTCCCGGGCGCCGAGGGTGACCTCGCGGTGCGCGAATACCCGCGTCCCCGCCACGAGCTGATCGACGAGCAGGCAGAGCGGCAGGTCGAGACCGTGATCGAGGCGGTGCGGCGCCTTCGCAACTACCGCGACTCCGTCGGCGTGCCGGCCGGGGAGGTCGTGTCGGGCACGGCTGATCGCCGACGACGCCCTCTGGCGTGGCGTCTATGCCGAGGCCGCTGCCGACGATCGGGCGCCTGGCGCGGTACGAGCTGGAGCTCGCCGACGCCTCCTCGAATGGCGAGGCAGCAGCGGTCGTCCTCGAGGGCGCGCGGGTCGAGTTGCTCGACGGAGCCGACTCGGAGGCGGCGCGAGCCCAGCTCGCGGAGGACCTGAAGCGGCTCGACTCGGAGATCGCGCGGGCACGGGGGAAGCTGGCCAACCAGGGCTTCACGGCAAAGGCGCCCGCCGACGTCGTCCAGGCCGAGCGGGACAAGCTCGAGCGCTACGAGCGCGAGCGGGCAGAGATCCAGAGCCGGCTCGAGTGACCTCCTTCACGCCGGAGCAGGCCGCGCAGTGGCTGCTGTCGCTGGAGATGTTCGGCATGCGCTTCGGGCTGGAGCGGATGCGGCGCCTGATGACCGCGCTCGGCTCCCCGCAGGAGAGCTTTCGCTCGGCGCAGGTCCTCGGGACCAACGGCAAGTCCTCGACCGCGCGCATGACCGCCGCTCTGTTGCAGGCGCACGGCGTCCGCTCGGGCGCCTACCTCTCGCCGCACCTGCGCTCCTTCGCCGAGCGCGTCGAGGTGGAGGGCCGACCAGGTGAGCGATGCCGACTTCGCGGCGGCCGTCGGACGCGGCCGCGCGGGCCGCGGCACTGGTCGACCGCACCCTCGAGGAAGGCGACCGCGTGACCCAGTTCGAGGCCCTCACCGCCGCCGCCTACTCGGAGCTCGCGCGCGCGGGTGTGGAGGCGGCGGTGATCGAGGCCGGGCTTGGCGGCCGCTACGACGCCACCAGTGTCATCGCGGCGAGCGTGCATGTGCTCACCAACGTCGGCCTCGAGCACACGCGCTGGCTCGGACCGACCGAGCGCCACATCGCCGAGGAGAAGCTCGCCGTCGTGCGACCCGGATCGGTGCTCGTCACGGGCAGGCTCGGCGACGAGGCAGCAGAAGTCGCCCGCCGGGTCGCCGCCGAGCATCAGGTGCCGCTCGTGCGACTGGGGGTGGAGGTGCAACTCCGGGACCACGGCGACGCTCTGACGGTCGAGACGCCGGGAGGGCGCTTCGACGACATCCGGCTGGCGCCGCTGGGCACCTTCCAGCGCGCGAACTTCGCGCTCGCCGTGGCCGCCGCCGAGTCTCTGCTCGCCGGCATGGGGCGTGGATCGCTGGACGCCGAAAGGGTGCGGAACGCCGCCGCGGGCCTGGTCCTGCCCGGCCGGATGGAGGTGATCTCCCAAGGGCCGCTGGTGATGCTCGACGGAGCGCACAACCCGAGCGGCGCGCGGGCCCTCGGCGCCTCGCTTCTGGATGCAACCGGCGGCCGCCGGCCGGTCGCGGTCGTGTCGATCATGGACGACAAGGACGCAGCCGGGATCCTCGCGGCGCTCGTGCCGGTCACGTCGGGTGCGATCTTCACACGCGCGTCGCGGCAGGGTGCACTCCCTCCGGCAACCCTCGCAAGTCTCTGGAGTCAGCTCGAAGGAGGGCCGGCGCAGATCGTGCCCGAGCCCGCAGAGGCGCTCGCGCAAGCAATCCGCCAGGCCGGCCCGGACGGCGCCGTGCTGGTCACCGGCTCGCTGTACCTGCTGTCGCAGCTGATCCGTGAAGGGGGCGCCGAGCGGCGCTCGAACAGACGGGCATGACGGATCACCTGCGGATGCTCGGCCTCGTCGCGCTGGTGGTCGCGACCGTCATCCTGCTGTTCTTCACGGTTGGCTACGTGCTGGGGCGGATACTGCTCTGAGATGAGTGATTGCGCGCGTTGTGGAATTGCTCTCGCGGCAGGCTGTTCGGGCCCGGTGGCGAATGATGGAGTCACCTGCTGCCCTAGACTTCCCCTGCGGACAGGAATCCGATGACGCTCGCCCTATTTGGCATCCAGAACGACGGCCTCAACCTGGTCGTCAACCTGCTGGTCTTCTTTCTCTTCGTGATCTGGCTCGCGCTGGTCTATTGGACCTACGCGGACGCCAGTCGCAGGGTCGAAGACCCGATGCTGATCGCCTGCGCGACGGCCGCGTCGCTGTTCCCGTTCATCGGGACGATCGTCTACGTGATCGTGCGGCCGCCGGAGTTCCTCGAAGACGCCCACGAGCGTGAGCTCGAGATCCGGGCCGCGGAGGGCAGGCTCCAGATGCTCGAGAACCGCATCTGCAACAGCTGTGGCCACGAGATCGAGGCCAGCTTCCTGCGCTGCCCGCATTGCATGAAGAAGCTCAAGGAGCCGTGCCGCAGCTGCGGCAAGCCGATCGATCCCGCCTGGCGGGTGTGCCCGTTCTGCGAGGCCGAGATCGTCAGCCGCTCTGCTCCGGCGCCCGCGCGCTCGAGCCGGCGCCGGCGGCCCACCGCCCCGGAGCGGGCCGCCGAGCGCGCCGCTGAACGTGCCGAGCGGACCGGCGGCCCCAGCCCGGTCGTGCTCGACGAGCCGACGATGGAGTCCGAGACGAGCTTCCTCGACGAGCCCGACGAGCCCCCGGCGGGCTCGCGCCGGAACAACTTCTAGCCAGCCCCACATCCTCCGAAGGAGTTAGACCAACTAATGGACCGAACCCTGATCCTGGTGAAGCCCGATGCCTTCGAGCGGCAGCTGACCGGTGAGGTGATCGCCCGCTTCGAGCGAAAGGGGCTGCGGATCGCCGCCCTCAAGCTGATGCAGGTCGATCGCGACCTCGCCCAGCGCCACTACGCCGAGCATTCCGAGAAGCCGTTCTTCGGCGAGCTGGTCGACTTCATCACACGCGGGCCGCTGGTCGCGATGGTCCTGGAGGGGACGGAGGCGGTGAAGGCGGCGCGCCAGGTGATCGGCGCGACGAACCCGCTCGAGGCCGCGATGGGCTCGATCCGCGGCGACTTCGCCACCGAGGTCACGTTCAACCTGGTGCACGGGTCGGATTCGGCGGATTCGGCGGCACGCGAGGCGGGGTTGTTCTTTCCGGAGCTGTAGCCGGCAGACGGCAGACCGCAGACGGCAGACCGCAGAGTGTTGGTCCTCGCTTCACGCTCTCCGCAGCGGAAGGCGATTCTCGAGATGCTCGGGATTCCGTTCGAGCAGGTGCCGGCTGACGTTCGAGGAGCAGGTTGACGGGGCGACCCGCGGGACGTGGTGCTCGAGAACGCGCTGCGCAAGGCGCGCGGAGTCGCGGCGGATCGGCCCGATTCCGTCGTCCTCGGGGTCGACACCGAGGTCTTCCTGGACGGCGAGGTGTTCGGCAAGGCGGCGGACTGGGGCCGCGCACGTGACCATTTGCAGCGGCTTTCCGGCCGCACGCACGAGGTGTTCAGCGGTGTCGCCCTGATCGGGGGTGGCCGCGAGCAGACCGGCGTGGCACGCACGGCCGTGACGTTCCGCGACCTCGGCGGGGGGCCCCTCGACTGGTACCTGGAGACGGAGGAATGGCGCGACCGGGCGGGCGCCTACGCGATCCAGGGAAGGGGAGCTGCTCTGGTCGAGCAGATCGACGGCGACTACTGGAATGTCGTCGGATTGCCCGTGCCGCTCCTCCTGTCGATGGCGCCCGAAATACTGACCGGCTGACGCACTGCCGTCTGCCGTCTGCCGTCTGCTGTCTGCAACACCGCAGCCGTGCTCCGGCATGGAGGCCCCCGTTGAGTACCATGTGCCGCTGCGGACGACCCTGACGCGCGGGGGTCGCCAGCGCCAGACGGCGCTCGAACTCCCTGCAAAGGCTGAGTTGGAGGCCGTCAAGCTCCCATGGGATTTTTCAGCGCTCTAACCGGCCTGGGTGGCCGCGACATGGCGGTCGACTTGGGCACCGCAAATACGCTCGTGTACGTGCGCGGGCGTGGAATCGTGCTGTCCGAGCCGTCGGTCGTGGCAATCGACGCAAGGACTTCCGAGGTGCACGCGGTGGGACTCGAGGCCAAGCGCATGCTGGGCCGCACGCCTGGGACGATCCAGGCGATCCGGCCGCTGAAGGACGGAGTGATCGCGGATTTCGACGTCACCGAGCAGATGCTGCGCCACTTCATCCAGAAGGTGCACCAGAACCGCTGGGCGCATCCCCGCGTCGTCGTGTGTGTCCCATCAGGGGTGACCGGTGTAGAGAAGAGGGCGGTCGAGGAGGCATGTCTCTCGGCCGGCGCCCGGCAGGCGTACCTGATCGAGGAGCCCATGGCTGCTGCGATCGGGGCGGGCCTGCCCGTCGGCGAGCCGACCGGGAACATCGTGGTCGACATCGGCGGCGGCACGAGCGAGGTGGCGGTCATCTCGCTGGGCGGAATCGTCGTCTCCCAGTCGATCCGCGTCGGCGGCGACGAGATGGACGACGCGATCGTTAACTACGTGAAGCGGGAGTACAAGCTGATGATCGGACAGCAGACCGCCGAGGAGATCAAGCTGGAGATCGGATCCGCCTCGCCTCTCGAGGAAGAGGTGCAGGCCGAGGTGCGTGGGCGCGACCTCGTCTCCGGCCTGCCCAAGACGGTCGTCCTCACCTCCGAGGAAGTGCGGGGTGCGCTCGAGGAGCCGCTGGCGCAGATCATCGGCGCTGTCAAGGAGACGCTCGACCGCACGCCGCCGGAGCTGGCCTCGGACATCATGGACCGGGGCATCATGCTGGCAGGCGGTGGAGCGCTCTTGCAGGGACTGGATTCGCGGCTGCGAGACGAGACCCAGATGCCGTGCCATCTGGCCGAGTCGCCGCTGACTTGCGTGGCGGTCGGATCAGGCCGCTCGCTCGAGGAGTTCGAGGCCATCCACAAGGCCAACAAGAACTCCCGTAGCCGCCGCAGATACTGAGAAACTTGGCTCTCTTGAGCTCCGTCAGGAATACACCTCCGTGTACAAGAAATCGGTTCGCAGGCGGCGAGCAGTACTGGCAGTGCTCGTCGGCCTCTCCATAGCCCTTCTCACTGCCTACTTCGGCGAGTCCGCGTCAGGCGGCCTCCATGCGATCCAGCGAGGCTTCCTGGAGGCGATGGCCCCTCTCCAGGAAGGGGCCAGCCGCGCGCTGAAGCCCGCGCGTGACCTGACCGGCTGGGTCGGCGACGCCTTCGATGCCAAATCCGAGAACAAAGACCTCAAGAACGAGGTCGAGCGGCTGCGTTCCGAACTTGCGGCGGCCCAGACCGGCACGCGCGACGACGAACAGCTGCGCGCGCTGGTCGGCTTCAACCGTTCCCCGACCTTCCCGGCCGGCTACGACCACGTCGGAGCTCGCGTGATCGGGCGCTCGCCGACGGTCTGGTATTCGACGATCACGATCGACAAGGGCTCCGACCAGGGCGTGCACGCCGAGCAGCCGGTCGTGAACGGCGACGGCCTCGTGGGCAAGGTGTCCGACGTGTCTTCCGACGCGGCGCGCGTCACGCTGATCACCGATCACACCAGCGGTGTCTCGGCCCAGGTGGTTCCCGACGGCGCCAACGGCCTCGTCAAGGCCACGGTCGGAAATCCCTCCGACCTGATCCTCGACTTCGTCCAGAAGGGCCGCTCGGTGAACAAGGGCGCGACGGTGGTCACCTCGGGATGGCGCTCGTCGCGCATCGAGTCGTTGTTCCCGCGCGGCATCCCGATCGGGAGCGTGACGCGGGTGGACAGCCAGGAACGCGAGCTCTATCAGCGCGTGCACCTGCGCCCGTACGCGGATCTGCGTCAGCTCGACATCGTCGAGGTCCTGACCACTGCCAGCGGCGGCCGGACGAACGCGCAGGTGGGCCCGTGACCGCGAGCTTCACCGGCGTGCTGCGGATCGCGGCGCTCGTCCTGCTGACCGTGGTGCTCGAGATCGCCGTGGTCACGCAGATCACGATCTTCGGGGCGAACGTGGACCTGCTGGTCCTCGTGACCCTCTCGGTGGGGCTGCTCGGCGGCCCGATCGCCGGCGCGATCGTGGGCTTCTCGATCGGGCTCGTGGCGGACATGGCGCTCGTGCAGACGCTCGGCGTCACGTCGCTGCTGCTGACCGGCGTGGGCTACCTCGGCGGCCGCTACCGGGAGCTGCGCGACGCCACCCACAAGCTCGTCCCGGTGCTCGGCGGCTTCGTCGCCGCGCTCTGCTTCTCCGCCTGCTTCGCGGTGATCCAGTTCCTCCTGGGCGTGGACTCGACCGTCAGCTGGCTCGTCGCCCGCGACGCCCTCGTCGGGGCGATCCTGACGGCCCTCTTCGCACCGCCGGTGTTCGCGGTCGTGCGGCGGGTCCTGCGACCGGACCTGATCGAGGAGATGCGCCCACGCCGCCGCCCGATCACCAACCTGCGGCTGAGTCCCTGATGTATTTACCTGGCGGAGACCGGCGCATGATCGTCACACCGCAGCTGGCGCTGCGCGTGGCGATCCTCGGAGGGATCGCGCTCGCGCTGTTCGCGATCGTGTTCCTGCGCCTCTGGTACCTGCAGGTGCTGTCGGGCGACAAGTACCTCGCGGAGGCCAACAACAACCGGGTGCGCGAGGTGAAGGTCGAGGCGCCTCGCGGTCAGATCGTCGACCGCAACGGGACCGTGCTGGTGGACAACCGCACCGCCCTCGTCGTCCAGGTCCAGCCCGACGCGCTGCCCACCGACGCACGCCGCAAGGCCCGTGTCGTCCGCGGCCTCGGCCACGCGCTCGGCATGCGGCCCGCGACCGTCCGCAAGCGGATCCGCCTCGGCGTGCGCGAGCTGCCGTTCAGCCCGGTGACCATCCGCACCGACGTCGCGCTGACCGACGTGCTCTATCTCCAGGAGCACCAGACCGAGTTCCCCGGCGTCGACGTCGAGCGCATCTACCTGCGCAAGTACCCGTACCACTCGATCGGCGCGCACCTGTTCGGCCAGCTTGGCGAGGTCACCGAGAAGCAGCTGAAGGAGCCCGGCTACGACGGCGTGGAGCTCGGGGACCGGGTCGGCCAGGCCGGCATCGAATACGAGTACGACCGGTACCTGCGTGGGCGCAACGGCGCCAGCCGCATCCAGGTCGATGCGATGGGGCGGCCGAAGGGCGAGCTGTCGGTGCGGCGCCCGGTCCCGGGCAAGCGCCTGCGGCTGTCGATCGACTTCGACGTGCAGAAGGCCGGCCAGCAGGCGCTCGAGAGCTACGGCAAGCCGGGCGGCTTCGTCGCGATGGACCCGCGCAACGGCGAGGTCCTGGGTCTGGGGAGCAACCCAAGCTTCGACCCGAACGTGTTCTCGAAGGGAGTGAAGGCGTCGGTGTACAAGAAGCTGACCGACCCCGCCAACGGGGCGCCGCTGGCGAACCGCGCGATCCAGGGCCTGTATCCGACGGGCTCCGCCTTCAAGCTCATCACCGCCACATCGGCGCTCGAAGGAGGGTTGATCTCGCCCACGAGCGTGCTCTTCGACGGCGGGTCACTGACCGTCGGGGGCGTCACCTTCAAGAACGCCGGCGGCGCGTCCTACGGCGCGCTCTCGCTGCCGCGCGCGCTACAGGTCTCCTCCGACGTGTTCTTCTACCGGCTCGGCCTCGCGGCCGACCAGCACGGCGGCAACCTGATCCAGAAGTGGGCTCACCGCCTGGGGTTGGGGCAGCCGACGGGCATCGACCTTCCCGGAGAGGTGGGCGGGCTGATCCCGAGCCCGGCCTGGCGGAACCGGTTGTTCCGCAAGAAGCTCACCGACCGGCCCTGGAGCGCCGGCGACAGCGTCAACCTGGCCGTCGGGCAGGGAGACCTGCAGGCGGACCCGCTCCAGATGGCGGTCGCCTACAGCGCGATCGCGAACGGCGGCAAGGTCGTCACCCCGCACATCGGGCTGCGGGCGGAGGATCAGGAGGGACGCACGCTCCAGGAGATCTCACCCGGCGCGCGGCGGCGAGTCAACATCAAGCCGGAGTTCCGCGCGGCGATCATGTCCGGCCTGCGCGCCGCCGCCAACGACCCGGGCGGCACGTCGGCTCCGGTGTTCCAGGGGTTCCCGATCACCGTGGCGGGCAAGACCGGCACCGCGGAGCGCGGAGCCCAGGGCGACCAGTCCTGGTACGTGGTCGCCGCGCCCTACGCCGACCCACGGGTGGTGGTCGCGGTGACGATCGAGCGCGGCGGCTTCGGCGCCGAGGCAGCGGCACCCGCTGCACGCCGGATCCTCGCCGCCTACTTCGGGATCAAGGGCAAGAAGGCGGTCGGGTCGGCAGGGCAGGCCCCGAACTGATGGATCGCCGATGACGCAACCACGCCCACAGCCCTTCGGCACCGGCGCCCAGCGAGGGCCGGCCGACCCGCGCCAGCGCCTCCTGCGGCTCGACCTGCTGCTCCTCGCGGCGACCCTGGCGCTGCTGGCCTTCTCCCTCGTGACGCTCGACGCCGCAACCGCGGCGGACGTGCCGGGCGCGCCGGACTACTTCGTGACGCGGCAGGCGGTGTACGCCGTCTTCGGCATCGCGCTGATGCTGCTGGTCGCGTCGTTCGACTACTCGCGCCTGCGGGAGCTGCGCACGGCGCTGTACGTGTCGATGATCGGCCTGATCCTGTTCGTGCTGGTCGTCGGCGGCGCGACGCGCGGCTCACGGCGCTGGATCGAGCTGCCGTTCTTCCGCTTCCAGCCTTCGGAGATCGGCAAGTTGCTGCTCGTGCTCGCCCTGTCCGCGTTCGTGCTCGACCGGGTGCGGCGCGGCTCCGACCGGGAGGTGACGTCGCGGGTGATGCTGCTGGCGCTGATCCCGACGCTGCTCGTGATGGCCCAGCCCGACCTCGGGACCGGCATCGTCTACGTGACGATCACCTTTGCGCTGCTCTTCGTAGCGGGCACCAAATGGACCCACTTCGCCGCACTGGGCGGTCTCGCGGCAGTCGCCGCGGCGCTCGTCCTGATCGTCGCGCCGGCTGTCGGTATGCCGGTGCTGAAGGGCTACCAGAAGGACCGCCTGACGGCGTTCCTCGACAAGAACAACGTCGATCCCCAAAGCCAGGGCTATCAGCTCAAGCAATCGGAGATCGCGATCGGGTCAGGCCGGAAGACCGGCCGGGGGAGCACGGCCGCAACTCAGACGCGGCTGGACTTCCTGCCCGAGAACCACACCGATTTCATCTTCGCGGTGGTCGGCGAACGCTACGGCTTCGTCGGTGCCGCGATCGTCCTGTCGCTGTACGCGCTGCTGATATGGCGCTCCCTGCGGATCCTGACGATCTCGAAGAACCTGTACGGCGCGCTGATTGCCGCCGGAGTGGGCGCCATGCTCCTGACACAGGTGTTCGTGAACGTTGGCGGTAACGTAGGGATCATGCCGATAACAGGCATACCCCTGCCACTGATGAGCTATGGAGGCTCATCCGTGGTCGTGACGCTCGCCGCCCTCGGGCTGTTGCAGAGCGTCTACGTGCAGGCCCGCGAGGCCTCCGCATCGAAACCGGAGGCAATCGCATGAGGCCTGCTTACGCGCGCAGCGCGCGAACCAAGTCAATTAAGGAGTTTTATGCGCAAGCAAGTACTGGTCTCGGTCGACCGCGGAGAGACGCGGGTCGCCATCCTGGAGGGGCGTGGAGCCCTGGAGAAGGAGGGACGCGGGCGATCCCGCGGCCGATCGAGTTCCACTGATTCGAACTGGCGGGTCGCCGAGCTCTACATCGAGCGCCGCGGCCGCCGGTCGATCGTCGGCAACATCTACAAGGGCCGGGTCGACAACGTCCTGTCCGGGATGGAGGCCTCATTCGTCGACATCGGCGCGGAGAAGAACGGCTTCCTCCACGTCGACGAGATCGTCACGCCTGACGGCAAGGCCCAGCGCCGCGGGCGCGGCCGGGGCGGCGGTCCGAAGATCTCGGACCTGCTGAAGCCCAAGCAGGAGATCGTGGTCCAGGTCACCAAGGACCCGATCGGCACGAAGGGCGCCCGGCTCACGATGGATCTCTCGATCCCGGGTCGCTACCTCGTCTACCAGCCTTATGGCGACGGATTCGGGGTCTCCCGCAAGCTGCCGGACGCGGAGCGCGAGCGGCTGCGGAAGCTGGCCTCCGGGCTGAAGGTCGAGCGCGGCGGCGTGATCATCCGCACCGCGGCCTACGGCGCCCGCAAGATCGACATGCAGCGGGAGCTGAAGTACCTCTACCGGCTCCAGGAGGTCCTCCAGAGCCGCGTCGAGGACTCGCCCGCTCCGTCGCTGGCCTTCCAGGAGGCCGACCTGTCCGTCCGGGTCGTGCGCGACGTGTTCACGCGCGAGTTCGAGCGCGCGGTGATCGACGACGAGAAGCAGCACCACCGGGTGACGAGCTTCTTCCAGCGCACCGCGCCGGAGCTGGTGGACCGAGTCGAGCTCTACAAGGGCGACGACCTGTTCTACAAGTTCGGCATCGAGGACGCCTTCGACGCCGCGATGGAGCGCCGGGTCGACCTGCCGCATGGCGGCTACCTGATGATCGACCACGCCGAGGCGCTGACTGTCATCGACGTCAACACCGGCAGCTACACGGGCCGCGGCCGCGGCAGCCTCGAGGACACGATCGTCAAGACGAACCTCCAGGCCGCCGAGGAGGTCGTGCGCCAGCTGCGGCTGCGCGACATCGGCGGGATCATCGTCATCGACTTCATCGACATGGCCTACACGCGCAACCGCGACAAGGTGCTGGACGTCCTGCGCAAGGCGCTGGACCAGGACCGCACCCGCACTCACGTCGTCGAGATCTCGCCGCTCGGGCTGGTCGAGATGACGCGCCAGAACGTCTCCGAGGGCGTGCGGGAGATCATGAACAAGACCTGCCCGACCTGCAACGGCGAGGGGTTGATCCGCTCCGAGGAGACGATCGCGATCGACGTCGAGCGTACGCTCCGGGCCCTGGTGAAGGAGTCGAAGTCCGAGGCGTTCCTCGTGCAGGTGCACCCGAAGGTCGCCGCGATCCTGATCGGCGGCGGCGGCAAGCCGCTGAAGGAGCTCGAGGAGGAAACCGGGCGCCACTTCCACTTCCACGGAACCGAGCACAGCCCGCTGGACACGTTCCAGATCACGGCCGAGGGGACCCGCGAGGAGATCGAGCACCGCGCCCTGCCGTTCAGCAAGGGCGAGGAGGTCCTGATCAAGATCGAGGAGCCTCACATGTACAACGAGGACGACGCGATCGCCAAGATCGACGGCTACGTGATCTCGATCGCCGGCGGCGGCCCGCACGTCGGGCAGAAGAAGCTGATCCGGATCGAGGAGGTCAAGCGCACCGCCGCCTACGCCGTGGTCGTGACCGACAACGGCTCGGGCGACGGCAGTCCGGAGCCGGTGGAGGTCGTCAGCGCCGCGGGGATATCGCCCAACGGGGCCGAGGGCGACGCCGAATCCGGCACGTCCGATGGCGAAGGCGAGCAGGTACAATCGACCGGCTCGACGGGCAGACGCCGCCGTGGCCGCAGAGGCGGCCGGCGGCGTTCGCGCGCAAAGACCGGCAACGGCTCGGCCTGAGCAACCACTCCGGATCCTGACCAATGGCCTACGCGATCATCGAGATGGGCGGTAAGCAGTACCGCGTCGAGAAGGGCGACTCCGTCGTCGTCGACCGCGTGCCCGAGAAGGAGGGCGCCAAGGTCAGCCCGCGGGCGTTGCTCTACCGCTCGGATGAGACGGTGTTCGACGGCGCGGACCTGGCCAAGGTCAAGGTCGACGCGGTCGTGGCCGAGCACATCAAGGGCGAGAAGATCCGGGTGTTCAAGTACCGGCCGAAGAAGCGCTACCGCAAGCGCGCACGGGCACAGGTCCCTGCTGACCCGCCTGGAGATCAAGGAGATAAAAGGGCCTTCCGCCGCTAAGGCGGCGAAAGGGTCTGCTGAGGGTTCGGGTAAGGCCGCGTCCGCAGCAAAGACGGAAGAGAAGGAAGAGAAGGAAGAAGATGGCTCATAAGAAAGGGCTTGGCTCCAGCCGCAACGGGCGTGACTCCCAGTCCCAGCGCCTCGGCGTGAAGGTGTTCGCAGGCGAGCGCGTCTCCGGCGGCGAGATCATCGTGCGCCAGCGCGGCACCCGGTTCAAGCCGGGTCCCGGCGCGGGCATCGGCCGCGACGACACGATCTTCGCCGCACGGCCCGGCCGCGTCGAGTTCCGCAGCGGCCGCAAGGGCCGCACGATCACGATCCTGCCCGAGTAGCTACGCGTTCCCGGACTGCGGCTGCGCGTCGAGGCCTGCCGCCTCGGCCGCTGCGGCAGCGGTCGGATACGACCGCACGCGCAGCAGCTTGTCGTCGCTGTCGAACTCGGCGACGAAGTGGATCTGATGCTCGGTGATCCCGTCCGGGCCGGTGAGCCGGAAGCTGCCGGACGACACGACCAGCAGATCGCGCTCCCGCACCGAATACAGCCGGCCGTAGAGGATGTCCCGGTCGCCCTCGAAGCTGTTGAGGAAGGCGAGCAGCTCGTCGCTGCGGAAGGTGCGGCCCTGGGCGACGTGGAAGATCCACTCCACCTGAGGCTCCGCCATGGCGAGCGCGGCCTCGGCGCCACCCTCCTGGGTCGCCTCCCACATCTCTCTCGCGAGTGTCACCCTGCTGGAGCGCACGGTGCAGTATTTCCCGGAAAGGGCATGCACCGCAAGTACAAAGCCCATGGCCGGCGGCCAGGAACGAAATCATGCTCTATGACCGGGTAACGATCGAGGTGCAGGCCGGAGGCGGCGGGAACGGCTGCGTGAGCTTCCGCCGCGAGGCCCACGTGCCGCGCGGAGGGCCCGATGGGGGCGACGGCGGGCGGGGCGGCGACGTCGTGCTGGTCGCCGATGCGAACCTGCGGGATCTCGCGGCATTTCGCGGAAAGCGCCATCACCCGGCGCAGCGCGGCGGCCATGGAAGCGGGGCACAGCGTCACGGCGCGGCCGGGGAGGACCTCGTCCTCGCGGTACCCGCGGGAACGGTCGTCGAGGACGCCGAGCAGGGCGTGACGCACGACCTGCGCCGCGACGGGCAGCGCGCGGTCGTCGCCCGCGGCGGCTCCGGCGGGCGTGGCAACCGCCGGTTCGCGACGTCGACCCGGCAGGCCCCCCGCTTTGCCGAGCAGGGGCTGCTCGGGAGAAGAGGCGACGCTCGAGCTGCGTCTCAAGCTGCTCGCCGACGTGGGGATCGTGGGCGCTCCCAACGCCGGCAAGTCCTCGCTCCTGCGGCGGCTCACCCGGGCGCAGCCGAAGGTCGGCGACTACCCCTTCACGACGCTCGAGCCGGCCCTGGGCACGGTCGAGGACCCGGAGGGCCGCCAGCTGGTGCTCGCAGACATCCCCGGGCTGATCGAAGGTGCCGCGGCCGGGGCCGGGCTCGGACACGAGTTCCTCGCCCACGTCGAGCGGACGCGCCTGCTGGTCCATCTGGTCGACATCGCGCCACCCGCCGGCGGCGATCCCTGGGATGACCTTCGCGTCGGTCCGCGACGAGCTGCGCCTCTACGGCGCGGGTCTCGCGGAGCGTCCGGCGATCGTCGTCTTGAGCAAGGCGGACCTGATGCCGCCCGCGGAGGTCGAGGCTCAGCGGCGCGAGTTCGCCGGGCGCCTCGGCGGTGAGCCGGTGCTCGCGGTCTCGAGCGCCACGGGCCAGGGCCTCGACGAGCTGCGCCACGCGATCTTCGCGAACACCCCGCCGCCCCGAGGATGAAGTGGCCGTGACGGGCGAGGCCGAGGACGGCGTGGCCGAGCACGCGGTGTTCCGGCCCACCGAGCGCGGCGGGTGGCGCGTCGTGCCGGCAGGGGCGCGCTCGTTCCGCATCGAGGGACCGGCGGTCGAGCGCCTGCTGGCCCGCCACGACATCGACAACGCCGAGTCGCGCGACTACATCGAGGAGCGCCTGCGGGCGATGGGAGTCATGAAGGACCTGGATGCGAAGGGTTTCCAGCCCGGGGACGAAGTGGAGATCGGAGCGGTTACGTTTGAGCTGTATCCGGGATAGTCGGCAGTCGGGAGTCGGCAGTCGGCAGTGGTGAGGCCATGAGCGTTTGCGTCATAAAGATGGGATCGACCCTCGTTGCCGATGATGCAGGTGACGTGCGGACGGACGTCCTGCGGGAGATCTGCTCGCAGGTGGCGGATGCTTGTGGCCGCGGCGAGTCGATCGCGATGGTCACCTCCGGCGCGATCGCGCTCGGCATGCGCCAGATGGGGATGCCCTTCCGCCCGACCGCGATGGAGGAGCTTCAGGCGGCGTCGGCGGTCGGACAGGGACCGCTCTACGACGTGTACGCGGGGATGCTCGCCGAGCACGGCGTCCGCTCGGCTCAGGTGCTGCTGACGTTCTTCGACATCTCGGCACGGATGCAGTACGTGAACGCGCGCCGCACGCTGGCCAAGCTGCTGGAGTGGGGAGTGGTCCCGGTGGTGAACGAGAACGACACCACCTCCACGGACGAGATCAGCTTCGGCGACAACGACATCCTGGCGGCGCAGGCGGCGATCCTGCTCCCCGCGGACCTGCTGGTGATCCTGTCCGATGTCGACGCCCTGTACACCGGCGACCCGCGCGGCGACTCCGGTGCGAAGCAGGTCTCCGAGGTGCACGACCTCGAGGAGCTGCACAGCTACGAGATCGGCATGTCGAGCTCGCATCTCGGGTCGGGCGGAATGCGAAGCAAGGTGCTCGCCGCGGAGATGGCGACGGCCGCCGGCATCCCCGTCGTGATCTGCAGCGGCGCGCAGCCGGGGACGCTGGCGCGCGCGCTCGCGGGCGAGCCGGTCGGCACGCGCTTCCACCCGCAGGAGCGCACGCAGTCGAGCTTCAAGCTGTGGCTGCGCTACGCGAAGGCGGCGCGCGGACGCGTGATCGTCGACCAGGGCGCCGAGCGCGCGCTGCGCGAGCAGGGCACCAGCCTGCTGCCGGTCGGCGTCGTCGAGGTGGAGGGCGAGTTCGGAGCGGGCGACGCCGTCGAGGTGGCGGCCGCGTCTGACGGGCGGCGCGCGGTGGGGAAGGGGATCTCCAACTACTCCTCGGCGGAGCTACGCCGCGTCAAGGGCCTCAAGAGCGATGCGGTGCGCGAAGTTCTGCCGCGCGCGAGCGAAGAGGCCGTCCACCGCGATTACTTCGTTTTGACATAGGCCACCGTTCTCTGCCGTTACCCTTTTCGAATGGCAACGACGACCCAATCCGTAGCGGAGCTCTGCCGGCGCGCGAAGGAGGCTTCGCATGAGCTGGCGCCGCTTCCCGCCGAGGTCAAGAACGCGGCACTCGAAGCGATCGCCGACGCGCTGGAGGCGCGCGCGGGCGAGATCATCGAGGCGAACGCGGGCGACCTGGAGGACGGGCGCAATGCGGACCTCGATGCCGCGCTGCTCGACCGGCTCGCGCTCGACGACGAGCGGATTGCCGCGATTGCGGCAGCCGTACGTGACATCGCGGCGCTGCCGGACCCGGTCGGCGAGCTGCTGGAGGAGCGCGAGCTCTACAACGGCCTCGAGCTGAAGAAGGTGCGCGTCCCGATCGGCGTGATCGCGATCGTGTACGAGGCCCGCCCGAACGTGACCGTCGACGCCGCCGCGCTGGCGATCAAGTCGGGTAACGCGGTCGTGCTGCGCGGTTCGTCGATGGCACAGCGCTCGAACGCCGCGCTGGCCGAGATCACGGCTTCCGCCGGCGAGGCCGCGGGCCTGCCCGAGGGCTCGGTGGTCATCCTGCCCGGCGGCGACCGCTCCGACCTCCTCGAGCTGATCCAGCAGGACGGTCTTGTGGACCTCGTCATCCCGCGCGGGGGCGAGGGCCTGAAGAAGATCCTGAAGGCCAATGCCACCGTGCCCGTGATCTACGCGGCCGCCGGCAACTGCCACGTCTACGTCGATGGCTCCGCCGACGTCGAGATGGCACGGCGAATCGCCTACAACGCCAAGGTCCAGCGCCCCGGTGTGTGCAACTCCGCGGAGACGCTGCTGGTCCACCGCGACATCGCGTCGAAGCTGATTCCCGAGGTGTTCGGCGATCTGCACGCGGCGGGCGTCGAGCTGCTGGTGGACCCGGCGGCGCGCGCGGCTGCGGGCGACGCGGCGGACGGGCTGACCGACGCGACGGACGAGGACTGGGACACCGAGTACCTCGGCCTGAAGATGGCGGTCAAGGTGGTGGACAGCCTCGACGAGGCGATCGACCATGTGAACCATCACGGCTCGGGCCATTCCGAGGCGATCGTCACAGGCGATCCCACCGCCGGGGAGGCCTTCACGAACCGGGTCGACGCGGCCTGCGTGTACGTGAACACCTCCACTCGCTTCACCGACGGCGGCGAGTTCGGCATGGGCGCGGAGATGGGCAACTCGACGCAGAAGCTGCACGCCCGCGGACCGCTCGGCGTGCGTGAGCTGACGACCTTCAAGTACGTCATCCACGGCTCCGGGCAGGTGCGTGAGTAGGGAAGCGGTTCTGAGCGGCCGGACGAGGCGGGCGACCTGCGAGTAGGGATTCTCGGGGGAACGTTCAACCCGCCGCACATCGGTCACCTGATCTGCGCGCAGGAGGCCCGGTGGCAGCTCGACCTGGGCCGCGTGCTGCTGATGCCGGCCGGCCGTGCGCCGCACAAGGAGATCGAGCAGGATCCGGGCGCCGGCGAGCGGCTGCGTTTGTGCGAGTTGGCGGCGGCCGAGGTGGAGGGAGTAGAGGTGTCGCGCTACGAGGTGGACAAGGTGGAGCCGGCGTACACATTCGAGACGCTCGAGTGGCTGCGCGCCGAGCAGCCCGATGACGAGCTCGTCTTCATAGCCGGGGCCGACCAGGCCGCGAGCCTCCCTCGATGGCGCGAGCCCGAGCGGGTGTTGCGCCAGGCTCGCTTTGCGGTGGCCGACCGCCCGGGCACCAGCAGGGATGAGGTCCTCTCCGCGGTGGCTTCCGTCGCGGGAGGAAACGACCGCGTGAGCTTCTTCGCGATGCCCCAGATCGAGGTGTCCTCCTCGGACGTCCGCGCGCGGGTGGCCGAGGGCCGCCCGTACCGGCTGCTCGTTCCCGACGCCGTGGCCGGCCGCATCGAAGAGGCGGGTCTCTACCGCACCGCGACCGTCGCGGGGGCCCGTCCGATGAGCAAGCGCCAGCGGGCGGTCGAAGCGCCGGACACGGCGGGCAGCTCCGAGCAGCTGGCGCGGCGCATCGCCGAGCTAGCGGAGGACAAGCTCGCGCGCGACCTGACGGTCCTCGACATGCGCGACGTCGTGTCCTACACGGACTTCCTCGTGATCGCGACCGGCAACACCGACCGGCAGACGACGGCCATCGCCGACGGCGTGCGCCAGGGGCTGAAGGAGCGCTCGGTGGCCGGCGCGCTCTTGCCCGAGCGCGTCGAGGGCATGCCCGAGGGCCGCTGGATCCTGATGGACTACCTCGACTGCGTGGTCCACATCTTCACCCCCGACGCCCGCGAGTACTACCGCCTCGACCGCCTCTGGGGAGAGGTCCCGACGCTGGAGCTCGAGTAACCCTCGCCGCTTGGGGTATTCGCTCCCCTATAGGGGACACGATCGCCCAGGTGACCAGGGGAAGGCCTTCCAGTCGGGGGCTAGAATCCTCTCCTACCGTCCTGGGGCTATAGCTCAGTTGGGAGAGCGTCTGGCTGGCAGCCAGAAGGTCGTCGGTTCGAGCCCGACTAGCTCCACTTGACGCGCGCGGCGCCGCTACGCGCACGGAAGCGCCGGCGCACGCTGAACCGCCCGGTCACTCCGCACCCGAAGAACGCCTCTACGACGTCCCCGTCGAACTGGGTCCCGCTGCACCTGCGCAGCTCGGCACGCGCCTCCTCGGGACGAAGCGCCTCGCTGTACGCGCGGTCGCTCGTCATCGCCTCGTAGCAATCGGCCACCGACAGGATCCGGGCTTCCACCGGGATCCGGTCCCCGAACAATCCATCGGGATAGCCGCGCCCATCGGGCCGCTCGTGGTGAGACCGTACCCAGGCGCTGACGTCGTTCAGGTCGGCGGCCTGAAGCATCTCGGCGCCGATCCGCGGGTGCTCTCGGATCTCCCGCCATTCCTCACCGTTCAGGCGCCCCGGCTTGCGCAGGATGTGGTCGGAGACCGCCAGCTTGCCGATGTCGTGGAGCAGGCCCGCGAGCCGGATCGAGTCGACGCGATCTCCATCGAATCCCATCTGTACCGCGATCGCCGCCGAATATCGGCCCACCCGCCGCGAGTGCTGTGCGGCTTCGGAGTGATGGCGGTCCAGGTGCCGCGCCAGGGTCACGAGCCCATCCGCCGTCAGCGCGTCCTCGTGCCGCGGCGCTGATAGCAATCTGCCGAAAGGCCCCTTCATCGGGGTGGGGTTACGACCGCGCCTCCGGCATTCCTTGACCGCCGGTCCGATGTGAGAGCGGTCTATCGGGAGCGGCGAACCCGCAACACCGCGCGCATGCCCTTCGCGCGGTGCCCCGGCAGCGAGCACCAAAGGCGATACCGCCCCGGCGCCAGCCGCAGCTTCAGTGCCTGGAGCCCGCTCGGCCGCACCTCGCCGACTCCTGCGACGCCCAGTGACCCGACGGCCCCGATCGGCCGGATCCGCAGGTCATGGGGATCCTCGCCGCGGTTTTGAAACTGGATCACAGTCTTCCCCGGCGCGATGGACGAACGGGAGAGCACGAGGCTCCACTCGTCCGCGGCGACGAACAGGCGTGAAGGCGACCGCTGGGCATGCGCGATCGCGGCCGGCACGACGAGCGCGCCCGCGAGCAGGGCGGCGACCAGCAGCCGGCGGATGGTCATCGGACGAGCGCAGGCCGCCCGAAGCGCCCCGCGTTCGGGATCACCGCGGCGGCGTCGTGCCCGAACCACTGCTCGAGCAGCGAGCTGTAGACGGCGCGGAAGTCGGAGGTCGCCCGCAGGTTGCCGTCCTCGTCGAGGCGGTCGACGCCGGGGAACTCGCCGACCATCGTGCCCTTGGCGCGCGTCCCCATCAGGAAACCGATGCCGGCCGCGCCGTGGTCGGTGCCTTCCGACCCGTTCTCCTCGGCCCGGCGCCCGAACTCCGACCAGACCTGCACCAGCACCCGGTCGGCAAGTCCCCGCGCCTCGAGGTCGCGCTGGAACGCGAGCAGGCCGTCGGACGTCGTCTTGATGTTCTCGGTGAGGCTCTCGGGCTGGCTGTCGTGCGTGTCGTAGTCGCCCGGACCGCCGAGGGCGACGCACCGCAGTGGAAGGCCGGCGGCGAGCATCGCGGAGACGGCCTGCAGGCGGCCCGCGAACCCCGAGTCGTCCTCCGGGTAGGCGACCGGGCCCGTGAGCTTGTCCGAGCCGAAGGGCGCGAGCTGGGCCCGCAGCCGCCCGGACTGGGCGGCTGCCGCACCCGCGGCGCGCATCGCCGCGTCACGGCTCCCCGCATGCCCGTTGCCGATCGACGCGAAGCTGTCGAGCATGAAGTTCTCGACGTCGCCCCAGACGCCCGGAGCCCAGAAGTCGTACTGGTCCGGCGATGCCACGGCCGCCACCGGCACGCGGGCGGTTGCGATCGCGGGCGCCAGGTCTCCGTCGAGTGAGAGTCCCTGAAGCGGGTTGTCCTGGGTCCCGACCCGGTCCAGGTAGCGGCCCATCCAGCCGGTCACGAGCTTCGGGTCGAGCGCTCCGACCTCCCAGAAGTGGCGCGAGTTGAAATGCGACTGGTCCGGGTGGTCGTAGCCGATCGCCGGCATCACGCTCAGCTTGCCCTCGCCGTGGAGGGTCGCCAGCGGCGCGGCGGACGGGTGCCATTCGAGCCGCCCGTCCTCGGCGAACGGCGTGCCACCGCCGGGCAGCGCCAGCTTCGGGCGCAGGTCGCGGTACTTGGTCTCGCCCACCGGCGCGAGCACCGACAGCGAGTCGATCCCGCCGGCCAGGAACACGTTGACGAGCACGCGGTCGCTCGCGCCCGCGGCCTGCGCGACGCCCTCGTCGAAGAGGCCCAGGTCGAGCCGCGACGCTCCGTAGACGGTCAGCATCACGCCCGCGCTGCGCAGCAGGAACTGGCGGCGGTCGAGCCCCTTGCCTGCTGCTTCGGGCATCCGGGGATCACGGGTCGCAGGGCTACGCGGGGCCGTGCCCGCCGCCGCGCGGCGCAGCAGCTCGGTACGGGAGAAGTCCTGGCAGCAGTGGTGAGCCATCAGCTGGTCTGCATGTCGGGCGAGGTCGCGATCAGGACGCGCAGCGCGTTCTGGCGCAGGCGGCGCACCGGTTCCTGCTCCCACGGCCGGTCGGCCGTCTGCGCGCAGCGCTCTGAGAACGCCTCGAGCTTCTGGCGCGTCGTGCGCGACAACGTGGGATTCCCCCAGAACGCGAGCGCCTTGTCGACAGCTTCGGCAGAGCGCTCGTCCTCGGGATAATCCTGGTCGTTGTCGATCTGGGCCGGGCGCAGCGCGTTCGTCACCGCGATCCAGCGGCCCCTCCAGGTCGCCGTGTCGAGCCACCGCTGGTCGTCCCAGCCGGCGACGTTCGGCGGGCGGAAGAGCTGCTGGCCCATCAGATGGCCGATCCAGGTCCAGGAGTCGGTGTCGACGCCGCGCTTCGTGCGCCCGCAGCATCCCGGCGACGTAGACGGCCGGCGGCTTCACCATGCGCGGCCCCTTATAGAGCTGCGGGTGCATCAGGATCGCCTCCAGCACCGGCCGCACCTTGTAGCCGCCGCGCACGTAGATCCGCTCGAGCGCGCGCCGGGTGCCGCTTCCCGGCGCGACAGGGATGAAGTACGACCAGAGCTTGGTCACGAAAAAGGCGGAATGCGTGGAGTGGCGCACGCACAGCCGGCACGCGTCCCGCCAGTCGAAGTCGCCGCGCTTGCCGAGGATCCGCTTGGTGCCGCCGTCGTGGAGCTCGTCGTCGAAGCGGAACGCGTGCAGACCGACGCCGTCATCCCAATCGGCGCGAAACCCGGTCAGCGCACGGGCCTGCTCGCGCACGTCGTGCTCCGTGTAGCCACGGCCGGCGCCCAGGGTGAAGAGCTCCATCAGCTCGCGGCCGTAGTTCTCGTTCGGCGCCTCCTTGGTGTTCTCGATCCCGGAGAGCCAGACGAGCATCGCGGGATCGCGGGTCACGTCGAGCAGCAGGTCCTCGAAGGAGCCGAGCGCGCGGCGGCGGAAGAGCGCGTTCTGGCGCAGCATCAGGCGCGAAGAGCCGACCCCGTCGTCGGAGGTCGCAAACCAGTCGTGCCAGACGAGCGTCATGCGCTCGACCAGCGGGCTGTTGGAGCGAACCATCCGGTCGAGCCACCAGAGGTGGTCGTGACCCCAGGCGTCCGTTGGTGCGAGGGGGTGCCCGTCGTCGTCGTGCGGCTTGGGTCCCCGGAGGCGCTGCCGGCCAGGGCGGGTGAGTGAATGCACGGCGGCCTCGAGGCCCTTTCGCGCGAGCTTTTCGGCCTCTCCCGGGCGGGGCCCGAATCCGGCGCGCCAGAGAAGCCGCTCCGCCTGTTCGCGCCCGAACCTGCCGCGGTATCTCGCGACGTGTGGAGCGCGGTGTCGCCCGCGCCGCCGGCGGTGCTTGCGAGCCGCCGTTGCGCCCACTTACCTGAGCTTGCGCCCGCGCCGCTTCGTGTGCACGGACTGGCCCTTGTCGACCAGGTCGTGCGTGGCCAGCGGGACGGCGGTCCTGAGCGGGCCGCGTCCAACCGCCGCACGGAGCCTGACCCGGTCCCCGTGCTGGATGTCGGCAATCGTCACGACGCCGTCGCCGTTGGTGTCGGCGATCGTCATGCGCGCGCCCGTGAGGCCGAAGGTCTGGCGGCGCACGATGACCCGGCCGCTCGCGCTGCGGTGCTTCGTCCGGACGACGACCTGGGCCGACGCGGCGTCGACGGAGCGGACCGTTCCGCGGAACGTCCGCAGGACGACGCGCTTCTTGATGTAGGCCTGCGGAGCCGGGTCACTGCCGGAGGTGGCGGGCCGTGCCGGCTCGGCAGGCGCAACCGTGACGTCGAGGGATGCGCTGGGAAGGGTCGCCGCGGGAACCGCGACCAGGTCCCCGAGCAGCGCGCTGAGGATCGGCTGGGTCGGCTCTTCGGCGGATGCCGCGCTCGGCAAGGCGGCGGCCGAGCAGGCCAAGGCCACCGCTGTTGCTGCTGATAGTCGTCGAACACTGCTTGTCACGGCGTTCCCTCCCTATGGGACCCGGGTGAGCCTGGAGGGCTCATTAGTCCTAACGGCCGTTCGGGCCCCCGGCATTCGCCTCTGCCATGCGGTTTAGGCGCATGTACGAGTAATCCACCGCCGGGCACGGGACGCGGCACGTATAAATGGGGGATGCCGCAGGAGTCAGCGACACCCGCCGCCGAGCGCTACGACGCCCGCGCCATCGAGCGCAAGTGGCAGGCCGTGTGGGAGGACGAGGGGACCTGGGAGGTGCCCAATCCCGGCGATCCGGGGTTCGATCCCGCGATCCCGCGCAGCTACGTGCTCGAAATGCTGCCCTATCCCTCGGGCGAGCCGCACATCGGTCACCTCAAGAACTACACGATGGGCGACGTGCTGGCCCACTACCGCCGCCGCAGCGGGCATGCGCGTCCTGCACCCGATGGGGTACGACGCCTTCGGCCTGCCGGCCGAGAACCATGCGATCAAGACCGGCGAGCACCCGCGCACCTCGACGGAGAACTCGATATCGGAGTTCCGGCGCCAGCTGCGGTCCTGGGGAGTGTCGATCGACTGGCGCCGCGAGTTCGCGACCAATGAGCCGCGCTACTACCGGTGGACCCAGTGGATCTTCCTGAAGCTGTACGAGCGCGGGCTGGCCTACCGCAAGCGCGCTCCGGTCAAGTGGTGCCCTCATGACCAGACCGTGCTGGCGAACGAGCAGGTGATCGACGGCCGCTGCGAGCGGTGCGGCCACCAGGTCGTCGTGAAGCAGCTCGAGCAGTGGTTCTACCGGATCACCGACTATGCCCAGCGGCTGCTGGACGACATGGAGCTGCTGGAGTCCTGGCCGCAGCGCGTGATCACGATGCAGCGGAACTGGATCGGGCGCTCGGAGGGCGCGGAGGTGACCTTCCGCTGCGAAGACCCGCCGCTCGACTTTCCCGTGTTCACGACCCGGCCGGACACGCTGTTCGGCGCGACCTTCTTCGTGATGGCGCCGGAGCATCCCGACCTCGAGCAGCTCGTGGCGGGCACCGGGCACGAGCAGGAGGTGCAGGACTACGTCCAGCAGGCGCTGACCGAATCGGTCGAGCAGCGGGCGGACACCGACCGCGAGAAGACCGGGGTCTTCACGGGCCGCTACGTCGTCAATCCGGTGAACGACGAGCGCATCCCCGATCTATGTGTCCGACTACGTGCTGATGGAGTACGGGACCGGCGCGATCATGGCGGTACCGGCGCACGACCAGCGCGACTACGAGTTCGCGCGCAGGTTCGGCCTGGAGATCCGCCGCGTGGTCGAGCCACTCGAGGGCGACGTGCCGGAGGACGCCGCGTTCGACTCGCACTCGGGACAGGAGCGCCTGGTCAACTCGGGCCGCTTCGACGGGCTTTCGTCACCCGAGGCGACCCGCGCGATCATCGATTGGCTCGAGCAGGAGGGACGTGGGCACGCCTCGGTCAACTTCCGGCTGCGCGACTGGCTGCTCTCGCGCCAGCGCTACTGGGGCGCGCCGATCCCGATGCTCTACTGCGACCGAGACGGCCTGGTGCCGGTCCCCGAGGACCAGCTGCCGGTCCTCCTGCCCGAGATCGAGGACTACGCGCCGAAGGGGCGCTCACCTCTGGCGGCGAGCGAGGAGTTCGTCAACACGACGTGCCCGAAGTGCGGTGGCCCGGCGCGCCGGGAGACCGACACGATGGACACGTTCGTGGACTCGTCCTGGTACTTCCTGCGCTACTGCGACGCCGACAACGACAGCGAGCCGTGGGGCCGCGAGGCGGTGGAGACGTGGATGCCGGTCGACCAGTACATCGGCGGTGTCGAGCACGCGATCCTGCACCTGATGTACGCCCGCTTCTTCACCAAGGCGCTGGCGGACCTCGACCTGCTGCCCTTCCAGGAGCCGTTCGCGA
Organism: uncultured Solirubrobacterales bacterium; assembly: GCA_963785085.1. Classification (GTDB taxonomy): domain Bacteria; phylum Actinomycetota; class Thermoleophilia; order Solirubrobacterales; family JBBDJG01; genus CAWACB01. Next base: position 117,676 of record CAWAUD010000014.1, on the reverse strand, counting down.
ACCTGTTCACGCAGGGGATGATCACCTACCAGGGCGCGAAGATGTCCAAGTCCAAGGGCAACGTGATCAGCCCCTCGTCCATCGTCGAACGCAGCGGGGCCGACACCGCGCGCTGCTACATCCTGTTCCTCGGGCCCCCGGAGCAGGACGCCGACTGGTCGGACGATGGAGTCGGCGGCGTGCACCGCTTCCTGGGCCGTGTCTTCAGGCTGCACGCCGAGCTCGGCGCCGCCGCCACCGGCGAGCTGCTCGCTCCCGAGCAGCTGCGCGCCCTCTCCGGGACCGCCGGCGCCCTGGCGCGCAAGATCCACTGGGCCATCGCCAAGGTCGGCTCGGACATCGAGCGGTTCCAGTTCAACACGGCGATCGCAGCGCTGATGGAGCTCGTCAACGACGTCTACCGCGACAAGGAGGAGCTGCTCGCGACGGACGAGGGCGGCGCCCTGGTTCGCACCGCGACCGCGACCGTAGCGTCGCTGCTGTTCCCGTTCGCCCCGCATCTGGCCGCAGAGGCATACGAGGGCGCCACCGGGCGGCGCGTCTGGGAGGAGCCGTGGCCGCAGGCCGACGCCGCGCTGCTCGAGAGCGACACGGTGAAGCTGGTCGTCCAGGTGAACGGCAAGGTCCGGGACAGCATCGAGGTCCCATCCGGCACGCCGGAGGACGAGATCAAGCGCCTGGCGATCGAGCGCCCGAACGTGCAGCGCCGCCTGGACGGCAAGAGCGTAGTGCGGGAGGTCGTGGTCCCCGGGCGGCTGGTGAACTTCGTCGTGAAGTAGCTCGCCGGGCGGTTCACCGTCCGGCAACGCCTTCCGGCCGGGCGGGGCTACAATCTCGCGCGTGCGGGTCAGGCGTTTGTCTCAAGCCCCCGTCGAGGAACGTGGCCGGCTCCGGTCGCATTTCCTCATGGACGCGGGGGATCTCGGCTCGCGGCACCTCACCGTGACCTGGGTGGACGTGCCGCCCGGCGCCTCGCAGCGCGCCCACTCGCATCCCGACTCCGAGCAGGTCTACGTGATCGTGCGCGGCCACGGCAGGATGGAGGTCGCCGGTGACGTCGAGGAGGTGGCCGAGGGCGACCTCGTGTTCATCCCGCCCGCGGCGGAGCACGGGATCACCAACGACGGTCCCGAGACGCTCGTGTACGTGGCGGCCGCCTCGCCACCGGTGTCGATGGCCGAGCTCTACAGCATGGAGCTGGCCCCTGATGGCGACGCCTACAACGACGACGATTACGGATAGGGATAGCCTCGGCTGCAGGGCCCGCGCCTCGCCACCCGCTGTGCGCTTCCCTTAGAGCGCCGCCATGCCGCCGCCGACTGAAGCTTTTTACCCCCTATAGGGGTAAAACCCTGCAGTCGATCGGAGCTGCAGCGAAGCAGATGAAGACGCGGCACAAAGCCGTTGCGAAGGTCACCTCGCCGTCGCAAATATCGCCACCGCCACATCCTTACAAGCTCGTGTTTTTCGATTCCACGACTCGATCACGGACGCCATCGTATTCGGCACCAGCGTTTCGAAGAGGCCCCACTTCTGACGCCCGTACTGATCCGCGACTCGACGCCGCCTACGCTCGGGCGGCGATGGGTGAGATCCCGAGACAGCAGCTGGCGCTCTGGGCGCTCGCGATCGTCGCGGTCGGGCTGATCGGCGCGCGGTATCTGGCCGACCGGGGCGACGGTCCGGGCGGCGCGCCGGCGGCCCGCGCCGCGGTGCACGTGACGCGCGGCGGGTCCGGCGGCGCCTATCTCCACGTCGCCGGAGCGGTGCGGCGGCCGGGCGTGTACAGGATCTCCTCGGCGGCGCGCCTGGACGCGGCGATCCGGCGAGCCGGCGGACCCACGCGGAACGCCGACCTGGAGGGAGTCAACCTTGCGGCGCGGGTGGCGGACGGCCAGCAGGTGATCGTCCCGAGGCGGGTGCCCGGTGGTGGATCCGGCGCCATCACCGGGACCGGTGCCGCGGGCGAGCCCGGCAGCGCCCCGGTGAGCCTCAACACCGCCACCGCGGAGCAGCTCGACCAGCTCGACGGCGTCGGCCCCGCGACGGCGCAGAAGATCCTCGAGTGGCGCCGCGAGCACGGGGGCTTCTCGTCGGTCGACCAGCTGAAGCAGATCAGCGGGATCGGGCCAAAGCGCTTCGAGACCCTGAGAGACAGCGTCCGGATGTGAGTGGCCATGTAGAGCTCGACCAAAAGCTCGCGGTGTATCGGCCCCATGTGGTCTTGGCGGCGTTCGTCGTCGGGCTCGTCGGGTGCGAGCTGCCCGTGCCGGCGCTGGGCGGCCTCGCGGCCTGCGGGCTGCTCGTTGCGACCGGCGGCCGTTCACGCTTCCTGGCGCTCGCGATCGCGCTGGCAACGCTGGCCGGCGCGCTGCTCGGGACGGCCCGGCTGGCCGCGATCGACCGTTCGGAGCTGGTCCCGATGGCGGGGCGTGAGGTGGTCCTTAGCGGCTGGGTCGTCAAGCGCGAGCGGGCGGTTCACGGCGCGGCGTTTCGGCTCCGCGCGACGGCTGTCGGCCCGGCCGGGGATCCGGCGGGCGAGACTCGCCCGCTGCGCGAACTGGTCCAGGTGCGCACGCGGTCGATGGATCCCGGGCGCGTGCCCGGCATCGGAGACGAGGTCCGGGCGCGAGGCGATCTCGCGGTGCCCGAGCGGCGGCCCGGTGACGACTTCGACTATCCGGCGTACCTGCGGCGTGCCGGCGTCCACGTGGTGCTGCACGCGAACGAGGTGGCCGCGACGGGACATCGCCGCGGCGGGCTCACGGGTGCTGTCGATTCCGTCCGCCGACGCGCGGAGCGCGGCGTCACCGCGGGGCTGCCCCCGCGGCTGGCGGCGCTGGCCGCCGGGATGGTGCTCGGCGAGGACGAGCGCATCGACTCCGGGATGCGGGAGGAGTTCAACCGCTCGGGCCTCGCCCATCTGCTCGCCGTGTCGGGTCAGAACGTCACACTGCTGGCGATCCTCGCCTGGCCGCTGCTGGCGCTCGCGGGTCTTGGGCGGCGCGGGCGGCTCGTCGGCACGCTGGCTCTGATCGCGCTCTACGTGCCGCTCACGGGCGCCGGGCCGTCGATCGTTCGCGCCGGGACGATGGGAGCGGCAGGCGTGGTGGCGGCGCTCGCCGGGCGGCCGGCGTCGCGGTGGTACGCGCTCCTTCTGGCGGCCGCGGTGTCGCATGCGATCGATCCGCGCGCGTGGCAGGACGCCGGCTGGCAGCTGAGCTTCGCGGCGGTCGTGGGGATCTTCGCGGGCTCCAAGCCGCTGCGCAGGCGGCTCGGCTTCCTTCCGGACACGCTGGCGGAGGGGACGGCACTGACCGTCGCCGCGACCCTCGCGACCGCGCCGCTGATGTCGTTCCACTTCGGCCAGGTGTCGCTCGCCTCGCTGCCGGCGAACGTCGCGGCGCTGCCGGCGGTCGCGCCGGTGATGTGGATCGGGATGCTGAGCGCGGGAGTGGCGCAGGTCGCGGTGTGGCCAGCGACGTTGCTGAACGCGCTGGCCGCGTATGCCGTTGCGTATGTAGCCGCGGTGGCTCACGCCTGCGCCGCCTCGCGGCTGGCGGTGTGGAAGTTCGCGCTGCCGTCCGCCGCCGCACTGGTCGCCGTGTATGCGCTTTTCGGAGCGGCGCTGGCCGCGCGCCGGCTTCCCGGGATCTCACGGCGAAGGAGCTCCCCGCGCGCACGCTGGGTCGTCGCGGCCGCGCTGGCCGCATTGGCCCTGGCCGGCCTCGTCGCGGCGCGCGGGGAATCTCCGCACCCACCGAACCGGTTCACAGCAACCTTCCTGGACGTCGGACAGGGCGACGCCACTCTGTTGCAGGCGCCGGGCGGCCATGCCGTGCTGATCGACGGCGGGCCACCCGGCTCCGGTGTCGTCGATGGGCTGCACCGGCGAGGGGTGACGGCACTCGACGTGGTCGTCCTGACCCACGCCCAGGAGGATCACCAGGGCGGCCTCGAGGAGGTGCTCGACCGCATTCCGGTGCGGCTCCTCCTGGACGGAGGCGCCGGCGCTCGCAACGCCGCGCACGCCCGGATCGTCGCGCTCGCCCTCCGCCGGGGCACGCGCATGGTCACGGGGGCGGCCGGCGAGCGGCTCCGGGCGGGAGGCCTGCTGCTGGAAGTGCTCAGCCCCCCTTTGCGCCCGCCGGGCGAGCGCCCTGATCCCGGCGAGGATCCGAACCAGCGCGCGATCGTGCTGGTCGCCTCATACGCGGGCGTGCGGATCTTCCTGCCGGCGGACGCCGAGAGCGACGTGACGTCCGGCCTGTCGCTGCCGCGCGTGGACGTGCTGAAGGTCGCGCACCACGGCAGCGCCGACGAGGGGCTCCCCGACCTCCTGCAGCGGCTGCATCCGAGCGCGTCCGTGATCGAGGTCGGGGCCGGAAACCGCTACGGGCATCCGGCGCCGGAGGCGCTACGTGCCCTGACGGTGGGCGGCGGCCGGGTCTTCCGGACCGATCGCGAGGGCGATGTGCGGCTCGTGCTCGGGCCGCGCGGACCCGTGATGACCCCGGAGCGCTGACTACACTCGCCGAATGGCCGATATGAAGCCCGCGTACCTCGTGCACGGCGACGACGACGTGAAGCTCGACAGCTGGCGCGGTCGGGTCCGCACACGTGTTGCGGAGGACCAGGGCGCAGACCTCGAGATCCTGCGCGACGAAAAGCTCAGCGGAGCGGCTGTCGCCGATGCACTCGGCCTGTTGACGCTCGGTGTGGGCAAGCGGTGGGTCGTCGCCGACGGCGTCCAGGACTGGAAGGAGAAGGACGTCGGGCCGGTCGCCGAGGCGCTCGCGCATCCGGACCCCGACACCGTGGTGATCTTCATCGCCGAGTCGAACCCCAAGGCGCGGCGAGGATCCCCCGCCTACAAGGGCCAGGCTCCGGCCGCACTCGCAAAAGCGGTCGAGAAGGCGGGCGGCGAGGTGCACCTGTGTGAGGCCCCGAAGCCCCGCGGCCTGCCGAAGTGGGTGCTCGAGCGCGCCAAGGAGCTGAATCTCAATCTCGACCGCGAGGCCGCCGAGGCGCTCGTCGAGCTCGTGGGCCTCGAGGATCGCAGGCCGCGGCTGCGCCGCCTGTTGCGCGAGCTCGAGAAGCTCAAGCTATACGTCCCCGAGGGAGCGGCGATCGATCGCGAGACCGTCGAGGCGGTGGCCGCGAGCGACGTCTCGGCGCGGGTCCACCAGATGGCCGATGCCCTCATCGCCGGCGACCGCGATCGCGCTCTGGTGCTGGCCGAGGAGCTGCATGCTCAGGGCGAGCCGATCACCTACGTGATCTTCGGCCTCCTGCGGAAGGCACTCGAAATCCGGGGCGCCTGGGGCGCCTTGGAGAGCGGGGTGTCGCAGCGTGACCTTGCGAAGCTGCTGAACCTGCGCCAGGACTGGATGGTCAAGCCGATCGCCGAGCAGGCCGGGCAGGCCGACGGCGAGCGGCTCGAGCGCGTGATCCACGAGCTCGCAGAGCTCGACTGGTCGGTGCGCGGCGGCGGCAAGGTCGACGAAGAGTCCGCACTGACCCTCGCGCTGACGCGCTCGAGCTAGCTGGCCGCGGAGGCGCGGATCTTCGCGGCGCGGGACTTCTTGCGCGCAGCGTTGTTCCGGTGGATCGCGTCGTGCTCGGCGGCCTTGTCGATCAGCGAGACGAGCTTGCGGTGCTCGGCGTCGATCGACTCGGTGTCGCCACCTTCGACCGCGGTCTGCAGGCGGCGGAAGTGCGTCTTGATCGTCGACGTGCGGCGCCGGTTCTCGGCCCGTTCGCGCTCTGACCGCAGGATGCGTTTTTCTTGCGACTTGATGTTTGCCATGAATGGTGAGCGCCGCGCGCCGTGAAATCGCCTTCCGGCGGCGAAGCAGCGGGCAAGTATAGCGGCGGGCCGGGGCGCTCCGAGACGCGTCGGCTCGCCCTTTCGACCGCGTTCTTCTCGTTCGCCACCGGTCTGTCGCGGATCGCCGGCCTCGTGCGGGAGATCGTCGCGGCGAGCTACTTCGGCGTTCGCGGCCCGATGAGCGCTTTCACGATCGCGTTCCAGGTGCCGAATCTCGTGCGCAGCCTGTTCGCCGATTCGGCGCTGCAGGCGGCGTTCGTACCGGTTTTCACCGAGCAGCTGGAGAAACGCGGACGCGCCGAGGCGTTCCGCGTCGCCTCCGCGCTCGTCTTCGTGATCGCCGCGGGCCTCGGGATCGTGACCGCAATCTTCGTACTGCTGGCGCCGGTGATCATGCCGCTGTTCGCGCCCGGCTTCGACCAGCAGCTCACCGACCTGACGGTCAACCTCGCGCAGTTGCTCTTCCCGATCGTGCTGCTGCTGGGGCTCTCCGGCCTGGTCGTGGGAATCCTGAACAGCTTCGACGAGTTCGCCGTGCCGGCGATCGCGCCGCTCTTCTGGAACCTCACGATCATCGCGACGCTGATCGTCCTCACACCCCACTTCGAGGGCCCCGATCGCATCTACGCCTACGCGATCGGGGTCCTCCTCGGGACCATCGTGCAGCTGCTGCTGCCGCTTCCGTGGCTACGGCGCACGGGCTTCCGGCTCGTGCGCAACGCCAACTGGCGCGACGAGCGCATCGGGCGGGTCCTGAAGCTCATGTTCCCGGTGACGATCGGCCTCGGGCTGATCAACTTCAACCTCTCGGTCGACTCGATCTTCGCGACGCTGATCTCCGACCAGGCGCCGGCCGCAATCGACAAGGCGTTCCGCGTCTACATGCTTCCGCAGGGCGTCTTCGCGGTCGCCCTGGCGACGGTGATCTTCCCGACGCTCTCGCGCCTCGCGGCGCGCGGAGACCGCGACGGGCTGCGGGTGACGGTCGGCGCCGGAAGCCGGCAGATGCTGTTCCTGCTCGTCCCGGCCGCCGCGCTGCTGCTCGTGCTCAGCGAGCCGATCACGCGGGTCCTCTACCAGCGGGGCGAGTTCGACGCCGCGCAGACCCAGCTGGTCGCCGAGGCGCTGCTCTTCTTCTCGCTGTCACTCCCGTTCGCGGGAGTGAACCTGATCCTGATCCGGGCCTTCTTCAGCCTCCAGCGCCCGTGGACCCCGACCATGATCGCGCTCGGCAACCTCGGCATCAACGCCGGCCTCGACGCGCTGCTCTACAAGCCGATGGGAATCGGCGGCATCACGCTCTCGACCGCGATCGTCTCGCTCCTCACCACGATCCTGCTGGCGGCGGTCCTGCGGACTCTGATGGGCGGCCTGGATGCGCGCCGCACCCTGGATTCAGCCTTGCGCATCGCCGTCGCCGGCGCGATCACCGCGGGGGTGGCGCTCGGCGTGCGGGAGGCTCTCGACGCGTCGGTGTCGAACAGCTTCTGGGCCCAGGCGGCCGTCGTCCTGGTCGCCGGCTCTGCCGGCATCGCGGCCTACGCGGCGTTGGTGTGGGTGCTCGGCGTGCACGAAGCCCGCACGATCTGGGGCCTCGTGCGCGGGCAGTGGGGGCGGCTGCGCGGAGCCGGCTGAGACCCGGGACCGCGCCCGGAACACAGGCCGTACCTATCCTTGCCTCAATGAGAGAGATCCGGAACTTCTCGATAATCGCCCACATCGACCACGGCAAGTCGACGCTGGCCGACCGCATCCTCGAGGTCACCAAGACCGTCGATCCGTCGAAGATGCGCGCGCAGCTGCTCGACTCGATGGAGCTCGAGCGCGAGCGCGGCATCACGATCAAGGCGCAGGCGGTGCGCGTTCTCTACGAGGCCCGAGACGGCCAGACCTACGAGCTGCACCTGATCGACACGCCGGGCCACGTGGACTTCAACTACGAGGTCTCGCGCTCGCTCGAGGCCTGCGAGGGAGCGCTGCTGGTGGTGGACGCGGCCCAGGGCGTCGAGGCCCAGACGCTCGCCAACACCTACCTGGCGATCGAGGCGGGTCTCGAGCTGGTCCCGGTCCTGAACAAGATCGACCTGCCGAGCGCCGACCCCGAGCGGGTCGCGCACGAGATCGGGGAGCTGCTGGGAGAGGAGCCCGAGGACATCGTCCGCATCTCCGCCAAGACCGGCGACGGGGTGGAGGAGATCCTGGAGGCGATCGTGAACCGAATCCCGCCGCCGGCGGGCGACCCGGAAGCACCTCCGCGCGCCCTGATCTTCGACTCGGTGTTCGACCAGTACCGGGGCGTGGTCGCCTACGTGCGGGTCGTCGACGGATCGTTCCGCACGGGCGAGACGATCCGCGCGATGCAGACCGGCACGCGCGCGGATATCGACGAGATCGGCTTCCGCTCGCCGGACATGATGAAGACCGACGGGCTCGCGACCGGCGAGGTCGGATACATCATCACCGGCGTCAAGGACGTGGCCAAGCTGCGGGTCGGCGACACGCTGACGTCGGAGGCGCGGCCCGCGAGCGAGCCGCTGCCGGGCTATCGCGAGGCCCGTCCCGTGGTCTTCTGCGGCCTCTACCCGATCGAGACGGACCGCTATTCCGACCTGCGCGACGCGCTCGACCGGCTGGCCCTCAACGACGCCTCGCTGTCGTACGAGCCCGAGACCTCGACCGCGCTCGGCTTCGGGTTCCGCTGCGGGTTCCTCGGCCTGCTCCACATGGACATCGTGCGCGAGCGCCTGGAGCGCGAATACGACCTGGAGCTGCTGGCCACGACGCCGAACGTCGAGTACCACGTGCGGCTCCGCAGCGGCGAGACCGTCGAGGTGCACAGCCCGACCGACATGCCCGACCCGGCCGGCATCGAGAGCGTCGAGGAGCCATACATCCGCGCGACGATCATCACGCCGCCCGAGTTCGTCGGCCCGATCATGGAGCTGTGCCAGGACCGCCGCGGCACGCACGTCGACATGCACTACCTCTCGGAGCAGCGCCTGCAGCTGCGCTACGACCTGCCGCTGGCCGAGATCGTGCTCGACTTCTACGACCAGCTCAAGTCGCGCAGCCGCGGCTACGGCTCCCTGGACTACGAGCTGATCGGCTACCACGAGTCCGATCTCGTGAAGCTCGACGTGATGCTGGCCGGCGACCCGGTCGACGCCCTCTCGCTGGTCGTGCACCGCGAGAAGGCCTACGACGCGGGCCGCGCGCTCGTGGAGCGCCTGCGGCAGAAGATCCCGCGTCAGCTCTACGAGGTGGCGATCCAGGCCGCGGTCGGCTCGCGGATCATCGCCCGGGAGACCGTGAAGCCGGTGCGCAAGGACGTGATCGCAAAGTGCTACGGCGGTGACATATCCCGAAAGCGGAAGCTGCTCGAGAAGCAGAAGGCGGGCAAGCGGCGGATGAAGCAGGTCGGGCGGATCGAGGTTCCCCAGGACGCATTCCTGGCCGTCTTGGAGCTGGACGGGAAGAAATAGCCGTGCGGCGCGCTCTTGTGATCGTCACGGTGATGACGCTCGCGCTCGCCGCCATGGCCCGGGCTGACCAAGTCGTCAGCCCGGACCGGTCGGCTCAGAACGTCACCGCGCACAACTCGCTGCTCGCCTGGTCCCGGGTCGGCTCGGACGGTCGTGCCCGCCTGGTCCATCGCGTCGCGGGCAAGGGACGCGACGTCCCCGTGCGGCCCAAGTCGGGCGGGCTGTTCGACCCGGACGTCGGCACGACCGTGCGCGGCAACGAGACCATCGTCTACACGCGGTGTGCCGGCCTGTCGGGCCGCGACTGCGACGTCTGGCAGTACGACGGCTTCGATCGGAAGGAGCGCAAGGTCCCGGGCGCCTCCAGCAGCCGCTGCTCGGAGTTCGCGCCGTCGGTCTGGCTGTCGTCGGTCGCATTCGGGCGGACGGGGCCGCGCGGCTGCGCCGGGCTCTACGTGGTGCGGCGCGGCAAGGTGCGCCGGCTCGACACCCGCGTCCCCGCCAAGACAGACCTGCGCGGCGACCGGGTCACCTATCTCTTCCTTCCACCGGCCAGCAAGAGCCGCTCCTACATACGCGTGCGCCGAACCGGCCACGGCCGGTCGCGCCTGGTGGTCGCCGGCTTCGTGGGCGAGGGTGAGAGCTTCCGCGTCACGAGCCCGGTCCTGGAAGGGCGCTACGTGTACTGGCTGATCGCCGATCTACAGCGCAACGAGCAGTTCGCCGCCCGAACGCTTGTCCGCAGGCGCTCGCCGCTCGAGTTCAGCGACCGGCTCTTCCCCCGCGACGCCACATCGATCGCGGTCGCGCTGAATCGGCTCTACTACACCGATCCGCTCGGGCTTTTCACCGCGGACGAGCCGCCGCCGGCTTTCGCACCGAGGGGTTAGGCGGCAGGCGGCAGGCGGCAGTTTATCCTGCCGCTCGTGAGTGATGCGCCTGTTGGCAAGACGTACCCGCCCTTCGAGTACGAGGTGGGCCGCGAGAAGATCCGTGAATACGCCAATGCGGTGGGGGAGGGCAACCCCGTCCACCACGATCCGGAGGCGGCCCGGTCGGCGGGGTTCCGGAACGTCGTCGCCCCGCCGATGTTCTGCGTCGTCTACTCCGCCGGCGCGATGGGCCCGGCGATCCTCGACCCGGAGACCGGGATCAACCTGATGATGATGGTCCACGGCGGCCAGGAGTTCGAGTGGTTCGAGCCCGTGGTCGCGGGCGACACCATCACCACCGAGGTCACGTTGAAGGACGTAAGCGAGAAGAACGGTATGAAGTTCTACGTCTTCGAATCCCAGTCGCGAAACCAGGACGGGCAGCCCACCGTCCGCGCGACGTGGACGAACATCGAGAGGTCAGCATGACGAACACCAAAAACCTCGAGCCCGGCGCCGAGACGCCGATCCTCACCGTGACGCCCGACAAGTACGTGCCGCACCGCTACGCCGGTGCCAGCGGCGACTTCAACCCGATCCACATCGACCCCGAGTTCGCAAAGGCGGTCGGGCTGCCCGGCAACATCCTCCACGGGCTCTACTCGATGGCCCAGGTCGCCCGTGCCGCGACGCAGACCGGCGGCGGCGATCCGCGCGCCCTGAAGCGGCTCAAGGTGCAGTTCCGCGGGATGGGCAAGCCGGAGGCAGAGATCCGGGTCACCGGCACGGTCCGCGAGGCCGACGGCGACCGAGTGGTGATCGACACCGTCGCGGAGCAGGACGGCGCACAGATCATCCGGAACGCCGAAGCCGAGCTTATTCCGGCGCCGAGCCTGCGAGGCGACTAGCAGGCGAGAGCCGAAGGCTCTGAATATTCTCTCCTAAACCGGTCCTCCCGGGGGCTGTAGAGGCCCCTTCTAGACTTAGAAGGGTGCTGACCGACCGTCAGAAGCTGCTCCTGCTGAACGTGGTCGAGGGCCACGTCGAGCTGGGCCAGCCAGTCGGCTCCAAGTGGCTCTCGCAGCAGCCTGCCCTGGAGTGGAGCCCGTCCACCATCCGCTACGAGCTCGCGACGCTCGAGGAGATGGGCTACCTGAACCACCCGCACACGTCCGCCGGGCGTGTCCCCACGGACAACGGGTATCGCGTGTATGCCGACATGCTGCTGGCGGAGGGGGCGCCCCCGCGCACCGGCAGCGACCTGTTCGCGCTCGAGCTGTCCTCGATGCGGCGGGAGGTCGACGCGGCGATGCGCGTCACCACCGCCACCTTGTCGCAGGTCACCGACCTGCTGGCCGCGGTCTCCGCGCCACCGCTTGACACCGCGACGATCAAGCACGTGGAGGTCCTGCTGCTCCAGCCGCGCGTCGCGCTGGTGGTGGTGATCACGTCCACCGGCGCCGTGACGAAGCGCGCCTTCACGTTCGACGAGCCGCTCGACCCCGGCCTCGCGGAATGGGCGGCGGCGTACTTCAACGAGCGCCTGGATGGCACCGACCTGGGTGCTCTGACGCTCCTCAGCCGGCTCGACAGCCCGGAGCTGTCGGCGACCGAGCGGGCCTTCGTCCAGACGCTGGCGCCGGCTTTCCGGGAGCTGGCGGACACGCTCGAGGACACTCTCTACGTCGACGGCGCCGCGCGGCTGCTCGAAGGCTCGAAGTTCGACGACCTCGACCACGTCAACGACCTGATGCGGATGCTCGAGCGGCGCATGACGCTGCTGTCGGTGCTGCGCTCGGCCCTCGGAGAAGGAACGGTCTTCCTTCGCATCGGGCACGAGAACCAGGCGCCGGAGCTGCAGGCGGCGAGCGTCGTCGCCGCCGGATACGGCCTGGGCCACCGCACGCTCGGCACGGTCAGCGTGATCGGCCCGGTGCGGATGGACTACCGGCAGGCGATCACCTCGGTCCGATCTGCGGCGCGCGCGCTGAGCAGCTTCGTCGAGCAGGTCTACGAGTGACGCCGCAGGACCACTAGGAAACGATGCCGCGCGACTACTACGAGGTGCTGGGCGTATCCCGCTCGGCCGAAGACGACGAGATCAAGAAGGCGTTCCGCCAGCTCGCGCGGACGCTGCACCCCGACGTCAACCAGCACGATCCCGGGGCGGAGGAGAAGTTCAAGGAGCTCGCCGAGGCCTACGAGGTGCTCTCCGATCCGGAGCGGCGCGCCGTCTACGACCGCTACGGGCACGACGGGCTGCGCTCGGGCGGCTATCAGCCGAACTTCAGCGACTTCGGGAGCCTCTCCGACATCCTGGGCGCATTCTTCGGCGGGGGAGACCCGTTCGGATCGGTGTTCGGGGCGCGCGGTGGCCCGGGCCGCGGCCACGACGTCGGCGTGGAGGTCACGCTCACCCTCGAGGAGGTGCTGACCGGCGTCAACCGCACCGTGGAGATCGAGGTCCTCGATACCTGCTCGCGCTGTGGCGGCAGCGGCGCGGAGCCCGACACGGAGCTCGAGACGTGCCCGCGGTGCGGCGGGACCGGCCAGCTGCAGGAGCTGACTCGGACGGTCTTCGGGCAGGTGGTCCGCACGGCTACCTGCGACACCTGCGGGGGCCGGGGGCGGATTCCGCGCCTGCCATGCGAGCTGTGCGGCGGCAGTGGCCACGAGATGCGGGCTCACGAGATCTCCGTCGACGTGCCGGCCGGCATCGAGGACGGCCAGCGGATCCGCGTGTCGGGGCGCGGCCATGCCGGTGAGCACGGTGGGCCGCCCGGCGACCTGTACCTGCTGATCACCGTCACGCCGGACCCGCGGTTCGAGCGCCGCGACTCGGACCTCGTGACGCGGCTCGACGTTCCGTTCACCGAGGCGGCGCTCGGCGGCAAGGTCGTCGTCGAGACGCTCGATGGCGACGAGGAGGTCGAGCTGAAGCCGGGCACGCAGCCGGCGACGGTGCTCAAGCTCCGTGGACGCGGCCTGCCGGCGATGCGCGGGCGCCGCGCCCGTGGGGATCTCCACGTGCTCGTCAACGTCATGATCCCGAGCCGCTTGACGGACGACCAGCGCGAGCTGCTGCGGCGCTTCGAGGAGTCCGCGAACGGCGACACCTACGTCATGCGCGACCAGCACGAGGGTCTGTTCGACCGCATCCGGCACGTCTTCCGTTCTTGATCCGCCTGGCCGTCCGCTGCCGGTCCGCGGACGCCGAAGTGGTGCTGGCGCAGTTGCTCGACGTCGCCCCGAGCGGCGTGGAGGAGACTGCCGCGCCCGGCGGCCGCGCCGGCGTCGTGGAATACGCCGTCTACGGGGCGGCCGGAGAGCTGCCGGACGTGGGGACGTTCGAGTCGCTGGCGGGCGACGCGCTCGTCGAGGTGGTCACCGAGGAGGTGCCGGACGACTGGGACGAGCGCTGGAAGCGCTTCTACTTCCCGGTGCTGATCGCCGGGCGACTGTATGTGCGCCCGCCCTGGGAGGAGCCGGCGCATCGGGGCGGCGTCGAGGAGGTGGTGATCGACCCGGGCGGTGCGTTCGGGACCGGCACACATCCGACCACGCGCATGTGCCTCGAGCTCTTGCTGGAGGCGAGCTCAGCCAGTTGCCGGCGGCTGATCGAGCCAGGGCTGGTGGGCGGCGGCGAGGGCCTGGTCGACCTTGGCACGGGCTCCGGGGTGCTGGCGATTGCCGGCGTGAAGCTCGGCTTCGCGCCGGTGCTGGGTCTCGACGCCGATCGCGCCGCGATCGAGGAGGCGACCCGCAACGCGCGCGAGAACCGCGTCGACGTCGACCTGCGGAGGGCCGACCTGCGCGCCGAGCCGGTGCCCGTCGCGGGAGTCGTCACGGCGAACCTGGCGCGCGGCCTGCTGCTGCAGGTCGCGGAGAGCTGGCGGGCGCAGAAGATCCGGCCGGGAATCGCGATCGTCTCGGGTCTGTTGCGCGATGAGGCCGACGAGGTGGCAGCGGCCCTCGAGCCTTGCGGCCTGAGCCAGCGCCGCCGCCTGATCTCCGGCGACTGGAGTGCCATGATGAGTTGGGCGGAGGCGTAGACGACGTCACCAGCATGCGAGGCCCGAAGGGCCTTTGATATTCCTCCGTAATGGCCACCTTCGCCGTCAAGTTCCTCGGCTGCAAGGTCTCGCAGGCCGACGCGATGCTGGCCCGCTCGCGGCTCCTGGCTGCCGGCCACGAAGAGGTGCCCGAGACAGAAGCGGAGCTGCACGTGATCAACACCTGCTGCATCACGCGCGAGGCCGAGGCCAAGTCCCGCCAGGCCGCGCGCCGCTCGGCTCGGGACGGCCGGCGCGTGATCGCAACCGGGTGCGCGGCGAACCTGAACTCGCGGCAGTTCGACGAGATCGGCGCGTCGGTGACGGCTCTGGTGGGGACGGCGGACGACGTCGCCGAGCAGGTGGCAGGCGCGGCGGGCCCGGCGTGCATCGACTCAGCGGCCGACCCGCTTCCGTTGACCGGCATCGCGGCCGGCCGGACGCGGGGCTTCGTCAAGGTGCAGGACGGCTGCGACTGCCACTGCTCGTACTGCATCATCCCCAAGGTCCGGGGCGGCGGCACGCTCACGGCCGGCCGCGGCGGTACTGCGAGAGGCGCGCCGTCGTGTCGAGCAGGGACAGCCCGAGATGGTCATGACAGGGATCTCCGTCGGCGGATACCGGGACCCGGAGACCGGCATCGACCTGGGCGGCCTGATGCGGGCCGTGGCCGGGGTCGACGGCGTCGAGCGCGTGCGCCTGTCGTCCGTGGAGGTGATCCACCTGGGCGACGGCCTGATCGGCGCGCTCGCAGAGGAACCGCGGATCTGCCCGCACCTGCACGTGCCGCTCCAGTCGGGAGACGACCGCGTGCTGGCGGCGATGGGCCGCAGCTACGACTCGGCCGCGTACCTCCGGCGGATCGATCAAGTGCGCGAGCGCGTTCCAGACGTGAACATCACCACCGACGTGATCGTCGGCTTCCCCGCCGAGGACGAGGCGTCCTTCGACCGCACCGTCGAGACGGTGCGCGCAGCGGGCATCACGCGCGTCCACACGTTCTCCTTCTCGCCGCGCCCCGGAACCGAGGCTGACACCCAGGGCGACCCGGTTCCGCCCGAGGAGAAGAAGCGCCGCAGCCGCGCGATGCGCGGGCTGTCGGAGGCGCTCGGCCGTGTCCACCGCTCCGCTCGCCTCGGAACGGACGAGGACGTGCTGGTCGACAAGGGCACGCCGGAACGGATGTCGGGCTACAGCCGCGACTACACGCGCTACTACCTGCCGGCGGGTGCAGGGCGGCCGGGTGAGACGGTCACCGCCCGCGCGGTGGAGCTGCACGCCGACGGCATCCTCGGCGAAACCGCCTGAAGCACCCGATGTACCCTTGAATCGGTGAGCCTCACACAGCGAATCCAGGCCGACGTGGGCGTGGCCGCGAAAGAGCGCGACCGGCCCCGGGTCGCGGCGCTCCGCCTGCTCCTGGACGCCCTGAACAAAGAGGCCAAGGAGGCGCGCGCCGATCTCGACGAACAGCGAGAGATCGCGGTCCTGAAGCGCGAGCGCAAGCGGCGCGCCGAGGCCGCCGAGGCCTACCGCGGCGCGGGCCGCGACGAGTCCGCCGCCGCCGAGGAATTCGAGGTCGAGCTGATCGACGGCTATCTGCCGGAGGAGATCTCCGAGCAGGAGCTCGAAGGGCTCGTCGAGGACGCCGTCGCGGAGACCGGCGCGGAGTCGCAGCGCGACATGGGGAAGGTGATGTCCGCGGTCATGGCCAAGGCGGCCGGCCGGGCCGACGGCAAGCGGGTCAGCGAGCTGGTGCGGGCGAGGCTCCAATGAGGCAGCAGATCACCCTCGACTCCGGAGTGGCCGCGGAGCTGGCGGGCTCCGAGGACGCCGTGCTGCGCGCGCTCGAGGGCCACCTCGACGCCAAGGTCTTCCTGCGCGGGAACGTGATCACTCTCGACGGCGAGCCCGAGGAGGTGAAGGTCGGTCAGGAGGTGATCGCCGAGCTGGCCGAGCTGATCGCGCGCGGCCACGACATCTCACCGGGGACGATCGGCGCCGTCACCTCCGCGCTCGATCAGCATCAGAGCCCCTCCACGATCCTCGGGGATGTGGTCTGGACGCACCGCAGCAACCGCGTCGCCCCGAAGACCGTCAACCAGAAGCGCTACGTGGACTCGATTCGCCGCAACACGATCACGTTCGGCATCGGCCCGGCCGGTACCGGCAAGACGTACCTGGCGATGGCGATGGCGACGGCCGCCCTGTCGCGGCGCGAGGTGAACCGGATCATCCTCACGCGGCCGGCCGTCGAGGCGGGCGAGCGACTGGGCTTCCTGCCCGGCACGATGATGGAGAAGGTGGACCCGTACCTGCGCCCGCTGTTCGACGCGCTCTACGACATGATGGACGCGGAGCGCGTCAACTCGCACATCGACCGCGGAGTGATCGAGGTGGCGCCGCTCGCGTTCATGCGCGGACGTACGCTGAACGACTCGTTCATCATCCTGGACGAGGCTCAGAACACCTCGCCGGAGCAGATGAAGATGTTCCTGACGCGGCTCGGGTTCAACTCGAAGATGGTGGTGACCGGCGACATCACCCAGATCGACCTGCCCCGTGACCAGCGGTCCGGCCTGGTGGTGGTGCGGGACATCCTCTCGACCGTCAAGGACATCGCGTTCGTGAACTTCGGCGGGGACGACGTGGTGCGGCACAAGCTGGTCCAGCGGATCGTGAACGCCTACTCCACTCACGCGGAAAGCGCCATGCCCGGGCTGCGCGCCGCTCCGGACGAGGAATCCGAAGCCGCCGGCAGCTAGTCCGATCCGTGATCGAGCTCGAGTGCCCGCCCGACCTGCGGCCGGCCGCGCTTGCCGCGCTGCGCGCCGCCGGCATCGAGGACGGGCATCTGACGATCGAGCTGGTCGATCCCGACCGGATTCAGCAGCTGAACGGCGAGCACCGCGGCATCGACTCGCCCACGGACGTCCTGTCCTTCCCGGTCGACGGGACCGGGCCGGCCGCCGGCCCGCGCGAGCTGGGCGACGTGATGATCTGCCCACCACACACCGAGGACCTGGTCGAGGCGACCGTCCACGGCGTATTGCACCTGGTGGGCTTCGACCACGAGACCGACGACGGCGAGATGCTGGCGCTACAGGACCGCGTCGTGGCTGAGCTTCGCGCAAAGCGATGACGCGCTCGGGGTTCATCGCGGTCACCGGCCGGCCGAACGTCGGCAAGTCGACGCTCGTCAACGCACTGACCGGCGCGCCGGTGGCGATCGTCTCGGACAAGCCGCAGACCACCCGGCGGGCGATCCGGGGCATAGCGAACGGAGAACACGAGGGCACGGGCTGGCAGGCGGTGTTCGTGGACCTGCCGGGCGTGCAACATCCCCGGGACGCGCTCACCGAGCGGATGCAGCGGAGCGTCGAACGGGAGCTGGGCGAGTCAGACGCCGTGCTGTTCGTGCTGAACGCGGCCGAGCGCAGCGGTGGCGGCGACCGCTTCATCGCCCGCGCGCTTGCGAATACCGGGGTGCCGGTGATCGCCGCGGTCAACAAGACCGACGTGCCCGACCGGGGAGGCATCGCCGCGGCCCTGGTCGCGGCCACGGAGCTGGAGGCCGAGGGCGTCGAGTTCCGCGAGGTGTTCCCCGTCTCGGCGAAGACGGGTGCCGGCCTGCCCGAGCTGCGCGAGGCGCTGGTCGGCCTGCTCCCGGAGGGCCCGTTCTACTACCCGGAGGGCGAGCACTCCGACCAGCCGCCGGCCGTGCGCCTCGCCGAGATGATCCGCGACCAGGCGCTGCGGCGGACCCGCGAGGAGGTGCCCCACGCCATCGAGGTCCAGGTCGAGGACATCGAGGAACGTGACGACCTGACCGTCGTGCACGCCACGCTGCTGGCAGAGACGGAGTCGCAGAAGGGCATCCTGATCGGCCGCAACGGCAGCATGGTGAAGTCGATCGGCTCGGCCGCCCGACGCGAGATCGAGCGAGAGCTGGGCCGGCGAATCCACCTCGATCTGGCGGTGAAGGTCCGCAGGGGGTGGCGAGGCGATGAGGCGCTGTTGGATCGCCTGGGGATCGACTAGACCGCAGACGGGAGACCGCAGACGGCAGAGATGCGGTTCTGCCGACTGCCGACTGCCGTCTGCCGACTCGAAGTACCGCTTGCTTTTGTCCCTGCATATGCACTACAAATAGACATCTGTTCTAGGGGGACGCAAGGAGGCGGTGAATGGACAGTCACGGAAGGCATTCTCAGTGCGCTCACGACGGCTACCACTCGGGGCTCGGTCTCTACTCGCATGAGCACGGTCAGATCAGGTACGTGCTCGTATGTGACGACTGCGGCGCCGAGGTCCGCGAGGTCTTCACCGAGGACTACGCGCCCAACCCGCTGCTCGAGGTAGCGGCGGCTTCTTAGGACGACCTATCGCGATGCGCTGCCCGACCGGGTGGCGCAGCAGATGGATGTTGGGGGGGCGACCGTAGGGAGCGCCTCCAGCAGGTAGCGGGCGTAGCCCGCCCGATGTTCTTCCGGCGGCGGCGGGGGGCTGTCGCCGCCGGGAAGCATCCGGGTTCCCCCCTTTGCCGGAGGTCCCAGCCTGGCTGCGTAGAATTGCCGGGAATGGAGGCCAACGCGGCGGTGGCCCGCGAGAACATCTCGTTCGACGAGAACGGCCTCGTTCCGTGTGTCACCCAGGACTGGAGAACCGGCGAGGTGCTGACGCTCGCCTACATGAACCGCGCGGCGCTCGACCGCACCATCGAGACGGGGGAAGTCCACTTCTGGAGCCGCTCCCGCGCTGAGCTGTGGCACAAGGGCGCGACGTCGGGGAACGTGCAACGCGTGCGCACCCTGCGCTACGACTGCGACGCAGACGCCGTGCTCGCGCTGGTGGAGCCCGCGGGCCCCGCCTGCCACACCGGAGAGCGCTCGTGCTTCCATCGCACGCTCGAAGGCGAGCCCAGCATCGCCGCGCACGAGGCACTCGCCGCGCTTCAGCGGACTCTGGACGACCGCCGCGGGCGGATGCCGGAGGGCAGCTATACGACGCAGCTGCTGAAGGGCGGTCCGGAGGCGATCGGCGCCAAGATCGAGGAGGAGGCGGAGGAGACCGCGCGCGCCGGGCGCGAGGAGTCCGACGAGCGGCTGCTCTCCGAGGCGGCGGACCTGCTCTACCACCTGGGCGTGATGCTCGAGGCGCGCGGCCTCGGCTACGCCGATGCGCTCGAGGAGCTGACGGGGCGCATGAAGGCGGGCGAATGAGCGTCGCACTCGTGTCGAGCCTGCCGGTCAGCCCGAGCCTCGAGGAGGCGCAGGAGCTTGCCCGCGACTACAACGTCATCCCGCTGCGGCACACGTTCATCGACGACACGGAGACTCCGGTGTCGGCGTTCCTGAAGCTGCGCGGCCGCGGGCCGGCTTTCCTGCTGGAGTCGGCGGAGCAAGGCCAGCGCTTCGGGCGCTACTCCTTCCTCGGCTTTCGCCCGCGTGCGCAGATCCGCTACCAGGACGGACGCCTCGAGGTGATCGAGGAGTCCGGGCGCCGGCCGCTCGATGGGCCGGATCCCTACCGAGCGGTTGCGTCGTATCTGTCCGGGTACAGCGTCGCGCCGGTCGACGGGCTGCCGCCGTTCGCCGGCGGCGCCGTCGGGCTGTTCGGCTACGACCTGTCGCGCACGGTCGAGCGGCTGCCCGAGCCCAACCCGGACGACATCGGCACTCCCGACATGGCGCTCATGGTTTCCGACGCGCTCGTCGTGTTCGACCACCTCAGCCACCAGGTGACGATCATGGTGAACGCGTTCGTCGACGGCCCGGACGAGGTCGAGAGCCACTACGAGCGAGGCGTCGGCCTGATCGAGCGCGCACGCGAGCTGCTGGCCGCTCCGACGCCCCGCGCGCGGCCGCACGAGCACCCGGCCGAGGACCCCGTGGCCGCGTTTGCCTCGAACATGGAGCGCGCGGGGTACGAGCGCAGCCGTCGAGCGGGCCAAGGAATACATCTTCGCCGGGGACATCTTCCAGGTCGTTCCATCGCACCGCTGGAGCGGCCCGTGCCCGGTCCATCCGTTCTCCCTCTACCGCGGCCTGCGCACCGTCAACCCCTCGCCGTACATGTACTTCCTGGAGTTCGACGACTTCTCGATCGCGGGCGCCTCGCCGGAGCCGCTGCTGAAGGTGACCGGCCGCCACGCGGAGATCCGGCCGATCGCGGGCACCCGTCCGCGGGCAGAGACCCCCGCGCGAGGACCTCGAGGTCGCGGAGGAGCTGCTCGCGGACGAGAAGGAGCGCGCCGAGCACGTGATGCTCGTCGACCTCGGCCGCAACGACCTCGGGCGGGTGTGCGAATACGGGACCGTCGAGGTCGACCGAGCTGATGACGGTCGAGAGCTACTCGCACGTGATGCACATCGTCTCCTCGGTGTCCGGCACGCTGCGCGCGGACGCCGGCGCGATGGACGCGCTCGCGCGCGTGCCTGCCCGCCGGGACGCTGTCCGGCGCGCCGAAGATCCGGGCGATGGAGATCATCGACGAGCTGGAGCCGGCCAAGCGCGGCCTCTACGGCGGCGCGGTCGGCTACCTCAGCTACTCGGGCGACCTCGACACCTGCATCCACATCCGCACCGTGGTGATCAAGGACGGCATCGCGCACGTCCAGGCCGGGGCCGGCATCGTCGCCGACTCGGACCCCGGCTACGAGTACCGCGAGACGGTCGCCAAGGCCGGGGCGGTATTCAGGGCGCTCGAGCTGGCCGCCGCTCAGCAGGACTGGGAGTGAGAGCCATGAGTGAGGCCATGAACGTCCTCGTGATCGACAACTACGACAGCTTCACCTACAACCTCGTCCAGTACCTGGGCGAGCTCGGGGCGGAGCTCGACGTGGTCCGCAACGACGCCGCGACCGTCGACGAGCTGCTCGCGCGCGCGCCGGAGCGGGTGGTCGATCTCGCCGGGTCCGTGCACGCCCGCCGAGGCGGGCATCTCGATCGAGGCGTCGCGGCGGTTCGCCGAGGAGGCGATCCCCGTGCTCGGCGTGTGCCTCGGGCACCAGGCGCATGGCCGAGGCGTTCGGCGGCCGCGTGGTGTCGCGACGAGCCGGTGCACGGCAAGACCGCCGAGGTCGAGCACGACGGGCAGGACGATCTTCGACGGGCTCGAAGACCCGCTGGTGGCCGGCCGCTACCACTCGCTGGTCGTCGACCCGGAGCCTGCCGGACGACCTCGAGCTGAGCGCCCATTCGCGGCGGCACGGTGATGGGCATCCGCCACCGCGAGCTGCCGGCGGAGGGCGTGCAGTTCCACCCCGAGTCGATCCTCACCCGATCGGGCAAGCGGATCCTCGACAACTTCCTCGCCGTGACGCGTGCCCGCTCGACGGTCCAGCGAGGCGATCGACGCGGTCGCGTCGGGCCGCGACCTGACGGCGCCGACGAGACGCAGCGACGTGCTGCGCGAGGTGATGGAGGGCGGCGTCAGCGAGGTCCAGATCGGCGGCGTTCCTGATCGCGCTGCGCACCAAGGGCGAGACCGTGGAAGAGCTGACCGGCCTCGCCCGCACGATGCGCGAGCCTGGCGCGCGGGTGGAGGTCGAGCGGCGACCTGCTCGACACCGCGGGCACGGGCGGCGGCGCGCCCGACCTTCAACGTCTCGACCACGGCCGCCTTCGTCGCGGCCGGCGCGGGCTGCGCGCGTCGCCAAGCACGGCAACCGCTCGGCCACCAGCCAGTCGCGGGTCGGCCGACCTGCTCGAGGCGCTCGGCGCCCAGATCGACCTCGAGCCCGAGGCGATCGCCGCGTGCATCGACGATATCGGCTTCGGCTTCATGTTCGCCCCGGCTCACCACGCGGCCACGCGCCACGTCGTGCCGGTCCGCAAGGCGCTGGCGTGCGCACCGTCTTCAACTTCCTCGGGCCGCTGACCAACCCGGCCGGCGCCACCCGCCAGCTGATCGGCGTCGCGGACCCGACGATGCTCGAGCTGATCGCCGGCGCGCTCTGCGCGCTCGGCTGCGAACGGGCACTGGTCGTCTCCGGCACCGATGGAATCGACGAGATGAGCGTCACGGCCGAGACCATCGTGGTCGAGGTCTGCCGGCGGCGACTTCTCGCGGAGCACGATCACGCCGGAGGACTTCGGCGTCGAACGGGTCGCTCTCGAAGAGCTCGCCGGCGGCGTCCCCGAGCGAAACGCCGAGATCGCCCGCGCGGTGTTCTCCGGCGAAGCGGGACCGCACAGGTCGCTCGTGATCGCTGAACGCCGCCGCGGCGCTCGTGGCGGCTGCGGCGGCGCCCGACTTCGTGCGAGCGCCGCAAGCCTCGCGCGGGAGGCGATCGACTCCGGCGCTGCGCGCAGACACCCTGGATCGGTTCGTCGCCGCGACCAGGACTCGCTCGCCCCGGAGCCGGTCGCGTGACGGCCCTCGACGAGATCACGCGCTCCGTGCGGCAGGACATCGAGCGCCGCCGCGAGCAGGTCGCGCTCGCCGACCT
Organism: uncultured Solirubrobacterales bacterium; assembly: GCA_963785085.1. Classification (GTDB taxonomy): domain Bacteria; phylum Actinomycetota; class Thermoleophilia; order Solirubrobacterales; family JBBDJG01; genus CAWACB01. The sequence goes on along the minus strand of CAWAUD010000014.1, from coordinate 94,987 downwards.
CGAGCGCTCGATCACCGACGCGCGCCGACAGGCGGCCCTTCGCCGAGGCGCTGGCTCTGCCCGGGATCTCGGTGATCGCCGAGTTCAAGCGCCGCTCGCCGTCCGCGGGCGATCTCCCGCGCGGCTCGGAGCCGATCGAACAGATGGTCCAGGCCTACGAGCGCGGCGGCGCCGTCGCGCTGTCCGTGCTCACCGAAGGCGCTCACTTCGGCGGCTCGCTGGCCGACCTGCGAGCCGCGCGTGCGGCCAGCACGCTGCCGGTGCTGCGCAAGGACTTCATCCTCGACCGCTACCAGCTGTATGAGGCCGCGGCGGCCCAGGCGGACGCGGTCCTCTTGATCGTGGCGGCGCTCGAGCCCGAGACGCTGGCGGGCCTCCACACGGAGGCCGCTGAGCTGGACCTCGACTGCCTGGTCGAGGTGCACGACGCCGAGGAGCTCGAGGCCGCGCTGGAGGTCGATGCCGACCTGATCGGGATCAACAACCGCGATCTGCGCGACTTCTCCGTCGACCTGGTGCGCACCTTCGACCTGCTGCCGGACATTCCCGCCGGCAAGACCGTGGTTTCCGAGAGCGGGATCGGAGCTCGCGAGGAGCTGGAAGAGCTGGAGCGCGTCGGGGTGGACGCGGTGCTGATCGGGGAACGGCTGATGCGTGCCGATGATCCCGAGCAGGCATGCCGTGATCTCGTAGGGGCGGAAGGCGAGGAAACGAGCTCGCACAGGCTCGTATGAGGCCTGCCTAACAAGTTTCACGCCGAACTCTTAGAAGCCTCTAATCGCCACCGGCTAGAAAAGCTTCATGACTTCATACCCTCCGAAAGAGCCGTTGTCCGGCCGTCTCGGCCGTTTTGCAAGCCGTCCGTTCGTCGCAGCCGCCCTGGGCGGGCTCGTCGTCCTGGTCGGCGGCCTGATCGCAGTGTCCGCCGGCCTGATCGACAACGAGAAGACCGTCGTCCAGAGCTCCACCGCTTCGACGCCGATCGCGAACCCCGCGTCGGGCGAGACGCAGACCGTGAACGAGATCTACAGGAAGGCCGCTCCAGGAGTGGTGTTTATCCGCTCCGAGGTGGTGCAGCAGAGCCAGTCTCCGTTCGGCTTGCCGCAAGCGCAGCGCGGGGAGGCGACCGGCTCCGGATTCGTGCTCGACAAGAAGGGCGACATCTTGACCAACGAGCACGTCGTCGACGGCGCCAGCAAGATCACGGTCGCGTTCGGCGATCGGAAGGCGATCGACGCTCAGGTCGTGGGCGTCGACGCCAGCAACGACCTCGCGCTCCTGAAGGTGAAGGGCGGCGAGGGCCTCCACCCACTTCCGCTTGGAAATTCCGACCGCGCCCAGGTGGGCGACCCCGTCGTCGCAATCGGCAACCCGTTCGGGCTCGACCGCACGGTGACCACCGGGATCGTGAGCGCCAAGCAGCGCGAGCTGACCTCTCCCAACGGCTTCACGATCAAGAACGTGATCCAGACGGACGCCGCGATCAATCCCGGCAACTCTGGCGGCCCGCTGCTCGACGCCTACGGCCGCGTGATCGGCATCAACTCGCAGATCGCAACCGGCGGCGGGCGGGGCTCCGTGGGCATCGGCTTCGCGGTCCCGGTCAACACTGCCCGGAAGATCGCCGACCAGCTCAGGAGCAAGGGCAAGGTCGAGCACGCGTTCCTCGGCGTGACCGGCGTCGCGATCAACGACACGATGTCGCAGAGCCTCAACCTTCCCACCGGCAACGGCGTGCTCGTGCAGCGCGTCGTGGACCCGGCGAAGCAGGCGGGGATCAAGGGCGGCGACACTCAGGTGCAGGTGAATGGCAACGACCTGCTGCTGGGCGGCGACGTGATCACGGCCGTGGACGGCAAGAAGGTGACCTCCATGGACCAGGTGATCAACGCCGTCGACTCCAAGAAGCCGGGTGACACGGTGGCGATCGAGCTGCTGCGCGGCCAGGACAAGCGCACCGTGAGCGTCAAGCTGGGCAAACGCCCCGCGAGCGCGGCGGCGACCTTCCAGCCGAACCAGCAGCCGCAGGTTCCCCAGCTGACGCCCTAGGTAAGACAGGCGGCCGCCTTTAGGCGGACGCTCTAGCAGGCAGCGGCGCAGCCGCCCGATATTCATCCGGGCCCCGGTTCCGGTGGCGCTACGCTGGCCGTATGTCGACGCGAGTGAAGATCTGCGGCGTGACGCGGCTCGAGGACGCCGAGCTCGCCGCCGGCCTCGGGGCCTGGGCGGTCGGGATGGTGCTGTGGCAAGACAGCCCGCGCGCGTGCGATCCGGAGACCGCGGTCCAGATCGCGACGGCGCTGCGGCGCCGCTGCGAGGTCGCAGGCGTGTTCGTGAACGCCCCCCTCGACGACCTGGTCGCCACGGCCGAAGAGGCGCCGCTGACGATCATCCAGCTGCATGGAGACGAGGGGCCGGCGTACTGCGCCGAGGCACGCCGGCGAACGGGCCTGAAGATCATGAAGGCCGGTCGGGTACGAGACGCGGTCGACGTCCGCAAGCTCATGGCGTACCGCACGGACTTCCACCTGCTCGACGCGCACGTTCAGGGAAAGCCGGGCGGTACCGGCGAGCGCTTCGACTGGGAGCTCGCGCGCGTCCATCCTGGCCGCCCGCCGCTGGTGCTCTCCGGAGGGCTGACGCCTGAGAACGTCGCCGAGGCGATCGCCGTCGCCCAGCCGTTCGCTGTCGATGTCGCGTCGGGCGTCGAGGCCAAGCCCGGCGTCAAGGACGCCACGAAGGTGCGCAACTTCTTCGAGGCCGTCGAGGCGGCGGCGGTGCACGCCTGATGGCCGCGGCGACGGACCGGCTGGCCCAGCGCTTCGGGCCCTACGGGGGCCGCTATGTGCCGGAGACCCTGATGCCGGCGCTCGACGAGCTCGAGGCGGCGTGGCTCGAGGCGCGCTCCGATGCCGGCTTCCGCGCGCGGCTCGACGGGCTGCTCCGGACCTACGTCGGCCGTCCCTCACCGCTTTACGAAGCAGAGCGGCTGTCCGAGCACATCGGCTCGCGGGTGTTCCTCAAGCGGGAGGACCTCCTGCACACCGGCGCGCACAAGATCAACAACGCGCTCGGCCAGGCGCTGCTGGCAGTCCGGATGGGCAAGTCGCGGGTGATCGCCGAGACCGGTGCCGGGCAGCACGGTGTCGCGACGGCGACGGCCTGCGCGCTGCTCGACCGCGAGTGCGTCGTGTACATGGGAACCGAGGACATGCGCCGTCAGCGGCCGAACGTCGAGCGCATGAGGTTGCTCGGCGCTCATGTCGAGCCGGTCGAGGCCGGTGCCCGGACGCTCAAGGAGGCGGTCAGCGCCGCGATCCGCGACTGGGTCGCCAACGTGCGCACGACCCACTACGTGATCGGCTCCGCCGTCGGGCCGGCGCCGTTCCCGGCCCTCGTGCGCGACCTCCAGCGGGTGATCGGCGACGAGGCGCGCGCGCAGGTGCTCGAAGCGGCGGGCGCCCTTCCGGAGCGGGCGATCGCCTGCGTCGGCGGTGGCAGCAACGCGATCGGCACCTTCTACGCCTTCCTCGAGGACGACGGCGTCGAGCTGATCGGCGTCGAGGCGGCCGGCGAAGGGCTCGACAGCGGCCGCCACGGCGCGTCGCTCGGTGCCGGCAGCGAGGGCGTACTGCACGGCGCGCTCTCGTCGATCCTCCAGGACTCCGACGGCCAGATCCTCGAGGCCCACTCGATCTCGGCCGGCCTCGACTATCCCGGCGTCGGGCCGGAGCACGCGCAGCTGCGCGACGCGGGCAGGGTGCGCTACGAGTCCGTCACCGACGACCAGGCGCTGGAAGCCTTCGCGCTGCTCGCGCGGCTGGAGGGGATCATCCCGGCGCTCGAGCCCGCGCACGCGATCGCGTGGCTGGCGGCCGAGCGGCCGCCGGCGGGAACGACGAGCCTTCTGTGCCTCAGCGGCCGCGGCGACAAGGACCTCGCCGAGGTTCTGAGCCGCCAGGGAAGCGAGTGAGCAGAGCGCTGGCGCGCGCCGGGGCGCCGATCGAGCAGGCCTTCGCCGCGCACGGCCGCAGCGCGGCGCTGATGCCTTACATGATGGGCGGCTTCCCGACACTCGCGGAGTCGCTGCGGGTGGGGGAGGCCTACGTGGACGCCGGCGCGGACCTGATCGAGCTGGGAGTCCCGTTCTCGGACCCGCTCGCGGACGGCCCCGCGATCCAGGCCGCGGGTCAGGTCGCCCTGGAGGCCGGCGCGACGCTGGAGGACGTGCTGCGCGAGGTCGCGACGCCGCTGGCAGCCGCGCATTCCGGTTGTCTTGATGTGCTACTCGAACCCGCTGCTGCATCGCGGCTTCGAGGCCTCGGTCGCGGCGCTCGCCGCGGCCGGGGTGGCGGGCCTGATCGTGCCCGACATGCCGGCCTCCGAGGCCGGCGAGCTGCGGGCGCTGTGCGACGCGGCCGGGGTCGCGCTCGTGCCGCTGGTGGCGCCGACGACGCCGCCGGAGCAGGTGCGCGAGATCGCCGCCCTGGCGCGCGGATTCATCTACGTGGTTTCCGTGACCGGCGTGACCGGTGAGCGGGGCCAGCTTCCTCCGGAGCTGTCGGAGGTCGTCGGCCGGGTCCGATCCGCCACCGAGCTCCCGGTCGCGGTCGGCTTCGGGATCGGAACGCCGGAGCAGGCGGCGGCTGTGGGTGAGATGGCCGACGGGGTGATCATCGGCAGCCGGCTCGTCCGCACCGTTGCCGAGGCAGCCGACATCGAGACGGGCCTGGGCGAGGTGCGCGGTTTCCTGGGCGAGGTGTCCGCCGCCCTGTCCATTCCCTAGGTACTCCCGCGCCATGTGGGTCTTCCTGGCAGCGACGCTCGGCGCATGTGCCCTGATCGTCGTATGGGCGATCGGATACTCGCCGGACGTCGGCGCGGTGATCGGTCTCGCCATCCTGGGGATCGGGATCCTGGTTCAGATGGCCGAGAGCGCCGGCGCGAGCGCCGACGCCGACCGCTGATCCTGCCAGAGTTCCGTCCGTAACCCGCGTGCGCAGACACTCGCTGATCGCCCCTGTCCTCGCCGCTCTGCTGCTGGCCCTGGTCGCCGGCCTCTCCGCGTGTGGTGGTGGCGGTGGGGATGACAACACCACCCCCTCCAAGGGCGGTCTCGCCGTGCGGATCGGAGACTCCGTTCCGCTCAGCGGCGACCTCGAGGCTTACGGCGAGCCGGCCAAGAAGGCCGCCGATCTCGCGGAGGAGCAGATCCGGCGGGCGATCATCAAGGCCGGCCGCGGAGATGCGGTCCAGGTCGAGCACGTGGACAACAAGACCGACTCGGACGAGGCGGTCAAGGTGGCCCGCAAGCTGGCTGACGAGAAGACCTCGTGCATCGTCGGGGCATGGGCGCCGCGGGACACGATCAAGACGGCCGAGGAGGTGTCGATCCCGCGCGGGATCCTCCAGATCTCGCCCGCCAGCACGGCCGACGAGATCAGCACCATCAAGGACCGTGGCCTGCTGAACCGGACCGTCACGCCCGACTCGCTCCAGGGCCCGGCGGTCGCCGACGCCGCAGAGCAGGCGCTGGGAGGAGTGCGCGGCCGGGTGTTCAACATCGGCGCCCGCGACGACAGCTACGGCACCGGCCTCGCGGACTCGTTCAGCGCCGCCTGGAAGCGCCGCGGCGGGAAGATCGGGCAGCGCGTCGTCTACGCGGCGCAGCAGGGCAGCTACGACAAGGAGGCCCAGCAGATCGCGCAGGGCAGCCCCGACGGCTGGGCGATCTTCGACTTCCCCGACACCTATGCGAAGGTCGGCCGTGCGTTGTCGGCGACCGGCCGCTGGGACGCCCGCCAGACCTGGGTGACGGACAGCCTCGCGGCGGCGGATCTCCCGCAGCGCGCCGGCTTCGATGCCACCGAGGGCCTGCGCGGAACGGCGCCCGGCACCCCCAGCCGCGGGCGGCGCCGCCGATGCCTTCGCCCGGCTCTACGCCGGGAAGAAGGGCGACCCGGCACAGCGTTTCAGCGCCCAGACCTTCGATGCGGTGGTGCTCTGCTACCTGTCCGCGGTGGCGGCGGGGTCGACGGACGGAGTGAAGATGGCCCAGCACGTCCGGGCCATCAGCGCCCCGCCCGGCACCAAGTACACGTGGGAGCAGTTGCCCGCGGCCATCAGGGCGGTCGCCTCGGGCGACGACATCGACTACGAAGGGGCGTCGGGACCGATCGACATGAACAGCGCGGGCGACGCGGCGGCGGGCTGGTACGACCTCTTCCGGTTCCAGGACGGCAAGATCAATCTGTTCGGCGAGACGGAGGTGCCGACGCCGCCGCAGCCGGGCGGGTAGGGAGCCTTCGGCGCTCAGTACAGGAACATCGGTTTGCCGAGCAGGTGGCGCACATGCCGGCCGGTACGTTCTCGGAGTCGTAGAGCTCGTCGACGTCCACGCGCTTGGTGCCCTGCACGCGGTGTTCGATCGGGACGTCGTGTACTTGCCGTCCTGCAGCGCGACCATCCGTCCGGAGCGGCCCCTGACGAGCTCGTCGACAGCGAGGTTGCCGTACGAAGATCGCGACCATCCGGTCCAGCGAATCCGGCGCGCCGGCGCGCATCAGGTATGCCAGTTGCTGGTGGACGATGTCGATGCCGGTGATCTCCTTGAGCGCCGTCGCCAACGATCGCGCCGATGCCTCCGAGCTTGCGGTGGCCGTAGGCGTCCTCTTGCCCGTACTCAACGACTTGGCCGCCGATCATGCGTCGCTCCCTCCGATACGGCGATCAGGGCATAGTTGCACGGGTTGTGCCGGCGATCGATTCCATGAGCGGTCGCCGAGGCGCCGGATGTCGAACGGGACCTCCGAGATCAGCGCGCGATCGGTGTCCGCCAGGTAGGCCGCGATCAATGAGGTCTCGCCCGAGTTGCGGCCGAACAGCTCGACGACCCCGATCCGCTCGTGAGAGCCGGTTGGCGTGCGCAACTGGTTGATGTACTCGACGCTGCGAGTCACGGCCGTGGAGAACCCGATGCAGTAGTCCGTGCCGAAGACGTCGTTGTCCATCGTCTTCGGAATCGCTACGACACCGACACCCTCCTGGTGCATTCGCACGCCGTAGGAGAACGTGTCGTCGCCCCCGATCGGGACGAGCCGTCGATTCCCAGGTGCTCGAGCACCGCGAGCACGTGCGGCGTGCAGTCCACAATGCCGTTCTTCGACAGCGAAGCGCCCTCGCAGGAACTCGGGCAGCGCCTCCTCCCTGACCTTTCCGGGATTCGTGCGCGACGTGTGCAGGTGCGTCCCTCCGTAGCGATCGATCGTGCGTACGGTGTCGCTCGTGAGCGGCTCGAGATACTCGTCAGCCGTCTCAGGGTTTTCCGGGTTGTAGTGCAGCAGTCCGGCCCAGCCGCGCCGGATACCCACGATCTCGATTCCCGCATCCGCCGCTCTGGTGACGACCGCCTTGATGCACGGATTGAGGCCCGGCACGTCTCCTCCTCCCGTGAGCAGTCCGATTCGCATTCCATGACGACTTGCCATCAGAAGAACGTCCGCGCCAGTTCGAGGAACTTCAGGTCTACGGTCTTCACGCCCTCGACCCATTTGAGCGGGATGGATGTCATCTCCGTCCCCTGCAGCGACACCATGCGGCCAAAGTTGCCGTCGTTGACCAGTTCTGCCGCGTGGTATCCGTAGCGCGTCGCCAGCACGCGGTCGAATTCAGTCGGCGTGCCGCCACGCTGAACGTGGCCGAGCACCGTAACCCGCGTCTCGTACCCCGTGCGCTCCCGGAGCTCGGCAGCGAGGGCCACGCCGATGCCTCCGAGGCGCGGATGACCGTAGTTGTCGGTCTCGTCTGAGGCGCGCGCGGTGCGGCGCTCGCCCGAGGCGAAGGCTAGCTCAGCGCCCTCGGCCACCACGATGATCGAGAAGTGCTTGCCGCGGTGATGACGCTGCTCGATCCCCTTCGTGATCTCCTCGATGGTGAGCTCGAGCTCCGGAATCACGATCGCGTCGGCCCCGCTGGCCAGTCCCGCGAACACGGCGATCCATCCCGAGTTACGGCCCATCACCTCGACGATCATCACCCGGTCGTGAGACTGCGCCGTCGAGTGAAGGCGGTCGATCGCATCCGTGGCGATCTGCACGGCGGTGTGGAAGCCGAACGTGTAGTCGGTGCCCATCACGTCATTGTCGATCGTCTTGGGCACGCCGACGATCGACAGGTCGATCTCCTCCATGACCTGCCGGTTGATCATCATCGTGTGCTCGCCGCCGATCGAGATCAGGGCGTCGATCTTGTCCTCCTCGACGGCACGACGCACAGTTTCGAGGCCGTCATGCTCTCGGACGGGATGGAAGTTCGACGTGGAAAGGATGGTTCCGCCGAGCGTCAGGATCCCTGACAGCGTCTCTTCTTCGAGGGGGAGGTAGTCGCGCTCAGCCAGCCCGCGCCATCCGCGGCGGATGCCCAGGGGCACGTGGCCATCGGCCCTGAGCTTCCGCCCGGCTGCCCGTATGACCGCGTTGATCCCGGGACAGTCGCCACCCGCCGTGAGGATCCCCACCTGCATGGCGTGAACCTACCTTCCCGGGTGTCGGCTCGAAGCGCGGAGAACTACGGATCCGCCGGTCGGGAGCGCCCCCGATGCTCGGCTGCCGACGGTATGCGATCGTTTTGGCCGACACGAGTCGTACAGGAGGCTGTGAGTCATGAACGTTCCTTCCATGTTTGAGACAGCGCGGGCAATCGTGGCGCCAGGAAAGGGTATCCTCGCCGCCGACGAGAGCACGCCGACCATGGCGAAGCGCCTAGGCGGCATCGGCCTGGAGTCGACGGAGGAGCGGCGCCGGGACTACCGCGAGATCCTCTTCACTACGAAGGGGATCGGCGAATTCATCAGCGGCGTGATTCTCTTCGACGAGACCATCCGGCAGCACGCCGCCGAGGGCACCGTATTCCCGAAGGTACTGGATGAGCAAGGTGTGATCCCCGGCATCAAGGTGGACAAGGGGACCAAGCCCTTGGCCGGCTTCCCCAACGAGGTTGCGACGGAGGGACTCGACGGACTCCGTGGCAGGCTGGAAGAGTACGTTTCGCTGGGGGCCCGCTTCACGAAGTGGCGAGCCGTGATCTCGATCGGCGACGGACGGCCGACCGACACCTGCGTCGACACAAACGCTCATGCTCTTGCCCGCTTCGCCGCGCTCTCGCAAGAGGCCGGCTTGGTCCCGATCGTCGAGCCCGAGGTGCTGATGGATGGCGATCACACTCTCGAGCGCTGCGCGGAGGTCACGGCGCGAACGCTCCGCTCCGTCTACGAACACCTCGCTCGCCAACGGGTGGTGCTGGATGCGACCCTGCTGAAGCCGAACATGGTCCTCTCAGGCACGGAGTGCCCAGTCCAGGCCGGCGACGACGAGATCGCCGACGGGACGATCTCAGTGCTGCGTGAGACGGTGCCTGCGGCGGTGCCCGGAATCGTGTTCCTCTCCGGCGGCCAGTCCGATGAGGATGCCACCGCGCGCCTCGACGCGATCAACAGGCGGGGCTCCCAGCCCTGGGAGCTGAGCTTCTCGTTCGGCAGAGCGCTTCAGGCGCCAGTCCTTCGCGCATGGGGCGGCGACGGGAATAATCGCAGCGCCGCGCAAGCTGCCTTCTTCCATCGCGCTTCTCTCAACGGTGCGGCGCGCAAGGGCCGCTACGGGCGTGAAGAGGAGCAGCTCACGGCATCCCACGCCTGAGCCTCGTTTCACGCAGCGAACGGCCCTGTCGCGGGACGGGGCCGAGCGCTGTGCCGGAGTGCACGCGAGCGTCCGCGCCCGGAACGCGACCGCGTGCACGGCGCCGTTCTTCCGACCACTACAATCCCGCCGCTCACACGTTCGCCCCCGTGAGAATGCCCTCTTCGAAAACCGCGCTGGTAGGGGTGATGGCAGCAACGCTCCTGGTGCCGGTCGCCTGTGGCTCCGATTCGAGCCGCGGCGGCAAGGTGCAGGGCAACACGCTGACCGTCTTCTCAAGCATGCCGTTACAAGGGCCCAACGCCGAGCGCGGGCACAGCATCGTCAACGCCGAGAAGCTCGCCTTACGCGACGCGGGGGGGAAGGCGGGAGACTTCACCGTCAACTTCGCCTCCGCGGACGATGCGACCGCCGGCAACGGCGAGCCTGGATGGGATCCCGACCGCACCGCCGAGAACGCGCGCAAGGCGGTCGAGAACCAGCGCACGATCGCCTACATCGGCGACTTCGACTCGGGCGCGACGGCGGTTTCGCTGCCGATCACCAACGAGGCCGGGTTCGTCCAGGTGAGCCCAGGATCGAGCGCGGTCGGGCTGACCAAGCTGGTGCCGGGGGCCGAGGCCGGCGAGCCTGACAAGTACTACCCCTCCGGCGACCGCACGTTTCGCGCGTGTCGTGCCCGCGGACGACGTTCAGGCCTCCGCCGCCGCGGACTGGGCACGCCGCCTGGGCGTCAAGACGGTGTTCCTGCTCGGGGACCGCACCGCCGAGGGCGACGGGCGCGCCGAGCTCTTCCGCGTCGCCGCCAAGGACAACGGCGGCCCCACCGAGGTCGGCACGGACCGCGCGGACCCGCGCGCCGACAACTACCGCGACCTCGCCAAGGACATCGCCAAGACCAAGCCCGACGCGATCTATTTCGGCGGCGGGGAGGACAGCAATGCGGTGCGCCTGTGGCACGACCTGCACGACGCGAATCCCGACGCGCTGCTGATGGGGTCGGACGGGCTCCTGGTGAAGAGCTTCTACTCCGCGCTCGGCGATGCCGCGGACAAGACCTACCTGACGTCTTCGGCGCAGGACCCGAAGCAACTGCCGCCGCGCGGGAAGTCTTTCGTCGAGCGCTACGTGCGCACTTACGGCGAGGTGCCGGACCCGTTTGCCGCATACGGGTACACGTCGATGGCGATGCTGCTCGACGCGATCGAGCGGGCAGGCAGCCAGGGCAACCAGCGCGACGACGTGATCCGAGAGACCTTCGACACCAGCCACTTCCGGAGCCCGGTGGGCACCTTCTCGATCGACGACAACGGGGATACGTCGCTCAAGGCGATTGCCGGGTACAGGATCCGCAACGGCAGGCCCGTGTTCACGCAGGCGTTGCAGGGGCAGCCGAAGGGATAGTCGGCAGTCGGCAGTCGGGAGTCGGGAGTCGGGAGTCGGGAGGCTGTCGCTCGTCAGCGAAGCAATCTTCGACGATCTGCTGCAGGTTCCAACGGTGCGGCTCCGTCCAGCGCGAGGTCGGCGCGGGCGATTCCGGCTCGGCGTGCCTCCTCGGAGACCGAGGCGGCGACAGCGTCGGCGACCCGGCGGTCGAACACGCTCGGGATCACGTACTCCTCGGAGAGCTCCTCGTCGGGGATGACGTCGGCGATCGCCTGTGCCGCGGCGAGCTTCATCTCCTCCGTGATCTCGGCAGCGCGGGCGTCCAGGGCGCCGCGGAAGATGCCGGGGAACGCGAGGACGTTGTTGATCTGGTTCGGGTAGTCGGAGCGGCCGGTGGCGACGATCCGGGCGTGCTGGGCGGCCTCCTCGGGCATCACCTCCGGCTCCGGATTGGCCATCGCGAACACCATCGCGTCGGGGTTCATCCGATCCAGGTCGCCCGCCTCGACGACGCCCGGCCCTGAAAGGCCGATGAAGAGGTCGGCTCCCTCGAGCACGTCCGCCGGACCGCCGGCGCGGCGCTCGGAGTTCGTGTTCTCCGCGTACCAGCGCTTGAGGGGATGCATCTCGTCCCAGTCGTTGCGACCGACGTAGATGGCGCCCTGGGTGTCGCATCCGATGATCTCCCTGACGCCGACCTGCAGCAGCATCCGCGTCACCGCGATACCGGCGGCGCCGAGGCCGACCATCGAGACCTGCAGGTCCTCGAGTCGCTTGTCGACGACCTTCAGCGCGTTGAAGAGAGCGGCCATCACCACCACGGCGGTGCCGTGCTGGTCGTCGTGGAAGACGGGGATGTCGAGCGCGGCCTTGAGGCGGTCCTCGATCTCGAAGCAGCGCGGCGAGGAGATGTCCTCGAGGTTGATGCCGCCGAATCCCGGCGCGATCAGCTTCACCGTCTGGACGATCTCGTCGGGATCGCGCGTGTCGAGGCAGATCGGGAAGCCGTCGACGCCGCCGAACTCCTTCAGCAGCATCGCCTTGCCCTCCATCACCGGCATTGCCGCCCGGGGGCCGATGTCGCCGAGCCCGAGCACCGCCGAGCCATCCGAGACCACGGCCACGAAGTTCCGCTTGATCGTGTAGTCGTAGGCGAGATCGGGGTCCTCCTCGATCGCGCGGCAGACCCGCGCCACACCGGGCGTGTAAGCCATCGAGAGGTCGTCGCGCGTCTTCAGCGGGTGCTTGTTGACCTGGGCGATCTTGCCGCCCTCGTGCATGCTGAAAGTGCGGTCGGTGGCGTGCAGGAGCTCGGCGCCCGGCACCTCCCGGATCGCGTCGACTATCTCGGCGCCGTGCTCGCGGCTGCGCGCGTCGACGGCCAGGTCGCGCACGAGCTGGTGCCCGCCGGCGGCCACGATGTCGATTGCGCCGATCGACCCACCGGCTCTGCCGATGGCCGTCGTCACATCGCCGAGCACGCCAGGCTGGTTGTCGAGTCTCACGCGCAGCGTGAGGCTGAAGGATGCACTCGGAGTGATGGTCACGGATCCCTGCTTTCGGTGGCGAGCGGCGCGAAACCGGCGGCTGGTGGCAATCATACTTCCGCAAATTCGACGGTCAGGCCGGAAATCTTGCCTCGGGAAGCTGCACCCACGCTCCATAAGATCTAACCGGTGACCCCTGAGCGCGAGCTGTTTCTGATCGACGGCAACAGCCTCGCCTACCGGGCGTTCTTCGCACTGCCGGAGTCGATCGCCACCTCCCGGGGCGAGCCGACGAACGCGATCTTCGGCTTTGCCAGCATGCTGGTGAAGATCCTCACGGAGTACGGCCCCAAGGCGACGGTTGTGGTCTGGGATGCCGGCATGTCCGGCCGCGAGAAGACCTATGAGCCGTACAAGGCGCAGCGCAGGTCCCGCCCGGACCTGCTGCGCGAGCAGTGGCCGCAATTCGAGCCGCTCGTGGAGGCGTTTGGCTACGAGAACGTGCGCGTCGAGGGCTTCGAGGCCGACGACGTGATCGCAAGCCTCGCCGAGCAGGCCAAGCAGGCCGGCGTTCCGGTGATGATCGTGACCGGCGACCGCGACGCCTACCAACTGCCCGACGACGGTCGGGTGAAGGTGATGACGACGTCGCGCGGGATCACCGATACGCGCGTTTACGACAGCGAGGGCGTCGTGGAGCGCTACGGCATCCCGCCGGAGCTCGTGCCCGACTTCATCGGGCTCAAGGGCGACACGTCGGACAACATCCCGGGTGTTCCCGGCATCGGCGACAAGACCGCCGCCCAGCTCCTCCAGCAGTACGGCTCGCTGGAGGGCGTGCTCGACCACATCGACGACATCTCCGGCGAGAAGCGCAAGCAGAACCTTCGCGAGAACGCCGACCTCGCGCGCCTGTCGAAGGAGCTGGCCACGCTGAAGCGCGACATCGACGCCGGTATCGACGTGAACTCGCTCGCCGGCCAGTCCCCGGACCGCTCGCGGCTGCGCGAGGTCTTTGCGCGGTTCGAGCTGCGCGACCCGCTGAAGCGACTCGAGGAGGCGCTCGGCGAGGAGGACGCGGCGCCGCGTGCGGCCGGGAAGACAGTCGTCGAGGCCACCGCGCGGGAGGGCGGCCTGCCGGACCTGGAAACCCTGCCGGCGGGCGAGGCGACGCTGGCTGCATCGCGCGACGACGAGGGCGTTCTGCGGTGGGCGGCGGCAAGCGGCGGGGAGGTTCTGCTGGGCCAGGCGGAGACGCTCGCCGCGTTGCTGACGGCCTGGGGTGAGCGGCCGCTGATCGCGCACGACTGGAAGTCGCTCGGCGGCGCCGCCGGCCCGCCGCTCGGCGCGCCCGAGGGCGAGGCGCGGCTCGCGCCGGAGCACCTCGCCCACGACACGCAGGTCGCGGGCTACCTGATCGACCCCGCGCGCCGCCAGTACCCGCTCGACGAGCTGATCGAGCAGGAGGGCATCGAGCCGGCGGTCGAGGGCGCGGACGGCCTGGCCGCCGACGCGGTCGCCACGGGTGCGCTCGCGGCCGTGCAACGCGAGCGGATCGACGATCTCGGCCTGCGTCCGCTCCTCGATGAGGTGGAGCTGCCGCTCGTCGAGGTGCTCTGCCACCTCGAGCGCCAGGGCATCAAGGTCGACGTCTACCGGCTGGGCGAAACCGCGGCGGCCGTCACGGAGCAGATCGCCGAGCTCGAGCAGCAGATCTGGGAGCTCGCCGGCGAGCAGTTCACGATCGGCTCACCGCAGCAGCTCAGCAGGGTGCTGTTCGAGGTCCTGGGGTTGAGCAAGAAGCGGCGCGGCAAGACCGGGTTCTCGACCGATGCCCGCGTGCTCCAGGCGATCCGGGACGAGCACGAGATCGTGGCGAAGGTCGAGACGTGGCGGGAGCTGTCGAAGCTGAAGAGCACCTACCTCGACTCGCTGCCTGCGCTGATCACGCCCGAGACCGGGCGGCTCCACACGACCTTCAACCAGACCGCCACGACGACGGGGCGCCTGTCGAGCACCAACCCCAACCTCCAGAACATCCCGATCCGCACGGAGCTCGGACGGCGGATCCGCAGCTGCTTCATCGCGGAGGAGGGCTGCCGCCTGATCTCGGCGGACTACTCGCAGGTGGAGCTGCGGATCCTGGCGCAAGTAGCCGGCGAGGACGTGCTCAAGCAGATCTTCGAGCGCGGCGAGGACGTGCACGCGGCCACGGCGGCCGAGGTGCTGAAGCTGGAGCCGGACGACATCGGTCCCGGGGAGCGCTCGCGTGCCAAGGCGGTCAACTTCGGCATCGTCTACGGCCTCAGCGCGCATGGGCTGTCGGAGCAGCTCGATATTCCCCACGACGAGGCGGCCGAGTACATCGAGAACTACCTGGCCCGCTTTCCCGCCGTGCGGCAGTTCATCGAGCTGACGATCGCCCAGGCCACGACGGACGGCTACGTCAGCACGCTGTTCGGGCGCCGCCGGCAGATTCCCGAGCTGCGCTCGCGCAACTGGCAGACGCGCTCGCAGGGCGAGCGCCTGGCGGTCAACACGGTGATCCAGGGCACGGCGGCGGACATCCTCAAGGTCGCGATGGTGCGCACCGACGCCCGGCTGCGGCGGGAGGGCTTCACCACCCGCCTGGTGCTCACGATCCATGACGAGCTGTTGTTCGAGGGGCCCGAGGAGGAGGTCGAGCGCGCGACGGCGCTGGTCAAGGAGGAGATGGAGGGCGCCTACGAGCTGGACCCGCCGCTGGTCGTGGATGTTGGCGTCGGGACGAATTGGTTGGAAGCGAAGTGAGACGGGAGACCGCGGTCGGGACTCGGGAGTCGGCAGTCGGCAGTCGGCAGAGGCGGAGGGACAGTCGTTGAACTCGACCGTCGCGGCGGCTGGGGCGACTGTCGTCGTCGGTTCGATGATTGCGCTCCAGGCCCCGATCAACTCTGGGCTCGGGAAGGCGACCGATACCTTTGCCGCGGCGGTCATCTCGTTTGGGGTCGGGCTGATCGTCCTGGTCGCGATCGCGACCGTCGCGGGCCAGATCGGCGCGATCTCCGATGCCACGAACGTGCGCTGGTACTACCTGATCGGCGGCGTGCTCGGCGCCGCCTACGTGACGACCGTGTTGCTGACGGTCCGCACCCTCGGCGCCGGCGGCGTCACGGCCGCGACGGTGGCCGGCCAGCTCACCGCTTCGGTGATCATCGACCGGCTGGGATTGCTGGGCCTGGACGAGGCGCCGATCACGCTCGCTCGCGTGATCGGCGTCCTCCTGCTGTTCGCCGGGACCGTCCTGGTGATTCGCAACTGACCGAGGCTGAATCAGGCGGCCAGCGCGCGCTCGGCCGGCCGGGCCGGCGGGCGTCCGGGTTCCGCGGCGAAGCTCGGGTGGGCGAGCTTCATGTAGTGCTCGAACGCCCAGCTCGTGAAGCGCTCGCCCTCCATCGCGCGCAGGGCGACGGAGAGCAGGCGGGGTGGCACTCGGGGAAGCAGCCGCTGGCCTTTCAGCAACGTCTCGAACTGCAAGGAGTGCCGGGCCGAGAAGGATCCGTACCGGCGCAGGGCGGTGTCCCGCGAGCTGCGCCCCTCGAGCACCCGCCGCAGCTCGCGCCCGAGCGCGATGCCGAAGTAGAAGGCCGGCCTGATGCCCTCGGCGCTCAGCGGCACGCAGTGCCCGGCGGAGTCGCCGACGAAGAAGACGTCGCCCTCGGATGCGGCCCGCAGGCGGTGGGGAATCCAGTTCCCCTGATAGCGCACGACCTCACGATCGAGCCGCTCCGCGAGGTCGACGGTCGGCTTCTTGACGTGGAAGCGCGGGTCGAACGACCCGACGCCGACGCGCATCTCGTCACCCGCCGGGAAGCTCCAGCCGTAGCCGGCGGGGACCACCGCGCGGTCGATCCACATCTCGATCTCGCCGCTCGATCCGGACGGGTGCACCTCGAGCCCGCGCGACAGCGGCGCGTCCGGCGGCTGGTAACCGCTGCCACCCAGGACTCGCCGCCACCCGAGGGCGTCGACGACCAGCGGGGCCGTGACCTCGCCGCGATCGGTCTGCACGGTCACCACGTCCCCGCCGAGGGCCGATACGCGCCCGGTCACGGTCGCAACGTCGAAGCCGGCGTCGTTCTGCGCGTCGAGGTCCGCGCAGAGCGCCGGGTAGTCGAAAGTGGAGAACTTCCATGGCAGCCGGAACCGAACGGTCGTGTGCGGCGTGTGGATCACCAGCGAGTCGAAGGTCTGGCGGATCGAGCGCTCGGCGCCAAGCACGGTCAGCCACTCGGTAGGCGCGGCGCAGGCCGAGGTCTGGCGCTCTCCGACCTCGTACCGGTCGAGGACGAGCACCCGCGCGGGCCCTGAGCTGGTCCGGGCGCCCGCGAGCTCGCGGGCGACGGCGAGTCCCGCGAAGCTCGCGCCGCACACGAGGACGTCGTACTCTCCGCGCAGCGGGGTGCGCTCAGTGCCGCGCTTTGTGCGCCTGGTCGGCATGGCGGCAGGCTACCAACGCGATTGCAACGCCCCGCGCCGCTCAGGAAGACCCTCGCTATAGTTCCGCGGGTGCAGCAGGTCGACGTGCGCCCGGAAGAGGCGACCACAGTTCCTGGGCGGGCACTGGACGACTTCATGATCGAGGTCGACGGCCAGCTCGTCCCCAACTACGACGCGACTCTCGTTTCATTCAGCGAGGGTGACGTGGTGACGGGCGAGGTCGTCCGCATCGACAAGGACGAGGTCCTCGTCGACATCGGCTACAAGTCCGAGGGCGTCATCCCGCAGGGCGAGCTTTCGATCCGCCGCTCGATCGACCCCTCTGACGAAGTGCAGCTGGGCGAGCAGGTCGACGCCCTGGTGCTTACCAAGGAGGACCAGGACGGCCGCCTGATCCTGTCGAAGAAGCGCGCCCGCTTCGAGCGCGCGTGGCGCCGCATCGAGGCCGCCGCCGAGTCCGGCGAGCCCGTCGAGGGCACCGTGATCGAGGTCGTGAAGGGCGGTCTGATCATCGACCTCGGCGTGCGCGGCTTCCTGCCGGCGTCGCTGGTCGACATCCGGCGGGTCCAGAACCTCGACGAGTACCTCGGCCAGCAGATCGAGTGCAAGGTCATCGAGCTGAACCGCAGCCGCAACAACGTCGTGCTGTCGCGGCGGGCGGTCCTCGAGGAGGAGCGCAAGGAGGCGCGTCAGCAGATCCTCGACCGCCTCGAGCGCGGCCAGATCGTCGTCGGGACGATCTCCAACATCGTCGACTTCGGCGCCTTCGTGGACCTGGACGGGATCGACGGCCTGATCCACATCTCCGAGCTTTCGTGGGGCCACGTCAATCACCCGTCCGAGGTGCTGACGATCGGCCAGCAGGTGAACGTGAAGGTGCTCGACATCGACCGCGACCGCCAGCGGATCTCCCTCGGCCTCAAGCAGACGCAGGAGGACCCGTGGGAGCGCGTGGTCAAGACCTACAACGTCGGGGACGTGCTCGAGGGCAAGGTCACCAAGGTCGTCAGCTTCGGTGCCTTCGTCGAGATCATGGACGGCGTCGAGGGCCTCGTGCACATCTCGGAACTGGCGCAGCACCACGTCGAGAATCCACGCGAGATCGTGGACCCGGGCGACGAGGTGAAGGTCAAGATCCTCGAGATCGACAACGAGCGCCGGCGGCTGTCACTGAGCCTCAAGCGCGTCGAGGGCCAGGTGCTCCCGCTGCGCGAGCGCTCCGAGATCCCGCCCATCGACGGCGAGGAGCCGGCTGCCGAAGGCGATCAGGGCGAGGTCGCCGATGTAGGACTTTCGGAAGAGGTATTCGCCAGCGACGACTCGACGGCGGCCGTTCCGGAGCCGGAGCCGGAGCCAGAGCCTGCAGCCGCAGCCGAGGCGACCGAAGAGGTCGTGCCGGAGGCGCCCGAAGGCGCCGAGGACGAGCAGCCGAGCGCGGAGGAGGAGCCGCCTCCTGCCGCCGAGGCCGAGCCGGCACCCAGCGCCGAGGCCGAACCGGCCCCCAGCGCCGACGACGCCGGCGAGTCCGACCAGAACACCTAGAGGGCCACTGGCTCTTGCTGTTCGTCGGCTTGACCGGAGGGCTCGGCTCCGGCAAGTCGGAGGCGCTGGCCGCCGCCGGGCGGCTGGGCGCCGCGGTTCTCTCCAGCGACATGGTCGTGCACGATCTGCTCGGCACCGAAGAGGTGCGCGAGATGCTCCACGAGCGCTGGGGCGACCGGGTGGTGTCGGACGGTGCGGTGAACCGGATGGCGGTCGCCGAGATCGTCTTCGGCGACCCTGCCGAGCTGAGCTGGCTGGAGGGCGCCCTGTTCCCGCTTGTCGGCGTGCAGATCGGCGAGTGGCGTGCCGGGCTGGAGGAGGCCGGGGAGGTCGACGTGGCGGTGGTGGAGGTTCCACTGCTGTTCGAGGCGGAGATCGAGAGTCTCTTCGACGCGACGATCGCAGTGGTCGCCGACGAGGCGCTGCGCGCGGAGCGCGCGGCCGCCCGCGGACACGAGAACGTCGAGGGCCGTGAGGGCCGCCAGCTGACCCAGGATGAGAAGGTGGCGCGTGCCGACCACGTCGTGCGCAACGATGGAAGCTTGGAGGAGTTGGAGGTCGCAATGGCCGATGTGCTGAACGAGATCAGGAGCGGGGTCAGCTCGTGAGCGAGCGGGCGCTCTCCTCGCGGCGCGGCCGAGCCGGCCGGACCCGTGCCGCGGGCCGCTCCCGCGCTGCGCGGCGCCGGCGCATGCTTGCGGCGCTGATCGTGCTTGGCGGGGCCGCGGTCGCGCTCGTGATGGTGGTGCGGCCGGTGGTCGACGACGCCCTCAAGGAGATCACCCTGCCGCTGCGCCACGAGGACGTGATCCGCCAGCAGGCACGCGAGAAGAACCTCGACCCGGCGCTGGTCGCGGCGGTCATCTACCGCGAGTCGAAGTTCCGCGACGTCACCTCGGACGCCGGCGCCAAGGGGCTGATGCAGATCCTGCCCGACACGGCGAAGTTCATCGCGTTCAAGTCGGGTGGCAGCCAGTTCGAGGTGCGCGACCTCGGCACGCCGCAGATCAACATCGCCTACGGCACCTGGTACCTGCGCTACCTGATCGACCGCTACGACGGCAACACGACCGCCGCCATCGCCGCGTACAACGCCGGCCACCAGAACGTCGACCGCTGGGGCGGGAAGGACCTGCGGCTGAGCGACATCCAGTTCCCGGAGACCTCCGACTACACCCGCGACGTCCTCGAAAAGCGAGACGAATACGCGAAGGAGTACCCGAGCGAATTGGGTCTCTAGCGGCGTTGACGCTGTGCGTCATTCGGTGCTAGCGTCGGCGTCATGAGAGCACGCGTCGCAGGGGTGTGCGCGGTGGCTCTGTTTGCTTTGAGCCTGCCGGCCGCTGCCCAGGCCGCCTTCCCGGGCGAGAACGGCAAGATCGCGTTCTCCCGCGGCGGCGACATCTGGACCGATGAACCCGGACGGCACCGGCGCCACGGAACCTGACCAAACGGCGCAGCGACGGAAGAGATCGGCCTGCGTGGTCGCCGGACGGCAGCAAGATCGCCTTCGACCGAGGCTGCACTTCCGGCGATCGCCAGATCGCTCGCGTGATGAACGCCGACGGCAGCGCCCGCGACGATCACCGATCGTACCGATGACGGGAACTTTGAGCCCGTCGTGGTCGCCGGACGCGAAGATGCGTCTACTTGGCGAACGCCGAGGTGTCGCCATTGCGACCAGCGGCGTCGGCGCTCTTCCGGATCGAACCGCTGACGGCAGCCCGGCGTGTGTCTCCGGCCACGGCGATGCGACGGCGAGGCGTATCCGGCCTGGTCGCCAGACGGACGGCTGATCGTGTTCACCGCAGAGTGATCGCAACTTCGCAGCTGTGCACGGTCAAGCGCCGGATGGGACGAACGGGCTTACATGACGCCGATCGCCGATTACAACGTCGACGGGACCCGAACTGGTCGCCCGGACGGCGCAGTCGCGTCGTCGTAGCCGAGGAGCTGTGCGGGTCGTGCCGCATCACCGATGGCGCCTACACCATGCAACAGGACGGCACGCGAACGCGCAACTCGTGCCAGAATCGCGTCGAGACCCGGCCTGGTCGCCCGACGGGACGAAGATCGCCTACGGCGGACTACGACGGCGGCACGCGATCGTGACATGAACGCCGACGCCGGCACAGGGGCGTCGTGCCGCACGACCGGCAGCGAGCCCGACTGGCAACCCATCCTGCGCGGCTACGCCCGCCCCAAGGCCGCCACGCCCCTCTACACATCGCTGGTCCCCGCCTACAAGCAGTGCACGACTCCCAACCGCCAGCACGCAGCGCCCTTGTCCTTCAACTCCTGCAACCCGCCGGTCCAGACCTCGGACTTCGCAACGGTGGGAACCCCCGACGCCAACTCCCAGCCCGCCAAGTCGGTCGGCTCCCTGAAGCTGCTGGCGATCGGCGAGGTGCCGATCAACACCGGCAACGGCAACCAGTCCGACATCACCATCGACTTCTCGCTCACCGACGTGCGCGACAAGACCACTCCGGCCAACGACTACACGCGGCGGCCTGCGCGCCAAGGCCGAGCTCCAGATCACAGACAGAAACAACACGCCCTACCCGGGTGGCCCGGGACCGGGCACCGTGGTCCCGATCTCGTTCGAGTTCAACGTCCCCTGCGCGACCACGCCCTCGGACGCGACGATCGGCTCGACCTGCGCGGTATCCACAACCGCCAACACTCTGGTCCCCGGCCAGGTGCTGGAGCGCCAGCGCGCGATCTGGCAGCTGGGCACGGTCGAGGTCGACGACGGCGGCACCGACGGCAACCCGAGCACCACCGGCGACAACACGCTGTTCGCCACGCAGGGCGTCTTCATTCCGTAGCGGCGTCCCGGCCCCGCGCGGCGCTCCTTCTAAGCTAGAAGGCATGCCTCCTTTCCGCTTCAACCCGGCCTACGAGCCGATCGCCGACCAGGCGCGCGCCTCCGACCAGCTCGCGGAGGGAATTACCGGAGGCCAGAACTTCCAGACGCTGCTGGGCGTCACGGGCTCGGGCAAGACCGCCACGATGGGCTTCACGATCGAGAAGCTCCAGCGGCCGACGCTCGTGATGGCCCACAACAAGACGCTGGCCGCGCAGCTCTGCTCGGAGTTCCGCGAGTTCTTCCCGGACAACGCGGTCGAGTACTTCGTCTCCTACTACGACTACTACCAGCCCGAGGCCTACGTCCCGCACCAGGACCTCTACATCGAGAAGGACTCGTCGATCAACGACGAGATCGACCGGCTCCGCCACGCCGCGACCGCGGCCCTGTTCGCCCGCCGCGACGTGATCATCGTCGCGTCGGTGTCGGCGATCTACGGCATCGGCTCGCCCCAGCTCTATCAGGAGAAGATGCTGCTGCTCAAGCAGGGTGAGTGGGTGGACCGCGACGTGACGCTGCGCAAGCTGGTCTCGATGCAGTACACGCGCAACGACGCGAATCTCACGCGCGGCAACTTCCGAGTTCGCGGGGAAGTGCTGGAAGTCCACCCTTCATACGCGGAGAGCGCCTATCGAATCCAGCTGTTCGGGGACGAGATCGAGCGGATCCAGCACTTCGACCCGCTCAGCGGCGAGATCCTGAACGACAACCTCGACCACATCGACGTCTGGCCGGCGACGCACTACGTCACCTCGGAGGACATCGTCGAGCGGTCGGTCGTGGAGATCCGCCACGAGCTGAACGAGCGCGCGCGCGAGCTGCTGAGCGAGGGCAAGGAGCTCGAGGCGCACCGTCTGCGGCAGCGCACCGAGTACGACATGGAGATGCTCAAGGAGATGGGCTTCTGCTCCGGCATCGAGAACTACTCGCGGATCCTCGACGGGCGGCCCGCCGGCTCGCCCCCGCACACGCTGATCGACTACTTCCCGGACGACATGATCTGCTTCCTGGACGAGTCGCACCAGACCGTTCCGCAGATCGGCGGGATGTACGAGGGCGACCGGTCGCGCAAGCAGACGCTGGTGGACTACGGGTTCCGGCTCCCGTCGGCGCTCGACAACCGGCCGCTGCGCTTCGACGAGTTCCTGAAGCGCGTGCCTCAGATGATGTTCGTGTCCGCGACGCCGGGCCCCTTCGAGCGCGAGCATTCGGCGAACATCATCGAGCAGCTCGTGCGGCCGACGGGCATCGTCGACCCGGAGGTCGAGGTGCGCGAGACCCGCAACCAGATCGACGACCTGATGAACGAGGTGCGCGTGCGGGCCGAGCGCGACGAGCGCGTGCTGGTGACGACGCTGACCAAGAAGATGGCCGAGGACCTGACCGGCTACCTGCTCGAGTACGGGTTCCGCGTCCGCTACCTGCATTCCGAGATCGACACGATCGAGCGGATCCAGATCATCCGTGACCTGCGCCTGGGCGAGTACGACGTGCTGGTCGGAGTCAACCTCCTGCGCGAGGGACTGGATCTGCCGGAGGTCTCCCTGGTCGCGATCCTCGACGCCGACAAGGAGGGATTCCTGCGCGGCGAGACCAGCCTGATCCAGACGATCGGCCGGGCGGCGCGCAACGTCGAGGGGCGGGTGCTGATGTACGCCGACCGCGAGACGGCCGCTATGCGCGCCGCGATCGAGGAGACCGACCGCCGCCGCGCGATCCAGCTCGCCTACAACGAGCAGCCACGGCATCACCGCTCACACCGTGAAGAAGGGCATCTCCGACATCAGCGATTTCCTCGCCATGGAGTCGACCGTGCCGCGTTCCAAGCGCCGCCGGGCGAACCTCGACGAGGAGGTTCGCTCTCCGGAGGAGCTCGAGAAGCTGATCGTCGAGCTGGAGGAGGAGATGTTCGCCGCGGCCGAGGACCTGCGGTTCGAGTACGCGGCGAAATTGCGCGACGAGATCCGCGACCTGCGCCACGAGCTGGACCGCGGCGCCCAGCGGCAGAAGGCCTGAGGGACCGGGTTCGGGCAAGAATGCGGGCGGTGCCCGCAGACCTCGACCAGCAGTTCGCCGACGCAGGCCTGCTCGACGGGCTTGATGACAGCGCGCGCGATGCCCGGCTTGTGCTGCTGCGCCAGCTCCACGGCGAGGGGGTGTCGCTCGATGAATTGAGCAGCGCGGTGCGGGAGAACCGGTTGCCCTTCCTGCCGGTCGACCGCGCGCTGTCCGGCGAGCAGCGCTACACGCCGCGCGAGGTCGCTGAACTGGCAGGTGTTCCGCTCGAGTGGCTTGTCCAGATCCGGCGGGCGTCCGGCATGTCCGTGCCCGAGCCAGACGACCGCGTCCTGGATGACTACGACTTGGAGTCGGCGCGGATCGGCGCCCGCCTGCGGGAAGGCGGCTTTCCCGAAGAAGGCCTGATGGAGGTGACAAGGGTCCTGGGCCGTGGCATGGCACAGGCGGCCGCGGTTATCCGTTCGGTGGCGGAGCGGACATTCATGGAACCTGGGGTGACCGAGCACGAGCTGGCAGCACGCAACGCCACCGCGGCCAGCCACATGATGCCGGGACTCGGCCCGCTACTGGAGAACCTGCTGCGCTCGCACCTGCGCGACCAGACCCGGAGACAGGCCATCACCGCCGAGGAGCTCAGCGCCGGCAGTGCCGAGGCGATTCGGGAGGTGTTCGTCGCGTTCGTCGATGTGGTCGGCTTCACGCGGCTGGGCGAGCGGATCGGGGCCGTGACGTTGGGCGAGCTCGTCGGGCGGCTCTCCGAGATGGCCGGGGAGGTGGCCAGGGGAGACGTGCAGCTCGTGAAGACCGTGGGCGATGCGGCGATGTTCGTGGGGCCGGGAGCCGAGGGCGTCGTGGGTGCGGCCCTGGACCTGGTGGAGCGCGCCGACGCCGCGGAGGATTTCCCGGCCGTCCGCGCCGGTGCAGCGGGTGGGCCCGCTATCAGCCGGGACGGTGACTGGTACGGAACTCCGGTGAATCTGGCGAGCCGCGTGACCAACGTGGCGCGGCCCTCGAGCGTCCTCGGGACAAAGGACGTGCGCGACGCCGCGCGCGACGCGTTCATGTGGTCCTCGGCCGGGGAGAGGCGGCTGAAGGGCTTCGACCAGCCCGTGCGCTTATACCGCGCACGCCGCTTGCCGGAGGACTAGGGGACGAAGATCCCCTGAATCGCGAACAGCGTGTTCGGGTTGGTCGAGACGACGCCGTCGGAGCCGCCATCGAAGACCTGCATCTGGTTGACCTCCCAGATCGCCCGCATGCCGCTCTTGACGGCGCCGGCCAGCAGCGTGTTCGCGGTCGTGGTGATCGAGCAGTTGCCACCGATGCCGGTGTCCGCCGTCGTGGCGCAGGGCACCGTCACGTTGAACGGAGTCTCGACCGTTGTGGCCGCCGTCGACCCTCCGGACGGGGCGTTGTTGTCCTTGTCGGTGATGCGGTGCGTGATGCGGACCTGCAGCTGCGCCGGTGTAGTCGTTGCCGCCCTGCGCGTTGACTCCCGTGCACGTCGACACGCCGGCCTTGCAGCGGACGTCGGTCATGGACGCCACGATCCGGACGTCGCTGCCCGCGCAACCGGCGACCGGGCAGACCGTCAGCTTCACCGAGCCGGTCGAGTTGGCAGCGGCGCCGTTGGCGTCCGGCGTCCCGACGGTCAGGCTCGACGAGGTCTGGGCGGGCGGGTTGCAGGAGGCGAAGCTGAGTGAGGGCGCGTGCATGCGGTTCGGCGACACACAGGCCACCTGCGCCGGAACGAGCGGCGTATACAGCGGAGTAGCTCCCTGCGGGCGCGCGTAGTTCGGCGTGATCCGGCGGACCTCGCCGACGTTGATCGCCACGTAGTACATGTTCGCCGTCGGGGCCGAAGATGATGTCGACGGGCCGTCGGCGCCCGTGACGAAGTCGGCCGGGGTGGCGCTGAATCCGTCGCGCGTCGCGTTCAGCGGCGCGCGCCAGATCTTGCTGGACGTGTTGTCGGCGAAGAAGTACTGGTCGCCGAAGAAGCCGAAGCTCTTGCCCGCGACGGCGCCGCCGATCACCGCGCGCCCGACACGCCGGGGCCCGAGTGCCCGTACTCGAACGTGGGCGCGACGTCGCCGGCCACCATGCACCCGGCCGGCAGGCTGCCCTCGCAGCGCGGCCAAGCGTAGTTGCCGCCGGCCTGCACGATGTCGATCTCCTCGATCGTGTCCTGGCCGACGTCGCCGACCCACAGCTTGCCGCTGACGTTGTCGAAGCCCATGCGGAAGGGGTTGCGGAAGCCGTAGGCATAGATCTCGCCGCGTGCGCCGGGAGTGCTGAGGAACGGGTTCCCTGCCGCGGGCGCGCCGCTGAGCTCGAGGCGCAGGATCTTGCCGTTCAGCGACGAGAGGTCCTGGGCATAGGGGTTGGTCGAGTTCCCCGGAGGCCCGCTGTCGCCGATCCCGGTGTCGCCCGACCGACACATAGAGCTTGTTGTCGACCGGCCCGATGCGCAGCGTCCCGCCGTCGTGGTTGGTGCCGTCGGTGCGGATGCCGGTGAGAAGCGTCGTCCAGCTACCCGCGACGTAGCTTCCGCCCGAGAGGGTGATGCGCTCGACGCGGTTGAACCGGGTCGTCGGGTCGTTGCAGTTCCCGTTGTCGGTGGAGCTGCGGTAGAGGTAGATGAAGCCGTTGCCGCTGACCGTGAACGACGGGTCGACCGCGACGCCGAGCAGGCCCATCTCCGATGCCGTGCAGGTCGGCTGGGCGAACGGGAAGGCCGTGACGGTGCTCACGGTCCCGCCCGGCGAGATCTTCTTCAGGGTTCCCTGCTTCTCGGTCACGAGCAGGTCGCCATTGGGCAGGAACGCGATGGCGACCGGCTGCGACAGCCCCGAGGCGACCAGCGACTCGCTGTACTCGGGCGGCGGCACGCCGACCGCGCGCGCGCCCGGCACGGGCAGCGCGAGCAGGACCAGGGCCATGATCGCCACCAGCCCCTGTGCGCCTCTCCACAAGTTCCCTCCAGCGGCCAGGCACCCCTTATAGCACGGCCCGGCTGAAGGCTAGAACGGGCGTCTAGAGACCAGCTTCTCGGCGTGGGGGCTGGCGCGGTCGGGATCCAGCTGAGCAAGTAGCCGCGAGAGCTCTCTGAACGTCTCATCCGGGCGCTCGAAGACGTCATCCCAGTCGAAGCGGCGAAACTCGTCGCCTCGCGCATAGGCCTCGCGCTCTCGACGGCGGTCCTGCTTCCAGGAATATCGCGAATTGTGGTACTTGAAACTGTCGAACTCGACCGTCAGTCGGTGCCGCGGCCAGCGGCAGTCGACGCGACGGCCACCGGCAGGGCGGTTGAACTCCGGAAGCTCGAGCCCGTACTCATCGAGCTGCCGCCTGACCTCCCGCTCGAGCGGGCTGAGCACCACCTTCACCTCGCCGCGCATGACTCTTCTCAGCATCGCCACGCCGGTGGTGTTCTCGGGCAGCCGGTCGAGCACGGCTTCGACCTGAGCCGGCGTCGTGCGGTATTTCACCCCGGCCTCGTGGCAGGCACGGGCGAGGTCGTCTTCGCCAAGCAGGCCGGCGAGGTCGATCAGGGTGCGCGGGACGGTGGTGACCGGAATGCTGCGGCACGTTGAAACGTCGCGGCGGTCGAGCCGGCGGACCTGCCGGCATCGCACGCCCTTGGGCCTGCGGTCCGTCGTCGCGGTCACCTCGATCTCTTTCGGTGCTCGCCTGATGAGGCCGAGGAGGTGCGCTGCGGCAGGTCCGCTGAGTACGGCGCCCGGCCCGCAGGCGAGGGCTGCGGCCATGTATCGAGCGAGGCGGCTCGGAGCTTCGTGCCCAACCCGATACACACCTCGATGCACGCAATGGAGGAGCCCGCGCTCCAAGCGTTGAGCTATGACCTCGCGGGTGAGGCCGGCATCGAGTAACTGCCTGCGTGTGACGACGCCGTGCTGCCCGCGCGCGATGCGCGCGATTTCCTTCTCCGCTGTCCGGAGTTGTACGTCCATATGACGTACAAGTCCCAACAGCGCCCGAATTCGCCCCCTTCGGTGCCGGTTTTCGCGGCCTAGGCCTCGACTAGCTCCGCAATGCGCTCCGCCGCGCGCCTGGCGCCGCCTGTGTCGACGGGCAGGTAGGCGGTCTCGCGGCCGATCTCGGCCGCGATCGCGTCCGCGATCGTGTCGGGTGTGGCGGTTTCGAAGTCCATCCGCCGCCCCGCGCGGTGGCGCTCGAGCCGGTGGTGCACGTGGAAGTTCTGCTCGAAGTGATGAGCGAGCGGGAAGTAGAGGAAGGGCCGCCCGTTGGCGGTCAGCTCCATCCCGGTCGTGAGGCCGCCCTGCACCACCGCGAGGTCGCACGCTGCGAGGTGCCGGTAGAGGTCGGGAACGTAGGTGCGGACCTCCAGGCCATCCTGCTGCGGCAGCGAGGCGGGGTCGATCCGCGGTCCGCAGACCACGATCATGCGTAGGGACGGAACCAGCGCCTTCGCCTGCGGGAACGAAGCGATCACGCGCGCGAGCAGGTGTCCGCCGACTCCCGAGCCGCCGACCGTGACGATGCAGACCTGCTCGTCCGGGCGGTAACCGAGCTCTGCGCGCAGCCGCTCGCGGTCCGCGAACTCGGCCGGGTCGAACCCCGTCACGTAGCCGGGGAACTCGAACTCGCGCTCGGTCCAGTCGCGGATCAGCGGCAGGTCGGGGCCGAGCCGGTCGGGGACGATGTCGTCGGGGTCGCCGACGAACAGCCTGCGGTCCCGGATCGTGCGGCAGGCCCTCGACGTGCTCGATCATCTGCGCGTTGTAGTCGGCGGTCAGGTACGCCTCGTGCTCCCCGCCGTCGGGCATCGGCAACCAGCCGACGAAGTCGGTCAGCCAGACGTACGGCGCCCGCTTTTCGCGCGGGTTCTCGTGCAGGTAGTAGTCGAGCTCCCACGCCTCGTCGCCGACCCAGAGGTCGTAGCGCTCGTCGGTCACCACGTCGTGGAAGAGCATGAAGTTGGCGGCCAGGATCTCGTCCATCCGCCGGAACGCCTGGAAGCAGTGCAGGTCGTGCTCGGCGGACTCCGACTCGATGTGATGCGACTCGTTGGCGAGGTGGCGGCTGGCCGGGTGCACGCGCTCGCCCTCCGCCTCGAGGGCCCGCGTGACCGGGCTCTGCGCGAGCCAGTCGACCTCGAGGCCCGGGACCAGCCCGCGCAGCTCCTTCGCGATCGCGATGTCGCGGCGCGCGTGGCCGAGCCCGATGGGCGAGGAGATGAAGAGCGCACGCTTGCGGCCGTCCGGCCGGTACACGGTCGGGTCCGGCCGGCGCGGCTTGCCGTCCACCAGCTCGCGCAACGCGAGGTTGACCTGGACCGGACGGCGTCCGGGCAGGAAGTGGTCTCCGCCCTTGACGTCGATGAGCTTGCCCTTGGTGAGCTTCGCCAGCACGCGCGCGTCGCGCAGCGGCGTGATCGCGTCGTGCTCGCCGCAGATCACCACCACCGGGCACTCCACCTTCGAGGCCAGCGCGCGGAGACGGCGCGGCTCCAGCTCCACCTCGCCGCCGAGGTTCGCGATCACGGTGGCGGGATCGGTCTCGAGGCCCCATCCGATGCCGTCTTCGATGCCCTTCGTCGAGTGTGGCTCCCCGGCGCACTTGTTGATCCACCACGACACGAAGCCCGGGTAGTTCGTGGAGATGTTGTGGAAGTTGAAGTTCGCGAAGCGGTCGTCGAAGCGGGCCACGATGCGGCGCCACAATTTCTTGTGCGGAGGGGTGGAAAACGAGTTCATCCGCCGTGCCATGCGCCACGTGACCGAGCGCCGTGTGATCGGGAACATCGGTCCAAGGAAGCCGGCGCCCAGCACTCGCTCGCGGTGGGCCGTGGCCAGCTGCAGGTTCCACTGGGTGCCGCGTGAAAGCGAGATCGTGTACGCCTGCTCGGTCCCGGTCGCGTCCATCACGGCAAGGGCGTCCAGAGCGAACTCCTTGTAGCCGTACGGACGGGAATCCAGGGGGCGGTCGGAGCGGCCGTTGCCGAGCCCGTCGAAGGTGACGACGCGGTAGTGGCGCGCCAGATAGGGAATCTGCATCTTCCAGAAACGCGAGTGGATCAGCGTCCACGTCGGCAGTAGGAGCAGGGTCGGCTCACCCTCGCCGTACACCTCGTAGAACAGCTGGTGACCGTCGCGCTCCACGTACCCGGTGGTGTGCGGATACGTGGCCCGTGTCTGCTCGCGGCGGGCGTCCGCGGCCAGCGGCCACTCGATCTCGAGCCGCAGCGAATCGAGCGGCGCCATCTGCTCGAGGCCGGGCAGCTGCGTCACGTAGGCGTCGACGGCGGCCTTCTTCTGCTCCCAGGCGCCGTCCTCCAGATTCTTGACCAGCGGTGGCCCGACGCTGACCTCGGCCATGCGCGCGTCCCAGCGCCCGTTGGAAGTGGCGCCGTTGGGGGAGCCGGTGACCCACTCGGGGAAGCCGACCATCGCCGCGTGCGGCATGTCCGCGTACAGCCGCACGTCGTGGCCCGCGCGCTTGAGCTCGAGCGCCGCGTCGCGCACGAGGAGGTGGTCCGGGTGGTCGCCGAGGCCCGCGGGCGCGTAGACGACGGCGCCACGGAGGGACCTGCTCCTTGATCCGCGCCAGCACGTCCGCCGGCACGAGCCCGTCCGAGCGGTACTGGTTGTCGAGCAGACCCAGGTTCGCGGGCGTGCGCCCGGCGCGGCCCAGCGCAACGGCGTCCTCGGCGACACGTTCCCGCATGCGCTCCACGGAGTCGTGAGAGCCGGTCAGGCGGTCCCAGGAATAGTCGCCGTCACCGTTCTCGGGCGAGCCGGTGAACACGTTCACGACCCGGACGTCGTCCTCTCGCCCCAGCACCTGCCAGCAGGACAGGACCGCGTCGTCGAGATGTGGGGAGAGGACAACTTTCATCGTGGGTCAGACCCTACGCCCACCCGCAGCATGTTTCCACGCATCGGTGCACGTCCCGAGCGCGTACTTCTGCATAGTCGGCAGTCGGCAGTCTGCAGATCTGCGCTAGCCCGGCGCGGTGCTTCAAGCGCATCCAGGTCCCGCACCAGGATGCGGCGGCGGCTGGTCTCGATCGCCCCGAGCCGCCTCAGCTCCTGCAGCCCCTTGGCTACAGCCTCGCGCGAGCAGCCGCACCAGCTACCCAGCTCCTCCTGGGTCAGCGGCAGCGTGATCGCCACGCCGTCCTCGGCCGGCTCGCCGAACCGCTCGGAGAGCTCGACCAGGCGCAGGGAGATCCGGCCGACGCTGTCCGCCGCTCCGAACTGGATGCGCTTCTGGTCGGAGTCCCGGCAGCGCGCGGACAGGGTGCGCAGGAGGGCGAGCGTGGCGTCGGGGTCGCCGTTGACGAACGACATGAAGTCCGCAGCGCTGACCGTCAGCGTCTCGACCGGCTCGACCGCTTCGATCGTGCCCGAACGCGGGCGCCCGTCGATCACGGCCAGCTCTCCGAGCACCTCGCCGGGCCCGGCGAACCGCAGCACGACCTCGTGCCCGGCTTCGGTCGTGTAGCTGATCTTCGCGCGGCCGGCCAGGATCACCATCACCCGGTCGCCCACCTGCCCGGTGTGCAGCAGCGTGTCGCCGGCCCGGAAGCGCTGGGGACGGCCGAGCGATCGGAGCGCGCGCTGCCGGTCCGGCGGCAGCAACGTCATGAACTGGTCCGCGAGCGCCTCGTTCTCCATGTCGCGGCGAAGCTACCGGACCTAGACTTCGTCCGTGGCGAGCGCGCCCACCGTCTGTCCAAGCTGCGGGAGGCCTAGCGCGGATGACGCGCGGTTCTGCGCGGGTTGCGGGACACAGCTGACCGCGCCGGCGCGCGAGGAGCGCAAGATCGTGACCGCGCTGTTCGCCGACGTGGTCGGATCGACGAAGCTCGGCGAGTCACTCGACGCGGAGGACTTTCGCAACGTGATCGACGGCGCGGTGGGCTGCATGATCAGCGCGGTTGAGGAATTCGGCGGCTCGCTGAGCGAGTTCACCGGCGACGGAGTGCTGGGGCTGTTCGGCTCGCCCGTCTCGCACGAGGACGACCCGCAGCGCGCCGTGCTGGCCGGTCTGCGGACCGTCGAGCTGGTGGAGCGCTTCGGCGAGGAGGCCGCTCGGCGCTGGGGAGTCGAGGGCCTCGCCGTGCGGATCGGCATCGAGACGGGACCGGCCGTGCTGGCGCGCGTGGGCGCGGCGGGCTCGGAGGTCCACGGCGCCACTGGCGACACCCTCAACACTGCGGCCCGCCTGCAGGCGGCCGCGCGTCCCGGGGCGGTGCTCGTCGGAAGCCGGACCCAGCAGCAGGCAGGGCGGTGGTTCGAATGGGGCGACCGCGTCGACCTCGAGCTGAAGGGCAAGGCCGAGCCGGTCGTCGCTTACGAGGCGCTCACGGAGCGGCTGGCGGGCGCCGAGCCGGAGCGCGCCGTGCGCGCGCGAGTCGTGGGCCGGGACGCGGAGCTGGCGACGGTGGCAGAGGCGGTCGGGTCCGTGCGAAGCGGCAGCGGTTGTGTGATGTTCGTGGCCGGCGAGGCGGGGATCGGGAAGAGCCGGATCGTGCACGAGGCTCGCACGCGGTTCGAGGATCCGGCCGCCGACCCGGGGCTATGGCTCCAGGGCCGTTGCATGTCGTACGCGGAGACGCTTCCCTACTGGCCGTTTCACGGGATGTTCCGGGAGTGGCTGACGGCCTCTGTACCCGAACAGGACCCACGCGCAGCGCTGGAGGCGGCGCTCGAAGAGCCGCTCGGCGGGGAGGTCGGGGAGCAGCTCCCGTTCATCGCCGCTGTGGCTGGGCTCCCGCCCACGCCGGCCGAGCGCGAGCGGATGGAGGAGCTCGCGCCGGAGGTGCTCCAGCGCCTCACGCTCGGCGCGGTACGGTCGCTCGTCGAAGGTCTCGCGCGGACGGGTCCCCTCGCGATCGCCGTGGACGACCTGCACTGGGCGGACTCGTCCTCGCTCGCGCTTCTCGAAGAGCTTCTGCTGGTCGCGAAGGGCCATCCGCTCCTGCTCCTGCTCGCGTCGCGCGCGGAACCCGACCATCCCGCATGGCGGCTCAAGGAGGCGGCGGCGGATGCGGCTCCCGATCGCTATCGCGAGCTGATGCTGGGAATCCTGGGCGGCGACGCGGATCGTGACCTGCTCGGCGAGCTGGTGGGCGGCGCGACGCTGCCGGCGGGCGTGGAACGCCAGGTGCTCGACCGTGGGGAAGGGAACCCCTTCTACATCCAGGAGCTGGTTCGCTCCCTTGTCGATGCGGGCGCGCTTGTGCGCGAAGGCGACGGCTGGCGCTTCGATCCCGAGCCTGACAGTGGAGCTGCCCGACACCGTCGAGAAGATCGTCCTCGCGCGCATCGACAGGCTCCCGGCCGACCGGCGCCGCGTGCTCGACGCAGCGGCCGTTCTCGGCCGTCAATTCGGCCTCGGCGTGCTCGAGTCGGTCGTCCCGGCGTCCGACGTGCCCGGCGCGCTGCGCGAGCTGCAGCGCATGGCGCTGGTGGACGAGGGGGCGCGCTGGCCGCAGGAGGAGTACCGGTTCTCCCACTCGCTGATCCAGGAGGCCGCCTACGCGAGCCTGCTGCGCCGCGACCGGCGTGAGCTGCACCGCAGCGCCGCCGAGGCGATCGAGAACCTCTACGCCGACTACCTGGACGAGCGCTACGGCCTGCTCGCCGGGCACTGGGCCGAGGCGGGCGACCTCGGCAGAGCGGTCGAATACCACGGGCGAGCGGGCGACGCGGCGCGGCGCGTGTTCGCCCTGGCAGAGGCGGTCGAGCACTATGACCAGGGCCTCGACGCGGCTAGGCGGCTGGGCCTCTCCGGTGACGACGAGACCGTCTACCGGCTGCACCTGCGGCGCGGCATCGCGGAGCTCGGCGACCTACGGGCCTCCGAGCAGGACCTTCGGGCGGCACTGGCTGCGGCTCGATTGGCCGACGACCGGGAGACCGCGATGCATGCGCTCGCGCAGCTCACCGAGATGCGGCGGTTGACCGACTTCCGCGAGGCGGCCGACCTGCTCGAGGAAGGGCTGGCGCTGGCCCGTGAGCTCGACGACGTCGCCATGCAGGTCCGCCTGCTTGCACGCCGGTCGATCATGGACTCGAACCGGATGCGGCTCGATGCCGCCTTCGAGCACGCGAACGGCGCCCTCGAGCTGGCGCGCCGGGCCGGGGACGAGGGCGATCTCGTGACCGCGATGGACGCGCTCAAGCTCGCAGCGCTGCAGGTGGGCGATATCGAGACCCTGGAGCGGACGACCACCGACCTGACGGCGCTCTCGAGGCGCAGGGGCGACCTCGTACAGCTCATGTGGGCGCTTGTGGAAGCGTCCTACGCGTCGGTGGCGCTTGCACGGTGGGATGCCGCGATGGACCAATCCGCGGAGGCGCTCGAGCTGTCCGAGCGAGTCGGCAACCAGATCGCGTGGGCGTTGATCCTGGACGGCGCCTCGTGGCCCCATCGCTGTCGCGGCGAGTATGGGCTTGCGCTGAGGAATGCCGAGGAAGCGCTCGCATACGGAGCACAGCACGGCATCCTGGAATGGGAAGCATGGGCCGCCGCGACGATCGGCTGGCTGATGCTGGAGCTGCGGCGTCCACACGCTGCGATTGCCTACCTCGAGCGAGGCATGGCCGCGGCCGAGCGGGCCGCTGCCCCGGCTCAGCTCGCGCGTTGCAGCAGCTTCATGGTGCTTGCGCTGGCGCGGGCGGGAGAGACGAACCGCGCGGAGTCGGCCATTGCCGCGGCCGGAGACCGGCTCGGCCATGTCCATGCCGGCAAGGGCCAGGCATGGGTCTTCGGCGGCCACTGCTACCTGGCTCTCGCCTACGCCCAGAAGGAGCTTGGCCGTCCGGCCGAGGGCCGCGCGCTGGTCGAGCCGATGCTCCCGATCGTGGAGCGCTCGGGTTGGCGCGAGATGGTGGCACGCTTCTCGATCGCGGTCGGCGACTGTGCCCTGGCGGCCGGTGACACACCTGCGGCGCGTCTCGCCTTCGAGCGTGGCCTCGCCGTGGCGGAGGAGTCGGGAATGCCCGAGCCGCAGGCGCTTGCGCACGCCGGATTGGCCGCGTGCGGTGCCGACGACCAGAACCACGCCGCCGCCGCGCGGTCGCTTTTCCTGCAGCTTGCGAAGACTGTCGAGGGGCCGGATCTGGCCGAGGGCCTGATGGAAGCGGCCGCTTCCGGAGCCCGTTCGAGCCACACGTAGAATCATTCATATGGCTCCCGACGACCGGATTCGCATCTCGGGGGCGCGCGAGCACAACCTCAAGGACGTCTCCCTCGAGCTGCCGCGCGATTCCCTGATCGTCATCACCGGGCTCTCCGGCTCCGGTAAGTCGAGCCTTGCCTTCGACACCATCTACGCGGAGGGCCAGCGCCGCTACGTCGAGTCGCTGTCCGCCTACGCGCGCCAGTTCCTGGGCCAGATGGACAAGCCCGACGTCGACTCGATCGAGGGCCTTTCCCCGGCGATCTCGATCGACCAGAAGACCACCTCCCGCAACCCGCGGTCGACCGTCGGGACGGTCACGGAGATCTACGACTACCTGCGTCTGCTCTGGGCGCGGATCGGCCATCCCCACTGCCACAACTGCGGTGAGCCGATCGCCGGCCAGTCGATCGAGCAGATCGTCGACCACCTGATGACGCTCGACGAGGGCACCCGCTTCATGGTGATGGCGCCGGTCGTCCGGGGCCGCAAGGGCGAGTACAAGGACCTGTTCGAGGAGCTGCGCGAGGAGGGCTTCACGCGCGCGCAGGTCGACGGGGAGCTGCGCCGGCTCGAGGATCCGATCGACCTCGACAAGAAGTACAAGCACGACATCGCCGTCGTGGTGGACCGGCTCCAGATGAAGCCGGACGTCCGCAAGCGGCTGGCCGACTCGGTCGAGACCGCGGTGGCGCTGGCGGAGGGCTTGGTGGAGGTCGAGCTTCTGGAGGAAAAAAAGGCGTCGTCTGAGGAGAAGCCCGCGAAGAAGCATTCGACCGGCGCCCTGGGCGTCCGTGAGTCCGCCGGCACGCTGGTCTTCTCGGAGAAGTTCTCGTGCCTGAAGTGCGGCACCTCCATGCCGGAGCTGGAGCCGCGGATCTTCTCCTTCAACTCCCCGCATGGCGCCTGCCCGCGCTGCACCGGCCTCGGCTCGCAACAGGAGATCGACCCGGACCTGGTCGTCGATCCGACTCTGACGCTCAACGAGGGCGCGCTCCTGCCCTGGACCTCGGGCGGCGACTACTACGAGCAACTGGCGCAGGCGATCGCCGAGAAGTACGAGATCGACCTCGACACGCCCTGGGAGGACCTGTCCGAGGAGCACCAGGACCTGTTCCTGTACGGGGCGCCGGGCGAGCGCGTCTACGTCTCCTACCGCAACCGCATGGGCCGCCGGCGCTCCTACATGGCGCCGATCGAGGGCATCGTCCCGAACCTGGAGCGGCGCTACCGCGAGACCGACTCGGAGTGGTCGCGCGAGCGGATCGAGGAGTACATGTCGGTGGTGCCCTGTCCGGAGTGCGGCGGCGCGCGGTTGCGGCCGGAGAGCCTCGCCGTGCTGGTCGGCGGAATCGGCATCCACGAGTTCACCCGCAAGTCGGCCCGCGACGCGATCGACTTCCTCGATGGGCTGGAGCTGAGCAGCTCCGAGCGCCAGATCGCGGAGCGCGTCATGAAGGAGATCGTCGAGCGGCTGCGGTTCCTCGACAGCGTCGGGGTCGGCTACCTGACGCTCGAGCGGGCGGCGGCGACTCTGTCAGGCGGCGAGGCCCAGCGGATCAGGCTGGCGACCCAGATCGGGTCGAGCCTGGTCGGCGTCCTCTACATCCTGGACGAGCCGTCGATCGGCCTGCACCAGCGGGACAACCACAAGCTGCTCGACATGCTGGCGCGGCTGCGGGACCTCGGCAACACGGTGATCGTCGTGGAGCACGACGAGGGCACGATGCGCTTTGCCGACCACCTGGTGGACCTCGGGCCGGGCGCCGGCGAGCACGGCGGCCACGTGGTCGCACAGGGCACCCCGGCCGCAGGTGCAGAAGATCTCGCGGTCGCTGACCGGGCAGTACCTCGCCGGGCGGCGCAAGATCGACGTGCCGTCCAAGCGGCGCAAGCCCGATGGCTGGATCGAGGTCACCGGAGCGGCGCAGCACAACCTGAAGGGCATCGACGTGAAGTTCCCGCTCGGTGTGCTGACCACCGTGACGGGCGTCTCAGGGTCGGGCAAGTCCACCCTCGTGAACGAGATCCTCTACCGCGCGGTGGCGAACCGGCTGCACCGGGCGAAGCTGCGCGCCGGGACGCACAAGCGCATCAAGGGCGTCGACAAGATCGACAAGATCATCAACATCGACCAGTCGCCGATCGGGCGCACGCCGCGGTCGAACCCCGCCACCTACACCGGCGTGTTCGACCACATCCGAGAGCTGTACTCACGCACGCCCGAGGCACGGGCCCGCGGCTACAAGCCGGGCCGCTTCTCGTTCAACGTCAAGGGCGGGCGCTGCGAGGTCTGCCGCGGCGACGGCCAGATCAAGATCGAGATGCACTTCCTGCCCGACGTCTACGTGGAGTGCGAGCAGTGCAACGGCCGGCGCTACAACCGCGAGACGCTCGACATCCGCTTCAAGGGAAAGACGATCTCCGACGTGCTCGACATGTCGGTTGAGGAGGCGGTGGAGTTCTTCCGGCACATCCCGAAGGTCAAGCGGCGCCTGCAGACGCTGCACGATGTCGGCCTCGACTACATCCGCCTGGGCCAGCCCGCGACGACGCTCTCCGGGGGCGAGGCGCAGCGGATCAAGCTCGCGACGGAGCTGAGCAAGGTCGCAACGGGCGCGACGCTGTACATCCTGGACGAGCCGACGACCGGGCTGCACTTCGCCGATGTGCAGCGGCTGCTCGACGTGCTCGGGCGGCTCGTCGACGCCGGCAACACGGTCGTCGTGATCGAGCACAACCTCGACGTGATCAAGACCGCCGACTGGATCGTCGACCTCGGTCCCGAGGGCGGCGAGGGCGGGGGAGAGCTGGTGGCCGCCGGGACGCCGGAGCAGGTCGCCGCGACACGCGGGTCCTACACCGGCGAGTACCTGGCCGAGATCGTGGAGCCCGCTCGCCCGCGCCAGACCCGGCGCCGCACAGCCGCCGCGCGCTTGAGGAACATCGAACGGGCTTCGCCCGTCGCCTGCTGGTGACGTCGGCTAACGCCTCCGCCCCGGAATATCGCAAGCCGCGCCTCGCCGAGGCGGCCCTGGTCGCGATCGCGGCCGTCTGGGGCCTGACGTTCGTGATGGTGCAGGACGCGATCGAGGAGCTGCCCTCGATGGCTTTCCTCGCCTACAGGTTCATCCCCGCGGGCCTGATCGTGGCACTGCTCTTCCGCCGCTCCCTTGCCCAGCTGCCGCCGGCAGGCTGGCGCGCCGGCCTGGTGATGGGAGTCTTCCTGACCGCGGGCTACATATTCCAGACGGTCGGGCTGGAGTACACGAGCGCTTCGAACGCCGGCTTCATCACCGGGCTGTTCGTGGTCCTGACGCCGCTCTTCGCGCGCGTGATCTTCGGCGTGCGCCCGGGCCCGACCGCGTGGGCCGCGGCGCTCGTGTCGGCGCTCGGCCTGCTGCTTCTGACGGGCGGTGGAGGCGACTCCTCGTTGAAGGGCAACGCGCTCGTATTCGGCTGTGCCTGCGCGTTCGCGGCGCACATCCTGGTGACCGACCTCGCCGTCCGCCGCTTCGATGTGGCGCCGCTGGTGGCGATCCAGCTGACTCTGTGCGGGGTGGTGTGCCTGGTCGCAGCCGCGGCCCTGGGCGACCTCGAGATCCCACGCGGGGCGACGGTCTGGAGCGCGCTGCTCGTGACGTCCGTCGTCGCCAGCGCCCTCGGGTTCCTGGTCCAGAGCTACGCCCAGCAGATCATCTCTCCCGCGCGGACCGCTCTGATCCTCGCGGCAGAGCCCGCGTTCGCCGGCTTCTTCGGATTCCTGCTCGCGGGCGACCGCCTCGGCCTGGCCGGATGGACGGGCGCGGCGCTGATCCTGGGCGCGATCGTGGCCGTGGACGCAGTGCCGCGGCTGCGGCCCCCGCGGCCGTTGCCGGAGGGCTAGGCTTCTCACGCGGGAAGACTGCTATTTCACCGGCTCGGTGCCGCTCGCTGCAGAGCCGCCCGTGCCCGGCTTGAGGATGTTCTCCGGCGGATCGGCCTGGAGCCACTTGCGGTAGATCTTCGTGTAGGTCCCATCCTCCTTCACCTTGTCGAGCTCCTTGTTGACGGCGTTGCGCAGTCCGTCGTTCCCCTTCTTGAATCCGAAGCCGTACTGCTCGCCGGTCGGGATCTCCTGCGACGACCACGAGGTCCTTCTTCGCGCGCGTGGCGTACTTGGACGACGGGGAAGTCGTTGATCACGGCATCCACCTGCCCGGTCTGCGAGCGCGTTGAACGCGTCGTCGATCTAGGTCGTAGGTGCGCACCGTCTTGGCATTCAGTCTCGTCCTTGGCGTAGTCCGCGCCCGTGGTCG
The DNA here is from genome assembly GCA_963785085.1 of uncultured Solirubrobacterales bacterium. Taxonomy (GTDB): domain Bacteria; phylum Actinomycetota; class Thermoleophilia; order Solirubrobacterales; family JBBDJG01; genus CAWACB01. Next base: position 56,036 of record CAWAUD010000014.1, on the reverse strand, counting down.
CCGAGCTTGGCGCCGACCATCTTGCCGGCCAGGTCGTTCGACGCTCTGGATGTCGCTGCCCTTCTTGACCATCAGCGACTGGTCCGCTGGGAAGTACGGATACGAGAAGTCGACCGTCTTCTCGCGCTCGCGGCGTGATCGTGGATGCCGAGGCCACCATGTCGAACCGGCCCTGCGCGAGGTTGCGGAAGATCGCGGTCGAACGGCGTCTTCAGGAACTCCGCCTGAGCCCGAGGCCGCTTGGCGATCTCGTTGACGAAGTCCACGTCGAAGCCCTGGTACGGCGCCTCGCCGAACTCGAACGGCGGGTATGGGATGTCGGAGCCGACCTTGAGCTTGCCCTTCTCGAGCGTCGCGACGCCGTTGGACGAGCCGCTGTTGTCGTCGCTGCCGCATCCCGCGCCGACCAGCGACACCACGATCGCCAGCATCAGGGCAAGCGACACGCCACCAGGTCATGCCTCTTCATCCAACAGCCTTCCTTCGCTTTGCAGGGGTGATGCAGTATGCCGCGTTCTCGATTCCGCTGATCGCCGTTACTAGACTCGGTTGCATGGCGCCCGGCGGACAGGAGGAAGCGCCGTACCTGGAGGCGCTGCGGGCGTATGCGGCGCGCAACCCCGGCCGCTTCCATGTGCCCGGCCACAAGGGTGGACCGGCGGCCGATCCGGCGCTGATCGAGGCGATCGGCGCGCAGGCCCTGGCGCTGGACATCCCGGCGCTCACCCAGGGCATCGACGCGGGGCCCGAGCCGACTCCCGTTCCAGCGCGCCCAGGCGACTGGCGGCCGAGGCGTGGGGGGCGGGCCGCAGCTGGTTCCTGATCAACGGCGCCTCGCAGGGCAACCACGCAGCCTGCCTGGCGCTCGCGCAGCGCGGCGAGCGCGTGGTCGTGCAGCGCAACGTCCACTCGAGCACGATCGACGGGCTGATCCTGTCCGGGCTGCGTCCGACCTTCGTGGCGCCCGAGCTCGATCCGGAGCTCGGGATCGCGCACTGCCTCACGCCGGAGGCGCTCGACGAGGCGCTGTCGGCGAACCCGGGCGCGGTCGCCGCCTTCGTGGTCTCGCCGACCTACTTCGGCGCGGTCGCCGACGTGGCCGGGCTGAGCGACGTCGCGCACCGGCACGCGGCGTCCCGCTGGTCGTCGACGAGGCATGGGGCGCGCACCTCGCGTTCCACGAGGCGCTTGCCCGAGCACGCGATCGCGGCGGGCGCCGACCTCGTCGTCTCGAGCACGCACAAGATCGTCGGCAGCCTCACCCAGTCGGCGATGCTGCACCTCGGGCCCGGCTCCGGCGAGCTGGTCGACCAGCTCGCGGTCGACCGCGCCGTGACGCTGGTCGAGTCGACGAGCCCGAACTCGCTGCTGCTCGGATCGCTCGACGCGGCGCGCAGCTTCGCCGCGGTGCGCGGGCGAGAGCTGCTCGAAGAGACGATCCAGTCCCTGTCGGCGCGCGCGGGACGAGATCCGTGAGCTCGCCGGGCCTCGACGTGCTCGACGAGCGGCTCGCCGGGCGCCCGGGCGTGCACGGCTACGACCCGCTGCGGCTGGCGGTCGACGTGCGCGGCACCGGCAGCAGCGGCTACGAGGTCGCGGACTTCATGCGCCGCCGCGACGACATCAACCTGGAGCTAGCGGCCGAGGCGGTGGTCGTGGCCGTGTTCGGGATGGGGGAGACCGCGCACGAGAGTCCCGGAGCGCCTGGTGACAGCGCTGCGCCACGCGATCGACGAGCTCGACGCGGGTGGGCGCACGCGGGCCAACTTCATCCCCCCGCCGCCGGACTGGGGGCCGCTCGAGATGACGCCCCGCGCAGGCGTTCCTCGGCGCGCAGGAGGCCGTGCCGGTGGAGGAGGCGGTCGGGCCGGATCGCGTCCGAGTCGCTGGCCGCCTACCCGCCCGGGATCCCGAACGTGCTTCCCGGCGAGCGGATCACCGCCTGAGATCTGGGAGTACGTGCAGGCCGTGCTCGCCGCACGGCGGGGCGTTGCGCGGCGCGAGCGACCGCTCGCTGCGGACCGCCCGGGTCGCCGTCGAGGCCGAATGATGCCCCCGCGTTACGGCCCGCCGGACGCGTCGCAGGCTCCCCGCTATACCGGGCGTGCGCACGTTCGCGCGCTGCCCGAACGTCGTCGAGCTCGACGGAGTCGACGTCGCGGCGGTGGGCATCCCGTTCGACACTGCCACCAGCAACCGGCCCGGCGCGCGGTTCGGGCCCGAGGCGATCCGCTCGGCCTCGATCGGCCTGCGGCCCTATCACCCGCCGCTGGACGTCGACGTCTTCGCCGCGCTGTCGGTGGTCGACCGCGGCGACGTCGACGTGACCCCAGGGAACGCCGAGCGGACGGCGGGACAGATCGCGACGGCGCTCGAGCCGGTCGTGCGCGCCGGGCGTGGTGCCGCTCGTGCTCGGCGGCGACCACTCGATCGTGCTCGGCGAGCTGCGCGCGCAGGCGGCCGTGCACGGGCCGCTGGCGCTGGTCCTGCTCGACGCCCACGCGGACACGTGGGACGACTACTACGGCGAGCGCTACTTCCACGGCACGCCGTTCCGGCGGGCGCTGGAGGAGGGGCTGCTCGCGCCCGAGCGCTCGGTGATGGCCGGAATGCGCGGCCCGCTCTACTCCGCCGCCGACCTCGGCGAGGCGCGCGAGATGGGCTTCGACATCGTCGCCGGTGACGAGCTGCGCGCGATGGACCCGGCCGACTACGCGCGGCGCGTCCGCGACCCGCGTCGGCGAGGCGCCGGCTTTCTTCTCCTTCGACATCGACGTGATCGACCCGGCGTTCGCGCCGGCAACGGGCACGCCGGAGGTCGCGGGCCTGCTGCCGCATGAAGCGCTGCGCGCTGATCCGGTCGCTGGCGGGCATGCGCTTCAGCGGCTTCGACGTCGTCGAGGTGGCGCCGCCCTACGACGGGCCGGGCCAGGTGACCGCGCTGACGGCGTCCGCGATCGCCTACGAGTTCCTCGCGCTGACCGCGGTCGCGGGACGACCTTGAGCGCCCGGGGCCGAGCCTTCTGGCAGAAGTGGCGCTACTACGACCGCAACGAGCGGTTCTGGCGGAAGGCACGGCTGCGGCGCCACATGCTCACAGGGGAGTGGTATCTGCGATTCCCCGTCACCGGCAACCTGCTCGAGGCGCTCGACGAGGCGCGAGCCGACATAGGGCCGTCGGTCCTGATCGAAGCGGGTTGCTGGTTCGCCCTTTATCCGGAGACGGCGACGATGCGAATCGGCGAGGGAACGATCCTGAACCTCGGATGCATGGTCGCGGCCACCGAGCGGATCGAGATCGGCAGCCATTGCATGTTCGCCAACTACTGCTTCGTCGCTGACGCCGAGCACCGCTACGACCGCGACGACGTCCCGCTGACCTGGCAGGGCATGCAGCCGAAGGGGCCCGTGCACATCGGAGACAACTGCTGGTTCGGGACGAACGTAGCGATCACCGGCGGAGTGACGATCGGCGAGCACACGGTTGTAGGGGCGAACTCGGTGGTCACCGCGCGATCTCCCGGCAGGGGTCGTCGCCGCTGGCGCCCCGGCGCGGGTGGTTCGGGAGATCGAGTTCAGAGTAGTCGGGAGACGGGAGACGGGCAGACGAAAATCCGGCCGTCCGGTCTCCGGTCTCCGGCTCTATCCGACGACCTGCACCATCACCGTCCGCTGCCGAGGCGAATCGTCGAAATCGACCAGCACGAACTGCTGCCAGGTGCCGGTGTGCAGTTGGCCGTCGCGGACCGGCACGGTCTCGGACGGGCCGATGATCGCCGCCTGCAGGTGCGAGTGGGCGTTGGTGTCGTGGTTGAGCTGGTTGTGCTGGTAGTCGCGGTCGGGCGGGACGAGCCGGTTCATCAGCTCACGAAGGTCGTTGACGCCGCCCGGCTCGTACTCCATCAGCGTGATCGCCGCCGTCGAGTGCGCCACGAAGACGTTCACGACCCCGTCGGCGATGCTCGAGGTCTCGACGACCTCCCGCACTCCCTGGGTGATGTCGATCGCGTCGCCGTGGCCCTCGGTGGACACGCGCAGCTGGGCGGTGTGCACTGCCATCGAGGGGAGTTGTAGCCGATGCTTGATCCCCACCCCGCGGAAACCAAGCATCGGGAACTAGGAGAACGCGTCGGCGGCGTCCCACGGCTTGCCCGGCGCGACGATCTGGCGGAACTCCTCCAGCTCGGCCGGGTCGATCCCGTAGGTGTGCTCGGCGGCGGGGAAGCGGCGCTCCCGCACCTCCTGCGCGAAGTCCTGGACTCCCTCCACCATCGCCCGCTTCACCTCGGCGAAGCGCTTGGCGAACCGGGGCGCGTGGCCCTCGTAGATCCCGAGCAGGTCGTGGAAGACGAGAACCTGGCCGTCGGTCGACCCGCCGGCGCCGATCCCGATCACGGGGATCCGCATGCGGTCCATGATCGTCTCGGAGACCGCCGCCGGGATCGCCTCGAAGACGACCGCGAAGCAGCCCGCATCCTGGAGGGCGAGCGCGTCGTCGGCGACCTGCACCGCCTGGCGGACGTCGCGGCCCTGGGCCTTGTAGCCGCCGAGCGCGGAGGCGCTCTGCGGGGTGAGCCCGACATGGCCCATCACGGGGATGCCGGCGCCGATGATCGCGCGTGCCCGGGAAACGCTCTCCCGCTTGTGCGCGACGCCCTGCGAGACGCCCGCCATCTCGAGCTTGACCGCGTCGCAGCCGGCCTCCTTCATGAACCGGACCGCGCTCTCGACCGCCTGCTGGTCCGAGGCCTGGTAGCTCCCGAACGGAAGGTCGCCCACGACCAGCGGGGTGCGGGCGCCGCGCCGCACCGCGCGCGGCGAGCATGACCATCTCGTCCATCGTGACCGGGACGGTCGAGTCGTAGCCGAGCACCGTCATCGCGGCCGAGTCGCCGACCAGGACCACGTCCACGCCGGACTCCTCGGCGACCTGGGCGCTGGGAAAGTCGTACGCCGTGATCATCACGATCGGCTGGCCCATCTGCTTCATCTCGGCCAGCTTGTGAACCGTCACCGGCCGGCGGTCGCCGGGCGGGGCGTCGGGTACGCGCGGTTCGGTGCTCATCAGGTCCCTCCTAGTGGTTGGTCACCGCGCCGGAGACCGGGTCGGTGCCGTTGGGCCGCGCGCCGGAGACCGGCACCTCGGCCAAGCAGTTGTCAATGAGCCGCGCCCGGCCCACCTTTGCGGCCACCGCGATCACGAGCCGCTCTCCCGGCGCCGCCGACGGCGCAGAGAGGTCATCCGCCCGCAGCACCTCGAAGTACTCGGGATCGACCTCGGCCTCGGCCAGGACGGCGCGCCCTGAGGCCGCCGCGTCCTCGGGAGCGCGCCCGGCGGCGATCTCCCGCTGGGCCGCATCCAGCGCCCGCTTGAGCGCCGGCGCGCGCCGGCGGTCCGTGAGATCCCAGATATGCGTTGCGGGAGCTGAGCGCCAGGCCGTCCGGCCCGCGAACGATCGGGCACACCTCGACTCGCACCGGGAGGTCCAGGTCCGCAGCCATGCGCCGGATGACCAGCGTCTGCTGGTAGTCCTTCTGGCCGAAGTACGCGACGTCCGGCGAGCAGATGGAAAAGAGCTTCGCCACCACGGTCGCGACCCCGTCGAAGTGCTCTGGGCCGCGGCTGCGCGGGTCGCCGCAGAGAACCGCGGTGACGCCGGTGACGTGCACGGTCGTTGCGAAGCCCTCGGGGTAGATCTCGCCGGGCGAGGGGGCGAAGACCACGTCGACGCCGGCCTCCTCCGCCAGCGCAGCGTCGCGCTCCTCGTCGCGGGGGTAGCGCTCGAAGTCCTCGCCGGGTGCGAACTGCGTCGGGTTGACGAACAGGCTCATCACGACGACGTCACATTCCGCCCGTGCGCGGCGCAGCAGGCTGACGTGTCCCTCGTGGAGCGCGCCCATCGTGGGCACGAGACCGACGGTACGGCCCTCGGCGCGAACATCGGCCAGGGCAGAGCGCAGGTCGGGGATGGTTCTGAGAGTCCTCAACGTTCCAGTTGGCCGGTCCACTCCCTGGATGGGTAGCGGCCGCCGTTTGGACAGGCTGTCAGCAGTGTATCGGCGCCAGGCGGGCGATTTCCACCCTGTGTGACGTCCGTCTCACGACTCCGTGATGTCCGTCTCACGGCCTACTATCCCCGCGCGTTGGCTGCCTCCACAGAGAAGCGCCGCGAAGACCTCGTCGAGCTCTACCACGAGCTCTCCGACTGCCAGAAGTGCCCGCTGGCGGACACGCGCACCACCGTGGTGTTCGGCACCGGCAACGCCGACGCGGACCTGATGTTCGTCGGCGAGGCGCCCGGGTTCCACGAGGACCAGCAGGGCAAGCCGTTCGTCGGCCAGGCCGGAAAGCTGCTCGACAAGCTGCTCGAGGAGATCGGCCTCTCGCGCGAGCAGGTGTTCATCGCAAACGTCCTCAAGTGCCGGCCGCCGGGCAACCGCGACCCCCAGCCCCTCGAGATCGACGCCTGCAAGGGCCACCTCTGGAAGCAGGTCGAGCTGATCGAGCCGAAGGTCGTCTGCACGCTCGGGAACTTCGCCACCAAGCTGCTGACAGGCAGCCCGCAGGGCATCACGAAGGTCCGGGGCGTCCCGCAGCAGCACGAGCTGGGCGGCCAGGCCGTGTTCCTCTATCCGATCTTCCACCCGGCGGCCGCGCTCTACACCCCGGCGATGCTGGAGCAGCTGCGCGCCGACTTCGCGCGCCTGCCCGAGCTGCTCGCCGAGCATGTCGTCGAGGAGCCGCCCGAGCCGGCTCCGGAGCCCGAGCTGGTCGGCGCTGCGCCGGCGGCCGAGCCAGATCAAATGGGACTCTTCTAGGCACCGGACTAACGTTCGTGGCGTGGACGTCGCCACGCTCATGAGCTCATCGGCCCGCCAGACGGAGAGCGCCGCGGAGGCGCTCGCGGAATTCCTGCGGCCGGGCGACGTCGTGCTGATCTCCGGCGACGTCGGGACCGGCAAGACGACCTTCGTCCGCGGGGCGTGTCGTGGGCTGGGCGTCACCGAGCCGGTCACCAGCCCGTCATTCACGATCGGCCGCCGCTACGAGGGCGCGGTGCCGGTCGCCCACGTCGATCTCTTCCGGCTCGACTCGATCGAGGGAGAGGATCCCGCCCTGCTGGACGACTATCTCGACGGCGAGTCGGTCGCCTTCGTCGAGTGGCCGCAGGCGGCGACGCCGCTGCTGCGCGACGAGGACATCACCCTGCGCCTCACCCTTGCCCACGCCGGTGGCGAGCGCCGCGAAATGGAGGCGAACGGGGCGCCGCGCCTCGTGGAGTGCCTGCGGGTCGTCCTGGGCGACCTGCGGCGCGTCGAGTGACGCTGGTCGGGTTCGACACGTCCATGGCGCCCGCAGTGGCGGCCGTGGTGCGGGATGACGGCGAGACCTTCGCCACCGAGCCGCCGGGACCCGAGCGCCTGCTCGGCCCGGCGCGACATTCCTCGGAGCTGTTGCCCGCGCTCGCGGAGCTGCTGGAGCGCGCCGGGCGGCGGTGGAGCGACGTCGAGTCGATAGCCGTCGGCGTCGGCCCCGGCACGTTCACCGGCCTGCGGATCGGCGTCACGACCGCCCGGGGGCTCGCTCAGGCGCTCGACATCGGCCTGCGTCCGGTCTCGTCACTCGATGCGCTCGCCGCGGGAATGGCCGAGGGTGCAGGCGACGGGCGGCTGCTGCTGCCGCTGATCGACGCCCGGCGCAACCAGGTCTTCGCCGGGCTGTACCGGGCGCCGGCGCCCGAACACGTCTGGGGGCCGCTCGCGCTCGACCCGGACGACCTTGCGGCGCGGGTGCGAACGGAGCCCGGAACCTCCTTGGCGGCCGGAGATTGGGCGTTAGAATCGGCAGAAGCCCTGGAAGTCGCAGGGGCCGAGGTGCCGGATCCCGAGTCGCCGGTTCACGCGATCAGCGGGCGGGTGCTTTGCCGGTTGGCACGGAGCGTTGATCCAGTGCCGCCGGAGCGAGTAGAACCGACATACGTGAGGCTGCCGGATGCCGAGATCCACTGGCGCAACGCTCGAGACCCGCAACCGCGCTCCTAGCGCGCGGAAGGCGCCTGCCCGGCGCGGGCGCGCCGACGTCGCGGTCCGGACGCTGAGCTACACGGACCTGCCGCACGTCATAGCGATCGAACGCCGGTCCTTTCCCGCCCCGTGGTCGCTGGCGATGTTCGTCCTGGAGCTGTCCAAGCCGGCGAGCGTCTGCATCGGCGCCTTCGAGGACGGCCAGCTGGTGGGCTACCTGATCTGCTCCCGCTACCACACGGTCTGGCACCTGATGAACGTCGCAGTCGATCCGGACCACCGGCGCGGGGGGATCGCGAGCTCGCTGATCGAGTACCTGTTCCGGGTCACCGGCGAGAGTGAGCGCTACACGCTCGAGGTGCGGGTGTCGAACGCCGAGGCGATCCAGATGTACGAGTCCTACGGCTTCCACAGCGCCGGGGTGCGCCGCCGCTACTACCACGACAACAACGAAGACGCCCTGATCATGTGGCGTACGGACGGCCGCGGCACGGAGTGACGTTCGCTCTGCGGACGGCCCTGCTGTGGGTCGTCATCTATGTGGTGCTGGGGCTGTCCGGCGGCTTCGACGGCGCCGCCGTTGCCCAGTCGCTCGTGCTGGCGCTCGCGATCACCGGCGGCATCGCGCTCGCCGAGCGCCGCCGCGGGACCCCGCCGTGAGCAGCCCGATCTTCGCCATCGAGACCTCGTGCGACGACACCTGCGCGGCCGTGGTCTCGCGGGAGGGCGAGATCCTGAGCAACGTCATCTCCTCGCAGTCGGAGCTGCACGCGCGCTACGGGGGCGTCGTGCCGGAGGTGGCCTCACGGCATCACCTGGAGCTGGTGAACGTGGTCGTCGAGGAGGCGCTCGCCCAGGCTGGCACCGCCCTGGCGGACGTCGAGGCCGTTGCCGCCACCAGCCGCCCGGGGCTGATCGGAGCGCTGCTCGTGGGCCTGTCCACCGCCAAGGCGCTGGCCGCGGCATCGGGACGGCCGTTCATCGCCGTCGACCACCTGCACGGCCACGTGTGCGCCAACTTCCTCGAGCCCGAGCCTCTGGACCCGCCGTTCCTCTGCCTGATCGCGAGCGGGGGCCACACGCTGCTCGCCTGGGTCGAGGACCATCGCGGCTACACGGAGCTGGGGGCCACCCGGGACGACGCCGCCGGCGAGGCGCTCGACAAGGCCGCCCGCCTGATGGGCCTGGGGTTTCCAGGTGGAGCGGTGATCGACCGGCTGGCACGCGAAGGGGATCCGCAGGCGTTCGCCTTCCCGGTCGGGATGCGCCGCTCCGACTCGCTCGAGTTCTCCTTCAGCGGCCTCAAGACAGCGCTCGTCTACGCCGTCCGCGAGATGGGCCCAGAGCGGGTGGAGGAGCGGCGCGCGGATCTCGCGGCCTCCTTCCAGAGGGCGGTCGTCGACCAGCTGATGGGCAAGCTCGAGCAGGGAATCGAGCGCACCGGCGCCGAGCGCGTCGCGGTGGGAGGAGGCGTGGCGGCCAACTCCGAGCTGCGCGCGCGCCTCGAGGCGCTGTGCGCGGTGCGCGGCCTGGCGCTCAAGATCCCGCCGCCGGCCCTGTGCACGGACAACGCGGCGATGATCGCCAGTGCCGCCCGGTTCGGCGAGCCGGTTCCATATCCCCGGTTCCTCGGCTTCGACGCCTTCGCACACCGGTAAGCCCGGCCTGGGAGATGTTCGGGTCGGAGACCCGAGCCTTTATTCTCGGATCGACTGTGGCCACAGTGACTCTCTACACAAGGCGGACTGCCCGCTCTGCGACGATGCGCGCGAGGCGCTCGAGCGCGTTCGCGTCCGCCGCCCGTTCGAGTTGCGCATGGTCGACATCACCACCGACGAGCGGCTGAACGAGCGCTATCGCGAGCGCATTCCGGTGATCGCCGTCGACGGGGCGGACGCCTTCGACTACCACGTGGACGAGCGGGAGCTGGAGCGGATGCTGTGACGGAGTTGAGCGAAGAGATCACCGATCAACGGCGACGCGGAGGAGCTCGACCCCTCAAAGCCGCTCAGCGACAGGCTCTCGCTCGGAGTGGCCGCGCGGCTGTCGCGCTACCTGCAGGTGCTCACGCAGGCGCGCAAGATGGGCAAGGACACGATCTCCTCCCAGGAGCTCTCGGACTACACGCACATCAACTCCACGCAGATCCGGCGCGACCTGTCCGGCTTCGGCAAGTTCGGCAAGCGCGGGGTCGGCTACAACGTCGACTCGCTCGTGTCCCAGATCCGCAAGATCCTGCGGACGTCGGGCCAGCACAACATCGCTCTGTTCGGCGCGGGTCACCTCGGTCAGGCGATCGCCAGCTCGGACATCTTCGCCGACCACGGATTCCGCGTCGTCGCGATCTTCGACGTCGATACGAAGAAGGTCGGCCGCCGCGTGGGCCAATCTGGTCGTACGCCCCTACGGAATGATGAGCGAGGTCGTCGACGAGGAGAACATCGTGGTCGGCGTGCTAGCCGTTCCGACGGCAGCCGCTCAGCGCCTCGCGGACGACCTGGTCGAGGCGGGCGTGCGGATCATCTTCAACTACTCCGACGCGCTGCTCCAGGTGCCGCCCGACGTGACGGTCCACACGTCGAGCCCCGCGGTGGACCTGCTCTACGCGCTCTACTTCTATCTGACCTAGTGGCCCTTCCCTAGATGCCGCCCCACGGGTTCGACGCCGGTGCCGCCCAGGAGGTGTTCGAGTCCTCGCGCGACTTCACCGTCGGGCTCGAGGAGGAGTTCGCGCTACTCGACCCGCGCACCCTGAGCATGACGAACGCGTTCGAGGGGTGGAGGCGGCAGCCCTCCAGGACGACGTGCTGCGCGATTCGGTCGCGGGCGAGCTGATCTCCTCGGAGATCGAGATCCGCTCCGGCAAGGGAGAGGATTTCGCCGACGCGCCAGGACAGGCAGCGCGAGCGGCGCACCCGCCTGTTCCCGCTCGTGGCCGACCTGGACCTCGCGCTAGGAGCGACCGGCGCCCATCCCTGGAGCCCCTGGCAGGAGCAGCGCATCATCGACACGCCGCACTACCGGCGCGTCGAGGAGGGGCTCAAGTACGTGGCCTGGCGCAACAACACCTTCAGCAACCACATCCACGTGGGGGTGCGCGGCGCCGACCGCGCCGTGGCCGTGTGCGACATCCTGCGCCCGGTGCTGCCCGTGCTGCTCGCGGCGTCGGCCAACTCGGCCTGGGTGGAGGACCGCTTCAGCGGCCTCCACACCGCCCGCACCGAGATATTCACGCGGATGTTTCCCCGCTGCGGGGTGCCGGATCATTTCGGCGACTGGGGCGAGTACGCCGACTACGTCGACTTCCTCTACGCGACCAACTCGATCGTCGAGCACACCCAGATCTGGTGGAGCATCCGGCCGCACTTCTCGTTCGGGACGGTCGAGCTGCGGATCATGGATGCCCAGTCGCGCGGCGACGAGTCGACGGCGCTCGCGGGCCTCGCGACGGCCTGCATCGCACAGGCTGCCCTCGACTACGACGACGGCGTGCGTCCCGACTCCGATCCCGCGCCGCGCATGATCGAGGAGAACATGTGGCGGGCGATCCGCTACGGGCTCGACGGGCGCATGATCGACCTGCCCTCCGCGAGCGAGATTCCCGCTCGGGCCTCGGTCGAGCGGCTGCTGGACTGGACAGCTCCCGCCCGCGCCGAGCTGCGGCTCGATCCGCACCTCGACGGCCCTCGGCCCGCTGCTCGACGAGGGCAACGGGGCACAGCGACAGTGGCGGGCGCACGAGGCGGGCGTCGGCGCAGGAGCTCTACGCCGGCATCGTGTCCGAGACGCGCGACACTTACGCTCCCACTGCCCAGCCCGCGACACGATGAGCCACGAGCACCCCCACGATCACCAGCACGAGCCTCCGGAGGGCGCACCCAGCGAGGAGGAGCTGCGCGCGCAGCTCGAGGAGCAGCTGCGCCAGATCACCGTCCAGGACGTGCTCCTACAGACGATCGTCAGCTTGATCAACATCTCCGGGCAGCGCCTGGGGCTCAGCTCCGACACGCAGGACATGCGTGACCCCGAGCAGGTGCGGCTCGGCATCGAATCCGTGCGTGCTCTCCTCCCGATTCTCGAGAAGGAGGCTCCCGAGCAGATGCGGCCGGTGCGCGACGCGCTGACACAGCTCCAGCTCGCCTACGCCCGCGAGATGGGCGCGCCTCCGGAGTCCGTTGCGCCCGAGGAAGGGCCGCCGGCGGGGCCCGAGCAACCGCCTCAGCGCCCCGGCGGTGCGGGCGGCCTGTGGGTGCCACCGGGCACCCAGACATAGCGAACATTCAGAGCTTCGCTCTCGCATGCTGGAGCGTCCGCCTTGAGGCGGCCGCCCGTCATCAGATCTCAGGCGTCCGCCCCCTCCCGATAGACTGCCCCGGCTTTTTGGCCCGTGACAGACAACGGAGGCTGATCAACCCGTGACCGATTTCTTGACCAGCTACGGCGTAGTCGTGGCGCTGGCGTGCGCAGGCGCCGCAGTCGTGTATGGCGCAGCGACCACCGGCTGGCTGCTGCGCCGATCGCCCGGCAACGAGCGGATGCAGGAGATTTCCGCGGCCGTGCAGGAGGGCGCCGCGGCATACCTGAACCGCCAGTACACGATCATCGGGATAGTCGCGGTGGTGCTGGCGATCGTGATCGCGATCGCGCTCGACATCGACACGGCGATCGGGTTCGTGATCGGCGGGACCTTCTCGGCGGCCGCGGGATACATCGGCATGAACGTCTCCGTGCGGGCCAATGCCCGGGTTGCGGAAGCGGCCCGGGGCGGCGTCTCGCCCGCGCTCGACGTCGCCTTCAAGGGCGGCTCGGTGACCGGGATGCTGGTGGTCGGGCTCGCTCTGCTGGGCGTCGCCGGCTTCTACGGGATCCTGATCCTCACCGACCAGTCCGACAAGGAGGCGATCGACGCGCTGATCGGGCTCGGGTTCGGCGGCAGCCTGATCTCCGTCTTTGCCCGTCTTGGCGGCGGGATCTTCACGAAGGGCGCCGACGTGGGCGCCGACCTGGTGGGGAAGATCGAAGCCGGGATCCCCGAGGACGACCCGCGGAACCCGGCCGTGATCGCCGACAACGTGGGCGACAACGTGGGCGACTGTGCCGGCATGGCGGCCGACCTGTTCGAGACGTACGCGGTCACCGCTGTGGCGGTGATGCTGCTTGGCGTCCTGACCTTCAACGAGCAGCGCGAGGTCGCGATCTACCCGCTCGTGATGGGAGGCGTGTCGATACTCGCGTCGATCATCGGCGCCTTCGCGGTCCGGTCGCGCAGCGGCAACGTGGAGCGCGCTCTCTACCAGGGCGTGGTCGTCAGCGCGGTCATCGCGGCGGCGGCGTTCCTGCCGATCACGAACTGGCTGATGGACGACCTTACGACCAAGGACGTCGCCATCAGCGCTCCGGGCACGACCGACCTTTGGCTGTGCACGCTGATCGGCCTCGGCATCACGGCTCTGATCTTCGTGATCACCGACTACTACACGTCGACGCGGTTCCGGCCGGTGAAGACGATCGCCGAGGCCTCGATCACCGGCCACGCGACCAACATCATCCAGGGGCTCGCGCAGGGCTTCCAGGCGACGGCCGCGCCTGCGCTTCTGATCGCGCTCGGCATCCTGGGCGCCAACGAGCTGGCCGGGATCTACGGCATCGCGGTCGCCGTGATGGCGCAGCTCTCGATGACGGGCCTGATCGTCGCGCTCGACGCCTTCGGGCCGATCACCGACAACGCCGGCGGCATCGCCGAGATGGCCGACCTGCCGGAGGACGTGCGAAACGTCACCGACCCGCTCGACGCCGTCGGGAACACCACCAAGGCGGTCACGAAGGGATACGCGATCGCGTCGGCGGCACTCGCGGCGCTGGTGCTGTTCGTCTGCTGGCGCCAGGAGCTGATCGACGAGCTGGGCCCCGGCGGGAAGCTGAAGTCGTTCGAGCTTCAGACACCGGAAGTGCTGATCGGGTTGCTGATCGGCGGCATGATGGTCTACGTCTTCGTGTCGCTGGCGATCGAGGCGGTCGGCCGCGCCGGCGGCCAGGTCGTCGAGGAGGTCCGGCGCCAGTTCCGCGAGAAGCCGGGGATCATGGAGGGCACCGAGAGGCCCGATTACGCCGCCTGCGTGAGCATCGTGACGGCGCGCGCGCAGCGCGAGATGATCGTGCCGGCCCTGATCCCGATCGTCATCCCGCTGGTGGTCGGCGTGCTGTCCTACCAGGCGCTCGGCGGCCTGCTGATAGGCGTGATCGTCTCCGGGCTCTTCGTAGCGGTCTCGATGACCTCGGGTGGCGGCGCGTGGGACAACGCGAAGAAGCTGATCGAGGACGGAGCCTTCGGCGGGAAGGGGTCCGAGGCCCATGCCGCGGCGGTCACGGGCGACACGGTGGGAGATCCCTACAAGGACACCGCCGGGCCTGCGATCAACCCGATGATCAAGGTCGCGAACATCGTCGCCCTCCTGATCGTCTCGTTCATCATCTGACGCACGGGACCCGGCAGCGGCCTATCATCCGCTGTCATGGGTGGGGTCCTCCCGGCCCGCGCGGCCGGCTTGATAGTTGTGGTGCTGGCGCTACTGGCGCCGGCGCCTGCGATGGCGAAGACCCAGACGGCCAGCTACCCGGTCTCGTTCTCGGTCATGAACATCAACCGTTCGGCTGTGCCCGGCGTTCCGTGCAGCGCCGACGGCGCCCAATACACGGTCGTCGGCCATCTGACCGGGCCGAAGAAGGCGCTCGGGAAGGCCAAGCGCAACGTGACGGTCTACCTCCACGGCCTGGGCCTGGGCGAGTGGCTGTGGGACTTCACCCCCGTCCCTGCCTACAACTACGTCGCCAAACAGGCCGGCCAGGGTCACATCTCGGTCTCCGTGGACCGCATCGGCTACGGGGCCTCCGGGCACCCGCCCGGGCTCGCGAGCTGCATCGGGTCGCAGGCGGACGTCGCGCACCAGATCGTGCAGCACCTGCGCGCCGGGTCCTACACGGTGACGGGAACCAAGCCTGTCCCCTTCAAGAAGGTGGCGCTGGTCGGCCACTCCGCCGCCGGCGCGATCGCCACCGTGGAGGCGTACTCGTTCGGCGACGTCAACGCCCTCGGCATCGTCGGCTTCGCCTCGAACAACCAGCAGTTCGCCTCCGACCAGTTCGGCTTGGAGCGCACGCCCTGCGAGTCGGGCGGCGAGCCGGCCGGTCCGGGGCTGCCGAGCGGCTATGGCCTCTTCGGCCGCACGCCCGCCGACTTCCGCGCGGCGATGTTCCACAGCGCCACGGAGAAGGTGATCGCGGCCGCGGTGCCGCTCCACTACCACGATCCCTGCGGGGACAACCTGACGCTCATCACGACGATGTCCATGCAGGGCCTCGGCATCAAGAAGATCAAGGCCCCGGTGCTGGTCGTATGCGGCAGTCGCGACGTGCTCTACTCGGTCTTCAACTGCACCGACCAGGCCTCGCGCTACACCAAGAGCCGCAGCCACAAGGTGGCGATCATCAAGGGCGCCGGCCACGCGCTGCCGATCGAGCGGCAAGCGAAGAAGTTCCGCAGCCGCCTCGGCGGCTGGCTCAAGCACTACGGGTTCTAGCTCGCCCGAGCGCAGCCGACCGAAGAACCGGGCATGTAGGAAGCAGTCCTAGTGGGCGCCGGCCGCCCCGACTAGTGCGGCCGGATTCCGCTGGTCGAGAAAAGGCGCGTATACCGCGTAAGAAGTCGACCAGCGGAGAGAAGGAGGAGGGAGGCGTTACGAAACGCGCGGCGAAACGCGCGACTTCAACGCCGCTTTCCTACGAGCCAGTCCCGTGAGGAAGGCTAGCGTCGCGGCAGTGTCTCCCCAGCGGCCGCGTCGCATGACGCCGCTCGTCTGAGGACAATCTCCGGCGATGGCGAGGTACCGACCCAAGGGGCTGGGGCTCGAGCGGGTGCTCGGCGTGGGGGCGCTGTTCTCGACCGCCTACGGGAACGTGGGCTCGTCGATCTACTACGCGCTCGGCCTGGTGGCGGCCTTCGCGCTCGGGATGACCCCGGTCGTCTACCTGATCGCGGGTGGGCTGTTCGTCTTCACCGCGATGACTTACGCCGAGGCGGCCACGAACTTCCCCGAGGCGGGCGGCTCGTCGAGCTTCGCCCGGCGCGGGTTCAACGAGCTGGTCAGCTTCTTCGCCGCCTGGGGCCAGATGCTGAACTACATCATCACGGTCGCGATCTCGGCGTTCTTCGTGCCGCACTACCTGGCCGTGTTCTGGGCGCCGCTCGGGCACAGTCCGGGCGACATCATCGGAGGCATCGTGATCGTCGCGCTGCTGTGCGCGGTCAATGTGGTCGGCGTCCAGGAGTCGGCGCGTATCAACCTGGTGCTGGCGGTGACGGACTTCGCGACGCAGCTGCTCCTGCTCGGCGCGGGCATCTTCCTGGTGCTCAACGTCACCGTCCTGCTCGACAACATCCATCTCTGGCAGGCGCCGACGGTCAAGGACTTCATCCTCTCGATCACCGTCGCGATGATCTCCTACACCGGGATCGAGACGATCTCGAACCTCTCGGAGGAGGCGCGCAACCCGCGCCGGCTGATTCCCCGGTCGATGGCGCTCGTGGTGATCGCCGTGATGGTGATCTACGCCGGCCTGCCGTCGGTCGCGCTCTCGGCGCTGCCCGTCACCCAGACCGCCAACGGCGACTACACCACCCAGCTGGCGACCACCTACGCAGGCGACCCGATCCTCGGGATCGTCAAGAACATGGACCTCGGCTTCCTGCAGACCTTCGCGCAGTACTACGTCGGGGTGCTGGCGGCCACGATCCTCCTGATCGCGTCGAACGCCGGGATCTTCGGGGTCAGCCGGCTCACCTACTCGATGGGCCAGCACCAGCAGCTCCCCGAGGGCCTGCGCCGGATCAGCCCGCGCTACCGCACCCCCGCCGTCGCGATCGTGGTGTTCGGGGCGATCGCCTGCGTCGTGATGATCCCGGGCAAGGCCGAGTTCCTCGGAACGCTCTACGCGTTCGGCGCGATGCTGTCGTTCACGATCGCCCATGCCTCGCTGATCGCATTGCGATGGCGGCTCGCGCACAGCCGGATGAAGAAGCTCCCGGGAGACGTGCGGGTGGAGCAGGAGGAGGAGTGGTACCGGGCGCCCTTCAACGTGAAGATCGGCAAGACGGAGGTGCCGCTCTTCGCGGTGTTCGGCGGGCTGGGGACGTTCTTCGCGTGGGTCGCCGTGATGAGCCTGTACACCACACGCTGATCGTCGGCTCGATCTGGATGGTGATCGGAGGAATCGGATACGTCGCCTACCGGCGCAGCCTCGGCCTGCCCCTTGCCGAGACACACGAGATCGTGATGCCTCCGATCGTGGGCGTCGAGCCGGTCCAGTACGCCGACGTGCTGGTCGCGTTCGAGGACGGCACGTACTCGGAGAACGCGATGGCGACGGCGCTGAAGCTCGCGAGCCACAAGGAGGGCGACGTTCGGGTCATCGCGACCGTCACGGTTCCCCGGAATCTCGAGCTGACCGCGCCGCTTCCGGAGGCCGATGCGACCGCCCGGGCGGTGATCGAGGCAGCCCGGCAGTGGGCCGGCCGGCGCCAGCGGGTGCGGGGCACGGTCGCCCATGTGCGACCGGGTGAGGCCGGGCACCGGATCGTGCGCGAGGCGCTCGAAGCCCGATCGGACGTGGTGGTGATGCCGATGCCGAGCCGCCGGCCGTCCGGCAAGGTGCTCAACCGCACGCTCGAGGTGGTGCTCGGCAAGCGCCCCTGCCGCGTGATCGTCGACTCGACCCCGGCCGAGCCGCTCGAGGGTCAAAGGAAACGGGAGCTGGCGGGAATAACCTGACGGGATGGACGCCCCGTCGAACAGCGGCGCGCCGGCCCCCGACGGAGCCGCCCCGCTTCCCACCCGCGCCGGCGCCCGCGCCCGCCGAGACGCTTTCGTCTCGATCGAGCGCCGGGTCGGCGCGCCGCAGCTGTTCGGCACGGCCTACAGCACGGTCGGCTCCTCGATCTACTTCGCCCTCGGGGTGGTGGCGGCCTATGCGCTTGGCCTGACGCCGCTCGTATTCCTCATCTCGGGGCTGCTGTTCGTCCTCACGACGCTGACGTACTTCGAGGGAATGACGCTCCATCCCGAGCGCGGCGGCTCGGCGGTGATGGCCCGCTATGCCTTCAACGAGCTGGTCAGCTTCATCGCCGGGTGGGCGATCCTGCTCGACTTCACGATCCTGATCGCGATCAGCGCGCTCTCGATCGGGCACTACCTGACCGCGTTCTCGTCCGAGCTCGGGACCGACGCCGCGGACCTGATCATCGCGCTCGCGGTGCTGGCGATCGTGGCCCGCTACAACTTCCTCGGCCGCGCGCCGCGCGGGCGGCGCACGCTGCTGCTGGCGTCGTCGACATCACACTGCTGCTGCTGATCGTCGCGATCGGGCTCGCGACGAGCTTCGACCCGGGCGCGATCACCCAGAACGTCCACGTCGGGACCGTGCCCCAGTGGGGCGATCTCGTATTCGGCATGACGGTCGCGGTGATCGCCTACACGGGCATCGAGGCCGCCGCGAACCTTGCCCCCGAGGTGCGCGTGCCGCGGCGGGCCCTGCGAAAGACCGTCGGAGCCGGAGCAGTTGCCGTGCTGACGCTGTTCGTCGGGATGTCGGTCGTCGCGCTGATGGCGCTGCCGGTCCAGCAGGGGGTGCACGTTGCCGCGAACACCGGCTCCGACTCGGGCTACGGCACTGAGCTCGGCGGCAAGTGGATCGAGGCCCCGGTGCTGGGGGTGGTGAACGCGATCTCCTCAGGGCCGGCCGGCGAAGTGCTGACCTGGCTGGTCGCGATCGTCGCGACGCTGGTGCTGGCCCAGGCCGCCAACTCGGGCATGGTCGGCATCGCCCGCACGGCCTACACGCTCGCGACCCACCGCCAGATCCCGCGGGGCGTCGCGCGCCTGCACGAGCAGCACGGCACACCGTGGATCGTGATCCTGGCCTTCACCGTCCTCGCCGGGGCGCTTGTCGTGCCGCTCGACTTCGAGTTCCTCGCGGGACTGTTCGCTTACGGGGCGCTGATCGCGTTCGCGATCGCCCACCTGTCGGTGATCCGGATGCGCTTCACCGAGCCGGATCGCCGGCGCGGCTACCGCGTGCCTTTCAACGTGCGGATCCGCGAGGTGGATCTGCCGCTGCCGGCCGTCCTCGGAGCGATTTTGTCGATCCTCGGCTGGGGCGCGACCTTCTTCCTGCACGACGACGCCCGGCTGTTCGGCACGGTGTGGATGGGCCTCGGCCTGCTGTTCTACGTCGTCTACCGGCTCCGCGAGGGGCTGTCGCTGACCGGGATGGTCGAGGTCCCGGCGGCCCGCATGTCGCACGAGCCCGAGATCAACTACGGGAACATCCTGGTGCCGGTGTTCGGGGAGGCCCTGGACGACGACATCATGAGCACCGCGGGACAGCTCGCCAGCGAGGGGCGCGGCGACGAGTCGGCCGGCGCCAAGATCCTCGCCATCTACGTGCTCGAGATGCCGATGTCCCTGCCGCTCGACGCTCCGGTGCCCTCGGCGCGGCTGCAGCGTGCCGAGCAGGCGCTGGCCAGGGCGAAGCAGGTGGGGGAGGAGTACTCCGGCGTCGAGGTGCGGGGTGTGCCGGTCCGCGGGCGCACCGTGGGCTCGGCGATCGTCGAGGAGGCTCGGCAGAACGACGTCGAGCTGATCGTGATCGGCGCCGAGCCGCCTTCGCAGGTGCGCGGTGGGGGAGTGCTCGGCGGCCTCGCCGGCGGCCATCCCCGTGAGCTGGGGGAGGTGACGGCCTACGTGCTCGAGAAGTCGCCGACCCGCGTGCTGATCACCGCGCCGCCCGATCCGGCCGCCGCCGCAGCGACCGCCGCCGAGGAGGCCGAGGCGGGCCTGGGCGACGAAGCCGGAGACGCCGTCCGGCGGCCGTAGCATCCTGGCACCGCACCTGCCTGGGGGCCGGCGTGTTCACGCCGTGGCGGGATTATTGGTCAGAGTGTCTAAGGTTTCATATGCGGCGGCCTCTGATCCGGCCCCGCCAGGAAGCATTTAAGGGATTTTCTGGGTGATCTCATGTTCGTATTGATCGTCGGTTGCGGCCGGGTTGGCTCGGCAATCGCGCGACGCATGCACAAACTGGGGCACGAGGTGAGCGTTCTGGACGAGAGTCCCGAGGCACACACCCTGCTCGAGCAGGGTCTCGACAGCAATTGGGAGGACGCCGGAGGGTCTTTCACGGTCGGCACCGCGCTCGAGGTCGATGCGCTCCGCGCAGCCGGTATCGAGCGCGCGGACGTGGTGGTCTGCTCCACCGACGGGGACAACACGAACATCGTCGTCGCCCAGATTGCCCGCAAGCGCTTCCAGGTGCCGAAGGTCGTGGTCCGGGTGCACGACCCCCTGCGGGCCGAGTGGTACAGCGAGCAGGGGCTCCAGACCGTCTGCCCGACGCAGGTCGCCATCGAGATGCTCACGGAAGCCGTGACCGGCGAGAGCCTGACCGTCGCCGAGGAGGCCTTCTAGTGGCCTCGACCAGGGAGAACCACTAGATGTACATCATCATCGCCGGCGCCGGCAAGGTGGGGTGGAACCTCGCGCGCGAGCTGATGCACAACAGCCACGAGGTGACCCTGATCGAGTCCGACACCGCGCGGTTCGCGGTGGTGGAGGAGGAGCTCGAGCACAACATCCAGCACGGGGACGCCTCCGAGCTCTGGGTCCTCGAGCGCGCCGGCATCGTGCGTGCCGACATGGTCGTGGCCGTGACGGGAGACGACGAGGACAACATGCTGATCTCCCAGGTCGCCAAGGAGAAGTACCTGGTCGAGCACACGATCGCCCGGGTCAACAACCCGCGGAACCTCGAGCACTTCGAGCTGCTCGGCATTCGGCCGGCGGTCTCGGCCACCGACCTCATCCTGCGCCTGATCGAGCACGAGGTCCCACACCACGGGCTGGTGCACCTGCTCGACCTGCGCCAGGAGCAGCTGGAGATCATCGAGATCGAGGTCGCCCAGGACTCGCCCGCCGCCGATTCGGCGATCGGCGACCTGGTGCTGCCCGACGGTTGCCTGGTCGTATCGGTGTTGCGCAACGGCACCGGCTTCGTGCCCAAGGCCGATACAGTCGTCCAGGCGGGCGACGAGGTGCTGGCGGTGCTGAACCCGGGCGACGAGCCCGAGGTATGCGCTCTGTTCACCTCCGCGGCGAGCCCCGCCGGCGCGGATGGGCGGATCGGGTAGACACGCGGCAGGCGGTAGACGGTAGTGCGCTGAGTCTGCGCGTTCGACCTTCAAGACTCTGGGCGCCGGGCGGTCGATTCATTACTGGCCATGCCAGTCATGCTGCGCAAAGCCCTGCCGGCGCTTCTGCTCCTCTCCGCGGCCCTGCTCGCATCGTCCTGCGGTGTGGGCAATCCGACGACGGGAATCACCTCCCGCGAAGGGCAGGCGCGCAACGCTCAGGCCGTCACCTCGCTTCAGCAGGCGCTGATCACCGCCAGCACCGTCGCCACCGACGGCTCCGGTGGCCAGGGCGCGCAACTCGCCTCCGAGCTCCAGGCGCGCGACCCGAACAACGTCTACAGCGCCGCGCTGCCCACTCAGCCAGGGAGCATCCAGGTAATCGGCGGCGGCGGCGGACCACTGCTTCTCGTCGGCTATTCGCAGGGCGACGGTGGCCGGCCCGGCTACGTCGGGGCCTGGCAGAGTGGTGGCACGACGCGCTGGTACTCGGGGTCACAGCCGCCCGCTTACGTAGCGGCCGTGCCGTCGAGCGCGGGATGGTCGGCATCGGCGCCGACCGCTGCGAGCCCCAGTTCGGCCGTGCCGGTTTCGGTCCCCGCCCAATAAGAAAAGGGGCGCCGTCGGCGCCCCCTTTTCGATGCTGCTTGGTGAGTCTGCGGCTAGCCGCCGACCACGCCCGAGGAGGCGCTTGCGACCTTGACCGCGATGATCTTCGAGTCCGCGGTGGACCACTTGCCGTCAGAGATGCGGCAGGCCAGCACGGCCGTGCCGGTGCCGCCGAACGTGTGGATCAGCGCGAGGCTGTGCGAGTCGGCCGTCCCCTGCGCCCGCAGTCCGCGGTTGCTGTAGTCGGCGTCGTTGTCGGCGGCCAGGCGGCAACGCCCGTCAGTGAGCGTGTTGCCGTTCTGGTTCGTCTTGGCCAGCAGCAGGTACGAGCCCGGTGCGATGTTGCCCATCGTCGCGACGGTGGTGTACTGCTGCGATGCGTTGACGTCGGTGGGGCCTGAGTCACGCGTGACCTGGCCGGCGCTGGACTGCAGCGTCGCCCCGATCACGCCCGGCGCGATGTCGGTCGACTTGATCGTCCGGTTCTTGATGTCGACGCTCTGGATCGAGTTGTTCTTGATCTGCTTGCTTCCGATCCTGACCGCCGCGTACGAGGTCCCACCCATGGCCACGAACAGCGCGATCATCGCGATCACGTTGGCGAAGCTCAGGTGCTTGCGAATCCTGGTGACCAACTGTGTTCCTCCTTGGTCCGGTTCAGGGCGAAGGCCGCCCCTGCCCCTCCCTGAGAGCGGCAAGTGGTTGAGAGCACTTAGTAGAGAATGCGACGTCCCTGTCGCAGTACAGACTCAATCGATCGTAGCGGCGGTACCGGCGTCTCGTCGCGACTTATTTCTAAGCCCGTGAGATGGTCGCAGGCGGGTCGGCTCAGCCGCCGACCCAGACGTGCAGCTCACCATGCACGTCCGACAGCGCGCCATCGTCGGTCGACTCTGAACACGCTGCCGCAACAGTCTGGCCCGCGGTCGCGTAGTTCGAGCCTGAGACCGTCAGCGTCGCCTTGGTGCCGGCCGGAATGGACTGCGAGTACATCTGCCCCATGTTGGAGGTGTCCAGCTTCAGGCGGCATGTCAGCTCTGCTGGGCCCGTCGTCGCGTTGGCCGCCTGTACCGTCGTAACGGCAAGGACCCGGCCGGCGGTGCCGGTCGGCAGTGTGACCGATCCGAAAGTCGTCGGGTCTACGAGCGAGGCGGCAGTGAAGTTGGCTGAGACCGCGGCCAAGATCCCGTCAGACCCGGTCGCACCCGTCGCGCCCTTCGCACCCGTCGCGCCCTTCTGACCCGGGGTTCCCGGACTCCCCGGAGTCCCCGGATTCCCCGGAGTCCCGGGAGTTCCCGCAGCGCCGGTAGCGCCTGCGGGGCCGGTCGCCCCGGCAGGTCCGGTCGGCCCAGGCGGCCCCGGTGCTCCCGCTCCCGCGGGGCCGGTCGCGCCCTTCGCACCCGCAGCTCCGTCGGTACCGTCGGCACCGTCGAAGCCCTCGGGCCCGCGCGGGCCCTGCGGCCCGGCCAAGCCCGCAGGACCTTGGATGCCCTGCGCCTGGACGGTCTTGGATCGCTTCAGCGCGAGTGCCGCCTTGTGGTCGGCCGACTTGGCGAGACCCAGGGCCTCGCGGGCGGTCTTGAACGCTTTCACCGCCTTGTCGGATGCGGCCACGGGCACGCCGGCAGCAGCAGACGACGCTGCCAGCAGGCCAAAGAAGATTGCTGTGATGAGGACCCAGGACTTCCAGTCCCGGACGAGCCTTGCCAAGAGAACCCCTCTCGATCCGTGAGGCTTTCAGCGTAGACGAGATCCCGCGTTTTCGCCGCTTTGTCTCTGCAAAGGGCAAGAAATGGTGTTTCCGTACGTCGTTCCCTCTACAGTCGTTCGTACGGCGAATTTGCTTGCTGCGGCCGGGGGGCCCAAGGCACGGAATGACGCCATGGTTCACAGGGGCCGGGAGGGCCCCGCACAAGGAGGTGTTGGGACGAAAGCGACTGGCCGCATCTCGTTTTACGGCCGTGCCAGTGAAGCCGTGTCGGAGACCGGGCTTCACCTGCGCGGGATCGGCAGCCGCCTGCGCGTCGGGCTTCAGCGCCCGGCCAACTCCGAGGCGGATGAGATCGCACTGCACCTGGGACGCCGGTTCAACCCGCGCCTGTTGCTGCTGCTGCTCGCGGGCTGCGCGGCCGGGCTCGGCCTGCTTGACCTGCTCCAGTCGCACGGGTTCGGGTACTCGCTGCGCCTCTTCGACCTGACCGATTCCGACATCCGGTCCAAACTGAGCTTCTCCGCCACGGCGACCAGCGCGCTGCTGTTCGCGGCCGCCTGGCTGGCATTCGCGCTCGACGGAGTCGATCCCCGCCGCGCGCGGGCGCGCTGGGGGCTGGCGGGCGCCGTCTTCCTGGCGTACGCAATCGAGGAGCTGTTCGGGTTCCAGCACTGGCTGGAGGGAGCGTGGGCACCGCACATCGCCGCCTACCTGTTGGTGGTCGTGCTCACCGCGAGCGCCTGGGCGGGCGGGCTCTACACGCTACGCACCCGTCCGCGGGGGCAGCTCGCGTTCGGGCTCGCGATGGTCGGCTGGCTCGGTGCGTTTATCGCCGATGGCTCACGGGCTCCGGGCGTCCACGACGCGGCGCTGCCGGAGCTGATCGAGTTCATCGCAGCGGGCCTTTTCTGTATCGCGCTGCTCGCCCGCCTCCAGTACATCGCGCGGCGCACAGACCCGCTCGAGCAGATCGCGGCACCGGAGGTCTCGCGTGCCGCCTCCCAGCTGGTGGCACGGGTCAACCTCGAGCGCCTGACGATCGTGCTCGGAGCGCTGATCGCCGGCTTCGCGCTCCAGGACATCCTCTTGCACACCGGCAACTACCACGGTCATGTGGCTCCGGTCCTCGACGTCAACACGGAGCAGACCATCCCCGCGACGTTCTCCGCTCTTCTGCTGGTCGGTGCCGGCAGCCTCGCCATGCTCGCGGCGACGATGGTCGCGATGCCCCGAAAGGACCGCCCGTGGTGGTCGTGGTTCGGCCTCGTGATGATGGCCCTGGCCCTCGAGGAGGTCGCAGCCATTCACGACACGTTCCAGGACGTGACGGGCCTTCCCGGCCAGATCATCCTCCTGCCGCTGGCGATCGGAGGGATCGTCGTCTGGTGCAAGCTGCTGCCTCGGACCGCCAAGCGCCCGGACGTGCGGGCGCTGCTGATCGCCGGCGCCGCTGTGTGGCTCGTCTCGCAGGTGAGCGACCTGCTGCTCAACCCGATCATGCGCTGGACGATCGTGCCCGAGGAGGCGGCCGAGATGGTCGGCTCCACGCTGTGGCTCCTGGCCGCGGCGCTGCTCGTGAGGCAGCTGCTGGCCGAGGGCGACGACATGCTGGCGGCGCGCGACGAGCAGGCGGGCCTGCACATCCGCGAAGAGGCTGCACAGGGACTCGAACCCCGATTTCCTGGTCCAGAGCCCGACCTGTACGGGTCGGCTCAGGTCGATACCACTTCCTAGAGCGCCGCGACAGCAGAGCTCGGGGAGCTCAGATCATCAAGAAGCCCCCGAAGAAGCACTTGTCCGGCTCGTTGTGGATGTTCACGCCCGCGTAGAGCACGGCGGAGCGGATCTCGGTCCCGTCGGGCGCGACCATCGTGCCGTCGGCTGAGGATTCGAAGTCCTTTACGCCGTCCGGTGGCGACACCGAGATCAGCACTCGCTCAGCCGGCGGGTCTCCGGGCCCGAGGTCCGGGTTGAGCGCGAACCCGTCCATGACCGAATGGTCCTGCGTCGTGGAGACGAGGACATCGGCGGAGTCGATCACGCCCGACAGAGTCGTCACGTTCAGGTCGCACGTCGCCGTGAGCGTGAACGGGCCACGCTGGTAGACCTGCCGCTGCTGACCGTCCCCGAGGCTGAAGCGCGGTACGTCGACGATCCGGTCGCGAGCGAGGAAGTCGGAGGAGTCCCTGCCGTCCAGCGTGTCGGCGCTGCCGGCCCGGTCCGCATACGGCACCCGCCCCGGTGCCTGCACCGTGACGCCCTTCCCGGGCCGCAGGCTCTTGGCGAGCTTTCGTACCGTGACGGCGCCGTTCCTGATGTCCGAGCTTCGAACCGCGGCGGGGCGCAGCTGGGAGGAGCCGACGCTGTTCCGGGGCAGCTTGGTGACCGCGTAGGTGGTGCCACTCAAGGAGACGAACAGGGCGATCATCGCGATCACCATCGACGGAGACGGACGGGTCAAGGCAAGCCCGAGAGTAGAACCTCATTCTCAGGCCCGGAATCGTCCATTCGGCCATGAGCCGCCGGCCCCGCGGGATACTCTGCCCGGCCATGTCGCAGGAGAACGTCGACAAGGCCAGAGCCTTCATCGCGGCATACAACCGGCGTGACTTCGACGCGGCGGTTGAGTCCTTTGATCCCGAGATCGAGTGGGTGCTGCCCGAGCGCCAGAGCTCAGACTCGTGCCAGGGACCGGACGAGATCAGGCGCTTCTGGGAGGGGCTCGACGAGACGTTCGACGAGTTGAGGCTCGAGCCGCAGGAATTCATCGATGCCGGAGACCACGTCGCGACCCGGCTTCGCCACCACGGGCGGGGGAAGCGGAGCGGGCTGGAGATCAACGAGCAGATGTACCACCAGGTCGCCACCTTCCGCAGTGGAAGGATCGTCCGGATGGAGTACTTCGGCGAATGGTCAGAGGCGCTCGCAGCCGCGGGGCTGTCGCAGCCCGACGGCTCCGGAAGTGCTTAACAGTGGCGCCCGGGCCCGGCCATCATGCGTTGGCGACTACTTCACCAACGGAAACATCCTTGAGCGTCACGCCCGGGTTCGAACTGACACCCTCGCGTATCCGTTCTGCCGCCCCACGGGCCGCGTCCTCGGACTCGAAGACGATGACCGAGTTGCCTTCGTCTCCGCCCTCGAGCCTCACCCAATAACCGGCGACGAACCCGGGCGCCTGCGACACGCCAGGGACGATGTTCTCCCGCAGGTACTGGAGCCCCAGTTCCTCATCATCATGAACGGCCACCTTGACGACTACCGCGTGCATAGCTCCTCCTCTTTCTTGGCTCGACATGCCTACCCACCGTTGCGGGGCTTTTCGTCAGGCTGCGGGACAGGGACTCGAACCCCGATTTCCTGGTCCAGAGCCAGGCGTCCTGCCATTAGACGATCCCGCAGGGACGGCGCCAGTATAGCCCTGGCTCCGCGGCCGGCCGGGCAGCGGGAGGGCCTATGCGGCGGCCTGCTCGGCCCAGCTCCGGTAGAGCCGGGAATAGGCTCCGCCGGCCTCGATCAGCTCGTCGTGGCTGCCGATTTCGACCACCTGGCCGTCCTCCAGCACCGCGATCCTGTCCGCGTTCATCACGGTCGACAGCCGGTGCGCGATCACGATCGAGGTGCGGTCGGAAAGCAGTCGCCGCAGGCCCTGCTCGATGGCCGCCTCGGCATGCACGTCGACGTTCGCGGTGGCCTCGTCGAGCACCAGGATCCGCGGATCGGCGATGAATGCCCGCGCCAGCGCGATCAGCTGCCGCTGCCCGGCTGACAACAGGCTTCCGCGCTCCCCGACCTCGGTCTCGTAGCCATTGGGCAGGCGCTTGACGAACTCGTGCGCGCCGACTCCCCGCGTTGCGGCGACCACCTCCAGCTCGCTTGCCTCCGGGCGGCCGAACAGGATGTTCTCGCGCACGGTCCCGGAGAAGAGGAACCCCTCCTGGGGTACGACGCCCAGCTGCTCGCGCAGGCTGGCCTGGCGGACCTCGCGCAGGTCCTGGCCGTCCACGCGCACGGCGCCGCGCTGCGGGTCGTAGAAGCGCGCGACGAGCTTTGCAAGCGTCGACTTCCCGGCGCCGGTCTCGCCCACGAGTGCCAGGGTTTCCCCCGGGGCGATGCGCAAAGAGACGTCGCGCAGCGCCCAAACCGGCTCGGCGCCGTTGTCTTCCGGGGCCGGCTCGGAGTAGCTGAACCACACCCGATCGAATTCGATCTCCCCTTCGATGTGCCCGAGGTCGCGCGCGCCCGGAGCGTCCTTCATGTCCGGCTCGGTGTCGAGCAGGTCGAAGATCTTGTCGATCGCGGCGATTCCCTGCTGGTAGGTGACGTACAGGTTGGAGAGCTGCTGGATCGGGTCGAAGAAGCTCTGCAGGTACCCGACGAACGCGACCAGCACCCCGATCGTCACGTTGCCGTCGATCGCCTGGTATCCGCCGTAGAGCAGGATCACGGCGGTTCCGACGGCTGACAGCAGCTCGACGGCGGGGAAGTAGCCCGCGTTCAGGTAGACCGTCGTCATGTTGGCCGCCCGGTGCTCCTCGTTCAGCTCGGCGAAGCGCTCGACGTGGCGGGGCTCCTGGCCGAAGGCGCGCACGACGCGCACTCCGGAGAGCGTCTCCTGCAGGTACGCGGTGACGTTCGCGATCTTCTCCCGCACCCGCCGGTAGGCGCCGGCGGCCTGGTAGCGGAAGATCACGCTGCCGAGGAGCAGCAGCGGGAAGGTCGCCACGAACGTGACCACCGCCAGGTTCGCGTCGAGCAGGAGCAGGATCACCACCGACGCCGACGAGCGTCAGCGTGGCGGAGACCAGCGTGACGATCCCGTCCGTGACCAGCTGGTCGAGCGCGGCGATGTCGTTGGTCAGGCGCGACACCAGGACGCCGGTCTTCTGGCGGCTGAAGAAGCCGATCGACTGGCGCTGGAGGTGGGCGAAGATGCGTAGCCGCAGCTGCTGGAGGGCGCGCTGGCCGACCCAGCCGACGAGGTAGTTCTGGAGGTAGGTGGCGCCCCAGTAGACCAGCGCCGCGATGACGAACGCGGCCACGATGCGGTTCAGCGCGGCGAGGTCGCCGGGCGTGATGCCGTCGTCGATCGCGCAGCTTCGCCAGGTAGGGCGGCGCGAGGCTGGCCGCGGTCGCCGCCAGCAGCGCCACGAAGGTGAGCAGGACGCGGGCGCGATAGGGGCGCAGCAGCTCGGCGACGCCCCGCAGGCGGCGGATCCGCGCACGGCCGTGGCTCCCCTCGGGCGCCTGCATGAGGCGGAGGTCGCGCCTCATGCGCCGGCCGCCTCCGCGGCGCGCTCGGGCTCGTCGAGCGGGCAGTCGGCGAGGCCGCTCAGCGCCTCACCGAGGCGGGGCAGGCCCTTGTCCACGATGTCCGCGTAGAGCGGACTCGAGTCGATCAGCTCCTCGTGGGTGCCGACGGCGCTGATCCGCCCGTCCTCCATCACGACGATCCGGTCGGCGAGCGCGATCGTGGACAGCCGGTGGGCGATGATGAAAGTGGTGCGGCCCCGCATCACCTCGCTCAGGGCGCGCTTGATCTCCCGCTCGGTCGTCGCGTCCACGCTCGCGGTGGCGTCGTCGAGGATCAGCGACGCGCGGGTCGGCGACGATCGCCCGCGCGATGGCGATCCGCTGGCGCTGGCCGCCGGAGAGCGTCATGCCCCGCTCGCCGACGAGCGTGTCGTAGCCGTTGGGCAGGGTCTCGATGAACGAGTCGATCTGAGCCCTGCGCGCCGCGTCGCGCACCTCTTCGAGCGAGGCCTCCGGCCGCGCGTAGGCGATGTTCTCCCGCACGGAGGCGGAGAACAGGAAGCCGTCGTCGGGGACCAGCGCGATGCTGTGCCGCAGGTCCGCCAGGTCCAGCTCGCGCACGTCGACGCCGTCGATCTCCACGCTGCCCCGCGTCAGGTCGTAGAGCCGCCCGACGGTGGCCACCAGCGTCGTCTTCCCCGAGCCGGTCGGCCCGACGATCGCGACCGTCTCGCCGGCCGCCACGTCGAGGTCGACGCCCTCGAGCGCGGGCGCTCCGCCGTCGTAGGAGAGGCGTCGCGTCCCGGAACTGGACGTGGCCGCCGCCCGGTGGCAGCGGCACGGGATGCTCGGGAGCCCTGATCTCGGGAGTCGTGTCGAGGATCTCGAAGACGCGGTTGCCCGATGCCACCGCCCTCTGTGACATGCCGAGGGCGATGCCGAGCATCCGCATCGGCGACATCAGCATCAGCATGTAGGTGTTGAAGGTGACGAACTCGCCCAGCGAGATCGAGCCGTGCACCACCTGGCGGCCCCCGACCAGCAGGACCGCGGCGAGCCCCAGGTTCGGCAGGAAGGCGATCAGCGGCGTGTAGAAGGCGCGCAGGCGGGTCGAGTACATGCTCTGGGCGAACACCCGGTCCGCGTGCCCGGCGAAGCGCTCGTGGCGCTCGCTCCTCACGCGCGAAGGCCTTCACCACGCGGATGCCCGAGATGTTCTCCTCGGCGTCCGCGGTCAGCTCGGCGATCCGCTGCTGGGTCTCCTGGAGTGCTGGGCGCGAG
This sequence comes from uncultured Solirubrobacterales bacterium, assembly GCA_963785085.1. Taxonomy (GTDB): domain Bacteria; phylum Actinomycetota; class Thermoleophilia; order Solirubrobacterales; family JBBDJG01; genus CAWACB01. The sequence goes on along the minus strand of CAWAUD010000014.1, from coordinate 25,920 downwards.
CGGCGCCCGAAGCGGGCGGCGGCGATCACCACGATCGGCACGGGCGCGAGCGTGATCAGCGCCAGCGAGGCTCCAGCACGAGCATCACGGCGGCGGCCAGGACGATCGTGAGCAGGTTCTGGACGATGAAGACGAGGCCGTAGCCGAGGAAGAAGCGGATGGCCTGCAGGTCGACCGTCGCCCGGGACATCAGCTGGCCGACCTGCTGGCGGTCGAAGAAGCCCAACTGGAGCGCCTGGAGATGGCGGTACAGGCGGTTGCGGATCTCCAGCTCGACACCGAGCGAGACCTGGCCCGCGATCACGCGGCGTGGCACCGACAGCGCCAGCCGGAACAGCCCGGCGACCACCATTCCGATCACCAGCAGCACCAGGCGGCTGCGGTTGCCGTCCTCGATCGCGTTCACCGCGGCGCCGACCAGCAGCGGGATCAGGACGGAGCCGACGATCGCCAGGCAGGCGAGGACCAGCGACCACAGGCTTCCGCGTGCGTGCGGCCGCAGAAAACCCATGACCCGCAGGAAGCTCCTCACTTCAGAAACTATAGGGAGGGCATCGCAACTGGCTGGGAGGGCCGCGACGGCCGTTAGCGTGTCCTCGATGCGCAGGCTGAACGAGGTGCTGGCGCGGCACTGGGCGATCGCGCTGGTGCTGGTGCTCGCGGCGACGGTACGGGTGGTCGCGGCGATCGCGTACCGGCCCGCGATCTTCTTCGGAGACTCCTGGGCTTACCTCGATCTCGCCTACCGTGGCGACCCGGTCGGGTTCGCGCCGGACCGGCCGAGCGGATATCCGCTTCTGATCGACCTGCTGTCGGTCGCCGGCCGCAGCCTCGCAGCGATCACGACGGCGCAGCATCTGGCCGGGCTGGCGGTAGGCGTCTTGGTCTATCTGCTCTCCACCCGGATCGGCCTGCCTCGCATCGTCGGCGCGGCCGCCGCGGCCCTGGTGCTGTTCGACTCATACGCGATCGCGCTCGAGCAGCAGATCCTCGCGGAGGCGTTCTTCACGCTGGCGCTGGTTGCGAGCCTCTACCTCGTCGTCGGCAGGGATCGTGGCACCGGGGCGCTGGCCGCGAGCGGCGCGTTGCTCGCGGCCGCCGTCACGATCCGCACGGCCGCGCTGTTCGCCGTGCCGGTCTGGGCGGCGTACGTCCTCTGGCAGCACAGGCGCGCCCGCCCGGTGGTGGCCGCCGCGATCGGCCTCGCCCTTCCGCTCGCCGCCTACATGGGCCTGCATGCAGCGGAGACGGGGCGGGCCGGCCTGACCCAGGCCGACGGGTGGTTTCTCTACGGTCGCGTCGCGCCCATCGCGGACTGCCGGGGAGCGGACATCCCGGCCGACGCGCGACCGCTCTGCAATCGCACCCCGCGCGACCGGCGCGAGGGAGCCGCCTTCCACATCTGGAACGCGGACGGCCCCGCGCGGAGGAACTTCGGCCCGATGAGCCGGGATCCCGCCGTGCAGGACCGGTCGAACCACATCCTGCGCTCGTTCGCCACGGCGATCATCCGCGACCGCCCAGGTGAATACGCCGAGCTCGTGGGCGACGACTTCATGCGCTACTTCCAGCCCGGGGCGATGTCACGCGGCAACTCGGACCTCGCGCTGACCTTCCCCGAGCACGGGCGGCTGGTGCGCCGCAACGCCGAGGCGCGCGACCGCTGGTTCCCCGGCTACACGGCCGAGGTCCACCCGCCCTCCGGCTTGGTGCGGAGCTATCAGGAGCGCTTTCACGCTCCTCGCAGGCTGCTCGGTCTACTGGGTCTCGCCGGCTTGATCTCGCTGCTCGCCGGCGTCGTATCGGCCGCCATGGGGCGAGACGGGTTCGCTCGCCGCCGCGAGGTGTTCCTGCTCACGGGCGCCGGGCTGGCGATGCTGCTTGGAACCGCGGCCACGTCCGAGTTCGTGCTGCGCTATCTGATCCCGGCCGTCCCGCTGCTGGTGTGCGGCGGCCTGGCAGGCGCAGCGGACCTTCTGGCGGCGCTCGGCCGGCTGCGGGCTCAGCGCGGGTCGAAGAACATCAGCGCCCCGACCAGGATCATGCCGGCGGCGATCCAGCGCAGGGTGCTGGGCGTGTCGTTCACGAACAAGATCAGGACTCCGGTGACGAACAGCGGGAAGCCGACGCCCATGCCGAGGCCGGCCGCCCGGGGCCCGGATCGCTCCGGGAACCGGTAGGCGCAGCGCCGGCAGCGGGCCGCGTTGTGGGAGACTCTCCGGCTGCATCGGGGGCACGTCTTCTTCACGCCCGCGATTCTCTCAGCGAGCGACCTCCGGCGTCGGGCGGATTGCAGTTGGGCCTGGCCAAAATTGCCGCTAGCCTGTTGGGGTCAGTGGAAGGGGTACCAACCGGCGATTCCGATCGCCGGCTTGGGGCAGGAAGCCATCTCAGCGTCTCATGTCAACACACTCTTGCGAGTCTGCGCCGCCGCGGCGCTGACGGTTGCAGCCTTTCTGGCCGCGACCGCGCCCGCCAAGGCGGTCACGTACCCGACCGGCTTCGAGGAGCGGACCGTCGCCAGCGGTCTGTCGTCTCCGGTAATGACCGCATGGGTTCCCGACGGCCGCATGTTCATCGCCGAGAAGCGCGGCCGCGTTCGCGTCGTGATGCCGGACGGCGTGCTCTCGCCGACCCCCGTCCTGGACATCTCGAGCCACGTCTACTCGGTGGCCGACCGCGGCATGCTCGGGATGGCGGCCGACAGCGACTTCGCGAACAACCACTACCTATACCTCCTCTACGTCTACCAGCCGGCCGGGGCGAGCGGGAACGGCGCGCGCACCTCGCGTCTCACCCGCGTCACGGTGAACAACGACAACACGGCTTCCCCCGAGGTGACGATCCTGGGATCCCAGGGCACGCCTCCGTGTCCGGCGCCGTCGAACACCGTCGACTGCATTCCGGCCGACAACGACTCGCACTCGATCGGGACGGTCCGCTCGGACACGGACGGCACGCTGTGGCTCGGCTCCGGCGACGGCGCCGACTGGTCGCGGGTGGACCCGGTGGCGCTGCGGACCTACGACGAGCAGAGCTTCGCGGGCAAGATCATCCACATCGACCGCAACGGCATGGGGCTCCCGGGGCACGCCTTCTGTCCCACGGAGACCGACCTGACCAAGGTCTGCACGAAGCTCTATGCCAAGGGGCTGCGGAACCCGTATCGCTTCAACATCCGGCCTGGCACGGGCCCCGTGATAGGGGACGTGGGCTGGGAGGAATGGGAGGAGCTCGACCTGGTCACCGGGCCGGGCAAGAACCTCGGATGGCCCTGCTACGAGGGAACCGCTCGCACGTCCGGCTATCGCGACCTCGCCGGCTGCGCGTCCCAGTACGCCAACGAGGGCACACCGCAGGCCGCGACGCCGCCGAACCTCACCTACGCGCACTCGCTGTACCCCGACTACAGCGCCGCGATCATCGGTGGCCCGCAGTACCCGGCCAGCGGAGGGCCGTACCCGAGCGACTACGCCGGCGACTACTTCTACGGGGACTACGTGCATGGCTACATCAAGCGGGTCGACGTAAACGCCTCGGGCCAGGTCACGGGCCAGCAGGACTTCGCGACCGGAGGCCCGACCTGGGTCGACCTCGAGCTCGGACCCGATGGCAATATCTACTTCGCCGACTACGGCGACGGGAACACCGGCACCGGTGCGATCAAGAAGATCATCTATACGCCGACGAACGGCAATCCGGTCGCCCGCGCATCGGCCAACCCGACTTCGGGCGGCGTCCCGCTCAACGTCCAGTTCACGGGCTCGGGCTCGACCGACCCCAACAACGACCCGCTGACCTACGACTGGGACTTCGGCGATGGGACGACCCATGGGACGGTCGCCAACCCGGCCCACCCCTACACGGTCGGCGGCACCTACACCGCGGTGCTGACCGTTCGCGACGGCCGGGGCGGCATCTCGACCGCGAGCGTCCTCATCAACGCCGGCAACGACCCGCCGGTCCCGACGATCAACGCGCCGGTTGACGGCTCGCACTATCGCATCGGACAGACCGTCCAGCTCGACGGCTCGGCGTTCGACCCGCAGGAAGGAGACCTGCCGGGCTCGCAACTCTCGTGGCACGTGAGGCTGCTGCACAACACGCATTTCCACGACCTGGCCGACTTCACCGGCAAGACGGCCTCGTTCGACGCCGCGACCGATCACGACGCCGATGCCCACTACCAGATCACGCTCACCGCGAGCGACTCGAACGGCGCGACTGGGCAGAAGACAGTCGAGATCTTCCCCGACGGGATCAACCTCACCTTGGCGAGCTCGCCGACCGGAGCGCCGCTGACCTATGCCGGTACGACGACGAACGCGCCCTGGGTACGCAATGCCGCGGTGGACTTCGTGTCGAACATCGGGGCCGCTCCGAGCTTCGTCTCCGGCGGAACGACATACGAGTTCGCCGGCTGGTCCGACGGCGGTCAGCGCAGCCACCAGATCACGATCCCCTCGAGCGATCTGACACTGACCGCCACGTACCGTCCCCAGGTCTGGTTCGAGGGTGAGGCGATGACCATCACGACCGCCGACACGACGGCGGTGCGCGTGATCGCCGAGGGCAACACCAGCGGCGGCAACACGATGGGCTACCGGAAGTCGCCGAGCTCGGCGCAGATGCAGTACACGACGGTCGGCTACCCCGACGCCATGATCCTGCGAATGCGGGCCGACACCTGTCAGGGCCCGCCGACGGCGACCGTCACGATCGACAACCAGGCGCCGCGCAACATCGACGTCGACTCGACGACCTATACGGACTACTCGCTGCCGCTGATCCCGCAGAACGGCGGCACTCCCGGAACGCACACCGTCAAGGTCGAGTTCCTGAACAACCTCGTGAACAGCACCTGCGACCGCAACATCTATCTCGACAAGATCACGCTGCACCAGGCCGACAACCAGCCGCTTGGCGGCTACGCACGCGCGAAGGCGGCCACGCCGATGTACGCGCCGCTGGTGCCGTCCTATTCGCCATGTGGCACGGCTAATCGCCAGCACGGAGGCGGCCTCTCCATGGGCTCCTGCAACCCCCCTGTGGCCACGTCACCCAACCTCACGGTCGGAACGCCGGACAGCAATGGGGCCGAGGCCAACATGACCGGCAGCTACCGGGCCACCGTGTGCGAAGGGGGACCCTGTGGAACCGGCGACGTGATACTCGCGTTCTCCGCGACGGACATTCGCTGTGCTGGGGGTACCGCGCCCTGCGGGCCCGCCAACACGTCGAGCGGGGCCGACTACACCGGGGAGCTCAGGGTCACGTCGAGCCTGCGGATCACGGACAAGCTCAACGGTGGATCTGGCACGGCAGCGATGGCGACCGTCGCGGACAGCTCCTTCCCGGTGACGGTGCCCTGCACAGGCACGGCGGATCCGTCCACAGGCGCCGACTGCGCAGTCAGCACCAGCGCCAACGCCGTCGTTCCGGGCTCGATCTCGAGCGGCGCGCGGGCGAGCTGGGAGCTGGGCGACGTGGATGTCCTCGACGGTGGCCCCGACGGAGACGTGGACACCCCCGCGGGCAACGCGCTCTTCCTCACCCAGGGCATCTTCGTGCCCTGACGCAAAGCCGCTGGTTCCTCGCATACACCCGAGGTTTCGTAGGGGTGGCGGCGGGTAGGTACACCGGATTGACGGCAGCACGAGCAGGGGGCTCGTCATACCGGTGGATTCGCAGCAGGAACGCTCTCTTGGCTTGATTTCTTGGGTGGTCGCCCTGGCGGCGCTCACAGTGACGCTTGCTGCAGCGGCCGGCGCTTCGGCCGCGACCCTTCCCATCGGCGGGGCCACGTCGACCGTCACGAAGGCAGCCGATTCCGCGACATCGCCTGTGACCAAGGCAGCGGACACGGCAACCGCTCCGGTCACCAAGGCGGCCGACACGACAGCGCCGGCCGGCAGGGCAACCGACACCTCGAACCAACCCGCGCAGCCCGCCACCGAGCCGGTCGCGGCAGACGGCTGAGCCCGTACAGCGCACAACTGAATCGGCACCGCAGGCCCAGGAGCCGGTTCAACGCGCGACGGAGCCCGTGCAGCAAGTGACTCAGCCGGTGGAGCGCGCGTCTGAAACGGTGCGTGCCACCGATCCGGTCGAGCAGGTGACGAAGCCGGTTGCGCAGGTCGTGGAGCGCGCAACCGAACCTGTGCAGCAAGCCACCGAGCCCGTCCAGCGGATCGCCGAGCCCGTCCAGCGCGTCGCGGAGCCCGTCGAGCGTGCGACCGAGCCGGTCGCAGGACCGTCGACCGGTGTCGTCCCAGGCGCCGGTCCCCGGCCAGGGCGGCTCGGGCGGAGGCGGACCCACGCTTCCCGGCGGTGGCACCGCGGGCCAATCGACACGATCGCTGACGTCGTCGACTCCAGTCGTCGACAACATCACCCCGGCCGTCACGCCCGTCGTCGACACGATCACCCCCGATCGTCGACAACATCGCCCCGATCGTCACTCCCGTCGTCGACCGATCGACCCCGTCGTCACTCCCGTCGTCGACGACGATCACCCCCGTCGTCGACACCATCACCCCGGTCGTCACGCCCGATCGTCGACACGATCGCCCCGGTCGTCACCCCGTCGTCGACACGATCACCCCGGTCGTCACCCCGTCGTCGAGACCCTCGACCCGATCGTCACTCCGTCGTCGACAGACCGATCGACCCGGTCGTCACGCCCGTCGTCGACACGATGCCCCCGTCGTCACTCCCGTCGTCGACACGATCACGCCCGATCGTCGACACGATCACCCCGGTCGTCACCCCCGTCGTCGAGACGATCGACCCCGTCGTCACGCCCGTCGTCGACACGATCACCCCCGTCGTCGACACCCTTGCGCCTGTCGCCACGCCGATCGTCGAAACGATCCCGCCCGTCATCACCCCGATCGTCCACACCATCGCCCCGGCGATCGAGCCCGTCCTTGCTTCCCCCGCCCCGGCCGTGGTCGCGCCGCACATGATCACGACTGGAGCGTCCCCCGCCGCTGCGCCGGTGGCGCACGTCCCGCCCGCCCCCAAGGCGGTCGCCGTCACCGGCGCCCCGGCAACGGGGACTGCACCGGCCCACGTGAAGGCAGTGACTGCGCGGATCCGCCCCGCAACCCCCCAGCAGAAGCCCGCGCTGCCGGCCCCCTTCGGTCAGTCCGCGACCGGCGCATCCGGCACTGTCGCCGGCGGCGCGACGTCTTCACCCTCACCTTCACCCACGCCCGGCCCGACGCCCCCCGGCGGCGCTCTCTCGAGCGTTCCGGGATCCGCTCCGGGCGGGCTCTTCCTGATCCTTGCCGCGCTGCTGGTCGCCTGGAGCGCGGCGCGCTCCCGCCTGGCGCGGGAGCTCATCCCGGCACCGGCCACCTGGCGGCCGATGCCACTCCTTTCTCTCCTCGAACGGCCTGGCTAGCCCTCGCGGGCTGAGCCAGTTTCCGCTGCCGGGCGTCTGCCCGGGAGCCAACCGTTCGATTTCGAGAAGGGAAGACGATGTACGCAAAAGCGACCAACCGCCTGTCCGGCCGTGTGCCGTTGTGGGTGGCTGCCGGGCTCGCGCTCTGCGCGGTGCTCACGGCGGCCTCACCCGCAACCGCGGCTACGGGCGCCGACACCCAGGGCGCGGGCCATGTCCGCGGCTGGACGGCCGGCTCCGTGGCCTCGGGCACCGGATTCCGGACCCCCGGCGGCTCGAAGCGGGTACGCGAGGTCCAGCGCGGCCTCGACCGCCTCGGTTATTCCGCTGGTCCGGTGGACGGCCTGTTCGGGCCGCTCACCGACCGTGCCGTCCGCCGATACCAGTCAGACCGCGAGCTGACTGCTGACGGCGTAGTCGGCAGCAGGACCCTCGGCAGCCTTCGTGCCAGGACGGAGACAGCCGGCAACAACCGCCAGGCCGAGTGGAAGCTCTCCCGCTCCCGGGCAGGCGCAGCGACCAGCGCCACAGCCGCCTCATCCCCCGCAAGACCGCAGGTCGGAAGCCCCGTGGCCCGCAGCGAGGGTCTCGACGGCCTTCCGTCCTGGTGGATGCTCCTCCTCATCGTGCCGCTGGCCTTCTCGGCGGCGGTGATGGCTGCTCTGATGCTGGTACGGGGCACCAGCCTCGCGCAGGCAGGCGCCGGTGCACTGCGCCGTCGCCTCCTCCTATGGAGGCGGGATCCCGACTTGGGAGACCAGCCTGCATCAGGGGCCGTCTACGTCGAGGGGCAGAGCCCGGATCCGCGGGTCGGCCCGTTCCGCGGCTTCGCCTACTGGATGTGGCCGGTGGCCGCAGCCGGTGAGGGCGACGCGGAGCCGACTCTGCTGGTCTACGACCCCAGCAAGCGCGGGCCGGTGTCGGCTCGCACGGAGGACGTCACCTCGGTGAACGGCCAGGCGGTCGAGCGGCCCGCTCGAGCGCGCACGCGGCGACCCAAGTTCCGCTGGGTCGGTGCACGCGTCTACCTGGCGGAGCAGGCTGGCGTCAAGCCTCTGCCGGGGACGATCCCGGTCGACCTGGAGCTGTTCGCCGAGGGCGAGCGCGAGCGCTGGGAGGCCGGCCGAGACAGCCGGCCGCGCCCGGTGCACGTGCGTATGGACGACCTCGAGGCCGGAGTCGAGCGCGTGGTCATGACGGAGCGGCTGCCGGACCTGGCGGCCGCGCTCGAGCGGCGAGGCATGCACATGGCTGTCGAGGATCTGCGGCGCCTGCCGTTTGCCATGGAGCTGACCCTCGAGGTCGAGTTCGCGCTAGCGGAACGGGAGGTGGTGCAGGCCAAAATGGGCTAGCACCCCGAAACTGAATATTCCGGGGCGGAGGCGTTAGCCGACGCCTCTAGCAGGCGAGGCCCGCAGGGCCGAATAGCTCAGGGCAGCTTGGCCAGCACCTCGTCGGCGGCACGTTCGCCGGCCTGGATGGCGCCGTCCATGTAGCCGTTCCAGACCGTCGCGGTGTCCGTGCCGGCCCAGTGGACCAGGCCCTCGGGCCGGCGCAGGACGTGGCCGTAGCGGGCCATGACCTCCGGACCCATCAGGCCGACGGGCCCGCCCCGGCTGTAGGGCTCGGTCGTCCAATCGCACTCGGCGTAGGCGGTCCAGCCGGCGGCCGGCGGTCCGAACATGCCCGTGAGCGCCTCCCGCACCGCGGCCTGCCTGGCACCCAGCTCCATCCGCCCGTAGCGCTCCACCGCGCGGCCGGTTATGAAGCACGCCAGCAGTCCGCCTGGAGTGCCGGGACTGCTTGCCTCGACGACCATCTGGAGCGGGCCGGAGTCCCCGTAGGCAATCCCGGACAGGCCGGCATCCCGCCACCAGGAGCGCTCATAGGCGACGACGACCTTCATGTAGGCGCCCATCGGCATCCGCTGGGCGAGCTGGTCGCGGTCGGCCGGCAATGGGCGGGCCCAGTGCCAGCGCGCCGCCAGCGCGGGCGACACGGCGACGATCGCCTGGCGCGCGCGATGAACCGAGCCGTCCTCGCCGCGCAGCCTCACTTCGCCCGCGTCCTGCTCGACTGCCGCGATGGGGGTGTTGAGCCGCAACGCGGCGCCGAGCCGCTCGGCGAGCCGGTCGCAGAGCTGCTGGCTGCCGCCGACGAAATGGTCCTGCTGGGCGCCCCCCTCGAACTCGGTCAGCGAGGTGAGCCCGCCGCCCGAGTGGAGATAGAAGAGGAAGTACAGGAGGGACAGCTCCTCCGGCTCGGCGCCGAAGATCAGCTCCGTCGCGAGGTCGAAGAACATCCGCGCGCCGGCCGTGCGCAGATAGCGGCGGCGGAAGGCGGCGGCTGTCTGGCGGTCCCAGTCGGTTGTCGCGGCGAGCGCCCAGGGCTCGTCGAGCGGCACGCGCCTGCGGAGCCGGTCGAGCCGCAGCTGCGCGACGCCGAGCTCCGCCAGCGCCGGAGGGGAAAGCGGGGGAATCGATCCCTTGAACGTGCGACGGCGCCCGCGCGCCACGAGCACCGCGCGTCCGTCGAGATGCTGCGGCTCGGTCCGCACGCCGAGCTCGGACGCGAGCGCCGCGACGCGGTCCTGGGTCGGGCCGATCCAGTGCGCGCCCATGTCGGCACGGTGGCCCGCGACGTCATCGGTGCGCATCTTCCCGCCGACGCGGTCGCGTGCCTCGAGGACGACGACCGAGCGCCCGCCGGCGGCGATCCGGCGGGCGGCGCTCAGGCCGCTCAGCCCGGCGCCGACGATGGCGACGTCGTGGATTCGCTCATCGGCCGGCACGCTCATCGGCGCGCACGCTATCTAGATGATCGACAGCCCGAAGCCGGTGCCGAACCCCAACAGCGCCAGTGCGCCGACCGCGCGGACCTGGGCGGCGATGGCGATCGGCACCATCGCGTCGATGACCGCGCACAGGGTGGCTCCGATCCCGGCGGCGTGCGCGGTCGCCACCACCCCGTCCGGGGCGCTCTCGAGTGCGGCGTAGGCGAGGCCGGCAGCGAGCCCCGACACGATCACCGCGATGCTGAAGGGTCGCAGGACCTCGGAGCTCAGCCGCCCGGCGTCATGGAGCCCCGTTACGACCCAGGCCCCGTACGCGATGTTCCAGAGGAAAACGGTGAGCATGATCGCTCCGCCGACGTCGCCGTCCTCGACCACCGTGATCGCGATCACGACCGAAGCCGGGAGGGCGGGGAGGAGGAGCGCCGAGACGCCTGCACCCGGCGCCGGGCGGTCAAGCATCCGGGCCGCGACGTACAGCGCCAGCGCACCGCCGATCACCCCCAGTGTCGCTGCCGCGCCGCCGCCGAGCTCGTAGGCCTTCTCGTCGAGGTCGAACCCGAAGGAGCAGATCACCGCGCCGGCGGTCACCACGATCGCCGCGCCGACGTATCGCGCCTGGACCTGGATCCGCATCGCGGCGACGGCGCCGACCAGCAGGCCGCCGGCTCCCACCAGTCCCCAGAAGAGCGCGTCCAGCATTACTCCTCGACCTTCGGGCCCAGGCCCACCTCGCCCATGGCCGTCGCCCGGTTGGGCAGGGCCAGCATGCTGACCACCACGCCGTTGTCGACCGTCCAGATCTGGGCGAAGCTCGGGCTTCGTATCTCTATGCCGCTGCCCTTGCCGATGCCGTAGGTGGCCGCCATGACGAGAACGCGATCATCGCCGACATCGAGGACCTCTTCGATCTCGAGCCGGAAGTCCTCGAACTGGTCACGCCAGGCGAGCCAGATCCTCTTGAAGTTGTCGGCACCGCGCGAATGCTCCTCGTGATCCGGGAGCATCGGCGGCAGCGTGAACTCGAATTCGGGCGCCAGGTTCAGCGCCGCCGACTCGACGTCGCCGCGGTTGAGGGCGTCATAGCCGCTGAGGACCGTCTCGACGTTCTGACGCGACACGGGCGGGATGATGACCTAGAAGCCGCTCGACCCGGATCGGGGTCGTCGTTACCCTTCTTGCATGCCAAAGCCCCTCAGCGACGAACAGGCCCAGGCGCGGATCGAGGAGCTCGAAGAGGAGGAGCGCCGCCTTCGCGACGACGAGAGCGAGAACCCCGGGGGAGAGCGCGTCGCAGCCGATGCGCGCCGCCTGGAGGAGGTGCGGGTCGAGCTGGACCGGCTGTGGGACTACCTGCGCCAGCGCCGAGCGCTGCGCGACGCGGGTCGCGACCCGGACCAGGCGCAGCTGCGCGACGCCGGAACCGTCGAGGACTACCTGGGCTGACGGGAGTGTTCGTTCCCTGACCCGCCGTACTTAGTCGGACGAGTTCTCAAATGTCGCAGGAGAACGTGGAGGTCGTGCGTCGTGTCCTCGAAGCCTGGAGTCGCCGTGATCTCGAAAGTGCGCTTCAAGACCTCGACCCGGACGCGGAAGTCGACTGGTCGGCGTCGCTCGGGGTTCAGAGCGGCGTCTACCGCGGCATCGCAGAGATCAGGCGCTTCTGGGAGGACTGGCTGGAGCTCTTCGAAGAGATCGATGTCCGGGCCGAGGCATTCATCGACGCCGGAGAACATGTTGTCGTCCCCAATCGCACCTACCTGCGAGGAAGGGACGGCGTCGAAGTCCATGCAAGCAGCGCGTCGGTCTGGACGTTGCGCGACGGCAAGATCATTTTGCACCGGCTCTATCAAGAGAAGGAGGCAGCGCTCGTAGCCGTGGGGCTGTCAGAGCAGCCGCCGTAGCGGGGCTTTCGCAGATGCCGGAGGAGGGACTCGAACCCCCGACACGCGGATTATGATTCCGCTGCTCTAACCGACTGAGCTACTCCGGCGGGGGCGTTTGAATCTACCAGCGGCTTACGGAGCGGTGGGCGTGGCGGGCGCCGGCGCCGACCCGTCAGGCGCGTTCGGCTGGACCATCATCAGGTCTGAGGGCTTCACGAGGTCCTGGAAGGCGTTGCGGTCCACGCCCGAGGCGCACCACAGGGCCGGCCGCGAACTGGAGTCGGTGTCGATCTGCCAGTTCGACCCCTGGTCGCCGATGTAGGCGCCGTAGACCTTGAGCGCCCGAAGCACGTTCTGCACTCCGCGCGGCGCGTCGTCCGGGATCTGGAAGTCCGGGCGCAGCACGAACAGCTGGCCGTACTCCAGCGGTCCGCCCTCCCCGTCGCTCTTCGAGGCCGGCGGCGAGACGTAGTCCGGGCCGACGCTCGGGACGTCGAACGCGAGCGCGTGGTGGAACCCGTAGTAGGCCTCCTCCGCGCGCAGCGCGGTGTTCACGACCGGCATGCCGCTTCCACGGGCTGCGTTGTTGCCGGGTATGTCCGAGTACCCGGGGCCGGTCAGGTCGTACATCGTCACGGTCGCGGCCGTGATGCCGAGGACGCTCACGGAAGTGGCGCGCCAGAACTCGAAGGCGGTCTTGCGGTCGGCCGAGACGATCACGAGATGCCCGTCGGTGCCCTCCGCGGGCTTGACGCCCCGGGGCAGCGGGATCGGCCGGCCGTCCCAGCGCAGCTCGCCGCGCGGGTCCCAGCTCGGGATCGTCTTGTTGACGATCGTCGTCACCGGATCGTTCTCGTCGGCGAAGTAGATCGGCTTGCGGTACTCGAAGTCGTGGTCGCTGCTGTTGCAGGGACCGCCGCCGACCAGCAGGCCGTCGCCGTAGGTCAGCCACAGGTTGTCGGGGAAGGGGTTGGCGACGAGCGTGCCCTTCTCGGAGGCGGGCCGGTTCCAGATCGAGTCCTTGGGGAAGGCGCGCCACGGCTCGTGGCGCAGCTCGACACGGTCGATCCGCAGCCAGCGCTCGCAGTCGGGCGCGGAGAAGTCGTTCACGTAGCTGAGGTCGATGTGGTGCGTCCCGGGGGCGAGATCGACAGGCAGGCTGGATGGGTCCCACGCCACCGAGTCGACCACCACGGTCCCGATCAGCTGGTCATCGACCCGGACGCTGAACCGCGGCCACACGCCGCCGCACTGCTGTCCGGCGCGCGCGTAGACGGTGATGTGCGTCGCCGGCTCCGCGATCGTGAGGTCCGCGGACACGCTGCCGTTGTTCTCGAGGCGCCGCAGCGATCCGCCGCTCGTGGCGCCGGTGTCGAGCTCGTCGACGACGCGGCCTGCGCCCGTCATGTCCTCGCCCTCGATCGATGCGAGTTCCGAGTGGTATGCCTGCGCCGCGCCGGCGCTCAACAGCAGCGCCGTAAGCGCCGCGATGGCCAAGATCAGCTTCCGCATGACTTCCTTCGCGTTTGCTCGAACTGCAGTACCCCTGCACGCGCAAGGTAGCAACGCTGCGCGGAGGTTGTGCGGTTTTCGCGGGGGAGGTTGTGACTATCGCAACGAGCGCGTTTTCAGCCGGCGAGGCCGAAGGCGCCGAGCTGGACGCCGAATTCGCCGACGCTCGCGCCGGCCCCGAACACGGCCCGCACCAGCTCGACGGTGTGCTGTCCGCGCGGCACCCGCGCGCTGGCCCCGTAAAGCGTGTAGGTGGTGCGCCCGTCCCCAGAGCCCGCGTCGGCCTGCAGGGCCAGCCCCGAGTCGGGGACCGGCTTGCCGTCCACGTACACGCCCCACTGGGCGCCGCACGCGGCCACCAGGCCGCAGGTCACGAACGGGTCACGCAGTACGCCCATCACGAAGATCGTTCCCGCGGAGCTCGTCTTCAGCGGCATGGTCTTGATCGCTCCGGGCTTGGGCGTCGGCGGATCGACGTCGTCGGCCTTGCCGGCAACGTTCAGCGGCAGCGTTCCGGAGGACAGGTCCTTGGCGGTCAGCGAGCCGTTGCGCACGGCGCGGCCGTTCACCGCGTTCTTCTTCAGCTGCGCGGGGCCGACGCTGTTGCGCGGGACGGTCACGGCATAGGCTCCGCCGCCCAGCGCGATGAACATCGCGAGGGTCGCCATCACGTTGGCGTAGGTGATCAGAGGCCGCAGCCGGCGCAACGCACGCACACTGGCGGTATCGAACACCTGCTGAGTCCTCTTTAGCTCCCTCAATAAGATGAGCCGCATCGTGCTGGAGACGGTTCCGAATGTCAGCGAGGGACGAGACGAGCAACGGGTCGAGGACATCGGACGGGCATTCGCCACGCACGGCTGCCGACTGCTCGACGTCCACACGGATGCCAGCCACAACCGCAGCGTGTTCACGCTGGTCGGGGATCCGCAGGAGATAGCCGACACCGTGATTGCCGGCGCTCGCGTAGCCGTCGACTGCATCGACATGCGTACCCACGCCGGTGCGCACCCCTGCATCGGCGCGCTCGACGTGGTCCCGATCGTCTACCTGACCGAGTCGGACCGGGCGAACGCCCGGGACGAGGCACTGGCGGTCGCGAACCGGCTCGCCGCGGAGCTGGAGCTGCCGGTGTTCGGCTACGGGGAGCTGGCAACGACCCCCGAGCGCCGGGAGCGCTCGTACTTTCGCGAGGGAGGCATCGACGCGCTCGCCGAGCGCATGCGAGAGGGGGAGCTGGCTCCGGACTTCGGGCCCGTCCGGATGCACCCGACCGCCGGCGCAACTCTGGTGGCTGCGCGCCCACCGCTGGTCGCCTTCAACGTCGAGCTGGACACGGCGGACGTCGAGGTGGCGCGCTCCATCGCGGCGGTCGTCCGCGAGCGCGACGGCGGCCTGCCCGGCGTGCGGGCGATCGGCATCGCCCTCGGGCCCGGCGAGAACTGCCAGGTCTCGACCAACGTCCAGGACCCGTTCCGCGTGCCGCTGGCAGAGGTGATCGAGGCGGTACGCAAGGAAGCCACCGAGCGCGGTACGAGCATCAGCTGCGCCGAGCTCGTCGGCCTGGCACCCGCCGGAGCGCTCGAGGGATTCCCGGAGGACATCGAGATCCGCGGGTTCGAAGAGCGCCGTCACGTCCTCGAACACGCGATCGGCCGGCACACACCCCACCACCACCACTAGGACCGGAGTCCGAGATGGCCCAGCAGCGCCGCCGGCGCAAGCACAAGGGAACCCAGGCCGGAACGGTGCGCCGGCGGGGCAGGACCTCCCGCGCGCAGGTCCGCGCGAGCGCGGAGCGCAACCGGCGTGAGCGCCAGAACCGCCCTCCGACGTGGCAGGGCTCGATCCTCCGCGGGGGGATCGCGGCAGCCGCCCTGTGCCTGCTGCTGATCCTGATCGTGAAAGCTCCGGCGGGAGGCGCGATCGCGCTCAGCGTGGTCGCCGGCGCGATCTACGTGCCCGCGTTCCACCTGGTCGACTCGGCTCTGTACCGCAGGCGCCAGGCGCGGCAGGAGCGCTCCGAGACCTGATCGGCCGCGAATAGACTCCAGCCGATGGACGTCAGCATGTTCACAGTCGGCCCCGTGGCGGAGAACTGCTTCATCGCGCGGCGCGACGACTCCGACCGGGCCGTGATCATCGATCCCGGCGAGGAGGCGGAACGTCTCCTGGCCGCCATCGACGAGCTCGGCGTGACGATCGAGGCCGTGCTCGTGACGCACTGCCACTTCGACCACGTCGGCGCCGTCGCCCCGGTGGCGAAGGCGACCGGAGCCCCGGTGTACGTGAGCGAGATCGAGCGGCCGGTGCTCGCGGACATCATGAGCTACGTCCCGTTCGCGGGCTTCGGCCCGTACGAGAGCTGGGAGGCCGAGCACACGCTGCGCGGCGGCGAGCAGCTTCAGCTTGCGGGCCTCGACATCGACGTTCTCTTCACACCCGGGCACAGTCCAGGGCACCTGACCTACTCGATCCCCGCCGAGCAGGCGGTCTTCTCCGGGGACGTCCTGTTCCAGGGCTCGGTCGGCAGGGTGGACCTCCCGGGCGGTGACTGGGGAACGCTGCTCAACTCGATCAGCGGCCTGGTCGAGTCGCTGCCCGGGGACACAACGGTCCACCCGGGCCACATGGGGATCACGTCGCTCGGAGCGGAGCGCCGCACGAACCCCTTCCTGGCAGAGCTCGCTCGAGGATGAGCGAGCGGTTCCAGGCCCCGCGCGGCACATACGACCTACTGCCGGAACAGGCGGCCACCCGCCGGCGGATCGTGGACGAGGCGCGCCGGCTCGCCGAGGGCGCCGGCTTCGGTCAGATCGAGACGCCGACCTTCGAGGACTCGGGCCTGTTCACCCGCACGGTGGGCGAGGCGACCGACATCGTGCGCAAGGAGATGTACACGTTCGAGGACCAGTCGGGCCGGTCACTGACGCTGCGCCCGGAGGGGACCGCGCCCGTCTGTCGCGCCTATATAGAGCACGGGATGCACAAGCTGCCGCAGCCGGTGAAGCTCTGGTACACGGGACCGATGTTCCGCTACGAGGCCCCACAGTCGGGGCGCTACCGGCAGCACGCGCAGGTTGGCATCGAGACGATCGGCTCGGACGACCCCGCCGTGGATGCCGAGCTGATCGACCTGCTCGCGCACCTCTACGCGCGGCTCGGCCTGACGGGCATCCGCCTTCACCTGACGAGCATCGGCGACCCGGAGTCCCGCACCGAGTACTCGCGCGAGCTGCGCGACAACCTCCTGGGCACAGACGCCTTCGATGCCGAGCAGCGCGCGCGGATCGAGATCAACCCGATGCGCGCGTTCGACTGGGACTCCGCTGAGGCCCGCGCGGCCACCGATGCCGCGCCCAAGATGGTCGACCGGCTCTCCGACGAGGACCGCGCTCACTTCGACGAGGTCCGGGCGCTGCTCGACGGGGCCGGCATCGACTACGAGCTCGACCCGCGCCTCGTTCGCGGGCTCGACTACTACACGCGGACCGTGTTCGAGTTCCGCTCGGATGCGCTCGGGGCCCAGAGCGGCATCGGCGGCGGCGGCCGCTACGACCGGCTGATCGAGCAGATCGGCGGCGACCCGACGCCCGGGGCGGGATGGGCGACGGGGCTGGAGCGCATCGCCCAGGCGATGGAGGCTTCCGGCGCGGCGGCAGGAGTCGAGGGCGCCGACCGGTCGCAGGTGCTGTTCGCCGTCACCGAGCCTGCCGCGCGTGAGCGGGCGTTCCGGACCGTGTCCGAGCTGCGCGAGGAGGGCGTCGGCGCGACGATCGACGCGGGTGGCCGCAGCCTCAAGGGCCAGATGAAGCAGGCCGGCCGAATGGAGGTCCCCTGGGTCGTGATCGTCGGGCCCGAGGAGTGGAGCCGCGAGGCCGCGATACTGCGCGACATGCGTGCCGGCGAGCAGGAGGAGATTCCGGTCGCTCGCCTGCGCCAGGAGCTGCTCAAGCGCCTATGACGACCCCCGGCCTGCCGTCCCCCCGGGCGAACGACTACCGCGACGCCTGGAGCGGGGACCTACGCTCCGACCGCGTCGGCGACCAGGTGCGCGTCGCGGGCTGGGTGCACCGCCGCCGTGACCACGGCGGCCTCGTGTTCGTGGACCTGCGCGACCGCACCGGCCTGGTGCAGGTGGTCTTCAACCCGGAGACGGCGCCCGAGGCGCACAGCGCCGCGCACGCGCTGCGCTCGGAATGGGTCATCTCCGTGCGCGGCGAGGTGGTGCGCCGCTCGGAGGAGACCGTCAACCCCGATCTCCCCACCGGCGAGATCGAGATCCGCGTGGTCGCGGTCGACGTCCTTGCGGAGGCGCTCACGCCCCCGTTCCAGCTCGACGAGGACGTCGCGGTCGACGAGGCGCTGCGGCTGCGCTACCGCTACCTCGACCTGCGCCGCGAAGCCGCTGCTGCGCTCGCTCGAGCTGCGCCACCGCGTCGTCGCCGCGATGCGCGGCCACCTCGATCGCGCAGGGCTTCCTCGAGCTGGAGACGCCGATCCTCACGCGCTCGACACCGGAGGGCGCACGCGACTTCATCGTGCCGAGCCGGATGCAGCGCGGCAGCTTCTACGCGCTGCCGCAGTCGCCGCAGCTCTTCAAGCAGCTGCTGATGATCGCCGGCTACGAGCGCTACTACCAGATCGCGCGCTGCTTCCGGGACGAGGACCTGCGCGCCGACCGCCAGCCGGAGTTCACCCAGCTGGACCTCGAGATGTCGTTCGTGCACGAGGACGACGTGATCGCCGTGTCGGAGGGAATCCTCGCCGCGGCCTTCGGCGCTGCCGGCATCGAGCTGCCGCTCCCGCTGCCCCGCATGGCCTTCGCCGAGGCGGTCGCGCGGTACGGCACCGATCGACCGGACCTGCGCTTCGGGCTCGAGATCCACGACCTGGGCGCGGCGCTGGCCGGCACCGAGTTCAAGGTCTTCCGCGGCGTGCTGGAGCGCGGCGGCGTCGTGCGCGGCATCAACGCCGGCGCGCACGAGCTGTCCCGGGCCGAGCTCGACCGCCTGATCGAGTTCGCCCAGTCGCAGGGCGCCGGGGGGCTGGTCTGGGCCTACGCCGAGGAGGGCGGCGGCTGGCGCTCGCCCGTCGCGAAGTTCCTGGGCGAAAAGGAGACCGCGGCGATCGGCGCCGAGCTCGGCGCGTCACCGGGCGACCTGCTGCTGCTCGTGGCCGACGACGAGGGAACCGCGTCGCTGACGCTGGGCGCGCTGCGGCTCGAGCTGTCCCGGCGCTTCGGGCTCGCCGCCGAGGACGACTGGAAGCTCGTCTGGATCGTGGACTTCCCCCTGATGGAGTGGAACGACGACGAGCAGCGCTGGGATCCGCTCCACCACGCCTTCACCTCGCCTGCGCCCGGGGCGCTCGACCTGCTTTCCACCGATCCCTCGAAGGCGCTGTCCCGGGCCTATGACGTGGTGCTGAACGGCACGGAGCTGGGCGGGGGGAGCATCCGCATCAGCGATCCCGAGGTGCAGTACCGCGTGCTGGAGACGATCGGGATCAGCCGCCAGGAGGCCGACGAGCGGTTCGGCTTCCTGATCGAGGCGCTGAAGTACGGCGCCCCGCCGCACGGCGGCATCGCGTTCGGCCTGGACCGGATCGTCGCGCTGCTGGCGAAGCAGGAGTCGATCCGCGAGGTGATCGCCTTCCCCAAGACCGCCACCGGAAGCGACCCGATGACCGGCGCCCCCGCTCCCGTGGAGCAAAAACAGCTGCGGGAACTGGGGATCAAGGTGGAGGGCGAAGCGCAAACCTAGGCCAAACGCAAGGTTTGGGCCACGGCCTAAGGTCCTGAGCGGCGCCTGCCGATGACGTAGCCAAGTTGCTACCTTCAGGGAGGCTCGAGCTTGTACGCCAGCCGCTCAGTGTTTGAGCCAACACATATGAGACGGGAGTTCGAATCGGGTTTGCCGGTGTACCGGCAGGTCCTGAGGACGCCCACCTGTTGCGACAGGTTCAAATCTCAGGCGGCAGCGGCAAGCTGGGGCCATTACTACTCATGACCGCGTCGCTACCACGGCCGGTCCTGCTGGCCATCATCGGCACCGTCCTGTTCGCCGGGATGTTCATGTTCACCCGTTCGCGTTCGGGCGGGTCGGACACGGCGAGCACGCCTGCCACTCCGGCACAGCAGACTCCCGCGACTCCGGCTCCGGCCAGCAAGCCCGCGCCGGCCGAGGGTGCCGCCGCCACTGCAGACTCCAAGACTTCTGGCGAGGGACTTCCCGTCGCCGTCGGCCGCGCGCTCGACAAGAAGAAGGTCGTCGTGCTGCTGTTCTGGAACAGCAAGGCGGTCGACGACCGCAGCGTGCACGAGTCGGTCGCCCGCCTGTCGCGTCACGGTGGCCGGGTCGCCGTGTTCGACGACACGGTGAGGAACCTCTCGCACTACACGCGTATCACCGGCACCGCCCAGGTGACGCAGACGCCGTCGCTGGTGATCGTCGATCGTCGAGGCGCTGCCCAGGTGAAGACCGGGTACCTCGACTTCGAGACGATCGATCAGTTTGTTGATACGGCTCGTAGGCGGTAGGCGGTAGGCGGTAGGCGGTGGCGGCGCCCGTCCATAATGGGCGTGTGTCCTTCTCGGAGCATCTGAATTTTCCGCGGCATCGTGGGCCTGTCGCCAACGGTGCCGTTGTTGGGTCCGCCGGCGGGGCGCCCTGTGGTGATCTGGTTCGTATCTCGCTTCGATGCGAGGACGGGCGGATCGCTGGTGTCACCTTCGATGCCGAGGGGTGCGGGGCCATGCTTGCGGCGGGAAGTGCCGCTGCGGCGCTCGCCGATGGTGCTTCGCTGCTCGAGGCGGCCGTCATCGGCCCTCACGACGTCGCGGCCGAGCTGGGCGGGCTTTCGCCGGGGAAGTTCCATGCCGCCGACCTTGCGGCCGATGCGCTTCATCGCGCTCTTTCGGACCTGGTCTCGGCAGAGGGCCGCCCCCTGCTGTCCGAACGGCGCGATCGCGCCCTCATCGCGATGAGCGGAGGCGTGGACAGCGCGGCCGCGGCGCTGCTGGAGCAGCGGGCCGGGCATGAGGTCGTCGCGGTGACGCTGAAGCTCTGGGCCGACCAGGAGACCGACGGGGAGCGCAGCTGTTGCTCCCCTCAGGCGGTGCTCGGCGCGCGGGCGCTTGCCCATTCGATGGGCCTGCCGCACTTCACCCTCGACCTGCGGGACGAGTTCCGCGGTGCGGTCGTCGACAACTACATCTCCGAGCACGATCGCGGCCGCACCCCCAACCCCTGCGTGCGCTGCAACGGACAGGTCCGCTTCGACGCCATGCTGGCGCTTGCCTCGCGGCTTGGCGCCCCGGCGCTGGTGACCGGCCACTATGCGCGGATCACCCGTGACGCCGAGGGCCCGCTGCTCGCGCGCGCCGCCGACCCGGCCAAGGACCAGACGTACATGCTGTGCGCGCTCGACCCGGGCGAATTGGGTCGTCTGCGGTTCCCGCTCGGCGAGGTGACCAAGCCCGAGGTGCGGGCGCTGGCGGCGGAGGCGGAGCTCCCAGTCGCCTCGAAGCCCGACAGCCAGGACCTGTGCTTCCTGGCGGGCACCGGGGCGCGAGCGGTTCCTCGAGCGCCACGGTGGCCGCGCCGACGCGCCGGGCGAGGTGCGCGACAGCGCCGGCCGGTCGCTCGGGACACATCGGGGGCACCGGCGCTACACCGTGGGCCAGCGCCGCCGCCTCGGCGTCGCCGCGGGCGAGCCCCTGTTCGTGCTCTCCAAGGATGCCGCAGGCGAACGTCGTGGTCGTCGGCCCGCGCACAGAGCTGGCGGCTCGCGAGGTGAGCGTCGAGGAGGCCGTCCTCTACCGGCCCGGCTCGCAGGTCGACGGCGTCAAGCTGCGCTACCGCTCGACCGCCGCGCCGGCACGAGTCGAGGCGTCGCTGCCGGCCGGATCGCACACGAACCTCACGGTCCGCCTGGAAGACGACGCCTTCGGAGTCGCGCCGGGGCAGGTCGCGTGCCTGCTGGCCGGCGACCGAGTCGTCGGTCACGGCACCATCGCCTCTTAGAATCGGCCGCACCGTGGCGCCGCGCACCTCAAAGGAGATCCGCGCAGCGTTCCTGGAGTTCTTCCAGGAGCGCGATCACAAGCTCGTGCCGTCCGGCTCGCTCGTGCCGTCGGCGTATGACCCGTCGGTCCTGCTGACGACCGCCGGCATGCAGCCTCTGAAGCCCTACTTCCTGGGCCAGGAGGACCCGCCGCATCCGCGGCTCACCTCATGCCAGAAGTGCTTCCGCACGACCGACATCGACCAGGTCGGGCTGACCGCGCGCCATCTGACGTTCTTCGAGATGCTCGGGAACTTCTCGTTCGGCGACTACTTCAAGCAGGGCGCGGTGGAGTACGCGTGGGAGCTCTCGACCAAGGGCTTCGAGCTGGATCCGGAGCGCATCTGGATCACGGTGTTCGCCGGCGACGAGGAGCTCGGCCTGGGCCCCGACGAGGAGGCGATCGAGTGCTGGCGCTCGGTCGGAGTGGAAGACGAGCGGATCGTGCTGCTCTCGCGCGCGGACAACTTCTGGCAGGCCGGGCCGGTTGGCCCCTGCGGCCCGTGCTCGGAGCTGTACTACGACCGCGGCCTCGGCTTCGGAGGCGCCGGCGACCGGCCGGGCGACGACACGGAGCGGTTCCTCGAGTTCTGGAACCTGGTCTTCATGGAGAGCCAGCTGCATGAGGACGGCTCGCTGACCCCGCTGCCGAAGCGCAACATCGACACCGGCGCCGGGCTGGACCGGATCGCAGCGATCCTCCAGGACGTCCCCTCGGTGTACGAGAACGACCAGTTCCGGCCGTTGGTGGACCTCGGCGAGCAGCTCTCGGGCCGGAAGTACGGATCCGACCCGGTTGCGACCAGGGCGTTGCGCGTGCTCGCCGACCACGGTCGCGCGATGACCTTCCTGATCGCCGACGGCGTCGTGCCTTCCAACGAGGACCGCGGCTACATCCTGCGGCGGGTGATGCGCCGGGCGATCCAGCAGGGGCGATCGATCGGGCTCGAGTCGCCGTTCCTCGGCCGCTTCGCCGACAAGGTGATCGAGCTGATGGGCGACGTCTATCCGGATCTGCGCGCCGAGCGCGACGCGATCCAACAGTGGCTCGAGGCCGAGGAGGAGAGCTTCGGCCGCACGCTGGAGCAGGGGACGGGCCTGCTCGCCGAGCTGATCGAGCGCGCAAAGCGGGAAGGCACCTCGTGGATCGACGCCGAGGACGCGTTCCGGCTGCACGACACCTACGGATTCCCCTACGACCTGACGCGGGAGCTGCTTGCCGAGCAGGGGCTGTCCGTCGACGACGAGGGCTTCCACGAGCTGATGGAGGAGCAGCGCGTGCGGGCACGCATGGGAACCGCCACCGCGCACGGGACGGAGGACGACCACGACGTGGTGGTCACCTTCGCCCGGCGGGCCGGCTTTCCGACTCGCTTCGTCGGCTACGAGACGACCGACGTCCGCTCGAGCGTCGGGGCGCTGATGCGCGACGACGGCCGCCTGCTGGCGAAGTTCCCCGAGAGCCCGTTCTACCCGGAGGGCGGCGGCCAGGTCGCCGACGCGGGAACCGTCGAGACGGACTCCGGCACCGCGCGCGTCAGCGACGTCTTCCGCATCGGCGACGACCAGGCCGTGGAGCTGTCCGTGGAGAACGGCGACCTGAACGAGGGCGATCCGGTGCGGCTCGCAGGTCGACTGGGAGGCCCGCCACGCGACCGCCTCCAACCACACCGCCACCCATCTGCTGCACGCCGCGCTGCGCGCAGAGCTAGGCACGCACGTCCGCCAGGCAGGCTCGGCGGTGCGCCCCGACAAGCTGCGCTTCGACTTCACGCATGGCCGCGCGCTGTCGCGCGCCGAGCTGGACGCGATCGAGGACCAGGTGAACCGCTGGATCGCCGAGAGCCATCCCGTGCGCGCGATCCACACGACGCGGCAGCAGGCGGAGGAGCTCGGGGCGATGGCCCTGTTCGGCGAGAAGTACGGCGACGAGGTCCGCATGGTGGAGGTCGCGGGCGTCTCGCGCGAGCTGTGCGGCGGCACACACGTCCAGAACACCGCCGAGGTGGGGATCTTCAAGCTGGTCGGGGAAGGATCGAGCGCCGCGAACGTCCGCCGCGTCGAGGCCGTCACGGGGCCGGAAGCGGCGCGGCTGATGCGCGAGCGCGATGCGGCCCTGAGGCGGATCGCCGAGCGTCTTCGCACGCGGCCCGAGGACGCGCCGGCCGCGGTCGAGTCGGCGCTCGAGCACGCACATGAGCTGGAGCGCGAGCTCGCGTCGGGCGGCGCCGGCCGCGTCGACGAGCTGGCGAGGGAGCTGACGGCGCAAGCCGTCGAGGAAGACGGGCTGAAGGTGGTCACGGCGGTGGTCGACCTGGGGGACCCCAAGCAGCTGCTCGACCTCTCCGACCGCGTGAAGTCGTCGCTGCACGACGCAGCCGTGGTGCTCGGGACGGTGCGGGAAGGACGACCGCACCTGATCGCGAGCCTGACCAAGTCGGCGGTGGAGAAGGGTCTGAACGCGGCGGACATCATCCGCGCCGCCGCCGAGCCGGTCGGCGGCCAGGGCGGAGGCCGCGACACGATGGCTCAGGCCGGTGGCAAGGATGCGGCGAAGCTCGATGAGGCGCTGGCGGTGGCCAGGCGCGTCATCGAGGAGGCCCTGCACTCACCGGGCTGATTCGCGTACTGGCCCTCGACTACGGCAGCGCCCGCTGCGGGTGCGCGATCAGCGATCCGACCGGCACCCTCGCGACGCCGCTCGACGTGATCCCCGCGCCGGCGGGTGACGAGGGCATCGCCGCCGTCAAGCGGCTGGTCGAAGAGCAGGGCGCCGAGCGCGTGGTCGTCGGGCTGCCGGTATCCCTGTCCGGGGGCGACTCCCCGCAGACCGCAGAGGCGCGCGCCTTCGCGGAGCGCCTGGGGGCGGAGCTCCCCGTGCCCGTCGACACCTACGACGAGCGGTTCACGACGACGCTCGCGAAGCGCACGCCGGGCCGCACGCCGGAGGACTCGCGGGCGGCCGCGCACCTGCTGGACAGCTACCTGATGAGGCACCGGCCGTGAGCTCGCGCGGAATCCGGCGACTCGCGGTGCTCGCCGTCGCCCTGGCGGCAGTCGCCTTCCTGGTCGCGCTGTTTCAGCCGTTCGCCGGCAAGGGCGGCGACCCGGTGCGGGTGACGATCCAGCGCGACTCGGGCGTCGGGACGATTGCGGACACGCTCGACCAGGCGGGGGTGATCGGCAATGCGACCCTGTTCGAGCTGCGTGCTCGGCTGTCCGGCAAGTCGAGCTCGCTCAAGCCGGGCGTCTACTACCTGCGCAAGGACTCCCCCTACGGCGACGTGCTCGACAAGCTCGAGCAGGGCCCCGGCAACCAGCTCATCCAGGTGACCATCCCCGAAGGGCTCTCGCGGCGCGAGGTGGCGCCGATCGTGGGGCGGGCGGGAGTGCGCGGCAACTACGTGGCCGCGACCCGCGACAGCTCGGTCGGGCTGCCGCCCGAGTTCCGCGGCGAGCGCATCTCCGACCGCGAGGGCTTCATGTTCCCGGCCACCTACGAGCTGCGCAGGGGCGCCCGGGCTCTCACGCTCGCGCAGAAGCAGGCGGCCGCGTTCGCTCAGAACTTCGCCTCGCTGGACCTCTCCTACGCCCGCCGCAAGAACCTGACTCCCTACGACGTGCTGAAGATCGCGTCGATGGTCGAGCGCGAGGCTCAGCTCGACCGCGAGCGCCCGCTCGTGGCAGCCGTCATCTACAACCGGCTCAAGCAGGGACAGCCGCTCGGAATCGACGCCACGATCCGATACGCGACCGGCAACTGGACCGAGCCGCTCAAGCAGAGCGAGCTGTCCAGCGACTCCGCCTACAACACGCGCACGCGTGCAGGCCTGCCGCCGACGCCGATCGGCAATCCGGGTCTCGCCTCGCTGCGCGCCGCGGCCCGCCCGGCGAACGTCGACTACCTCTACTACGTCGTGAAGCCCGGCACCTGCGGCCAGCACGCGTTCTCGAGCACGTTCCAGCAGTTCGAACAGGACCAGGCGAAGTACAACGCCGCCCGCAACGCTGCGGGTGGCGAAGTCGCCTACTACTTGTCCGCAGCGATGAGCCGGAGTCGGCGAGTCGGCAGTCGGCAGTCGGCTGCCGGCTGATGCGCGTTGCGCTGCTGGGGTGGCCGGTTGGGCACAGTCGCTCGCCGGCTATGCAGAACGCTGCGTTTGCTGCCGTGGGGCTGGATTGGTCCTACGAGCTTCTGGGCGTGGAACCCGAGCGGTTCGACTCGGTGGTGCGCGGGATGCCCGGTGAAGGCTTCG
>CAWAUD010000013.1:0-218794 GCA_963785085.1 uncultured Solirubrobacterales bacterium | reverse complement strand
GCCCGACCAGCTGGACCGGATCGAGCGGTTGCAGGCTGCGCTCGAGATCGGCGCCCGCGTGCCGGCGCAGATCGACAACGCCGATGCCGGCGAGTGGGCGACCACGGAGCTGTCGGAGCCGGCGACGGGCACCGCGACTGTGCTGTTCCACTCCATCGTGCTCGCCTACCTGAGCGAGACGAGCTGGGCGCAGCTGGAGTCGGCCATCCACGATGCCGGCGCCCGCGCAACGCCGGAGGCGCCGTTCGCATGGCTGTGGATGGAGCCCGCGAACGAGCTCGCTGACGTCCGGCTGAAGCTGTGGCCGGGCGGAGAGGAGCGCCTGATCGCCCGCGCCGGCTATCAGGGCCCGCCCGTCCACTGGCTGGCCTGAAGAGCATTTCCTGCCGACTGCCGACTGCCGACTGCCGTACTCAGTACGGAGGCTGATCAGCCCACCACTCGCCGAGCGGGCGGAAGGCGTGCCAGAACGCCTGCTTGGCGCTCTGGTCGTCGAGCGCGGAGTCGATCTCGGGCACGTAGAGCGCGTCGATCGTCGGCGTCAGCGACTGGATCTCGCCGGGCTGGGGGTCGATGCGCGCGGAGAGCGGCAGGTCGAAGTCGTTCAGGGTGGCGAGCGCCCGCTCGCCCATCACCACGACGATCCGCGGCGAGACGACCGCGATCTCCTCGATCACGCGCGCGATGCATTCGGCCGCCGCGAGATCGGTGTCGGCGACGGGGCACTTGACGCAGAGAGTGCCGTAGACGGAGAGCGGGTCGATGCCGAGACGCTTGAAGCTCTTCATCAACGCGCCCCCGGCGCGCCCGTAGAAGGCGACGCCCTCCTCGATCTCCGACGCGGTCGGCGCGTACTTGAGCAGGAGGATGTCCGCCTGCGGATGCCCGGAGCCGAGGACGGGCATCAGGCTCCCGCGCGGGCAGTGCTCGCAGTCCTGGAGGTCGTGCGTCAGCCGGTTGAGCTCGCGGATCGCCCGCTCGAGGTACTTCTCTCGTATCTCGTCATCCGTGGCCGGCATGTGCGCGAAGGGTTTGGACGACGCCGTGTCTTGTCCTTTGCGCTGCATGGATAGTTGCCTCCTGCAACGTCGCCGCTCAGCGCGGCCGGCGCACTTTCGTTTGCATGAACTTCAAGGACTGAAGGTAGATCAGGCTCTTGCGCTTGTGAAGGATGTCGGCGTCCCGGAGGCTCTCGAGGAACTCCTGCGGGCCGTCGAAGTCGCGCATGCGGATCTTCACCGTGCCGAGCCCCTGGGGGACGTGGCTGTCCGAGCCGGCGCCCGCGACGACGCGGTACTTGTCCGCGAACACCCGCGCCTCGTCGTTGAAGCCGCGCACCGCCACCCGCGCGTTGAACACCTCGAGGATGTCGATGTCCTCGATGACCTGGAGCAGGTGCTCGTAGTCCGGCACGGCGTGCAGGCGGTCGAACGGATGCGGGACGTAGGCGAGTCCTCCCTGCTCGTGGATCGCGTCGATCGTCTCCCGCAGGCTCATCCCGCGGGGGATCTTTTCCTTGATGAAGAGGCCGATCACCTCTCCCTCGTGCGCGGTCTTGACCTCCTCCGAAACGATCACCTTGATCCCGTTGGCGCGCTCGTGGGCCTCCCAGGCGCCGCTGATCTCGTTGTGGTCCGTGACGGCGATGGCGCCCAGGCCGCGTTCCTTGGCGGTCTCCAGCAGCACGTCGACCGGAGTCGCGCAATCCGGAGAATGGTCCGTGTGCATGTGGAGGTCGCAGAAGATGAAGCTGCGCCCGCCGAGCCGCGCGCGCACCGCCGAGTCTCCCTCCGCCGGATGCCGCCGCGCGTCGATGCGGCGGTAGGTCTCCTCGCAGCGCTCCGCGACGCCGTCCCACCCGAGCTGCGGTCGCACCGCGCGGCCGGCCGCGCGCAAGGACGCTCGCAGCTGGCCGTCCGCGATCACCCGTGTCAGCTGCGCCGCGAGCAGCTCCAGGTCGAGCGGCTCGAACAGCAGTCCGAGCTCGCCGTCGCGCAATGCCTCCTCGTAGACCGGAAGCCGGGCCGCCACAGGCACGCATTGCGCCGCCACCGCCTTCATGAGAAGCGACGGAGCCGGAGCCAGGCCTCCCGACGCCGCACACAGGACGTCTGCCCTGCCGAGGAGCTGCTCGAGGCGCATCTCTCCCTCGCCGGCGAACCGCACCCGCTCGCGCAGGCGGGCTCCCAGCCGCGGTGGCGGATCCCCCGCCCGCGCCGTCCAGATGGTCGCGTGCCAGCTCGGCGCCGGCGGCAGGCGTCGCAGGGCGCGCAGGAAGAGACGTAAAGAAGCACGCTCCTCGTCCATCACGAAGGCGATCTCGACCGGCGCGCTCTCGTCCGCTCCTGCTCCCGGCGAATCCGAGTATCGCTCCAGGTCGACTCCGCCGGGCAACACCTCGTAGTGCCCGGGAAAGAACCCGCTGATCAGCTCGCGTGTCGCGACCGAGGTCGCCATCCGAGCGTCGAGCCGGCCGAAGAACAGCTGGATGAAGCGCCGCGCGACCTGCGTCGAGAGCACCCGCTCCGTGGGTGAATGGAAAGTGCCGACGTTGAGCGCCCGCGAGTGGCGCAGCGCGGCAGCCGAGGCGCTCGGCGCGAAAGGCTCGTGCACGTGCACGATGTCGAGCGGCGCCAGCATCAGCACCCGCTCGATCGTCTTCGCCACGTCGATCGGCACGGAGACGGTGCCGCCACGACGCGCCGGCGCGGGGACGCTCTGCCCCATGGCGAGGACGGTGACGGCGCCCGGCGTCAAGAGCGACTCGGGGTCCGATGCCGCCGCCCGGATCGCGCGCCGAGAGTCGCGCACGAGCGAGCGCGAGCCCGAGGGCGCGAGCACGAGCATGGCGTGCCCGCGCGCCGCGAGCGCGGCGGACAGCTGCTCGACGTACTCGTTGACCTCGCGCCGCGCCTCCCACGGGTAGGGGGTCACCTGCGCGACTGCGAGGGAGGAATTCATCACGCCGCCAGAATATGGGGCGGCTATCGCCGCTGCCTGCTAGTGACGCTCCCTACGGTCGCGCCCGGAATACAGGTCGCGGTGGTTCCAGCGCTAGCGTTTGGCCTTGGCCTTGGCCTTGGCGGGCTTCGTGGGCTTCCGCGCGTGGTCCGCGATGAAGTTCTCGGTCAGGTCGTGCGCGACATCATCGGGAACCTGCTTGGGCGGCGACTTCATGAGGTAGGAGCTCGGCTCTGTGAGCGCACCCGAGATCCCGTTGTTGAGCGCCAGCTTGCACAGGCGCACCGCGTCGATGACGATCCCGGCCGAGTTCGGCGAGTCCCAAACCTCGAGCTTCAGCTCCATGTTGAGCGGGGCGCCGCCGAACGACTCCCCTTCGATGCGGATGTGCGCCCACTTGCGGTCCTTGAGCCACGGCACGTAGTCCGAGGGGCCGATGTAGACGTCGTCCGCGGGCAGCTCGTAGTCGAGCATCGAGGTGACGGCGTTGGTCTTCGAGATCTTCTTTGACTCCAGCCGCTCGCGCTCGAGCATGTTGTAGAAGTCCATGTTGCCGCCGACGTTCAGCTGGCTCGTGCGCTCGAGTCGAACGCCGCGCTCGAGGAACAGGCGCGCGAGCGTGCGGTGCATGATCGTGGCCCCCACCTGCGACTTGATGTCGTCGCCGATGATCGGCACGCCGGCCTCTTCGAAGCGCTTCTGCCAGTACGGCTCGCGAGCGATGAAGACGGGGATGCAGTTGACGAACGCGCAGCCGGCCGCCAGCGCCTGTTCGACGTACCACTTGGTCGCCTGCTCCGATCCGACGGGCAGGTAGGAGACGAGCGACATCGGTCTGGGTCTCCCGCAGGATCCCCGCGATGTCGGCGGTCTGGCCCGGGGCCTTCTTGATCTTCTGCTTGAGGTACTTGCCGAGCCCGTCGTGGGTCATGCCGCGCTCGACCTTGATCCCGGCCTTCGGCACGTCGGCGAACTTCATCGTGTTGTTCTGCCCGCGCCAGATCGCCTCGGAGAGATCCTTGCCCACCTTGTCGGCGTCGATGTCGAACGCCGCGGTGAACTTGATGTCGCGGATGTGGTAGCCGCCCAGGTCGACGTGCATCAGGCCCGGGACGAAGTCCTTCGGGTGGGCGTCCTTGTAGTACTCCACGCCCTGCACGAACGAGGACGCGCAGTTCCCCACGCCGACGATCGCCACGCGCACCTCGTCGCGCTGCCGCAGCAGTTCGGTTGCCGAGCCGTTCTTCGCGCCGTTCGTCGCGCTCATCTGGAAAAGCCTCCTGGTGGGTCTAGCGGGGGTGGATGGTCTGGCGGGGTTAAAGGTTTGGTACCCGCGCAGCGGTGCGCGGTTACGGAGCCGGGGTCTCTTTTACGGCCAAGGCCTGGCGCACATGCCAGATCCGCTGGCCGGTGGTGAACAGCGCCAGGGCGGCGAGCACGTACACGGACGCGGCGAGCAGCTCGAAGTCGCCCAGCCCGGCGCCCTTGGCAAATACGAGCCCGATGGAGAGCACCGTGACGCGCACCGGGCGGGTCGCGAGTCCGACCTTGCACTCGACGCCGAGCGCCTCGGCCCGCGCCCGGGTGTAGCTCACCATCAGCGAGAACAGCACGGCAAGGACGACCGCCGCCACGGCGGCCTCGTCACCCTGGCTCGCGAAGTACGCGGCCACGGCGGCGAGGACGAGGCCCTCTTCCATCCGGTCCAGTGTCGAGTCGAGGAAGGCGCCGAACATCGTTCCCTTGCCCGACATGCGCGAGTAGCGCCCGTCGAGGGTGTCCATCAGGCTGCCGATGATGAACGCCAGGCCCGCGAGGAAGAACAGCCGTTGCGTGACCAGGACCGCGGCCAGCACGTTCAGCGCCAGGCCGGTCATCGAGATCGTGTTCGGAGTCAGCCGCGAGTCGATCAGCCGCCCGCGCCCGTAGGCGCGCAGCTCGGCAGCGGTCGGCGGGCGCCCGTCCTCGCGCCAGGGCGCGGGTGGTCGCTCCCGCGTCCGGGAGCGCCGGCCGTGGGGCACGCGGGGTTCCGTTGCCATCAGTGGGCCACTACGCGGGCGCCGAAGCGGCCGCCGGCTCCCACGCCCAGGCGGCCGGCCACAGGCGGCTCAAGACGTGGCGCGCCACCAGAGCCGAGGTCCCTGCGACGCACGCTCCGATGAAGACGTCGAACAGCCAGTGGTTGCCGGTCACGATCACGACGAAGCTGACCAGCAGCGGGTAGACGGCCCACAGCGCCTTGAAGACCGGGCGGCGCACGATCAGCATCGCGGGCACGGCGATCATCAGCGAGAAGGCGACGTGCATGCTCGGCACGGCCGCGTAGGGGTTGAAGAACAGGGCGACCAGCCCGGAGTCGTGCTGCACGTTCACGTAGTAGGCGATCGTGTCGACGAAGCCGAGCTCGGGCAGGAACCGAGGCGGTGCGGTCGGCATCACCAGATAGCCGATCAGAGCCAGGGCCATTCCCACCATGAACATGTTCCGCACGAAGTAGAAGTGGTTGTTGTGGCGCAGATAGAGCCACACCAGCGCGCCGGTCGTCAGCACGAAGTGCGAGTTGACGTACATGAAGTTGGCGAAGTCGATGATGAACCGGTGGCCCATCGCCCACGCCTGCACGCTGCGCTCGACGAAGAGGCCCGTGCCCTGCTCGAGGTCGACGATCGATGCGGGCGTTTGCGAACGCGGTCGCGGCGTTGCTCTCGGCGACCCCGCGCACGGTCTCGTACATGACGTCCGCGAGCACGAACAGCCCCAACTGCAGGATCGCGTCAGAGCCCCCCTTGGGGAGCCAGGAGAACGTATGCGTCTTGCCGGTCCGGTGCTCTTGCACGCGCAAAATCGCGGCGAGCACGAGCAGGAGGACGAGCGGCACGGCTAGCCGGAACACCGCGAAGATGCTAGCCGAACAACACGCCGTTGTTAAGGAAGTGTCAACTAAAAGCCAGGAAATGGGACAAATCGGCGCTCCGCTCAGCAGTCGTTCTGGTCGTGCAAGATCGCTTTCACCGCCCGAGCGGGTGAGAAAGCGACCTTTGCCTCGAGCCTTCCGGGGCGGTCGACTCGGAGCACCGTCCAGTCGCCCTCCTTCCCGACGCATCCCTCGCCAGATACGAGGTGCCGGTACGCGGTCGGCTCGGTGCGGACGAGCCAGCGGCCGGTGCGGTCCGCCTCGACCGTGAACGACTGCGGCGTCTGGCTCACCAGCCGCGCCCCGGGTGGCCCTTCGAGCAGGCTGGGAGCCGGGGTGACCTCGTACACGCGCCAGTGCTTCAGCGCGGCTCTCTGGCGCAGGTAAGGCTGCCCGGCCCGCACCAGATCGGCCTCCTTCTCGGCGGAATAGTCGAGCTCGGCGTCGGACAGCGCGACGTAGCGGACGCCCTTGTCGATCAGCCAGCGCCGGTAGCGCTCCCCGGTCAGGCGGCCCTCGTAGAAGAGGCTGTTGCGCTCACGGTCGAGCTGGCGCAGCCATCCGCGGGCGAGCGCGAAGCGCGGTGACACGTGCGCGGTCTCCCAGTGGTTGAAGGTGTAGACGACCTCGATGCGGTCGCGCTCCGCACCGCGACCGGCGAGCCAGTTGTTGAGCGGCTCGTAGTAGGAGCGCTCGGTCGAGGGATCGCCGAGGCTCTGCAGCGTGTCGGGCAGCGGCGTGATCACCTGCCACCCGAGCGCCAGGGCCAGCACCGCGACCGCCAGTGCGCGCGACGGCCGTGCCCGGCCCGCCAGCAGCACGGCGGCGAGCACCGGGCCGGCGAACAGCGACCCGAGGCGCGTGATGTTGCCGCCGACCGGATTGGGCACGAGCCAGAGCAGCGTTCCGGCGGCCAGGTAGACGACCGCGACCACTCGCAGGTCGCGCTCCTCCGGAGCGTTGCGCAGGAAGAGCACGGCGCCGATGCACGTCAGCGCCAGCGGCCAGTAGGCCGAGAACCACAATGGGAAGCGACCGCCGGCCTCGGGGAACAGCAGGGCCAGCACGGCGACGGGAAGCAGCGCGAGAGCCGCCACGAGCGCGGGGCCGCGGCGACGGCCTGCGACGGCGACGGTCGCGGCCACCAGCGCCAGCAGCAGCGCCGCGACAGGACTCGCCAGGCCGCAGAGAACCGCGAACAGCAAGGCGATCCCCTTCCGGCCGCGCTGCAGCGCCAGCAGGCTCGCGAGCGCCAGCGCCACTCCCAGCGAGAAGGCAAGCCACCCGTTCGCGAGCAGCGCGGGCACGCCGAGGGCGGCGAACCACAGCCCCGCCGGAGCGGCGCGCGGGCCCCAGCGCCCGGCGACCAGCCTGTCGAAGAGCCATCCGCTGGCGATGGCCGCGAGCGCCCCGGCCCACACGGGATCGAGCAACGCCGCGAGCGGCGGGAACAGCACGCTGTAGGTCGGCATGTAGTGGCCGCCGTACCAGGTGCCGTTCCAGATCGCCGGGCCGTACTGGTCGAAGAAGTCGGCCCTGAACGTATGCGCCGCGAGGTCGCGCACGGGCGGATCCCACAGGGCGAAGGCGACCGCGGTGGCAGCACTGACCAGCAGCGCCGGCATCCCCGGCATCTGCAGTAAGCGCCGGCCCATCTTCGGGACTTATAGCTTTGAAGCGTGCCACCGAGGAAGCCCCCCACCCCACCAAGGGTTCCGCCGGCGCGCCGCGTCCGCGCGATCCGGGACCGGCTGCGCGGTTATTACGGCGTCCCCCGCAACATCCCCCATCACGCGCCGCTCGACGAGCTCGTCCTCACGGTGCTGTCACAGAACACCAACGACACGAACCGCGACGTCGCCTACACCCGGCTGCGGGAGCGCTTCCCCGACTGGGAGGCCGTCGAGCGCGCACCGGTCGAAGAGGTCGAGGAGGCGATCCGCCCCGGCGGGATCTCGAAGGTCAAGTCGCAGCGGATCAAGGCGATGCTGAGCGCCATCCTGGAGCGCACGGGCGGCCTCGACCTGTCGATGCTCGAGACCGCGCCGCGAGACGAGGCGATCGACCTGCTCGAGTCCCTGCCGGGCGTCGGCCGCAAGACCGACCGCGTGCGTGCTGCTCTTCTCCTACGACCGTCCCGAGCTGCCGGTCGACACCCACGTCTACCGGGTCAGCTCGCGGCTCGAGCTGATCCGCCCCAAGGCCCCGTTCCTGGAGGCCCACGACGTGATGCGCAGCGCAGTGCCTCCGGGCGAGGTCTACGAGCTGCACGTGAACATGCTTCGCCACGGCCGTCGTCTCTGCACCGCACGCGCACCAGCCTGTGCCGAATGCCCCCTGCGCCACCTGTGCCCCTACGGCAAGACGGTGCTGCGCGGCCGGAAATGACACAGACGCCGGAGGCCGAGCTCCTGGTGCGCGTCCAGCCGCGCGCCTCCAGGAACGAGGTCGCCGGCGAGCGAAACGGCCGGATCGTCATCCGCGTGACCGCGCCGCCGGCCGAGGGCCAGGCAAACGACGCCGTGGTCGCCGTGCTGGCCAAGCGCCTCGGCGTCCGGAAGTCCAGCGTCCGGATCCTGTCCGGCCACGCGGCCCGCGACAAGCGAATTGGGATCGACGGCCTGACCACGACCGAAGCCATCAAGCGCCTACGAGCCTGACTACTGCCGACTGCCGACTGCCGACTCCCGACTGCCGCACTGAATTTGACTTCTGAATCAAATCTGCCAATATCAGGCTTAGATTTGTTGCTACCCTAAGTCACCAGAGGCGGCCCCAATCCTCCGCTTCTTCCTTTTTCCCTGCATTTGGAGGTTTTTAAGAGCATGGCCAAGACAATAGGCATCGACCTGGGCACCACCAACTCATGTATGGCGGTGCTGGAGGGTGGCGAGCCGACCGTGATCCCGAATCGCGAAGGCGGCCGCACAACTCCCTCCGTGGTCGCCTTCACGCAGAGCGGTGAGCGCCTCGTCGGCGTGCCCGCCAAGCGGCAGCAGGTGACCAACCCGGAGAACACCGTGTTCTCCATCAAGCGCTTCATGGGACGCAAGCAGTCAGAGGTCTCCGAGGAGATGAAGATCGTCCCGTACAAGGTCGTCTCGGGCCCCGACGGAGACGTTCGCGTGGAGGCGGGCGGCAAGGAGTACACGCCGCCGGAGATCTCCGCGATGATCCTTCAGAAGCTGAAGACCGACGCCGAGGACTACCTCGGGACGACGGTCACCGAGGCCGTGATCACGGTCCCGGCCTACTTCAACGACTCTCAGCGCCAGGCCACGAAGGACGCCGGCAAGGTCGCCGGACTCGAGGTCAAGCGCATCATCAACGAGCCGACCGCGGCCGCTCTCGCCTACGGGCTGGAGAAGGAGCAGGACCAGACCATCCTGGTCTGGGACCTCGGCGGCGGCACCTTCGACGTCTCGATCCTCGAGATGGGCGACGGCGTCTTCGAGGTCAAGGCCACGTCGGGTGACAACCACCTGGGCGGCGACAACTTCGACAAGGCGATCGTCGACTGGCTGGTGGCCGAGTTCAAGAAGAGCCAGGGCATCGACCTCTCGCAGGACCGCATGGCCCTGCAGCGCCTCTACGAGGCCGCCGAGAAGGCGAAGGTCGAGCTGTCCACGACGCAGGAGACGCAGATCAACCTGCCGTTCGTGACGGCCGACCAGTCGGGCCCGAAGCACCTCGACATGCGGCTCAGCCGCTCGAAGCTGGTCGAGCTCACCTCCGACCTGCTGGACCGCACCGTCGGCCCGACCAAGCAGGCCATGGAGGACGCCGGGCTGACCGGCGCCGACATCGACCACATCGTCCTCGTCGGCGGCATGACCCGCATGCCCGCGGTCAAGGACAAGGTCAAGGAGCTGACCGGCAAGGACCCGCACCTGGGAGTCAACCCCGACGAGGTCGTCGCCGTCGGCGCCGCCATCCAGGCGGGCGTGCTGGCCGGTGACGTCAAGGACGTGCTCCTGCTCGACGTGACCCCGCTGTCGCTGGGCATCGAGACCAAGGGCGGCGTGTTCACCCGGCTGATCGAGCGGAACACCACGATCCCGACCCGCAAGTCGGAGATCTTCTCGACGGCCGAGGACAACCAGCCCTCGGTGGAGGTCCACGTGCTCCAGGGCGAGCGCGAGATGGCGACCTACAACAAGTCGCTGGGCAAGTTCCAGCTGACCGGCATCCCGCCGGCGCCGCGCGGCATCCCGCAGATCGAGGTCGGCTTCGACATCGACGCGGACGGGATCCTGCACGTGTCGGCAAAGGACCTCGGCACGGGCCAGGAGCAGAAGATCGAGATCAAGGCCGGTTCTGGTCTCGTCAGACAGCGACATCGACCAGATGGTCAAGGACGCCGAGTCGCACGCCGCGGACGACCGCACGCAGCGCGAGCTGGCCGAGGCGCGCAACGTCGGAGACAACGCGGCCTACCAGGCCGAGAAGCAGCTGGCCGACCTCGGTGACCAGGTCGACTCCTCATCCCGCGAGCAGATCGAGCAGGCCATCAAGGACGTGCGCGAGGCGCTCGAGTCCGATGACGCCGAGCGCATCAAGTCCCGCACCGACGCCCTCCAGCAGGCCTTCCACAAGGTCTCGGAGCAGGTCTACCAGCAGGCGGCGCAGGCGCAGACGGCCGAGCAGGCCGACGGCGCCCAGTCCAACGGCGGAGCTTCGGCCGACGAGGAAGTCGTCGACGCCGAGGTCGTCGACGAGGGCAAGTAGCCGATGGCCGAAGAGCGAGTCAACCCCCAGCAGGAGGCTTCCGCCGTGGAGCCTCCTGCCGAGGCCGTCGAGGCCGAGGCAGTTGAGGAGGACCTGTCCGAGCTCCTCGGTGCGACGGAACGTGAGCGCGACGAATACCTCGCGCTGGCACGGCGGACGCAGGCCGACTTCGAGAACTACCGCAAGCGGGTCGCGCGCGAGTCGGCCGAGGCCGAGTCACGCGGACGTGCCGGTCTCGTGCAGCGGCTGCTGCCCGTGCTCGACAACCTCGAGCGCGCGTTGGCTGCCGCGCAGCCGATGGACCGCGAGGTCGCGGCAAACCACATCGCCGAGGGCATCCGCCTCGTCTACGAGGAGCTCAACGGCGTACTGCGCGGCGCCGGCGTCGAGAGCTACGAGCCCGCCGGGGAGCAGTTCGACCCCGATTGGCACGAGGCGATGATGACGCGGCCGGCAGGTGAGCAGGAGGCCGCCGGCACCGTGGTCGAGGTGCTGGAGAAGGGCTACCGGCTGAACGGCCAGGTGCTCCGGCCGGCCAGGGTGGTGGTTGCCCAGTGAGGGACCCGTACACCGTCCTCGGCGTCTCCAAGGACGCCTCAGCCGAAGAGATCAAGAAGGCCTACCGCAAGCTCGCCCGCAAGTGGCATCCGGACGCCAACCCGGAGGACAAGGACGCGGAGGAGCGCTTCAAGGAGATCCAGGAGGCCAACTCGATCCTGTCCGACCCCGAAAAGCGCAAGCAGTACGACGCGGGCGGCATGTTCGGCGGCGCGGGTGCCGGCGCAGGTGGCTTCCGCTTCGACCCTTCGCCGTTCCGGCAGGGAGCCGGGTCGTTCGGCGACATCATCTCCGACCTGTTCGGGCGCGGCGGTGGCGGCGGGGTCCGTCCCGGCCGCGAGCCGGGGCGTGACCTCGAGACCGAGGTCCGGCTCACCTTCGCCCAGGCGATCAGGGGACCGCAGGTGTCGGTGAGCGTTCCGGTCGAGGAGACCTGCCCGACCTGCTCGGGCAGCGGCGCCAAGCCGGGAACGTCGCCGCGCACCTGTCCCAAGTGCGACGGGCGCGGGGTCGAGACCGAAGGCCAGGGCATGTTCTCCATCCAGCAGCCGTGCTCGAAGTGCGGCGGCCGCGGGGTGATCATCGACGACCCCTGCCCTACGTGCCGGGGCGCCGGGCTGGTTCACGAGTCGAAGCGATTACCGCGTGAAGATCCCGGCCGGAGTGCGCGAGGGCAGCCGCATCCGCCTGGCCGGCAAGGGCGAGCCCGGAACGCGGCGGCGCGCCGGCCGGCGACCTGTACGTGGTGACGCACGTCGCGCCCTCTCCGGTGTTCAAGCGGTCAGGGCGACAACCTCGAGGTGGAGGTGCCGATCACGATCGTCGAGGCCGTGACGGGCGGCACGGTCGAGGTGCCGACGCTCGAGGGCACCAAGCGCATCCGCATACCGGCGGGGACCGCCGACGGCAGCGTGCAGCGCTTGCGCGGCGATGGTCCCGAGAAGCTTTCCGGCCGCGGTCGTGGAGACATCCACTACCGGTTCCGCGTCGAGATCCCCAAGACGCTGACCGAGGAGCAGCGCGACGCGATGGAGAAGCTGTCGGAGGTGATGAACGGCGACCCGCGCGCCGACCTGATCGCCCAGGCGAGGCGGGAGGTCTGACGTGGCGCGCGACGGCAAGCCGGCGAGGGCGGATCAGGACCGCGAGGACCTCTTCGAGGACGACCAGGGCGTGTTCATGATCTCGGTCGCCGCCGAGCTGGCGGGCATGCACCCGCAGACGCTGCGCATCTACGAGTCGCGCGGGCTGATCAAGCCGAAGCGCTCGCCCAAGCAGACACGGCTCTACTCGCAGCGTGACGTCGAGCGGCTACGGCGGATCAACGAGCTCACGACGCGAGGCGGGCATGAACCTCGCCGGCGTCGAGCGCGTGCTCGCCCTCGAGGAGCTGATGGACGCGATGCAGGGCCAGCTCGAGCAGATGGAGCTGCGCGCGGAGCAGCTGCAGGAGGAGATGCGTGCCCGGATCGAGCAGGTGCACCGCTCCTACCGGCGCGAGCTCATTCCCTACAAGCCGCCCGGCGCGATCGTCCTGCGCGATGACACGCGCCAGCGCGGCTTCACGATCCCAATCCAGAGAACTTCACAGAAAGCAGACGAGAGAAACCGATGAGAGCAGACAAGTTCACGATCAAGTCACAGGAGGCGGTCCAGGCCGCGCAGCGGCTTGCCCATGACCGCTCCAACCCGGAGATCACCCCGGAGCACCTGCTGGCGGTGCTGCTCGAGCAGGAGGGCGGCATCGTCGCCCCGATCCTGGCGCAAGCTCGGCGCCCGCGCCGAGTCCGATCCGGGCCGAGCTGAACGCGGCCCTGGACAAGCTGCCGTCAGTGTCCGGAGCCGCTGCCGGAGAGGCGCGGCCCTCGGGCGAGCTGGTGCGGGTCTTCACCGAGGCCGAGGGCCAGGCGGAGGCACTGCACGACGAGTACATCTCGACCGAGCACCTGCTGCTGGCTCTCGCCGGCTCGCAGGGCGAGGCCGCCGCGATCCTCCAGCGCGCCGGTGCGACGCCGGACGCGGTGCTGTCGGCGCTGCGCGAGGTCCGCGGGCCACACCGCGTCACCGACCCCAGTCCGGAAGAGAAGTACCAGGCGCTGGAGCGCTTCGGGCGCGACCTCACGCAGCTCGCTGAGCAGGACAAGCTCGACCCGGTGATCGGGCGCGACGAGGAGATCCGGCGCGTCATCCAGGTCCTGTCCCGCCGCACCAAGAACAACCCTGTCCTGATCGGCGACCCCGGCGTCGGCAAGACCGCGATCGTCGAGGGACTTGCCCAGCGCATCGTGTCGGGCGACATTCCCGAGTCGCTGCGCGACCGCCGCGTGGTGGCGCTGGACATCGGCGCGCTGATCGCGGGAAGCAAGTACCGCGGTGAGTTCGAGGACCGCCTGAAGGCGGTGCTGAAGGAGGTCCAGGAGGCGGAGGGCCAGATCATCCTCTTCATGGACGAGCTCCACACCATCGTCGGCGCCGGCGCGGCCGAGGGCGCCGTCGACGCCGCCAACCTCCTGAAGCCGATGCTCGCCCGCGGCGAGCTGCGCGCGGTCGGCGCGACCACGCTCGACGAGTACCGCAAGCACATCGAGAAGGACGCGGCGCTGGAGCGCCGCTTCCAGCCGGTGTTCGTGGGCGAGCCCTCCGTCGAGGACACGATCGCGATCCTCCGTGGGCTGAAGGAGCGCTACGAGGTGCACCACGGGGTGCGCATCCAGGACTCGGCCATCGTGGCCGCGGCGATGCTGTCCTCCCGCTACATCGCGGACCGCTTCCTGCCGGACAAGGCGATCGACCTGATCGACGAGGCCGCCTCGCGGCTGCGCATCGAGATCGACTCGATGCCGACCGAGATCGACGAGGTCGAGCGGCGCATCCAGCAGCTCGAGATCGAGCACCAGGCGCTCAGGAAGGAGACCGACGACGCTTCGGTCGCGCGGCGCGAGGCCATCGAGCGCGAGCTGGCGGACCTGCGCGAGCGCTCCGGAGCGATGAAGAGCCGCTGGCAGTCCGAGAAGGACGCCATCACGGCGATCCGCGCCGCCAAGGAGCGGCTCGAGCAGGCACACCGCGAGGCCGAGCGAGCCGAGCGCGACGCCGATCTCCAGCGCGCGGCCGAGCTGCGCTACGGCGAGATCCCGAAGCTCCAGGATGAACTCCGGGCCCAGGAGGAGCGGCTGCGAGAGCTGCACTCCACGTCGGGGTCGATGCTCCACGAGGAGGTCACCGACGAGGAGGTGGCCGAGGTCGTCGCCAAGTGGACCGGCATCCCGCTGTCACGCCTGATGCAGGGCGAGGTCGAGAAGCTGATCCACATGGAGGAGCGACTGCACGAGCGGGTGATCGGCCAGGA
The DNA here is from genome assembly GCA_963785085.1 of uncultured Solirubrobacterales bacterium. GTDB lineage: Bacteria > Actinomycetota > Thermoleophilia > Solirubrobacterales > JBBDJG01 > CAWACB01. The sequence goes on along the minus strand of CAWAUD010000013.1, from coordinate 204,284 downwards.
CGAGGCGATCGCCGCCGTGTCGAACGCGCTGCGCCGTTCCCGCGCCGGCCTGCAGGACCCGAACCGGCCGATCGGCTCCTTCCTGTTCCTCGGCCCGACCGGAGTCGGCAAGACCGAGCTGGCGCGCGCGCTGGCCGAGTTCATGTTCGACACACGAGGACGCGCTGGTGCGCCTCGACATGTCCGAGTACATGGAGAAGCACACCGTCTCGCGCCTGATCGGCGCGCCACCCGGATACGTGGGCTACGAGGAGGGCGGCCAGCTGACGGAGGCCGTGCGGCGGCGCCCGTACTCGGTGATCCTGCTCGACGAGGTGGAGAAGGCGCACCCCGACGTGTTCAACGTCCTGCTGCAGGTCATGGACGACGGCCGGCTGACCGACGGCCAGGGCCGCACGGTGGACTTCAAGAACACCGTGCTGATCATGACCTCGAACGTGGGCTCTCAGTACATCGTCGCCGAGACCGACGAGGAGCGCATGCGCGAACAGGTCGAGAACGTCCTGTCATCGCACTTCAAGCCCGAGTTCCTCAACCGCATCGACGACGTGGTGATCTTCCAACGCCTCGACCGCGAGGAGATCAAGAAGATCGTCGACCTGCAGGTCGACACTGGTCCTGCAGCGGGTGCGCGAGCGCGGCGTCGAGGTGGTGCTGACCGACCGGCGCGCTGGAGCTGCTGGCGAACCTCGGCTACGACCCGACCTACGGCGCCCGGCCGCTGAAGCGGGTGATCCAGAAGCAGCTCGTGGACAAGCTGGCGCTGGCGATGCTCGACGGCGGCTTCACCGAGGGCGACACGATCGAGGTGGACGTCGCCGACGGAGCCCTCTCCTTCACGAAGGCGGAGGAGAGGTGGCGGCCGTCGCCGCCTAGCGCACCTGGAGGTCGATCTTCCCGAACTCGGGATCGCGTGAGCCGTCGCCATTGACGCCGACCAGGCGGATGTAGACGTCCGACTTCGCGGCGTTGTCGATCGATATGTACGGCGACACGTGCAGGCCGACCGTGCTGTTGTTCACTGTGCCTGGCCCGCTGCGCCGTCGAGGTAGTTCCAGGTGGTCTGGTCGGTCGAGTACTGGCAGCCGGAACTCGGCGCCCGCAGGAACGGCGTCGGGATTCGCGACGTTCACCTCGATCCGGGCCTCATTGGCGTTGGAGAGATCGATCTTGGTGCGGTGGCGTGCCTGGCCGAGGAACTCCGTGACCGCGGTTCGGCATGTTGCTCCACCGCGTGTCGTCGACGCTCGGAGAACCGTCGCCGGCGACGATCGTGATGCTCGACGGAGTCGGCGCAGAGCCCTGGACGCTGGCGGCGACCTTGCTCCAAGAGGAGCCGTTGGAGCGGTAGAGCGAGCCGCCGCTGTCATCCGTCGCGTAGTAGAGGAAGCCGTTGTTGGAGGCGGAGGCGGCAGGGCGAGCTGCCAGCGTGCCCGATCCGTGAACGTTGCTGGACCAGACGCTCTGGTTGATGTCGCCGATCCCGATCGTGTTGTCGAGGATCTCGGAGGTCGTTACGGCGTCGGTCGCGATCTCGGAGCTTCCGACGGCGTTCGCGGCGATCTCGGATGCCGTGACCGCGTCGCGTTGCGATCTCGGAGCTTCCGACGGCGTCCGCGGCGATCTCGGAAGCACCTACCGAGTCGGCGGCGATCTCAGACGAGCCAACCGAGTCAGCGGCCAGGTTCGCGGCGGTAAGGGTGTCGGAGGCGACGTCGCCGCTCACGATCGTTGCGTCGAGGATCTCCGCGCTCGTCACAGCGCCCGAGGCGATCTCGGCGGAGCCCACGGCGTCCGTAGCGATCTCGGAAGAGCCAACCGCGTCGGTCGCGATCTCGGATGCGCCAACGAGTCGGCGGCGAGGTTGGAGGCCGTCAGAGTGTCGGTGCCCACGTCGGTACCCGTGACAGATCCGTCGGCGATCTCGCTCGTGCCGACGGCGCCGGCGGCGATCTCGGAGGCACCGACCGCGTCTGTCGCGATCTCGGAGGCGGTCACGGAGTCGGCGGCGAGGTTCCCGGCAGTAAGGGTGTCGGTGCCGACGTCGGCACCGGTGATCGAGCCGTCGGCGATCTTCGATGAGTCGACGGCGTTGTTTGCGAGCTTCGGGTTGGTGACGGAGCCGTCGGCGAGGTCGCCGGTCGCGACCGAGCCGTCGGCGATCTCGCTGGTGCCGACTGCGCCGGCGGCGATCTCGGAGGCACCCACCGAGTCGGCCGCCAGGTTCGCCGCGGTAAGCGTGTCGGTGCCGACGTCAGCCCCAGTGACGATGCCGTCGGCGATCTTCGAGGAGTCGACAGCGTTGTTGGCCAGCTTGGGGTTGGTGACGGAGCCGTCGGCGAGATCGGCGGTCGCGATGGACCCGTCGGCGATCTTGGAGGAGTCGACCGAGTCGGCGGCCAGCTTGGCGTTCGTCACCGCCCCGTCAGCGAGTCTGCTCGCGACGTCCCGATCGAGCCGTCGGCGAGCGCCTGCGCCGGTGGCGAGCCCGGGGCGACACGAGCGGCCGCGATGGTCGCCGCGAAGGTGTCGGTGCCGACGTCAGCTCCAGTGATCGATCCGTCGACGATCTTGGCCGGAGTCGACAGCGTTATCGGCGAGCTTCGGGTTGGTGACGGAGCCGTCGGCGAGCTCGGAAGTGCCGACAGCGCCATCGGCGATCTTGGAGGAGTCGACCGAGTCGGCGGCGAGCTTGGCGGTCGTGACCGATGTTGTCGGCGAGGTCGTTGGTGAGAATCGAGCCGTCGGCGATCTTGGACCCGTCGACGGAGTCGTCGGCGAGCTTCGCGTCGAGTAACCGAGCCGTCGGCGAGTTCGGAATTGCCAACGGCACCGTCGCGATCTTGGAGGAGTCCACCGAGTCGTTGGCGAGCTTGGCGGTGGTGACCATGTTGTCGGCGAGGTCGTTGGTGAGAATCGACCCGTCCTGCGATCTTGGACGTGTCGACGGAACCGTTGGCGAGCTTGGCGTTTGTGACTGACCCGTCCGCGAGGTCCGATGCGAGCAACGGAACCGTCTGCGATCTTGGAGGAGTCCACGGCGTCGTTCGCGAGCTTCGGGTTGGTGACAGCACCGTCGGCGAGCTGGTTCGTTCCGATCGAGCCATCCGCCAGCGTAGCGCCGGTGAACGAGCCGGGAGCGATGTCGGCACCGGTGATCGTGCCGTCGAGGATGTCGGCCGAGGTGATCGTGCCGTCGAGGATCTTGGACGAGGTCACCGCGTCGTCGGCGAGCTTCGGATTCGTGACCGAGCCGTCCTGCAGCTCACTCGTGCCGACCGAGTCGGAGGCCAGGTTGGCGGCCGTCAGCGTGTCGTTGCCCACATCGGTTCCGGTGAGCGACCCATCCGCGACCTTCGAGGAGTCGACAGCGTCGTTGGCCAGCTTCGGGTTCGTGACCGAGCCATCCGCGAGGTCCGCCGTGGCAACTGACCCGTCGGCGATCTTGCCGGAGTCGACGGCGTCGTTGGCGAGCTTGGCGTTCGTGACGGAGCCGTCGGCCAGCTGCTGAGTCCCGATCGAGCCGTCGGCGAGCGCGGCGCCGGTGAAAGAGCCGGGAGCGATGTCGGCGCCGGTGATCGTGCCGTCGAGGATGTCGGCGGTCGTGATCGTGCCATCCAGGATCTTGGCCGAGGTGACTGCGTCATCGGCGAGCTTCGGGTTGGTGACCGAGCCGTCGGCCAGTTCGCTCGTGCCGACCGCGTCGGCGGCGATCTCGGAGGAACCGACGCATTAGCAGCGATCTCGGAGGAGCCAACCGAGTCGGCGGCCAGGTTGGCGGCGGTAAGGGTGTCGGTTCCGACGTCGGCGACCGCGAGGTCCGCCGTGGACTGACCCGTCGGCGATCTTGCGGAGTCGACGGCGCCGTTGGCGAGCTTGGCGTTCGTGACGGCACCGTCGGCGAGCTGATTCGTGCCGATCGAGCCGTCGGCGAGCGCCGCGCCGGTGAACGAGCCGGGAGCGATGTCGGCGCCGGTGATCGTGCCGTCGAGGATGTCGGCGGTCGTGATCGTGCCATCCAGGATCTTGGCGGAGGTCACCGCGTCATCGGCGAGCTTGGGGTTCGTGACCGAGCCGTCCTGCAGCTCACTCGTGCCGACCGCGTCGGCCGCGATCTCGGAGGAACCGACAGCATTGGCAGCGATCTCCGAGGAGCCGACCGAGTCGGCGGCCAGGTTGGCGGCGGTAAGCGTGTCGGTTCCGACGTCGGCGCCGGTCACCGAGCCGTCGGCGATCTTGCCCGAGTCGACGGCGTTGTTGGCGAGCTTGGGGTTCGTGACGGCGCCGTCGGCGAGCTGGGTGGAGCCGATCGAGCCCGGCGACAGGTTCGACCCGTCGAACGATCCCGGCGCGATGTCGGCCCCCGTGATCGTGCCGTCCAGGATGTCGGCGCTCGTGATGGTGCCGTCGATGATCTCCGAGGATCCGACAGAGTCGGCCGCGAGGTCATCGGAGGTCACGCTCTCGTCGGCGAGGACGCCGCCCCGGCCGCCGGCCACTGCCGCGTCGGCCAGCTCGGAGGCACCAACAGAGTCAGCCGCCAGGTCCGCCGCGGTGAGCGACTCGTTGACCACCAGGCCGGAGGTGATGGAGTTCCGGCGGATGTCGCTCCGGGTGATCGAGCGGTTGCGGATGTAGTCGCCCGTGAGCTTGCAGTACCGCCTGACCTTCCGGCCCTGCTTGTAGCGGACCCCGCGCAGCTCGTTGTAACACCACTTCTTGCGCAGAGCGGCCCGCTCGGCCTTGGTCATCTGCTTTACGGCGGCCGACTTCTGCGCCGGCTTCTGAGCCGCCTCAGAGCGGACCGGCGTGGCTGCCAGGAAGAGTCCGAGCAGCACGCAAAACACGGCCGCGCATCGCGCGGCAGAAAGTCCGAGGTGGGTTGAAAGTCGTCCTGACATGTGGGACGCCCGTCCGAGGGCGTTGCCCACATATCGTCAATTCGTCCAGAGGGCTTTAGCAGGAGCTGGGGCCGCCATAGGGCGGCCACCATCTATCCCCTCAATTCGCCTTGAAAGACAGGATGATGTTCGCGATGTCGCGCGCCGTCTTCTCCTGTCCGCCCTTGGAGACCGTGTTCAGCGCGTAGCTGCGGTCGCCGTCGGGGACCACGACCACCGTGTGGACCGTGCCCTTCTTCTTGCGGATGTAGGAGTAGAAGAAGGCGTTTCCGCCGGCCGTCTTCACAATGCGCGCCGAGCGCTTCTGGAAGTCCGGAAGGCGCTGGTCCAGTTCGCGTGTGAACTGGGTGGAGAAAGCGTCGAAGTTCTTCGGAGCGCGGCCTTCACGCCGCACGAAGACGAAACCCGACGAGTCGCCGCTGCGCACGCCGGCGATCGGGCTACCCGGGCTGTTTCCGAGTTCCTTGGCGGACAGCTTCTGCCAGCCGTCCGGGTACGTCAGGCTGAAGTTGGCGCCGTTCGAGCCGGTCAGCTTGCCCTTGTCGTCGCCGCCTGACGTCAGGAGCAGCGCGGCGCCAACGGCTGCCAGGACCAGGACCGCGCCGATCAGGACGAGCAGCTTGGTGCCGGGGCGGCGGCGGGCAGAGGGGTGATTGAGTGTGATTGAGCTGGACATGCGAGTCCTTTCGGCAGGCTGGCCGGCGATCCTGCCGCCGGCCAGCCTTTCCTCAACGGTTATCGGGTGACGATGTAGGACCAGGTCTGTGCCGAGCCGTCGAAGGTGTTGTTGTAGATGTTGCAGATGCGCACCGTCAGACGGTCAGCCGACGTTTGGATCGTCGGAAGCCCGATGATCCTGATGTCCAACGTGGACGGAGCGTTCAGGAACACCTGATCACCGACCTGGATTCCCGGCGCCGTGCCGGCCGCCGACTGGACGTTCTGGCACTGGTGGTCGGCCATGGACGGCGGGTCGATGCTCGCCGTACCGTTGAGAACACCGATGTCCGCGGCGCGCAGCGAGCCGTCCTGCACCTCGCTCGCGCCCACGGCGCCGGCTGCGATCTCAGCCGAGCCGACCGAGTCGGTGGCCAGGTCCGCCGCCGTCAGCGTGTCGGGCACGACCTTCGCCGACGTAACGGCGTCGTTGGCCAGGTCCGCCGTCGCGATCGTGCCGTCGAGGATCTCCGTGGTGGTCACCGCGTCGGTGGCGATCTCCGCAGCTCCAACCGCGTCGGTGGCTATCTCCGAGGCACCAACACCATCCGTTGCGATCTCGGAGGATCCGACCGCATCGGTGGCGATCTCCGACGATCCGACAGAGTCGGCCGCGAGGTCAGCCGCCGTCAGGGTGTCGACCCCGACGTCGGCAGTGACGATCGTCGAGTCGAGGATCTTTGCCGAGGTCACCGCATCCGCAGCCAGCTTGGGATTGGTGACCGAGCCGTCGGCGAGCTCATTCGTACCGACTGAGCCGTCCACGATCTCGGACGCCCCGACGGAGTCCGCTGCGAGGTCAGCCGCAGTCAGCGTGTCGGGTGCGACCTTCGCCGACGTGACCGAATCGTTCGCGAGGTCCGCCGTGGCGATCGTGCCATCGAGGATCTTGTTCGACGTGACGGCGTCTGTCGCGAGCTTCGGATTGGTCACCGAACCGTCGGCCAGATCGGCCGTTGCGATCGACGCGTCGGCGATCTCACTGGTGCCAACCGCGCCGGCCGCGATCTCCGCAGCGCCCACCGCATCGGTCGCGATCTCAGAGGACCCGACCGAGTCGGCGGCGAGGTTCGCCGCCGTCAGCGTGTCGGTGCCGACATCAGCACCGGTGATGGAGCCGTCGGCGATTTTCCCGGAATCAACCGCATTTGCAGCGAGTTTCGGGTTGGTCACCGAACCGTCAGCCAGATCGGCCGTTGCGACCGAGCCATCCGCGATCTCGCTGGTGCCAACGGCGCCGGCGGCGATCTCGGAGGCGCCCACGGAGTCGGCGGCGAGGTTCGCTGCCGTCAGCGTGTCGGTGCCGACATCAGCACCGGTGATGGAGCCGTCGGCGATCTTCGACGAGTCCACGGCGTTGTTCGCGAGCTTCGGGTTCGTGACGGAGCCGTCAGCCAGATCGGCCGTAGCAACGGAGCCGTCGGCGATCTTGCCCGAATCGACGGCGTTGGCGGCGAGCTTGCCGTTCGTCACCGAGCCATCGGCCAGGTCGGCTGTGGCAACAGAGCCGTCGGCGATCTTTGCCGAGTCGACCGACCCGTCCGCGAGCTTCGCATTCGTGACCGAGCCGTCCGCCAGGTCGGCTGTAGCGACGTGCCGTCGGCGATCTTCGCCGAGTCGACGGCGTCGTCGGCCAGCTTTCCGTTGGTCACGGAGCCGTCCGCCAGGTCGGCTGTAGCAACAGAGCCGTCGGCGATCTTCGCCGAGTCGACGGCGTCGTCGGCCAGCTTTCCGTTGGTCACGGAGCCGTCCGCCAGGTCGGCTGTATTCACCGATCCGTCGGCGATCTTCGACGAATCAACTGCGTCGTTCGCGATCTTGACGCCCGTCACCGCGCCGTCGGCGAGCGCCAGGGTGTCGATCGAGCCCGGAGCCAGCGACGCACCGGTAATCGCCCCGGCGGCTATGTCGGCGGCTGTGATCGTGCCGTCGGCTATGTCGGCGGACGTGATCGTGCCGTCGAGGATCTTGGCGGTGGTCACCGCGTCGTTGGCCAGCTTCGGATTCGTCACCGAGCCGTCGGCCAGATCGGCGGTAGCCACGGAGCCGTCGGCGATCTTGGATGAATCCACGGCGTCAGCGCCGAGCTTGGCGTTCGTCACGGAGCCATCGGCCAGATCGGCCGTGGAGACAGCTCCGTCGGCGATCTTGGCGCTCGTTACCGCGCCATCGGCCAGCTGCGCCGCCGTGATGGAGCCCGGCGCCAGGTTCGAGCCGTCGAACGTACCTGGGGCGATGTCCGCGCCGGTGAGCGTCCCATCGGCGATGTCGACACCCGTGATGCTCCCGTCCAGGATTGCGGAGGAGCTGACTGCTCCGGCGGCGATCTTGCCCGACGTCACCGCGCCCGCAGCGAGCTGGGCATCGGAAACCGCGCCGTTGGCGAGGTCGTGTCCGGTGACGCTGCCGTCGGCGATGATTCCGCCCGCGCCGCCAACTACGGCGCTCGCGGCCAGCTTGGCCGATGTCACCGACAGGGCCGCCAGCTTGACTGCCGTGACGGAGCGGTTCTTGATGAACCGCGTCGTGACCTTGCAGCCGCGTGCATAGGCGAGCGTTTTTACCGCCTTCTTACAGCGCTTCGCCTGGCTTGTAGCCGTGCGCGCTTCGCGCTGGGACGCCTGTGCGGCGCTGACGCAATAGCCGCAGATCGCAACGACGAGAATCGCTGCTGTGTACGGCTTGAGAATTGACTTCATCGCGGATTCGACCCTCCCTAAGGGCACCTACCGTTTGCGAGGTGACCGGGATTCGCCGGTCGAATTGCGCTTCCTTTCCTTCCTCGACTGGCAAGAAAGTCGCCCCTTGACCGACATCCGGAGGGAGTCGGGATAATGGTTGGGCCCTGCGGAACCCCCGACCAAGGAGGTACGAGTGCCCGCCTACATCCTGCTCTCCACGCTCACGTCAGAAGGCGTACAGACGGTGAAGGCCAATCCTCAGCGGATCAAGGAGGTAAACCGCGAAATCGAGCAGATGGGCGCCAAGGTCCTGGCCCAGTGGGCCGTTCTCGGCCAGTACGACTTCGTGAACGTCGTCGAGGTCCCGGACGAGAAGACCATGGCCCGGGTCTCGCTCGAGCTCGGCTCGCGCGGAACTGCGCACTACCAGTCGATGGCGGCGATCCCGATCGACGAGTTCATCGCGTCGCTGTAGGCCCGTTGGCGCACCCCGGCACAGCAGAGCCGCCCGCGGCCGCCACGACGGTCTGCTACCGGCACCCCGACCGCGAGACCGCCGTCTCGTGCTCGAACTGCGGGCGCCCGATCTGCCCGGAATGCATGGTCCAGGCGCCCGTGGGGATCAAGTGCCCCGAGTGCGCGCGCCAGCCGCGCTCGGCGATCGTGCGCCTGCGCCCGAACCGCGCCGCGCGAGCGATCGCCACGGCGATCGGCGTCGGCGCCCTGATGGGGCTTGGAATCGTGCTGCTGCAGGGCTTTGGCCTCTACTTCGCGCTGATCATCGGCTATCTGATCGGGATCGGCATGGGGGAAGCTCGTGCTGACCGCGAGCGGCCGTTACCGCGCGCCGGCGACCGGCTGGATCGCGGTCGGCGGATGCATCTGGGCCTACACGTTCCCGTATCTCCTCTACTACGGAGCCAACCTCGGCGACGTGGCGAACAGCCTGGGGCGCGCTCCGTTCGTCCTGTTCGGAATCGGCATCGCCTGCTACGTCGCGTACCAGCGGACTCAGTGACTCGGTGACTCGGGTTCTGGTCGTCGGCGGCGGGAGGCCGCGAGCACGCGATCGTGCGCGCGCTGCTGCGCAGCCCGCAGCGAGCCCGAGGTGATCTGCGCGCCCGGCAACGCCGGGATCGCGCGCGACAAGGCGCCGCTGCTTCGACGTGGCGGCCGACGACGTCGACGGGCTCGTGCGCGCTCGCCTGCGACGAGGGCGCCGACCTGTCGTCGTCGGGCCGGAGGCGCCGCTGGTCGCCGGGCTGGTGGACGCGCTCGCGGAAGCCGGCCTGCGCGCCTTCGGCCCGAGCGCCGCGGCCGCGCGGCTCGAGGGCAGCAAGGCCTACGCCAAGGAGCTGATGCGCGACGCCGGCATCCCGACCGCCGCGCACACCGTCTTCACCACCTACGAGGAGGCGCGCGGCGCACATGGCCTGCGCCTCCTACCCGGCGGTGCTGAAGGCCGACGGGCTCGCCGCGGGCAAGGGCGTGATCATCGCCGCCGACCGCGGCCGAGGCCGCGGGCCGCGCTCGACGAGTTCTTCCTCGAGCGCGCGCTTCGGCGAGGCGGAGCCACGGTCGTGGTCGAGGAGTTCCTCGAGGGCGAGGAGCTGTCGCTGCTCGCGCTCTGCGACGGCGAGAACGGCGGTCCCGATGGCGCCGGCCCAGGACTACAAGCGGATCGGCGACGGCGACGAGGGGCCGAACACCGGCGGCATGGGCAGCTACTCGCCGGTGCCCGGCTTCGACGGCCGCGCGCGCGCGAGGCGCTCGCGCGCGACGGTGCACCAGCCGGTCGTCGACGAGCTGCGCCGGCGCGGCACGCCGTACCGCGGGAGTGCTCTACGCGGGGCTGATGATGACCGCCGACGGGCCGCAGGTGCTCGAGTTCAACTGCCGCTTCGGCGACCCCGAGACCCAGGCGGTGCTGCCGCGGCTGCGCTGCGACCTGCTCGACGCTGCTGGAGCGCCAGTCACGCGCGACGGGGGCCTCGCAGGGCCGCGAGCTCGAGTGGACGACGCAGTGGGCGGTCACCGTCGTGCTCGCCTCACGCGGCTACCCCGAGTCCTCCTGCGCAGGGCGACGTGATCAGCGGGCCTGCGACGATCGACTCGCTCGACGTCGAGGTGACGCACGCGGGCACGGCGATGCGCGGACGGCGAGATCGTCACCGCCGGCGGCCGCGTACTGAACGTCACCGGCGCTCGGCGCGACCGCCGCCGAGGCCGCGCGAGCGCGCCTACCGCGCGGTGGAGGCGATCGAGTTCGACGGCGCCCAGTATAGCGGACATCGGACATCGCCGCGCAAGTGCGAAGCTGCGCCGCTGGAGGGAGACTGACGATGGAGACACTGGAGCCGCAGCGGGAGCGGCCAGACCACGGGCGGACGGAACCCGAGCCGAGCCGATGGCCGAGGTGGAGGAGGCCTTCGACGAGATCGAGGTCGACGCGCCCCTGCGTCGGCATCGTCATGGGCTCCGAGCCGAGCGACAAGCCGACGATGGCAGCAGGCGGGCGACGAGCTCGAGGAGCGCGGCATCGCGCTACGAGATCCGGGTGATGTGCGCGCACCGCGATCCCGGACGCTCGTCGCCGACTACGCGAAGAACGCGCGCATGCGCGGGCTGCGGGTGATCATCGCCGGCGCCGGCCTGTCGGCCGCGCTGCCGGGGGTCGGTCGCCGCCCACACCGACCTGCCGGTGATCGGCGTGCCGCTCACGGCCAAGAACAGCGTGGCGACGGTCTCGACGCGCTGCTCTCGGTCGCGCAGATGCCGCCCGGCGTCCCGGTCGCCTGCGTCGGCGTGAACGGCGCCCGCAACGCGGCGGTGCTCGCCGCCCGCATCCTCGGCTGCTTGATCGAGCGCTACACGCGTCCCGAGATGGGCGCCGTCTGGTCCGACCAGCGCAAGCTGGACGCCTGGCTCGAGGTCGAGGTGGCCGCGGTCGAGGCGCTCGCCGCAGCAGGGCGTCGTGCCGGACGAGGACGCGCGCGGCAGATCAGGGAGCGCGCCGTCGTTCACCGTCGAGGCGGTCCAGGAGCGCGAGAAGGTCACCGACCACGACGTCGCCGCGTTCGTCGACGTCGTCGCCGCAGTCGGTCGGCGAGGCCGGCCGCTGGGTCCACTACGGGCTCACGTCCTCCGACGTGCTCGACACCGCCCTCGCGCTCCAGCTCCGCGCGGCGGGCGAGCTGCTCGTCGCAGGCCGGGCGCGCGTCTACCGTGACGGCGCTCGATCGGCCAGGCGCTCGAGCATCGCGCGACGACGCTCTGCGTCGGCCGCACGCACGGCGTCCACGCCGAGCCGACCACCTTCGGGCTCAAGCTGGCCGGCTTCGCGTTCGAGGCCGACCGCAACCTGCAGCCGGCTCGAGCGCGGCCGTCGAGCAGCGCGCGGTCGGCACGCTCTCCGGGGCCGTCGGCACATACTCGGCCAACGGGCCCGGAGTTCGAGCACGATCGTGCTCGAGCGGCTCGGGCTGCGCGCGCGAGGACGTCTCGACCCAGGTCGTGCCGCGCGACCGCCACGCCGAGCTGCTGAACGCGGTCGCGCTCGCCGGTGCCGGCCTCGAGCGGTTCGCCGTCGAGTGCGCCACCTGCAGCGCACCGAGGTGCGCGAGGTCGAGGAGCCCTTCCGGGCGGGCCAGAAGGGCATCGAGCGCGATGCCGCACAAGCGCAACCCGATCGTGTCGGAGCGGATCACCGGACTCGCGCGGCTGCTGCGCGGCTACGCGCTCGCGGGCCTGGAGAACGTGGCGCTGTGGCACGAGCGCGACATCTCGCACTCGTCGGTCGAGCGGGTGGCGCTGCCGGACGCGACGTCCTGCTCGACTACATGCAGAGCCTGGCGCTGCGGGTCGTGGAGGGCATGACGCGTCCACGCCGGCGCGCATGCGCGCGAACCTCGAATTCGACCCACGGCGCGCTGTTCAGCCAGCGGTGCTGACCGCGCTCGTGGAGGCGGGCATGACCCGCGACGAGGCCTACCGGATCGTCCAGGCTTCGGCGCAGCGCGCGTGGGACGAGCGCGTCCCGTTCAGATCACTCCTGGAAGGCGACCCGCAGGTCACCCAGCTGATCGGCGATCGGCTGGACGAGCTGTTCGACTATGGGCGCTTCCTGCGCAACGTGCCCGCGGTCTTCGAACGCCTGGAGGCGCTCGACGACTGAGCGCCGAGCGTCCTCCGATGGCGTTCCGGCTAACGCGTGATCAGGTAGGTGTAGGTGCCGGCCGGGTCGTTGACCGCGCCCGGCGCGATGTTGCAGAAGCGCACGGTGAGCGTGTTCGCCGTGGTCTGAATGGTCGGGTTGACCTGGACCGACGCGTCGATCGTTGCAGGCGGGATCACGATCGCCGTGTCACCAACCTGGATTCCGGGGACCGCATTGGCAGCCGCCTGCTCGGTCGAGCAGCGCTGGCTGTTGATGTTGCCCGGGTCGATCGAAACGGTGCCCTTCATGGTGAAGATGTCGCTGCTGGTCAGCGAGCCGTCCGTCACCTCGCCCGTGCCCACCGAGTTGTTCGCCAGCTCCGAAGAGCCGACTGCGTCGGCGGCGATCTCGGCCGATCCGACGGCGTCGGTCGCGATCTCCGAGGAGGTCACAGAGTCGGTGGCGAGGTCGGCAGCGGTCAGGCTGTCAGCGGCGACCTCGGACGTACCGACGGCGTTGGCCGCGATCTCGGCCGAGTCGACGGAGTCCGTGGCCAGGTCGGCGGAGGTAAGGCTGTCCGCCGCGACTTCCGAAGTGCCCACCGCGCCAGCGGCGATCTCAGCTGCACCGACGGCATCCGTGGCGATCTCGGAGGAGCCGACCGCGTCGGTGCGATTTCGGAAGCCGACCGAGTCCGCCGCCAGGTTGCCGGCGGTCAGCGTGTCGGAGGCAACGTCGCCGGTCACGATCGTGGCGTCGAGAATCTCAGACGTCGTGACCGCGCTGGTCGCGATCTCCGAGGAGCCGACGGCATCCGCGGCGATCTCGGAGGATCCGACGGCGTCGGCCGCGATCTCTGCCGCGCAACGGCGTCCGTCGCGATCTCGGAGGCGGTGACCGCATCCGCGGCGATCTCGAGGAGCCAATCGCGTCAGCGGCGATGTTTCCGCTGGTCAGGGTGTCGCCTGCGACATCAGTATCAGTGATGGTTGCGTCCAGGATCTTGCCGCTGTTACGGCGCCGTCCGCGAGCTTCGGCGTAGTCAACGGACCCGTCGGCGAGTTCGTTTAACCGACCGAGCCGTCGGCCAGTTCGGAGGAAGTCACCGAGTCAGCGGCGAGCTCGTCACTCGTGACGGAGTCGGCCGCCAGGTCAGAGGAGTCAGCGACTCGTCAGCAACCTTGTTGGAGTCAACGGCGTCGTTGGCGATCTTCGGATTGGTGACCGAGCCGTCGGCCAGGTCAGAAGTGTTCACGGAGCCATCGACGATCTTGCTGCCATCGACGGCGTCGGCCGCGAGCTCGTCGCTTCCGACCGCACCAGTGGAGATCTGAGAAGCGCCCACCGAGTCGGTGGCCAGGTCGGCTGACGTCAGCGACCCGTCGACCACCTTCGAGGAGTCCACGGAGTCACCGGCCAGCTCGTCGCTTCCGACGGCGCCGGCGGCGATCTCCGAGGAATCGACCGAGTCGGCCGCCAGATCGTCGGCGGTCAGCGACCCGTCGAGGACCTTCGAGGAGTCCACGGCGTCGTTGGCCAGCTTGGCGTTGGTCACGGCGGTATCCGCAAGTTCAGAGGTATTGACCGAGCCGTCGATGATCTCGCCGCTCCCGACCGCGTTGTCGGCGATCTCGTTCGCCCCGACTGCGCCGTCGCCGATCTGAGCCGCTCCGACGGAGCCGTCGGACAGCGACGAGCCGCTGATGGTCCCGGCAGCGATGTCCGCAGAGGTGATGGAGCCGTCGGCGATGTCGGCCGAGGTCACCGAGCCGTCGGCGATCTTCGCCGAGGTCACGGCGCCATCGGCCAGCTTCACGGTGGTCACTCCACCGTCATCGAGCGCCAGCGCGCCGATCGTTCCGGGCGCGATCTTGGCCGCGGTCACGGAGCCATCGGCCAGGTCGACGGTGCTCACGGAGCCATTCGCGATCTTCTGGCTCGTGACCGCATTGTCGGCCAGGTCGACGGTGGTGATCCCACCGTCGGCCACGTCGATCGTCGTGATCGAGCCGTCGGCGATCATGGTGGAGTTGATGACGGTCGCCTTCATCGCCTGGAGGCACTTGTAGGCCTTGGCGGTGAGCCGGCGCTTCTTGTCGACCGTGAAGGCCTTCCGGTTGTTGCACTTCGGCGCCTTCTTCTTCTTGGCGGCGGTCGTGGCGCTCGTGAGCGTCCCGTCGAACCGGTTGGAACCGGGCCCGGAGGTGGCGAACGCCGTGGCGGCAAATGCTGCCAGTGCGGCGATTGCCAGCACCAAGTACAGGGCCTGCAGGCCGGTTGCTCCAGTCCTTCTCACGTCGCTCTGCCTCCTGGCTCGTGGTAGGCGTAGCCACTCAGGCCGCGCCTCGATCTCGTCCCTTCCTCGGCAGAACCCCCGACCGGCTAAAGGCGCCTGATTCGAGCCCTGGTTAACGCTCTGCAAAGGTCCAAAAACGGTGCTGTCCGAACGGCCTGCAGGCGACGCCCTGTCAACTTTCTGCGGAGACTCCGGAATCGTCGTCACGGAGGCCCCGATTCGCGGAGGGCTGCTGTTAGCATCGAAGGGGTGCCGGAAGCCGCCCAGCTGAGTGGCCTCGAGCTCCACGGCCGGGGCAAGGTGCGCGAGATGTACGACCTCGGCGACCGACTCTTGATGGTCGCCTCCGACCGCATCTCCGCCTATGACGTCGTGCTCCCGACCCTGATCCCGGACAAGGGCAAGGTCCTCACCGGGCTGTCCGCGTTCTGGTTCGAGCACACCGCGGAGATCGTGCCCAACCACCTGCTCTCCTCCGACGTGCCCGACGAGGCACGCGGCCGCGCGATGGTGGTGCGGAAGCTCGACATCTTCCCGGTCGAATGCGTTGTGCGCGGCTATCTCTCGGGCTCCGGCTGGAAGGAGTACCAGGCCGGCGGCGCGGTCTGCGGGATCCCGCTCCCGGCCGGCCTGCAGGAGTCCGACCGGCTGCCCGAGCCGATCTTCACGCCGGCGACGAAGGCCGAGATCGGCGACCACGACGAGAACGTCGACTTCGACCGCGCCGCGGAGATCGTCGGCGACCGCGGCGCTGATGGAGGAGCTGCGCCGGCTGTCGCTGGAGATCTACTCGCATGCGGCCGCGCACGCCGAGCGCAGCGGGATCATCCTCGCCGACACGAAGTTCGAGTTCGGGCGCGGCTCCGACGGCGAGATCGTGCTGGCCGACGAGGTGCTGACGCCGGACTCCTCGCGCTTCTGGCCGCTCGACTCCTATGAGCCCGGCGGCTCGCAGCCGTCCTTCGACAAGCAGTACGTGCGCGACTGGCTCGACTCGACGGGCTGGGACCACTCGCCGCCTGGCCCCGAGCTTCCCGCCGAAGTCGTCCAGGGCACGCGCGCAGAAGTACGTCGAGGCCTATGAGCGCCTGGCCGGCGAACCGTTCGCCGCCTGGCTCGAGCGCTGAGGTTCCGCGTCCTGATCCGGCCGAAGGAGGGGATCCTCGACCCCCAGGGCCAGGCCGTCGAGCGCGCGCTGCCGGCGCTCGGCTTCGAGGGCGTCTCGCCACGTGCACGTCGGGCGCCTGATCGAGCTGGATCTGGACTCCGACGGGCACGATGCCAAGGCCCAGGTCGAGCAGATGTGCGAGCGGCTCTCGGCGAACCCGCTTATCGAGAGCTACGAGGTCCAGCCCGCGCCCGGAGAGGCGAGCTGATGGCGCGCGTCGGAGTCGTCGTCTTCCCCGGCTC
Organism: uncultured Solirubrobacterales bacterium; assembly: GCA_963785085.1. Taxonomy (GTDB): domain Bacteria; phylum Actinomycetota; class Thermoleophilia; order Solirubrobacterales; family JBBDJG01; genus CAWACB01. The sequence continues at coordinate 188,123 of CAWAUD010000013.1, read as the reverse complement.
CTGCGACGAGGCCGACGCGCTCGGCGCCGCGAACCGCACGCCCGGGCTGAGCGCGGAATACCTGTGGCACGGCGACGCCGACCTGAACGGTGTCGACGCCGTCGTGATTCCGGGCGGCTTCTCCTACGGGGACTACCTGCGGCCGGGCGCGATCGCGCGGTTCTCCCCGGTGATGGATGCCGTCGCCGCCTTCGCCCGCGAGGGCGGCCCGGTGCTCGGCATCTGCAACGGCTTCCAGGTCCTCTGCGAGGCGGGGCTCCTTCCGGGCGCACTGCTCCCGAATGCCGGGCTGCGATTCGTCTGCCGCCAGGTCCCCCTGACGGTCGAGCGCGCGGACACGCAGTGGACCGCCGCCTGCGAGCTCGGCGAGAAGCTCTCGATCCCGGTCAAGCACAGCGTCGGGCGCTACTTCGCGCCGCCCGAGATGCTGGACGAGCTCGAGGCACAGGGGCAGGTCGTGCTGCGCTACGGCGCCGGCGGAAACCCCAACGGATCCCTGCGCGACATCGCGGGCGTCGTCAACGAGCAGGGGAACGTGGTCGGGCTGATGCCGCATCCCGAGCACGCGGTCGATCCGCTCGAGGGCTCGGAGGATGGCGCGAAGCTCTTTGCCTCGATCGCCCGGCACCTGGAGGCGGTCCCGGCTTGAGCGCTCCGGCCGCCCCTGCCCTGGAGCGGCTGTACGAGCAGGCGGCCGCGCTTGGCCTCACACACGCGGAGCTCGATCGGATCCGCGTTCTGCTCGAGCGCGACCCGAACGAGCTCGAGCTGGCGGTGTTCAGCCTGCTGTGGTCCGAGCACTGCGCCTACAAGCACTCGAAGAAGCTCCTTCGGAAGCTGCCGACCGGCGGACCGCGGGTGCTGATGGGCCCGGGCGAGAACGCCGGTGCGATCGACGCCGGCGACGGGCTCGCGGTCGTGTTCAAGGTCGAGAGCCACAACCACCCCTCGGCGGTAGAGCCCTTCCAGGGCGCGGCCACCGGGGTCGGGGGCATCCTGCGCGACATCTTCGCCCTCGGCGCGCGGCCCGTGGCGGTGCTCGACTCGCTGCGCTTCGGAGACCCGCAGACCGCCCGGACGCGGTACCTGCTCGACCGGGTCGTCGCCGGAATCGCGTCCTACGGGAACTCCGTCGGGGTGGCGACGGTCGGCGGAGAGGTCTACTTCGAGCCGCCATACGAGCAGAACTGCCTCGTGAACGCGATGTGCGTCGGGATCGCGCCGGCTGACCGGCTGCTGAGCTCCGCAGCCCGACGGTACCGGCAACGTCCTGGTGCTGCTCGGCGCGCGCACCGGACGTGACGGCATCGGGGGAGCCAGCGTCCTTGCCTCGGCGGAGCTCGACGAAGCCGACGAGTCCAAGCGCCCGAGCGTCCAGATCGGCGACCCACTCGAGGAGAGCAAGCTGATCGAGTGCTGCATGGAGCTGGTGGACGCCGACCTGCTCGTCGCCCTGCAGGACCTCGGCGCGGCGGGGCTTTCCTCCAGCACCAGCGAGATGGCGTCGAAGGGCGAGGTCGGCCTGGACATCGATGTGTCCCGCGTGCCGCTGCGCGAAGCCGACATGGAGCCGTTCGAGATCATGATCTCCGAATCCCAGGAGCGGATGCTGTGTGTGGTCGAGCCAGGGCGGGTGGACGAGGTGCTGGCCGTATGCGAGCGCTGGGAGACCAACGCCACGCCGATCGGCGAGGTCACCGACACGCAGCGGCTGCGCGTCTTCGACGGCGAGGAGCTCGTCGGTGACATGCCGGTCACGGCGCTGGTGGACGAGTGCCCTCTATATGACCTGGAACCGGCCGAGCCCGAAGACCGGATGGCGGTCTACCCAGCGCCCCGGCGGGAGCTCGAGCCCTCCAGCGACCCGGCCGACACGCTTCGCGCGCTGCTCTCCTCGCCCAACATCGCCAGCCGGCGGTGGGTCTTCGAGCAGTACGACCACCTGGTCGGCAGCCGCACGACGCGGCGGCCCGAACAGGCCGACGCAGCGGTGCTGCGCCTGATGTTCGCCGGAGAGGACACCGGGAAGGCGATCGCCGTCTCGATCGACGGCAACGGCCGTCGCGTGGCCTGCGATCCCTACATCGGCGCCGCCGAGGCCGTGTGCGAGTGCGCCGCGAACCTCGCCTGCGTGGGCGCCGAGCCGCTCGGCCTCACCAACTGCCTCAACTTCGGCAACCCCGAGAAGCCCCACGTGGCATGGCAGCTGACGTGCGCCGTCGAGGGCCTGGCGGCTGCCTGTAGCGTCATGGGCATCCCGGTCGTCGGCGGCAACGTCTCTCTATACAACGAGGGCCCCGGCGGACCGATCTACCCGACACCGGTGGTCGGCATGGTTGGGGAGCTGCCCGCTCCCGAGGTCGCCTGCCCCAGCGGTTTCCGGTCTCCCACCGGCGAGCCGGACGTGGTTGCGCTGATCGGCCCGTTCACGCCGTCGCCGCTCGGCTCGGAGGCCCGGCGCATGCAGGGCGAGGTTGCCGGCGAGCTGCCGCCGTTCGATCTCGCCGCGGTCACCGAGGCGCTGGGAGCGGTGCGCGAAGCCGTCCGGGCGGGGATCCTCCACAGCGCACACGACGTCTCCGACGGCGGCCTCGCAGCGTGTATCGCCGAGGCAGCGATCCTCGGTGGCGCGGGAGCGCAGGTCGATCTCGACCCGCTCATGCGCCGCGCGGATGTGGACGCCGAGACGGCGCTGTTCGGAGAGGGCCCGGGCGGCATCCTCGTGTCCGGCCCGCGGGAAGAGCTGCTGGCGCTCAGCCGGCGCATCTCCCGGCACGGGTTCCTCGCGCTGGGCCAGGTGGGTGGCGACGCGGTCAGGATCGGGGCCGGCATTGCTAGGATCGACCTGTCGGTCGAAGAAGCAACAGCCCTTCACCAGGGTTTCTTGGAAGCGCTTTTCTCGTCCCCTATCACCGACAGGGTCTCTTGACACAAGACTTCCGCGATGGACCGCGCGACGAGTGCGGCGTTTTCGGCGTCTACGCGCCCGATCACGACGTCGCCCGGCTCGCCTACTTCGCGCTCTTCGCGCTCCAGCACCGGGGCCAGGAGTCGGCGGGGATCGCGACCTGCGAGGAGGGCCACATCACGACCCAGCGGGACCTCGGGCTGGTGTCGCAGGTGTTCGACGAGCGCAGCCTCCAGGCCCTCACCGGCCAGGCCGCCATCGGCCACGTGCGCTACTCGACCACCGGCTCCAGCGGCTGGGAGAACGCGCAGCCGGTCTACCGCCACGATCGCCATCCAGTCGCCCTGGCGCACAACGGCAACCTGATCAACGCCGTCGCTCTGCACAACGAGCTGCGCGAGCAGGGCGTCACCTTCCGCTCGACATCGGACTCGGAGATCATCGCCACGCTCGTTTCGAGCAGCCACGAGAAGAGGATCGAGGACGCGGTCGCCGAGGTCATGCAGCGTCTCCAGGGCGCGTACTCGACCGTGCTCATGACCGAGGACCGCGTGGTCGCCTTCCGCGATCCCGCAGGCGTCCGTCCGCTCTGCCTCGGGCAGCTCGAAGACCGCTACGTCGTCGCCTCCGAGAGCTGCGCGCTCGACATCATCGGCGCCAAGATGATGCGCGAGGTTGCGCCCGGGGAGCTGATCTCGCTCGGCCCGCGCGGCATCGAGACCTGCCAGGCGGTCCAGTCGGAGCGTCGCGCACTGTGCGTCTTCGAGCACATCTACTTCTCGCGACCGGACTCGAAGCTGGCCGGCCGCACGCTGCAGTCGGTCCGCGGGCGGATGGGCGAGATCCTGGCTCAGGAGGCGCCGGCGCAGGCCGACCTCGTGATCGCCGTCCCCGACTCCGGGAACGCCGCCGCGAAGGGCTTCGCCCGAGGGTCAGGCATCCCTCAGGACGACGGCCTGATCAAGAACCGCTACGTCGCGCGCACCTTCATCCAGCCGGGCCAGGAGTTGCGCCGCCACGGGCTGCGGCTGAAGTTCAACCCGCTCCCCGAGGTCGTCAGCGGCAAGCGCCTGGTGGTGGTCGACGACTCGATCGTGCGCGGCAACACCATGCGCCAGATCGTCGCGATGCTGCGCGAGGCCGGCGCGACCGAGGTGCACCTGCGCATGTCCTCCCCGCCGATCCGCCATCCATGCCACTACGGCATCGACATGCCCACGGCGGAGGAGATGATCGCCCACGGCCGCACCGAAGCCGAGGTCGCCGCGGAAGTCGGCGCCGACTCGCTCGCCTACCTGTCCCTCGACGGTGTCTACGAGGCGGTCGGCGCACGCCGCGAGGTGCATTGCGACGCCTGCTTCACGGGCGAGTATCCGCTGGAGGGAACCGAGAGCGCGAACGGCAAGCTGGCCCTCGAGGAGCTGGCAGTCATACGGGCGTGACGGTGTTTCCCATCGCGGTGCTGGTGTCCGGCTCGGGCACGAACCTCCAGGCCATCCTCGACACGGTCCACGGCCAGGAGGACATCGAGGTGGTGGCGGTCGCATCGAGCCGCGCGGGCGTCGCGGCGCTGGACCGGGCCGAGCGGGCGGGCGTGGCGGCCGAGGTCTTCGAAGCGGCCTCCTACCCCAGTCGCGCGGAGCGCGATACGGCGATGGCAGATTGGCTGGAAGGCCACGGCGTGCGGCTCGTCGTGCTGGCCGGCTTCATGGAGCTGGTCGCGCCGCAGTTCCTCGCGCGCTTCCCGAGCCGCGTCATCAACGTCCATCCGGCCCTGCTGCCAGCCTTCCCCGGAGCTCATCCCGTCAGGGACCAGATCGCCTACGGAGTCAAGGTTGGCGGAGTGACCGTGCACTTCGTGGATGACGGCGTCGATTCCGGCCCCATCATTCTCCAGGAGGCGGTCCGGCTACCTCAGGGAGCAACCGAGGAAGAGGCGCTGGACGTCCTGCATGACACCGAGCACGAGCTGTTGCCGCGGGCGATCCGCCTGTTCGCACACGGCGGAATCCGTTTCGACGAACGAGACCCGCGACTTGTACTGGTCGAGGAGGGAGTGCTGATCGATGCCTGAGAGCCTGTCCGAGACGATGCAGAAAGAGGCTCCGGGCGACGTCCGGATAGAGAGAGCGCTGCTTTCCGTGTTCGACAAGCGGGGGCTGGTCGACTTCGCCCGCGCGCTCGTCGAGCTCGGCGTCGAGATCGTCTCCACCGGCGGCACTGCGCGCGAGCTGCGCGACGCCGGCATCGAGGTCCGCCAGATCGAGGACCTGACCGGCTTCCCGGAGATCCTCGACGGGCGGGTCAAGACCCTCCACCCGGCGATCCACGCCGGGTTGCTCGCCAAGCGCAGTAACGAGGACCACCGCGCGACGCTCGCCGAGCACGGCATCGCGCCGATCGACCTGGTCTGCGTGAACCTGTACCCGTTCGAGCGTGTCGCCGCGCGGCGCGGGGTGAGCGAGGAAGAGGTCGTCGAGAACATCGACGTCGGCGGCCCGACGATGATCCGGGCGGCGGCCAAGAACCACGCGCACGTCGCGGTCGTCGTGCGGCCCGAGAGCTACGACGCGGTCACCGAGGAGCTGAACGAGCTCGGCGGCCGGCTATCCGCCCAGACGCGCGAGTCGCTCGCGACGGAGGCGTTCGGCGCCACCGCGCGCTACGACGCGGCGATCTCGCGCTGGTTCGCGGAGCGCGAGGAGGAGTTCCCGAACCACTTCGTGGCGGCCTTCGAGAAGGTGCTCGACCTTTCCTACGGGGAGAACCCGCATCAGCGGGCGGCCTACTACGAGCAGGTCGGTCTGCGTACGCACCTGCTCGCCCGCACCGTCAAGGTCCACGGACGCGAGCTGTCGTTCAACAACCTGCTCGACCTCGACTCGGGCCGCCGGCTGGCGCGCGAGTTCGAGTCCCCGGCCGCCGTGATCGTCAAGCACAACAACCCGTGCGGCGCCGCGGTGGGCGACAGCCTCGGGGAGGCCTACGAGAAGGCGCTGGCCTGCGACCCGCAGAGCGCCTACGGCGGCGTCGTCGTCCTGAACCGTCCCGTGGACGAGGACCTCGCCGACCCGCCTGGCGGAGAACTTCGTCGAGCTGCTGTTTGCTCCCGGCTACGAGGGCGAGGCCCTTGACCGGCTGACCAGCCAAGCCGAACATCCGGATCATGGAGGACTCGGAGCGCCGGACGGAGAGCCCAACCGAGCGTGACCTGCGGCGCGTCAGCGGCGGACTCATGCTCCAGGAGCGCGACATCGGGACGACAGACCGCTCGGTGATGGAGGTTGTCGACGCAGCGCCGGCCGACCGAGGAGGAGTGGGATGACCTGCTGTTCGCCTGGAAGGTCTGCAAGCACGTCCGCTCGAACGCCATCGTGCTGGCGCGCGACTGCGCGACGACCGGCATCGGCGCGGGGCAGATGAGCCGCGTCGATTCGGTGCGGATCGCCGTCGACAAGGCGCGCGAGAACCGGCCCGAGCAGCTGGACGGCGCCGTGATGGCATCGGACGCTTTCTTCCCCTTCGCCGACGGCCCACAGGCCGCGATCGAGGCGGGAGTCAAGGCGATCATCCAGCCCGGCGGCTCACGCCGCGACGAAGAGGTGATCGAGGCCTGCAACAAGGCCGGCGTCGCGATGGTCATCACAGGCCGCCGGCACTTCCGGCACTAACGAACCCGCCGCCGGCTCGCGTCCGGGCCTACGGGACGAACAGCCCCTGCGTCTCGAACAGGCGGTTGTCGGCAGCCGTGGTCGCTGACTCGTCGGTTCCGCCGTCGTAGACCGAGACCCTGCCCAGCTCCCAGATGGCGCGGGAGCCCTCGGTCACCGAGCCGGGAATCACAGCATCGGCCGTTGTCGCGGTCGAGCAGGTCGCGCCTTCGGACGCGCTTGGGTTTGCGACGCACGGCGCCGCGAACGAGAAGTCGAACGGCACCACGGTGGCGGACTCGTTGCCGCCCGCGCCGGATCTGCGGTCGGTGATCTGGACCGCAACCCGCGCGCTGAGGTCGCCCGTGTAGTCGGATAGGTCAGAACGCCGGCGAACGTCGGAAAGGTCCAGGTTCAGCCCCACGTCGGCCTCGTCCGCGGGCGTGGTCGGATCGCCCGGCTGCACGACCCACCGCAGCGCGCCGACGGAGCGCGCCGGCTGGCCGTTCGAGTCGGGCGTCCCGACGGTCAGGTACGGCGACTCCTGCTGGGGCGGGTTGCAGGACCCGAAGCTCATCGGCGCGGCGTGCGCGCGGTTGGGCGAGCCGCACGGCTGGTAGGCGGGCACCAGCGGCGCATAGATCGGCGTGGCGGCCTTGGGCCGTGGGTAACCGCCGGTGCCCTCGACCTGAGTCGAGCTCAGGTGTCCCCAGTTTCCGGCCTCGTCCTGGTACATGACTGCGAAGAACGGGCCGTTCGCGGAGACGGTGCGGCTGTCCGCCCCGCCCGCGCCGACCGTGGCGTCGAACTCGCCCACCACGGTGCCGTCACTGGGATGGATGATCGGGTTCGCCGACTCGAGGATCCGGTAGCGGCGTGCCTGGCCGCACAGCCAGTCGTCGCCGGGGGCGGTCCAGTGGAGCTGCACCGACCCGAATGAAGAGCTGCCCGCGAGGTCGGTCGGCGAGCCCGGCGGCCGGGTGTCCGTGCCGTAGGCGCCGGTGTTCCACTCGTCGTGGCGGCTGGTCCACCACTCGTCGTTGCCGCCGCACGCCGGCCGTCCGGTGTCCCACATGAACGAATTGCCCTCACGCGTCGTCACGGCCACCTCGAGGTCGCCATCTCCGTCGACGTCGCCGATTGCCGGCGTGGCGAAGATCCAGCCACCGGTGAACTTGGGCCAGCCTGTGCCCTCGACACCGGTCGCGCTGATGTTGCGCAGGTAGTAGAGCCCGGTGCCGACCAGGATCTCCTTGCCGGGAGCATCGGAGGCATCCGCGACCGCCGGGCTCGACAACAGCTGGTAGTCCTCGACGGCCTGCGGGAACGACGGCAGCTCGGCGCCTGTCTGCCCGTTCCAGGCCTGGATGACGTGGTTGTAGGGAAGGTTCTGGCCCACCGCGACACCGAGGTTCACGACCTGGTTCAAGGTGACGCCACCCTTGATGACCTCGGGCCCGGGCAGCCCGTCGAGATCCGCCACGATCGGGTTCTCGAACAGGTTGACCACCTTGGACTTGTCGACGTGCTCACCGCCCGCGGGCTCCGAGTCGTACTGGACCGCGTTGGCGCCGTTCGCGTTCGTCGCCGTGACGTCACCCGACGCGACGTTGCCGATCACCTCGAGCTCGCGGGTCGCTGTCGATGTTGCCCAGCACGTGGTCCACGCCCGGGCCGACGAGCGGCAGGGCGTCGGGGACGATGCCGTTCGGCTTCGTCGGCCAGCCCGGCAGCACCGAGCCGTTGTGGTCGAGCGCGTACACGCGCCCGCTGCCACCCAGCACGTTCGCGAGCACGTTGGTGAGGAAGTTGCTGAAGCCGCCCGCGGCGCCGCCGCCCGGCGTGGCCGGAGCAGACGGGTTGTCGTCGAACTCCGCCGTCGGGCTGACGATGTCGGGGCGCCCGTCGCCGGTGATGTCACCGAGCGGCGGCCGTGTTGATGATCTCGGCGCCCGGAATCGTCGGATCCTGCAGCTTGCGCGGGAAGCCGGGCATCGGCGTGCCGGTGCCGTCCCAGGCATAGACATGCTGATCCAGGCCCGGGATGACGATGTCCAGGTGGCCGTCGCCGTTCAGGTCACCCAGCGTCGGCGAGGCGATGAATCCGCGCTTGATGTGGTTGTTGCGCGTGCGGTCCTGCGGCCGCGACAGGGCCGGGTCCAGCCTGACGGGGAAGCCCGGAACCACAGAGCCGTCGGCGTTCCAGGCGTAGACGTGCTCGCCCGCCGAGTCGACGATCTCGGGCTCCAGGTCCCCGTCGATGTCTCCGATGCCCGGCGTGCGCAGCACCTCGCGCGGCGTCTCGAGGCTGCTCGCGTACGGAGCGCCCGGGTGGAAGTTCGCGTAGGCCTGCGTGTGCACGGGCTGGCCGCCGTTGAAGCTGTCGAGCGGAGTGCCGTCGCGGCTCGAGCACGTGCAGCTCGCCGCTCGAGTCCGCCAGCACGTTCTCGAGCTTGTTGTCGCCGTTCAGGTCGAACAGGCGCTGCGACTCCTCGCCGCCGCTGCCGATGTTCTGCGGGAAACCCGGGTGCAGCGTCGCGTCGCGGTAGGCGAACAGCACCTTGCGGTCCTCGCCGCGGTTGCCCTGCGCGTCGGTGACGATCACGCGCACCGTGAAGGCCGGCTCGTTCGGGTCCTTGTCGCCGGGACCCTTGCTCGGCGCGGTCGGGTCGTTGGTCGCGCCGCCGCCGACACGCGCGTCGAGCGCCGCCCGGATCTGGTTCAGGTCGAGCGTCCCGAGCGCGCCGTCGATCGGCGTGGTCCGGTTGAACTCGAGCGAGGAGTCGACGAAGTCCGACTCGGCCGGCTCGATGCCGGGCGCCCACTGGAGCCTGTAGGAGTAGCTGCTCGAGCGGTTCGCCGACACGCGGGCGGCGATCGTCACGTCGTCCTGCTGGTTCACGTTGAACGGCGCGAACCACTCCGGCGACGTGATCAGTGCCTGCGGCGGGATCGCGTTGGGGCCGCTGATGCTGTTGCGGATCCGCTCCATCGCGAGGCCGAGGTCCGGCTTGCCGTAGCCGAAGTGCTGGTCCCAGCCGACCTGCGCCGGATCGGGGGTGCCGAGCCCGACGGTGTTCTCGGCCACCGCGTCCTCCGCGGTCATCGTGATCAGCTGCTTGATCTCGTTCGGCTGGAGGTTCGGCGAGAGGTTCCGGCCGTATGACGAGATCAGCCCGGCGGCGCCCGACGCCTGGCCGGTCGCGGCGGACCCCGTGACCGCCGGCATGACGATGTGGGCGTGGCCGCCGTACTGCGTCGTGCCGGAGTTGCGCCACCAGGTCTGAACGGGCGCGTTGCCGACCAGCGGGACGCCCTGCTGGTTGAAGAAGTCGATCACCTGCTGGGGCGGGTTCATTCCGAGGCCGTGCACGTCGGAGACCGTGCCCTGCACCTGCATCGCCTCGTCGTAGAGAGTCGGGATGTTGTGGTCGGCCGTGTTCAGGTCCGACGAGACGATCGCGAAGAAGACCCCGTGCCGGTAGGCGTAGTCGAACGCGCGCCGCCCGAAGCGGGAGTTGAACAGCCCGCCGGTCGCGCCCTCGACGACCTCGATCCCGTTGTCGGCGGCGTAGAGCGCCGCCTGGGCGAAGTTGTTGGTGTCGGCGACGAAGGTGTCCCAGATCCGCAGCGGCACGATCTGACAGCGGGGGCAGACGCCGATGCCGCCATCGCCGTCGTTGCCGTCCTCGCCGGCCTCCCCGGCGCGCCCGCTGCCGTGGTTCGACGCGCTGCTGTAGCTCGAGGCGTCGTAGGGGTCGTTGTCGTCGTCGAAGAAGTCCCAGCCGACGATGTCGTCGACGTATCCGTTCGAGTCCGCGTCGGTGCCGTTGCTGAACGCGGCCAGGATGTCGCTGCCGTCGAGCATCCCGTCGGCCTCGTCGTTGCCGGCGGTTTGCGACACGCGCGGGTCGTTGGCGTAGTCGTCGACGTTGAATGCGCCGTCGCCGTTGCAGTCGTAGGCAGCGCAGTCGCTGCCGTTGGACTGCTTGGGAAGCGGCAGCTCGGCGCGGTTGAGCCACACCTTGCGCCGCAGGCCGCGGTCGTTCCAGCGGATGCCGGTGTCCTGGATCGCCACCTGCACGTTCGGGTCGCCGGCGGAGAACTTCCACGCGCGGTCGGCGGAGACTCCGGGGACCTGGCCGAGCGGATTGCGCCCGGCGAGCGTGTTCTGGGCCATGAGCCGCTGCACGTGCGGGTCCAGCGGATTGTGGAACAGCGCCGTCAGCTCCGAGCCGTTGGGCGCGAAGCCGAACCGCTCGTACTGATCGTCGAAGACGTTCGCGCAGGTCGGCGGGCCGTCCTCGTCGTCGCGCTCGCAGTGATCGAAGCCGGGGTCGTTGGGAGTGTTGACCCGCACGCTCTCGTTGGGGTCGGTCCCGGGGAAGGTTCGCGCGGAGGCGAGGGCGGGCACCGCCGCGAGCGCGAGCAGCGCGATGACCACCAATAGGCGAAAGCCGTTCGACCCCAGACCCGCACGTGAGCGTTGCTCCGGAATGAATCCCCCCAACACCGTCGCTGCGTCCGATTCCCTACGCGGACTGAGCGCTGCCTACCCGATCGTATCCCTGATCAAACGGAGCGGGCCGCTAATTTAGGATCGCGCCCGTAGCTCAGGTGGTCAGAGCTCCGGACTTTTAATCCGGGAGTCGTCGGTTCGAATCCGACCGGGCGCATCCCTCGCGAGCTTCGCTAGAGTCTCGCCGGTGACGGGCAGGAAGCACATGCTGCTGATCGCCGTGCTGACTGCCATGTTGGCACTGCCTGGCTGCGGCGGCGGCAACGACAACGGCGGCGAAGGTAAGCCGGTCTCGGACAAGGAAGACCAGGCCAAGCTGCTCGTCAGCCAGGCCAACGCGGACCTCCACCTCTTCTGCCTCAGATCCGGGGCGAAGACCACCAGCCCGGACCTGCAGAACGTCGTCTTCATCGACGCCGTCCGATCCGTGAACGTCCTGATCGATCAGCATCGCGAGAACCCCGGCATCGAGGTCCCGTTGGACGAGAAGAACTCAGCCGTCCCGCTCGACAAGGTGGTCCGCGACAACCTCACCACGCTCCAGCGCAGGTGCGGCAGCGACGGACGGCTGCTGGCCGGGCGCCTTCAGCGCGGCATCTCGGCGGGGTAGAGCTCCAGCGCGCCCAAGCCGCAGGGGCCGTTGATCCGGTTGCAGGACGAAAAGAAGGGCCGGGGTTGCCCCCGGCCCTTCTCGTCTACGCGAACCTTGCGGCTCGCCAGATTGCCCTCGTTACGGCAGGAACAGACCCATCCGTGAGAAGGGCGCCGGGCCGTCGGTGTCGGCCAGGAGGTCCGGCACGACTCCGTCAGCACCGCCGTCCGACGCGAAGATGGCGCCGGTCGGGCGAGACGAAGCTGCACCCGCGGCGGAGTTACCAACGCCGATCTCGATGTTCGACCGCTTACCCGAGGCCACGCAGCCACACAGCGCGTTAGCGCTGGCCCAACGCGGCAGGCAGGTACCGCCGATCGCCGTGCTGGCCGTGGTGGCACAGTCAGCCGCAACCGCGAACGCCAGGTCCTCGGTCGTCGCGTCGCTGTTGTACGGAGCGACGCATCCCGACCCGGTCAGGCAGGAGTTCGCCTGGTCCGTGATCCGGATGTACGCGGCGACGTTCAGCGCCCCGCTGTAGTCCGGGTTCGGCGACGCTCCGCCAGCGAGCAGGACGTTGGCCGAGCCAGGAGCACTGCAGACGGGAGCTCCGCCCGCTGAGGCGGCGTAGGCGGGCGTGCACCGCACGTCGTTCACGTAGTTGTTGCTCGGGGCACCGGACGGGAACTGGACGTTGGTCGGAGCCAGTTGTCACGGCCAGCTTGATGTTCCCGCGGAAGTTCGCCCCGGAGCCGTTGACAACCGGGTCCCCGGCCGTCAGCCGCGGCGTGTACTGCACCGGCGCACAGGCTGCGCCAGGCAGGTTCGCCGGGTTGTGCTGACCGGCTCCCGGTGCGATACACGGCGCGTACGCGATCACAGCCGAGGCGCCGATCGGTGTTGCTCCCGCCGGACGAACGATGTTGGCGGATGCGGACTGGGCGGCAACCAGCATGCCCACCACCGCGACGCCAAGCACCAGAAGTCCCGCAGGCCTTCTGAGATTCGGGTGCATATGCACTCCTCCACCTAGTCATGACGGCCTCGTTTAGGCCGTCTTACGGTGGGCCCTTTTCCCCCGGGCCCACACACTGCGGGCCACGTATAGCACTGCTAGCTGGGTCCGGTTGGTTTTTGTGCGCGAGCCTCGGCCCGCAGCTCGGCCCGCAGCTTCGCGGCAATCGCGGCGCGCCGTGCCTTGCTCCGCGCCACCTGCCTGACCTGCCGGTCCTTGATGGCCTGGGTGCCGATCAACGGAGCATTCTTGTTGTTTCCCGCGGCCCACTCCGCCTGCGGCCAGACTCCCACCAAAGCGCCTCGGCGCGCCGTCTTGCCCTGAAGGTTGCGCACGTCCAGCACGACGTCGTAGACCCCGGGCTTCGAGAATGTATGGACCGGATTCTGCTCGGTGCTGGTGGTTCCATCGTCGAACGTCCAATGGAAGAGGAAGGGACCGTCCGCGCCACTTGCATGGGAATCGAAGTGGGTCTTGACGGGCGGCGGGCCGGCAATCGGATCACCGCCGATGTCGACGAGAATCGGGGGACGCGCGTCCGGGCGTAGACCAGCGAGCGGGGACGTGTAGTCGTTGCCGCTGTCGCCGCAACCCGCTGCGAGGACGGCGAGGGACAGCACGCCCAACAACGCAAGTGCTCTGAACCGGCGGGAGATCGTCTTGTCGGACATGGGCTCCAAGGATAGTTGGATGGGCGAGATGGCGGTTCAATAAATAGCAAGAAGAAGGGCCGGGGTTTCCCCCGGCCCTTCTCGTCCTACACGAGCCTTGCGGCTCGCCAGATTGCCCTCGTTACGGCAGGAACAGACCCTGTCGTGCGAAGGGTGCCGGGCTGTCGGTGTCGGCCAGGAGGTCTGGCACGACTCCGTCGGTTCCACCGTCCATCGCGAAGATGGCACCTGTCGGGCGAGACGAAGCTGCACCCGCGGCGGAGTTACCAACGCCGACTTCGATGTTCGACCGCTTGCCCGAGGCCACGCAGCCGCACAGCGCGTTAGCGCTGGCCCAACGCGGCAGGCAGGTAGAGCCGATCGACGTGCTGGCCGTGCTCGCACAGTCAGCCGCAACCGCGAACGCCAGGTCCTCGGTCGTCGCGTCGCTGTTGTACGGAGCGACGCATCCCGGCGCCGGTCAGGCAGGAGTTCGCCTGGTCCGTGATCCGGATGTACGAGACGGTGTTAAGCGCCCCGGTGTAGTCCGGGTTCGGCGACGCTCCGCCAGCGAGCAGGACGTTGCCGGAGCCAGCAGCGGTACAGACGGGAGTGCCGCCGGCTGATGCAGCGTAGCCGGGCGTGCACCGCACGTCACTCTGGTAGTTGTTGCTCGGGGCACCGGACGGGAACTGGACGTTGGTCGGAACCAGTCGTCACGGCCAGCTTGATGTTCCCGCGGTAGTTCGCCCCGGAGCCGTTGACAACCGGGTCACCGGCGGTCAGCCGCGGCGTGTACTGCGCCGGCGCACAGGCTGCGCCAGGCAGGTTCGCCGGGTTGTGCTGACCGGCTCCCGGTGCAACACACGGCACGTACGCGATCACCGTCGAGGCGCCGAAATCGGGGTTGCCCCCGCCGGCCGGACGATGTTCGCGGATGCGGACTGTGCAGCGACAAGCATGCACACCACCGCAGCGCCGAGGATCGGAAGCAGCGCTCGCTTCCTGAGATTTCTGTACATTCGATTCCTCCCCCTACGTAGGGAATCCAGACGACGTCAACCGCGCATTTTCGCCCGGTAGCTCGTCGACGTGATTTGGTTAGCGCGACCAACATAGCATCCCCTTCGAGCCGCGCTACACGCGAATTTATAAGGACCAGGACTTTCAAGTCAAGCGACTTATGGGAACTTTTAATGGCACCGAGCACGCGATCTTCGACTACAGTAGGGTCACCTTGGGGGAGACGTATGGGGGGCAATAACCTGTCGATATCCAGCGTAAATCGTCGTGCAGTCGGTCGCTGTGATCAGCCTGCTGGCCGTGCTTGCCAGCGCCGCGTTCGCACACTCGGCGATGGCTTCCGAGATCTCCTACGACGCGGCCAAACAGCGCGTGCGCTACGTCGCGGACCCGGGTGAGGTCAACTATCTGACGGTCGCCCAGCAGGGCGGCGATTACGTCTTTACCGAGTCCTTCAGCAGCGGCAGCGTCGTGATCACGAATGCCGACGTCGGCAGCCCATGCGCCGTCGACCCGATCACCCCAAACGTCGCCCGATGCTCCGCCGCGTCCGTCCAGCGGATCGCGATCGGCGCCGGCGACAAAGACGACTGGATCCGGATGCAGGTCGCCCCGGCGAACGGGACGGTGTTGGGCGGTGGGCCCGGGCACGACGTCATCGAGGGCGGCGCCCGGCAACGACAACCTGTTCGGAGGATCGGGTGCCGATCGGCTCCAGGGGAACGACGGCGACGACGTCTTCGACACGGGCCACGGCGGATACGACCCGAACTCGTTCGCGTGCGTCTCCGAGCTACCTCCGTTCGACCCGCCGTTGTGCCAGGACGAGGCCGAAGGCGGTGCCGGCTTCGACACGCTCACATATGCGGACCGCGATTACCCGGTCTACATCGACGCCAGAGCGCAGAGCCAATCGGGGTTCGCGGGCCTCGGCGTCGACGACCCCAAGCCTGAGTGCATGTCGGACCAGAACGCGGGCAGCAATCCCAACTGCGAGGTCGACCAGGTGTCCGGCTTCATCCGCGCCGAACCGATGGAGAAGCTCGTAGGCACCCGATTCGACGACACGATCATCGGCAACAAGCGCCCCAATACCCTCGTGGGCGGGGGCGGTGCCGACGTGCTGTGTGGCGAGCTCGGCATCGACACGGTCGACTACTCGGCTGAAACGCGGGACGTCACCGTGACCCTCGACGGCACCCTTCCGACGGACCCGCGACTCGCGACCGGAGGCGTTGGGCAGCTGGCTCGCCAGGACTGCCGCGGCCTCGACGCGCAGAGCAACCCGATTCCGCCCGGTCCCAGCGCGCCAAGGGACTGCACTCCGAACGACGGCGCTCGCGGGCGAGCATGACTGCGTGGGCGAAGACGTGGAGAACGTGATCGGCGGCAGCGGCAACGACACGCTGGTCGGAAACAGCCCGGATCCGATCTACCTGGAGGCTCCGGTGGTCGAACCCAAGGGGGCCAACGTTCTCGACGGCGGCCCGGGCAACGACACGCTCGACGGCAAGTACGGCCCGGATGTCCTGATCGGGGGCTCGGGCAACGACACGGTCACTTACCAAGACCGCGGTGTGGGAGAGCCGCTCTCGCTCACGATCGACGGCGCCGGCAACGACGGCTCGGCCATCGACAAGGTCAAGGGCCTGACTGGCGACCTGAATCCCTTCAACGGCTTGATGGACAGCATCGGCCAAGACGTCGAGAACATCGTCGGCGGCGCGGGCAACGACATCATCGCGGGAAGCGACGCGAACAACGACTTGACGCGGCGGTGGTGGCAACGACGACATCGACGGCCAGGGCGGGCAGGACACGATCACCGGCGGCGACGGCGACGACTCGATCCGCGGCGGTGCGGGCGACGACCCGGGCCTGTCCGGCAATGACGGCAACGACGTGATCGCCGGCGACGAGGGCAACGACGTGCTCAACGGCGGCGCAGGCAATGACCTCCTGCACGGCGGGACGGGTGCGGACGACCTCAACGGCGGTGACGGCACCGACACCGCCGACTGGGCCGGCGCCACCTCGGGCGTGTCGGTCTCGGTCAACGGCGTCAACGACGACGGCACCGAGAGCGAGCACGACAACGTCGGCTCCGACATCGAGGGAGCCAACGGCGGTCTCGCTGACGACACGCTGGTCCTCGGCGCCGGCGACGGCTTCATCGCGGGCGGGCCGGGCAACGACTACATCGACGGCGGCCCCGGGGCTGACTCGATCGAGGGCAACGCGGGCCTCGACGAGGTCGACTACTCGAACCGTGCCGGCCCCGTGAGCGTGGACGTCAACTCGCCCGGCGGTGACGGAGAAGCGGGCGAGAACGACGACGTCTTCCCAGACGTCGAGACGATTCGCGGCGGCTCTGCGAACGACATGCTCGTCGGCGGCGGCACTGCCAGCATCCTGATCGGGAACGGCGGCGACGACCAGCTATTCGGAAACAACGGCGACGACCAGCTGTTCGGCGGCCCGGGGAACGACGGTCTCGACGGCGGCAACGACAACGACACGCTCGACGGCGGCGACGGCAACGACAACCTCTTCGGCCAGTCCGCCAGCGACACCCTGCAGGGCGGCGGCGGCGACGACGGCCTCGACGGAGGCGTGGGGCGCCGACTCGCTCTCTGGCGGCGGCGGCACCGACACCGCGTCCTACGCGAACCGCACCAAGGCCCTGAACCTCAGCTTCGACGGCAACTCGAACGACGGCGAGTCCGGCGAGAAGGACGTCATCAAAGAGGACGTCGAGAACACCGACCGCAGGGTCCGGCGCCGACCTCATCAACAGCCTCAACAACGTCAAGAACACGGTTTCCTGCGGGCGCGGCACCGACCAGATCGCCGCCGACACGTTTGACGACATCGCCGGCGACTGCGAGCGGATCATCAACTCGAGCCCGTGCAAGGCCTCGCCCTCTCCGGCCACGATGAGCGGCTCGGGCGTGGTCACGGTGCGCGTGTCCTGCACGCAGGACGCGAGCGGCTCGCTGGAGCTGCGCACCGCGGGCAAGGTGAAGACGTCCAAGAGCTCGAAGGCCAAGCGCCTCAACCTGGGCCGCAAGTCGTTCAAGCTGAAGCGCGGCCAGAGCACTAAAGCTCAAGGTGAAGATCAAGGGTGCCGGCAAGCGCGTGATCAAGCGCTCCAAGAAGGGCATAACCGCCCAGTCCATGGTCACCGTGCGGCAGAGCTTCGGGGTCCGCTCCCTCAGCCTGCGTAACGGCGACAAACTCAAGATCAAGGCGAAGAAATGAGATCGACGTTCCCCAAGGCGACGCGAGTGGGCTGGAAGAGCGCCGGGCTAACGCTGGCGGTACTGATCGCGACCACACTTGCGTTCGCAGCCGCGGCAAACGCCGATCCCCGGATCCCGAACATCGAGGTGAAGGCGGTGTCGGTGGACCGCTCCACCACACAGGCGGGGGGTCACCCCGACACGAGGATCATCTTCGAGTTCTGCAACCAGGGGGTCCCGATCCTCACCGCCACGAACACTGCGCCGATCCGCATAACTATCGCCGCGCCGCTGGCTTCACCGGAGACGGCGCTCGTGCGCCACGCTCAGGGGAACACAGCCGCGAACGGGCGGTGGGCGCTCGAGTCCCGTCGCGGGAGACCCTCTGTCGTACGACCTCGTCGGAAGCGACGGCACGCACAGCGGACCCGTATGTGCCTAACAGCGGAATGCTCCGTGCCAGCGAGAGCCTCAACCCCGGCACCCCAGCCGCGACCCAGACCGTCCTCGGGTGCACAGCCGACCAGACCAAAGCGAACGTGAGGGACTTCACTCTGCACCTGCCGCCCGGGCTGTCGGCAACCCGACGGCGCTCCCGGCTTGCCCCGAGCCGATCTGGGTGGCCGCGGCGTGCCCGACCAACACCGTCGTGGGGTATTCCTGGACCGGCGTTCATCAGAGCATCTCGAGGGACACCATCATCGCGGTCCCCAGCCCTGTCTACAACGTCACCACCCTCGGGCTGGAGCCCGCGCGGCTCGGAACCGGCGTGTTCCCGTCCGATCCGGCTGGACCGTTCCCGGTCACCATCTCGATCCGCACCAGCGGCGACCGTGGGATCGACTCGACGCTGATCAACGTGCCGCGGAACCTGGGCGGCTTCGGAGGCACCCCGATCGAGATCACCACGGCCCTGTGCGGCCGTGTGCCCACCTGCACCCAAATGGGGGACCCCAGGAACGACTCGACCCTCAACACCGCCACATACGACAAGAACGCCGATACGCGCCCGTTCTTCACGAACCCGACGTCGTGCGGGACCAAGACCTTCGGAGTCGATGCACGCTCCTGGCGCTCGCCGGATCTGAACCCGGTGACCTCTTCGAATTCCACCACCCTCACCACGACTGGCTGCGAGAACGTGCCCTTCGACCTGGGCTTCGACGTCGACCCATCCGCGCCCGCGGACGGCGGCACCACCGATGCGGGCAAGCCGAGCGCGCAGGACGTGCTGCTCTACTACCCGCGCGAGGCCACCTGCCCCAGCGCGTCCGTGGAGCCCGACTGCTGGTACGAGAACGAGGACATCTGGCAGGCGCAGCTGAAGGACATCACGCAGTCGCTGCCTGAGGGCCTGCGGCTCTCGCCCGGCGGTGGCGTCGGTCTCGAGGGCTGCACCTACGACCAGTTCGGCGTCGACTCCGCCGGCAAGCAGGTGAACGACGACCCGGTCACGTGCCCGGCGGGCTCCCAGATCGGCTCTCTTACAGTGCGCAGCCCGGTGCTGGCGAACCCGGTCGGCGGAAAGGTGTTCTTCGGACCGACCACCGCCCCCGGCCGCCCGACCGCCGCGAGTCCCTGGAAGATCTTCCTGCTGATCGAGGGGAGCGGCCTGCGCGTCAAGCTCGCAGGCGACGTGATCGTCGATGAGGACGGCACGGTCTCGAACGTTTTCGTGAACCAGCCCGAGCTGCCATTCGGGGAGCTGAAGCTGCGCCTCAAGGGCGGCGACCACGCACCGCTCGTGAACCCGGACACCTGTGGCACCCACAACGGCCACGCGACGCTGACCGGCTGGAACGGCAAGACCCACGACGCAACGCCCTCGCTCGACATCACGGGCAACTGCCCGCCCGACGAGCTCGCCTTCGCGCCGAAGGTCGACGACGCGTTCGGGATTCCGAAGACAGCCGGCGCCTACTCGACTTCGAAGATCATCCTGTCGCGCCCCGAGGGCACGAAGAACATCCGCAACATCAAGCTCTCGCTGCCGGCCGGCGCCGTAGGCAGCCTGGCCGCCGTGCCGAAGTGCCAGCTGGCCGACGCGCGCGCGGGCAACTGCCCCGCCGACACGCGGGTGGGCACGGTCAAGAACACGGTCGGCTTCACGGAGGGCAGCGCGCTGACCGCCGAGGGCGGCCTGTTCCTCGCCGAGGCCTCGCAGCCCGGCGACGCGGCCTCGATCGTGATCGATGTCCCGGCCAAGTCGGGCCCGATCGACCTCGGCGACGTGATCCTGATCAGCCGCGTCGTGTTGCGCTCCTCCGACACCGGCGTGGACGTGTTCACGAACGACATCCCGAAGATCTTCGGCGGCGTGCCGCTGCCGCTGCGAAAGATCGAGATCACCGTGGACCGACCCGGCTTCTTCCTGAACCCGACCGGCTGCGAGCCGCGGCCGCTGATCGCCACCTTCGACGCCTGGGAGGGCGGCCAGACCTCCTCGAGCATGAACCTGCAGGCCGAGGACTGCGACAAGCTGCCGTTCAACCCGAACCTGCGCTTGATCGCCGGCGCGCATGGACTGACCGGCAAGGGCCAGCACCCGCCGCTGACGGCGATCGTCACGCAGCAGCCCGGCGAGGCGAACATCAAGCTCTCCAAGACGGTGCTGCCGGACATCCTGCGACCCAACTCGCCGGTGCTGAACGAGCCGGGCGGACTCTGCGCGGAGGCCCAGTTCGTGCTGCGCCAGTGCCCGGACAAATCGCTGGTCGGTAATGCGCGCGCGATCTCGCCCGTGCTGCCGTTCGAGCTCTCCGGCCCGGTGTACATCGTCCAGCAGACGGTCGACCCGCTGCCGCGTCTCTACGTGCTGCTGCGCGGAGGCGGCTTCGAGGTGCCTCTGAAGGCGCGCAGCTTCTTCACGGGCATCCGGACCACGACGTTGTTCGACAACACCATCCCGGACGTGCCCAACAGCTACTTCGAGCTCAACATCAATGGCGGGTCGCGCGGCATCCTCAACAACTGGACCGACCTCTGCACGTCCTCACCGCGCGCCTACGACCAGCGGTTCACCGGTCAGAACGGCAAGACAGTGGACTCCAAGCCGATCCTCGAGGTCAACGGGTGTGACGACGGCGTCCGCGCCGCCTCGATCAAGACCGGCAAGGTGAAGATCAAGAACCGCACGGCAAACGTCAAGGTCGCGTGCAAGCTCACGACTCCCTGCAAGGGCAAGCTGACGCTGCGCTCGTCGGGCAAGGTGCGCCTGAGCAAGAAGAGCAAGAAGCGCTCGAACGTCACGTTCGGCTCCAAGAGCTTCAACATCCCGTCCGGCAAGAGCCGCACGGTCAAGGTGAAGATCACCTCGAAGGGCATGAAGGCCCTCAAGGTCGACAAAAGCCAGCGCGTCCAGGCGACCGTACAGATCACCGGCGCCGGCGCCGTCAAGACCGGCCTGACGCTCGTCAAATAGCGGCGAACCGCTTGGGCGGTACCGGCGCTAGCCGGCGCCGGATGACCGGCGGGTGGAGCCCGAGCCCAAGCGCGTCCTGCGCAGTGTGGCGCCCTCGCCCCAGATCTCGCGCGCCCGGCCCCACAGCAGCCCGTTCGGCTTCGCCTGCTGGAGCTGCCAGCAGTAGCGGGACAGCTCATCGAACTGGCCCTTGGTGAGCCGCCGGCGCCGGCCGAAGCGGCGTGCGTAGAGCCGTTGGACCTCGTCGAGCAGCTCCGCGATTCCCGCGCCCCGGTCGGATAGGTCCGTGAGCTCACGCTGGAGCTGCACGACCACCGCATCACTCGTAGGCTGATCAGGCATCGGGGTCGTTCCTTTTACTAGCCGAACCGGACAATGAGCCCACGCCCACCCGACCAGCCGCTGAGACGATCCGACCTCCATACCGATCCGGTGGAGCAGTTCCGGCTCTGGTTCGCCGCGGCGCGGAAGTCCAACCCGATGCCGGAGGCCATGACGCTGTGCACGGCGAGTCGCGAGGCTCGCCCTTCCGGTCGGATGGTCCTCCTCAAGGGAGTCTCGGTCAAGGGATTCGACTTCTATACGAGCTACGAGAGCCACAAGGCGGCGGAGCTCGAGGAGAACCCCTGGGCGGCGCTGGTCTTCTGGTGGATCGAGCTCGATCGGCAGGTCCGCATCGAGGGCACGGTCAGCCGGCTGGATGCCGCGGCCTCTGATGAATACTTCGCCACCCGGCCGCCGGGTGCTCAGATAGGAGCGATCGCCTCGCGACAGAGCAGCCCGCTCCAGGATCGCCAAACGCTGGAGGATGCGGTCGAGCGGGTCGCCGCGCAGCATCCGGCGGGAACGTCGCCAGAGCGCCCCACCCACTGGGGCGGCTACCGCGTGGCCCCGCAAGCGCTCGAGTTCTGGCAGGGCCGCCACGACCGGCTCCACGACCGCTTCCGCTACAGCCTGTCGCAGGACCGGAGCTGGGACATCGAGCGGCTACAGCCTTAGGCGGTTGCGGACTTGACAAGCCGTCAACCGGATGGGAGGCTCACGGTTACATAGCGCGGCGACACGCGGACCCACACACCCCGGCGCCGTGCACGTAACAGAAACCCCTGGTGCAGCGCCTCGATTTTCGGGGCGCTGCCGCCTTTTGGAGGCGCTCGCTCGGCGGGTAGGTTCCAACATTAGAAAGCGTTGCCCGATGGAATCGACATCAACGGCGTGGCCCATGTGATCCTCAGGGTCAACCGGATCGCTGAGTGCATCGCCTTCTACGACCAGCTGATGCCGTTCCTCGGACTCGAGCCCGTCCAGCCTCGCTCCAGCGAGTTCGTCTACTACGTCGGCGGGCGCACCGCGGTCGCCATCCGCCGCGCCGATCCGAAGCACGCCGGCGCACCACATATAGAGACCGGGCCTGGGCTCGACCACCTGTGCTTCAGAGCCCGGCAACGCGAGGACGTCGACGCCCTCAATTCGTTCCTCCGGGACATCGGCGCGGACATCGTGCGAGCGCCGGAGGAGGGACCGTGGGCTCCGGGCTACTACTCCTGTTCCTTCCGAGACCCGGACGGGATCAGGCTGGAGCTCAACTACGTCCCGGGGACGGGCCTGCTCGCCGAGGGCGCTGCCTTCGTACCGGCTCCGAACCATCCTCTGTCGGGCCGCCCGGGTCCCAGCTAACTCTCCGGAAATAGTTGCGGCCACCGGGGGGGACCGGTGGCCGCAGTGCGTGGGTCCTGTCTGGGAGGGGTCGATATGAAAGGTACGGGGGCAAACTGAACGTTTTCTAAGAATCCAGGTAAGCAGCCATTAATCGCAAAGAAACGGCCGCCCCGGAGGGCGGCCGTTTCACATCCTTGCGGAGGGGGATGCTGGGGCCGACCCTATGCATCGCCCTTGTAGCCCATTTGGACTACTGCGAAGTTCGCGTTAAGACGCCTGCGCTCAGCCGGAGTCGTCGAACTGCAGCGTGCCGCCGCCCTTCTTCTCGGCGGTGCCGGTCTTGCGCTGCGGGCTCTGCCGCACGACGGGCTGAGGAGCTCGGTACACCGGCGTCTGCGTCTGCCGCTGGACGACCGTGTTCTGAGACTGCTGCTGGCGCCGAGCCGGGTGGGCTGCAGCCCTGCGCGCCGCCCGCACGGCGCGAGCACGATCGCGAGCCCGGATGCGCACGGCGCGCTCGTGACGAGCGGCCAGGATCCGGGCGCGTCGTACCTCGTTCGCCACGCGGACGTCGCGATCGTGTTGCACCACAGCGAAGTTCGTAGCCGGCAAGGGCTCCCGGACCGATGCGCGGCGGAGGGAGGCTCCCCCTGCGGCCGAGCCGCCCGAGACCGCGGTCAAAAGCAGCGCGATCACCAAGCCGGCGGCCAGCGCGCACAGGCCCATCACCCCGTACTCCCGCACGCTGTAGTAGCGGAAGTCCTGGCGGAAGTTCAGATGCTGGCCGGACCGGAAGTAGTTCATGACGGACACTGCACGGGCTTCAGCACCCCGGGATTAAGGCACCGGTCAACCCGCAGCGGCGACTTGCGCCCGCGGATCTTGATGCTGGTGAACTTGCCGACGGCTCCGGGCTTGGTGATGAAGATCTTGACCATGACTCCGCTCCTCAGCAGCCGCTTCTCGAGGCGCTTGATGCGGATCGTGCGTGGCCGGACGCGAGCCAGAAGCGGCGGACTGGCGGCTCGACGTGAACGGGCAGCCCTTGCCGCTGCAGCGAACCGTCACAGTCGTACCCGCCGGGGCGTTGACGCTCAGCATCCGCAGGCGGGTTCCTCCCGAGTAGACCCGGCCGGCAACCCGGACGACAGGGAAGGGGCTGATCAGGTCGATGCCCGGGTCCTGCACCACCGCGGGCGGCGGCGGGACGGAGACGTTGACCGTGTCGGTGTAGATGGAGGACGCTCCATCCGGGTCGGTCACCCGCAGGCCGACGCTATATGCGCCCGGGCTCGGGAAGGTGCGCGACACGGAGCCTCCGGTGGCGTCGTTGAACACGCCGTCGCCGTTCAGATCCCATTCCAAGCCGCCGGCCTGGATCGTGGAGTCCGGGTCGGTGGCGGTGGAGAAGAAGTTGACCGTCTGGTTCACGAGCGGGTTGTGCGGCGTGTAGACGAAGGAGGAGACGGGCGGGCGGTTGCCCACGAACACCTCGACGGTCGCAACGTTCTGGTCGCCGGAGTTGTCAGTGGCCCGCAGGCGGACGGTGTGGGCGCCCACGGTGCGGAAAGCGTTCCGCCGCTCGACCACCGGCCCGGTGGCGTCGTCGAACTGGCCGTCCCCGTCGAGGTCCCAGGCGTAGGCGTTGATGAAGCCGTCCGCGTCGGTAGACGTGGACGTGAAGGTCACCGTGTCGAACGGGTTGACCGTCAGCGGGCTGTAGCTGAACGATGCCGCCGGAGGCCGGTTCGTGACCGTGACCACCTTCGAGATCTCGCTCGTCCCGCCATCGTCGTCCGTGACGCGCAGCTTGACGGTGTAGGTGCCGTTGACGGCAAAGGCCCCCTGGGCGCTCGAGCCGCCGGCGTCATCGAACAGGCCGTCGTTGTCGAGGTCCCAGGCGTAGGCGGCGATCGTGCCGTCGGGGTCCGTCGAGGTCGACGTGAAGGTGATGGTCTCCTGGGTCAGCGGCGCGGCCGGGGACTGGCCGAAGTTGGCCGTCGGCGCGCGGTTCAGAACGGTGATCGACTTCGTAGCGGTGGTCGCGGCGCCGCTGTTGTCCGTCACCCGCACCGCAACCGTGACCGGCCCGTTCGCGGCGTAGGTGGGCTGCACCGTCGCGGTGTTGCCGTCGTTGAAGTTGCCGTCGCCGTCGGTGTCCCAGGCATACGAGGCGATGGTGCCGTCCGAGTCGGTGGCATTTGCGGTCAGCACGATGGCCTGCCCGGTCGGGACCGAGGAGGGCGTCGCGGTGATGTCGACCGTCGGCGCCCGGTTCGCTACCGATACCGACTGCTGGTAGAAGTTCTGTGCGCCGTCGTTGTCCGTCACCCGCAGCCTGACGATGTACGTGCCGCCCGCGGTGAAGGTCTTCGTCGCCGTGGCGTTCGTGCCGTCGTCGTACTGACCGTCGTTGTCGAGGTCCCAGGCGTTGGCGGCGATCGTGCCGTCGGGGTCCGTCGACGTGGACGTGAAGGTCACCGGCTGTCCGGTCGACGGAGCATCCGGTGAGGACTGGAAGAAGGCGATCGGCGGACGGTTGGCGACGGTCACGGTCTTGCTCATGACGGTCGCCGCTCCGCTGTTGTCCGTGACGCGCAGTTGGATGATGTGCGGGCCGTTGTCGGAGAAGCTCCTTTGGGCGGTTGGCCCTGAGCCGTCATTGAACGCGCCGTCGTTGTCGAGGTCCCATGCGTAGGCGGCGATCGTGCCGTCGGGGTCCGTCGACGTGGACGTGAAGTCGATCGGTTGCCCGGTGACCGGCGTGGCGGGGGCGAACCCGAAGTCGGACACGGGCGCGCGGTTCGCCGCCGTGACGTTCTTGCTGATTGTGTTGGTCGCGCCGTCGTTGTCGGTCACCCGCAGGCTGACCGTGTGGACGCCGGGGGTCGTGAAGATCTTCTGGGCCGTGGCGTTCGCGCCGTCGTCGAACTGGCCGTCGTTGTCGGTGTCCCAGGCGTACGAGTTGATCGTCCCGTCCGGGTCAGTGGAGCTGGACGTGAAGGTCACGGTCGCGCCGGTCGAGGGCGAGGCGGGCGCGAAGTCGAAGCCGGCGACGGGCTGCTGGTTCCCCGGGGTTATGACAACGCTTCCAATGGCTGATGCGCCGTCGTCGTCGGTGACGCGGAGCTTGACCGTGTACGGGCCGGTTGAGGGGAACGAGCGCGCGGCGGTCGAGTTGGTGCCGTCGTCGAACGCGCCGTCGTTGTCCAGGTCCCAGGCGTACGCGGCGATCGTTCCGTCGGAATCGGTCGAAGTCGAGCTGAAGTCGACGGTCTGATTCGTGATCGGCGTGGAAGGCGTGAAGCCGATCTGGGCCGTGGGAGCGCGGTTCCCGATCGTCACGGTGTCCGTGGCGGTCGTGCTGTCGCCGCTGTTGTCGGTGACGAGCAGCTTGACGGTGAAGGTGCCGCTGGTGGGGAAGCTCTTCTGGACGGTGGCGTTCGTGCCGTTGTCGAACTGGCCGTCGTTGTCGGTGTCCCAGGCGTAGGCCGTGATGAAGCCGTCCGGGTCAGCCGATGACGACGTGAAGGTGACCGGTTCGTTCGTCAGCGGCGAGGCCGGGGAGTGGCCGAAGGCCGCGACGGGCACGCGGTTGGCGACCGCGACGACCTTGGTCGCGACGTTCGTCGCGCCCTTGTCGTCCGTGGCCTGGAGCCGGACCGTGTAGTTGCCCGCGACGCCGAACGTGTGGTGCGCGGTGGCCGCGGTGCCATCATCGAACGCGCCGTCGTTGTCCAGGTCCCACGCCTGGGACGCAACGGTCCCGTCGGGGTCGGTCGACGTCGATGAGAACGTCACGTCCTGGCCGGTCTGCGGCGCGGCCGGAGTGAAGCCGAAGCCTGCCACGGGAGCCCGGTTCAGCACGGTGACGGTGTGGCTGATGGTGTCCGAAGCGCCGTCGGAGTCCGTGACCTTCAGCTTGATCGTGTAGGTGCCGTCGGTCGCGAACGACTTCTGCGCGGTACTCGCGTCGCCGTCATCGAACGAGCCGTCGTTGTTGAGATCCCAGGCGTAGGTGGCGATCGTGCCGTCCGGGTCGCTTGACGTGGACGTGAAGGTGATCGTCTGGCCCGTGCGCGGATTCGGCGGGGCGCTCGTGAAGGCAGCCGTCGGAGGACGGTTCGCGACCGTGACGGTGCTCGACGTGATGTCGGTCGCGCCTCCGTTGTCCGTGACGCGCAACCTGACCGTGAACGTGCCGTTGTTGGCGAAGGCCCGCTGGGCCGAGGAGCCGGTGCCGTCATCGAACTGGCCGTCGTTGTCGAGGTCCCAGGCGTAGGCCTGGACGGAGCCGTCGGGGTCCGTCGAGGCGGACGTGAAGGTGACCTGCTCGCCGGTCAGTGGCGCCACCGGCAGGAACGTGAAAGCTGCGACCGGGGCGCGGTTGTCGACCGTGACGGAGCTCGAATAGATCGACGTCGGCGCCGTCGTCGTCGGTCACGCGCAGGTTGATCGGGTAGCTCCCGCTGGTCGCGAACGACCGCTGCGCGTTGACGCCGTGCGCATCGTCGTAGGAGCCATCGTTGTTCAGATCCCAGTCGAGGGCCGCGACCGTCCCGTCGGAGTCGGTCGAGTGGGACGTGAACGTGACCATCTCCGAAGTCTGGGGCGAGGTCGGCGTGTAGTCGAAGAACGCCGAGGGCTTGCGGTTCGTGACCGTCACGTCGTGAGAGGACACGGCCGAGTCGCCGTCGCTGTCCGTCACCCGCAGCTTGACCGTGTAAGTGCCGTTGTCGCTGAAGGACTTCTGGGCGGTCGCGCCGGTGGCGTCGTCGAACTGGCCGTCGTTGTCGAGGTCCCATTCCTGCGCGGCGAGCGGGCCGTCCGGGTCGCTCGAGGTCGAGGTGAACGTCACCTGATCTCCGGTCGCGGGAGCGGAGGGAGCGAAGTTGAAACCCGCGCTGGGCGGGCGGTTTCCGACGTCCACGACCAGCTGGGCGGTCGCTGGCGCGCCGTCGTCGTCGGTGATCCTCAGCCGCACGGTGTGGCTGCCGGCGCCGCTGAAGGCCGCCTGGACGCTCGAGCCCGTGCCGTCGTCGTACTGGCCGTCGTCGTTGGTGTCCCAGGCATACGAGGCGACCGTTCCGTCAGGGTCCGTCGAGGTGGAGTTGAAAGTGATCGTCTGGCCGGTCGTCGGCGACGAGGTGGAGGCCGTGAACGAGGCGGAGGGTGCGCGGTTGAGCACCGTCACGGTGCCCGTCGCGACGTCGGTTGCTCCGTTGTCGTCCGTGACCTCGAGCTTGATGGTGTAGGTCCCGTTGTCGTCGAAGCTCGTCGAAGCCGTCGATCCGGTGCCGTCGTCGAACTGGCCGTCGTTGTCGAGGTCCCAGGCATAGCCCGCGATCGTGCCGTCGGAGTCGCTGGACGTCGACGTGAGGTTGATGGTCTGGTCCGTCAGCGGTGATCCGGGTGAGCTGTTGAACGATGCGGACGGCGACTGGTTGCCGATCGAGATCACCTTGGTGGTCTCGGCCGGCGCGCCGTTGTCGTCGGTGACGCGCAGCCCGACGGTGTGGTTGCCGGGCAGCAGGAACATCCGCTGCGCCACCGAGCCGGTTGCGTCGTCGTACTGGCCGTCTCCGTCGAGGTCCCACTCCTGAAGCTCGATGGTGCCGTCGGGATCGCTCGACTGAGAGTTGAAAGTGACCGTCTGAAGCGTCGTGGGAGACGCCGGCGACATGCCGAAATCCGCGGTGGGCGGGCGATTGCCCACAGAAACCGTCTGCGAGGTGGTCTCGATGTTGCCGTCCCCGTCGGCGACCTGGAGGCCGACTACATGATCACCGGGAGAAGTGAAGGAGGTCTGTGCGACGGAGCCGGACGCGTCGTCGTACTGTCCGTCGTTGTCCAGGTCCCAGTCCTCGGACACCAGCGGCCCGTCCGGGTCGCTCGAAGTCGAGGTGAAGGTGATGTCCTGGCTCGAGAGCGGCGCAGACGGCGAATACTCGAACGAGGCGGTCGGAGGACCGGTGTCAGCAAACGCGAGCGCGGCAAAGACGGCGCTGGCCAGAAGGGCGAGCACCGTGGCGGTCCGGCGGATGACGGGATTCGTCATACCGCCCCCGCGCCTGGCTGAGGGCTGAGCTTTGCTGCGATCCACGTGACAGGAGCCGCTTTCCGTGCTGAAGGCCGGGGCGTCCTGCCCGCCGCCGTCAACCGCGACACGAGGGACAGCATAGCCCAGCCCCGGGCGGCGCGCACGACTTATTAGCGGCCCCTGACAGCCCGCTCGATAGCTAGCTTATTGCCCTGCAAATGCCCTCTCTAACCTCGCGCTCCCCAAGAAGCCTGGCCCTCACGGCCGGTCTGTTCGCGCTCAGTCTCGGCGCGTACTTCCCGCTTTGGGCAGCGACGGGTCGCCGCCGAGCTTCGCCGGCCGGGCAAGGACACGCGTGTTCCCGCGCCCGGAGCGGTGGTCCTGCTCGCGCTGGTGCCGGTGCTCAACATCGCGGGCCTCGCCTACCTGGCGGTCGCGCTGCCGCGAGCGATCCGCCGCGCTTCCGAGGGCGACCCGGACGCGAACACGGAGATCGTGTCGGCACTGATGATCGCCGCCGTTGCCGGCGGCGTCGGGCTGGCTCTGCTGATCGGCGTGTCGCCTCTGCTCGGCGGGTACCTGGCCTGGCTCCTCGAGCTCCCTGCCGCCCTCCTCGTGCAGCGGCAGCTGAACCGGATGGCCGGCGCGAGCCCGCCCGTGGCAACCGAGGGGCCGGGCCGCGGCGATCCGGAGACCGTGGCTGCGCTCGTGCTGGCATTCCTCGTGCTGGCCGGCGGAGGCATCGCGCTTGCCTTCTCCGGCGAGGGCGACAGCACACCCTCGAGCCACGGGCCGCTGTCGGGCCGTACGGCGCGGCCCGTGGCTTCCGACATCGCGGTCTCGCCTCAGGCCGTCTGGCAGACCCGGCTCGACGACGACGTGGTGCAGCGAAACGACAAGAACACCCTCGCGCCGCTCGGAGAGCCGATCAAGGTGGGCCGGGAGCCGCTGGGAGTCGCTTACGGGCTTGGCTCGGTCTGGGTCGCGAACCGCACCAGCAGCACCGTGAGTCGCATCGATCCGGCAGGTGGTCACGTCATCGGCCGTCCATTGGCCGTGGGGCGCGCCCCTTGGGGAATTGCCGTCGGCGGCTCCAGGGTCTGGGTGGCGAACCAGGTCGAGCGCACGGTCAGCTCCATCGACTCGGACGGCCGTGTCAAGGTCAAGGCAGGCGCTGCCGGCATCGGAGCCCGCGGGATCGCCGTAGGAGAGGGCGCGGTATGGGTCGCCAACTTCGAGGGCCGCAGCGTGAGCCGCATCGATCCGGCCACGGGAGCCTCGCGGGAGATCCCGGTCGGCGGCTCGGCGCAGGACGTGGCCACCGGCTACGGCTCCGTTTGGGTCAGCCGGCCGAACGAAGGCCAGGTGTCGGTCCTGAGACCCGACGGGCACAGGCGCGGAGCGCCGATTCAGGTCGGATCCCTGCCGAGCAGCATCGTCGCCGGGCTCGGCTACGTGTGGGTGGCGAACAGCTCCTCGGGCACCGTCACCCGCATCGACCCGCGCACGCTTCGCCTGGCCGGGCGCCGGCTGGCGTTCGACCAGGGGATCTCCGACATAACCATTGCCGACCGGAGGCTGTGGGTCCTGCAGGGCGATGGAACCGTCCGGCGGACCAAGGTGTCCCCGTAAGTGAGACCGGGCGCGCGTAGGGGCGTCGCCGGACTCTGCATCCTCGCCACGGCGCTGGCAGCCGGCTGCGGTGGCGATGACGGGCCACGGACCGACAAGGAGCAGATCGCCGACGCGATCACCCGGTTCAACCGCGCGTTCTCGAAGGGCGACGGCGAAGCCACCTGCAAGCTGATCACGGACCAGTACCGCCAATCGATCGAGCTGGGCCACGACGAGCCGTGCGCGCGGGCGGTGGAGCAGGAAGCCGGCCCGCAGGGAGCCGAGCACGAGCAGGTCAGGGCGCTCGGCAAGGCCCATGTCGAGAACGTCCAGATAGTCGAGACGGTCGCGACGGGGGACGTCGTCGGCCCCGGACTCGACAACGGGCCGCCGGCGCAGGCCCAGCAAGAAGGCGGCCGCTGGCTGGTGTCAGCGACCGCCTGGGGAACTCTTTAAGAGACCCTCTACCTCTAGTAGACGTCGCGGTCTACGACTTGCCGCTCTCGTACGACGCCGTCCCGCGCGACCGGGTCTGCCACCACACGGCGACGCCGGTCGGCCCAGATGGTCATCCAGAACAGCGAAACGAGCAGCCCCACCACGCCGGCGACCATCAGGATCACGCCGACGGTGTTGATGTCGACTCCCGAGACGTCGGCCGTGACTGCGTACTTCAATATGGCTCCAACCGCGATCAAAAAGATCGAGGTACCGATTCCCATTTGTTCCTCCTGGCAAAGAGCCCGCCCGATC
The DNA here is from genome assembly GCA_963785085.1 of uncultured Solirubrobacterales bacterium. Classification (GTDB taxonomy): domain Bacteria; phylum Actinomycetota; class Thermoleophilia; order Solirubrobacterales; family JBBDJG01; genus CAWACB01. The sequence goes on along the minus strand of CAWAUD010000013.1, from coordinate 157,037 downwards.
GCGGACTCGGTCCAAGGGTTACCCCGACACCCCTCGTTCCATGCCATTGATGGCCGTTGTGCCCGTCTAGACTGAGCATCCCGCCGCCATCGTCTAACGGCCAGGACGCGGCCCTTTCAAGGCTGAAATCGGAGTTCGATTCTCCGTGGCGGCATCGCTTCGCACCGGCATGTGCGCCACAAATTGAAGCGCCCGGACCGTAGGCCGGGCGCTTCGAGAGGCGTTACAGCAGGGGTTCTTGACGCCCCTTGTCCCTCCGGGAGTTAACGGAGGAGAGCCCAATCTATTCGGATGTAGCCGGGCGGGTCAAGGGGCGATACCCCGGTGGCCATCGGTTTCCCGCCGAAAACCCGCACGTTGCGGGTTGATGACCGTGCAAGAACGCCTCCAGACCACGCGCGGAATGCCTGCTCAGGGTAGTTTCGGAGCCGTCCTTTAATAAGCAGCACGGCAAGGGAGGTCTCAGTGGCGGTGAAGCTTCACAGGTGCTCGGTGATGTGGGCCAAGATGGGCGGCCACCCCTGCTGGAAGGTCCAGAAGGCGCTCGACGAGGCCGGCGTCGACTACGAGGTCGTGAAGGGTGCGGCCATCCGAAAAGGACGCCGGAAGGAAGTCGAGCAGGTAACGGGTCAGACGAAGTTCCCGGCGATCGAGTTCGAGGACGGGAGCGCCTACCGCGACGAGTCCGCCCGGATGGCGGACGAGATCAAGGCGGGCAGGTTGTTCGAGCACGCCGGTCCAGGGACAGCTTCCTCGGCTTAACCGGCTCCCAACACTCCCCCAGGACACCTAAAACCGCAGGACAACCCGCGCCTCAGCGGTCATCAGATACCGCGCGCCGCCCCGCCGTCGACGAGCAGGTTGACGCCGCAGACGTATGACGCTCGCTCGGAGCAAAGGAAGGCGACCACGTTGCCGAACTCGTCTATCCGCCCGAGCCGCCCGACGGGGACGTCCGGTTGCTCCAGTCGCTCCAGCTCCTCGATCGACGTGCCGCTGCTGCCCGCGATCCGGTCGGTGGCGATCCGCCCCGGCGCGACGCTGTTCAAAAGGACGCCGTCGCGGGCCAGCTCGTTGGCGAGCGTCTTGAACATCCCGACTGCGGCGAGGCGGTGGCTGTTCGAGAGCATCAGGCCGGGGATTGGCTCCTTCGTCGCGATCGACGTGATGTTCACGATCCGGCCCCAGCCGCGTTCGCGCATGCCAGGCACCGCGGCCTTGATCAGCTCGAGCGGCGAGAGCACCAGGCTGCGGTAGGCGGCCTCCCAATCGTCAAGGGTGAAGCTGAGCGGCTCGCCGAAGGGAGGGCCGCCCGTGTTCGTGACGAGGATGTCGACGGGCCCGAACTCGGCCGCGACCTGCTCCACGAGCGCGGACATCGAGTCCAGGTCGGCGGTGTCGGCCGGATAGCCACGCGCCTGCGAGCCGGTCTCGGAGACGATCCGCTCGGCTGCCTCGCCGGCACGCTCGGCCGAACGGCTCGCGACCGCGACCCGTGCACGATCGCCCGCCAAGGCGCGCGCGCTTCCGTAGCCCAGGCCCTTGCTCGCCCCAAGGACGAGCGCGACCCGGCCTTCGATCCCGAGGTCCATGGGACCGAGGCTACGTCAGGCGTTCTGGGGCTGCGCCCTCGTGAACTCGCTGATCTCGTAAGCCTGCCCTGGAACCGCGCCGAGCGCCAGTAGCCGCGCGGGCTGGTCGCCGGTGACGATCTTGCGCTTCTCGTTCGGGCCCACGCGGGCGAACATGTCGGGCGCGAGCGGGTGCTCCTCCCCGCCGACGACCAGCGTGCAGGCACCACGCAGCACGGTGTAGACCTCCTCCTGGCCGTCCGCAGTGTGGTCGTGCTCGGGGTAGGCGTCGGCGTTGGGGGGCAGGTCGATGACCTGAAGCCCGAAGGACTCGACCCCGAGGCCGTCGCGCACCAATCTCATCGCTCCGTTGAAAACGCTTGCGCAGTCGTCGGTGTTCACGATCTTGATGTCGGCCATCTGCTCTCCCTCGAAAATTGGTCGGATGTAAGGCGAACCCTAGTCCCCGCAAGGTGTCCGGCAACGCGACATCGGGCACACAGGGGTGGCACTACAATGGCCCCGGTCCTCGTGAGGGCCGATTCGCACGGGGGCGTAGCTCAGATTGGTTAGAGCGCTGCCCTGTCACGGCAGAGGTCGCGGGTTCGAGTCCCGTCGCTCCCGTTGTCCATGACTCAGCTCGCAGACGAGCACTGTCAGGAATATCCCAAAGGCACCCCGCCGCTCTCGGAGGACGAGGCGGCGGAGCTCGCCCGGGAGGTGCCCGCGTGGGAACGCAAGGGCACCGCGAGCCTGCGGCGCGAGTACTCCTTCGGCACCTTCCGGGACGCGTTCGGGATGGTCGCCCGCGCGGCCCTCGTGGCCGAGCGCGAGTGGCACCACCCGGAGATCGAGCTGGGCTGGGGCCGCGCGGCGTTCGAGCTGACGACCCATACGGCCGGCGGGCTGACGCGTAACGACTTCATCATGGCCGCCCGCCTCGACCGCCTGATGGATTCCTGACGTGGGTCTCGAGCAGGAGATGATCGCCTTCATCAAGGCGGGCCTGGAACATCACGATGCGACCTGCCCGATGCCGGCGCGGGCGATCCTGCTCAACGCCGGCAACTACGAGCTGTTCGGCCGCGAGGAGCTGTTCGGGCTGCCCCTCGAGCCCCGCGACGACATTCCGCCCAAGCGGTTCCGGATCGACTGTCCCGGCAGCGCGGCCGGAATCGAGGACGAGATCGCCGAGGCGCTCGGCGAGCCACTCACGGTGACGCCGGACGAAGAGCCGGACCGGCGTCCGTTCGAAGTTTCTTAGACCTCCAGACGCTCAACGCCATCGGGCAGGCGACCCTCGTGCTCGAGCTTGTCCAGGTGCGACTCGAGAGTCATCGCCGCCGGGCCGCGCAGCTGCGGGGGAGCGTCGGACCAGACCCGGTCGAGCAGCGCGTCGCGCTCGCGCAGGCCGTCGTCGAGCGCCTCGACCAGGCGCCGCTCGCGTTCCAGGCGATGCGAGATGTACTCGTCGAGCTTCGCGCGCGGATCGTGCACGACCGGGCCGTGGCCCGGATACAGGACGCGCGCGTCGAGGTCGCGCAGGCGCCGCAGCGAGTCGAGGTAGCTGCCGAGCGACCCGCCGCCGGGCGGGATGAACACGCTGCCCTCTCCCAGCACGGTGTCGCCGCAGAAGAGCTCGCGCTCTTCCGTGAACAGAGCGATGTGATCCGCGGCGTGTCCGGGCGTCTCGATCACCAGGAACGGTCCCAAGCGGTCGCCCTCGCGGACAATGCGCAGGTCGCCCAGGTCCTCGGCGTCGGGCTCGCCGAAGCGGTTCGCGGTTTCCGCCTCGTGGCCGGCAAAGACGTCGACACCCAGCTCGTCGCGCACCAGTGCGACCGCACCGGCGTGGTCGAAGTGACGGTGGGTGAGCACGATCCCGGCGGCGCCGTCGCCGGCGCACACCGCCGTGACCACACGCCGGGCCTGCTCGGGGTCCGGCGGCCCCGGGTCGACGATCCAGACGGGCTCGCCGACCAAGTACGTGTTCGTGCCCGACAGAGTCATCGGGCCGGTGTTCATCCCGCGCACGAGCGCGACACGTTCCGACAGCGTTTCCATGCGCGTCAGTATCCTCGCCGCCGTGGCCAGCCTGCGTCGCGATCGGGAGCTGGGACGGGCTGACCGGATACTGCCGGGCGTTTGGCGGCTCCGGCTGCCGCTGCCCTGGCCTGGGGTGCCGCACGTGAATGGATGGGCGCTGCGGGCCGGCGATGGGCTCGTGCTGGTGGACACCGGGATCCACGAGCCGGGAGCGCTCGACGAGCTGCAGCGCACGCTGCACCAGACGGGCCACTCGATCGCCGACGTGAAGCTGCTGGTGTGCACCCACGCTCACACCGACCACTACGGGCTCGCCGCGACGATCGTCGAGGCGGCCGGCTGCGAGCTGTGGATGCACCCCCGCCACGAGCACATGACCCGCGGCGTGGCCGACCCGGAGCGCTCGCTGGAACGGCGGATCGAGGTGGCGCGCCAGAGCGGGGTGCCGATCGAGCCGCTCGAGCGGTGGGCGGCCGAGCGCCGAGACTCGAACTCGGGGATCGCCGGGCATCGTCGAGCCGGACCGCGAGCTGGTTCCCGGCATGGAAGTCCACACCGACCTCGGGACCTGGAGCGTGCACGAGACCCCGGGCCACGCCCCCTCGCACGTATGCCTCTTCGAGCCCAGCCACCGCCTGCTGTTGAGCGGAGACCACGTGCTCGGCCGCGTGTCGCTCTACTTCGACTACGGCTGGACCCCGGATCCGGTGGCCGAGTTCCTCGCCAGCCTGGACGAGGTCGACCGGCTCGACGCGCGGCTGTGCCTACCGGGCCACGGCCGGCCGTTCACCGACGTGCGTGCGCACATCGAGGCGAACCGCAAAGAGGTCAACGGCCGCGTGGAGGCCGCGCTTGCGGCGCTCGAGGAGCACGGCGAGCTGACCGCCTACGACCTGATCCCGATCGTCTTCGGCGAGGAGTTCGCCCGGATGATGGGCTGGGCCCTGACCATCACGCTCTGCTACCTCGGCCACCTCGAGGCGACCGGGAGGGCAGAGCGCGTCAGTGGGCCTGACGACTCTCAGCCGGAGCGCTGGAAAGCGACCGCTGCCAAGGCCGCGCGGCCTTGAGCGCAGACAGGATCGCGCGCGTCGCCGTGCTCTTGTTGAGCGTGTAGAAGTGGATCCCCGGAGCGCCGCGGGCGAGCAGGTCGGCGCACTGGAGGGTCGCGTAGGCGACGCCCAGCTCGAGCACCGCCTCCTCCCCGTCGGCGTTGGTCGCCTCCAGCTGCTCGTGCAGCGCGGGCGGGATCGCCGCGCCGCACATGCTCGTGAAGCGCTTGATCTGCTCGAAGTTCGTGATCGGCATGATGCCCGGGATGATCGGGACGTCGAGGCCGCTCGCGCGAGCGCGCTCGACGAACGCGAAGTAGTCCTCGTTGTCGAAGAAGAGCTGCGTGATCAGGAACTTGGCGCCCGCCGCGACCTTGTAGTGGCAGGTGCGCAGGTCCGTCTCCGAGTCGACCGCTTCCGGGTGGACCTCCGGGTAGCAGGCGCCGCCGATGCAGAAGTCATATGACTCCGAGATCAGCGCGGCCAGCTCCGATCCGTGCGAGAGACCGCCCGGAACCGGCTTGAACTCGGTCTCGCCCTTCGGCGGGTCCCCGCGCAGCGGCAGCACGTTCTCGATGCCGGCATCCCGCATCTCGCCGAGCACGTCGTGCAGCTCCTCGCGCGTGTGGCCCACGCAGGTGAAGTGCGCCATCGCCTCGATCCCGAGCTCGTTCTTGATGCGCTTGACGATGTCGACCGTCAGCGCCCGCGTGCCCCCGCCCGCGCCATACGTGACGGACACGAACGACGGATCCAGCCGCCGCAGCGTCGCGATGGTCTCGAACAGCTTTTCCTCGCCCTCGGGCGTCTTGGGCGGGAAGAACTCGAACGAGAAGACCGGCCGGCTGCTCTCGATGATCTCTTCGATGCGCATCCGTCAAATGTTACGGGGCCGGTGCAAGCCGAAAAGAGGCGAGGCCGACGACAAATAGGTCGCCGGCCTCGCGTGCGTCCGTGCCGCTCCTCTGAGAGGCTTCCGCCTCCCGAGAAGTTCCCCGCTGACAGTGTCCGTACCGCGCGGAGAACGGAACTCCGTTTCCGTGCTGTTAGTAGTTCGGCCGGAACCGCGGGCGGCTTTCGCCGAGCGCCCGCGGTCTGGACGATCAATCGAAGTCGAAGTCCTTCGGCGGCTTCTGCTCGAACCAGAGGCGGTCGTGCTCCGGCGTTTCCTCCAGGAAGTCCGGGGTCTCCTCGAGGAAGTCCTCGGCGGGCTCCTCACCCGACTCGTCCTCGGGCTCGGCGCCGGGCTCGGGAGCAGGCCGCGCACGGCGCACGACTGGCTCCTCGGGCGTCGAGGTGCCGCGATCGATCAGGTTCTGGTCGAAGAGGTCGACGTTGTCAGGCGCGGGCTCGGGTGCCGGCGGCTCAGGTGGCGGCGGATCCGCGGCGGTGGCCGAGGACCCGTTCCGGGCGGCCTCGGGATCGACGGCAGGCACATCGGGCTCGTCGAGGAACTCGGCTCGGGGCTCGGGCGGGGAGGGCTCCTGGGCAGCGGGCGGAGGATCCGCAGGCGTCGGCTCGGGCGCCGAAGAGCGGCGGCCCAGGGCCTCGGCCTCCTTGCGCTCGAGCTCCTCCTCGGAGAGGCCCTGCTTGCGCTTCAGCTCGAGATGCTCTCGGATTGCGTCGTCGAGAGTTCCCACGCCCGGGTAGGTTGGCAAAGACGGCGGTTGGGTGTCGCGCGCCCGGGGTCCGCACGCCCCAGCTCTACCTATAATCGGGAATTCGCGGGGCTATAGCTCAGTTTGGGAGAGCGCCTGGATCGCACCCAGGAGGTCGCCGGTTCGAGCCCGGCTAGCTCCACCTCGGAAAGCCCCTGCTAAGCCGGGGTTTTGCGCGTCCGGGGCGCCGGCGCGGGACGCCTCGGCGGGGCCCGGAAGCGTTGTTAGTGCCCGATGGTGCCCAATCAGAGAACGTCGGGTCGTCTCTCTGTGGCGCCTTTCGCGGCTAGACCCGCACCTCGCGCGCGGCCGGGCGCGCCTCGGCAGTAGCCGCGAAGCGTGCGTACTTGCCCGCATCCAAGTGCAGCGTTTCGCACGGTCGACGCAGGTGCCGTCCCCTCTCTACGTTCCGTCGTAACCATCCCGAGGGGGTCCGCATGCGTCGCAAAGTGTCATCGCCGCCGAATCGTGTCTCGCTTCACCGGCCGCCATTGGGATGGCTGGCACTCGTCCTTGCACTGTTGTCGATCCTGGCGCTCCCATCGGCGGCGCAAGCAGCCTTCCCAGGCCACAACGGCAAGATCGCGTTCGACAGCAATCGCGACGGCAACTACGAGATCTACACGGCGAACCCCGACCGCAGCGGACTGACCAACATCACCAACAATCCGGCGAACGAGCTCTCGCCCGCCTGGTCGGCGGATGGCAGCAAGATCGCGTTCTACAGCGATCGCGACGGCAACTACGACATCTACACGATGAATCCCGACGGCACGGGGCAGACGAACATCAGCAATAACCCGGGAACCGATCAGGAGCCCGCTTGGTCGCCGGATGGCAGCAAGATCGCGTTCTAGAGCGATCGCGACGGCAACTACGAGATCTACACGATGAACGCCGACGGCAGTCGGCGTAACGCGGCTCACCACCGATGCGCAGGCGAACTTCTCTCCGGCCTGGTCGCCGGACGGCACCAAGATCGCCTTCGTCAAGCGCCCGCGACGGCAATCGCGAGATCTACACGATGAACCCCGACGGAAGCGGGGTGGCGAAGCTCACCAGCAACACGACACCGGATCACGATAATGGGCCCAACTGGTCTCCGAGCGGCAGCAAGATCGCCTTCAGCCGCGGCCGCGCCGGCGCCGACGGCTACCCCGACTTCATCTTCACGATGAACCCCGACGGAAGCGGCGTGGTGAGAGCTCACCAGTTCGTCCGACTTTCCGGGCGACACTGGGGGCGATGATCACGCCCGCCTGGTCTCCGGACGGCGACCAAGATCGCCTTCGATGGCGACCGGCGTTGGCCGACACCACCCTTCGACTTCAATCACGAGATCTACACGATGAACGCCGACGGCACGGGGCTGAGCGGCTTCACGGCAACCGGGCCTTGGACTCGCAGCCCGACTGGCAGCCGGTCGCCCCGTCCCGGCCGTGGCGCAGGTGATCGGCTCCACGCTCGACTACGAGGCCGAGAACGGTGACGCCAACAACGTCACGGTCTCCCTCTCGGGGAGCCAGTACACGATTCACGACACGGGCTCGCAGATCACACCGCAGGCGGGCTGCTCGGCGGTCGACGCGAACGAGGTCACCTGCGATGCAACCGGGGTCACGTCGATCCACATCGACACCAAGGACCTGGGCGACACCGTGTCTCAAACGAGCTCCACTCCCACGACGATCAACGGTGGTCCGGGCAACGACACGCTCACCGGAGGGCCCGGCGCCGACACGCTCGACGGCGGCCCGGGCGCCGACCTGCTCGTGGGCGGCGGGGGCACCGACCGCGCCGACCTACGTGACGCGCACGAACCCGGTGACGGTGACGCTCGACAACCTCGCAACGACGGCGAGGCCGGGGAAGGCGACAACGTCCAGACCGAGAACGTCGACGGCGGCACCGCGGCCGACGTGCTGAGCGGCGACGCCGAACAGCAACACGCTCACCGGAGGGCCCGGTGCCGACACGCTCGACGGCGGCACGGGCGCAGACCTGCTCGTGGGCGGCGGGGGCACGGACCGCGCCACCTATGTGACGCGCACGAACCCGGTGACGGTGACGCTCGACAACCTCGCCAACGACGGTGAGGCCGGGGAAGGCGACAACGTCCAGACCGAGGACGTCGACGGCGGCACCGCGGCCGACGTGCTGAGCGGCGACGCCAACAGCAACACGCTCACCGGAGGGCCCGGCGCCGACACGCTCGACGGCGGCACGGGCGCAGACCTGCTCGTGGGCGGCGGGGGCACGGAACGCGCCACCTATGTGACGCGCACGACCCCGGTGACGGTGACGCTCGACAACCTCGCAAACGACGGCGCCGTCGGTGAGGGCGACAACGTCCAGACCGAGGACGTCGACGGCGGCACCGCGGCCGACGTGCTGAGCGGCGACGCCAACAGCAACACGCTCACCGGAGGGCCCGGTGCCGATGCGCTCGACGGCGGCACGGGCGCAGACCTGCTCGTCGGCGGCGCGGGCACCGACCTCGCGACCTATCGGTCGCGCCAGGCCTCGGTGACGGTCTTGCTCGACAACGTTGAAAACGACGGCCAGGCCGGGGAGGGCGACAACGTCCAGACCGAGAACGTCGCCGGCGGCGCGGCCGCCGACGTGTTGAGCGGCGACGGCGGCCCCAACTCGCTCCAGGGCAGGTTCGGCGACGACCGGCTCTACGGCAACGGCGGCAACGACAACCTCGACGGCAGCGGCGGGAACGACGTGTTGGTTGGCGGCGCCGGGCGCGACGTGCTGGAGGGCAACACCGGCATCGACACGGCCGACTACTCGGGCCGTGGCAACCCGGTGAAGGTGACGCTCGACGGTCTGCAAAACGACGGCGCCGTCGGCGAGGGCGACAACGTCCGGCGGAGAACGTGATCGGCGGCCAGGGGGATGACCAGATCACGGGCGACGCCGCCGACAACACGCTGGACGGCGGGCCCGGGGCTGACGTGCTGAGGGGCCTCGACGGAAACGACACGCTGCTCGCGCGCGACGGCGTCCTCGACACGACGATCGACTGCGACGGCGGCACCACGCCCGGCAGCGCGGACAGCGCCGTGATCGACACGTTGGATCCCGCTCCGACGGGCTGCGAGTCGGTCAGCCCGGGGTAGCTCGGGTCGATTGGGCACTGAGCCCGATTCTGGTGCCCGAATCCGAGGGAATCGGCGTGAATCGAGGGTAATCGGGATGCGGCTCCGACGGAGGGCGCAGGGCTGTTTGTGGCTTTCCAGAGCCGAATGTCGGCCAGGGTTCGGTCGAGCGGCGCCCCGCATCGCACCCAGGAGGTCGCCGGTTCGAGCCCGGCTAGCTCCATCTCGGAAAGCCCCTGCTAACGCAGGGGTTTTTTCAGCGACCCTGCAAATCCTTCTTGCCCACTCCGGGGTTGTTTCCCAAAAGGACTATGCGTGGTGATCCCGACAGATCGCCCGAGAATGGGTCTGGTAATGCCCGCTCCTGTAGGTCGCCGCGATAAGCACGCTTCCACTCCTCGAGCTTCGGCGCGAACGGTTGAGCTCGGAACCAGCGCACGATCTGCTCGTCCCAGAAACCTTTGAGTTCTCGTCGCGTCATGTGACCGCCGACACTAGCGGGGGCCGCAAACTCGCGCCAGCCGAAGGTTCAACTTGCGCCGGGTGTGCGCGACTCGCAGTAGATCCCGTCGCCGTCCGCGTCGCGGGTGTCCCTCGCCCGCTGGGCGTCGGCCTGGTTCGAGTAGTCGGAGCAGGTCGCCGATGCCCGTGCCCCCCGATCACTGGCCAGGGCCCGCGTGAGCGCGGCCACCAGAGCAACCGCGAGCAGCAAGGCTCCGCACAGGAAGCAGTCGCTTCAAGCCGGCCTGCATCTCATCTGCGCCGGCGTGGCGCGGGTGGAGCGCCGAACGTGCGCAGCACGTGCTCGAGCGTCGCGGCGAGCAACTCGTGCGTCGCCTCGCGGGTGGCCTCGCCGCGCAGCCAGCGGCGCGTCGCTGAGCGGTTGAGCGCGGTCCAGCACTCGAGCGCGAAGCGCAGCCGCGGCGAGTCCACGGCGATGTCGGGGTGGTGGGCCGTGAGCAGCGCGACGGCGCGGCGCACGAGGTCGCCGGCCACCCGCCTGACGTCGGGGTCGGCGATGTCCTCGCCGCGCGCGAACGTGGCGAGATAGATCGTGCGGTTCGCCTCGGTCCAGTCGAGCCAGCGCGACACGGTGTCGGCCACGCGCGCGCGGGCGCTGCGGCCCACGGGCATCGGGAGTTCCTCCTCGCGCACGGCGCCGAGCCGCTCGAGCAGCGCGATGTAGACCTCCTTGCGGCCGCCGAAGTAGTGGTGCACGAGCCCGCGGTTGACGCCGGCGGCGCTCGCGATGTCCTCGACCGACACCTCGTCGTAGGCGCGCTCGGCGAACAGCGCGTTGGCCGCGTCGAGGATCTGGTCGCGCCGCTGCCCGGGATCGAGGCGGCTGAACTTCGGCGTCGTGCTCATTAAAGCGAGCCTAACATGAGTTGCTAGCGATCCGCCAATAACTTGTTAGCATCTTGTCAACACCGGTGGCGCCACTCCCTGATTGCGGCTGATCGACGAGCAGCGTTGTTCACGCGGGTACTGGTGCCGCCGGTGGAGGACTGGATCGTCCAACAACAACGAGGAGAAGAAAGACGATGAAGCTCGTACTCAAGAGCCAGCAGAAGTGCGTGGTCTGCGGATGACTGAAACCCTGCTCGAGCTCTCGATCTACAGCCCGTTCTTCGCGGGCGTCCTGTTCGTCCTCGCCGGAGTCCTGACCCTGGCAAGGGAGATGAAGTAGTGAAGAAGCGCCCCAATGACATCAACCCGATCCTGGTGATGTTCGTTAGAGCTTCCCTACCCTGGCGCGATGCCGATTAAGAAGACCGAAGCCGAATCAGCGGCCTTCCTGGCGATGGCACAGAACGTCCGCGCCGCGTTGACCGAACGCGATGAGCTGATCAGTCTCTGCAGGGAGCGCTACGACCGCCTGCACGGCGACCCGCGTGTGTCGCCGGCACAGCTCCTCAGGGCCGCCGAGGAGCTGGTGCGAGTCGCCTGCAAGGCCGATCATGTCTACGAGGAGCGCATCGCAGAGGGCCTCGTCGAGTACCAGCGCACGGGCAGCGACGGCAGCCGCTTCTAGAGGCGGGCCTCCGTCTTCACTCAGCAACGCTCCCCTGGCCGCTCGATCCCCGGCGCGGGATACTGCGCGGGCGATGTCGCAGGAGAACGTGGAGGTCGTACGGCAGTACTTCGGTCCATTCGACGGCGCCGACTTTCTGTCGCCGGTAATGCATGCGATCGAGATGCGCCAGACGCGAGGAGACGAGGGCGGCGTTGCCAGCATGGGACCGGCGTGGACGGTGATCGACCCGCAGATCGAATTGGATACGAGTCCGATCGCCGGCGAGGGCCCCGCGACTCACTTCCGCGGTTATTCGGGGTTCCTCGACTTCTGGGCAGATTGGCTGCCGACTTGGGAGGAGTACGTCGCCGAGGTAAGCGACTACATCGACTGCGGAGAGACGATCATTGCTGACGTCCAGATCCACGCCCGCGCAGTCGGGACAGAGTCCCATCACCTGGCGCCTCGCACAGGCCTGTGACGTGCGCGATGGCAAGATCGTGAGGATGCGCGTCTTCCCTTCCACGGCCGAAGCTCTCGACTTGCTGAAAGTCGAAGCCATAGGGCTGTCGGAGCAAGACGCTCACGCTGACTCCTGAGCCTGCGGGATACTGCGCGGGCGATGTCGCAGGAGAACGTGGAGATCGTGCGCCGTTCGCCCAGGCCATGAACCTGCGACCTCTTCGGCCGAGCTTCCGCCTCGCTCTCCTCGATCTGTTGACTCCAGGCGTCGAGTTGATCTTTCGCGCGATGTCTTCGACGCCGGATGTCTATCGGGGTCACTCCGGGGTCGAGCGGTGGGATCGCGCTCATGATGATCTGGGAGAGCTTCCGTGGGGAGCTCGACGAGTTCGTCGATGCGGGAGACCATGGTCGTCGCCGCTCACGATATCGAGGGAAGGGCGAGGGGCAGCGGCGTTGATGTGGCGATGCGAGTCTTCTCAAGTCTGGACGGTGCGAAACGAAGGTCCTGCGAATTGTGGAGTATTCTCCGATCGATCCGAAGCCCTCGAAGCCGTGGGGCTGTCCGAGTAGGCGATGTCGCAGGAGAACGTGGAGCTTACTCGCCGAGCCTTTGACGCCTTCAACCGGCGCGACTTCGACGCCTATCTGGCGCTGATCGGACGATGACGTGGAGATCGTCCCTCGCCTCGGTGCCATGGAGGGCGAGGCAGCTACCGCCGCCACGACGGAGCTCGCCGCTGGTGGAACAACTGGTCGATGTCTTTCCCGACTACCGCGCCGACATCGTGGAAGCGCGCGATCTTGGTGACCTGACGTTCGCATCGATCCGCGCTTAGCGGTCACGGTGCGGGCAGCGCCGCCCCAACGGACCAGACGACCTGGTTCATGGTCCGGTGGCGGAGCGGAAAGTGCGTCTGGTGGCGCACCTTCCAGACGCGGGCCGAGGCCCTCGAAGCCGTCGGGCTGTCGGAGCAAGACGCTCACGCCGACTCCTGAGCCTGCGGGATACGCGCGGCCATTGAGCTCGCAGCATCCGCGGCGACGCTAGGTCACCTGGCCGGCGTGAACTCGGGCACGACGCGACGCCGCGCCCACCACAACAACCTACTGGCGTTCTACGAGCGCTTTGAAGTTGTTGAGAGCTTCTTCGAGAGTCTTGCCATTCATGCGCTTGACCATGAGCGCATCAGCGACCTTGCCGAGCATGCCGCCCGGCAGCGCGTAGTCGAACGTTGTGGTCAGGCGTGTTCCGTCGCCTTCCGGCGTGAGCTCCCAGCGAGCGCGCCCCGACAGCATGCCCTCCATCTGGAGAAGCTGCAGCTTCCCCGGTTGGTAGTCGAGGACGGTCTCGGTGATCGGCATGGACATGCCGGCCGACTTCACCTTGAAAGCGACCTTGCCCCCGTGTTCAGGGAAGGGAGCGGTGACGTCCATCTCCGTCATCCCCGGATACCAATCCGGCCAGCGGCTGGCATCGCTCAAAAGCGCCATGGTGTCCTGTGGCGACGCCTTGATCTGGACACTGCGTTGCACGATCGCCATCGTGGATTTCCTCCCTCTCCCTTTGTGTCGTCCCGCTCCGCGACGCGGCTGGGTCAATCGGCTGCAGCCGGACCGGACAGGACCATAGACGAGCACCTCCGCTGTCGATGGACTGCGGGGCGTACAGCTAGGCGGGATACTGCGCGGGCGATGTCGCAGGAGAACGTGGAGCTGTTGCGGTCGATAGTCGAAGATGGCGCCCTCGCTCGTGTCAGCGGTGACTTCGACCCCGAAGCCGCGATAGCCCGGCAGGCCGAACTTTGGGACCCCGAAATCGAATTGGATGCCTCCGAAGCTCGAGCGTTGGACATCAGCGGGATATACCGGGGAGCAGATGCCGCTCGGCAGTGGTGGCGAGAGTGGTACGCCGCGTGGGAAGCCCTCCGATTCGAGTACGAGCTGGTTGATGCCGGGGACCGCGTAGTCATGCTGCTCGACATGCGGATGCGCGGGCGCTCCACAGGCATTGAGGTGCCCTCCGGGAATTTCGCGTGGGTCATCACGTTCAGAGACGGGTTGATGGTCCACTGGAAGCTCTACGTCAGCCAGTCGGAGGCCCTCGAAGCCTTAGGCCTCTCGGAGTAGGCGATGTCGCAGGAGAACGTGGAGGTTGTGCGGGCCGCCTATGAGGCGTGGAATGTTGGGGACGTGGATGCCCTTCGTGAGACCCACGACCCCGACGTGATCGCGCGATACCCGGAGGATTGGCCGGAGTCGGGGCCTTTCGTGGGTCGAGAGGCGGTCGTGCGCCAGCTCGAGCAACTCCGCGAGACTTGGGACGCCAACGCAGCGGAAGCCACCACCGACTTCATCGACGCCGGCGACCGGGTGGTGGCGAGGTTCATCTGGCGTGGCGCAGGCCACGGCCCTGCTTTTGCATTGGAGGGGTCCGCCGTCTACACCATGCGGAAAGGCAGGATCTTCGGCATCGAGTACTTCATAAATCACGCCGAGGCCCTCGAAGCAGCGGACCTGTCGGAGCAAGACGCTCACGCCGACCCCTGAGCCGGAGCCGCTTCTTTAGAGGCGGTTTTGGTCGGGGTTCTACGACCGCGCCGCGCAAAAATGCCCGTGCCATTCTGCCTGCGGGATACTGCGCGGGCGAAGGGAGACCTCGACCGACTGGAGACTCATGAGCCAGGATGACAAGACCTTCGACGGGCAGTGCTACTGCGGCGCTGTGACGATTGTCGTCACGGGCGATCCGGAGGGCGCCGGCTACTGCCATTGCGCTTCCTGTAGGAGCTGGTCCGCCGGCCCGGTCAACGCATTCACGCTTTGGAAGCCCGAGGCGGTCAAGGTGACCCAGGGAGAGGACCAGATCGCCGAGTACCACAAGAACGAGCGGAGCTACCGGCAGTGGTGCAAGGTCTGCGGCGGCCATCTGCTGACGCGGCACCCGGAGTGGGGTCTGGTCGACGTCTACGCGGCGACCATCCCTGCATTTCCGTTTGAACCCGGGGTGCACGTGAATTACGCGTCGACCGTGCTGCCCATGAAAGATGGCCTCCCCAAGCTCAAGGACTTCCCCGCAGAGTTGGGCGGCTCCGGCGAGACGCTCCCCGAGTAGCAACGCGACCCCGCGGGCGAAGAGCGTGCCGAGGCCCTCGAAGCCGTGGGGCTGTCGGAGCAAGAC
This sequence comes from uncultured Solirubrobacterales bacterium, assembly GCA_963785085.1. Classification (GTDB taxonomy): domain Bacteria; phylum Actinomycetota; class Thermoleophilia; order Solirubrobacterales; family JBBDJG01; genus CAWACB01. The sequence goes on along the minus strand of CAWAUD010000013.1, from coordinate 141,943 downwards.
GCTCACGCCGACTCCTGAGCGCGGGATACTGCGCGGGCGATGTCGCAGGAGAACGTGGAGATTGTTCAGCGCCATAGGGAAGCGTGGCGCCGGCACGACCTGAAGACGCTGTTCGCTCTGTGGCGCTCCGACGCCGAAATCGATTGGTCCCAGTCCCGAGGGCCGCTCCAAGGTGTCTATCGCGGTCATCGCGAAATCGAGGCCTTCTGGAAGGAGTTTTGGTCGACGTTTGAGGACGTCCAGATTGAGACGCACGGCTTCACGGGTATTGGCTCACACGTCGTGGTCCCGAACACCGCCCATGTGCATGGGCGCGAGGGGATCGAAGCGGTCGCGAGCAGCACGTTCGTGTTCACGATCGAGAACGGGCAGATCGCTCGCGAGCAGCTGTTCCAAGAGCAAGCCGAGGCCCTCGCAGCCGTGCGCCTGTCGGAGCAGGACGCTCACGCCGACTCCTGAGCCTGCGCGGGGCAGCGCAGGTTTCGTCTTGCCCGCCCGTCTATACCGTCGTACCCTGGCCGCTGTCGGCCACGGACGACCACGACGGGGGAACAACATGCGAAGACTTCTTGGCCTTGGACTCGCGACGATCGCCGCGATGGGGCTCCTTGCCCTGACCGCCGGTCAGGCGGCGGCCCAGAACGTCCACTGTGGCGACGTGATCACGCAGGACACGACGCTGGATAGCGACCTGCTTGCTTGCGGCTCGCCCGCTCTGAGCGTTGCGGGCGACGACGTGACGCTTGATCTGGGTGGACACATCGTCGACGGCCCAGTTTCGACTGGGCTTTCCGACGACGACGAACGCATCTTCCACGGCCTCGTGATAGAGGATGGGACTGTACGCGGTCCCCTCAACCTGTCGCACTACGAGGGCGTAACGGTGAGGGACCTCACGGTGGCCGGCATAACCCCCGGTCGCGATACGGACGACGTGCTCCTGACTCATAACGTCATACGTGGGTCTGACGGTGCTGGCGTCCAAGTCGGAAAGACCAACTCCAACATCACGATTTCCGACAGTCTTATCGAGCGCAATGGCGGGGGTGTGACCGCAGCTCATTCGGGCACCGTGGTTCTGCTCAACAACACCATCCGGGCTAATTTCGGCGCCGGGGTTGGCGGCGGACAAGGCGGCGATTTCCTCGCTATCGGAAACCGGATCGTCGAGAACGGCAGCTATGGCATCGTGACGAACGAGGGCACCATGGTCCTTCGCGACAACGTCATCGCGTTCAACGCCCTTGATGGAACCCACTCGGAGCTCGGAGGGATAAGCGAAGGAACCAACAACGACATCTCGCACAACGGCGGGTCGGGTGTCTATTCCGCGATCGGAGGCCCCAGGCTGACCGGGAACACGGTGAGCTTCAACAAGATCGACGGTGTGCACCTCGCCGAACGCGCACGCGGCATCCTCGTGGGAAATCAGATCGACCGAAACGGCGACGACGGAATCGAGATAGACGACCCATCGCGGCTCGCGGAGAACTCGCTGACGGGTAACCACGTCTGGTTCAACGGCGACCTCGGCATCGAAGCTCTCGTTGGTACCCCCGGCGGCGGAAACTGGGCCAAGCACAACGGCAACCCGCTTCAGTGCTTGCCTGGGTCGCTGTGCAGCACCACCGGCAAGCCAAAGAGCCACTAGGGGGGACTGGGAGCGCGCAGCCAGGCCGAGTGGTCACGCACCCAGGCCCGAAGCCCGGTCTTGATGTCCTCGGGGATCGCGCCGGCCTCCAGGCCCTCGAAGTCGGCGCAGCTCGTGGACGACGGTCATGCTCAGATCTGGCCGGGGATCGTCAGGGCCGGCACCTGGGTCGATTGGGCACTGAGCCGTTTCCAGTGCCCGAATCCGACTCGCCTCAGATGCTGAAGTCGGCGCGGAACGGGAACGACGCGCTCGCCGTTATTGCGGCGAAGCGGCCCGGGCTCAGGTAGGCGAGCAGCGGGTCCTCCGCGACCGGATCGTCGTTCTCGCTCGCGTTCGGCTCTCGCAGCGCGGCCTCGTCGACGGAGGCGGCAACGACGCGTCCGATGATCAGGCTGTTGTCGCCAAAGCCGTCGAGTACCCGGTCGAGCGCGCATTCCAGCCACAGATAGGCGCCCTCGACCAGCACGCCATCCACGGCCGATGCGGCGAAGGTCGACAGTGCGTGTAGGCCGGGCTTGGATCCGTCCTCTACGCGTGCGCCGGCCGCCAAGCCGGTCTGGATGATCTGGCTGGGACGCGGGTAGCTGACCGTGAACTCGCCGGTTCGCTCGGCGTTCTGCTGGGTCGCGTGCCGCGGGGTGCAAGCGAAGCAGTAGTAGTTGTCCCAGCCGAGAGGCATCGCCATATGCTTCGGCGCGAGATCGTAGCCGCCGCCTCCCTCACGCGTTCCCACCAGCACCAGCGGGGCGACTGTGAAGACGTTGTTCCAGACCGGCTTGTCGACTGGGATCGGAACGCCGCGTTGAAGCTCTTTCATGGCTCTGCGAACCTCCGGTGGCGAGACTCCACCAACCGTAGGCGTTCACGACCTGCACGGCATGAGGGCAGACTACCTGTACGGATCCGCGGGCATTACGGACGCCCACCGGGGGGACGAGCCCGCCGGCGCTCCGCCGACTACCGGCGGGCAATCAAGGCGTTCCCAAAAAGCAAGGTCGCCGCTCGCATGCTATTGACGGTGCCGAGTGAGGATTCGGCGCGTGTCAGGCGAGCGCGTAGAGCTGCCAGTCCTGGGGGATGCCCTTGAGCGTGTGGGTGCCGCGGTCCTCGAAGTGTAGGCCGGAGCCGGCGGTCAAATCGCGGACCGTTCGTGAGACGAGGACCTCGTCGTCGGCGGCTTCACCCATGACGCGTGCCGCGACGTGGACGGCGAGCCCTGCGATGTCATCGCCCTGTAGCTCGATCTCGCCGACGTGGAGCCCGGCGCGGGCGTGGAGGCTCTGCGACGCCAGGGCGTCGAGAATCACGCGGGCCGCCTGGGCGCCGCGGGCCGGCCCGGTGAAGGTCGCGAGGGCACCGTCGCCCGTGGTCTTGATGAGGCGACCGTCGAAGCTGTCCAGCCCGTCGCGCACGATCCGTTCGTGGCGCGTGAGCTGGGCGCTCCAGGCGGCGTCGCCGAGCCGCGCGAGCTGGCCGGTGGAATCGACGATGTCGGTGAAGAGGACCGTGGCAAGCACGCGCTCGGTGCGCGCGACGGGCGGCGGGGCACCGACGAACGACCTGATCCGGGCGAGCATTTCTGCTGTATCACCGGTCCAAGGCAGGTGTTGGTTCCCGGGGAGCTCGACCACCACCGCCTGAGGGATCTGCGCTGCTGTGGCTCGCGCAGCCTTGACCGGCACCACCAGATCGTCGGCGCGGTGCAGCACGAGCACAGGTTGGTGGATTGCCTCCAGCGCGTCCCACGCCGTGAGGCCAAGCTCCATCGCGGACATGTACCGGCGGGCGACCGCTCGGGTGGCGCAGGCGCGCTGCAATCTCCCCCAGGCGGCGTCAGCGTTCGGGACGCCGGCGAGCCAGCGATCACCGTCGAGTCCCTCACCCCAGTGGTCGGCGGCCCTGTGAATAAACGCCAGCCAATCATCGAACTCGGCGTCCGTCATGTCGCCCTGGGCACGGCGCTCGAAACCGCCGGCGGTCGCGTTGAGCAGGACGATTCGCTCGACGCGGCTCGGACGCGCGGCCGCGACGAGGCATCCGGTCACTCCGCCTTCGGACACCGCGATGACGGTCGGGCGCTTGAGTCCCGCAGCGTCCATCACGGCCAGGAGCTGCTCGATGCGTACCTCGACCGAAGGCGTCGCGTCGACCGGGTCGGAGGCGCCCGTTCCCGGCTTGTCATAGAGCCCGACTCGGGCGAAAGTCGCGAGCTCGGTGAAGAACGCGCGCGGCTCCGGGAACTGCCAGAACAGGTCCACGTTCGAGATCCAGCCCGGAATGAACAGGATCTCGGCCGGCCCTTCACCGAACACCTGCCAGGCGATGTTCACACCGTCGTGTTCGAGGAAGTTCGTCCTGGGTACTTCCATGCGGGGGTTCTACTAGCTCCCTGAGATTCCCGTCGCCGTGGGCATCCGAGCGGCCACTCGCTGCGCACCGTCTCCACGAGCTAGGGCCGTGCTCGGGCGACCGAATAGAGCGCAACGCTTACCCGGCCCCGGGATGCGGCTCCGCCGAAGCCGCGCGGCGATTTCTGGCGTGCCAGAGCGGAAACCCGGCCAGATCCCGCCGAGCGGCGCCCCGCATCGCACCCAGGAGGTCGCCGGTTCGAGCCCGGCTAGCTCCATGAACGGAAGCGGCCCCTGAATGGGGCCGGTGTCGTGATAGCGATAGTTGCAAGCGGTCTGCGCTCGCTGGTGCGATCCCAGGCGCAGCCTCGACTCCAGGAGGTCGCCGGTTCGAGTCGGGCCGCGTCCTTTAGGGTCGGCCGATGCACTCGCAGGAGTCGTATCCGCTGCCCGAAGATCCGGCGCTCGCGCAGGCCGCCGCCGTGGTGCGCGACGCCCAACACTGGGCCTGGATCTTCGACCACCGCTGGCGACTCGTGTACGCGCCTACTTCGAAGTCCACACGATGGTTGCAGATGGCACCGGGGTTACAAATCTCACCGGTAGCCAAAACACGGAGATTTACCCCAGCTACCCTGATTGGCAGCCCCTTCAGACATATCCCCGCCCCAAGGCCGCGACACCGCTCTACGCTTCGCTCGTTCCGGCCTACGCTCCCTGCACCTCCCCCAACAGGACCCACGCGCCGCCGCTCAACTACGGCTCCTGCGACCCCGCCGGCGCAGACCTCGGGCCATCTGACCGTCGGCACCGCCGACACGAACGGCCAGGCCGAGCAGTCGGTCGGCTCGGTGAGGCTCGTGGCGCTCCCCGGGAATCCCTCGACGCCCGGCCGACGAGGCCGATGCGCGGATCGACACCTCGATCACGGACGTGCGCCGCAAGGTGGGCCTTGCCGACTACAACGGCGAGCTGTCGACCGTCCTGCACGTGCGGCTGACCGACCGGACCTCCGGGTTCGCACAGACCGTCCAGGACTTCCCGTTCAACGTGACCATCCCGTGCACGGTGACGCCCGACCCGGCGATCGGCGCGAACTGCCGCTGTCCACGACCGCCGACACGGTCCTGCCGGGCGCCTTCCCGAGGGCAAGCGGTCGATCTGGGCGCTCGACAGGGTCGAGGTCTACGACGGCGGCCCGGACGGCCTCGCCTCGACGACCACCGGCAACACGCTGTTCGAGACCCAGGGGGTGTTCGCGCCGTGACGACACCCACCCGTTCGGACACTGGGAAGGCGAGACCGTTATAGCGGTGCCCGCCGGTTGACTTAACAAGGCGGCCCTAGCGACGGCTGCCCGACAGGAGTAGTGTCGGGCCGTCCTTCCGGGACCCGCGACTTGGGGACCCGCCCCTCGCCACGGGGACCACCAAGGAGGCTCCCATGCCTCGCCTCATTACGCGCCGGTCGATTCGGCCCGTGCTTCTCGCTGTCTTCGCTCTGCTGGTCACCGGCGCACCAGCACAAGCCGCCTTTCCGGGCGCGAACGGCAAGATCCTCTTCACCCGTGGAGAAGGGTCCGACACTAACGAAGAGATCTACACGATGAACGCCGACGGCTCGGGGCAGACGAACATCACCAACAACGGGGTGTCCGACAACCTCGGCGCCTGGTCCCCCGACGGCACCAAGATCGCCTTCACTAGCCGTCTTCCCAACGCGGGCTACGACGTCTACACGATGAACGCCGACGGCTCGGGACGGACGGCTATCACAATCCCCCCGTTCGATGCCGATCCCGCTTGGTCTCCTGACGCCAACAAGTTCGTGTTCTGGACCTTCCGTCCCTCCGACGGCAACTTCGAGCTCTACACGATGAACATCGACGGCAGCAACCAGACGAACATCACCAACAACCCGGCGAACGATGGATTGCCAAACTGGTCTCCGGACGGCACCAAGATCGCGTTCTCAAGTGATCGTGACGGCAACAGGCAGATCTACACGATGAACCCCGACGGCAGTGGCGTAGCGAGGCTCACCCACAACTCGGTGACGGATGACAGGCCCAACTGGTCTCCGGATGGCACCAAGATTGCCTTCTACAGCAACCGCGACGGCAACCTCGAGATCTACACGATGAACGCGGACGGCACGGGCAGACGAACATCTCGAACAATCCGGGGGGCGATTACGTGCCCGCCTGGTCTCCGGACGGCACCAAGATCGCGTTCACCAGCAATCGCGACGGCAACATCGAGATCTACACGATGAACGCGGACGGCACGGGGCAGACGAACATCACCAACAATCCGGGCACCGACACCCGGTCCGACTGGCAGCCGCTCCCCCCGGCCATTGCCCAGGTGATCGGCTCCACGCTCGACTACGAGGCCGCCCCCGGCGGCGTCAACCACGTCACGGTCTCCCTCTCGGGCAATCAGTACACGATCCGCGACACGGTGTCGCCCATCACGCCACAGGCCGGCTGCGCGGCGGTCGACGCGAACGAGGTCACCTGCGGCGCAACCGGGGTCAGCTCGGTCCACGTCGACACCAAAGACATGGACGACACCGTGTCTACAGACGAGCTCCACTCCCGCCACGATCGAGGGCGGCCCCGGCAACGACACGCTGACCGGAGGGCCCGGTGACGATGTGCTCGACGGCGGCACGGGCGCGGACCTGCTCGTGGGCGGCGCGGGAACCGACCTCGCGACCTATCGGCCGCGCCAGGCCTCGGTGACGGTCCTGCTCGACAACGTTGCAAACGACGGCCAGGCCGGGGAGGGCGACAACGTCCAGACCGAGGACGTCGCCGGCGGCGCGGCCGCCGACGTGTTGAGCGGCGATGGCGGGCCCAACTCGCTCCAGGGCAGGTTCGGCGACGACCGGCTCTACGGCAACGGCGGCAACGACAGCCTCGACGGCAGCGGCGGGAACGACATGATGGTTGGCGGCGCCGGCGTGGACATCCTGGACGGCAACACCGGCATCGACACGGCCGACTACTCGGCCCGTGGCAACCCGGTGAAGGTGACGCTCGACGGTCTGCAAGACGACGGCGCCGTCGGCGAGGGCGACACGTCCGTGCCGAGAACGTGATCGGCGGCCAGGGGGATGACCAGATCACGGGCGACGCCGCCGACAACACGCTGGACGGCGGGCCCGGGGCCGACGTGCTGAGGGGCCTCGACGGAAACGACACGCTGCTCGCGCGCGACGGCGTCCTCGACACGGCGATCTACTGCGACGGCGGCACGACGCCCGGCAGCGCGGACAGCGCCGTGATCGACACGTTGGATCCCGCTCCGACGGGCTGCGAGTCGGTCAGCCCGGGTAGCTCGGGTCGATTGGGCACTAAGCCCGATTCTGTGCCCGAATCCGAGGGAATCGGCGTGAATCGGGGGTAATCGGGGCGCGATGCACCATGACGCGACCAACACACTCCTGCGGAGACCTGCGGTCCGCTTTTGGGGGACAACTACCCACGCGGGGGCAACGATCCCACTGTAGGTTCGGTGGGAGATGGCGTCCGATCGCCTGACACCCCTGGACGCGACGTTCCTCGAGCTGGAACAGGTCACAGAGCGCCCACATGCACATCGGCGGCGCTTTGATCTTCGATCCGCGTCCCGACGGGTCGATTCCGGCGATCGATGAGGTACGGGCCCACCTCGAACGACGCCTCTTGCCGCTTCAGCGCTACCGGCAGAAGCTGTCGAGTCCCCGCACCGGCGGTTTGACGCTGGCCGACGTGGGAGGGTCGACGAGCACTTCGAGATTTCCGCACATGTCCGGCGCGCGGCGCTGCCCGTGCCCGGGGGCGAGGCGGAGCTGTGCGAGTGGCTCGGCGACTTCTGGTCCCGGCGCCTCGACCGGGACCGTCCGTTGTGGGAGGTCATCCTCCTCGAGGGGCTCGAAGGCGGCCGCTGGGCCCTGGCCACCAAGACCCACCACGCCCTGGTCGACGGTGTCGGATCGATCGACGCGGGATCGATGATGCTCGACACGGAGCCGGCACCGGTCTCATCGGGGTCTGCCGTGCACTTGAAACGGCGGCGCACCCCGCTGGGGCGACCGGTGCGCCGCGTTCCCGCATTCGAGATGCGGTTCGCTGGGCTCCCGAGCATCTAGTCCAGGCTGCAAAGGCGGGCGCGGACGCGCGCTGCACCCGCGCAAGGCCGCAGAGATCTTCGAGCGGGCGCGCGCCACCGCCGAGGTGCTCGTCCGCGACGAGCTGATCAGCGCACCCGCCTGCTCCTTGAACCAGCGGATGGGCGCGACCCGCAGGTTCGCCGTCGTGCGGGCGCCGCTGGCCGACCTCAAGCAGGTTAAGGGCGCACTCGGCGGGACCGTCAACGACGTTGCGCTGGCATCCGTGAGCGGCGGACTGAGGAGGCTGCTCGACGGCCGCGGCGAGGCGCTCCCGGAGCGCGGCCTGCGCGCGATGGTGCCCGACGAACGTTCGCCAGGCCTCCGAGCACTGGCGCTCGGCAACGTTTCCTCCCTCTTCGTGCACCTGCCGGTCGCCGGCCCGACGCCAAAGCAGCGCTACCGGCGGGTCATGAAGGAGGCACGAAGCGCTCAAGTCCGGAACCCAGGGGCTCGGCACCTCGACGATCATTTCCGTGTCGGGGCTGGCGCCGCCTGCGCTGCACGCGACGATCGCCCGCTCGCTGTACGCGACGCGGCTGTTCAACGTGACGGTCACGAACGTGCCCGGGCCGCAGAGGACCCTGTTCGCGCTCGGGCGCTCCGCTGCGGGAGATCCTGCCCCTGGTACCGCTTGCCGCCGAGCACGCGCTCGGCTTGGCGATCCTCTCGCTACGCTGGGCAGGTCGATACATCACCCCGGCCTCCGTCAGCTCCCCCTCGACCGTCATGTGGGGCTTGATCTCAGGTTGCTTTCGCGGCGGCAAGAAGCGACGAAAACGGGAGGCGCATTCACTCACCCGCTCTCGACTGGACATCTCTTTTTTTTTTTTTTTTTTTTTTTTTTTTTTTTTTTTTTTTTTTTTTTTTTTTTTTTTTTCCTACACAACGCTCGCAGACCTCGGCACCGCCACTTTTTTTTTTTTTTTTTTTTTTTTTTTTTTTTTTCGTCGGCATTCGCTCGGCGGCGGTGTCGCGATGCAGCTGGCCTACCAGTTCCCCGAGCGCTGCGAGCGCCTCGTCCTGGGCGACGAGCGGGGGCCTTGGCTCCGAGGTCAACCTGCTGCTACGCATGGCCACGCTGCCGGGAGCCGAGTTCGTGGGGTTTTTGGGGGGGGGGGGGGGTTTTTTTTTTTTTTTTTTTTTTTTTTTTTTTTTTTTTTTTTTTTTTTTTTTTTTTTTTTTTTTTACGCGAGAGCTCTCGCGTGAGGCGCCCTCGACACTAGCTCCGTCACTTCTCGTCGTCTGGGCACGAGGACCGTCTGCGTGGTTTTACGCCGCCCATCGCCGCGCGCCCCCGCAGCGAGCTGGTCGTCTTCGAGCGCCATCGGGTCACTTCCCTCACTTGAGTGAGCCCAACCGTTTCATCGAGGTCGTCCCGCGCTTCATTCCCGAGACCAAGCCCGCGCGCCTGACGCCGAGCAACTCCGCCGTCGCTCGTGGCCGAAGTCTGAGGCTGTGCAGACGCTCGCGCCGGCACGCCAGGCCATCGATTGCAGCTTGGCGCTGAGCTCGATTTGGCGTTGGGCTGACTTGCGCGAATACGGAACGGGATTGGCGCGAATGCGTCGCCGCGGGTATCGCGATCTCAGCGAGCTCGAGCCGCAGTCGTGCAAGCGATGTGCACCGGGAATCCTGACGCCCTGTGCGTCCTCGGCTACGGTGAATTCTCGCTCGTGCTGGGTTGGCCCACCGCTCGTCCACAGCTGGCTGTGAAGCGGTTACCACTCTTCCGCGACCAGCAGCAACTCCAGTGCTACCGCGCGGTCCTGTAAGGCTACTGCAAGCGCTCCGGGAGCGCCATGTGCCGGTGGTGGCCACCGAGCTTTGCGCACGCCGCTCCGGCGCGACGGCGTCCACGCCTATCTCGTGCAACGGCTGAGCCCCGGCTCGAATGATGCTCAACTTCGCGCTGCGCGAGGCGGGGCCCGGTCACGGTGCGCGGCTCCTGGATGCGCTCGTCGCCTTGGTCGCCGAGACGGTCGACGAGCGCGTCGGCCTGGACGCCCAGGCGGCGAACTGGGCCGTGGACGGGGCAGCGCTTGTCGATGCTCGACGTCTCCACGCCGCTCATGCGCGCGCTGAGGGCAGCGACCAGCTCGACCTCGCGCTTTTCCTCTCGATCTACCCCTGGGCGCTGCGCGCCGCTGCGCCCGGTCGCCCACGAGCGTCATGGCGCAGTACCACGATCCGCGCGCGGTTCTCGTCGACGTGGCCTCGAACCTGGTCAAGGAGCGCCTCGACCGCTGGCTTCCCGCGTTCCTCGAGGCGGCCAACGAGCGCGTCTCGCCCGCCGATCACCGAGCGACGAGGTGCGGCGCTACTTCGCGCGCGACCAGCGCCTCTGGCTGCTGATGCAGTGGCTGCGCCGGGCCGACCGCGCGTGGCAGCGCCGGGTGCGCCGCCGCCCCTACCCGTTCCTGCTGCCCCCGCCCTACCGCTACGGCCCCCCGGAGCTACCCGAAGGAGATCGAACCATGACCGTCACGCACAGACCCTGCCCGCGACGAACGCCGAGGCCTTCGAGCTGATCGCGCGCCACCTCTCGCCGCACAAGGCGGCGGCTACCAGGCCGTCGGTATGCGACCTCGTGCAGGGCCGCCGCGAGGGCGTGCGGTCTGGGACCTGGAGGGCCGCGACTACATCAACTGCCGCAGCTCGGGCGGCGTCTTCAACTTCGGCCACCACCCCCGCGTTCGCGGTCGAGGCGCTGACGGCGCGCTGCGCGGAGCACGACATGGGCGACTGGCTGCTGCCCTCGGCGCGCCGCGCCCAGGGCGCCGCGGCGCTCGCGCGCCTGCTGCCCGAGCCCCTGCGCTACACGCTTCTTCACGGCCTCGGGCGCCGAGGCCGTCGAGGTGGCGTGCAAGCTCGCACGCTCGGTGACCGGGCGGCCCGGGTTCGTGTGCGCCGAGCACGGCTACCACGGACACGTCGGGTTCTCGCTCGCCATGGACGACCCCCGCTCTCCGACCGCTACCGCCCGCTGACGCCCGGCATCATGCGCGTGCCGTTCGGCGACCTCGACGCGCTGCGCGCCGGCGATCGGCGACGACACAGCGGCCGTGATCATGGAGACGATCCCGGCCACCGGCGGCTACCTGGTGCCGCCCGAGGGCTTCTTCGGCGAGATGCGCCGGCTCTGCGACGAGCGCGGCGCGCTGCTGATCCTCGACGAGGTCCAGGCCGGCCTCGGCGCACCGGCCGGCTGTGGGCGTTCGAGCACTTCGGCGTCGTGCCGGACGTGCTCATCGACCGGCAAGGGCACGAGCGCCGGCGTCTACCCGATCGCGGCCTGCTGCTTCGGCGATCGCGTCGAGGCGCACTTCGCCGAGGACCCCTTCTTCCACCCCTCGAGCTACGCCGGGTCGGAGCTCGGCGCGCGGGTGGTCGAGGCCGTGGTCGAGCGCTATGAGGACCCGGGCTGCTCGAGCACGTCGACGGTATGGGCGAGCGCCTGCGCGCCGGCCTCGACGAGCTGGTCGCGCGCCACCCCGACCGCCTCGCCGGTCCCGCGGCCTCGGGCTGATGCTCGCGCTCGAGACCCGCTCGGACGCGCTCGGCTTCGAGCTCACCAAGCAGTGCTTCGCGCACGGCCTGCTGGCGATCTTCGCGTTCAACCGCCAGTCGACGCTGCAGATGATGCCGCCGCTGGTGATCTCCGCGGAGGAGGTCGACGAGGTGCTCGAGCGCCTCGGCGAAGCGGTGGCGGCGATGTGAGGTGGCCCGCTGCTTCCGAGCAAAGCGCCTTTGATGCTCGAGCGAATCGGCGCGGTTCTGATCGACCTCGACGGCGTGCTGTACGTCGAGCAGGAGCCGATCGACGGGAGCATCGATGCGGTCAAGCGTCTGCGTGATCGGGGGATTGGCGCTGCGGTTCGTGACCGACACGACCGCCCATTCCCGCGATCACACGCTCGCGAAGCTCGATCGCCTGGGCTTCTCGGTCGACGAGCGAGAGCTTGTGACCCCCGCCGCTCTCGCCTTCCGCTACTGCCGCCAGCGCGGGCACCGGCGCGTCGCGCTCGTGATGAACGACAGAGGTCAAGCGCGACTTCGCCGAGTTGGACGAAGCCAGCGAAGCTGTCGATGCGGTGATCATCGGTGACCTCGGCGCGGCGTTCGGATACGACGTGCTCAACCATGCGTTCCGCCGCGTCATGGACGGGGCCGAGTTGATCGCCCTGCAGAAGAATCGCTACTGGCTGCGCGCTGCCGGCTTGTCCCTCGACGTCGGTCCGTTCGTCGCCGCGATCGAATACGCGACGAGGCGCGAGGCGTACGTGGTCGGCAAGCCCTCGCGCGCTTTCTTCGAGCAGATACTCGCGGATCTCCGCGTGGAAGCGGCCGCGGCAACGATGGTGGGCGACGACATCGAGTCCGACATCGGCGGGGCGCTGCAGGCCGGGCTCGGCGATCCTCGTGCGAACCGGCAAGTACCGCGAGGACGCGTGGCGCGCGTCGAGCATCCAGCCGACCGCGGTGGTCGACTCGATCGCGTCGGTACCTGCGCTTTTCGGACTCTAGCGAGACTGCCTGGTCGCGGTACCTTTCCAAGGTGGCCTCCACCGAGGACTTCCGCGACGAGCATCGGCACCTGATGGTCCACGTCGGGCAGATCCGCGTCGCCGCAAGTGAGGTCAACAACTTAGACGTCGAGAGGCGGACGGTGGTGAGGCGGGTGCTCGAGTTCCTGCGCCGGACTCTCGTGCCCCATGCGGAATGGGAGGAGCAGGTTCTCTATACGGCTGTAGGCGAGTTGCTCGGCGGTCCTGAGGCGACCGCGACGATGTCCCTTGACCATGTCGCGATCGGGAGGATGATCGACGCACTCGCGGAGACCGATCCCGGGGATGTCGCGCGACTACAGGAACTCCTGTACGGGCTGCATGCGCTGATCACGGTTCATTTCGAGAAGGAGGAAGAGATCTACCTGCCGCTCCTCGATGGTCACCCTGATGTCGCTGCGCGAGTGATGGAGCAGCTGGCACGCATAACCGGCCGCGATGGGCTCGACGATGGCGATCCCGTCGTCGACGACGATGTGCTGCATGCAGGTCGCCGTGGCACTCGCGGACGCGCTCAGAGCCCTATGCGGCTGAGCGTGATGCTGGGTTTCAGCATTTGCGGGGAAGTCTCGGTGTCTTCGCCCTGCTCGTCGCTGCCCTAACAGCTGTGGCCCACGTCTCGATCGAGTGGAACGAGGGAATCCCGCTCAGGTTCCGCTGATGCTCGCGCTTCAGCTGGACGCCGCCTTCGTGAGGGGTGCGCCAAGTTGTCAACAAGTAGAGGTCGTGCACCCGGCATCAGTCTGCCCTTCCCAAACCTGGCTTCCAGCAGTAGGCTGACGCAGCGGTCGCGACATTCAACGGGACCACGCCCCCGGACTTCGCCTTCCCCGGAAGGACGGCGCGGCTGGGCCCTCTCGCTTGTCGAGGCTCGCCGGAGACTCGACTCTGCGACCGGTCGCAAGTCGGGCCATCCAAAGCGACTTGTGCGCCGCGACCGCTCTTCTTCGTCAGTCCAGGCAGCAGCAACGGTGCCAGACTGTCGCGATCACTGCTGCATCAGGCCCGGGCTGGACGCCACGGAGGGCGGTGAGCATGGCGAGGGCTTCCCGCCGCTGGACTCGTTCGTCTCGCATGGACCAGGCGAGCAGCCACAGCGCTGCCTTTCCGTCTTGGTCCAACGCCGCCGCTTGGTCGATAAAGGCCTCGACCTTCCCAAACGGCTCTCCGGCTCCCGATCATGCTTTCGACACTGTCCCGCTGATAGTCGAGACTCGAGCCGGTGGTCATCACTCGCCTGCGCCCTCGTCCGGCGGCAACGGCTCGAGCACGAACACCTCGACCGCGAGGTCGGGGTCGATGTGGTTGTCGCTCATGAAGCCGATCACCTTGCGTCCCGTGAGCTCCTCGATCTCGAGGCTCACCTCCTCCTTCATGACGCGTTGCCAGCGCCTGCGCAGATCCAGCACGGCCTCGCCCTCGCCGGCGTCCGCGAGCGTCTGCTCGCCCCGAGTGAGGCTGTCCTGCAGCACGACGAAGACGCCGTTGTCCCCGAGCGTCGTCTTCGCCTTAGTGGGGCCGCGGCCGGTCGTGCGGGCGAGCATCTTGACGACGGTGTTCGAGATCGCGGCCGCGAGCTGACCGCCGGAAAGTTCCTCGGGGCTCACCATGGCTTGACCGCTCCCGCCATGGCGGCTAGCCGCTCGGCGCGGTACCAGACCGGAGTAAAGCCATGGGCGCGCTCGCCATGCTCACGTATGAGGCCAACCAACTCCTCGCTGTTTGCCGAGCTGACCACCTCATCGCAGCGAAGCGGATGAACGTCGGCACACGCCAGCTGGAACATCTGTGGGAGCGACAGCCGCTCTTGAGGAATGCTTGTTGTGGCGGGCGTCAAAGAGCCCCCCTTCTGGTCGCCCCTCGGCCCGTTCCGACCGACGGACTCCCGTCGTGGGATGCCAACTTTCCTCTTGTCTTGCCCCGGTGTCAACCCGGATGGAATCGTGACAAGACGAGGCTTGTGGTCCGACGGGCTCAGGACGGCCAGGCTAACGGTTGCCTTGGAGCAATCCGGTGGAAACCCGCGAACGGTCATCGACGTCTCGGCGGTCGTCTGACAGGGCGCATAGAAAGCATCGCCGGCAAAGACACCGTCGACCGGTAGGTGCCCGGAGGCAGGGCGGCGCTCGTCGCGGCGTGCCCGTTCGAGTCGGTCGAAGCGCTGACCGTCTGCTCGCCACCCTTTCCGTCCGCCAGCTTGAAGGTGACGGTCTTGTTGGAGCGGTCGCCAAGCGAGCCGTCGGGCTCGCCCATGTCGGCCGTACGTCAGCGTGCAGTCCTCGCGCGAGATGACGAAGGGATCCGAGTCCGAGGACGATTTGTGGTTCGGGTCTGCGCTCGGCAATCAGTCGGTGACCGTTTTCAGCGACGCCAACGGGATCGCCACGGCGGCGTTGGTGGTCAGCCAGCAACCGGGGTCGGTTACGAAGATCGACACCTCGAATCCGTGCGGCGCTCGGAGGGACGAATCGGGCCGACGATTCGACGGCGATGCTGGCAGGCGGCGAATCGGCCGACTTCAGGTTCGCCGGCAGCCCGTGTCACGCCTCAGAGGGTCGCCACTTTAGGCTCGGCGACCGGCGTGAGCGTACGCGAATCTCGTCGTCATTACACGGCCTGCTTGGGCGGCATTACGGCGCCGTTCCGTTGATGAGGCGCCTGCGGGTCAGATGGTGATGAGGCCGCGGATCACGAGGCCGGTCCCTGCGACGAGCGACACGGTCAGCAGCAGCGTGTAGCTGTGACGGAGCGCCCATAGCCGGATCGTGTCGACGGCACGGCGGGCCGCGGGCGGGTCGAACACGCAGACCGCAAGCGCGCCGATCGGCAGGGCGAACCGACAAGGTTGTAGATCAGAACCTCCGCAAGGCCATCGGGGACGCTGGGGTGGTGGGCCGCGATCACGTTCAGCGCGATCAGGTAGAAGAGGCCCGGTATGTGCGTCGCTGGGGCCGGCGAGCGCCGCGGTGCGCGCGTTCAGTCCGCGCTCGAGCAGCGTCCTCCAGCGGCCCGGAGCCTTGGGCGCGTCGTCGGGGTGCGCCCCGCCAACGCGCCCGGTGCCAACCAGAGCGGCGAAGATCAAGAGGACGACGCCGCTGGCGATCTTCTGCGATGCCTTTCGCCTCGTCCTTGCCGGAATGGACGCCAACCCCCTTGAACACCCAGATCACGAGCAGTCCAAAGCCGATCGTGAACGTCAGTCCCGTGGCGATGTAGACGATCATCAGCCGGCGGGGGATTCCTTGCTGACCAGCGCGTAGACGGCCGCGAGGCTCGCGGGGCGGGCTGCCGACAAGGGCCAGCAGAACAACCTCAATCGTCATGCAGCCACAACGTTCCCTGATGGCGGCCGTCGACGCCTTCGCGCCCAACGCTTACGGCTTGTCGCGGACGCCAGCTCCTCTTTGCGCGAAATCGGCTTTTTCGAAGCGTTGAAACGAGGCTTACCCGCCATCTTGGCGCCGCGCCTGTGCGTCACCGCCAACCGGCGGTGTAGCGCGATCGATGGCGCGCAGGAGGCCTAAAGGCGCAACGTCGCCACATGCGATTGATTGGGCACTAATCCGATTCTGGTGCCCGAATCCAAGGGAATCGACGTGAATCGGGGGTAATCGGGCCGCGGCTCCGTCGAAACCGCGCGGCGATTTCTGGCTTTCCAGAGCCGAATGTCGGCCAGATCCCGTCCAGCGGCGCCCCGCATCGCACCCAGGAGGTCGCCGGTTCGAGCCCGGCTAGCTCCATCTCGGAAAGTCCCGAGACGCCTGAGCAGGGAGTTTTCGCGCCGTAACGAAACGGCCCTCTTGTGAGCGCCAGTCCCGCCCTCGCAGCTACCGTCGCAGCCGTGGTCATTTCGTTCGGCGCAGCATCGAGCCTCGGCGCGACTCCGGCGACCACCGCGACCAAGTGCGTCTCGCGGGCAGGTCTGCCTGACCGCGATTGCACGCCTGGGGCGCTCAACCCGAACGTCAACCAGCGGAACATCAAGAAGACGATCTGTGTCCCGAACTGGACGGACACCGTGCGCCCGCCGACGAGCTACACCAACAAGCTCAAGGTCCAAGGCATCGCCGACTACGGCTTCAAGGACAAGACCCTCGGGCAATACGAGGAAGACCACCTGATCCCGCTGGCCGTTGGCGGCTCGCCGCGCTCACCCAAGAACCTCTGGCCCGAACGCTACAAGGGCAAGTTCGGTGCCCGCGTGAAAGACAAGCTCGAACGCTTCCTCCACGACCGCGTCTGCGACGGCACGGTTCGGCTCTCCACGGCGCGGAAAGCGTTTCCTAGCTGGAAGGCGGCTTACAGGCGCTTCGGCCTTTAGCGCGTTGCGCCGCGGGTTTTCCGGCGGGATACTGCGCCCGAGATGTCGCAGGAGAACGTGGAGATCGCCCGCCGGCTGTACGAAGCGATGAACCGGGGCGACTGGGACGCGGCGTTCGCCCATGCCTCACACGGGATCGAATCGGAAACCGATCCACGCCACCTCAATCCCGGCATCTATCGAGGGCAGGCGGCCTTTCGGCAGTTCGTGGAGGACATGGACGGTCCATTCGAGCAATCGGTCACAGAGCCGGAGAGATTCTTCGCGCGGGGCGATCGCGTAGTCGCGTTCGTCAAGATCCGACGCAAGCTGCCTGGCAGCACGGCAAATGTCGAGATCCGGATCGGCGATCTTTGGACCCTCCGCAACGGCCTGCTCGTTCGGGGCCAGGGCTTCGGCGAGCGGGAAAAGGCCCTCGAAGCCGCTGGGCTGTCGGAGCAAGACGCTCACGCCGACTCCTGATCCTGCGCGAGCCAGCGCAAGTTTGTCTTGCCGGCCCGGCCAGATTTCGCCGAGCGGCGCCCCGCATCGCACCCAGGAGGTCGCCGGTTCGAGCCCGGCTAGCTCCATCTCGGAGATCCCTGCAACTGCGGGGATCTCTCCTTTGACTTGGAGTGTGCGTGTTGTCAGGCCTTGCCCCTCACGCCTGCGCCGCGATCTGCGGGCCGACGACCGTGACCTCGGGGATGGGCTGCAGCGCCCACTGCGGCGGCTCGACCCCGGCCGTCTCGGCGGCGAGGCGCGCCCAGTGGCGCTCGAATCCCGCAGGCGTGCAGACGAGCACGTAGCGCGCGGGGGCGTCAGTGTGATTCGCGAGGGCGTGGGCTACGTTGCGCGGGGCGAACGAGACTTCGCCCGCTCCCCTGGTAACGAGCGCGTCCTCGACCTGGAAGATCAGCTCGCCCTCGAGCAGGTAGAAGGCCTCGTCGAAGTCGTGCGTATGCAGCGGCGGGCCGGCGTTGTGCGGCGGGATCACGATCTCGGTCACGGACACGTGACCGCCCGTTTCCTCACTGCGCAGCAGGATGTTGGTCTGGGGGTTCGGCACTGCTGGCATCGGTTTGAGCTCCTTTCAAGAGTCCTGATTCTGTGTCTCGCCTGTCGGGTGTCCGAGCGCGCGGCGCTCGGACACCGGGAGCCGGCTGACCACGAGATCGTAGGAGTCCTCGATCATGTCCCTGATCGTCTGCTCGGGTAGGGATCCGTCGATGATCACGGTGTTCCAGTGACGCTTGTTCAGGTGGTAGCCGGGAAGCACCGCCGCGTACGCCCCGCGCAGCGCCTCGGCGAGCTCGGGCTCGCACTTGAGGCTGACCCGAAGCGAGGCAGCGCCGAGCTGGGACAGGGCAAACATCTTCCCAGCGACCTTGAAAACGGAGGTCTCGGGCCCGAACGGAAAGGTCTCCTCCGAGCCGGTGAACGAGAGGCAGCGATCGCGAAGCTCTGTGGGATTCATCGCCCAGGCTTTGTAGCGCCGATGGCTTCACCGGCCTTCGCTGACTAGGCGGTCTTGCTCGGGAGCGAGCGCGCAAACGTTACGCCGCGCTTGACCCATTTCAGGAGCTCCGGCTCGCTGAGAAGGCCCTCGGGTTCGACCCGCAGCCAGCCTCGCATCTCACGACCGCGCATCTCGAACGGTCGCGTGTGCGGCTGCTCGAGCAATGCCTCCGTCCTCTCGGGCTCCACACGTACCATCAAGCCGCCCTGACGGCTCGCGACGACGGACATGTTTCCGCCGACGAGGAATGCCAGGCCGCCGAACATGCGCATCTCTGTGACGCCTGGCTCGTCCGCAACCAACTCGCGGATGCGCGCGGCAAGCTCCTCGTCGTACGCCATCGGTGGAAGCTACTCCGGCTCCGCCACTGCCCGTCGTTTGCTACTGCCCGCCGCGCGTGCTTATTCTCACCCACGACGCACGCGTAACCAACACACCGATACCGCACAGCTTCTCGCTGTGGGAAAGACGAGGCGCACGATGGAAACGCTGCTTGTGTTTCACGAGGTAGACGACGTCGACCACTGGCTCGCATCGCCGAAGCGAGAGGAATTCTTCGGGCCGCTGGGCATGACAGCGCGCACTTTTCGGGACCCGGAGGGCTCGAATCGGGTCGGGCTGATCGTGGAGGTCCCGGACATCGCTGCCTGGGAGCAGGCAATGCAGACTGAGGCGGCGGCAGAGGCAATGAAGGTCGACGGTGTTCGCCCCGCGACGATTCTGGGCCTCGTGGAGGCGTAGCCGTTCAGCCCGGCGCGCCGTCGAGCCGCTCGGCGAGTTCGACGCTCAGCCGGCGACCCACGTGCGCGCCGCGACCAACTCGCTGAGGCCGAAGACGCGGACCTCGCCGGGGGCGAGCCACGAGAGCGCCCGCATCGCTTTCCCAACCCACTCGACATCGGTGACAAGCGCGAAGCGCCTCCAGGCCGAGTGTTCACGGACCCAGGCCCGGAGCCCAGTCTTGATGTCCTCGGGGATCGCGGCGGCCTCCAGGCCCTCGAAGTCAGTAAGGACGAAAAGCAGCCGTAACTCTCCCGACTCAACCCCTTCGCGCAGCGCCGGCTCCAGCGTGTCGGTGTAGTCCTCACGGCTCAGCTTGCCGGAAGCCCGCAGCCCGATCGTGCCGGTGGGCATTCCTTCAATTCGCTCGATCATCCGTCCCCTCCTACGGCACGACGATATTGATCTGAATAGGACGTCGTCATGGCCTGAGCGAGTCGAGGATGATCGATACGTACTCCGCCGGCGTCTCGAACACCCTGGCCCGGGATAGTCTTGGCACAACCGACCAAGAGGACCGAGATGCCCTACGCCGATGTCAATGACCAGCGTCTGTTCTACGAGGACACCCGCGACGGCGAGGACGTGATCGTCTTCTCGCACGGCTACTTCATGAGCCACGGGATGTTCGACGCCCAGGTCGCAGCGCTGCGCGACCGCTGGCGCTGCATCGCCTGGGACGAGCGCGGCCACGGGCAGACCGAGACGACGCCGGACCCGTTCACCTACTGGGACTCGGCGAGCGATCTGCTCGGCCTGCTCGATCATCTGGGCGTCGAGCACGCCGTGCTCGCCGGCATGTCGCAAGGCGGCTTCCTGTCGCTGCGCGCCGCGCTCGTGGCGCCCGAGCGCGTCCGGGCGCTGGTGTTGATGGACACGCAGCCTGGCGTCGAGGATCCGGAGAAGGCGGCCGGATACGACCAGCTGATCGAGGCGTGGGTGTCGCCAGACGGCCCGCCGCAGGAGGTGGTCGACACGGTGGCGACGATCATCCTCGGCCCCGAATGCGCCGACGCCGCACGTTGGATGGACGCTGCGACGCAGATCCCGCCGGCTACGGTGCGCCAGATCTACTCGACCCTGATGACGCGCGAGGACGACGTGACGCCGCGGCTGGCCGAGCTCACGATGCCCGCCCTCGTGATCCATGGTGAGCAGGACCTCGCGATCGACATCGACATCGCGCGCTGGTTCGCCGACGCGCTGCCCGACGGCGAGCTAGCCGTCATCGACGGCGCGGGCCATGCCGCCAACCTCACGCACGCCGACGCGGTCAATCCGCCGCTGGAAGCGTTCCTCGCGCGCGTATAGTCGTGGACTTCGCGCCCTCCGACCGCGCGCTCGGATTGCGCGAGCGCCTACGTGCGTTCATCGCCGAGCGCATCCTGCCGCGCGAGGCCGAGCTGATCGCGGCGATCGACGACGAGGTCGCGCCCGGGGTCGCCTATCCGGTCGCGATCCGCGAGCTCCGGGCACATGCGCGCGCCGAAGGTCTGTGGAACCTCTGGCTCGCCAACCACCACGACGGGCCGGGACTGACGAACGTCGAGTACGGCGTGCTCTGCGAGGAGATCGGCGCGTCGTTGCTCGTGGCGCCCGCGGTGTTCAACTGCTCGTTCCCGGACACCGGCAACGCCGAGGTTCTGCTCGAGTACGGCACGCCGGAGCAGGTCGAGCGTTTCGCCCGGCCGCTGCTGGAGGACGACGTGCGTTCGTGCTTCGCGCTCACCGAGCCCGAAGCCGCGAGCAGCGATCCGACGAACATCTCCACGACCGCGACGCTTGACGGCGGCGAGTGGGTGCTCGACGGCCACAAGTGGTTCATCTCGGGCGCGATGGGCGCGCAGTTCGCGATCGTGATGGCCGTGACCGAGCCCGGCGCGCCTGCGCACGCACGCGCGAGCATGCTGCTCGTGCCCGTCGCCGCGGACGGCTTCGAGCTCGTGCGCCAGATGCCGGTCTTCGGGCACGAGCGCGGGTATGGCCATGCCGAGCTGAGCTTCCACGGCGTGCGGTTCCCTGCGGCGAACGTGCTCGGCGGGCGCGGCGAGGGCTTTGCCATCGCGCAGGCACGCCTTGGTCCCGGGCGCATCCATCACTGCATGCGGGCGATCGGCGCCGCGGAGCGCGCGTTCGAGCTCATGTGCCGGCGCGCGAACTCGCGCGTCACCCGCGGCGAGGCGCTCGCCGACAAGCAGCTCGTGCAGGACTGGGTCGCGCGCTCACGGATCGAGATCGACACGGCGCGGCTGTCGGTGCTGCACGCCGCATGGAAGATCGACACCGTCGGCAAGAAGGCTGCACGTCAGGAGATCGCGCAGATCAAGGTGCAGGTGGCGGACATGATCAACGCCGTCGTCGACCGCGCTATCCAGGTGCACGGCGCGATGGGATTGTCCGACGACACGCCGCTCGCGGGCCTGCACCGCATGGCGCGCTCGCTGCGCTTCGGCGACGGGCCCGACGAGGTGCACAAGATCACGATCGCACGGCGAGAGCTCGCGCGGTTCCGGGCGTGAGCAACACGCCGGACGTCGGCGTGATCCGCTCCGCGCTCGCCGATGCCGGGGAGCCGGTCGCGGGTGAGCTCGACGTGCGGCCGATGCCCGGCGGTGCATCGCGCGACCTCTGGCTGATCGCGTCGGGGGAACGGCGCTGGGTGCTGCGCCGCGACCCTGTCGACGAGGTCGCGCAGAGCTCGCGCGAAGCCGAGTTCGCCGTGCAGTGCGCCGCGCACAACGCGGGCGTCCCGGTGCCGCACCCGATCGTGTTCGGCGATTTCGGCACCCCCGGCATGCTCATGGACTACGTCGAGGGCGAGGCGATCCCGCGCCGTGTCCTGCGCGCTGCCCCCGCCGGAATAGTTCGCCAAATCGGAGCGGCGCTCCTCGCACTGCGCGACGCGGACCTCAGCGGACTCGGCGAGGCCCCCGACGATCCGTGCGCGGCCGCGATCGGTGCCGTGCGCGACGAGCTGAACGCCGCGGGCGACGCCTTGCCGGCACTCGAGCTCGGGCTTCGCTGGCTGGTCCGCAGCAAGCCGCCGCCGACGACCGCTGGAATCGTCCACGGGGACCTGCGCCTGGGTAACTTCATCGTCGGTGACCACGGCCTGCGGGCGATCATCGACTGGGAGTTCTGGCATCTCGGCGACCCGGTCGAGGATCTCGCCTGGCTCTGCGCGCGGCCATGGCGCTTCGGCCACGACGACAAGCCCGCGGCCGGGCTGGGCAGCGTCGAGGAGCTGCTCGACGGGTTGGGCGCCGAGGTTGACCGCGCGCGCCTGCACTGGTGGGACGTGATCAGCCAGGCCAAGTGGGGCGCCTACTGCGCGCGGCAGGCAGCGTTGCGGCGCGAGGGCGCTCACGCCTCGCTCGAACGGACTGTGCTCGCTCGCCGCGTCGCCGAGGCCGAGTGGGACATGCTGGAGCTGATCGACGCGTGAGCCCCGACAGACCGGACGCCCGCGAGCTCGTCGATGCCGTCGCGGCGTGGCTCGCGTACGACCTCGCACCCGGCCTCGAGGCCGGGCCTCGCTTTCAGGCGATGGTCGCCGCGCAGGGTCTCGCGATCGCCTCGCGCGAGCTCGCGCTCGCGGACGAGCACGCCGCGCTCGACGCTGCGGCCTTCGCGCCCCTTGTGCCCGGCGCCGACCCCGGCGACCTGCGCCGAGCGCTCGCCGAGGCAATCGCCGCCGGCGACCACGACGACGACCTGACCGCGATCGCCGCCGTGCTACGCGAGCACGTCCGCCGCAAGCTGGCGATCGCCCGCCCGGGCTACGACTAGCTCCACTTCGTTACGCGGACGTCATCTGCGTCCTGCGCCCCTGGCCGTACGCGCCGAGGTCGATCAGGAAGGCCAAGATAATGAAGAACCACTCGAATCCGGTCACGTGGTGTCCGGATCCCCAGTCCCAAAAGGCGGCGTAGCTCAGCGTCGTCCACGGGAGGAGGAAGAAGCCCAGCAGCGGGACGATCCAGCTGTCGAAAGCGCGGCTCAGGACGTCGCTGAAAATCCATAGGAAGAAGAGGACGAGCCGCGGGGAGATCAGCGCCAGGAGAGCGAGGAAGCAGCCCATCAGCTCAGCGCCTTCTTCACGAGCGCGCCTATCTTCTTCTCTTCGGCGGCCGTCAGCCGCTTCAGCGCGAAGGAGGTCGGCCACATGGCGCCTTCGTCGAGGTTCGCCTTGTCGCTGAACCCGAGCGTCGCGTACCTCGTTTTGAACTTCTGCGCGCTTTGGAAGAAGCAGACGACCTTGCCGTCCTTGGCATAGGCGGGCATCCCGTACCAGGTTCTTGGCGAGAGGTCAGGCGCGCCGGCTTTGACGATGTCATGGAGCCGTTTGGCCATGGCGCGATCGGGTTCCGGCATCTCGGCGATCTTCGCGAGCACGTCGCTCTCCCCGTCCGCCTTCTTGCCACGGCGCGCGGCCGCCTTCACCTCTTGGGCGCGCTCCCTCATCGCGGCTCGTTCCTCGTCCGTGAATCCGTTGGACGCCTTGCCGGTGGCTCTCTTGGCCGTCTGCCGCGTGGCCTTCTTTGCAGTTTTCCGCTCAGCCATTGCGAAGCTCCGTGGTGGAACGAGTGCCAGCCGCTCGACCTCCGGGATCGTAACGGTCGCCCCGTCGCGAGATACTGCGCGGTCATGTCGGAGGAGAACGCCGCCGCCTGGGCTGAGGAGCAGGTCGCGGCCGTGCGCGACGATCCGGCCGCGCGTCTGGCATTGATGGCACGGCTGTTCCGCGGGCCGACGGGCCGCGCGCCGCGACACCGGCCGTTTCGACGGGCGCCCTTGTCGTTCATGCGCTGGCAGGCGCAGCGCGGCGTTCTCAACCCGCTCGACGCGTCACCGCACGGCAGCGTGTGGTGGCGCGCGACGAACGGGCGACTGCTGAGGGACGGGTGCGAAGCGGTCGGGCTGCTGGGTGGGTTGGCCGGCGAGCCGTCGTCACAGGCCGTGCGATTCTGGCTGGAGTTCAGCGCGAGCCCGACCGGGCGCAACTGGTACCGAGCGCACAACGCGAGCGTCGTAGGCGGCTTCCTGGAGCACCGGAATCTCGCCGAAGCAGAAGGTGCGCCGGAGCGCTTCTTCATGAACGTGGCGCTGGCGCGTGTCCTGTATGCCCACGCCCTCGTCGGGGCGCCGCGCCTGGCCCTGGGCCGGTTGGCCCCGCTCGGCCGCCTGCTCGGCGACCCCCGGCTGGGGGTGGCCGGAGTCTTCCTCTCGCTCCGCCGTGTGCTGCCGGACCGCTATCCGCTCGAGCTTGGCGCGGAGAGCTACATCGCGCAGGAGCAGCGTCTTGGCCGAATGCTCGACTACGCGGTGATCGTGCCGCGGCTGCAGCGTCTGTACGAATGGTCCGCCGGGGACCTGGGTGAACCACGTCTGCTGGAGCTGGTTCGCGATGGCGACCCGATCTACGCCTGGCCCTTCGAGCAGCGACACGTATGGCGCACTCCGAACATGCCACTCGCAGCCCGCGTGCTCGAACGCGTCACGCGCGCTCGCTGAACCATCCGCGAACCCTCTGCCACGCACTCGGACCACGCGGGAGCGTCCGCTGCCATTCCTCGCGGGTAGGCAGCCGACCCGCCTTCCGCGCCGCGAGCACGCACTTCGTATGGGCGTGCCGGCGACGCGCCGAATCGCCTTCCGGCGCGAGCAGAACGTGCTCGCTGAGGGCCGGCAGGTAGCGATCGCAGAGGGGGCAGCGATACGTCGCCGGCTTGCGATTCTGGGCGGGCCTCAGCGACCACCAGCGCACCGGCTCCCCTGAGGCTTGCACGCCCTTGGCTCTACCCGGTCTGCGACTCCGCGAGCTCATGCTCGGTCGTGTCCGGCGCAGCCTCGGATGTCGTCGGCAAGGACTCGATCCGCCTGTTGTAGGCGCGCCGGTCCGGGCTGTCGATCGACTCGAGCAGCGCGCGGTCGCTCTTCATGATCTTTCCGAGCGCGTCGGAGGCGCGCAGTGGCAGCATCACGCCGAAGCGGTAGACGCCGGCGGTGGACCGCGGGCACCAGACCTCGTAGCGGCGGGTCTCGATCGCTTCGACGATCGACTCTGCGACGTCCTCGGGCTGAAGCGACTTCAGGCCGCGCGTCTCGGGCACGCCGTCGGTGAGCTCCGTCCGGACGATGACGGGCATGACGACCGACAGATCGACGGGGGTGTCTCTCAACTCCCCCCGGACGGAGCCAGTGAGCCCGACGACCGCATGCTTCGTCGCCGTGTAGGTCGCGATGCCGGGGACCGTGACCTTGCCGGCCGTGGAGGCGATGTTGATCACGTGACCGTCACCGCGGGCGAGCATCCGCGGTATCACCGCCTGCATGCCGTTGATCACGCCCATGACGTTGATCGAGAGCTGGCGCGCGATGCTCGCCTCGCTCTCGTCGAGGAACCGGACGGTCGGCATGATTCCGGCGTTGTTGATCATCACGTCGATCGGCCCGAGCCGCTCCTCCACCGCATCGACGAAGCCGTTCACCGATCCGCGGTCGGTCACGTCCAGTGGGAAGGCCGCGCATCCGCTGCCGATCTCCTCAGCTGTCCGCTGGGCAAGCTCGGCGTCGATGTCGCCGATCGCCACTCGGGCGCCGCGGCGCGTCAGGGCGATCGCGGTCGCCTTGCCGATGCCGCGCGCCGCTCCCGTGATGGCGACGACTTTTCCTCCGACGGCGAGATGTGTCTTGGCCATTCGTTCCCTCCTACTGCTGTGGTCTTCCCCGGCCCTGCAGCGCCCGGCTCGAGACCTAACCATAGGCTTTCAAGCGCCTTGGTCCACTTCACCACCGACCTTCGAGCCCGTCTACAAGCGGCGCTGAGCGTCCACGACCGGCGCGAGCATCCGCTCGAGGGTCGCCGCCACGCGGCGGTGGCCGTGGTGCTCGTTGACAGCGATGCGGAAGGCCACGACGGGGCCGCATTCCTCCTTTGCCGCCGCGCTGCGCGGCTGAGCCGGCACGCCGGCCAATGGGCGCTGCCCGGAGGGCGGCTCGATGACGGTGAGACACCCCTTGACGCCGCGCTGCGCGAACTCGGCGAGGAGCTCGGGTTGCTGCTCGACCGAGACAGCGTCGTCGGCTGGCTCGACGACTACCCGACGCGCTCCGGCTACGTCATAACGCCGGTCGTGCTCTGGGGCGGAGCCGATCCCGGCTTGGAACCATCGCCCGACGAGGTCTTCGCGGTCTACCGGATCGGCCTGCAGGCACTCCTGGACAGCGAACCGCGGTTCATCTCTATTCCGGAGAGCGACCGGCCGGTGCTGCAGCTGCCCCTCGGCAACGACCTCATCCACGCACCGACCGCGGCGATCCTCTTCCAGCTGCGCCAGGTGGGGTTGCTGGGCCGGTCCGGCGAGCGGGTCGACCACCTCGAGCAGCCGGTCTTCGCCTGGCGCTGAGGCCGCCTAGGGAAGGGCCGGGGGCGCTCCCGGAGTCCGCACGTACAGGAAGTCGGCCGGCCCGATGTGCAGGCGCGCCAGATTGCCGTCCTGCGCCTCGGCCCACAGCTGGTCGGAGTGGGACGGGTCAGTGGGCTCGTTGGGGCTTCCATCGAGCTCGAACAGCGGCCCACGGTCGGTCACGAAAGCACCGTACTTCTTGAGGACCGCGACGATGTTCAGCTCCGCCGGCGTAGCGTCAGGCGGTGGCTGGAAGGCGGGGTTCAGCACGAACAGCATGCCGTACTCCAGGTGCGAGCATCCGTCGCAGACGTCGGTGTGGGAGGCGGGCGGGTTGACATAGCCCGTCGTGATCGCCTTGACGGTCAGCCCGATCGGGTGATTGATCCCGGACAGCGCCTCACGCGGCGTGATCGTCGTGGTCAGGAGGGGCATTCCGGAGGCCCGGGCCGACTGGCTCCCCGTGGCCGTCAGGCCCTCGTCCTGGTAGCCCCTGGCGGCCGGCGAAGGATCGTCGGGGTCGAGGTTCCATCTGACCGCCACCGCCGCCGTGTAGAACGGCTCGGCCGGCGTTGCCACGTGCGTGCAGTGCCAGAACTCCCAAGCCGTCTTGCCGTCGGCGGAGATCACCACCAGCGCCCGGTCGTGCAGGTTGTCGATCGTAGGTAGTCCCGGGCACCTGACACCGGCGGGTATCGGGATGTGGTCGGGGTCGACCGTCGTGTCGTCGGGCACCCGATGGTCCGGGTCGGCCGGCTGCCAGTGCACGCATCCGATCACGTCATCGAAGCACTGCGAAGGATCGGCGATGTGGAACAAGGCGGTCACCGGGTCGGAAGAGGCTGCGCGGAAGATCGCCTTCCCCTGTTCCCAGGACCTCGAGAGTTGCAGCGCACCGCTGCCACTACCGTCGAAGTCGGGCAGCCACGAGGCCGGGATCGGCACCGGCGGTCCGTAAGCGTCGGCCGTCATGTTGAACGGGGACTGGTCGTTGAACCACCGGGGCGCCGGCGGCGGGAGCGGCCGCGGAGGCGCTCGCGGTGGAGGCGCTGGGAGAGTTGGGGCCACCAGCGCGGCCTGAGCTGCCGGGCTCTGGTGCGCGGCGAGCACGCGCCCGCATCCGAAGTCCTTGAACCGCAGCGCGGGCGCCAGGCCGACGCCCTTGGCTGCCCCCGGAGCGGTCCCCAGATAGCCCACCCCGGTGATGACGGCATCGCCGGCAAGCCGCATGAAGCCCCGGCCTGGCTTGCCGCAGGCCGAGGTCAGCGCGGCGCGTGCGCCCAGGATGGCCCCGCGCATGGCCGAGCGGCGTCCGGCGCAACCAGAGAACGGGAACCTCACCTCGATGGTCGCTGCCGGGTTGTTCAGGTCTGCGACGACGAGCACCACCTCCCGGCCCGCGTCAAGCCGCATCCCGACCAGCGATGCCTCGATCCGGAAGGTGGTGGTCTCGACGCCCCGCACCCGGTTCCGGTACTTCGCGACGCCGGGGCGAGACCGGCCGCTCAGGGCGGCCACCGTCGTTCGTATCGGGCGAACAGCAAGCCTGCGCGCCTTCCCGTCGGAGAGGGTGCGAATGTCCGATCGCGCGGGTCCACAACCCGCGGCCCTTTCCACTCCCACGACCCTGGCATGGGCGTCCGCACCGGCTACGAACAGGGTCGCCACCACGACGGCGGAGCCGAGGCAAATCCGGCGGACCGTGGCGCGCACGATCTTCGTCCTCTTTACCCTTTCTCAGTCGCTGCCGGCGCTACGCGCCGACGTGGTCATTGCGATGCTAGACGGTCATGCCGGCCGTGGGTGCACCAGCGGACCAGCCTTCCGCAGGTGCCACTTGTGAAAGGGCCGGAACGGGGCCTTGCGCGGGCGTGCGAGTGATTTCGGCGACGGCGCTGACAACAGCCTGCGCCGCCGCCCTCAGTCCGGGATCAGCCGGGGCCTCGCCTCCAGGCGAGCGAGCTCAGCATGGCCAGCGACTCCTTCTGCTGGATCCATCCCTCGCGCAACGACCACGCCATTAACCACAAAGCTGCCTTCTCGCCCTGGTCGAGCGCCGCGGCCTCGTCGATGAATGTCTCGACTTCACCGAACGGCTCGCTGGCATCCATCATGCCCTTGACGACGTCCTGGTGATAGCCGAGTGTCGGGGCTGTGTGCATCTGCACCCTGCCCTTCTGGTCCCGCCGCTGCTTTTTGAGTGCCGGCAGCCCGCAGTCCCATTGATTGCGGAGCACGCTACGCCTGAAACCGCAAAGTGCAAACAGGCGTCTCGCATCTTCCGGGAAAATTGTGCGGCTTTGTCGCGTTGTCCTGGATGAGCCGTTCCTCGAAGCGGCGGACTCGATGCAAAGTGCGGAGCCTCGGCTCAACGCCGCTGGACTCTCTCCGCGCTGCTAGTGTGCGTAGCACCGAGTCGGTTACGTCACGGCGCTTCCTAGCCCCCCGGACCTTTACCTGAAAGCGCCGCCAGGGGTCTCACCATGATCCAGACCGCCTCTCTGTCGTCCGACAAGCTCGGCGACAGCACCGAAGTTCTCACGCTCAAAGGCAACTGCGACCTGTCAACCGCATTTCAGGCCGAACAACAAATCGATTCAGCACTCGAAGCCGGCAAGGACGACATCATCGTCGACTTGCGGGGAGTGACGTCTCTTGACCGCCCGATGCTCCAGATGCTCTTTCGCGCTCTGATCCGGATGGGGCAGGTCAGCCGACTGTCACTTGTCCAGCCCAAGCGCACAGGTGTGGGAGCTCTTCGAGGAGGCCGGACTCGATAGAGGGTTCTCGACCTTCGCCGACCTCAATGCTGCCCTCGCCGCGGTTTCGACTCGAGACTCCCGGAGTCCCCTCAGTCCCGGCCAGTTTCACACCGCAACCTTCCGCGGCGTCCGATGAGAACGATCAGAGACCAGAGGGAAGAACGCCGCAAGCACAAGCTGGCGAGCGTCCGCCGGCAGGTGAAGAACGGGTCGCTCGTTATCCGCCAGATGACACCCGAGGAGCGCAAGGCGCTTCCCTTGGGATCATCGAACACGCGCCCGTAACGACATGCAGCTCACGAGGGACACCCTCGAAACCGCGACCGGCCCGAGCGACTCGTTCACCGGCACGGTCTACATCGACAGGGTCGCTACCCCGTCGGCGCCATCCCGTGTGGCCGCGGCCAGTGTCCACTTCACGCCCGGCGCCCGGACGGCGTGGCACACCCATCCCTTGGGCCAGAACATCTACGTCACCGCGGGCGTCGGCCGCTGCCAGCGCCGTGGCGGCCCGGTCGAGGTGATCCGTCCCGGCGACCGCGTCTTCTTCGAGCCCGGCGAAGATCACTGGCACGGCGCCGCCCCGAACCGGTTCATGACCCACCTCGCCATCCAGGAAGTCGACGATCAGGGCAGCCTCGTCACGTGGGGCGAGCACGTCAGCGACGAGGAGTACGGCGCCGCGCCAAACTCATAGGGTCTGAGCATGCGCGCGCTCGTCGGAGGTGCCGCTCCGGACTGGGAGTTCCGAGAGGTCGACGTGCCGGTGCCGGGACCGGGACAGATCCTCGTGCGCGTGCATGCCGCCGGCCTGAACCGCGCGGACCTCTACATGCTCGAGGGCGCGTACAGCCCGAGCACGAAGACCGGCCACATCTATGTGGCGGGCCTCGAGCTCGCCGGTGAAGTGGAAGCGGCCGGCGCCGGCGTGCAGAACCTCGCCGTCGGTGACCGCGTTATGGCCTCCACGCTCGGTGCATTTGCGCCGTTCGCGCTGCTCGACCACCGCCACGCGATCGCGGTTCCCGCGTCGCTCGGCTGGACCGACGCGGCGGCGCTGCCCGTCGGGCTCTCGACGGAGCACGACGCGCTCGTGACACAGGCCGGGTTCAGCGCCGGTGACAGCGTTCTGATCGCCGGCGCCACGTCTTCCGTGGGACTGCTGGGGATCCAACTCGCGAAGGAGTTCGGCGCGGGCCTCGTGATCGGAACGACCACCTCGGATGAGAAGGCGAGCCGCCTCAGAGATGCCGGCGCGGATCTGATCGTCAACACGAAGACCGACAGCCTCGTCGAGAAGGTGACCGAGGCGACCGGGGGCGCCGGCGTCGACATCGCGCTCGACCACGTCGGAGGCCAGGTCTTCGCCGACCTTCTGCCGGCCACGCGGATCGGCGGGATGATCGTCAACATCGGCCGGCTCGCGGGACCGGAGTCCACCATCAACCTGGATCAGCTTTCGTTCCGGCGCCTGAGGGTTCGCGGGACCACCTTCAGCGTGCGCACGCCGGAGGAGCGCGCTGAGGTGTACGCCGCCCTCGTGGCGGACGTCCTCCCCGCAGTCGCCGAGGGCCGGATCCGCCCGCTCGTCGACCGGGTCTTCGCCTTCGACGACGCACTTGAAGCCGCCGACTACATGCGCTCGAACCAGGCGGTCGGAAAGATCGTCCTCGAGTTGCCTAGGATCCCGAGCTGATGGCAGATCCTGTCTCCCCGGCAGGCATGAACGTCGCCGTGACCGGCGGCGCCAACGGCATCGGCCGCGCGGTCGCCGAGCACTTCGCCCGTGCCGGTGCCCGTGTGGTCATCGGCGACATAGATGGCGCGGCCGCGCGGGCCGCCGCCGAGTCGCTGGGATCCACTGCCCACGGCCTTCAGCTGGACGTCACCGACCGCGACGCATTCGCCAGGTTCATCGACACGGCCGAAGCGAGGCACGGCGCACTCGACGTGATGGTCAACAACGCCGGCATCGACTGGATCGGGCCGTTCCACGAGGAGCCGGACGAGGTCACGCGGCGCGAGGTCGAGGTGAACCTGCTCGGAGCGATCACCGGGTCGCGCCTCGCCGTACAGCGGATGCTCCCCCGCGGCCGCGGCCACCTCGTCAACGTCGCCTCGGGCGTCGGCCGCGTGCCGCTCCCCGGCAGCGCCGTCTACTCCGCCACCAAGCACGGCGTCGTCGGCCTCACGGAGTCCCTGCGACTCGAGTACCGCGGGAGCGGCCTTCGCTTCTCGGTCATCCAGCCCGGTCAGGTCGAGACCGCGATGCTCGACGGACAGGGACGGCCGCCCCTGGTCGCCCGAGTCACGCCCGACGACGTCGCGGCGGCCGTGGTCGATGCGGTCCGCAAGAACCGCTTCGAAGTGTGGGTACCGCGCAACCAGGCGGTCACCGCGAAGATCGGGAACATCCTTCCTCGTCGTGCCCGCGAGAGCATCCTGCGCATGATCGGCGTGGGGAAGATCGCCGGCGAGACCGACCAGGCGGCCCGGCGCAGCTACCACGAGCGGATGTTCGGCCGGTCCTGAGGTAGTGCATCCGTCCGGACGGCTAGGGGGATCCGGCATTCGGACGTAACCTCGGCGAATGGTCAGGAGGGGCCTTCTCGCGGCGTCCGCGGCGTCATTGGTGCTCGGCGCGCTGCTGACAGCGGGTGCCGGCGCGAGTGAGGTGATCGGCCCACCGCTGGCCGACCCTCACGTCGGCACTCCCCTCTCCACGCCTCCGCCCCCGCTCGTCAACGGTGAGGCGCCCGACTTCGTCCAGTACCGCTGGGAGCGGTGTCGGCGCTATTCGCTGATGGTCGGGCTGGACCGGCCGACGGGCGTCTGGCACCTCGACTACGACGTCGCAGACGGAGCGATCCATCAACCTCAGAACGGCTACGCGCGGCGCTTCGACGGCATCGACGACTCGCTGCCGGTCTCGACCGACCCGGTCGTCTCGGGAACACGGCCCTACACGATCGAGCTGTGGGTGCGACCGAGCTTCGCCGTGGACGGCCGCTACCGGTTCCTGATCTCGCGCGAGGCGACGGATGCGCGCGGCCGACAGGGAACCGGGATCTGGTTCACGCGCAGCGCCCTGGGCTTCGAACGGTGGACGGACGGGGTCAAGGCCGGCGTCACGTTCAACGCCAGGATCGAGTCCGGGAAGTGGACACTCGTGACCGCGACCTATGACGGAACGCAGATGCGATTGTTCGTCATGGCCAAGCTGATCGGCTCCCGTGTCACCACGGCGCCGCTCGCTCCCAACAGCGCGCCGTTTCAGCTCGGAGCCGGCTACGGCGGCCAGTCCGGGTTCTTCAACGGGGATCTGGATGAGCTCGCCCTGTACGACCGCGCGCTGACGCGCAGCCACGTGGGCGCCCACGGCTGGGCCGGCGTGTCGCTTCCGTGCGTTCAGATTCCCAACGCGGACGGCGCCACCTATACGCCCGCGCTCGAGGAGCTCGGGACGACCTTGAAGTCGGTCACCAACTCGACCCGCTCCCTGCCGACCGGGGACGTCACCGTCTCATCGATCAGCGAGAGCGCGCTGCCGGCCGATGACGGCGGCGGCCAGCTCGTGCGGCCTTTGATCATGACGCCATCCGAAGGTGAGACCGTGGCGGGGACAACGCTGCTGACCGCGGCGGTCGCCGGCACGCCGATGATCGACCGGATCGAGTTCCTGGTCGACGGCGCCGTGCGCTATGCCAAGGGCGAGGCGCCCTACCAGTACGCGTGGAACACGACCGCCGCCGTCAACGGCACCCACACGGTTGCAGTGCGGGTATGGGGGCCCGGCAGCTCGACACCCGTGACCGCGCAGCGGACGGTGACCGTCGCAAACTAGCTGCGCTGCCGGAGCGCGACGGGCCCGGCATGCACCTCCCGATGCAGGGCGGGCCCGTCCAGCGGCGCTCGGCCTATTTAGGCCTCCTCCCCCGCAGCTTCCAGCGGCGGTCCGACGTGCGGCAGATGAGGGTGGTGCTCCCGGCCTCGGTCGTGTTGGCGGTGTCTCGCTTCGTCCGCGGCGATCACCTCTTCCGGAGTCTGGTCGCGCTTGGTGATCGAGAGGTAGGTCACCAGCACCAGGATGCAGCCAAGGAAGATGTAGCTCGTCTTGGTGGTCCCAAGACCCAGGCCGCCGTACTTGTGGCTGTGCTGAGACATGAAGTCGCCGATCGACGCGCCCAGCGGCCGGGTCAGGATGTACGCGAGCCAGAAGCTCAGCACGGCGTTGAGCCGCAGCGCGTAGTGAGCGAAAGCGACCGCCGCGATCATGCCGCCGAAGAGG
Source organism: uncultured Solirubrobacterales bacterium (assembly GCA_963785085.1). Lineage (GTDB taxonomy): Bacteria > Actinomycetota > Thermoleophilia > Solirubrobacterales > JBBDJG01 > CAWACB01. Next base: position 108,160 of record CAWAUD010000013.1, on the reverse strand, counting down.
GCGATCGACACGCCGTAGCCGAGGCTGAACTTCTCGGCGGTCAGGTCGCCCGCCGCGGTGCCGAGCGCGAAGGTGAACAGGATCGCCAGCCAGTAGAACGCCTCCCGGCGGGTGGTGACGATCGTGTGGATCGACAGGGTGCGCTCGAACGCGTACCAGACCGCGAACACCGCGGCGAGGATGACCGAGAAGATGGCGGTGCTGGTCGCCAGCGAAATGCCATAGCGATCGGTCATGTTGTCCGTGATCAGTGTTCCGAACACGCTGATCACGACGACCACCATCCAGTAGACGGGCGGTACGTACCGTCGCGTCACGAACTGGATCGCCAAGCAGGACGAGCAGGAGTGCTCCGGCGACGTAGGTGGTCTTCGTCAGGCCGAAGCCCAGCGTGTCGTTCAGATAGTCCGCCGCGGTCTCCCCGACAGTGGTGCACAGGATCTTGATGATCCAGAAGTACAGGGTGACCTCGGGCACCTTGTTGAGCATCTGGCGGGCGAGCGAAGGGCTGGGCGGTGAGTCGAAAGTAGCGGTAGTCATGCGAACGATGATGCGGGGGCCGCATGGAGATTTCCTGAACGAGCGGCAGGGCCCTCAGGAAGTGAACGAGGACAACGTCCCAGGCAGCCGGAGCTCGAAGCGTGCTCCGCCCGGGCGCTGCACCGCGACGACCTCTCCACCGCACGACCGCGCGAGACGCCGAGCGAGCGGCAGACCAAGCCCCGCGCCGCCGCGTGAGCTGACCCCCGGCTCGAACATCGCGTCGTAACCATCGTTCGCGAAGCCGGCGCCGTCGTCCTCGACCGCGATCACGATGCCCTCGCCACCCGCCGCCGTCGAGACGGTCACGTTCGCCTTCGCGTGACTGATCGCGTTGTCGAGCAATGGCGCGAGCGCCTGGGTCACCTGCTCGCGGTCGGCACCGACTCGCAGTGGCCGGAGGGGGTCACGCAGCGTCAGGCGCACTCCTGCGGCGCGAGCCGCCGGCTCGAATGCCGCCGCGGCGTCGCGCACGGCGGCCGCAGGATCGGCCGACCCGCGCGGCCCGGGCGCGCGCGCACTCACCAGCAGCGTGTCGATCGCCGAGGACATCCGGTCGCATGCGGCCAGGATGGACTCGAGCGGCTCGCGTGCGGTGCGCGGCAGGCCGGGTGTTCGAAGCGCCAGCTCGGCTTCGGCGCGGACGCCGCTCAGCGGAGTGCGGAGCTCGTGCGCCATCTCCGCGGAGAAGCGCTGCTCGTGGCGCAGCGCGGCGTCGATCCTGCCCAGCAGATCGTCGAGCGTCGCGGCGAGCGCGGTCAGCTCGTCGCGGGGCGGACCCGAGATTCGAGCCGGCGACCGAGATCGTGCTCGCTCCAGTCGGCGGCGCTGGCGGCCATGTCACCGACCGGACGCAGTGCGGCGCCGACTGCGCGCCGAGCGACCAGGGCGCCGAGGACGAGCACCAACAGGCTGAGGGCCGTGGTCGCGACACGTGCGATCCGCTCGCTGTGCTCGTAGGGGTCCAGGGATATGCCGACCACCACGGTTCCGACCTTGGTCCCATCCGGTGCGAACACGGGCGTGGCCCGAAGGCGCGTGTTCTCGTGAAGCGATCGCTCCGTGGTCCGTTTGACGCCGACCAGCCCATCGGCGGCGCGTTGCAGCTCAGCAGAGGCGACCGGGCGCTCGATCGCCCGCCGTCCCTCGTAGGCCCAGCTGCGCCGGTCGAGGGCTGCGTCCTCCACGCCGCGGAGCCTGAGCCGGCCCAGAACTCGTGTCGACCGTCGCGAGCTGTGCCTCGGTGCGCTCGCGCAGCAGCGCCGAGGCATCCCGGCTCAGCTGCCTGGTGAGCAGCACGTTGCGTCGCGATGCCGAGCACAGCGAGCCCGACCGCCAGCACCGCAACGGACGCGAGCGTCACGCGGTCGCGGATCAGCAGGCGCTTCACCGCAGCGAGTAGCCGACCCCGCGCGCGGTCGCGATCTCTGCCTCGACGCCGAGGTCGCGAAGCTTGCGGCGCAGCCGGCCGATGTAGGTGTCGAGCGTGTTCTCGTGGACGATCGCGCCGTCCGGCCACGCTGCGGCGACCAGCTCGCGGCGCCGGACGACCTCGCCCGGGCGCGCGGCCAGCGCGGCGAGCGAGCCGGAACTCCGTCGGCGTCAGCGGCACGCTGCGATCGCCGGCGCGGATGGCGTGGGCGGCGGGGTCGAGCTGCATGCCGCCCGGTTCCGGAGGCTGCGGAGCGGCCCTCGGCTCGCCGTCCCAGCGCGTGGACACGGACCAGCAGCTCGGCGAGCGCGAACGGCTTGGTGAGGTAGTCGTCCCCGCCCGCGCCGAAGCCGGCGAGCCGGTCGGTCAGCGCACCGCGCGCGGTGAGGAACAGCACCGGCGCCTCCACGCCCGTGTGCGCGCAGGGCCTGGCAGACGTCGCGCCCGTCGGAGTCGGGGAGCCCGATGTCGAGGACCAGTACGTCGGGCGGGTCGCCGGAGAACCGAGCAACCGCGTCGCGCCCGGTGGCGGTCGCGCGGACGTCGAAGCCTTCGGCGCCGAGTGCGCGGCTCGAGGACCGACCGCAGCTCGGCGTCGTCCTCGCACAGGCCAACTCTCATCAGGTGCACACGCCCATCATGAACGCGACCGGGACAATCCTGAAAATCACGGTCAGGTTTTATTCAGGTTGGATCGTTCAGGTTTGTCAGGCCCCTGATGGACCCCATCTCCTACTTCCAGGCTCTGGTGCTTGGCCTGCTCCAGGGCTTCTCGGAGCTGTTTCCGATCTCCAGTCTCGGCCACAGCGTCGTCCTGCCGCGGGTGTTCGGCTGGGACATCCATCAGAACGATGACTATTTCCTGACATTCCTGGTGGCGACGCACCTGGCCACCGCGCTGGTCCTCCTTGGGTTCTTCCGCCGCGACTGGGCACGGATCGTGCGCGGGCTCGGCCGGTCGCTTCAGGCTCGGGAGATCTCCCCCACAGACAGCGATGCGAAGCTCGGCTGGCTGCTGGTGGTCGCCACGATCCCCGCCGGGCTGCTCGGCCTGTTGCTCGAGCATCCGCTGCGCCACATCTTCGCCTCACCACAATCCGCAGCGATCTTCATCACGCTCAACGGAGTCATGCTCTACGGCGCCGAGCGGCTGCGCCGCAGCGCCCCGGTCGCGGACAAGGCAGGCCCGCAGAGCGACGAGCGCATCGCGAAGCGCCTCGGCTTCCGGGAGGCCATCGCGGTCGGCTCGGCACAGGCGATCGCGCTGATCCCGGGCTTCTCCCGCTCCGGCGCGACGATGGCCGGAGGCCTGCTGGTCGGCCTCTCGAACGAGGACGCAGCGCGCTTCTCGTTCCTGCTGGCGACGCCGATCATCGGAGCGGCCGCTGTGTTGAAGCTGCCGGAGCTGATCGGCTCGCAGGGCGACCACGTCCGCGGACAGGCACTCGTCGGCGCCCTCGGTGCCGCCCTCACCGCCTACCTGTCGGTGCGATTCCTGCTGCGGTACTTCGAGACGAACCGGCTCACGCCGTTCGCGATCTACTGCTTCGTCGTCGGCATCACGCTGACGATCGCGTTCGCCGTCACCTGATTCCGGAGCCGCCGGGCAGAGGACTTCGGCCCACCGGCATCTCGGTCCAGTGATCGGACTCGAAGGGGAGCGAGACGGCCCGGAAGGCCGGGTAGCGCTCTGCCATGAAGACGGCGGGGCTCTCGAACGCGGCCTTGACGAGATCCCGCGCGCCGTGCCCTTCGCCAAGCGTCATCAGGGCGGCCTCATCGAGGACCTCCTCCTCCGTCAGCGCCTTGAACCGGCGGTCTCGCGCGGTCAGTGCCGCGAGCACGACGGGCTTGCCGTCCAGACAGAAGCCGCCGTACCGGGAGATGAACACGATCACGTGATCGATCGGCTCTTCGCTGACGTCGGTCGTCACCGCCACGCCGCTCAGCGCTCCGACCACGTAGCTGAGCTCGGTCCACCAGAGGGCCGTGAACTGAACCGGCGTCAGGAACAGCACGGCCACCCGGACGTGCGTTCCGGGGCTTGGAACCAGGGTCGCCGGCATGGAGCTCCACACCGGCGGCTGTGCGGCCACACCGACGTCGAAGCCCTCGAGCTCCCCCGCGAGGATCAGCGCCTCGCGATGACCGTCGGGGAGATGAGCGAGCTTGAGTGCCAGGCGCTCCGGCGAGCCGTTTGCTCCGTAGGCGAGCAGGGGCACGCGGTCCCCGGCATGCAGGTAGCGGTTGACGAGCTGCTCTCGGCGACCGGCGTCCATGTCGGCGAGGTGCTCCACGCCGGTGTCGGTCACCAAGCACGATCCCGGCGGGCGCTCCCACGGGTAGCCGATCGCGCGCTCGTAATGCTCGTCGTCCAGCTCACGCGTTCCGACTGACTCGAGCAGCCCGGCCAGGTATTTCAGGAACTCCTCGTTCGACATCTGCTGCCGCTCGCGGAGCAGTGGCTCCGTGATCTCCGGCCACGCACGCATCCGGTCGAGTCTAAGTACCCCGCAGAACAGTGGTCCGGATAGGGTCCGCACCCATGTCATCCCCCGAGAATCAGGCGGCGCCGGCGGACTACTCCGACCTGCGCGCGATCTACATCAACTGCACGCTGAAGCGCTCGCCCGAGCCGTCCCACACGCAGGGGCTCGCCGACCGCTCGATCGCGATCATGGAGGCGAACGGCGTCGACGGTCGACGAGATCCGGGCGATCGACCACGAGATCGCCACCGGCGTGTGGCCCGACATGACCGAGCACGGCTGGGAGCGCGACGACTGGCCCGCGATCTTCGAGCGCGTGATGGCGGCCGACATCCTGGTGCTGCTGCACGCCGATCTGGCTGGGCGAGAAGTCGTCCGTGTGCACGCAGGTCATCGAGCGCCTGTACGGCAACAGCCACCTGCTCAACGACGCGGGCCAGTACGCCTACTACGGGCGAGTCGGCGGGTGCCTGATCACGGGCAACGAGGACGGCGTCAAGCACTGCGCGATGAACATCCTGTACTCGCTCCAGCACCTCGGCTACACGATCCCCCCGCAGGCCGACTCGGGATGGATCGGCGAGGCAGGGCCCGGGCCGAGCTACCTCGACCCCGGCTCCGGCGGGCCCGAGAACGACTTCACCAACCGCAACACCACCTTCATGACCTGGAACATCCTGCACCTGGCGCGCATCCTGAAGGACGCCGGCGGCATCCCCGCGCACGGCAACCAGCGCACGGAATGGGACGCGGGCTGCCGGTTCGACTACCCAAACCCAGAGCACCGCTGAGCACGACGCCGTTCGAACCCGTGCGGCTGTCAGCCGCGCTGGCCGCGGAGCAGGAGCGCTTCGAGCGCACGCATCCACGGGCCGCGGCGCAACGGGGTGGCGACTCGGCCATGCTCGGCGCGGTCCCGATGCCGTGGATGATGCGGTGGGCCGGCGGGTTCCCGGTCATCGCGAGTCATGCGAAGGGCGCCCGGCTGTGGGACACCGACGGGAACGAGTACGTCGACCTCTGCCTGGGAGACACGGGCGCGATGGCGGGACACGCACCCGATCCGGTGGTGGAGGCCGCATCGGAGCGGCTGGCGGCGGGCGTGACGCTGATGCTGCCGACCGAGGACGCCGAGATCGCGGCCGGTGAGCTGCGCCGGCGCTTCGAGCTGCCGCGGTGGCTCTTCACGCTCAGCGCCACCGATGCGAACCGCACGGCGCTGCGAATCGCCCGGCACGTCACCGGCCGGGACAAGATCGTGTGCTTCTCCTACAGCTACCACGGGTCGGTGGACGAGACGTTCGCCGTCAGGGAGGCGGGCGGCGCGACCATGGCACGCGAGGGAAGCGTCGGGCCGCCGGTCGACGTCGGCGTCACGACGCGGGCGATCGAGTTCAACGACGCCGAGGCGCTGCACGAGGCGCTCGCCCCAGGCGACGTCGCATGCGTGATCGCCGAGCCCGCGATGACCAACATGGGAATCATCCTTCCGGTTCCCGGCTACCACGAGGAGCTGCGTCGCCAGACGCGCGCGGCCGGAACGCTCCTGATCCTCGACGAGACGCACACGTTCTCGGCCGGGCCGCGCGGCGCGACGGGCGAGTGGGGCCTCGAGCCCGACATGCTCACGATCGGCAAGTCGATCGCGGGCGGTGTGGCGGCCGGTGCGCTCGGCCTCAGCGGAGACATCGCCGACGGGATCCTCGGCGACCCACGGGCCGACCTCGAGGACACGGGCGGCGTCGGCGGCACGCTCGCAGGCAACGCGCTGTCACTTGCAGCGACGCGCGCTGCGTTGACGGAGGTGCTGACCGACGATGCCTTCGCGCACGCCATCGCGATCGGCACGCGACTGCGCGAGGGCGTCGAGAGCGTGATCGCCGCGCACGACCTGCCGTGGCACGTGCAGCAACTCGGGGCGCGGGTCGAGTACCGCTTCTCGCCCGAGCCGCCGATCGACGGAAGCTCGTCCCACGCGATCCAGGAACCGGAGCTCGAGCGCTATCTGCACCTGCACGCCCTCAATCGCGGCGTCCTCATCACGCCCTTCCACAACATGCTGCTCGCGTGCCCCGCGACGACCGAATCGGACGCCGACCGGCATACCGAAGTCCTCGAGGAGGCGGTGAGCCAGCTCCTCTAGGGAGTGCAGCTCTCCACGCCGCCGGCGCCGGGCAGCCGCCCGAGCAGCTCCGCGAAGGTCTCGAGCTCCTCTTCCGAATAGCGCTCCTCCATGAGCGTGCGGACTGCGGCCACGTGCGAGGAAGCCGCCTGCTCGAGCTTCTCGCGGCCCGCCTGGGTCAGCACGGCATAGGTCACGCGCGCATCCCGCTCACAGGTCGCCTTTTCCACGCACCCAAGGTCATGGAGCCCATCGAGCAGGCGCGTGACCCCGGACGGCGTCAGCTGCAGGCCGTCGGCCAGGTCAACCCGGCGCAACCTCCCGTCCTCCGCCCGCGACAGGAGCAGAAGCGCCTCGTAGTCGTTGACCGTCAGGCCATGCTCGGCCTGCAGGTCCGCGCTCAAAGAGCGGCGCATCGCCGTATGGCTGCGCAGCAGACGCGCCCAGGCGTCCACTGAAACATGTTGCTTGCTCAATAGTTGACTACTCATGCTTTATTGCTATCCTCTTTGTTGATGGCTCAAGTATATCCCCTCAAGGAGGTCTTTCCAGTGAGCACCAGCACAGTAGAGAAGCGCAACACCCTTCCGACCGGAGACTGGAGCCTCGACTCCGTGCACTCCCAGGTCGGCTTCGAGGTCGACTACCACGTGGGCACGTTCCGCGGCAGCTTCTCGCCGGTGACGGCGAGGCTGGAGGTGGCCGACGACGGGAGCGCCAAGCTGACAGGCTCGGCGCCCGTAACGGGTATCCGGGTGCAGGACGAGAACCTGAACGCCCACCTGCTCTCGCCCGAGTTCTTCGACGCCGAGCGGACGCCGGAGATCACCTTCGCGTCGAGCGAGGTCACCCAGTCCGGTGACGAGATCGAGGTCCGCGGCGAGTTGACGATCAAGGGCACCAGCCTTCCGGTCCGCGCACGCGGCACGGTGGGCGAGCAGGCCGAGTACGGCGAGCGACCGTACTTCGGGTTGAAGCTCGAGGCCCAGGTCGACCGCACGCAATACGGCATGAACTGGAACAACCCGCTGCCGAACGGCAAGCCGGCGCTCGCGAACGACGTGACGATCAACGCCGAGCTGTTCTGGACGAGGTCGTAACGATGCGAGTCCTCGGAATATCGGGCAGCCTGCGCCCTGACTCATACAACACGCGCCTGCTGCGTGCCGCCGCGGAGCTCGCTCCGCGGGACGTGGAGCTCGAGCTACTCGAGAGCCCGCTCCTGAAGGCGGTGCCGCCCTATGACGAGGATGATGAGAACGGTGCGGCGCCGGCCGCTGTCGCGCAGCTGCGCGCGGCGATCGCCGGCGCTGACGCCGTGCTGTTCGCGACGCCCGAGTACAACTCGTCCGTTCCCGGGCAGCTCAAGAACGCGCTCGACTGGGTCTCCCGCCCCTTTGCCACGAACGTGCTGCGCAACAAGCCGGTGGCAGTCGTTGGTGCCAGCGCGGGAGCGTTCGGCGCCGTGTGGGCGCAGGCCGAGCTGCGCAAGGTCCTTGCCGCGATGGGCGCGCGCGTGGTGGATGGCGAGGTGGCCCTCGGCCACGCCGACACGCGATTCGAGGCGGACGGTTCCCTTGCCGACGAACAGGCCCGCGGCGAGCTGAGCGCCGTGCTGGACGTGCTGATCGCCGAATCGCGACCGCAACCGGTCGCCGTGGCCGCCTAGCTAAGCCGCTTCGACCCGGGCCCGCACGTGCTTGTGGTGCGGGGTCCCGGCGAGCCAGTCCCGGTCCTCGGAGGCGGTCAGCTCGTTGGGCGCGACGCCGTGGACCACCTCGGCGCCGTCAGCCTCCGGGTAGCTGGTGCCGAGGCCGTTCGGCAGCGTTATGTAGCCGGGCTGCAGGGAGTCGGTGACCTCGACGACCGTCTCGACGCTGGCGCGCTTGGTCGTCAGGCGAGCCAGTCCGCCGTCGGCGATTCCCAGCCGCCCGGCATCGTCGGGTGCAGCGCGCAGCGCGCCCTCCGCGATCCTGTCTTGCGCCAGGCGGGATCGCGATAGATCGTGTTCGCAGTGTGGGACCTGCGCTCGCCGGCCGACAGCACGAACGGGAAGTCGGGGTCGGCTACCTCTGGCTCGTCCGCCAGCTCCACCAGCTCGTCGAGCAGCTCGGGGATCGTCAGCGTCACGCAGCTTGTCGGGGTTCGCGAGCCGGTGCGCAGGTCTCCGCGTAGTCGTCGACGCGTGAACACGAGGCCCGATTCCCGCGACAGGATCGCGCTCGAACAGCGCCTCGCCGAGCTCGAGTCCCTCGCCCTCGAAGCCGGCGCGCCGAACCGAGTCGGGCATCATCTGCGCGACTCCATGGGCGTTGAGCCACAGCGCCGACGCGGCGGCAGCTCCGTCCGGCAGCGTCGGGCCGAGCGTCTCGTAGACGATCACGGGGAGCAGGCGGCGCAGCTCCGGCTGCTCGGCCGACGAGGCCGAACAGCATCGCCGCGAAGCTCGGCTCGGCTGCGCTCGGCGTCGCGGCGCTCAGGCCGTCGAGGTCGATGCCCTCCAACGCGCCGGCAGCGCGGACGAGCCGGCGAATGGATCTCCGGCTCGGGCAGCAGGTCCGGCCGGGAGCGGGTCGAGCACGGGGCGCCGCAGCTGGAAGGCGTTGCGCGGGAACTCGAGGCAGAAGAAGCTCGCCTCCCACTTCTCGAACTGCGACGGCGACGGGAGCACGTAGTCGGCGAGCCGAGCGGTCTCGGTCATCGCGACGTCGAGGACGACCAGCAGGTCGAGCTCGCTCGAGCGCCGCGCGCATCCGCGGCGAGTCGGCGAGCGAGTGGGCGGGGTTCGAGCTCTCGACGATCATCGCCCGCAGCCGACCCGGGTCGTCGCGTGAGGATCTCGTCCGGCGATCGACGTTGCCCGGGCACCAGCCCGATGATGATCCGCTCGCCGGTGACCGGCGTCGCGGTGTCGCGGCGAGAAGTCGCCGCCGAGGCTCGCCGATGCCGGTGTGGATGTTCATCCCGCCCGCGCTTGCCGAAGTTGCCGGTCAGCAGGAAGAGCAGCTTCTCGAGATAGGAGTTGAGCGTCGAGTGCGGCGCCTGCTGGATGCCGAGGTCCTCGAGGATCGAGACGCTCGCGGCGCCGGCGATGCGCCGTGCGACCGCGCGCACGAGGCTCCTCGTCGACGCCGCGCGCGGCGGCAGTACTCGGCGACCGGGATGTCGCGCGAGCTCGCTGAACAGCGCGCTCGCCGTCGCGTCGCGTGCGCGCGCCAGGAACTCGCTCGTCGAGCAGCTCCTCCTGGACGAGCACGCCGAGCAGCGCGGCGAGGCAGAACGCGTCCGTCCCGGGCCGCACCTGCAGGTGGAAGTCGGCGAGCTGCCGCGGTCTTCGTGCGGCGCGGGATCGATCACGATCAGCGACGCGGTCGGGGTCCTTGGCGATCTCCTTCAGGACGACGCGCGAGCGCGGGAAGCCGTGCGACTGCCACGGGTTCTTGCCGACGAACATCGCCGACCTCGGCGTGCTCGAAGTCGGGAGTCGTGTGGCAGCGCGGGCGGCCGAACAGCTGGCCGTCGACCCAGAACTCGCCGGTCTTCTCCTGGGCGAGCGCGTTCGACATGTAGCGCACGCCGAACGCCGCGCGAGTCGCCGATGCCGTAGGCGCCGCCGAGGTGGTTGCCCTGGCCGCCGCCGCCGTAGTAGAAGATCGACTCGCCGCCGTGCTCGTCGCGAATCGCCCCCAGGCGCTCGGCGATCTCGGCGATCGCCGTGTCCCAGTCGACCTCCTCGAACGTGCCGTCAGCGGCGCCGGCGCAGCGGCGCCGTCAGCCGGTCGCGGGCGTTCTGGTAGTGGTCGAGGCGCTGGGCCTTCTCGCACGCATAGCCGTGCGAGCGCGGGTTCGCCTTGTCGCCGCGGATGCTCGACGATCAGGTGCCGGTCCTCGACCCGCACCTCGATCCCGCAGTTGAGGCTGCAGAGGATGCACGCCGTCTTGAGCCAGGGCGCCGTCCTCTGGGGGTACGACGGTCACGCGCGGGACCGTACACTATGATGCTCGTCATAGGAAGGACGACGGGGAGTTTCTTTGGCAAGCGAGAGCAAACAGCAGATGGTGGAGAGCGCCGCGGTGCTGTTCCGCGAGCGGGGCTACAGCGGGACCGGATTCCGCGACGTGATCGAGCACAGCGGCGCGCCGCGGGGTTCGATCTACCACCACTTCCCCGGCGGCAAGGCAGAGCTGGCCACTGAGACAGTCCGCTACGCGGGGTCCTACATAGGGGCGCAGATCGAGCGGCTCGCGCAGGATGGCGATCCGGCGGCTGTGCTGCGCGCGTTCGTGGGTTGGTGGCGAAAGCTCCTGGAGGGAAGCGACTTCAGGGCCGGCTGTCCCGTGGTTGCGGTCGCAGTGGAGGCGCACGACGACGACGCGATCGTCGCGGCCACAGGTGAGGCGTTTGCCGACTGGGAGCGGGCGCTGGCCTCGACGCTGCGCCGGCTCGGGCGCGACGCCGGCGCGGGCCCGGCGGATCGCAACACTTTGCGTCGCCGCGATCGAGGGCGCCGTCGTCATGTGCCGGGCGCAGCGCAGCACGCAGCCGCTGCTCGACGTCGGACGCGAGCTCGAGCAGACGATCGAGGCAGCTCAGTCCGGCTGACGGGCCGCGCAGAGCGTCGCCCGGGCCATCTGATCGGCCGCCTGCGCGCTGCTCAGGCCGCCGCGCTCCACCAGGAGCTGCCACGTCGTGAAGTCGAGCGCCAGTGCGAGCGCCGCGCGGGTCGCCTTGCTTCGCGGGCGCGGCAGCACTTCGCCGAGCGCCTGCCCGATCGCCGCCATGCCCGGGCCGAAGCGAAGCTCGCTGAGCTCCCGCACGAGTGGGTCGATCGCAGCGTCACGGACGACACAGCCGAGCATGTGGCGATTGCCCTCGTAGTAGTCGTACAGCGCTCCAAGGCCGGCGCGCAGCCGCTCCCCTGGATCGCCGATCTCACGCCACGGAGACGGGTCTGGCAGCGGGTTTCGCTCCGAGTACAGGCCTGAGCACGCTAGACCCATGGCGCGCTCGTCCGGGAAGTGCCGGTACAGCGTGTGCCGCTGCACGCCGGCCCGCTCCGCGATCGCGCTGAAGCTGGTCCGGGCGGGGCCGACCGTCCGGTGCAGGTCGATCGCCGCCTCGACGATCCGGCGGCGGGTCTCATCCTGGCGCTCGGCGCGCGCCTTCAGCTCGTATTTCCGTGCCATACCCAAATGATTGCACACTTGTGTGCCGTCAAACTTGACAAGCTCGCCGGAGTCCTGTAGACATCGCTGCACAGTGGCGTGCAACGAATACTCAGGAGGGCTCAGTCATGATCAACATCGATGAGATCGTCGACGGCATCTACCGGATCTCGACTCCGCCGACGGAGTACCCGATCACCTTCAACCAGTTCCTGATCGACGACGAGCAGCCGACGCTGATCCACACCGGCGTCTACGACGCCTACGACGACATCCGCAAGGCGATCAGCCAGGTGCTCGACCCCGCACGGCTGGCGAACGTGGTCCTCCTGCACTTCGAGGGCGACGAGTGCGGAGGGATGGAGCGGTTCATCGCCGAGGCCCCGCAGGCCCGCCTGGTCGCCAGCGGCCTTTCGGCCGGGCTGAACCTGACGCAGTTCGGCTTCCCCTACGTCGACCGGGTCCACGGCGTTCTCGACGGGGACACCCTCGACCTCGGCAGCCACAAGCTGCGCTTCTGGGAGACGCCGCACGTCCACCACTGGGACTCGATGATGGTCGTCGAGGAATCCACCCGGAGCCTGTTCCCGTCGGACCTCTTCATCCAGCCCGGCGATCAGCCGGCCGTGGTGACGGAGAACCTCGGCTCCGAGATGTGCGCCTACTACCGCGAGATCGGGATCTTCGCCCACGAGGATCCGGTGCGGCGGGTGGTCGACCGGATCCAGCAGCTGGACCCCCGGTGGGTCCACGGAATGCACGGCGGGACGCTCACGCCGGAGGCGCTCCCGTACTACGTCGACGCGCTGCGCAACGAGCCATTCGGGTTCCAGGGCAAGTCGCTGGGCCGCGAGATTCCCGCGAGCGAGCCCGCCGCCGTCAGCGGCTGACGGCCAGAGCGCCCACGAAGATGGCGGCCAGCGCGCCAGCGATGGATGCGCCGGCCGCCGTCGCCGCGTAGTAGGAGAGGTACAGGCCGCCAAGACACCCGGACACCGCGAAGGCGACCGATGCCGCCATCATCGCGCCGAGCCGGTTGGTGACCGCGGCCGCGGCGGCAGCCGGGGCGATCAGGATCGCCACGACGAGCAGATTCCCCATTCCCTGCACCGCGATCAGCAGCGCGGCGGCGAGCAGCGTCAGCAGGGCCGCGTCGGTCAGCGCCGGGCGCATGCCGAGCGCCCATGAGGAATCGCGGTCGAAGCCCGCCGCCAGAAGTCGGTGATGCAGCACCGGAAGCACAGCCGCCAGCACCGCCGCGAGAACGGCGCCCCAGAGGAGATCCGCGTCGCTCACCCCGAGGATGTCCCCGAACAGCAGGTTCTGGATCCCCGGCGGCGACTCCGGCGACAGTGCGAGCACGACACCGAGGCCGAAGAGCGTCGTGACGACCACGGCAACGGCGCCGTCTCGCGTGACGAGTGACAGGCGCCCGGCAACGGCGATCGCGATCGCGGCCACCAGCAGGCCGACGGCGCCGCCCAAGAGCAGCGGCGCGCCTATCAGCGTCGCCACGACGAGGCCGGGGAGCAGGCCATGCGCGAGGGACTCGGTCGCATAAGAGAGGCGGTAGAGGACCAGCCAGCAACCGAGGAGGCCGCCGCTCCATGCGAGCAGCAGGCACTCCAGCCCGGCGCGGCGCATGACGGGCTCGGACCACGGGTCGGAGAGGAAGTGCAGGGCCGCGATCAATGGTGGTGCGGGGGGAGCACGGCCTGGCTGCCGTCCGGCAGCTGCACGAGGTCTCCGCCGTAGGTCGCCTGCAGGACGTCGGTGGTCAGCACGCTGCGCGGATCGCCACATGCGATCTGGACGCGGTTGAGGCACAGCACGCGGTCCCACGAGCGTGCCTGTGGAAGGTCGTGCGTGGCGATCATCACCGCCCTGCCGTCGCGAGCCAGGCGTTCCACCAGCGCCTCCAAGCGCTGGGCCGACTGTGCATCGAGCCCGGTGAAGGGCTCATCCAGCAGCAGGAGGTCCGCGTCCTGAACCAGGGCCCGGGCGATCAGGACCCGCTGGCGCTGGCCGCCGGAGAGGTCGCCGTAGGTCTCATGCGCGAGGCCGGCGAGGTCGACCTGCTCGAGCGCCGAGAGCGCGGCGCTTCGCTGCTCGCGGGTCAGGCGCCGCCACCAGGGTCGCAGCGGCAGCGTTCCCATCAGAGCGACGTCGAGTGCGCTGACCGGGTAGTCGAGCCGCGAGCGGTCGGTCTGCGCCACGGTCGCGGCGCGCCCCGGGACCTCGACCACGCCGGCGAGCGGAGCGAGCTGGCCGAGCAGCACCTTGAACAGGGTCGTCTTGCCGCCGCCGTTGGGGCCGAGCACCGCGAGCCGCTCTCCCCGGCGCGCCTCGAAGCTGACGTCGCGCAGGACCGGAGCCCCGCCATATCCAGCGACCAGGTCGTCGACCAGGGCCGCGGGGCGCTCGAAGCGCCCCGACCGGCGGCGCTCTCCCGGAGCGGTCATCCGATTTCCCCCACCCTGCAGCCGCGCCGGCCACCGGTGAAGCCACGCATCATCGCGTCGGCGTTCGCCTGTTCCATCTCCAGGTAGGTCGCCCCGGCAGAGCCCGCGGGCCCGAGCGTGTCCCCGTAGAGGGTGTGGTCCGCCGACGCCCCGGTCTGCTGCCGCGATTGCCCGCGCCACCCTTGCGTTGACGGAGCTCTCGGGAAGACCGCGCGCGACGTGCTCGCGCCGGATCGTCTTCGACAGGCGCGCCAGGTCGCCGGCCGATGCCTGAGCCTGCGTGCTCTGGGCGGGAATCACCGCGCCGATAACCCGGATGCCGTAACGGCGGGCGAAGTAGCCGAAGGCGTCGTGATCGGTCACGAGCTTGCGCTCCACAGCGGGCACCGACGCAAAGCAGCGCGCGATCCCACGGTCGAGCGCGCGCACCTTCGCCTCGTAGGCCGCGCGCGGCGGCGCGAATCCGCCGCGCGTCGCCGAGCCCGCCTCGCAGAGCGCATCGCGGATGCGGCCGACTGCCACCTCGACGTTGCGCGGATCGTGCCACCAGTGCGGATCGACTCCGCCACCGTCCCCGGGAAGCCGCTCCGGCACGCCCGCACCGGTGTCGAGGACCGGCGGATCGCCGCCCGCCTCGTCGACCACCTTGTTCATCCAGCCGTCGAGTCCGTCGCCGCTGACGATCACGAGCTTCGCGTCCGCGGTGTCGAGGATGTCGCGCGGGCGTGGCTCGTACTCGTGCGGATCGGTGTTGGGGTGCAGGATGCCCACCACGTCCACGCCCGGCCCGGCGACGGCGCGGGTGATGTCCGCAAGCTGCGTCGTGCTCGCGACGACCTTGGGCCCCGAGCCGTTCGAGCTGCCGCACCCGGCGATCGCGAGCGCCGCGAGACCGGCGGCAGCGGCGGGCGCGAGCCGCGGCCCCAGTGCCCGCCCGGCAGCGACCAGCACGAAGACGCCTCCCGCCAGCAGCGCTATCGCGGCCCCCGGCGGCGTGTTCGTCTCCACCGACAGCCACAGGCCGCCGATTCCCTCCGCGGCGACGAGCGCGACGCTGGCCGCCCGCCAGGTCACAAGCCGGCCGCACACCAGGCGCGTGGTCGCCGCCGGGACGACGAACAGCGCGCTCACGAGCAGGCCCCCGACCGCGTCGAGCGCGGCGACGGCCGCGACCGCGAGCAGTCCGAGCAGCACCAGGGTGGGGAGCGAGGAGCGCACGCCGAGCGCATCCGCTCCCTCGCTGTCGAAGCCGCGCGCGAGCCACCGGTCCCCGAGCACCAGCGACAGCCCGAGCACGGCGCGCGCTGCAGCATCCCGCCAGCACCATGTCGCCCGTGCCGATCAGGAGGAGGCTGCCGAACAGCAGGCTCTCGACATGAGCGCCGGACTCGAAGACGTCCGAGGCGAGGATCGCCCCGGCGGCGAGGCAGCCGACGAGGGCAACGGCGACCAGCGAGTCCTGCTCGCCCCGGTGCCTGCGGCCAAGCGTCGTCACGACGAGCGCGAACAGCCCCGCGGTGCCAAGCGCGCCGATCGGCGCGGCAAATCCCAGGCCGTCCGCCAGCACGAGGCCGGGGAAGGCCGCGGTGCCGGCCGCGTGGACGAAGAAGGCCTGGCCCCGCAGAACGATCCACGTTCCGAGGACGCCGGCCGCCGGCGCGAGCAGCAGAACCTCGAGTACGCCGCGCTGGACGAACGGAAGCGAGAAGGGCTCCAGCATGGCCCGAAGTTAACCAGAACGAGACTCGTTATCGTTATCGAACCCACAGCCTGCCGTCTGCGGTCTGCGGTCTGCGGTCTGCGGTCTGCGGTCTGCGGTCTGCGGCCTGCAACGCAGCGTGCACCCGTCCGTGCTCCGACCTAGCCTCGAACGGTGTTCCGCCAGGACTCCCTGAACCCCGAGCAGCGGCTCGCCGCCGAGCACCGGGGCGGCCCCTTGCTGGTCCTCGCCGGCGCCGGAACGGGCAAGACCGCGACGCTCAGCGCACGGGTCGCGTCGCTGCTCGACGAGGGCGCCGACCCGCAGCGGATCCTGCTGCTCACCTTCACGCGGCGCGCGGCGCGGGAGATGATCAACCGCACCTCCTCGCTGGTGGGCGAGCGGGCCGCCGTCGGCAAGGTGACGGGTGGCACGTTCCACTCCGTCGGGCACCGGTTCGTGCGCAGCTATGCGAGCGCGCTCGGGTTGCCGGCCGACTTCGGCCTCCTGGACGCCGGAGACGCCGCCGACGTGCTGGACCTCGTCCGCAACGAGCTCGGCCATCCGGCCGGCGAGCGGCGGTTCCCGCGCAAGCAGACGCTGGCCGACATCTACACCCGGACCGTCAACGCCCAGCGCCCGGTGCGCGAGATCGTCGCGGAGCTGTTTCCCTGGTGCGAGGAGCACCTCGACGCCGTGGCCGAGATCTTGCGCGGCTACTCCGGCGCGCAAGCGATCGCTGGGCGTGCTCGACCTCGATGACCTGCTGCTGCACTGGCGCGCCCTCGTGCAGGACGAGACAACCGGCCCGCACATCGCCGGGACGTTCGACCACGTGCTGGTCGACGAGTACCAGGACGTGAACGGGATCCAGGCCGACATCGTCCGCAGCCTGCACCAGCGCGGCTGCTCCGTGACGGCGGTCGGCGACGACTTCCAGGCGATCTATTCCTTCCGCTCCGCGTCGGTGGAGCACATCCTCGGCTTCCCCGGAAAGTTCGAGGGGACCAAGACCGTCACGCTCGACCGCAACTACCGCGGCACCCAGCCGCTCCTCGACGTCGCCAACGCGGTCTCGGCCCAGGACGCGCGCGGATATCCGAAGGTGCTGCGGGCGACGCGCCCGGGAGGAAACCGGCCGCAGCTCGTCCAGTGCCGCGACCAGTCACAGGAGGCGGAGCTCGTCTGCGACCAGGTCCTCGCCGACCGCGAGGACGGCCTGCTCCTGCGCGAGCAGGCGGTGCTGGCGCGCACCGGGCACGACACCGACCTGCTCGAGCTGGAGTTGTCGCGCCGGCGGATCCCGTACGTGAAGTACGGCGGCCTGCGCTACCTGGAGGCCGCGCACGTGAAGGACTTCCTCGCCGCGCTGCGCCTCGCGGACGCGCCTGGCGACGAGATGTCGTGGTTTCGCCTGCTTCAGCTCGCAGAGGGCGTCGGCCCGGGCCGCTCGCGGCGCGTGCTCGAAGCGCTCCTCGGCTCGGGGGAAATTGCCGCAGCGCCTGTGGGAACGCTGGCCGGCGGCCGCGGCGGAGCTGCCGTCGAGCGCACGGCCGGCGCTGACCGCGCTCGCCGGGGCGATCCGGGCCGCCGGCGACGCGGACCTGCCACCTGGGCCCGCCGCCGACCGGCTGCGCGCCGCGCTCGATCCGCTCGTGCGGGCCCACTACGCCGACGGCGAGGTCCGGATGCAGGACCTCGCGGCGCTGGTCACGGCGGCGGGAGAAGCCTCGGACCTGCGCACCTTCTTCGCGGAGGTCTTGCTCGACCCGCCGGCTTCGAGTCAGGACCTGGCCGTTCCCCCGCATCTCGACGAGGACTGGCTGGTGCTCTCGACCGTGCATTCCGCCAAGGGCCTCGAGTGGCAGTCGGTGCACCTGATCGCCGCCTACGACGGGAACTTCCCGGCCGACATGGCTGCCGGCACCGCGGAGGGCATCGCGGAGGAACGGCGCCTCCTGTACGTCGCGCTCACGCGCGCCCGTCGCAGCCTGCGCGTCTACTCGCCACACCGCTACTACCACCGCCCCGGCGGCAGCGGCGACACCCACGGCTACGGCAAGGTCTCGCGCTTCCTCGACGGCGAAGTGCAGGCCCTGTTCGACGTCGTGGCGGCACCCGGCGATTCCCACCGGTTCGCTCCGGGTGCGATCGGCGGCGCGCGCGTGCGCGTCGACGTGGACGAGCTGTTCGCCTAACCCACCGTCGCCACGGAGGCGTCGTGGCGTGATTCGTGGGGTGCGGGTCCTTGTGGACACACCCTAAGGATGAGAGCATGGCCGCGTGCGAAGGGTGCTCATCATCGCGTTCGAGGGTTTCCAGATGCTCGACGCTGCCGGGCCGGCGGAGGTATTCGACGGCGCCGCGAAGCTGACCGGCGGCGGCTACCAGGTCCAGGTGGCCACTCCCGGCGCGCGGCAGGTGCGTGCGGGCAGCGGCCTGCGGCTGGAGGCCGACGTAGCGCTCGAGTCTGCCCGCGGGCCGCTCGACACGCTGCTCGTGGCCGGCGGTTTCGGCGTGCGGGCAGCCGTCGAGGATCCCGCGGTGGTGCGGCACATCGGGCGACTGGCGAGCCGCGCACGAAGGGTGACGTCGGTCTGCACGGGCGCCGAGCTGCTTGCGACCGCCGGCCTGCTCGACGGCCGCCGCGCCACGACGCACTGGGCGTGGTGCTCCGCCCTGGCCGAGCGCCACCCCGACGTGATCGTCGAGCCCGATCGGATCTTCGTCCGCGATGGCAACGTCGCCACCTCCGCGGGCGTCACGGCCGGAATGGACCTCGCGCTCGCGCTGGTCGAAGAGGACCACGGGCCGGAGGTCGCGCGAACCGTCGCCCGCTGGCTGGTGCTCTTCCTGCAGCGGCCCGGCGGACAGTCGCAGTTCTCGGAGCGGTTGGCGCCGCCCGCTCCCCGAACCGCGTCCCTGCGGCCGGTGCTCGATTCCATCGCGGCCGACCCGGCCGCCGACCACCGCCTCGAGACGCTCGCCGCCCGCGCGGCCATGAGCGAGCGCCACCTGGTGCGCCGCTTCGCCGCCGAGCTGCGGACCTCGCCCGCCCGGTTCGTGGAACGGGTCCGGGTCGAGGCCGCGCGCACAGCGTTGGAGGAGGGCGCCACGGTGGAGGAAGCCGCCCGGCGCTGCGGCTTCTCGAGCGGCGAGGTCATGCGGCGGGCGTTCCTGCGCGTGCTCGGCGTGACCCCTTCCGAATACCGGCAACGTTTCACGACAACCCTGGAGGCGGCATGAAACTCGCATTCGTCCTTTATCCCGGCATGACGGCCCTCGACCTGGTTGGCCCTTACGAAGTGCTCACGCAATGGCCGGGAAGCGAGGCTGTCTTCGTCGCATCGACACCCGGCGACATCACCGCGGACTCGGGCCTGCCGCTGCGCGCGACCCATGGCCTCGACGAGGTTTCCGACCCGGATGTGGTGGTGGTCGGCGGCAGCAGCCGCACCGAGGTGGCGCTCGAGGACGAGGCGCTGATCGGGTGGCTCGCGGAGGTGCAACCGAAGTGGCTCACCTCTGTGTGCACGGGCTCAGGCCTGCTGGCGAAGGCCGGGCGGCTGGACGGGGTGCGGGCCGCAACGCACTGGGCATGGCGGGAGCGGCTCGCGGAGCTCGGGGCGATACCCGTCGCGGAGCGGGTGGTGTTCGAACCCCCGGTCGTGACCGCCGCCGGAGTGTCGGCCGGGATCGACATGGCGCTCGCGCTCACCGCACGGGAGCTGGGCGACGACGTCGCGAAGGCGATTCAGCTCGGGATCGAATACGACCCGGACCCGCCGTTCGACGCCGGCTCGCCCGAGAAGGCCGGACCGGATCTCACGAACCTGCTGCGCCAGCTGATGGCGGCCGCGGAAGCGACTGCCTAAGGCGCAACTTTGCCGCCGCGCTCGGGTCTAGGGCGTGGCGTGAGAAAGCTGCTTCTCCTCTGCATCGCCGCCTCGATGGCAGTGGCCGCCGTTCCGGCCGGCGCTCTCGCCGCTGCTCCCTGGTCTGAGCCGAGCGACATCACCGGCGCAACGGTCCCGGCTCCGCCGTTCGTCTCGTTCTCCCGCACCGGCGCGGGCCTTGCGGTCTGGCCCAACTACGCCGCGCAGGGACCGCTGCCGGCGTCGCGGTGGAGCGGTCAGGCCTTCGGGGCGGCAGGACCCCTCCCCGGCTCGTTGCTCCTCGATCCCTTCGCGGGCGGCATCACGCTCTACGGTCAGCAGCGCCTGGCCGCTGCCGGGCGGACGCGCAGTGGGCAGCCGGCGGCGGCGCTGGGCTCGGTCGACGGCGGCCTCGGCAAGACCAGCCGCCTGTCGACCGCACGCGCCAACGGCGTCGCGGTGACCTCCAATGTCGACGGCTTCGTGGCCGTCGCATTCACCGATCGTCATGGCGTTCACGTCTCGGCCCGCCGTCCCGGCCGGCGCTTCCCGCGGCCGGTGCTCGTCTCGCGAACGCGATCGGCTTCCTTTCCCGCCGTCGCGACCAATGTCCACGGCGACGTGCTGGTCGGCTGGTACCAGAGGGGGCGCGTGCTGAGCCGGTTCCGCTCGGCGGCTGGGCACTTCGAGCGCGCCCGCGACGTCGGCCCGGCGCCGGGAGGACGCCTGCGCCTGTCGTTGTCGCTATCCAAGCGCCGCCGGGCGCTCGCGGCGTGGACCTCCGAGCCCGTCAGCGAGGCGCTTGCCACCGGCCCGGCGATCCAGTCGGTCTCCTACGCGTCGCGGCGCGCGCGCTTCGGCAAGCGGCAGGTGCTCGAGACCTTCGACGACGCACCCTTCACCGCGCAGCCCGGAACCGGGTATGTCGAGGGCGTCGGAATCGCCGCGGCGTTCGCCACGACCGGAGAGCCGCTGGTGACCTGGACCGGCCGCACCGGGAACTTCCACGTCGTGCGCTCGGCGCGGATCGTCGACGGCCGGCCGCAGGCGGCCCAGACGCTCAGTGCTCCCGGGCGGGAGGCCGAGGTCCAGGGACTGGCGCTCGGGCCGCTCGGCGAGGCACTCGCGGTCTGGACCGAGGCACCCGACCAGGTGGCCGGCAACCTGACCGTGTTCGCCGCGCCGCGCGCCGCGGGCACCGGGGCATTCGGCGGTGCCGAGCAGGTGTCGCATGATGCCGACGCCAGAAGCCCGGGCGGCGGCTCCTTCTACCTCACCAGCGCGACGGCCGCGGTCGACCCCGCGAGCGAACGCGCCGTGGTCGTTTGGCTCGCCGACCAGCCGGGAGGCTTCGTGGTGCGGCAGGCGACCCGGGAACCGCTGAGCTAAACGACCGGCTCGGTGCCGTCCGCCGGAGCCGGCGACACCGCGGCCACCGGCATTCCGGCGCCTTCGGTGAGCGACTCGTGATTGTGCTGCTGACCGCCGGCCAGCTCGTCGAGCTTCGCCACACGGTCCTCGGTAGGCGGGTGGGTGGCGAATACGCGCAGCGCCCGCTCGCCCGGCCGCAGGGGCGGGGCGATCATCATGTGCGCGATCGCAGGGTTGGAGAGCGCCGCCGACGGCGTCATCGAAGCATCGATGGTGCGTAACGCGGAGGCGAGCCCGGCCGGGTAGCGCGTCAGCTCGGCGCCGCCCGCATCCGCCACGTACTCCCGCCGGCGGCTGATCGCGGTCTGGATGATCAGCGCGGCGACAGGGGCGAGGACGAGCGCCAGGATCACGCCGATCAGCGCGAAGATGTTCCCGCCGCCGCGGTCCCGGTCTCCGCCGCCGAACCAAAGCCCGCGGATGAAGATCTGGGAGATCAGCGCGATCGAGCCGGCCAGCACCGCCGCGTAGGTCATCAGCCGCACGTCGTAGTTGCGGATGTGCGTCATCTCGTGGGCGAGCACGCCCTCGAGCTCCTCCTCGTCGAGCCGCCGGAGCAGCCCGGTGGTCGAAGCGACAACCGCCTGCTTCGGCGTTCGCCCGGCGGCGAAGGCGTTCGGAGCGTCGTCCTCGATCACGTAGACCCGCGGCATCGGCAGGCCGGCCGTGATCGCGAGGTTCTCGATCATGCGCCACAGCGCGGGCGCCTCCTCCTTGCGGTGGATCTGGCGCGCGCCGCTGACGCGCAGGACCAGGTCGTCACCCGCGAAGAGGTTGACGACGATCATCACGATCGCGACGACGATGACCACCCCGAACACCCAGTCGCCGAACCACAGTGACAGCAGGTACCCGAGCACGGCGTAGAGCAGCAGGAAGCCGACCAGCAGCGCCAGCGACTTGCGCTTGTTCGAGGTGATCTGCTCGTACATGCCCGCCCCTGGGCGGAGTGCCGGTTAGCCCTGAGCCGTCGGCGCGGGGCCGCTGCCTGCGCCGAAGGACACCGCCGGCACCTCGCGTTCGGCCGGCTCGTCCAGCTCGAAGAACGGCCGCTTCGAAGCGCCCGCCATGCCCGGCGAAGAGCCGCGACGGGAACGTGTCGACCTTGATGTTCAGATCGCGCACGGTCATGTTGTAGAAGCGGCGGGCGGCCTGGATCTTGTCCTCGGTGTCGGTGAGCTCGTTCTGGAGCTCGAGGAAGTTCTGGTTCGCCTTCAGGTCGGGATATGCCTCCGCGACCGCGAACAGCTGACGCAGCGCGCCGGTCAGCGCGGTCTCGGCTCGCCCCTGCTCGGCCGGGCCCTGTGCCGAGACGGCATTGCTGCGCGCTGCCGTGACGTTCTCGAACACCTGCCGCTCGTGCTGGGCGTAGCCCTTCACCGTCTCGACGAGGTTGGGGATCAGGTCGTGCCGGCGCTTCAGCTGGACGTCGATGTCCGAGAAGCCCTCGTCCGCGCGGGTGCGCAGCCGGATCAGCGAGTTGAACGTCATCACGGCGTAGATGACGATCAGCACTACGACTGCTATGGCGATGATTGCGCCTACGGACATCGACCCTCCTCGAGGGGCTGGGGGCGGGTGAAAACAGCACTACGCACGATACCGGCCGGCGGTGGCGTACCGGCCGGAAGGCGGTATTGTCAGTTGGGCCGGATGGGGGTGCATAACTACGTGGAGGGAACGTGGAACTCGAAGCAAACGGTTATGCGAACGGCGGTTCGCAACTTCGGATCGTCTCCGAGCAGGACGGAGGCACCTCATACATGCGCCTCGAGGGCGAATTCGACCTGGCCTGCAAGGAGATCTTCAAGCAGCGCCTGCTCGAGGTGACGGCGGAGCGCCCGGCGGGCGTGATCGTCGACCTCAGCGGCCTGGAGTTCATGGACTCCTCGGGGTTGCGGATGATCGTCGACGCCGAGGCCCTCTGCCGCGAGTCGGGAATCGACTACGGAGTCATCGCCGGCTCCGGCCAGGCCCGCCGGGTGTTCGACCTCACCGGGATGGACGACGTCCTTCCCGTGCTGGACCTACCCAAGAACTGACGCGGCGGCCCACGCCTACCGCCTACCGGCTAGGCGTTCTTCACCTCCTGCACCAGCTTGGTGACGGACTCCTTCGCGTCGCCGAACAGCATCACGGTCTGCGGCTCGTAGTAGAGGGCGTTCTCGATCCCGGCGAAGCCCGGGTTCATGCTGCGCTTGAGCACGACGACGTTCTGCGGCCTTGTCGACGTCGAGGATCGGCATGCCGTAGATCGGGCTGCTCTGGTCCGTCGCGCGCGGCGGGGTTCGTCACGTCGTTGGCGCCGATCACGAGCGCGACGTCGGTCGAGGGAACTCGGGGTTGATCTCGTCCATCTCCTTGAGCGGCCGGTAGGGCACGTCGGCCTCGGCCAGCAGCACGTTCATGTGGCCCGGCATGCGGCCGGCCACCGGGTGGATCGCGTAGTTGACGTCACGCCGCGCTTCTCGAGCTCGTCGGCGAGCTCGCGCACGCCGTGCTGCGCCTGGGCGACCGCGAGCCCGTAGCCCGGCACGACGATCACCCGGTCGCGCGTAGACGAGCATCGCAGCGACATCGGTGGCGGTCGCCTCGCGCACGCTGCGGTCGCCATCGGCCGCCGGCTCCGCGCCGGGCCGGCGACGTGAGCACCGAAGGCGCCGAACAGCACGTTCGAGAGGCCGCGGTTCATCGCCCGGCCCATCATGATCGTGAGCAGCGTTCCCGAGGAGCCGACGAGCGATGCCGGCGATGATCAGCGCGGTGTTGTCGAGCACGAAGCCCGCTCCCGCAGCGGACAGGCCGGTGAACGCGTTCAGCATCGAGATCACGACCGGCATGTCCGCGCCGCCGACGGGATGATCAACATCACGCCGAACACCAGCGAGGCGAGCAGCATCGCGACGAACAGGCCCTCGCTCTCCGTCCCGGCGATCAGGACCACCGCAGCCGACGACGATTCCGAGCAGCAGGCCCGCCGTTGACGATCTGCTGGCCCGGGAACAGGATCGGCCGGCCGGTCATCAGCTCCTGCAGCTTCGCGAACGCGATCATCGAGCCGGCGAAGCTGACCGCACCGATGATGCACGGCGAGCACCGTCGGGATCAGCGTGTCGAGCCGCGATGCTGCCCGACGCCGGGATCCGGTCGTGGTACTCCGACAGCGCGACCAGCGCCACCGCGCCGCCGCCGACGCCGTTGAACA
Source organism: uncultured Solirubrobacterales bacterium (assembly GCA_963785085.1). Lineage (GTDB taxonomy): Bacteria > Actinomycetota > Thermoleophilia > Solirubrobacterales > JBBDJG01 > CAWACB01. The sequence continues at coordinate 83,740 of CAWAUD010000013.1, read as the reverse complement.
GCGCCACCATCTGCGGCATCGCGGTCATCTTCACCACGCGCGGCCGAGTAGGCGCCGATGGCAGTGCCGATCGCGATCCCGAGGATGATCAGCCCGTAGTTGCTGGATCTCCCGGTCGAGCAGCGTCGCGACGATCGCGATCGCCATTCCGATGGCCGCGATGCGGTTGCCCTGGCGGGCAGTGCGCGGGTGGCTCAGGCCGCGGATACCGAGGATGAACAGCACCGACGCCACCAGGTAGGCGGAGTCGATGAAGTTCGGGTCGCGGAAGCTGAAGGCGGCGATCATTCTTCTGGCTTGGCTACCGGCTTCCGCTCGCCGCGTCCTTTGAACATCTCGAGCATCCGGTCGGTGACCAGGAAGCCACCGACGATGTTGATCGTGCCGAAGACGACCGCGATCGTTCCGGCGATCTTGGTCAGCGTGTCGGCGCCCTCGGCGCCGACCACCAGCAGTCCGCCGAGCAGCACGATGCCGTGGATCGCGTTGGTACCCGACATCAGCGGCGTGTGCAGCATCGTCGGGACCTTCGAGATCACCTCGAAGCCGACGAACACCGCGAGCACGAAGATCGTGATCTCGGTGATCAGGGTCATGCGGCTCACCGCGTCCCGGACGCCGGTCGTTGACGATCTGGCCGTCGTGCGTGATGCACGCGCCGGCGATGATGTCGTCCTCGAAGTTGAGGTTCAGGTTGCCCTCCGGCGCCAGGAGCTTGAGCAGGTTGGCGACGTTGTTCGCGTACAGCAGGCTCGCGTGGAAGGGCATCTGGCTCGCCAGGTTGAGCGTGCCGTCGATCGTCACGCCGTCGCGGACCACGACCTCGCCCGGCTCGGTCAGCTCGCAGTTGCCGCCGGTCTCGGCGGCCATGTCGACGATCACCGAGCCCGGGCTCATGCGCGCAACCATCTCGGCCGTGATGAGCTTCGGCGCGGGCCGGCCGGGGACCGCCGCCGTCGTGATGACGCAGTCGGCCGCGGCGACGCGATCGGCCAGCAGCTCGCGCTGGCGGCGCTGGTCCTCCTCGGAGAGCTCCTTCGCGTACTGGCCCGAGCCCGCCGCCCTCCGACTCCTGCTCGACCTCGATCTGGACGAACTTGGCGCCGAGGCTCTCGACCTCTTCCTTCACCGCCGGCCGCACGTCGTAGGCCTCGACGACCGCGCCGAGGCGCTTCGAGGTCGCGATCGCCTGCAGGCCCGCGACGCCGGCGCCGAGCACGAGCACGCGCGGCGGGCTTGGCCGTGCCGGCCGCGGTGATCAGCATCGGGAAGAACTTGCCGCAGCTCGTCGGCGCGCCAGCGAGCACGGCGCGATAGCCGCCGACGACCGCCTGCGACGACAGCGCGTCCATCGCCTGCGCGCGGGTGGTGCGCGGGATCACCTCCATCGCGAACGACGTGACCTTGCCCTCCGCGAGCCGGCGGACGAGGTCCGGGCTGTTGAGCGGCGACAGGAAGCCGATCAGGACGGACCCCGGCTTCAGCATGTCGAGCTCTCCACCCTCGGGTGCGTGGACCTTCGCGATCGCGTCCGACTGCGAGTAGACGTCGGCGGCCGAGCCGGCGATCTGCGCGCCGTTCTCGGTGTACGCGGAGTCGGTCAGGCCGGCCTCGTCACCGGCGCCCGATTCGATCAACACTTCGAATCCGACGTCGACGAGCTTCTTGGCCACTTCAGGGACAAGCGCCACGCGGCGCTCGCCCTGCGCGATCTCTTTGGGCACACCAACCTTCAAGGAGCGCGGAAGAATATAGGGCGGGCTTCGCCCGCTGCCTGCTAGTGGCGTCGTCTACGCCTCCGCCCGGAATAAAGGTTCGCGATACACGTAACGGCGCGGGTAAGATGGCCTCCGCATGTCGCGCTTCAAGCACGCCGGGAACGATCTCCACTACGAGATCTACGGCGAAGGGAGTCGCAACCTGGTGCTGATGCCGGGTCTGCTGTTCCCCAGCCGCATGCACGAGCCGATTGCGACAGGCGCTGGCCGACCGCGGCCACCGCGTCATCACCTTCGACCTTCTCGGTCACGGCGAGTCGGACAAGCCCGCGCGACATGTGGCGCTACTCGATGCCGATCTTCGCGCGTCAGGTCGTCGCTCGCTGGACCACCTGGAGATCGACGAAGCAGTGATCGGCGGCACATCCTTGGGCGCGAACACCACGCTCGAGGTCGCCTCGCTCGCCCCCACCCGCGTGCGCGGGATGGTGGTCGAGATGCCCGTGCTGGACAACGCGATTGCTGGCCTGCGCGATCGCGTTCACCCCGCTGATGGTCTCGATGACCTTCGGCGCGCCGATAACGAGCCCGCGCAGCCGCGCTCACCAGGCGGGTGCCGAGGATCTTCGGGCACTACCCCGACGTCTTCCTGGACGTCCTGAGCCGTGACCCGCGGACCTCGTCCGCCGTCATGCAGGGGCTGTTCTTCGGTCGCACCGCGCCGCCCCGCGAGGAGCGCAAGACCTTCCTGGCCCCATCGATCGTGCTGGGCCACCCACGCGACGCGATCCACCCGTTCTCCGACGCCAAGATGCTCGCCGACGAGCTGCCCAACGGGCGGCTGATCGAGGCCGAGTCCCTGTACGAGCTGCGCCTGCGCCCGCAGCGGCTGACGAACGAGATCGCCTCGTTCCTGAGCGAGTGCTGGATGCCGCGCCGCGCCGGCCAGCGCCGCTCGCGCGTGCGCGCCGAAGCGAACGCCTAGAGCCTTCTAGCGGACCAGCTCCTGCGCGGGTGCGGCCGTTCCCGCCAGCGCCGAGACGACCTCGCGCGCCGCACGCTCGCCGGACTGGATCGCGCCGTCCATGTAGCCGTTCCAGACCGTCGCCGTCTCGGTGCCCGCCCAGTGCATACGGCCCGATCGGCTCGCGCAGCGCGGGCCCGAACGAGGTCAGCACGCCCGGCGGCGTGTAGCCGACGTAGCAGCCGCGAGTCCACTCCTCGTCGGCCCAGCTCTTCTCGACGTAGTCGCTCCGGCGAGCCGGCGCGCGGCCCGAAGAGGCGTGCGAGCGACTGGCGACCACGCTGCGCCGGCGCTCGGCGATCGGCACGCGGCCGAGCTCGCGGGCCCAATCGCCTTCGAGGAAGCCGACCAGGACGCCCGGCGAGCCCGACGAGCGGCGTGTTGTCGAACACCGAGCTGTCAGCGGGCCGTCGAGCGCTGACGGCCTGAGCCGCTCAAGCCGTCGCCGCGCCAGAACGGCTCGGTGTAGACGGCGAGGCACTTGATCACCGCGCCCATGGGCACGCGCTGGGTGAGCTGGTCGCGGTAGCCCGGCAGCGGCGGGTCGTAGGCGATCCGGCCGGCCAGCGTCGGCGGCACCGCCACGACCGCCCGGCGGGCGCGGACCACGACGCCGTCGGCCACGACCGTCACTCCGCCGGTCGGCCGTGCTCGATCGCCCGCACCGGCGATCTGATCACGAGGCGGTCTCCGAGCGTGTCCCCCAGGCCGTCCGGCGAGCGTTCCGCGCGCCCTCGACGAAGCGGTCCTGCTGCGCCCCTCCCTCGGTGTCGAGCAGCAGGTCCATGCTGCCCGCCGGAGTGGATGTAGAAGAGCAGGTGGAGCAGCGACACGTCCGCGGGCATCGCGGCCCACACGGCCTGCGATCGCAGCTCCATCATCGAGCGGCCCGTGCGCGTGGCCATGTTGTGCCGCATCCACGACCACACGGTCTGGCTGTCCCACTGCGTCGCCTTCGGCGCCGTCCACGGCGCGTCGAGCGGCACGCGCGCGGCCATCCGGTCGAGCCGGAACATCGCCTGCGCCGACGTCGGCCAGCACGATGCGGGCCGAGGCGGGGATCGTGCCCGTGTAGCGGACGAGCCGCCGCCGAATGCTCGATCAGGTTCTCGCCGGCCGCGTAGGTGGGGAACGTGGCCGCGCCGAGCTCGCGCGCCAGCGCGCGCGATGCGGTCCTGCGTCGGGCCGATCCACTGGCCGCCGACGTCCATCCAGGCCCCGCCGCCGATGTCGACCGACTCCAGGCGCCCGCCCGCGCGCTGGCGGGCCTCGAGGACGACGACGGAGTGCCCGGCCCGCTCGAGCTCGCGCGCGGCGCTGAGGCCGGCGAGGCCCGGCGCCCACCACGACGGCGTCCGCCTCGACGGAGCGCTCTGTGGCGGCTGACCGCTGCAAGATCGGCACGTGGCAACCCTAGCGGCGAGCGGCTCGGCCGGGGGACGGGTCGGCTAACCTGCGGCCCGGTGGCAAGCCGCAAAGATGAAAAAGAGCAGCGTCGCCAGGAGCGGGTCGCGCGCGAGCAGTCCGAGTCGGCCGCGGCTGCGCGCCGCCGCCGCTACGGCATCATCGTCGGCACCATTCTCGGTGTCGCGGCTCTGGCTGCGTCGGCGTCGTGGTCGCTGCCGGCGGCGGCGGCAGCAGCGGCATGGGCAAGACGGGCAACGCGCAATCGTCGTTTCCGAACTCCGCGACGCCGCCTGCCCAGAGGAACAGCGACCTCACCAAGGCAGCCGCAGTGGCGAAGTGCACCCTGAGGAACCCGGCGATCCTGGGCCGGCAGCACGTTCCGAACAACGTCAAGGTGACCTACAACACGACTCCGCCCACGTCGGGCAACCACAACCCGGTCCCGCTAACGGACGGTTACTACGCACAGGAGCCGAACGTCCGGAACGCGGTCCACTCGCTCGAGCACGGCCGCATCGAGATCCACTACAAGCCGACCCTTTCGCAGCAGCGCATCCGCGAGCTCGGCGGCCTCTTCAACGACGACCCCTACCACATGCTTCTGATGCCCGATCACACCATCTCGGACCAGTTGGCGGTCACGGCCTGGGGCCACATCGCCTCGTGCAAGCGGGTCACCGACGCGACTTACGACGTGGTTCGCGCCTTCCGGGACGCCTACCGCGATCGCGGCCCGGAGGTCGTCCCCTGATTTTCACTTCCTGAGCGCCGCAACCCGCCGCGCGCGGGCGTGTTCACTGAACTTGCGGGCAGCAACACGATGGGAGGTAACTGATCGCGAGTCGCACGATCAGGGGGGCAGCGGCAACCGGGACGGCCCTGGCCCTGGCGGCGTGCGCGCTGCTCGTAACGCAGGGGGCCGGCGCCCGGACGACGCCGCGAGCCACTGCGGTCGACTTCGAGGTTCGCACCCCGGCGCCGCGCTCCGTGACAGCATCGAGCGCGACGACGCGGACCGTCACGGTCCGCCCGGGCAGGCGCTTCAACGTCTTCGGCGTGCGCTGGCGGGGGGCTGCGGCGCGCCGGCTGATGGTGCGCGTCCGCGATGCCCGGGCGGGCTGGCGAGGGTGGGTGCGGGTCGGAGCCGACGGCGACGATGCGCCGGACGCCCGCGGCGGAGAGCACGGATCACGCGGATGGAAGTTCTCCGACCCGGTGTGGGCCGGCGACGCGCGAGCCGTCAAGTACCGGCTCTCGGCCCGGGGGGCCGTGCGCAGCCCGACGCTCCATTTCGTCGATACCCGCGCAGCAGCCGCCTCGGCGCGCGCGAGCGCCGCGCCGCGCGCCGTCGGTGACTCACCGGCGCTCGTCACGCGCGAAGGCTGGGGCGCGCAGCAGTGCCCGCCGCGCGCAGCGCCCGCCTACGGGCACGTGCAGGTCGCATTCGTCCACCACACGGTCACCGCGAACGCCTACGGGCCGCAGGACTCGGCCGCGATGGTGCTGGGGATCTGCCGCTATCACCGCAACTCGAACGGCTGGAACGACATCGGCTACAACTTCCTCGTCGACCGCTACGGCACCATCTTCGAGGGCCGCGCCGGCGGCATCGACCAGGCCGTGATCGGGGCCCAGGCGCAGGGGTACAACACGGAGTCGACCGGGGTGGCGTCGCTCGGGACGTTCAACACGGAGGGCCAGACGCCCGCGGGGCTCGACGCGATCGCCCGCCTCTTGGCATGGAAGCTCGGGGTCCATGGCGTTCCGCCGACGGGCACCGTCGACATCGTCTCCGGCGGCGGGCCGTTGAACCGCTACCCGGCCGGCCACAAGGTGGCGCTCCAGCGCATCTCGGGCCACCGCGACGGCGACGCCACCAGCTGCCCGGGCAACGCTCTCTACGGCCAGCTCCCGGGACTGCGGCTGATGGCCGCGGGTCTGCCGCGACCGGCCATCGCGCGAGTTTCCCTGGCGCCGTCCAAGCGCCGGATCACCTACCCCGAGAAAACCGACGTGTCCGGCTCCCTCGCCGGACCGGATGGCGCCGGACTGGCGGCTCGCCCGGTCGCGATCCAGATCGCCGGCCGCACAGGGCGCTGGAGCACTCTGCAGACGATCAAGACCGATTCGGCAGGCACGTACCGGACGCGCGTGCGGCTCGCTTACAACCGCAGCGTGCGCGCGTACTTCGCGGGCGAGCCGGGGGCCGGAGTGACTCGCTCCATCCCGGTCGACATCGGCGTGCGGCCCCAGGTCACGGCCGAGGTGGGCATCACGGGCGGGGGCGTTTCGCCCGGCGACAGGATCGCCGTCCAGGGCCGGGTGAGGCCCGCCAAGCGCACGGTCCTCCTGCTGGCCGAGCGGCGCAGCCGCGGAACCTACCGGCGTGTCGTTCGCCGGGCGGTGCGAGTGCGCAACGGCCACGTCAAGACGTCCTTCCGCTTCGCGCGCACGGGTGCCTACCGCTTCCGCCTCGCTGTGCTGGCTGACACGCGCAACCTGGCCGCGCGCTCGAGCGCCATGGATGTGACCGCCGCCGCCGCGACGGACCCGGCAGGCGCTCTCAAGTAGGCCCGTCGCCGGGGGGCGGCCTCCATCCGCCGGTCTCGCCGCGATAGAGGCCGCGCCCGCTGACGAGCAGGCGTGCCGTCTCGACGAGGATGCGCAGGTCGAGGCGCAGGGACCAGTGCTCGATGTACCAGAGGTCGAGCTCGATGCGCTCGTGCCACGGAAGCGCGGCGCGGCCCCTGACCTGCGCCCAGCCCGTGATGCCCGGCTCGACAGACAGCCGCCCGAGCTGGCGCTCGGTGTACTGGTCCACCTGCACGCGAACCGTCGGCCGCGGGCCGACGAGGCTCATCTCGCCCCGCAGCACATTGACCAGATTTGGGAGCTCGTCGAGCGAGAAGCGGCGCAGCAGCGCTCCGACCCGGGTGATCCGCGAGTCGCCCTCGTCGACCGCCAGGCCCGCGCCCATCTCCTCGGCCCCGGCGACCATGGTGCGGAGCTTGAGCAGGTCGAAGTCGCGGCCTCCTTTGCCGACCCGGCGCTGGCGGTAGACCGGCGAGCCGCGCGACTCGAGGCGGATCGCGACGCAGGCAGCCACCAGCAGCGGCGATGCCACGAGAAGCGCCGCCGTCGCGAGGATCAGGTCGAGCGCGCGCTTCGCCGCGCGCGCGGCAGGCCGTCGGGGGTCCGCCGGTACGTCAGTCACGGCCCTCCGCGCGCTCCCATGTCGCCGGCGTGCCCTTCGTGAGCCAATCCCAGAGGCCGGCGGCGAGCGACCCGGTCACCAGCAGGTAGTAGTGGGCCAGCGCGGCGGGCCTGATGCGATTGCCGGCGGCGCGGCCAACCGCTGCGGCAGCCGCGAAGGCGACGTGCCCGGCCAGCAGCGCTGAGTAGACGCGACCGGCACGGCGGCGCACCAGCGCGAGGTTCGAAGCGAGCGCAACCACGTGGAGGAAGGGAGTCGCATAGCGGAGCAGGCGGTGCGAGTAGACCTGTAGCGCGTAGAGCGGTCCATAGCCGCGCGGGTCCAGCATCCCCCCGGTCACGACGGCCGGCCACGCGTGGCTCATCATGCGGCGCTTGCGGGAGAACTCGCCCTCGTTGGTGGGCAGCGGGCGCTCGAAGGCCACCGCGCCCGGCTCACAGACCGCCCGCCACCCCCGCTTGACCATGTTGAAGGGGAAGGCGAGGTCGTGGCTGGTGCGGGGATCGAGGCGCATGTAGGCATCCGCGCGCACGGCATAGATCGCGCCGTTGCCGGCGGTGATGGACGAGAGCTCGCTCTCCATCCGCCGCACGGCGGTCTCGTACCGCCAGTAGGCGCCCTCCTGGTTCGATCCGTTCGCGCTCAGGTACCGCAGCTCGCCGCACACATACCCGACCTCCGGATCGGCGAACCGCGCGACCAGCCGCCTCAGCGCGTCGCGTTCCCAGACGGCGTTTGCGTCGGAGAAGGCGAGCACCTCCCCGCGCGCCTGCCCGGCCGCCGCGTCCTGGGCCAGCACCTTGCCGCGGCGCGAGAGGTCCAACACGGTGAGGCGAGCATCGCCCGCCGCGCGGGCGCGCGCGAGCTCCACGGTGCGGTCGTCCGACCCGTCCGAGGCGACGATCACCTCGATGAGCTCGGCGGGATAGTCGAGCGACAGCGCATCGTCGAGCTTCCGCTCGATCACGTCCTCCTCATCGTGAGCCGCGACCACCAGCGTGACGCGGGGCAGCCCGACGCGGGCGTCTTCGGAGGCCTCGCCGGATTCGCCTCGCCGCATGGCGCGCAGGAGCAGCGGATAGCCGGCATGCGCGTAGGCGATCAGCCCGAGTGAGCCCCAGAAGGCGAGCTTGGCTCCCCTCACGAGCCCATCAGATCCCGGTAGAGGCGCTCGGTCAGCTCAGCGGCACGGCCCCACGAGTAGGGGCCGGCGGCTGCGCGCCTCGCCGCTTCGGAAAGGCGGGCCCGCTCGCCGTCGTCCTCGAGCACCTCGCGCAGGGCGACACCGAGCGCCGTGCCGTCGCCGGGCGGGACCAGACGCGCCGCTCCGTGTTCGGAGGAGACCTCGTGGAAGCCGCCCGTGTCGCTGAGGACCAGCGGCTTACCGAAGGCGAGCGCCGTGTTCAGCACCCCGGACTGCTCGGTCTCGCGGTACGGCAGCGCAACGACGTCCGCGCGCGCGAAGTACGCCGCTGCCTCCGCGTCGGGCACGAAGCGGGTCACCCAGCGGACCCGATCCGCGATGCCCAGTTCGCCGGCGCGGCGACGCAGGGCGTCGATCGGCATTCGCGCCATCCCGACGATCAGCAGGACCGTGTCGGCCGGTGTCGCGGCGAACGCCTCGATCAGCGTGTCCACCCCCTTGTAGGGACGCAGCAACCCGAAGAAGAGCACCACGCGGTGGCCGTTGAGGTCGCCGACGGCGGGGTCGAGGGCGGCGTCACCGCGCCGCGCCGCCAGATGGTGGAAGGCGCCGTGCGGGATCACATGGGTCCTCGCGGCGGGAACCCCGAGGCTCACGAGCTGCTCGCGGCCGGATTCCGAATGCGCGACCACGGCGTCCATATCGCGCAGCAGACGGCGCCAGGCCCGCTGCGTGAGCGCCCCGGCCTCACGCGGTCGCAGGTCGTGCGCGGTGAGCACGCGCGGCCGCGGGAAAGCACGCACCGTCGCAAGGTCGGCAACCGGCACCGGCAGCCACTGGAAGTGCACGATCCCGGCGGGGCCGCGCGAGAGCCGCCTGCCGAGCCGCAGCATGTCGAACGGGTGCGAGAGCGCCTTGGCGGCGCTGCCGGCACCGGCGTGGCGATAGAAGCATTCGGTGCGCCGGTAGCCCTCGGGCTCGGGCAGGTCTGCGTAGCGGAACACCGAGGTCGCGAGCTCGACGTCGTGCCCACGAGCGGCGAGCGCCGTGCACAGCGCATGGTCGTACGGCGGCGTGTAGGCCGGCGGGTCGACGACGGTCACGTGCATCGCCGGGCATTATCCGGGCCGTGACACCCGACGTCTCCATCTGCATAGTCAGCACGAACGCTCGCGAGCACCTGCTCGCCTGTCTCGACTCGGTGTTCGCCAACCCTCCGTCGGCGCCATTCGAGGTGCTGGCGCTGGACAACGCCTCGACCGACGGCACCGCCGACGCCGTGCGCGATCGCTTCGGCGACCGCGTCGAGCTCGTCCGGCTCGAGCACCTGCGCGGCAAGGCGGAGAACGACTCCGACCTGATGGCGCGAGCACGTGGGCGCTGGTGCCTGCTGCTCAACGAGGACTCCCGGCTCGAGCCGGGCGCGGCTGACCGGCTGGTGGAGGCACTCGAGTCCGACCCGGGAGCCGCGGCCGCGGGGGCGCGGCTGCTGGACCCCGCCGGGACTCCCCAGCCCTCGGCCTGGCGGTTCCCGGGAGTGGGCTCCGCCGCTGCGGCCGCGGTGCTCCTGCACCGGCGCCTGGTGGTGCAGAGCGGCGGCGAGGCGACCCGAGAGGTCGACTGGGCGCAGTCGGCGGGCCTGCTCGTACGCCGGGCGGCGTTCGAGGAGGTCGGCCCGATGGACCCCGCGTTCTTCGTGTACTCGGACGAGGTCGACTGGCAGAGGCGCGCGCGCGACGCGGGGTGGCGGGTTCTGTTCGTGCCGGCGGCGCGCGTCGTCCATCACGAGCAGCTCTCGACGGGGGTCTCCGCCCGGCGGCGGATCGTCGAGTTCTCACGCAACCGCGACCTCTACATGCGCAAGCACCACGGGGCGGTGGCCGCATTCGGGGTGCGGCTCCTCACAGCGTGGACGTACGCGCTTCGTGCGCTCGTATCCGTGGTTCTGCCCGGCCGCGACGCGCGACGGTACGCGCTGCACGCCTACCATTCGCTCTTCCCCGGCAGAGGCGAGGGGTTGCGAGAAGACTGATTCCGGGGCGGACGCGGATATTCCGGGGCGGAGCTTGCGACGCCACTGGCAGGCGAGCCCGAAAGGGCTAAATATTCACGTCACCAGCAGTGAGCCGGCGCAGCCGGCCCAATATGAGATCCCACACCGTCTACAAGACCTTCCAGACCGCCCAGCGGCGCGAGTTCGTCCGGATCACCGAGGACGTTCAGGACGCGGTCGACGAGTCCGGCGTGCAGGAGGGCATGGTGCTGGTCTCGGCGATGCACATCACGGCCGGCGTCTGGGTGAACGACGACGAGCCGGGCCTCCTCGAGGACGCGCTCGAGTGGCTCGACAAGCTCGCGCCCGCCGACCTGGCAAGCCGCCGCCGAACGACGTCGCGCGGGAGCTGCTGCCCGACGACGGCGACTACCGCCACCACCGCGGCGGCGAGGACAACGGCGACGCCCACTTCAAGAACCTGCTCGTGCACCACCAGGTGGTGCTTCCGATCACCGAGGGCCGCCTGGACCTCGGCCCCTGGCAGGCGGTCTTCTACTGCGAGTTCGACGGCCGCCGGCGGAAGCGGTTGGTGATCAAGGTGATGGGGGAGTAGACCGGAGACCGGAGACCGGAGACGGGAGACCGCAGGCGGAAGGCGCTAGCCGCGGACCTCTTCTATTGCGAAGCGCAGGACATCGTCGGAGAGGTCGAGCTCGTCCAGCACTGTGTAGCGACCGGGGCGCGTGGCGGGTGCGGCGCGTACGAGGTCTGCCCACTGGTCCGTCGTCAGGCCGAAGCCCTCCAGGGCGGACGCCATTCCGGCGGCGGCCATGCACTCTCGGGCCGGACGCCAGTCCTCGCCCTGGAGCAGCGTGCAGAGGAGCGTCCCGAAGGCCACCTGCTCGCCGTGCGTCGCCGTGCCGGGGTGCAGCTGGTCGAGCGCGTGGCTGACCAGATGCTCCGAGCCCGAACACGGGCGCGAGGATCCGGCGATCTCCATCGCAAGGCCGCTCAGGACAAGGCCGCTCAGAAGGCGCTCGAGCAGCGTCGGTGCCGGCTCGCCGGCACCCAAGGTCATTACGTTCGTCGCGTACACGAGGTCGGCCGCAACCTGCGACAGGAGCGCGGCGAAGTCGTCCACTTCCTCCTCGCGCCCGGCCGCGGCTGCTCGGCGCCAGTCGCGTAGCGCACAAGGGTTTGCCAGAAGATCGCCGAGTCCGGCGCGAGCCCGCTCCGCCGGCGCCCGCTCCACCAGGTCCATGTCGACGGCCACTGCGATCGGCAGGCGCGAATGGCGGCTTTCGAAGGCACCTGACTCGCCACGAATCACCGCCACGGGCGAAGCGATCCCGTCGGCGGTCAGCTGGGTCGGAACGACGATCACCGGACGCCCGGCCCGCTCGCACGCCGACTTGGCGACGTCGATGGTGCGCCCGCCCCCGACCGCCACCAGGGCGTCGGAGCCGGTCAGCGAAGGAGCGCCGGCCAGATCGGCGACGTCCGAGGTGGCGTTGCCCCGCACCTGAAGCGCCTCCCCGCTCAGCGCGGCCGCGAGCCGCTCTGCCGGACCGCGGGTGAAGCCTGTTCCGCTGGCGACGGCAACCGACCCGAAGCCCAGTTGGGCGCAGATCTCGCCCACGGTGCCCGCCAGCGCCTCGTGGCCGTGGACCACCCGCAGGTAGCGGGGCAGCTCCATGAACCGGCGAAAGACGGAGACGGCCTCGTCGGGCTCGCTCATGAGCCCGGGCGCCGTGGCGCCCATCTCCCCCGCCCCGCTCACGCGACGCGCTCCAGTACCTCGCGCTCGGCGCGCTCGAGGTCTGAGTGATCGTCGATCTCTATCCACGCCATCCCGTCCACCGGCAACAGTCTCACTGAAACTTCGCGCGCAAGCCACTCGATCGCGTCCTCGTAGTAGACGGACGTCCGGCCGGACTGGACGAACTCGTCCAGGATCGAGGCCAGCCTGGGACCGTCCGCGGGGTCGATCCGGGCCAGGCCGATGTACTCGGGGTTGCCCTCGGCGGGAGCGTTCTTCGTCAACCGCTCGAGACGGCCATCCGATGCGACCGCCTTCATGGACTCGGCGTCCACGCCGTGGTCGGAGGCGCACAGGATCGCCGAGCCGGTCGCGGACACGAGCCGCCGGCCGATCTCGTTCTCGAAGAGCACGTCCGCGTTGACAATGAAGCAGCCCTCGGCCACGACGTCCCGTGCCAGCCACAGCGAATAGATGTTCTCGAGATCGGCGTAGCGCTCGTTCGGCCGCTCCTCGGTGATCAGGTCGCCAAGGCTCCCCAGCACTTCCGGCCGGTGGCCGGTGACGGCGACGACACGCTCGATGCCGGCGCCGCGCAGGCTGCGCAGGGCGCGTTCTGCGAGAGCGATGCCGTCGATCTCGATCATCGCCTTGGGGCGGTCGGCAGTCAGCGGGCGCAGGCGCTTCCCTTCGCCCGCCGCCAGAAAGACCGCGGGGATCACTCCAGGCACGTACCTATTCTTCCGCACATGGCCGCCCGCTCCGCCGTCCCGACCCTCGATGAGCTGCAGCAGATCTGCGGCGGCGAGGGCCGCATCGCCGGAGAGCCGCGCGACTTCCGCCGCTCATACGCCCGCCTCGTGCGGCGGATCTCGATCCGGATCACCTGGATCGCCCTGCACACCCGCCTGAGCGCCAACCAGATGACGGTGCTCGGCATCCTGGTCGGTATCGGCGGCGCGCTGCTGCTGGCATGGAACGAGTTCTGGCCCCTCGTGATCGGGCTCGTGCTGCTTCAGCTGTCGTTCGTGCTCGACTACTCCGACGGCGAGATCGCGCGCTACCGGGCGCTGGAGGAAGGGCGCGAGACCGACGCCGGCGGCGCCTACCTCGACTGGATCGGCCACTACTACGTGCCGGCGATCGCGATCGCCGCGCTTGCCTGGGGCGTGTACACCTCGAGCCACGATGCCTGGGTGCTGCTAGCGGCGCTGATCGCGTTGCTGAGCCTGGTGCGGGTCCCCTACTCGGCGCGCGACCACGTCCTGCTCGGGCTGTTCCGCGACCGGCCCGAGCTGCGCAGCTCGCCTGAGTTCCTGCGCGCCGTGCTCGCGCGCCAGGGCGGGAACCCCGAGCTGGTGGACCTGGACGCGCCCTACGAGCAGCGGCGGGCCGGCGTCAGCGGCTCCGGCTTCATGTGGACGCGGTGGACCAACCTCGGGCAGGTGCTGGTCTTCCCCGGCTTCGTGAACCTGCTCACCCTCGCGGTCGCCCTCGACCTGCTGGTCGGCGGGCTGGACGGGCAGTACCCGACGATTCACCAGGTCGCCGCGCGCAGCGTGCTGATCGCCCTACTGGGCGTCGTGCACCTCGTCCACCAGGTCCGCGCGGCTTCGCAGGGCTACGAGGTCCTCCGGCGCCTGCGCTGAGCGCCCACCGAGCCGGGCGCTGATCCGGGCAGTCACGTCGCGCGCGCCGCGCAGCTCCTCGGGCCGGAAGAAGCGGGTCACGTACAGCGCGCCGACGTACAGTGGGACGAGCAGTCCACGCAGCACGAAGCCTGTCACGCCATGCGTGGGCAGCAGCAGGTCGCCGAATGCAAAGAACGCCACGGCGAGGCCCACGATCCGCACCAGCCTCCCCCACTCGAACGGCACCGGGAAAAGGCGCCGCGACACCACCTGCATCAGCGCCAGCATCACCACGTAGGAGACGACCAGCGCGATGCCGGCGCCGACGATGTCGTAGGGCGGGACCAGCAGCAGGTTGAGCCCGAGGTTGACCGCCGCCGCGGTCGCGGTCACCGGGAAGTTGAACTCGGTGCGGCCCGTGCGGCCGACGGCAACGACCAGCACGAGGTAGAGCGCGTACAGCGCCACTCCGGTGGAAACCAGCGGCACGGCCTCGTACGAGCGGAAGAACTGCGGCGCCGCCAGCGCCCGGACGACCCATCGTGCCTCGAGCGACAGCGCGAGCACGGCGGTGAACGAGACCAACACGAAGTAGGTCACGATCACGGCGTAGGTGCGGCGAGCCTCCTCGTCGTCGCGGATCGAGTACGCCAGCGGCGGCCAGGCGAGGTTGAAGCCGCGCACCAGGACGGTGACCACCTGACTGAACTTGACCGCCAGCGAGTAGAGGCCGGCGGCGGCCAGCCCGGAGACCCGGGCCAGAATCACGCGATCCATGAAGTTGAGCGCGTACAGCGACAGCTCGGCCGGCATGGTGGGCAGGCCGAAGCGCAGCATCGGGCGCAGTGCCGCGGGGCGCCCCGCCGGGCGCAGCCGCTCCCGCTGCAGCCAGAAGAGCGCGGCCAGCACCACGGCCGACGCCGCCGAAGTTCCCGAGCAGAAGTCCGCGCGCGCCCTCGTCGCGGCCGACGACCAGCCACAGCGTGAGCGCGATCGTCAGCAGCACGTTCGCGATGCTCGCCGTGAAGAACGCCTTCGCGCGCTCGTCGAGCCGGAACAGGGCCATCAGCAGCTCGTAGTTGGTGAACACCCACAGGCCGCCGATCGCGATCCGCATCAGCCCCGGCTCGCTGCGGCCCAGCAGCGCCTCGGACAGCGGCGCGGCGAACGGCAGGGCGATCAGCGCGCCGACCGTGGTCGTCACGAGCAGGAAGACCGACGCGGTCGCGACGATCTCGTCGCGGCGCTCCCGCTCCTCGGACGTGTAGTAGAAGCGCAGCAGCGCCTCGATGATGCCCAGGCGCAGCATGATGCTCGCCGCGACGACGAACGCCAGGAGCACCTCCGCCGCCCCGTAGTCGGCGCGCGTCAGGTGCCGCGTGTAGATCGGCAGCAACGCGACCGCGAACAGCTTCGAGATGACGCTCGAGGCCGTGTACGCGCCGCCGGTCCGCACCAGCCGCTCGAGGTAGCCGCGCATTCTCAGGCGTCCACTAGGCGGGCGCGGGCTCCGGTGGCGCGCGATGCGAGGACCGCCGCACGACCACGAGCTGCGCGCTGGGCGCAAAGGCGAGCCCGAGCGCGAGGATCACCCACGTGAACGGGTCCTCGAGGAACGCCGCGTAGGTCATGGTGTGCAGCACCAGCGCGCAGAACATCGCCGCCAGTGCCGCCCGCACGACTCCGTCGGTGGCGGCCGGCGCGGCGCGCGCCATGCGGTTCCCCAGCAGCGTCGTGAACGCCGCGGCAAGCACCGCCGCGTAGACCGCCAGCCCGATCAAGCCCTGCTCCGCCCCGACCGTCACGGGCAACGTGTGCGAGGCCGACACGGCTTCCTCCTGGTTGCCCTTGCGCTCCTGCCGGAACGCGCGCCCGAACGAGCCGGACCCGTACCCCTCCAGCGGCCTGTCGGCGAACAGCTCCACCCCGCCCTGGATCAGATCCGAGCGGCCGCTGGTGACCTTGTTCAGCCCGGCGTTGCTGCCGAGGTCGATCTTGAGCGTGCTCTGAAACGCGAGCACGAAGATCACGGCGGCCGCGAGACCGACCGCGGCGACCGCTGCCGTCCGCCGCACGTCCCAGCGCAGGGCGGCGAGGACGAACAGGCCCGCGAGCAGCGCCGCGAAGCTCGACTGCGAGAAGGTCAGCACGAGGCCCGCCCAGAGCACCGCCAGCACCACGCCGAGCGCGAGCGTCACGCCGCGGTCGGCGGCTCCACAGCATCCACGCCGTGGCTCCCAGCATCACGAGCATCAGGAAGCGCCCGTAGATGTTGGGGTCCCAGAAGACGGAGTTGACGCGGAAGTAGGACTCGAACT
Source organism: uncultured Solirubrobacterales bacterium (assembly GCA_963785085.1). Classification (GTDB taxonomy): domain Bacteria; phylum Actinomycetota; class Thermoleophilia; order Solirubrobacterales; family JBBDJG01; genus CAWACB01. Next base: position 67,529 of record CAWAUD010000013.1, on the reverse strand, counting down.
GGTTCGCTGCGATCACCTTCGGGTTCCACAGCAGCTCCCGGCGCTCGTACTCCCAGAATCCGATCGCGACGAACACCAGCGCCAGGACGAGCGCGACCCCGAGGCATCGCACGACCAGCTCCCGGCTCCAGCGCACCTCGGTCAGGAGGCCGAAGAGCACGGCGAACGGAATCAGGAAGAAGACGATCTGCTCGAGCGCCGTGTCGAAGTCCTTCGAGTAGAGGCTCTGCAGCGCGTACACCACGACATAGGCGGCCAGCGCCCACTGAAGCACCGAAGGCCGCGACTCCGGCGGCTCGGCGCCGCGAGTCAGCAGCCGCCGCCAGGCGAGCGCCGCGACTCCGGCGGCGATGACGACATAGAGCGGCACGAGCAGGTTCGCCGTGCTGCCCGCGGCCTCGACCGGGATGCGAAACGGCAGGGCGGCCACCACCGCCAGCGGCAGTGTCTCGGGGCGGCGGACGAAGACCACCGCCAGCACGGACACGAGCGCCAGGCCGCCGATGATCAGGACCGCGGCCTTCGCGGTGTCGTCCGTGATCGACCGGAACTGGTCGGTGTCCGAGATGTGCTGGACGAGGATCACGGCCGCGAGTGCCAGCGCGCCCGCCATCCAGGTGACGCGGCGGCGGGTGTTCGGGTCGACGAGCGCGGCGGCCGCGACCAGGGCGGCAACGACGACTCCGGCCTTGGAGACGCCGTGGACTACCGCGAGAGCAGGGTCCATAGCCTGCGCATTATCCGCGTGGCGTCCGCCGACGTGGCCAGCGATGACGCGAAGCCGCGCGCCCCGATGCGCGCGACTACGCCGTCGGGGACCCGGTAGACGGTGATCGACCCGCGTCCGAGCCGCGCCCCTGCCGAGGCGAGGATGCGAGCGCCGGGGGCCGGCCGCGGCGCCTCTTCCAACCGGGGATAGGGACCGAGCGGGGACACGATGCCGGCGAAGAAGCCGATGCGGTCCTCGAGCACCGACAGGGCACCGCCGGGCGCCGGGCGCACAGGCTCGCCGAACAGGTTCGCCGGCGGACGCCGGGACGGCCGCGACAGATAGGTCCCGCCCAGCGCGACCGTACGAAGGAAGCCGTCGGTGCCGAGCCAGCCGACCCGGCCACCGACCCGCACGTAGGAGCGGAGCACGCCGGCTGTCTCGCGGGGTGTCCATACAGGCGCCGACGTGAACAGCACACCGGTGTAGCGGCTCAGGGAACCTGCGCCAGGCCGCGCGAGCGCCACATCGGTGGTGAGGTCGAAGCGCCGCTGGTCGCGGCGCAGCGACAGCAGAGCGGGCGCGTCACGCGTCAGGAATCCGGGCGGAAGGCCGGCGCCTGCGAACGGCCGGCGCAACGACACGCGCTTCGCCTCGGGCAGCACGTCCGGGAAGCCGTCGCCGTCGGACTCGACCGGGTTGAGGCCCTGCCACGTCGCCGCCGGCAACACCACCAGCACACCTTTTCCACGATGTTCGTCGACGGCAAACGGTGTCGTGTAGCGCCGGCTGCCGGCTCGGATCTCCAGCAGCGCCGCTCCCGAATGGCCCACGGGGGCACGCACCGTGAGCGAGCGAGCGCGGGACGACCCCCGGTCGACGGATCGCGAGGAGCCCAGCCGCCGCACCCGCCAGCGGTAGCGCCGCCCCTCCGCGAACACCGAGAACCGGACCGGGGATCCTGGGGCCACCGGCGTCACTGGCCCCCTTGCGGCGAGATAGCGGACGGTCACGCCAGGATTGCCGTGCAGGTGCCCTCGCCGTGGCGGGATCCGCGGGCCGACGTTGCCCGCCGCGTCACTCGCCCGTACGACGAGCGCGTAGCTTCCGGTCGGCGCCCGGCTGCGAGCGGCGCCGAGCCCGACATGCCCGTCCCAGACGACGCGCTCGCTGCCGCGCTCTCCCGGCCGGCGCGCGACCAGTCGCGGGCGAGGCCCATCGGTCCTGTAGACGAACAGCTCCGGCGTGCGCGTCGGTCCTGTGAAACGGGCCACCGCCCGTTGGCCGCCGTCGATGCCGTCGGGCGAGATCACGTCGGGCGTGACCGAGCGCACGACGACCTGGGGCGGGCTTGTGTCGAGGAAGACCTTGCGCGGGGAAGTGACCGTGCGGCCCTGACGCCGCAGGCCGAGCCTCAGGTGGTACTCGCCGTCACGCGCGCGCGCTCCGCTGTCCGTGCGCCCGTCCCAGCGAAACCGGTACGTGTGGTGCGCGCGCAGGTCGCGGTTCTCGGCCAGCGTGCGCACGCGATCTCCATCGCGCGTCACCACGAGCACCGTGGCGTCGTCGTGCCGGCGCAGGCGAACCGAGAACACGACCGAGTCGCGTCGATGATCGCCGTTGGGAGAGAAGTGCCTTATGAACGTGAGACGCTCGATCACCGCCGGCGAGCGCTTGAGCCTGGTGGTGACGAAGAACGCTCCGACGGTAGCGATGACCAGCGCCGCGAACACCAGCGGCGCCAGGTTCCTTCTCACCCGCCGCGATCGGCGCCGACCAGCACCACAGCGTCGAAGGACCCGGCGATCTCGCGGTTCACGGCGTCCACGGGCCGGATCGACTTGATGCCGAGCCGGTTTGCGACGGCGCGCGCCGCGCGCTGCTGGCCGGGGCTGTAGAGCACCTCCGAGCGAGTCTGGTCGATCCGCGCCGCGTTGCCGATCGTGCCCGGATTGAAGCCGGCCGAACCCACCTCCTCACCGACCTTCGCGGCCGCGCCCTGCACCGTGGTGCCATTCAACACCGCGACGGTGACGGTGGAGGGATCGATGTTGATCTTCTGCCTGTTGCTGCTGGACGAGCTCCGATCGGGCTTGCTCGTCCCGCTGCTCGTGCTTCCCGAGGACGAGTTGTCGCCCGAGTTGTCGGCCAGCTGCACCGCCGCGTAGGCCGCTCCCCCGAGCAACAGCAGCAGTCCGATGGTCGCACCGACGTAGCGCAGGTTCGGGACGTGGATGTTCCGCAGGCGGTCTCGCACGCGTTTGCGGGGCCGCGACTCGTGCTGGGCAAGGGCAACAGGCGGGAGCCCGTGCCGCGCCGCCGGCGTCTGAGCGGTCGTCTCGCCGGCGCGCTCCGGCGCGCGGCCGGCCCACTCCCGCAGCCGCCGCACGTCGCGGGCCTGCGAGAAATAGAGCAGCGCCAGCACGGCCAGGCCGAGAAACGCGCCGAGCCCCGCATACGAACCTACTCTCTCAAGCAGGTCCAATCCGCTCTACCGGGCCAGAGCCTTCAGGTCCCGTGCGATGCTCGCGCGCGCACTCTTGGCCAGCTCGGAGAGGTGCTGGGCGAGGAAGGTCTCGTCGCCCTGCTCCACCAGGCGCTCGATGCGCTCGAAGGCGGCCTCGACCCACTCGGGCTCGAGCTCCGGGCGCTCGGCCTTGAGGATCTTGTCGGCGGCCGTCGGAACCGGGCGCTCGTCGTCGTTGAAGAGCTCCTCGCGCAGCTTCTCCCCCGGGCGCGGGCCGATGATCTCGATCGAGATGTCGCGCCCCTCCTGCTGGCCGGAGAGCCGGATCATGTTGCGCGCCAGATCGACGATGCGGACCTGCTCGCCCATCTCGAGGACGAACACCTCGCCACCGGTGGCGAGGTTGCCGGCGCGGATGATCAGCTGTACGGCCTCGGGGACCGTCATGAAGTAGCGCTCCATGTCCGGGTGGGTGATGGTCACCGGGCCGCCCTGCTCGATCTGGCGGCGGAACAGCGGCACGACGCTGCCGCTCGACCCGAGCACGTTCCCGAACCGCACGCAGCAGAACAGCGGTGTCCGGATAACGATGGCCCCACGCCTCGACGATCCACTCCGCCATCGCCTTCGACGCCCCCAGCGCGGTCGCCGGGTTCACGGCCTTGTCCGTCGAGACCAGGACGAACCGGCGAGCGCCAACCTCCGCCGACGCGGTCGCGACCACACGCGTGCCGATCGCGTTGTTGCGCAACGCCTCCAGCGGGTTGTCCTCGGTGAGGGAAACGTGCTTGTAAGCGGCGGCGTGGAAGACGACGTCCGGCCGGAAGCGCTGCATCACCTCGCGCATGCGGCCGGGCTCCTTGCAGTCGGCGAGGATCGACTCGCAGCCGGTGAAGTGACGTTCCGAGATCAGCTCGCGCTCGATCTCGAACAGGTTGTCCTCGGCGTGGTCGATCATCACCAGCAGGCGCGGCCCCACCCGCGCTATCTGCCGGCAGAGCTCCGAGCCGATCGAGCCACCGGCCCCGGTCACCAGGACCGTGCGGTCGTGCAGCCAGGCACCGGCCTCCCGGATCCCGACCGTGACCGGCTCGCGGCCCAGGATGTCCTCGACCTGAACCTCGCGGACCTGCCGGATCAGGTCCACCGAGCCAGAGATGAGCTCGAACACGCCAGGCAGAGTCCGAACCGGGATGTCCCGGTCGCGGCACGCGCGGACCACCTTCTCGCGCACGACACCCGGCGCGGAGGGAATCGCGATGATCACCTCGTCGGGCTCGATCTCGTCGAGCAACAGCTCGAGGTCGTCGGTGGTGCCGAGCACCTTGAGGCCCAGGACGCGCATCCCGCGCTTGCGCGGATCGTCGTCGACGAAGCCGATCGGAGTCTCGCGCAGCTCAGGCGCGCGCTGCATCTCGCGGCAGACGAGCTGGCCGGCCTCGCCGGCGCCGACGATCAGGACCTCCTGCCCCTTGGGCAGCACGGACCCCCTGGGAGGCCGCTCGAGGGCGCTGCGCACGACGAGCCGCGCACCGCCCACCAGGGCGGCCGTCAACAGCAGGTCCATGACCGCGATCGAGCGCGGCAGGTCGTGGTCCGTGGGCGACCAGACGTACAGCACGCCGACGAGGGCGAGGCTGGCGACGACGACTGCTCGCAGGATCGATTCGAGGTCGCGCAGGCCCACGTAGCGCCACCACTTCTGGTAGAGGCCGAAGGCGGCGAAGATCGCGACCTTCCCGACGACGACGAACGCGATCGTGTCGACGAGCAGGTCCTGGTATCGCTGCGGAATGCCGTTGTCGAAGCGCAGGACGTACGCGAGCGTGTAGGCGGCTGCGACAAGCACCGCGTCAACGGCAAGCTGCAGCATCCGGTGGCGGTACACCGGGTCGGTGAGGCGCGTGCGCATCTGGGCTGTGATCTTACGGCTTGGGGTCGGGGGAAAGGCCCGGGGTTTAGGCCTGCAAAGCCTCGAACACGGCGCGTGCGACATCGGAGCCGTATGCCGGTCCCATCGGAAGCGCCAGATTCTCGCGGGCCGCCTGCTCGGTGCCCGGCAGCTCGACACCGGCACCCCAGGGCTCCATCGCCGGCTGGCGGTGCACCGGCGTGCGGTAGTAGGCGCGCGTGTCGATGCCCGCCTCGTTCGAGTCGCTGCGCCAGCTCGTCGGCGTCCGCGGCGGCGACCACGTACAGGTGGTACGACGTGGCGCCCTCCCGGCGGATCCTCCGGGCAGGCGGGCGTGATTCGCAAGCCCGCTTTCCGCATACGCGGCGGCCAGGTCCCTGCGCCGATCGTTCCAGTGGTCGAGGTGCTCGAGCGAGACCCGCAGGGCCGCTGCCTGAAAAGCATCCAGGCGCGAGTTGAACCCGACCAGCGTGAACGTCTGCTTGTCGCGCGATCCGTGGTGACGGAGCAGCCGTGCTTGCTCGGCGATCTCGGGTCGCGACGTCGCGAGTGCTCCCCCGTCGCCGACGCCGGGGAGGTTCTTAGATGGAAAAAAGCTGAACGTCGCGACGTCCCCCATCGCCCCGCCTCGCACGCCGTCGAGCTCCGCTCCGGCCGCCTGGGCGGCGTCCTCCAGCACGGGGATCCCACGACTCGCGAGCGACTCCCGCAGCTCCGTCACCGGGGCGGGACGCCGAACAGGTCCACGGCGACAACTGCCTTGGTTTGCGGGGTCAATGCGCGTTCGACGGTCTCCGGAGTGACGCAGAAAGTCTCCGGATCGACGTCGCAGAACACCGGACGCGCGCCCGTATGCGGGATCGCCTCGGCCGAGGCGTAGAAGGTGAACGACGGCACCACGACGTCGTCCCCCGGCCCGACCCCGAGGCACATCAGGGCGATCGTGATGGCGTCCGTGCCGTTCCCGACGCCAACGACATCGGACACGCCGAGGTACTCTGCGAACTCCCGCTCGAAAGCCTCCACCTCGGGGCCGCCGACGAACCGCCCGGAGTCGAGAACGCCAAGGATGCGGCGCTCGAGCTGCGGCCGGATCTCACTGAGCTGGTCGCCGGTGCCGAATAGAGGAATGGTCATGGAGTCGTGACAGTATGTTCGGAATGCTCGTCGTAGCCTCGATCACGGGCCCGGTCGTGGACTTCGCGACGAACGTGATCGGTGACCTGGGACTCGCCGGGATCTTCCTGCTGATGCTCGCCGACAGCGCGGGCATCCCGACCTCCAGCGAGGCGATCATGCTGTTCGCCGGCTTCGAGGTCGCCGACGGCCGGTTCTCGATGTTCGCGGTCGTGGCCGCCGGCGTGCTCGGGAACCTGATCGGCTCCTGGGTCGCGTACGGGATCGGCTACTACGGCCGTGTCGAGGTGCTCGAGCGCCACGGCAAGTGGCTGCACATCACGCCCAAGCACCTGGCGTGGGCCGACCGCTGGTTCGAGCAGCACGGCGATGCGACGGTGTTCTTCTCACGGATGATCCCGGTGATCCGGACGTTCATCTCGTTCCCGGCGGGAGTCGCGCGGATGCCCTTCTGGCGCTTCACCCTGCTGAGCTTCCTCGGCATCGTCCCGTGGGTACTCGGCTTCGCGATCGTGGGGAACGCGGTTGGCGACAACTGGGACAACCTCCAGGAGAAGCTCCACTACGTCGACTACGCGGTGGTCGGCCTGATCCTCAGCGGGATCATCTACCTCCTGATCAGGCGCCGGCGCTCGGGCGGCAGCAAACCGGCGACGACCGAATCCACGGGTTGAGAGACAAGCCGGAGCGCCTGCCGCTTCGCCACGCCGTCGTGCTGGGCGCGGTGCAGGGCCCGGCTGAGCTGCTGCCCGTGTCGAGCTCGGGCCACCTGGTCCTGGTGCCCGCGCTCCTGGGCTGGACCTACGGCGACCTGGATCCCGAGCTGCGCAAGTCGTTCGAGGTGGCGCTGCACGCCGGCGGGGCGCTCGCGCTGCTGATCGGCCTGCGGCGCGAGGTTGCCGAGTACGTCCGCTCGTTCGGCCCGCGCAACGTGATGACGCTCGGCCTGTCGTTCGCCCCGGCGGCGGCCGCAGCCACGCTCTTCGAGCACTGGATCGAGCGGCGGCTGAGCCGCCCGGCCCCGGTTGCGATCGCTCTGATGGCAGGCTCCGCCGCGATGGCGGTTGCGGACCGGCGCCCGGAGCACCGCAGCCGTGACGCCGCGACCGCGGCGGACGCGCTCGCGATCGGCTGCGCGCAGGCATTCGCCCTGATGCCCGGCGTGTCCCGCAACGGCGCGACCCTGACCGCCGCCCGATGGCGCGGCTTCAGGCGCGCCGACTCGAACATCATCTCGCGCCAGATCGCGCTTCCCGTGATCATCGGCGCGGCGGGACTCAAGGGAGCCCGGCTGGCGAAGCGTGGCGTTCCGCCCGATGTCGCACGCGGAATGGCGGCCGGATCGGCAGCGGCGTTCGTGTCCACCCTCGCCTCACTGCGACTGATCGCGATGCTCGAGCGCAGCCGCTCGCTGCTTCCCTACGCGGCCTACCGGGCCGCGCTGGCGGCGGTTGCTCTTGCGGCGCTGCGACGGCGCTCGCGCTCCGCTTCCACTGCCGTCCAAGGAGCTTCGGCCCCGGCTCCGCCCCGGATGACAGTCGCCGCCGGGTGACGCACTCGCGCGACTCCTATGCGGCGGCGGGGGTCGACACTTCCGCAGCGGGCTCTGCGCTCGCCGGGCTTGTCGCTGCGCTCAGTGCCATCGATCCCGGGCGGCCGCGGCGCTCTGTCCTGCGATCGGGCCACTACGCGGCCGTTCTGGCGCTTGACGAGCGCACCGGCGTCGCGCTCTGCACCGACGGTGTCGGCACGAAGCTGATCGTCGCCGAGCAGGCCGGCCGGTTCGACACGGTGGGGATCGACTGCATCGCGATGAACGTCAACGACCTGATCTGCGTCGGCGCCGAGCCGCTGGCGATGGTGGACTACCTGGCAGTCGAGCGCGCGGATGCGGACGTGTTGTCGGCGGTCGGAGAGGGCCTGCGGCGCGGCGCGGAGGAAGCGCGAATCGAGATCCCGGGCGGCGAGCTGGCGCAGCTTCCGGAGATGATCCGCGGGCATCCGTCGCCCAACGGCATCGACCTGGTCGGCGCGGCGTTCGGCGTCGTGGGGCTGGACGCGATCCTCGACGGCGGCACCGTCGCACCCGGCGACGCGGTGATCGGCGTACCGTCGAGCGGGATCCATTCGAACGGCTTCACGCTCGCTCGCAGGGCGCTGCTGGAGGATGGCGCCCTGTCGCTCGACCAGCACATCCAGGAGCTCGGTCGGACGCTTGCCGACGAGCTCCTCGAGCCCACGGCGATCTACGTGCGGGCGGCGCTCGGGCTGCTGGGCTCCAAAGTGGACGTGCACGGCCTGGCCCACATAACCGGCGACGGCCTGCTGAACCTCCGGCGCCTGAGCGACGAGGTCGGCTTCGAGATCGACGCGCCGCTGCGAGCCGCAGCCGGTCTTCGACCTGATCGCCCGATCGGGGAACATCGGCGCCACGGAGATGTGGGAGGTCTTCAACATGGGCACCGGCCTGTGCTGCGTAGTGCCGGATGCGGATGCAGACGCAGCGGTCGCTTTGCTGAACAAGCACCACCGGGGAAGCAGACGGATCGGAACGGTTACGGCGGAAGCAGGAGTAGTGACGATCCCAAGCGAGAGCCTGCGCGCTGAGCCGAGCGAGGGCTTCGCCAAAGCCTGACCGTCTGCGGTCTGCGGTCTGCGGGTCTGCCGACTCCCGACTGCCGACTGCCGACTGCCGCCTACCGCCTACGCCTTCTCCCACAGCTCCCCGGTAAGACACCGCCTCACCGCGCACCTTCCACTCGCCCGCCAGGCGCCACAGTTCCGCGGCTGCCCGCGGTCCCGGCAGAACGCAGATCTCGACGACCTCCTGAGTCGTGACCCGTCCGAATCTCTCCATCAGAGCTTCGGGAGTCGGCGTCGGCTCGACGGTCGCGGTCGCGCCCAGCTCCTCGACAGCCGCGCGACACTCGCCAAGACCATGGAGCCCGACCAGGACCCGCCGCTCGCCGGCCTCGTTCGAGATCACGAGCGTCGGAAGCACCGCGCCCGAGGCTGTCCTCGAACCGTGCACGTCGCCGCCGGCGGGCTCCTCCTCCGCGAGCGCCGCGGTTGCGTCGAGGTCCGCGGCGAACGCCTCCGTGATCCCATGCGAGCGCAGGTCGATGCGAAAGCGCTCCACGTCGAGCCCGGCCGCGCGCGCCTCCTCGACCAGCGGCTCGGCGTGGTCGAGGCGCCGCCGCTCGCAGAGAATCCCCTCGCGCAAGCGGCGTATGTAGCGATAACCGCCGTCCGGGGCCTGTTCGGCGGCCGCCTTGACGGCCATGCAGGCCGGGAACGTCGATCTAAGCGGGCTTTCGAACCAGACCAGTGGGTCGAGCGGTGCCTCGGCCACCTCTGCGGCGGTCAGCCATTCGCGGACCAGACGCGCGGTGGCAGCGGAGCCGAGCTGCCGGCTCGGCCCGGAGCCCTCGTCCAGCAGGTCACGGCCGAGCCCTCCCATCACGAAACGCCATCGCAGACCATCCCCGAAAGAGACCATCAGACCGCGGATCGCGGGCTCCATCGCCCACGACCACGGGCAGGCGGGATCGGTGTGACAGCGAATCTCCATCATCGGGCGCAAAATACTGTCAGCAACTCGAACCCACGTACGGGCCGAGACGCCCAACCAAGCCATTGATCGGCACCACACTCTCAAGTCGCTACCGGATCGAGGCCAAGATCGGCTCGGGCGGCATGTCGACGGTCTACAAGGCGTTCGACGAGACGCTCGAGCGCGACGTCGCGCTGAAGATCATGCACACGGCGGTGTCCCAGGACCCGAGCTCGCTCGAGCGCTTCCGGCGCGAGGCGCGCACGGTGGCGCAGCTCTCGCACCCGCACGTCGTGATGGTGATCGACGCGGGCGAGGACGAGGGACAGCCCTACATCGTCTTCGAGCACGTGCACGGGGAGACGCTCAAGGACCGCATCCGGCGCGATGGCGCGCTGCCGGTGAGCGAGGCGGTCGCCTATGCCATCGAGATCGGGCGGGCTCTGCAGGCCGCGCACGAGCGCGGGCTCGTGCATCGCGACGTCAAGCCGCAGAACGTGCTCCTCGACGAGGAGGGCCGCGCCAAGGTGACGGACTTCGGCATCGCCAGCGGACTCGAGTTCGAGCAGCTGACCGGGACCGGCCGGGTCATCGGGACGACGGACTACGTCTCGCCCGAGCAGGCGATGGGCGAGCCGGTGACCGGGCAGTCCGACGTCTACTCGCTCGGAATCGTGCTGTTCGAGATGCTCGTCGGCGAGGTTCCCTTCAAGGCCGACAGCGCGGTGAGCATTGCGATGAAACACGTGCGCGAAGGGCTGCCGGACGTCCAGCGGCGCCGGCCCGAGGTTTCCGCGGCGCTCGCCTCGGTGGTCGAGCGCGCCACCGCAAAGGAGCTGCGCAACCGCTACGCGACGATGGGCGACTTCGTGGGCGACCTGGAGGAGGTGCTGACCTACGAGGCGGCTCGCTCGGGCGAGGCGACCGGTGAGGCGACGGCCGTGCTGCAGGCGCTGCCCGCCGAGGCTGCGCGCCGAGGCATGCGGGGGCGGCGCTTCGCAATGGCGGCCATGTACGTCGTCATCGCGGTGGCAGTCGCCTTTGGGGCGGCGCTGCTGTTCGACTCGAACGGCGAAAGCCCGCCCGCTGCGGCGGGTGGCCTGTCCCCCATCCCTCTCGGGGAGCAGGACATCGGAGACTTCGACCCGCCCCCCGGCGATGGCAGCGAGAACCCGGAGAACCTGGACCTGGCTCTCGACGGCAACCCGACCACGGCGTGGGAGACCGAGAACTACGACACGCCGGACCTCGGCGGCATCAAGGACGGCGTCGGCGTCTACCTCGACACGGGCCGCCCCGTGGTCGCGCGCGGCCTGCGGATCACGACCCCGAAGAGCGGGTGGACCTTCGGGCTCTACGCGGCAGACTCGGGACCGCCCGCCACACTCGCCGGCTGGCAGCCTGTGGGCGGCGGTCAGATGACGCGCAACCGCGAGGCCTTCCGCCTCAACACCCGCGGCAAGGCCAAGCAGTACTACCTGGTGTGGATCACGCAAGCTGACCGAGGGAACTACCGGAAGGTCGAACGCGGCCATCTCGGAGCTGGAGTTACTCGGTAGTAGGCGGTAGGCGGTAGGCGGTCAGTAAAGGTATGCCGCTTCCCGCTCGTGGCGTTCCAGAGCGAAACCCAGCAGCCGATCCAGCAGTTCCACATACCCGAGCCCGGATGCGGCGAACAGCTTTGCGAAGACGCTCGTCTCGGTGAAGCCGGGCATCGTGTTCAACTCGTTCAGCAGGACGCGCCCGTCGTCGGTTACGAAGAAGTCGACGCGCGCGAGCCCGGCGCAGCCGGATTCACGGAACGCGTCGGTCGCGATGCGGCGGACCCGCTCCAGCTGGGCCGGCTCGATCGGCGCCGGCACGCGCAGCTCCATGCCGCCCGCCGTGTACTTGGAGTCGAAGTCGTACCAGTCGCCTCCGACCGTGACGACCTCGCCGGGCTCGGACGCGACCGGCTTGTCGTTGCCGATCACCGAGCATTCGACCTCGCGCCCGATTGCCGCAGCCTCGACCAGCGCCGTCGGGTCGTGCGCGAGCGCCCGCTCCAGCGCCGGCTCCAGCTCGGCCGCGGTGTCGACCTTCGAGATGCCGACGCTCGATCCGAGATGCGCGGGCTTGGTGAACGAAGGGAAGCCCACGGTGGCTGCGCGCTCGAGCGCCGCTGACCGGGCCGCGGACCACTCGGCCTGCGTCACGACCTCGTAGCGCACCTGCGGCAGGCCGGCCTGGCTCATCATCCGCTTGAACGCGGCCTTGTCGAGGCAGAGCGCGGAGGCCAGCACGCCCGCGCCCACATACGGCACGCCGGCGCATTCGAGCAGGCCCTGGACCGTGCCGTCCTCGCCGAACGGGCCGTGCAGCACGGGGAACGCCACGTCGGCGCCCAGCAGCCCCTCGCCCGGAACGACCTCGACGCGCTCCCCGCCCTCGCCCGGTGTACGCGGATCGGTCGCCGTCCAGCGCCCTTCCCGGCCGATCACTACCGGCAGGGTCTCGTGGCCGCCGCTCTCGAGCCCGTCCAGGACGGCTGCCCCCGACCGCAGGGACACGTCGTGCTCGCTCGAGCGGCCGCCCGCGAGCACCACGACTCTCAGGGCGTTCCTCCCGGCGTCGAGGTGCTCAGCTGGCCGACGGTGATCGTGATCACGGCGCCCTTGGTGCGCTTCGCTCCACCGGCCGGGCTCTGGCTGATCACCAAGCCGTCCTGCGCCGTATCCGTGGTCGGCGTCGTGCGCACCGAGACGTCGAAGCCCTCGCGGCCGAGGCGCCCCTCGGCGGTCGACTGGCGCAGGCCGGTCACGTCGGGAACCTCCGCGACGTTGGCGTTGGAGACGAAGATCGTCACCGTGGTGCCCTCGGCCACCGGGAGTCCCGCGGAGGGGCTCTGGTCGACGACGGTGCCCTGTGGCTTGTCGGAGGACTTCTCGCGTATCTCCGGGCTGAGGTGGAGGTCTCGCAACTGCGAGACGGCGTCCGGCTCGTCTTGTCCCACGAGATTCGGGACTGTCACCTGCTGTGGCCCGGTGCTGACGAACAACGTCACGGAGGAGCCGCGCTCCGTCAGCCGGGCGGGTCCCGGGTCGGAGCGGATCACGATTCCCTTGTTCACCGAGCCCGACGCCTCGCGAGTCACGTCGGCGCGCAGACCCGCCCGTTTCAGGCGGGCGTGGGCATCGTGGAGCGGAAGCCCCACGACGTCCGGCATCTTCACGGTAGTCGGGCCGTTCGAGACGATCAGCGTGACTGTCGAGTCGCGGTCGGCCTTCGTGCCGGCTCCGGGCACCTGATCGATCACCGTGTCGGCGGGCGCCGGGTCGGCACGCCGTTTGACGTCCACCCCGAGGTGCTTCGCCTCGATCTCCACGCGCGCGCTGTCGAGCGTCTGGCCGATCACCTGCGGCACGATCTCGGTCGGCTGGTTGCGCAACAGGGTGAAGGCCAGAAGAGCAAGGAGGGCGGCCGCCACGAGGCCGAGGAGGAACAGCATGCGCCGCCTGTCGTCCCGCTCTCCCGGAGGCGCCGGAGGTGGACCGCTCACCGGCGGAGGCGGCTCCATCGGCGGCGGCAAGGCGTCTGGAGGAGGCGCGACGACCGGCGTCGGGATCGGAACCGGCACGGGCGCGAACACCGCCGTGCTCTCCGTGTCGACCAGCTTCGCGCCGAGGCGCGACTGGGCCACCTCGAGGTCACGCATCATCGACTCGGCATCGGGATAGCGCCGCTCAGGGTCCTTGGCGAGCGCCTTCAGGACGATCGCCTCGAGCTCGGGCGGCACCGCGGGAACGAACTCGCGGGGCGACGGCGCCGGCTGGTTCACGTGCTTGAGCGCTACCGCGACGGGACTCTCCGCCTCGAAGGGCGCACGGCCGGTGAGCATCTCGAACATCACGACGCCTATCGAGTAGAGGTCCGATGCCGCCGTCACCGGCTGACCGTGCGCCTGCTCGGGCGAGAGGTACTGCGCGGTGCCCATGATCGCGCCCACCTCGGTGATGTCCGACCCCGATGCGCGCGCGATGCCGAAGTCCGCCACCTTGATGTGGTCGTCGGGCTCGATCATCACGTTCTGCGGCTTCAGATCCCTGTGGATCACGCCCCGCTTGTGCGCGAAGCGGGTCGCCGCGAGTATCTCCTTGACGATCGAGATCGTCCGGCCCGGGTCCATCGGCGCCTCGCGCCGGATCACGTCCTTGAGCGTCTCGCCCTCCACGAACTCCATCGCGATGTAGTACGCGCCGTCGGAGTCCCCCCGGTCGTAGATGCCGACGATGTTCGGGTGCTGGAGCCCCGCGGCCGCGGAGGCCTCACGGCGAAAGCGTTCGACGAACTCCCGGTCCTGGGAGAAGCGCTCGTGCAGCACCTTGATCGCGATCGTGCGGCCCAGCCGTGTGTCCTCCGCGCAGTACACGTCCGCCATGCCGCCGGAGCCGACCCGCTCGAGCACCCGGTAGCGCTCGTCGATCACGGTTCCGGTCGCGACCTTCACAGGACCGACTCCATCACGCGCTTGGCGATCGGCGCCGCAACGGTCCCACCCTGACCCGCGGTCTGCTCGACCGTCACGGCCACCGCCACCTGCGGGTCGCGGACGGGCGCGAAGCCGATGAACCAGGCCTGGTTGAGCTGGCCCTTCTCCGCGGTCCCCGTCTTTCCCGCGACGTCGATGCCCTGCAGGGCCGCCGCGGTGCCGGTCCCCTCCGCCACAACACGGCTCATCATCGCCGCAAGCGCGGCCGCGGTGCTCTTCTTCATCACGCGGCTCTCCTCGCTGGGCCCGAAGCTGCGGACGGTACGGCCGTCGGGGTCGCGGACCTTGGTGGCGATTCGCGGCCGCATCAGGCTGCCACCGTTCGCCACCGCGGAGGCCACCATCGCCATCTGGAGCGGCGTGACCTGAAGGCGCTCCTGACCGATCGCAACACGGCCGAGGTCGATCGCGTCGCTGGAGTCGAGCAGCTTGCCGTTGTCGTACACGCCGCTCGCGCGCTTCTCGCTGGCCGGCAGGTCGACGCGTGGTTTCTGGTTGAACCCGTATCGGTCCATGTACTTGAACAGGGTGCTCTTCCCAAGCTTCACTCCGACCTCTGCCCAGACCGTGTTGACGGAGTTCGTCAGCGCCTGGGTGAGCGTGATCGGGCCGAACTGCTCGCCGCCGAAGTTCGACAGCGGGACACCGTCGATGATCTTCGGTGACTTGCCGCTGACCACCGAAAGCGGCGTGTAGCGACCGGAGTCGATCGCCGCCGTCGCCGTGACCACCTTGAACGTCGACCCCGGCGGGTAGCCCGCTTGGGTCGCTCGGTTGAGGATCGGCGAGCCGGGCGCGCGGCGCAGGTCGTCGAACCGGTTCAGGACGTCGTTCGGGTCGTAGCTCGGGATGCTCACCATCGCGAGCACGCGCCCTGTCTGCGGGTTCATCGCGACCACCGAGCCGGCGCGCCCCGCCAAGCCCTGCTGGGCCACGAGCTGCGTCTTGGGATCGAGCGCCGTGAGCAGATCGTCGCCCTCGCGGTCGGCGCCGCGGATCTCGTCGAGCAGCGTTCCGAACTCGCCCTTCTGTCCCGCCAGATCGTCCTCGTAGTAACGCTCGAGGCCCGTGCGTCCGCGCTCTACGAAGCTGTATCCCACCGGATGAGCAAACAAGTCTCTCGTCGGGTAGGTGCGGCGGTAGAAGCGGTCCGATCCGCGGCCCCGCGCGATGTTGCGCGCCAGCACCGTTCCATCAGCGGCATAGATGAGGCCGCGCCGCACGCGCTGCTGCTCCAGCAGCGGGCGGCGGTTGGCCTCGTTGTCCTTGAGGCCCTCGGCGTCGATCACCGACCAGTACGACGTGAAGCCGATCAGGACCGCGAACAGGATCACGACCAGGAAGAACAATCGGTTGATGCGCACGTTGACCGGCATGACTAAGAGACCACCGGGCTGGGGCGCACCTGCCGTGGGGCGCGCGCCTGCTGGGAGATGACCAGGAGCAGCGCCAGGAGCACGAAGTTGGCGACGATGGAGCTTCCACCGTAGGAGATGAACGGCAGGGTCACGCCGGTAAGCGGGATCACCCTGGTGACGCCGCCGACGATCACGAACGCCTGGAACGCGAACACGGCCGTCAGCCCGGTGGCGAGCAGCTTCTGGAACCCGTCCTCGGCAAGCATCGCGGTGCGGAAGCCGCGCTCGGCGAACAGCAGGTAGACCATCACCACCGCCGCGGCGCCGAACAGCCCCAGCTCGTTGGTGATCACGGCGTAGATCAGGTCGGTGTCCGGCGCCGGCGGAATCTGCGCTCCACCCGGCAGCTGGAGCAACGCCTGCCCCAACCCCTTTCCGAACAGCCCTCCATCCGCCTGCGAGAACAGGGACTGGGCGATCTGGAACCCCGATCCCGCCGGGTCCTTCCACGGGTCGAGCCAGATGTCGACGCGCTCCTGGACGTGACTCACGGTGTGGGCGAAGAACCAGGCGCCGCCGGCAAACATCGCGCTCCCGGCGAGCACGAACGAGAGCTCGCCGGTCGCCACGTACAGCAGCGCGAGGAAGGCCGCGAAGAACATCAGCGAGCTGCCGAGGTCGCGGATGAAGACCAGCATCAACATCGACGCTCCCCACACGACCAGCAGCGGGCCGAAGTGCTTCAGCGGCGGGATCGTGATGCCGGCGACGCGTCTGGCGCCCGCAACGAGCATGTCTCCTCGCTCGTGCAGGTAGCTGGCGAGGAAGACGACGATGCAGAGCTTGGCGAACTCGGTCGGCTGAAAGGAGAGCGGGCCCGCGTCCACGCCGAGGTAGGCGCCGTTCACGCGCGCACCGATGCCCGGCAGCCGCGGGAGCAACAGCAGGCCGATGCCGGTCGCGGCGATCACGTAGCGGTAGCGCTCCAGCACGTCGATGTCCCGCACGAGCACCACGGTCCCGACGAAGAAGACGATCCCGACCAGGAACCAGCCCGCCTGGTCGCGCGCGAGGTTCTCGTCGATCCGGTAGATCATCACCAGGCCGAACGCCGAGAGGAGCGCCACGAGGGGGAACAGGTACGGGTCCGCGTCGGGCAGCCGCGCCCGGATGAACAGGTGCAGCGCGAGGCAGAGGACCAGGAAGATCCCTCCCCACGACAGCGTGGTCGTGCCCAGGTCGCTCTGGCGCGCCATGAACACCGCGGTGAACCCGGCGGTGATCAGCAACGTGACCGGCAGCAGGCCGAGGAGCTCGCGGCCGCGGGCACTCATGGCGCGCGGCTCCGCTCGAGTCGCCGAACCAGGTCGGACGCATCGTTGTGCGAGCGCAGCTTGTGGTCGAGCAGACGGCGGCGCTCGACCGGGCTGAGGCGGACGACGGGGACCGAGCTGACGTACCGGGTGTCGTAGAGATTGATGCCGCCCGGAAGCTCGTAGGGAACGCCCCGGTACAGGGTCACGAGCCCGTGGTCCTGGCCGACGAAGTAGACGTTGCGCAGCGCCGCGCGGGCGCCGATCGCCCCGGCCACCAGCAACACTGCAACGCCGATCAGGACCGCGGTGACGATGACCCGGCGACGCCGGCGAGCGGGATCGCGCGGCCGTCGGCGGCGCGGCGGGGGCTCAAGCGTCTCCGGTCTCCCGTCTCCCGTCTCCGGTCTGTCAGCTGCGACGACCTCATCGCCATGGACGTCGGCGGCGCTTACACCGGTCATCGTGTCCCCGAGGTCCCCCGTGTCGTCCGGAGCTTCGCCGACCGGCGTCCCGCCGAGCCGGAAGCAGACGACCGTGATGTTGTCCCGTCCCCCCATCTCGTTGGCCTCGCGCACGAGGCGGTCGGCGGCCTCGCGCAGGTCTTCGCTGGAGGACAGGATCTCCCGCACCCGGTCCTCGCGCACCATGCTCGTGAGCCCGTCGCTGCAGAGCAGGAAGACATCCCCGGGGCGCGCCTGGTGCGTGTGCACGTCCAGCTCGACGTCGGGCTCGGGGCCAAGGGCCCGCGTGATGATCGAGCGCTGGGGATGCTCCTCGGCCTCCTCGGTCGTCAGCTGTCCCTGCCGGCGGAGCTCCTCGACGAGCGAATGGTCGCGCGTCAGCTGGCGCAGCGTTCCGTCGCGGTAGAGGTACGCGCGGCTGTCGCCGACGTGGACGATGCTGACCTCGTCGTCCGAGACGAAAGCGCCCGTCAGCGTCGTGCCCATCCCGCTGCGGCTCGAGTCCTCCCGGGCGAGGTCGAAGATCCGCCGGTTCGCCGCCAGGGCCGCGCGGGCAAGCTCCTGCTCAGGAGCTCCGTCCCCGAAGCCTTCCTCGAAGGACTCCGCCGCGATGCGCGAGGCAACCTCGCCCGCCTGAGCACCCCCCATCCCGTCGGCGACGACGAACACGGGCGAGCGAGCCAGGTAGGAATCCTCGTTGGCGTGACGCTGGCGGCCGGTATCGGTGCGCGCCGCCTCCTCGACGACTCTCAGCATCGGTGCTCAGCCATCCAGACCATCCAGCCGCAGCTCCGCGTCACCGATGCGGACGAGGTCGTCCGGGCGCAGCTCGGCGCGTGTCGAGACGCGCCGGCCGTTCACGTAGGTGCCGTTGGTCGAGTTGAGGTCCTCCAGGTACACGGAGCCGTCGGACCCGTAGACGCGCGCGTGCTTGCCGGACGCGTAGTTGTCGTCGATCACGATGTCACTGGCCGGTACACGGCCGATCGTGATCCCGGACCCGATCTCGAAGAAGTCCCCCACCCGCAGGCCGCCGCCGCCCTGCACCACGATCAGCCTGGCGCGGGCGTCCGAGGCGCGGCCGGCCACGACCGGAGCGGTTCCGGCCGACGTCGCAGAGGTCGGGCGGCGCAGGTCCCGCAGCGAGCTGCGGGCGACCCACAACAGGAACAGGTAGAGCACGGCCAGGAAGGCGAACTTGAGCAGGACCTCGATCGGATCGGACATGTCTCGGCTCTCTTGAGGGACGCTAGTCGACGTCGAACCGCAGGGCCGACGTCCCAATGGTGATCTCGTCACCGGGGGAAAGCCGAGCCGAACGGACACGCCGGCCATTCACCGAGACTCCGTTCGTGGACTCGAGGTCCACCAGCTGCCACCCGTCGGCCTGCTGCTGGATCTCGCAGTGCCGCCGGGAGACATTGGGGTCGTCGAGCACGAAGTCCGCTCGCTGGCTGCGGCCGATGACCGTCCGCGGGCGATCGACCACGAACGTCTTGCCGTCGAGCGTCAGCAATGCCCGGCTGAGCGGCTTGGACGTGGAGGCGTCCTCGCGCAGCTCACGGGCCTTGGCCGCCGAGTACACCATCGTCGCTCCCATCTCGCCCTGGGTCCCCTCCTCGTGCTCGGCCTGCGGTGGCTTGACCAGACGCGGCTGGATCCCGAACTCGCCCATCCGCAGGCGCTGGTCGGTCTCGAAGCGGACCTGGGGCCGGGTCAGGAGCGAGAGCCCCTCCCGGCCCGCGTGCTCCAGCAGGTGCTGGGACAGCTCGTCCTGGAGCGCCTGCTCGTAATTCTCGAACTGGCGCCGGTCCTCCCGCGAGAGGAAGACGATGTACTCGTTCGGCACATAGGTGCGCGAGACGGAGACCGTCTTGTAGGAATCCATCTCCTTCGCCAGGCGCCTGGCGAGCTCGACGGGCTGCACCCGGGCCCTGAAGGCGCGGTTGAATACGCCTTCAACCAGGCCTTCCAGCTTCGTTTCGAGCGTGCGTAGGGCACCCATAGGGAGGGAGGGACCAGCGCGCAGGCCGGCGCCGGGTGCCGACAATGCTACGCAAGAAATATGGTTGCAGCGTGGCGCCCAACCTCACGCTGCACGTACTTCCGCCGTCGCATCCGTGCATGACCGCAGAAGCCGCGCTGCGCCTCAAGGGGCTCGCCTACGAGAAGGTGGCGCTCACGGCCGGCCCCCACAACGAGGAGATGGAGCGCCTGTACGGTCCCGGAAACCGCACCGTCCCGGGCCTGATGGTCGACGGCGAGCCCGTGCATGGCTCGCGGCCGATACTGGAGCGGCTCGAGCAGCTCGTCGCCGAGCCCTCGCTTTATCCCGAACCGATCGCCGCCGACGTGCGCGAGGCCGAGCGCTGGGGCGACGAAGAGCTCCAGGACCTCGGCCGCCGGCTGCCCTGGGCCGCGCTTCACTTCCGGCCCGAGGCCCTCGCCAGCTACGGTGGCGGCGGCGCGATGGATCCCGCCGGCACGGACTTTGCGATCGCGTATGCCCAGAAGTTCTGGAAGTACCACAACATCTCGGCGGTGCGTCTCGCGGACGATCTCGCGGGGCTACCCGCCAAGCTCGACCATGTCGATGGGCTGGCCGCGCGCGGGATCGTCGATGGCGAGGAGCCGAATGCCGCCGACTTCCAGATCGGCGCCACGCTACGTGTGCTCCTCACCGTCGGAGACCTGCGGCCGCTGATCGAGGGCCGAGCGGCAGTGCGAGTCGCCCGCCGCTGGTTCCCGGACTATCCGGGCGAAGTGCCGTCCGGCGCGTACCCGGCCGGATGGGTGCCGGCGGGGTGACCGCCCGCTAGTGCATCGCGCCCGCCTTCCCCGTCATACTGCCGCCCGCAAGGCTTCTATGGAAGGAGGAAGGCGACCCGCACGATCGACGGCCGGCCGAGGGGCCGGTGGGTCGACCGATGCCCAGACGCTGAGGATGCGCAGGGCGATCGGCCTCGGCGCGATCGTGGTGATCATCATCCTCCTCGTGCTCGGGCTGAACAGCTGCCTGGACGCACGCAAGGACCGGGCCTTCCGGTCATACGCCGACGACACGCGGGCGCTCGTGAACAGCTCGCAGGACGTCAGCGACCGGTTCTTCGAAGTCCTCTCCAAGCCGAGCCGCGCGGACGCGCTCGACGTTCAGACGCAGGTCAACATGCTGCGAGTGGACGCCCAGCAGCTGACCGACCGGGCAAAGAGCACCGACCACCCGGACGAGCTGAACAGCGCGAACGACGACCTGGTCGAGTCCTTCCAGTTTCGCGAGGATGCGATCGCACGGGTCGCCGAGCTCTTGCCCACCGCCCTGGGCGACAAGGGCAAGCAGCAGGCAATCGACCTGATCGCGGGTCAGATGCAAGCGCTTCTCGCCAGTGACGTGATCTACCTGCAGCGCGTGCTGCCGGAGCTGCACAACGCCTATGACGACCGCGGCATCACCGAGCGCTTCCCGACCTCGAGATTCCTCCCCGATCTCGGATGGCTAGATCCAGAAGTGGTGGCCACCCGGCTCGGGAAGCTCGGCACCGGCACCCAGAAGGCGGCCACGCCCGGGCTGCACGGGACCGGTCTGCAGAAGGTCACCGCGCAGCCGGCCGGCACGGTGCTGTCCGATCAGGGCGTCAACCGGATCACGCTGTCCGACCAGCTGTCCTTCGACGTCGAGGTCCAGAACGGAGGAGAGTCCGAGGAAACGGACATCCCCGTCACGATCACGATCACCGACGGCAAGAAGATCCAGGTCGACCAGACCATCCCGCGGATCGCGGCAGGCCAGACCGAGACCGTCAGCATCCCGCTGACCGAGAAGCCAGCAGCCGGCGCTGTGACGAAGATGACGGTCGAGATCGCGCCGGTGCCGGGCGAGTCCAACAAGGACAACAACACAGCGACGTATCAGGTCGCGTTCGCGGCGCAATGAGACCGCAGGCGGCAGGCGGTAGGCGGTAGAAATGAGCAACGACCTCACTTCAACAGTCGGCATCGTGGCACTGGCTGCCGCCGGCGTTGCGCTCCTGTCGCTGTTGATGTGCGTGACCCTGTGGGTGCGCGTCCGGCGGCTGCGGCTGGCGCAGAAGGCGGTGCTCGGCGAAAGCGGCAGCCATGACCTGGTGACCCACGCGCAGCGGCTCCAATCGAGCTTCCAGGAGATGCGGCAGTCGGTACAGCAGGCGGTCGAGCAGCTCGATTCGCAGCTGGCGGCCAACGAGCAGCGGCTCGACCGCACGATCAGCAAGACCGCGGTGGTGCGCTACGACGCCTACAACGAGATGAGCGGACGCCAGTCCACCTCGATGGCGCTGCTGGACGAGGAGGGCACCGGCATCGTCATGTCCTCGATCCTCCACCGCGACCAGGCACGGCTGTACGTGAAGGGAGTCCGGGCGGGAGAGCCGGAGTACGAGCTGTCGCCCGAGGAGGACGAGGCGGTCCGTATCGCGCTCGCCGGCGAGCCGGCCGGCGATCCCAGCAGCTGAACTCCTCCGTGCGAGTCGCTTTCCTGGGCCCCGAGGGCACCTTCAGCGAGGAGGCCCTGCTCGCCTCCCCGCACGGAGACGGCGTGGAGCCGGTTCCGCAGGCGACGATCTTCGACTGCGTGATGGCCGTGCAGGAGGGCACCGCGGACCGCGCGCTCGTGCCCATCGAGAACTCCCTCGAGGGATCCGTGAACGCCACGATCGACGCGCTCGTCTTCGAGGCGCCCGACGTCGCGATCGTCGGCGAGCTGGTCCATCCGATCCGCCACTGCCTGATCGCCCACGACGAGCTGGAGCTGGACGCGATCGAGCGGGTGCTCTCGCATCCGCAGGCGAGCGGGCAATGCCGGCGGTTCCTGCTCGAGCGCCTGCCGCAGGCGGAGGTGGTCCCCGCCGACAGCACCGCCGACGCGGTGCGGATCGTGGCGCGGGAGGAGCGCCCCTGGGCCGCGCTGGGGCCGCGCCTCGCAGCCGAGCTCTATGGCGCCCGCGTGCTGCTCGATGGCGTCGAGGATCGCCCCGACAACGAGACGCGCTTCGCACTGCTGGCGCGAGCCGGCGATGACGGCTCGGCCCCGTACGCGCCGGGCGCCGGCGCATGGAAGACGTCGGTCGCGTTCTGGGGCCTGCCAGACGCGCCGGGCAGTCTCGTGTCCGCGCTGCAGGAGTTCGCCAGCCGCGGCGTCAACCTGAGCCGCATCGAGTCGCGGCCCAGGCGCCAGGGCCTCGGCCGCTACATCTTCTTCGCCGACCTCGAGGGCCACGTCTCGGAGCCGCCGATCGCGGAAGCCCTTGCTGCAATCGAGGCCTCCGCGGAGACCCTGCGGATCCTCGGCTGCTACCCCGCGGCCGCCACGTAGCGCAGGAGCCGCTTTTCCGCCCGGCTAGAATCTTCGGCCAAGGATGGAAGCTTCAGTTGCCGTGCAGGGCGCAGTTGCTCAACCGGAGGAGGGCAGGGACCCACCCGGCCCATTCGCGCGCCCGGCGCGGGAGTCGGGGCGCGTACTGGTCCTGAACGCCTCCTACGAGCCGCTCAACGTCTGCACGGTACGGCGTGCAGTGGTTCTGATCCTCAAGGAGAAGGCGGAGCTGATCGAGCGAGGCGACCGCCGCCTGCGCTCCGAGAGCTGCACCTTCCCCCGGCCAGTCGTGATCCGGCTCGTCAGCTACGTGCGGGTCCCACGCGACAGCGCCCGGCGGCGCATCACCCGGCGCGCGGTGTTCGCCCGTGACTCGTGGACATGCCAGTACTGCGGGACCACCTCGCACCTGACCGTCGACCACGTGATCCCGCGCAGCCGGGGCGGTCCCTCGAGCTGGGACAACATCGTCACCTCGTGTGCTCCGTGCAACCGCCGCAAGGGCGCGCGCACCCCTGCCGACGCCGGCATGCAGCCGCGCAGCAAGCCGAGGGCCCCCGGGCCGACGGTCTTCATTCGCGTGGCGGCACCGGTCGTACCCGACGCCTGGCAGCCCTACCTCATCACGCGCAAGGTCCTCAGCCGTCGCCGGCTGAGCCTCTGGGCCTTGCTCTAGTCCTCGACGCCGTTCTCGTCGGGCCCTGCGCCGTTCGGTGATGCGCCGTCGGGTGAGGCGCCGTCGAGCTGCGGAGCGTCAATCTCCTCGTCGCCCTCCGCTCCCACGTCCGCCTCGGACTCCACCACCAGCGCGACGGCGCTCACGCGGTCGTCCTCGCGGATGTTCATGACCTTGACGCCCTGGGTCGAGCGGCCCATCTTCGAGATGCCGCGGACGCTCGTGCGCTGCACCATCCCGTTCTCCGAGATGAACAGCAGCTCCTGGTGCTCCTTGACGACCAGCGCGCCGGCCAGCGCGCCCTTGCGATCGGTCATCTGGATCGTCTTGACGCCCTTCGTGCCACGGCCCTTGACCGGGTAGTCGGGGATCGCCGTGCGCTTGCCGAACCCGTTCTCGGTCACGACGAGCAGCTCGGCGTCCTCGCGGGCGACGTCCATCTCCAGCACCTCGTTGCCGTTCTCGGCGACGTTCATGCCCTTCATCCCGGAGGTGTCGCGGCCCATCGGCCGCACGCGTGACTCGTTGAAGCGAGCCGCGTAGCCGGACTTGGCGACCATGATGATGTCGTCGTCCCCGTCCGTGTTGCGCACGGCCACCAGCTGATCCCCGTCGCGCAGGTTGATCGCGATGATGCCGTCACGGCGGATCGGGGTGTTGTATGCGGCCAGCTCGGTCTTCTTGATCAGGCCTCTGCGAGTGCCGAACACGAGGTACTTGCTCTCGCCGAAGTCGCGCGTGGCGATGACGGCGCGAACGTACTCGCCGTCCTTCAGAGGCAGCAGGTTCACGATGCGCCCGGCCCTTGGCCGTGCGCGCGCCCTCCGGCAGCTCGTACACCTTCAGCCGGTAGACCTTGCCGCGGTTCGTGAAGAACAGCAGGAAGTCGTGCGTCGAGACGATCCGCAGGTGCTGGATGTAGTCCTCTTCCTTGGTCTCCATCCCCATCACGCCGACGCCTCCGCGGTGCTGCTTGCGATAGGTGGACAACGGCAGCCGCTTGATGTAGCCCGACTGCGTGATCGAGACCACCATCTGCTCCTCGGCGATCAGGTCCTCGAGGTCGATCTCGCCCTCGGCCGGAACGATGCTCCGTGCGCCGCTCGTCGCCGTAGATCTCGCGCGTCTCGAGCAGCTCCTCCTTGATCAGGCCGAACAGCCGGTCCTCGTCGCCGAGGATCGCGCGCAGCTCCTGGATCCGCTCCATCAGGTCCGCGTGCTCCTGCTTGATCTTGTCCGACTCGAGCGCGGTCAGTCGCTGCAGGCGCATGTCGAGAATCGCCTGCGACTGCTCGGCCGAGAGCTTGAACTGCTCGATCAGGCCCACGCGCGCGGCGTCCGGGTCGGCGGACCCGCGGATCAGCGCGATCACGGCGTCGATGTTGTCGAGCGCGATCAGCAGTCCCTCGAGGATGTGCGCGCGGCGCTCCGCGCGGCGCAGCTCGTACTGGAGCCGGCGAGTGACGACCTCGCGCTGGTGCTGGACGTAGTGATGGACCAGCTCGCGCAGGTTCAGCGTCTTGGGGACGCCATCGACGAGCGCGACCGTGTTGACGCCGAATGTGGTCTGGAGGTTGGTGTGCTTGTAGAGCTTGTTGAGCACGACCTCGGGCATCGCGTCGCGCTTCAGCTCGATCACGAGGCGCATGCCCGAGCGGTCGGTCTCGTCGCGCAGATCCGAGATCTCGGAGATCTTCTTGTCGCGCACGAGCTCGGCGATCTTCTCGACGAGGTTGCCGTCGCCGCCCTTCTTGACCATGAACGGCAGCTCGGTGACGATGATCGCCTCCTTGCCGCTGCGCAGCGGCTCGACGTGCGCGCGAGCGCGGACCACGACGCGCCCGCGGCCGGTCTCGTAGGCCTCGCGGATGCCTTCCTTGCCGAGGATCATGCCGCCGGTCGGGAAGTCCGGGCCCGTGACGTGCTGCATCAGCCCGGCGACGTCGATCGACGGGATCGTCGATGTAGGCGATCACCGCGTCGATCGCCTCGCGCAGGTTGTGCGGCGGGATGTTCGTCGCCATGCCGACCGCGATGCCCGACGAGCCGTTGACCAGCAGGTTCGGGAAGCGCGCCGGCAGGATCAGCGGCTCGTTGCGCGACTCGTCGTAGTTGGGCGTGAAGTCGACGGTGTCGGCGTCGATGTCGCGCAGCAGCTCGGTGGCCAGCTTCGCCAGGCGCGCCTCGGTGTACCGCATGGCGGCCGGCGGGTCGTCGTCGATCGAGCCGAAGTTGCCCTGGCCGTCGACCAGCGGGTAGCGCATCGCGAAGTCCTGCGCGAGCCGCACGAGCGTGTCGTAGATCGCCTGGTCGCCGTGCGGGTGGTAGTTACCCATGACGTCGCCGACCACGCGAGCGCTCTTGCGGTACGGCGCGGTCGGCTGGAGACCGGCCTCGTGCATCGCGTACAGAACGCGGCGGTGCACGGGCTTGAGGCCGTCGCGCACGTCCGGGCAGCGCGCGTCCGACGATCACGCTCATCGCGTAATCGAGGTACGACGAGCGCATCTCCTCCCGCAGGCCGCGGGGCTCGACGTTGCCTGTCAGAGCTTCAAGTGCATGCCATCTCCTTACACGTCCAGGTAGCTGACGTCGCGGGCATGCTTCTCGATGAACTCACGGCGCGGCTCGACCTGGTCACCCATCAGCTTCGAGAACAGCTCGTCGGTGGCGAGCGCCTCGTCCTCGTCGATGTTCACGCGCTGCAGGGTTCTCGTGGCCGGGTCCATCGTGGTCTCCCGCAGCTGGTCGGCGTTCATCTCGCCGAGGCCCTTGAAGCGCTGCAGCTGGACGCCTCGGCGGCACAGGTCCATCACCGCCCGGCGGAGCTCCTCGAAGGACAGCGCCTCCGCCTCATGATCTCCCAGCTTGAGCGAGAACGGCGGGACGCCGCAGAGCTTCACCAGCTCCTCGTGCACCCTCACCAGCTGCCGGTACTCACGGGACTCGAACAGCACGCGGGGCAGCCGGTGCGTTCTCGCGAGCCCGGACCTGCGCTCGACCACCCGGACGACGATCACGCCGTCGCTCCTCGGACTGAACCTCGGTGTCGTAGGGCTCGCCCTCGGCCGGCTTCTGCTTGAGCTGCTTGACGACCTGATCGGCCTCGATCAGGCCCTTGTCGAGGATCTCCGACTCCTCCAGGAACGTGACGGTCTCGTTCTCGTACCCGGCGCGCAGGCTCGAGGCCCATCCCTCGTACTCCTTCAGCAGGCGCGTGAAGCGCTGCCAGCGCTGGTGCGTGAGCTTGAACGGAGACGCCGCGCGGTCGAACACATCCATCTTCTCGAGCTTGTCGCGCAGCAGGATCTCCTCGAGCTCCGACTCCTTCTCGATGTAGGTCTCGCGGCTGCCGACCTTTACCCTGTAGAGCGGCGGCTTGGCGATGTAGATGTAGCCGCCGTCGAACAGGGCCGGCATCTCCCGGAACAGGAACGTCAGCACCAGAGTGCGGATGTGCGCGCCGTCCACATCGGCGTCCGTCATCAGGATGATCTTGTGGTAGCGCAGCTGCTCGATGTCGAACTCCTCGCGCACCCCGGAGCCGATGGCGGTGATCAGCGCCTGGATCTCGTTGTTGGAGAGCACCTTGTCGATCCGGTTCTTCTCGACGTTGATGATCTTGCCGCGCAGCGGCAGGACGGCCTGCGTGTTGCGGTCGCGGCCCTGCTTGCCGCAGCCGCCGGCGGAGTCGCCCTCGACGATGAAGATCTCGGCCAGCGCCGGGTCCTTGACGGAGCAGTCGGCGAGCTTGCCGGGCAGCGTCGAGTTCTCGAGCGCCGACTTGCGCCGGGTGAGGTCACGCGCCTTGCGCGCGGCCTCACGTGCCCGTGCGGCTGAGATGGCCTTGGTGATGATCGCGCCGCGCCTCGGTGGGGTTCTCCTCGAGGAACTCCGCCAGGCTAGCGGTTGACCGTCGACTCCACGAAGCCCTGGATGCCGGGGTTGCCGAGCTTGGTCTTGGTCTGACCCTCGAACTGGGGGTCGTGCAGCTTCACGGAGACGATCGCCGTCAGGCCCTCGCGCACGTCGTCGCCCGAGAGGTTGTCCTCCTTCTCCTTGAGCAACCCCTTCCCGCGCGCATAGGCGTTGAGCGTCCGCGTCAGCGCAGACCGGAAGCCCGACAGGTGCGAGCCGCCCTCGTGCGTGTTGATGTTGTTGGCGAAGGAGAAGATCGTCTCCTGGTAGCTCGAGTTCCACTGCATCGCCACCTCGACCTGGCCCTCGTCGCCGTCGCCTTCGAAGTAGGCGATCTTCTTGTGCAGCGGCTCCTTCTTGTCGTTCAGGTAGGAGACGAAGTCCCTGATGCCGCCCTCGTACATGAACTCGACGCGCTCGCGCGAGCCGCGCTCGTCGATCAGCTCGACGCGCAGGCCGCGCGGTCAGGAAGGCCGTCTCGCGCATCCGCTGCGAGAGGACCTCGAAGTCGTACTCGACCGACTCGAAGATCTCGCGGTCGGGCAGGAAGGAGATGGTCGTGCCCGAGTCCGAGGTCTCCTCGCCCTTCTGGAGGTCGCCCTGCGGGATGCCGCGCTCGTAGTGCTGACGCCAGATGTGGCCGTCACGCCGGATCTCCAGGTCGAGGCTCTCGGAAAGAGCGTTCACGACGGAGACTCCGACGCCGTGCAGCCCGCCTGAGACCTTGTAGCCGCCCCCGTCGCCGAACTTGCCGCCGGCATGGAGCACCGTCAGCACGACCTCAGCGGCCGGGCGCTGCTCCTTCTCCATCGTGTCGACCGGGATGCCGCGGCCGTTGTCGCGCACCGTGACGCTGTTGTCGGGGTGCAGTGTGATCTCGACGTGGTCGCAGTAGCCCGCGAGGGCCTCGTCGACCGAGTTGTCGACGACCTCGTAGACCAGGTGATGCAGACCACGCTCACCGGTGGAGCCGATGTACATGCCGGGGCGCTTGCGGACAGCCTCGAGGCCCTCCAGCACCGTGATGTCGGATGCCTTGTAGCTGCCCTCATTCGCGGCTGGGGCGGCGTTCTTCTTGGACGCGGCCTTGCTCGCGCCATTGTCCTGTTTGCGCGCCCCGTCTGGTGGCAAAGAAAGTCCTCCTGGTCAGGCTGTTGGTGTGTTCCTTGACGCCCTTCTGGAAGCGCGTGCGCGTTCAGCTCCAAGCAGGAAGCGCGCGCTAGAAGGCGTCACGAATCGGCCCTTATAGGGTAGCAGACCGACTCACGAATCAGTGACGGTCGAGCGTCAAAATTTCCCATCAGAAAGCCGAAAAACGTGCGCGCAGGTGGTACGAACACGATTGGAAACCCGCTAGCCGGGAGCCGCCGTGAACTTTATTGCCAGCACGGGACGGCGCCCGTCGAATTCGCCGTTCAATCGGTCGCACAGAGACCTCGCCAACATGGTCAGCTCCGCTGCCCAAACAGCTGAGTCACAGCGCGCCGTGATCACACCCTGGCGCTCTGAGACCGGCTCCGAGTGAGCCGCGATCTGCTCGCCGAGGGCCGGCGCCCACAGACGCTGGACCTCTCCCAGAAGCGTCGGCGGAGCGATGCGGCCCTGAAAGCGCTGAAGGGCCTCGGCGAAGGGCCGCGGGCGCCGGCGCAGGCCCATCAGGCAGCCCGTTCCATCGCGAGCGCGCCATCCGGGCTGACCTCGAGCCGGGCGGCCGCGCTCGCGGCAAGGCCGGCGGCTCCCGGATCGGCGGTCGTGATCAGGGTCTGCCCACCGGTTTCGACCAGGGCAAGCAGGTCCGCCCGGTGGGCGGGATCGAGCTCGCTCAGGACGTCGTCGAGCAGTAGGAGCGGGGGCCGGCCGCGCTCGTCGCGCAGGAGCTGCCATTCCGCCAGGAGCAGGGAGAGCAGGCCAAGCCGCTGCTGGCCCTGGGAGCCGAACCGGCGCAGCTCCTCCCCACCGGCGGACAAGCGGAGCTCGTCGCGATGGGGCCCGTGGGTCGTGAAGCCGCGGTCGAGATCGGAGGACAGGTGCTCCGCAAGCTCCTGCTCGAGCTGCTCGGCCGTCTCGGCCCGGGAGCGCGGCCGGTAGGCCAGCTCGCCCGGCTCGGGCAGGCCGAGCGCCGTGGCCTGAGCCTGGAACCGGGGTGCAAGCTGGTCAATGGCTTCCCTACGGCGCTCCATCAGATCGAAGCCGTGCCGCGCCACCTCCCGGTTCCAGCCCGCAAGGGATTCCTGGCCCGTGGCTCCGGCTCGGACTCGCCCGAGAAGCGCATTGCGCTGCGCGAGGGCGCGCAGATAGAACCGCCGGGCCGCGCGGGCTGCCGGCCAGAGGCCACCGATGACGTCGTCCAGGTGCGCGCGCCGAACGCCCGCCGGGCCCTTGACCAGCTCCAGCCGGTCGGGAGCGAACACGCACACGAGCGGCCTGGTCTCGGAATCCGGCGCGCGCTCGGCGCGCACGCCGTCGACGCGAAAGACCTTGGGACGGCCGCGCTCGATGCCGGCCTCGATCACGTGCGGCTCGTGGCGCCGTCGTCAGCGTCACGCGCGCAACGCGCTCGCCGCGACGGATCAGATCTCCCTCGCGTGAGGTTCGAAAGGAACGGCCAAGGCAACCAAGGTGAAGCGCCTCGAGCAGGTTCGTCTTGCCGACGCCCACCGGTCCCTGCACGACGGTGATCCCCGGCGGTAGATCGAGCTCGGCGCGCTCGTAGCTCCGGAAGTTGCGGAGAGTCAGAGAGGCTACGTGCATGACGGCCGGCGACCGGGCCCGAAGGGGCTTCCTACACGTTGAGTCGCACGGGCATGATCAGGTAGAGAAACCGCCCGTCGGCATCGCTGTCGCCGGCGGCCTCGAGCAGCCCCGGCCGCACCGGGCTGATCAGCTTGATCTGAACGTCGTCCGACTCCACGCTCTCGAGGCCATCCTGGAGAAACGCCGGGTTGAACCCGATCTCCAACTGCTCGCCCTGGAAGGGCACGGGAATGCTCTCCACCGCCTCGCCGATGTCAGGCGTCTGGGCCGATACGGTCAGCGTCCCCTCCTCGAAGCGCATCCGCAACGGGCTGTTGCGCTGCGCCATCAGGCCCACCCGCCGCACGACTCCGGCGAGCTCGGGCCGCGACACCCGGACCTCATGCTCGAAGGAGTCCGGCAGCAGCCGCTCATAGTTCGGGAATTGACCATCGATCAGGCGCGACGACAACAAGACGCGATCGATGCCGAACACGATCTGATTGTCCTGAGCCGCCAGGGTCACCTGGTCCGCGCCCGTCTCGCGCACCAGCCGCCCGGCTTCCTGCAGCGTGCGAGCGGGAATGTTCGCCTGAAACTCAGTCGCAGCACCGTTGTCGAGCGCCGTCTCCTTGACGCTCAACCGGTAGGAGTCGGTGGCGACCATCCGCAGCCGGCCCTCGGCCATGGAGACCAGGATCCCGGTCAGGACCGGGCGCGTCTCATCACGCGATGCGGCTTTGGCGACCCGCTCCACGGTCGCGGAGAAGACGTCGCCGGCCAGCGCCATCGCACTGTCGCCGGGATCCGGAAGCCGCGGAAAGTCCTCCGCCGGCAACGTGCGGATGTGGAACTCGGCGCGCTCGGACATGACGGCCACATGACCCTGGTCGGGACGGTGCTCCAGCGTCACCGACTCACCATCCAGCGCCCGGACGATCTCCATCAACAGGCGCGCTGGAAGCAGAACCCGGCCGGGCTGCTCCACCTCCAACTCGACGTTCGAGCGCAACGCCAGCTCCGCATCCGTAGCCGCCAGAGCGGCATTGCCCTCGCCGGTCTCGATCAGGATCCCGCCGAGAGCGGCAATGGAGGTGCGGGTCGAGGCTGCACGTCCGACGAGCTGCAGCTCGGAGAGAAAGGTGGTTCGGTTTGCCGTGATCTTCATCTCAGAGCTTCACCTTGGAGATGGAAGAGGAGTGATGGATGGAGAAGTTCGGGGATGAACCATGGCGATTGCCGGCGCAGAGCCGGAAAGAGCTGTGTGGAGAGCTCGAGGGATCTGTGGGGAGATCTGTGGACCCGCGGCGCTCGGTGCTCATGGGGCGGACTTCGTCCCCAACTGCTTGACCAGTGAATCCACAAGGGAGCGAGTGGTGGCATCCGAGAGCAGGTCGCCGGCGACTCGCTTGTGCGCGTGCATGACGGTGGTGTGATCGCGTCCACCGAAGCTGCGGGCGATGGTGGGAAAGGACAGAGGGGTGAGCTCGCGGGTCAGATACATGGCGACCTGGCGAGCATAAACGACCTGACGGCCACGTCTTTTCGAGCGTAGATCGGCAATTCCGACTCCCATGACCTTTGTCACGGCTTCTTGGATCTGCTCGACCGTCGGCGTTGGAAATCCCTCTCGGATGTCCTCGCTGCCGAGGCTCGAGATGACGTGGCTTGCCACGTCCGTGGTCAATTTCTGCTCTGTGAGGGATGCGAACGCCCGGGCCCGGATCAAGGCGCCCTCGAGGGTGCGGATGTTGGGGGAGACGATTCGGGCCAGCAGCTCCAGGGCTTCCGGCTCGACCGGCGGGTCGTCGTTTCCGACGCGCTTCCTCAGGATCGCAAGCCGCATGTCGAAGTCCGGCGGCGCGAGCTCGACCACCAGGCCCGCCTCGAATCGGTCTCGCAGCCGCTCGTGGAGGTTGGTTATCCCGGCCGGCTTTCGATCTGCGGTGAGGATGATCTGCGCGCCGCGTCCATGCAGGTCGTCGAAGGTGTGGAAGAACTCGTCGACGGTACGCGGCCGATCCTCGAACAGCTGGACGTCATCGACTATCAGAACGTCGGCGTGGCGATAGACGGCCTTGAAGGCATCGACGTTGCCGGCGCGCAGCGCGGTTGTGAATTCTGTGGTGAAGGCGTCCACGTTCGTGTAGACGACGGTCATCTCACGGTCGTGCGAGCGGACGTAGTTGCCGATCGCCTGCGCAAGATGGCTTTTGCCGATTCCGTGCGGCCCGTGAAGGAAGAGTGGGTTGTAGGCGTGCCCTGGGAGCTCGGAAACCGCCAGCGCGGCGGCGTGGGCGAACCGGTTCGGAGCGCCGATCACGTACTGGCCGAAGGTCTTGCCGGCGGCGAGTTCGGTGCGGGGCTTGGCCGGGGCCGCCGGTCCGGCGTCGGTCTCGTCGGGATCGAGCCACTCGACCGCTGTCACCGCGGGCACCGCACTTGCCACCGCCTGTGAGATCTGCGCGCCGAATCGCCGCCGAACCCATTCCCTGGTTCGCTTGGGAGCTTGGATGTAGAGGGTCGATCCGGAGATGGACCTGGGCCTCACATCGTCGAGCCAGGTGCCGAGAACCTCGGGTGGGAGCCTGCGACGAAGGTGTTCCTGGGCGTCGGCCCAGGCGCGTCCGGCGTCGGTTTGTGTATGCGTTTCCACGCTCTCCGTTGCCGCCCCCAAGAGCAGAAATCGCAGTTTGCGGTAGGCCGTTAGGCCTGGAAGGGCGTGCGATGCTAGCAGCGCCCAGAGCGCAGAAATCGCAGTTGGTGCGTGCAATTCCGGCGTTGGCGGAAATCGCGCCGAAAAGGTTGCGGACGTCGTTGCGGACTGCCGAGGGCGGCCCGGCGCCTCGGGGGTGACTGTCTATACTCGGACGCTCGATTTCCTGCCCTGCACGCCGCGCGGGGTTCCTCACCGGAGTCCTCTCCTTGAAGCGAACGTACCAACCCAAGAAGCGCAAGCGCGCCCGTACGCACGGCTTTCGTGCTCGTATGCGGACTCGCGCCGGCCGGTTGACGATCCAGCGCCGCCGCAAGAAGGGGCGCTCGCGGCTGACCGTCTGACGGGGGCTGGTCAGGTGGAGCGTTCCCACCGGGAGACGCGGCATCGACGTCCGCGGCTGTCGAAGAGTGCCGACTTCGATCGGGTCTACAGGAAGGGACGCTCGGTCGCGTCCCGCCACCTGGTTCTCTATGCGTTCCCGCGTGCAGACGAGGAGGACGGCGAGGACACCGACGTTCGCCTCGGCGTGTCGGTCGGCCGGAAGGTGGGCGGCGCGGTGGAGCGCAATCGCGTGAAGCGCCGGATCCGCGAGGCCTTCTGGTCGATCGATGAGCTTCCGGCACGGCATGACTTCGTGGTCGTTGCGCGTCCGTCGGTCACGACGCTGGTCGACGGTGACGGCTTCGAGGGGCTGCGGCAGGATCTCGATGACCTTGCCGGCCGATTGACCGGCGCGCAGGACGGCGATGCCGGCACCTCCTCGGCGGAGGCGGCATGAGGTCTTTGGCCACCAGGGTCGTCCTGGCGCCCGTGCGCTTGTACCAGCGGCTGATCTCGCCGCTGTTCCCGCGGCGCTGCAAGTACGAGCCGACCTGCTCCGCCTACGCCGTCGAGGCCGTCAAGGCCTACGGTCCGGCGCGCGGCGTGGTGCTCGCCGGCTGGCGGCTTCTGCGCTGCAACCCCTTCAGCTCCGGCGGGCTTGACCCGGTGGGGGCCCAGCGGGTCTTCGGGGCGAGGCGCTGATGCTGGTCTACGCGAGCATCCTGCAGCCGCTCATCGACCTGTTCGACAACCTCCTGACGTGGTTGCACGACGACGTGGGGCTCGGATGGGGGCTGTCGATCGTGGTGCTGACGATCCTCGTGCGCCTGGCGATCCTGCCCGCTGACCATCAAGCAGGTCAAGTCGATGAACGCGCTGCGCGCGCTTCAGCCCGAGGTCAAGGAGATCCAGGAGAAGTACAAGAACGATCGCCAGCGCATGAACCAGGAGATGATGGCGTTCTACAAGGAGAACAACCTCAGCCCGTTCGCCTCCTGCCTGCCGCTTCTCCTGCAGCTCCCGGTCTTCCTCGCGCTCTATCAGCTGTTCAACGGCAGCAGCTTCAAGGAGCAGGTGCAGGCGACCGGGAACAACGGCTTCCTGATCATCAACGACATCACCAAGCCGGCTCATGGCGCCGTGCTGGTCGTCCTGATCGTGCTGTTCATCGCATCCCAGATGGCGTCGACGCTCGTGATGACGGCCACCGCCGACAAGAACCAGCAGCGGATCTTCCTGCTGCTTCCATTGGTGTTCGCGGCGCTGATTCCCAAATTCCCGGCCGGCCTGATCGTGTACTGGATCACGACGAACTTCTGGACGCTCGGGCAGCAGCTGGTCGTCCGCCGCCTGTCCCCGCCACCCGTGCCCGTGTCGGCGCAGCCGGCCGCGGCGCTTGTGGGCGAGAACGGAAAACGGGGAGCGCCGGCCGCTGCCGGCGCTGGAGGCGGTGGTGGCGGGACGGCCACCAAGGCGCCGCCCCGGCCCCCGCGCAAGAAGAAGCGCCGGCGCAGGTAGGGCCATGGCGGAGCCGCGCGGAAACGGGGGCGCCGGAGACGGTGGTGTAGCGCGGATCGAGGCGGAGGGAGACAGTCTCGGCGCCGCCAAGTGGACGGCCATGAAGGAGCTGGAGCTGTCCTACCCCGGCCTCGCGGTCGAGCATGTGAGCTTCGACGTTCTCGAGGAGGGCAAGGGCGAGGACGCCGTCGTACGGGTCGTCGCAGTGGCCGACCTCGAGGCCTGGCGAGATGCCGAGGAGAACTTCGAGTGGCCGGACGAGCCGGCCGAGCGGGCGCGGGAGCTGGTGCGCCGAACGCTCGCCCACCTCGGTGTGCGGGCCAGCGTCGACGTGCGGGAAACCGATGAGGAGCTGCACGTCGAGATCAGCGGACAGGAGCTCGGCCTCCTGATCGGCAAGCACGGCCAGACGATCGACGCGATCCAGTTCGTCTGCTCACAGGCGGCATATCGCGGGGCGGAGGATCGCAAGCAGGTTGTCGTCGATGCGGGCGGCTATCGCGAGCGCCGCCGCTCGATGCTCGAGCGCCAGGCGGACCGGGGAGTCGCGGACGCGCTGCGGTACGGCCGGCCGGTGGAGCTCGACACGATGAGCTCCCAGGAGCGGAAGATCGTGCACAACTACCTGGCCGAGCAGCCCACCGTCGAGACCCACAGCGAAGGCGACGAGCCCTTCCGGCGGATCGTGATCACCCCCGTCGGGCACGGCTGACGGTAACTGCAACAGAACTGCAACGTTCCACGTGAAACGCGCACAGGAGTTGGCCGCCCGCTGGCGGCTGCCTCCGGCGGCGCCCGACCAACTCGAGCGCCTCGCGCAGCGCCTCAGCGGCGATCCGCACGCCCCCACCTCGGTCACCGACCCCTCGCAGATCTGGGAGGTCCACGTGGCGGACTCGCTGCTGGCGCTCGCGGTCGAGGACGTGCGGTCGGCGTCTACGATCGTCGACATCGGGAGCGGTGCGGGACTGCCGGGATTGCCGCTCGCGGTTGCGCTCCCCGCCGCTCGCGTCGATCTGGTCGAGTCGGCGGGCCGCAAGAGCGAGTGGATCGGCGCGGCTGCGGATGCGATGGGCCTGCGGAATGCTCGCGCCGTGCCTGAGCGGGTCGAGGACTGGGCCGCCGGCGAGGGCCGAGAGGCCTACGACGCGGCGGTCGTGCGCGCGGTCGACTCCCTCCCGGTGCTGGCGGAGTATGCGGCTCCCCTGCTGCGGCCGGGCGGGGTCATGGTCGCCTGGAAGCGGAACCTGGATCCGGATGAGCTCGACCGCGGCGCCCGGGCGGCCGACCTGCTCGGACTGACGCCGGAGGGATTTGGGGGCGCCGAGGACGAACGGCTCGAGGGGACCGCGACGCGCTTGGTCGTGTATCGCAAGACCGCGCCCCTTCCCGAGGGTTATCCGCGCCGGCCGGGCCGAGCGCGAAAGCGGCCGTTGGCTTAGACGGTAGACGGTAGGCGGTAGGCGGTGGAGGAGAAATTGGTTCGGCTCCGAACTTCTCTTCGGGTCCGGGTTCCGACTGAGCCCGGGGCTATCTTCGCCACGTCATGGCAACCGTCTACGCAGTCGCAAACCAGAAGGGTGGGGTCGGCAAGACCACCACCGCCGTGAATCTCGCCGCTTGCGTCGCCGAGGCGGGTTACGGGACGCTGCTGCTCGACCTCGACCCGCAGTGCAACGCGACGATCGCGCTCGGTCTTCCGCGCGGCCACGAGCACAACACGTACACGTGCCTGCTCGGGGGCTCGCGCGTGGACCAAGCCGTGGTCCCGTCCGCCGTCGCCAACCTCGCGGTCGTTCCCTCGACGGCCGACCTCGCCGGCGCAACGGTCGAGCTGCCGCGGATGCCCGGCTCCGAGCGCCGTCTCGGCGAGGCGATCGCGCCGATCCAGGACCGCTACGAGTACGTGATCCTCGACTGCCCGCCGTCGCTCGGCCCGTTGTCGGTGAACGCTCTGGTGGCGGCCGACCGCGTGATCGTTCCGGTGCAGGCCGAATATCTCGCGCTCGAGGGGCTGGCGCAGTTCCTCGACACGCTTTCGCTGATCCAGCGCGAGCTGAACCCGCGGCTGGAGATCGCCGGGATGCTCCTGACGATGCACGACGGTCGCACGCGCCTGGCGCAGGACGTGGAGCAGGAGCTGCGCCGCCACTTCCCGTCGCTCGTGATGCGCACCGTCATACCGCGCAACGTGCGAATCGGCGAAGCGCCGAGCTACGGCCGGCCGGTGATCCATCACGATCCGCACTGCGCCGGGTCGGATGCCTACTTCGAGATGGCCAAGGAGGTCGCAGAACGTGGCTGAGCGTGGAATGGGACGAGGCCTGGCTGCGATTCTCCCGCCGCCGGAGGAGCGCGACGAGGCGAACTTCCAGGAGATCCCGCCGAACCTGATCGACGCCAACCCGCTTCAGCCGCGCAAGCGGTTCATGGAGCCGGAGCTCGCCGCCCTGGCCGACTCGATCCGTTCCCGCGGCGTGCTGCAGCCGATCCTGGTGCGGCCGTCGGCCGGCGGGAGGTTCGAGCTGATCGCCGGCGAGCGCCGTCTGCGCGCCGCGCGGATGGCGGGCCTCGACCGGATCCCGGCGGTCGTCCGGACGACCGAGGAGAACGAGCGCCTCGAGCTGGCGCTGATCGAGAACATGGCGCGCGAGGACCTGAACCCGGTCGAAGCGGCCCGGGCATGCGCTGCGCTGGTCGACGGGCTCGGCCTCACGAAGGAGGAGGTCGGCCGCCGCTGCGGGCGCAGCCGCGCTGGCATCTCAAACCTGATCCGGCTCCTCGACCTGCCCGACGACGTGCTCTCGATGCTGGAATCGGGCGTGCTCTCGGAGGGCCATGGCCGCGCGCTGCTGCAGGCGCGCGACCGGATGACCCAGCGCAAGCTCGCCGGCGATGCCCGCGACCGCGGCTGGTCGGTGCGCGAGACCGAGGCGATGGCCCGCTCGTCGGCCTCCGAGCCCAGCCCGGCGCCCCAGCGCCTGCGGCCGGTGCCGGCTGACGTCTCCGCCACGCAGAGGGCTGCCGAGGAGGAGCTGTCGGCGGCGCTCGGACGAGACGTTCGCGTGCGCCTCCGCCGCCGCGGCGGAACGGTCGAGATCCCCTTCGAGGACCTCGCGGAACTCAAGGGCTTGGCGCTCGCGCTGCGCGGGCGTATGGCCGCCTGAGACCCCCGTATTCCTGGTCGCTAACCTTCGCATCCGCGGGCGATTAGCTCAGTCGGTCAGAGCGCCTCTCTGATAAGGAGGAGGTCCCTGGTTCGAGTCCAGGATCGCCCATGTTCCAGCCCCGCGTTTTGCGGGGCTTTTTTCGTCCGTGACCGGAGTTGCCCGTCCCTTTCTCACGCGACCGGGCAAGATGCAAGCAGGGTGGCCCGCTACCCGTTCCTATAATCAGCCGCATGGTATTGCCGCGGGCTCAGGGGACCTGAAATGCAGGAGATGGTCATCTACGGGGTGAGCTTCGACATGGTGGGCAAGCAGCCCATCGTCCTGTTAAAGACCGTCGACGGCAACAAGTTCCTGCCGATCTGGATCGGACACCCCGAGGCTGCCGCGATCCTGATGAAGCTTCAGGGCGCCTCGACGCCGCGTCCGATGACGCACGATCTGATCACCGACGTGATCGGGGAGCTCGAGGCCCAGTGCACCCGCGTGGCCGTCACCGAGCTGCGGGACAACACCTTCTACGCCTCGATCACCTTGCGGATCAACGGGCAGGAGGTCGAGATCGACTCCCGGCCTTCCGACGCCCTGGCCGTCGCCGTTCGCACGTCCGCGCCGATCTTCGCCGCCGAGGACGTGATCCAGGAGAGCGCGATCGAGTTTGAGCACGAGGTCGAGGACACCGAAGAGGTCGTCGACAAGTTCAAGAAGTTCCTAGATGAGGTAACGCCTGAGGATTTCGCCTCGGGCAGCGGCTAAGCCGTAGCGGCAGCCTGACGCCGCTCGACTGCTAGATCCACGAGCCGCTCCACCAGGTCCCTGAAGCTGATCCCCGCTGCCTCGGCCGCCTGCGGGAGCAGGCTGGTCTCGGTCATGCCCGGAATCGCCTGTGCCTCCAGCACGTGCAACTGCTCGTCCGCGTCCATGATCATGTCGACGCGGGCGAAGCCGGCGCAGCCGAGCAGCTCGTAGGTCTGCACGGCGAGCTCCTGCGCCCGCTCGGTGGCGTCGCCGGGCAGGTCGGCGGGGCAGAAGTAGTCGGTCTTGCCGATCTCGTAGCGGGCCTCGAAGTCGAACCGGTAGCCCTCGCGGGGGCGGGCTTCCACGACAGGCAGCGCCTGCACGCCTCCGCCCGGTTGCTCGAGCAGGCTGACCGCCAGCTCGCGGCCGCTGATGTGCCGCTCCAGCAAGACCCGGTCGTCGTAGCTGAAGGCGGACACGAGCGCCTCGGGCACGTCGCTCGCGGCCCCGGCGAAACGAATCCCCAACGCCGAGCCCTGAGCCGCCGGCTTGACGACGAGCGGGAAGCCGAGCCGCTCCTCGATCGCCGGCAGCGCATCGGCGGCCCCGAACTCCTTGAAGGCGACCTCGTTGAACGCGAAGAAATCAGGTGTCGGGAGCCCGTTCCCGATCAGCTTGTGCTTCGTCAGCACCTTGTCCATGCAGCGCATGCAGGCCAGCACTCCGGAGCCCGTGTAGGGGATGCCGATGATCTCGAGGATCTCCTGGACGGTGCCGTCCTCGCCGCCCCGGCCGTGCAGCGCGATGAAGGCGACCTCGGCCTCCGTCTCCCGCAGGCGCCGCGCGAGCGTCGCGTCGACGTCGATCGCCACGACGTCCGCGCCGAGCTCCTCCAGAGCGTCCTCGACGCGGTTGCCCGATCGCAGCGAGACCTCCCGCTCGAGGGATTGCCCGCCCTTGAGGACGGCCACGCGCCGTGCGTTCATGCGCCCTGCCGGCGTGCCCGGCGCGGCAGGTGCAGAACGTCTGCCAGCGGCTCCTCGCCGCGCTGCTCGGGGGTGCGCCTGGGCACCGCGGCCGGCTGCGCGCCCGTGAAGGTCCCGTAGAGGTCGATCTGCTCGTTCACGACCTTGCCGATGCGGCGGATGCCTTCGACGATCCCGTCGATGTCGACGCCGGAGAAGTTGAGCCGCATCGAGCTTGCGCCGCGGCCGTCGACGTACGCGGCCGAGCCCGGGACGAAGGCGACGTTCTCCTCTCGGATCGCCTTGGCGAGCAGGTCGCTCGTGTCGATGAAGTCCGGCAGGGTGGCCCAGATGAAAAGCCCGCCGCCCGGCTGGGTCCACTCCGCCTGGGGCGGGAAGAACTCGGCCAGCGCGTCCAGCATCGCGTCACGGCGCTGGCGGTAGATGGCGCACAGGCTCTGGATGTAGTTGAGCCATCGTCCCTCGGCGAAGTACGCGTCGACGAGTTGCTGCGTCAGCGAGGAGGTGCAGAGGTCTGTGGCAGCCTTGCCCATCTTCACCTTGGCCAGCACCGGAGCCGGCGCCACGATCCAGCCGAGCCGGATGCCCGGCGCGAGGATCTTCGAGAACGTGCCCAGGTAGAGCACATAGCGCCCGCCGTCCAGCGAGTAGAGCGTCGGCAGCGGCTCGCCCTCGTAGCGCAGGAGGCCGTAGGGGTTGTCCTCGAGCACGAGCAGCTCTCGCCGGGCCGCTAGCTCGACGAGGGCCTTGCGACGCGACTCGGACAGCGTCACTCCGGCGGGATTCTGGAACGTGGGCACGGTGTAGATGAACTTGGGCCGGCGCCCCTCGCGCTCGAGCCGCTCGAGTGTCTCCTCGAGTAGGTCGATGCGCATCCCGTCGCTGTCCATCTCGATCTGGATGACGTCGGCCTCGTAGCTGGAGAACACCGGCACGGCACCGGGATAGGTGGGCGCCTCGGTGATCACGACGTCGCCCGGATCGATCAGCGTTTTCGAGACCAGGTCGATCACCTGCTGGCCGCCGGTCGTGACCACGACGTCATCGATGTCGACGCGCATGCCCTCGGCCTCCATCACCTCGGCGATCCGGAGCTTCGTCTCGTCGAAGCCCTCGGTCGGGCCGTACTGGAGGGCGCTTGCGCAGGACTCTGCCGCGATGCGTGCCATGAGCGCGGCGAACGTCTCGGGCGGGAACGTCGACGTGTCGGGGAGCCCACCGGCGAGGGAGATCATCTCGGGACGGGCGGTGATCGCCATCAGGTCCCGCATCGCCGAGGACCTCATCTGGCGGGTACGCCGAGCGAAGAGGCCGGCGTAGCGCTCGATGTCGTGGCTGGTTCTTTGCTCCCGATCCGTCACGCAGATGTTCTGAAACGGTGCATTCGGGGTCTCTCCGAGCCGCCCTGCGAACCGCTCGCCGGGTGCACGCTCGACACCGCGAACACACTCTCTGCAATCCGCAACAGCGACAATGACGATAGACCATCGCCGATGGACCTCTTTCTCGCCATAACACAGGGAATCGGTGCCTCCCTCGCCGCGGGCGTACGGGCGGCCGTCTCCGCCCTCGTGGTCGGGCTGCTCGCCCTCGCCAACGTGGGAGTCGATTTCGAGGGAACGCATTTCTCGTTCCTGGAGTCCCCGTGGTGGCTGGCGTTGATGGCGGTGGCCGTCGTGATCGGGTTTGTCGTCGCCCGCGCGAACGTCCCCGTGCCGGCGGTCGTCATAGCGGGGATCTCGCTCGGCATCGGCGCGCTCCTGTTCGCCGGCTCGCTCGCCGACGAGGGGTACGAGGAGGGCGTGGGACTTGCGGCCGGAGCCGTCTGCGCCCTGCTTGCGTTCATCGCCGCAACCGCCTTCCTGACGGGAGCGCAAGCCCGGCTGCGCGCGCGCGGCGACGAGGAGACTGCGTCGTTCCTGCTCGTGTACGCGGACGTCGCGACAGGTGCGCTGGCTGCTCTGGCGATCCTCGTCCCACCTGTTTCTATCCTGGCTTTGGCGGCCGCCGTCTGGGCGATCGTGTCGCAGCGCCGCCGCGCGCAGCGCAAATACGAAGGCCTAAGAATTCTCCGTTGAAAAAGCTCGTGCTCGTAGTCGTCGACGCCCTCAAGCCGGCGATGCTCGAACGCGCCGTCGAGCAGGGCAAGGCGCCGATGTTCGAGGAGATCCTGAGGCGCGGCGTCTATCACCCGGACTGCGTGAGCGTCTTCCCGTCGGTCACACCGGCCGCCTCCGCCTCGATCACGACGGGCGTCACGGTCGACCGCCACGGCGTTCCCTCGATCAACTGGTATCACCGTGGCGAACGGCGGTATGTCGACTACGGCTCGTCCGGCCAGGCGGTACGGACGTTCGGCCTCCTGCGCTCGATGATCGACACCGTCTACAACATGAACTTCGATCACCTGAGCCGCGCGCACCCCACGGTGTTCGAGCGGCTCGACGACGCCGGCGTTCGGACCGCCTGCACGCCGTTCCTGATCTTTCGCGGGCGCACTCGTCACGAGCTCGCGGTCCAGGGATGGCTGCGCCGGGTGGTCCAGGCGGCGAACTTCCGGCACGCCGTTTACGGGCCGGGCGAGCTGTTCTACGGCGAGCTCTACTCATCGCAGGACGTCGACTGCCGCTCGACACTGGCACGACCGGGCACCCGGGACCCCTACTCGGGATGCGTGGGCGCATACCTCGAGGAACACGACCTGTACGACTTCATGCTCTTCTCGCTGCCCGACAACGACAACTACTCGCACCGCCTCGGTCCCGATGCGACGGTCACGTCGATCGCCCGCGCCGACCGCTATCTCGAGCAGCTGGTTCAGGCCGGCGGCGGTGCCCAGCGCTTCTTCGACGAGCACGCAGTGATCCTGATGGCCGACCACGCCCAGGTCGCCGTCACCGAGCGCCTGCGCCTGGCGGAGTATCTCGGCGAGTGGAAGGTGCTCCAGCCCAACGATCCCGACGCAGAGGCCGCCGAGCTCGCCGTCAGCCCCGGTGCACGCTCGGCGATGGTTTACGCAATCGGGCCCGAGGAGGCCTGCGCGGCGCGGTTGCCCGCCGTGCGGGCCAAGTTGCGCGAGCTGAAGGGAGTCGACGTGATGGCCTGGCTCGAGGATGGCGAGGCGCGGCTGTGGACTCCCCGCGGCGAGCTGCGCTTCGCGCCCGGGTCCGCCGCCGCCGACACCCGCGGGATGCGCTGGGACTTCGAGGGCGACCCAGCGGCGCTCGAGGCCCAGGTCTCGGGGGAGGAATGGGAAAGCCGCGGGTATCCGGACGCGCTGGGCCGCCTATGGGCGCGCGCTCGAGTGCGCCGGGGCGGGCGACATCGTCATATCGGCCGGGCGCGGGTACGAGTGCGTCGACTGGGGCGGGGCCGACCACGTCGGCGGCGGAAGCCACGGATCGCTGCGGCGGGGCGATTCGCTCGGCCCGCTTGCCTTCGTCAACTGCGGCCCTGACGTGAACGGCAGCACCCCGCAGCCGCGTCAGTGGTCGGTCACGGACGTCGCCCAAGTGGTGCTCGACCACTTCGGTGTGCCCGAGTGACCGAGCATCGGCGAGTGCATCTGCGTGTAACCGGGCGGGTGCAGGGGGTGTTCTTCCGGGACAGCCTCCGCCGCCGGGCACGTTCGGAAGGGGTCGCAGGCTGGGCGCGGAACTCTCCAAACGGATCGGTCGAGGTGGTGCTCGAGGGCGATCCCGCGGACGTCGAGCGCCTGATCGACTTCTGTCGTATCGGCCCCGACGGGGCCCGCGTCGATGGTGTCGAGGTCGAAGAGGAGCGCCCGGAAGGGCTGACCGAGTTCGAGATCAAACCGTGAACCCAGGCCAAACCGACACTCGACCCGTGGAGCGTGCTCTATCTTCGGCGCCCATGCCGGGTGAGAGCTACACCGCCAGGACGACCGCGACCGCGCATGCTCGCCGCGTCGGCCGCGGGCTGCGCAAACCCGCCAACTGGGTGCAGCTGATGAAGTTCTCGATGGTCGGAGCGACCGGCTACGTCGTGAACCTGTCCGTCTTCACGGCCCTCGTGAAGCTGGGCGGGATCCACTACATCCCGGCGGCCATCCTCGCCTTCTGCGTCGCGGTCACCAACAACTTCCTGCTGAACCGGCACTGGACCTTCCGTGCCGGCGATGGTCATGCCGGCTTCCAGGCCGCGCGCTTCTTGACCGTCAGCCTGATCGCCCTGGGCTTCAACCTGATCGTGCTCGAGGTGCTGGTG
This sequence comes from uncultured Solirubrobacterales bacterium, assembly GCA_963785085.1. Classification (GTDB taxonomy): domain Bacteria; phylum Actinomycetota; class Thermoleophilia; order Solirubrobacterales; family JBBDJG01; genus CAWACB01. The sequence goes on along the minus strand of CAWAUD010000013.1, from coordinate 23,738 downwards.
AGCGTGGCCGGTTTCGAGAAGGTCGGGGCGCAGGCGATCGCCATCCTCGCGGCCACGCCGCTGAACTTCGTGGGCAACAAGCTTTGGAGCTTCCGGCTCGGCGCGCCGGGTCACGGTCGCCGCGCCCACGGCGGCTGAGCCGCCGCTCGCTCCAGTCGCTTGGCGTCGCGGCGCTCGCCGCGGCCGCGCTGGCCGCGTTCCCGCATGCCGCCCCGGCCGCTTCGAGCCAGGCGGTCGAGTCCGAGCCGACCCTCACTCGTCCCGCCTCGCCGACGAAGCCACCGCCACAGCACTTCCTCACTGCGCAGGAGGTGGAGCGCATCGCGGCTCTCTCGGACAAGCTCCAGGACGAGCTGCGACGCCACGGCCATGTGAGCGTGCGTCCCTATGCCAACGGACCGGGCCGCTGGCAGGTGAGCTACTTCGCGGGGCCGGACGAGGTCGCCCAGGTGATCGTCGACGAGCGCCGTGGCCGCGCCGTCGAGGTGTGGACGGGGCCGCAGGTCAAATGGCAGATGGCGCGCGGCCTGCCGGGCGCGTTCGGCCGCCGGTTCAACTCGCCTGCGGTATGGGTGCTCCTGGTCGTCGCCTTCCTGGTTCCGTTCGCCGATTGGCGCCGCCCGTTTCGCCTGCTGCACCTCGACCTGGTCGTGCTCCTCGGCTTCGGGGTGTCGCACATCTTCTTCAACCGGGGAGAGATCTCCACGTCGGTGCCGCTCGTCTACCCGGTGCTCGTGTACCTGCTGGTCAGGATGCTGATGGTGGCCCGCAGCCGCGCCGGGCCCGGACTGCCGCACCTCTCGATCCCGCTCTCGTGGCTCGGGCTGGTGCTCGTCTTCCTGGTCGGGTTCCGCGTCGGGCTGAACCTCACCAACTCGAACGTGATCGACGTCGGCTACTCGGGCGTCATCGGAGCCGACCACATCAGGCACGGGCAGGACATCTACGGAGCCTTCCCGCAGGACAACCCGTCCGGTGACACCTACGGGCCGGTCAGCTATCTCGCCTACGTTCCCTGGGAGCTGGTGTGGCCCTGGCACGGCACGTGGGACGACCTGCCCGCAGCGCACGCAGCGGCCGTCTTCTTCGACCTGGCCACGATGGCCGCGCTGTTCGTGCTGGGCCGGCAGCTGCTCCCTCGCGGGGACGGCAACCGGCTCGGCCTGCTGCTCGCATATGGCTGGGCCGCCTACCCGTACACGCTGTTCGTCCTCAGCTCGAACGCGAACGACAGCCTGGTCGCGCTGCTGGTGGTGCTCGCCTTCGTCGCGATCGCCTCACCGCCCGGGAGGGGGGCGCTTGCTCGCCCTCGCGTCGGCCGCCAAGTTCGCGCCGCTCGCCCTCGCGCCCCTGTTCGCCGGCTTCGAGCGGTTCCGGCTGCGCGACGCCGTCGTGTTCGCCTCCGTCTTCGTGGCCGTGCTCGCGCTGGTCTTCGTCCCGTTCCTGCCCGACGGCGGATTCTCAGAGCTATGGGATCGCACCCTGGGGTACCAGCTCAACCGCGACTCGCCGTTCAGCATCTGGGGACAGGAGGACTGGCTCGGGCCCGTTCACATCCTCGTCACGGCGGCGGCCGGCTTGCTGGCGCTGGGCGTCGCGTTCGTCCCGCGCGAGAAGAACGTGCTTCAGGCCCTGGCGCTCGGCGCGGCCGTTCTGCTGGCCGTCCAGATCACCATGTCGCACTGGTTCTATCTGTACGTGGTCTGGTGGTTCCCGCTGGCGTTCACCGCTCTCCTCGCGAGGGGACCAGGATCTGCTCGATAGACGACGCACGGTTGCCGCCGTCGGTGGTGATGAGGCAGGCCATCACCCAAGGGTCTTCCTCCGCCCCCTCGAAGCGCACCGGAAGCTGGGTCAGGAAGCGCTCGAGTATCTGCTCGCGCTTCACCCCGATCACGCCGGCGCGCGAACCGGTCATCCCGACGTCGGAGATGTACGCGGTGCCCCCCGGCAGCACCCGGCCGTCGGCGGTCGGCACGTGGGTGTGGGTTCCCACCACAGCCAGCACCCGGCCGTCGAGATGCCAGCCCATGGCGACCTTCTCGCTGGTCGCCTCGGCGTGGAAGTCGACGAAGATCAGGTCGGCCTCCTTCTCGAGCCGGTCGAGCAGCGAGTCGACCACGAGGAACGGCGAGCGGGCGGCATCCAGGAAGACGGTTCCGCTCAGGTTCACGATCGCCCAGCGCACGCCGTCCTTCTCGATGACCGTGTACCCGCGGCCGGGATTGCCGTCGAGGTAGTTGGCCGGCCGCACGATGCGGTCGGTGTTGTCGAGGTACGCGTAGACGTCGCGATGGCGGTAGACGTGATTGCCGGTCGTGATCACGTCGGTGCCGGCGGCGAAGATCTTCTCCGCGGTGCGCTGGGTGATGCCCAGGCCGCCGGCCACGTTCTCGCCGTTGGTGACGACGAAGTCGGGCTTGTGCTCCTCGATCAGCACGGGCAGCGTCGCCGAAAGCGCCCGCCTTCCCGGCTCTCCGACCACGTCCCCGCAGAACAGCAACCGCCGCTCATCCATGGCGGGAAGATATTGCTCCCATGAATCCGCCGGTCCTCAAGGCAGTCGGCTTGCAAAAGCGTTACGGGTCGCGCGCTGCCCTTTCGGGCGTCTCGCTGGAGGCGGCGCCGGGAGAGCTGATCGCGTGCATCGGCCCGAACGGAGCCGGCAAGACGACCTTGCTGTCCGTGCTCGCGGGCGTGATCTCGCCCGACGAGGGAGAGGTCATGCGCGACGGCGCGCGGATCGGCTGGGTGCCCCAGCGGCCGGCGCTCTACGGCAAGCTCAGCGTCGAGGACAACGTGCGGCTGTTCGCGCAGCTCGAGCAGGCCGCGGATCCCGACGCGGCCGTCGCAACCATGCTCGCGCAGGCAGGCCTCGCCGACCGTGCCGGCGATCCGGTCGCGGAGCTCTCGGCCGGCAACCGCCAGCGCGTCAACATCGCCGCCGGCGTGGTCGCCGAGCCGCCCGTGCTGCTGCTCGATGAGCCGAGCGCCTCGCTCGATGTGGGCCAGCGCGAGGTGCTGTGGCAGTTCATCGCGGAGCTGGCCGCGCGCGGCACGGCGGTCGTGTACTCGACCCATATCGTGGAGGAGGCCGAGCGTCACGCCGACCGCGTTCTCGTTCTCACGGAAGGACGAGCCCTCTTCTGGGGCACGGTCGCGGAGCTGCGTGAGCGCCTGAATCCCGGCGCCGGCTCGTTCGAGCAGGCCTTCGTGTCCTTCCTGCGGGAGCAACCCCGCTGAGCCGCCCGTCTCCCCTCGTCACGGTGGGCCGCCTGCTCGCCAAGGACGTGCGCATCCTGCGCCGCTCACCGCTCACCGTGGCGATCCTGGTCGCCTATCCGATCATCGTGGCGCTGCTCGTCGGGTTCGCTCTCAGCCGGTCACCCGACCGGCCCAAGGTGGCCGTCGTGGGCCCGCCGCCGGGCGAGGCGGCGATTCAGATCGGAGGGCAGCAGCTCGACCTGTCGCTGGCCGAGCGGCAGCTGCGGGACCGGGTGGACGCCGTGCGCGTGGGCTCGCGTCAGGAGGCGATCAAGAAGGTGCGCGACGGTGACGTCCTCGGCGCGCTCGTGATCCCGTCGGTGACCGAGCAGAACCTGCGCTCGACTCTCGATCGCCCACGGGTGGAGGTCCTCTTGAACGAGGAGGACCCCCTGCGCGCAAGCGCCGTCCGGGATGCGATCGACAGCGCCGTCGCGGGCGCCAACCAGCGTGTTTCCCGCTCGCTGACGCAGGTCGCCGTGCGCTATCTGGGGCTGCTGCAGCAGGGCGGCAGCGTGAACGTGCTGGGCAGCGAGTTCTCGGTTCTGGGGCTGAACCGGATCTCGGCGATCACCGGCCGGGCGGCTCGCAGGCTGCCCCGCGGCTCGGCCGAGCGCCGCGACCTCGAGCGGGTGTCCAGCTTCGCGACGCTTGCCCGGCAGAACTTCAACCTCTCCGGCCGTGCCCTCAGCGCAATCAGCCAGCCGATCCGCGTCAAGACGACCACCGTCGCCGGGACCGAGGTGGCCCTGACCGACTTCGCCGCCGCCGTGGCGGCGGCCATCTCGCTGATGTTCCTCTGCGTCCTGCTCGCATCCGGCTCGCTGGCCCTCGAGCGCGAGGAGAACGTGCTCGGCCGTCTCCTGCGCGGCCCCGTGCGTCCGGCCGAGCTCCTGGCCGAGAAGATGGTCCTGGTCGCGCTGGCCGCGTTCCCGGTAATGGCGCTTCTCCTCGCTGTGCTCGGTACCTTCGTCGACCTGGACTGGGAACGGGTCGCGCTGTGGGCGCCGGCGGTCATCGCCGGCGCCTTGGCGTTCGGAGCGCTGGGCCTCTTCATCGGGGCTCTCGCCCGCGAGGTGTCGACCGCCTCGCTGGCCTCCTTCGCGCTGCTGCTGCCGCTTGCGTTCGCCGGCCTGGTCCCTGCGGGATCGGTCAGCGACGGGGTCCACAAGGTGACCGCGGCGGTATCGGCCGCCTTCCCCTTCAAGCCCACGCTCGATGCCCTCACCTCCGCGCTCTACGGCTCGGGTGACCTTGGCGGCCCGCTCCTTCACCTGCTCCTGCTTGCAGCGGTTTTCAGCATTGCAGCGCGGCTCGCCCTCACCCGGGCGGCCTGACATACCGGGGTAGACTCAAGGCGTGTCCTTTCCAGCTACGCGCCTTCGCAGGCTGCGCCGGACGGGCGGTCTGCGGGACCTCGTGCGCGAGACCGACCTGGCGGCGCGCCATCTGGTCTTGCCCCTTTTCGTGACCCACGGCACCGACCGGCGTGAGCCGATCGAGTCCATGCCGGGCATCGAGCGGCTGACCATCTCGCACCTCGCCGAAGAGGCGGGCGAGGTCGTGTCGCTCGGCATCCCGGCGGTGCTCCTGTTCGGCATACCGGCTCACAAGGACGAGGCCGCCTCGGGCGCCTACGACCCCGAGGGAATCGTTCAGCTCGCGGTCCGCGCGCTGAAGCAGGCGCAGCCCGACCTGGTCGTGATCACCGACGTGTGCCTGTGCGAGTACATGTCACACGGCCACTGCGGCGTGATCCGCGACGATGGAGACGTGGACAACGACGTCACACTCGAGCTGCTCGCCAAGACAGCGGTCTCGCACGCCGCGGCGGGAGCGGACGCCGTCGCGCCGTCGGACATGATGGACGGCCGCGTCGGCTGCCATCCGGTCCCAGCTCGACTCGGAGGGTTACAGCGGCCTTCCGATCGTCGCCTACAGCGCCAAGTTCGCCTCCGCGTTCTACGGCCCGTTCCGCGAGGCGGCCGACTCGGCGCCCGCGTTCGGCGACCGGCGCAGCTACCAGATGGACCCCGCGAACGGGCGAGAGGCCGTCCGGGAAGCCGTGATCGACGTCCAGGAGGGCGCCGACGTCGTGATGGTGAAGCCGGCCCTGCCCTACCTCGACGTGATCGCGCGTGTCCGCGATGCCGTGGAGGTGCCGGTGGCGGCCTACAACGTCTCCGGCGAGTATGCGGCGCTCAAGGCGGCCGCGCGGGCGGGCTGGCTCGACGAGCGCGCCGCGGTGCTCGAGTCGCTGACGGCCATCCGCCGCGCGGGCGCGGACATCGTCATCACCTACCACGCAAAGGAGGCAGCCAGGTGGCTGCAAACGTAGGCGCCGTCCCGAAGCTGCGCTCGCGCGAGCACGGGGCCGCCGTGCCGCTCGACGACGACGACCGCAAGCTTCTCAACCTGCTGCAGTCGAGCTTTCCCCTCGCAGAGCGGCCGTTCGCCGCGGTCGCCGAGGCCGCGGGTGCGACCGAGGACGAGGTCATGGAGCGCGCCAGCCGCCTGATCGGCGAGCGGATCATCCGCGAGATCACGCCGATCTTCGACACGCCGGCGCTGGGCTACCAGTCGATGCTGGTGGCCGCGAAGGTCGACGGGGAGCACCCGCACCGGGCGGCGGCGATCATCAACGAGCACCCGGGCGTGTCGCACAACTACCTGCGCAACCACGAGTTCAACCTGTGGTTCACGATCGCCGTGCCGCCCGACAGCCGGCTCGGCCTGGATCGCACGCTCGACGTGCTGGCCGAGCGGACCGCGGCGGAGTCGATCCGCCAGCTGCCGACGATCACGATGTTCAAGATCAACATGAACCTCGAGATGGAGGGCGGGACCGACGCCCTGGCCAAGACGGCGGAGACGGTGGCGCCGATGCCGCGCGAGGCCGTCCCGATCGACGACTTCGACGTCGCCTTGATCCGCGCGCTGCAGGGCCCCATGGAGGTGCGCTCGGATGCCTACGCGCCGGCCGCAGAGCGTCTCGGGATCTCCGTGGAGCGCCTGCTCGACCACTGCCGCGGAATGGTGGATCGCAAGCTGCTGCGCCGCGTCGCGGCGATCCTCTTCCACCGCCGCGCCGGCTTCTCGGCGAACGGCATGGGCGTGTGGAAGGTCGCCGAGCCCGAGATCGCGGAGACCGGCCCGCGGATGGCCGCGGTGCGGGGCGTCTCTCACTGCTACCGCCGGCCGACCTATGCCGACTGGCCCTACAGCGTCTTCACCATGGCGCACGGGCGCTCCAAGGAGGAGTGCGACGCCGTGCTCGACAGCGTCGCCGAGGTATGCGGCCTGTCCGGCCCCGACCGCGCGACCCTCTACAGCTCGACGGAGTTCAAGAAAGTGCGCCTGCGCTACTTCACGCCCGACTACGAGCAGTGGGAGCGGGCGGCGCTCGCCGGAGGCGCCGCATAGCCGGCCTCCGCGCGGCGGTGCGCCCCGCAACTTCGCACGAGCGCTCTCGCGCGCTGTTCGAACGCGCGGCGGGCCTGATACCGGGAGGCGTCAACAGCCCGGTTCGCGCGATGCGCTCGGTCGGGCGCGATCCGATCTTCGTGGATCGTGCTGCCGGCGCGGAGCTGTTCGACGCCGACGGCAACCGCTACGTCGACTACGTGTGCTCGTGGGGCCCGCTGATCGCAGGCCACGCTCACCCGGCGGTCGTCGAGTCGGTGACCGCCGCGGCGGCGCGGGGAACGAGCTACGGAGCTCCGACCGCGGCGGAGGTGGACCTGGCCGCCGAGGTGGTCGCCCGAGTCCCGAGCGCCGAGATGGTGCGGCTGACGTCTTCTGGCACCGAGGCGGCGATGACCGCCGTGCGGCTTGCGCGCGCCGCCACCGGGCGCGAGCGCGTGATCAAGTTCGCCGGCTGCTACCACGGCCACGTCGACGGCCTGCTCGCCGAGGCCGGATCGGGTCTCGCCACGCAGGGCATACCGGCCTCACCCGGAGTCACCGCGGCTCAGGCGGCCGACACGATCGTCGTCCCGTGGAACGACCCCGCGGCGCTCGACGCTGCGCTCGAGCGCGCGGGGAACACCGTGGCAGCCATCCTGGCGGAGCCGGTGCCGGCCAACATGGGCCTGGTTCCGTCCGCAGGAGGGCTTCCTCGAACTGCTGGCATCGCGCGCCCGGGCGGCCGGCGCGCTGCTCGTGCTCGACGAGGTGATCACCGGCTTCCGGGTCGCGCCGCGGTGGGGCGCAGGAGCGGCTCGGCGTGACGGCCGACCTGACGCTGCTCGGCAAGGTGCTGGGCGGCGGCCTTCCACTGGCTGCGGTGGCCGGGCGGCGCAACGTGATGGAGCTGCTTGCTCCCGCGGGGGAGACCTACCAGGCCGGGACGCTGTCGGGAAACCCGCTCGCGACCGCTGCCGGCCTTGCGACGTTGGGGCTGCTGGACGCCGAGGCCTACGACCGGCTCGCGGCGACGACGGAGCACCTCGCCTCCGGCTTGCGCTCCGTGGCAGCCGAGGCCGGCGTGCCGGTTCAGGTCGTCTCCGACACCGGTCTCCTCACGGTGTTCTTCTCGGCGCGCCCGGTCACCGACTATGCCGGAGCGCGGGCATGCGACCACGAGGCGTTCGCCGCCTTCTTCGGGGCGATGCTCGATCGCGGGATCTATCTCCCGCCGTCCCAGTACGAGGCCTGGTTCCCGTCGCTGGCGCACACCGAGGCGCACGTGGAGGAGACGCTCGAGGCCGCTGCGGAGGCGTTCCGGGCGGCCGGCAAGGCGGCCCCATGAGAGCCACCGAGGCCACGTTCGGGGACCTTGTTGCTGCCGGCCCGCGCGTCGGCGCGCGAGTAGCGGACTACTCCTTCGTCTTCGAAAGCGTCCTGAGGGCTATCTCCTGCACTACGGCGAGCGCGACTGGAGCTCGATGACCCCGACCAGCGCCTGATCGAGGGCGACCTGGCTTATGCGCTCGGCCTAGCACGGCTGGCCGAGCTGGGCGACCTGGAGGCGGTCTTCGAGCTCGCGGACCTGATCTCACTCTGCGCGCAGGTACATGTCGAGGGCCGCGGCGAGGCCGAGCCGGGCGCCGACTCCTTGCCGGCTGCCCATGGGCGCTCTGTGCGCTGGCAGTCGGAACCGGGCACTGGACCGGTCACCAGCAGGTGAAGGAGGCGGTTCGCGCGCACGATCCGGGGCGCCGGCGCTGGCGCTGAGCGAGGCTCGCAAGAGGGCCGCCGGCGCGGGAATCGGAGATGACCTGAATACCGCCCTGATAGCGTTCAGGCAGATGGCCCCGGCTGCTTCGAGGAGTACGTAACAGAGGCTACTTGGATGGCTGACGGGACGAGCATTTCCGGCTCCGATCCGAATGGAGCCGACGGGGCGCCGAACGGCGCGCAGCGAGCCGGCGAAGGGCGCGTGGGCCGCCGCGCACCAGCCGGAGTCCTATCCGCTGGGCAAGGCCAAGATGCCGGGCTCCTTCGAGGGCGAGACGGTCACGCGGCGTGGCCTCTTCTCCGCCGGCGCGATGGCGGCCGGAGGGATCGCCACCGCCGCCATCCTGCTGCCCGCGATCGGGTTCGCGGTGGGCCCGGTCTTCGACGAGCAAGACGTCAATTGGCGGACGGTCGGGTTCGTCAACGAGTTCACCGCCGACAACTACATCCCCGGCGTGATCTCGCTGGTCAGCGGTCTCGGCGAGGCCGGCAAGACCACCGTCTACGTGCGCAAGACCAACCCGGCCCTTCCCGGCGAGAAGGCGGGCGGCTTCGTCGCGATGTCGACCCGCTGCGCCCACCTTGGCTGCCCGGTGCGCTGGGTGAGCCCCGCGGAGCGGTTCGTGTGTCCCTGCCACGGCGGTGTGTACGACTTCCAGGGCCTCGTAGTCAGCGGTCCGCCGGTCCGGCCGCTGGACCGCTTCGAGACGCGCGTCAAGGGCAGGGAGGTCCAGATCGGGCGCCGCTACAGCGTCAACTCGGACCTGAAGCGCTTCTCGCCACGCGACCCCGGTGAGCCCCTGGACGGCCTCTGGCAGTACCTCTACCCCAAGCGGTTCACGACGCCGCCGCCGTCCTGATGGCGATCGGAACTCCAAAACCTCCACGTCGTGGCTTCCGCCGCAAGCCGCCGCCGCCTCCGGGTGAGCAGCAGAACGGCCGGCCGCCGGCAAAGGAGCAGGCGGCCGAGGCCGGCACGGACGTAGTCGGATGGGTCGACGAGCGCACCGGCGCGAGCGGGTTCCTGCGCGGATTCATGTTCCGCAAGGTGCCGAAGGGGACCAATTGGTTCTACACGCTCGGCTCCGCGACGATGTTCGCGTTCCTGTCGCAGGCCGTCACGGGCGTGTTCCTGGCGATGTACTACGAGCCGGACCCCAACCGCGCCTACGACAGCGTTCAGCACATCACCAACGACGTCTTCCTCGGCTCCCTCGTGCGAGGCATGCACCGGTGGGGAGCGACCGTGATGATCGTGCTCGTCTTCCTGCACATGGCGCGCGTCTTCTTCTTCGGCGCCTACAAGTACCCGCGCGAGCTGAACTGGGTGATCGGGGTCGTGCTGCTGGTGCTGACCATGGCCATGGGCCTGACGGGCTACCTGCTGCCGTTCGACCAGCGCTCGTTCTGGGCCACGGTCGTGGCGGTGAACATCACCGGCACGGGCCCGGTGGTCGGGCCGTACCTCGCCGACTTCCTGAGAGCCGGCCCCGAGTTCGGGGCAACCACGCTGTCGCAGGTTCTATGCGATCCACATGCTGGTGATACCTGTGCTGATCGCCGCCCTGATCGGCGCGCACCTGTACCTGGTCGCCAAGCTCGGCACGACCGCCCCGCCGTGGATCAAGGCGAAGATGCCGGAACCGGTGGACAAGGAACGAGGTCTAGGATGAATCGCCAGGAGAAGGAGCAGTACCTCCGCGAGTACTCGGTCCTGAAGAGCCAGGGCAAGGCGTTCTTCCCGTACGCCGTGCTGAAGGACTCGGTCGATGGCGGCCATCGTGCTCGCGGTGATCATCGTGATGGCGATCGTGCTCGGCTCCGGCGAGCTGCAGAACAAGGCCGACCCGACCACGACGACCTACACGCCGCGCCCGGAGTGGTACTTCTTCTTCCTCTTCGAGCTGCTGCGGGTGATCAAGCCGCCCTCGCTGGTGGTTCTCGCGACCGTCGGCATCCCGACCTCTGGCAATGGTGCTGCTGGCGCTGCTGCCGTTCTACGACCGCAACCCCGAGCGCCGGCCCGAGCGCCGGCCGATCGCAAGCACGACGGCCGTGGCGGTGATCGCGATCGATGGCCTACCTGACTACCTCGGCGCCCACGCCGAGGCGCCCCGAACAAGATCGACCTAAAGGTGGCGGCCTCGCTGCAAGCCGGCCAGCAGGTGGCCAACCAATCGGGCTGCGGCGCCTGCCACCGCTTCGGCGAGGCCGGCAACGCGGGACCCGGCCCTGACCTGACGAAGATCGGCGAGACGCTTCCCGCGGAGGCGATCGCGCGGACGCTGCGCAACCCGACCGCGCCGATGCCCTCTTACGCCGACCTGCCGCCGAAGAAGTTCAACGCGCTGGTCGACTACCTGGCTTCGCTTCGCTGAGCTGCGACGGCCGCCTGGACCCGAACGGGAGAGCCGCAGGTGCGGTCGATGTTCGACCGCATCGCCGGTCGCTACGACCTGATGAACTCGGTCATGACGGCCGGGCTGCATCACCGCTGGCGCGCGCGCACGGTCGATCGGCGCGGGTATCGGCCCGGGCGACCGCGCGCTGGACGTCTGCTGCGGCACGGGTGACCTCTCGCTCGAGCTGAAACGCCGAGTCGGACCCGCCGGGTCGGTCGTGGGCGTGGACTTCTCGGAGCCGATGCTCGACCTGGCGCGGGCCAAGTCCGCCAACGCCGGGCTCGACGTCGAGTACCGGCAGGCCAACGCCCTCGAGCTGCCGTTCGAGGACGACGAGTTCGACGCCGCCACCGTCGGCTTCGGCGTGCGCAACGTGGTCGACCTGCCGGGCCTCGGCCGAGCTGCGGCGCGTCGTGCGGCCCGGCGGCACGGTGGCGATACTCGAGATCACGACCCCGAGCGCCCTCCGTTGAGCTGGTTCTACTCCGTCTGGTTCGACCGGGTGGTGCCCTTGCTGGGCGCGGTTGGCGGCGAGACGCGACGCCTACAGCTACCTGCCTGAGTCCGTCCGCCGCTTCCCACCGGCGCGCGAGCTGGCGGCGCTGATGGATCGCGCCGGGCTGCGGGACGTCCGCTACACTGCTGCTCGCCGGCGGCATCGTCGCGATCCACGCGCGGGTCGCGCCGCGAGCGGCCCACGAGCACCGCGTCCGCCGACGGCACGTCGGTCGACGGGTCGCGACGGCGCGGCGGACGCGCCTTTCAGCCGGTGCTCGAGCTCGACTCGGCCGCATGCGCGTTCTGATGGAGCGCGCCGAGCGCCTGCTCGAGGACGCGCCTGCGGGACATGGCGCCGGCTCGCGGACGCGGCCGCGGAGACGCTGACGGCCGGCGGCAAGCGGCTGCGCCCGCTGCTCGTGTTCATCTGCGCCGGGCGACGCGACGGCGGCGAGGAGCTCGTCGCGCGCGGCGGCCGCGGTCGAGCTCGTGCACATGGCGACGCTCGTCCACGACGACGTGCTCGACGCAGCGCCCCTGCGGCGGGGCGCCGCCGACGGTCTTCGCGAGCCGCGGGCGCGCAGACGGCGACCGCGAACGGCGACCTCTTTCTCGCGCGCCTTCGCCGTGCTGGCGCGCAACGGCAGCCGCGGAGCAGGTGCAGGCGCTCTCGGCTGCCTGCGTGGCGCTGGCGCGCGGCGAGCTCGCGCAGCGCCACGACGCCTGGACGTCGACGTCGACGTCGACCGCTACCTGCCCCGCTGCGAGCTCAAGACCGCGAGCCTGTTCGCCGCGGCGTGCCGCCTGGGCGCGCTCTCGGCGAGCGCCGCGACGGAGGCGGTGACGGCGCTGGAGGCCTTCGGCACGCGGGTCGGCGTGGCGTTCCAGATGCTCGACGACGTGCTCGACGTCAGCGGGCCGGCCGGAGCGCACCGGCAAGCAGCGCGGCACCGACCTTCTCGACGGCACCGTCACGCTGCCGCTGATCCTCGCGCGCGAGCGCGACTCCGGCCTGGCGCAGCTCGACCTGCGCGACTTGCACGGGCGCGAAGGCCGAGACGGTCTGCGATCGGATCGCCGCCACCGGGGCGCTGGCCGACACGCGCGACGCGGGCATCTGAGCTGGTCGCCGAGGCCAAGTCCCAGCTGGCGCGGCACCGTGGACCCGGATCTGCGGGAGCGTCTCGACGACGTCGCAGATCGCATCGTCACCCGCTACTCGTAAGCGCGGGGAAAAAGAGAACCGCCGGCCAGATTCGGGCCGGCGGTTCGTCCCTGGGGGGGGGAGGTTACTACTGCGAAGCAGCGGCGTGAGCCGCTCATTCCCCTGCTGTGGGGAAGCTAGAAGTCCTCGGGGAGGATGTGGTCGCCGGTGAGCGCGCGGGAGAAGCGGTCGATCTCCTCTTCCATGTTGGCCGCCACCAGGCGCTTGAGGTCGTCGACCAGTGAGTCCGTGCCGCGGTCGAGCTCCTCGTCGAAGCGCTCCACGGTGTCCTGGTCGTACACGTCGGTGGTCTCCCACTCGCAGTTGGGGCAGCGCAGGCTGACCTCCCACATGCAGCGCTCGACCTCGCGCCACTGCGTGGGGTAGACGAGCTGGGAGTCGCAATCGCAGCAGAGGTGCAGCTCCTGGGGCGGCGCGGCCTCGGTCTTGGTCTGGTTGAAGTAGACGACCTCGATCGTCTTGCCGCTCGGCAGCGCGACCCGCTTGACCCGCTGACCCTGCTGTTCGTTGCGTGCCTCCATCGTTGCCGCAGATATCGGCGGCGCATAAGGGAAGCTTTAGACCCGAACGCAGGTCGCCCAAAAGACGCGCCGGAAGCCCGGGGACCGTCGCGGACTAGACTGCCCGTGCTTTGGTTCTGAGCGACCACACGATCAGGTCCGAGATCGAGGGCGGGCGCATCGTGATCGACCCCTACGACGAGGGGCTGGTCCAGCCCTCGAGCATCGACGTGCGGGTGGACCGGAAGTTCCGGGTCTTCCACAACTCGCGCCATCCCTACATCGACGTGCGCAAGCCGATGGAGGACCTCACGGAGCTGGTCGAGGTGGCGGGCGACGCCCCGTTCGTGCTGCACCCCGGCGAGTTCGTGCTCGGCCAGACCCTCGAATGCGTGACCCTGCCCGACGACATCGTCGCGCGACTCGAGGGCAAGAGCTCACTCGGGCGCCTGGGCCTGCTGATCCACTCGACGGCCGGGTTCATCGACCCGTCCTGGCACGGGAACCTGACGCTCGAGCTCTCCAACGTCGCGAACCTGCCGATCACCATCTACCACGGCATGCCGATCGGCCAGATCTCTTTCATGAGGATGGACCGCCCGGTCGATCGGCCCTACGGGTCCGATGAGGCGGGGAGCAAGTACCAGGGCCAGGATGAGCCCACGCCGTCCCGGTACTACAGGAACTTCGAAAGGGGCGGCTAAATACAGGGCTGACGCTACCATTGGTGGCACTTCCCCGAAAGGATCGAAATGCCCGGTATCGGCGCACCAGAAATCATCCTCGTACTGATCATCGCCTTGGTGGTCTTCGGCCCCAAGCGGTTGCCTGAGCTCGGACGGTCGGTGGGCCGGGGGATGCGCGAGTTCAAGGACTCCGTATCCGGCAAGGACGATGACGACGATCGGCCGCGGATCACGCGCGCCGAGCGCGTGGACGAGGACGAAGCCCCGCTCGAGGGCGAGGTCGTCCACGAGCGCAAGACCTAGCCTCACCTGCTGAAGATGGCGCGCATCAAACCGGTGCGTCACGAAGACCGGCTGACGCTGGTCGAGCACCTCGACGAGCTGCGCATGCGGCTGATCGTGTCGGGCGTCGCCGTGGCGGTCGCGTTCGGGCTCTGCTTCTGGCAGAACCACCTGATCCTGGATGTGCTGAACCAGCCCCTGCCCGACGGGCGCGAGCCGCTCACCCTGTCGGTCACCGAGCCCTTCATGACCACGATGACGGTCTGCGGGTACATGGCGCTGGTGCTCGCGGCGCCGGTGCTCTTCTACGAGCTGTTCGCCTTCATACTGCCGGCGTTCAGCCCCGGCGAGCGCAAGGTCGCGCTCCCGATCCTCCTGCTCTTCCCCGTGCTGTTCATCGCCGGGATCGTGTTCGGCTACTTCGTGGTGCTGGGTCCGGCGGTGAAGTTCCTCACCAACTTCAACAACTCGCAGTTCGAGATCCAGGTGAGGGCCCGCGACTACTACAGCTTCGTCTCGCTGACGCTGCTCTCGATGGGGATCCTGTTCCAGATCCCGATGGTGATCGTCGTGCTCAGCCGGCTCGGGATCGTTACTCCTGCGCAGCTGCGCAGCTCGCGGCGCTACGCGTATCTGGGGTGCGCCGTGCTGGCCGCGCTGCTCCCGACGGTCGACCCGGTCTCGATGATCTTGGAGACGATCCCGCTACTGCTCCTGTACGAGTTGAGTATCGTGCTGGCAACGTTCCTCGGTCGCCCGAAGAGCGACACCGCTCCGGCGGCCGTGACTTCCGAGGGCTCAGGCTAGTCCTCCCAACTTCACCCGAGAGAGATCCCAGATGCTGTTCGACGTAAGAGGCCGCCGTAAGCGCGTGGTGCAGGTCGTCTACCTGGGCCTCGCGATCCTCTTCGGCGCCAGCCTGGTCTTCTTCGGAACCGGCAGCGGGGTCAACGGCGGGCTCTTCGATGCCTTCACCGGCGGGGGCGGCGGGAGCAGCAGCGTGTTCACCGATCAGTACAACAAGGCGCGCGAGCGCGCCCGGGTCGCCCCCGCAGCCCCGCGGCGCAGACCGCGGTGGTGCGTGCCTCCTACAACCTGGCCGCCTCGTCGGAGGGCTCCGACCAGAAGACCGGGGCGCTCAGTCGACAAGGGCCAGGCGGCGATCACCGCCGCCGCCGTGGCATGGGAGCGGTACCTGCGCCTGAAGCCCAAGACCCCCGACGCCGGCTCGGCGCAGTTCGCCGCGCTCGCCTATGGAGCGCTGCAGGACTTTCCGTCCGCGGCCAAGGCGCAGCGCGTCGCCGCCACGGAGCGGCCGAGCGCGAATTCCTGGTTCCAGCTGGCGGACTTCTACTACCGCGCCGGGAACGTGAAAGCCGGCGACAAGGCCGCGGCCGAGTCGGTGCGCCTCACGCCGGCCGACCAGCGCAACACCGTGCGGGACCTGATCAAGACCTCGAAGAAGCAGGGCGCGCAGACCGCCAAGCAGATCACCGCAGCGCGCAAGGCTGCCCGCAAGCAGGGCCAGAAGGGCACCTCGGCGTTCGGGCCGCTGCCCGGCACAGGCGCCACCGGCGCCAGCGGCGCAACGCCCTGACCGGCGCGCTCGGGTAACCGAGGGGCATTCATATAATCGAGCCGCGGCCTTCGCGGGCCGCCAATCGCGCGGCTCTCCAACCCGGCCGCGCGACCCGGGCCGTTAGCTCAACTGGCAGAGCAGGGGACTCTTAATCCCAAGGTTGCAGGTTCGATTCCTGCACGGCCCACTTGCTTACCGCGCCGGCTGGCGCTCGCGGGCGATCCGCTCGGACCACCCGGGATCGCCCATGTAACCGGCGAACACCTCACGCGCGACGGCCAGTGCGCGCTCCGCCACCACCTCGTCGGGCTCGTCCGGATACCTCGCGCGCGCACCGGCCCACGCGACTCCGTACGTGTAGCCCCAGTCGGCGACGTCGCGCTCGAGCGGCGTGAGCAGGCCGCCCGGGGGAGTGCCGGGCGCAGGGGGCATGACCCGCAGGACTCCGTCCTGAGCGGCGTCGTCCTCCAGAGCACTCGCCACGACGTCGACCAGCTCCTGCTGCTCCGGGTCGGGCGCCGGTTCCGTCTCGGCCGGTGAGGCGGTCCGGCTGGCGCTCCGCGTCCACAGCGGCATCGTGCGATGGAGCATCACGAACAGGGTGATCCACAGCAGGCTCAGCGCCGCGGCCCACCCGGTGCCGTAGTTGTCCGCGAAGGACCCGAACGTGGCGAGGTAGTAGCCGAAGCCGGCCAGCGCGAAGCCCCACACGGGCAGCGCGCTCCACCGTGCCAGGTTGCCGAGATCGCCTTCTTGTAGCTGCTGGTCGCCATCCGCAAGCCGCCCCCGCGGCAGTCTGCATGTTTCAACGAGCGAATGGCGCATTTGGGGCGAAATGAGTGCGCAAAATGTCGCTATTTGCCAAGAAACTGTCAGTCAGATAGCGTGTTGAACCGCCAGAGGGCTACGGAAGGTGGTACATCCTCTTGCGGGCAGGATCCCGCGCACTGTGCATGGACCTGCTCGAATTGGACGGAACGGGCAAGTGCAGCGGGACAGACGCCGTTTGATCGGCACCCATCAGGAGCAGTGGAAGAAGCGTTTCGAGCGCGACGGGAGGTTGCGCTCGGCGCTTGAGGATCTTCTGATCCCTCAGGAGGCCGTGCGGCGCGATCGCCTACGGCGTAGGCGGTTCAGCCGTTATCGGGACGTCCGCCGGCGTGCTCGTATACAAGCGGGGAATGAAGGCCGGCATCCCCTTCGGATACCGGCTGAAGCAGTTCGAATACGAGAGCGTGGTGGCGATCAACGTCCGAGAGATCGCCGGCGGGGTGGTCCTCGCGATCCATGCCCCGCTCAAGGTGGGGTCGTGTTCGGTCTACTGGCTCGACGAGCGCGACGATGCCTGGAAGGCGCGCAACGCCCTGATGGCCGAGAGCGGGGACCGCGCAGAGTTCTTCGAGACCGCGGCCGCCGAGCTTCGCACGCTGATGGCTGCGCATCACGCCCGGCATGGCCGCGCCACACCTGCGCCGCGCATCAGCCCGGTTCCCCGCGCCCCGCACAAGTTGTGCGCGACGTGCGGCGCGGAGGTCGAGGCCGGATGGCGGTACTGCCCGGACTGCGGGACCTCCTTCGGAGACCCGGCAGAGCGCTGGAGCTGGCCGCGCGCCACTCACGGCGCGCCGCGCTGAACACCGCAACGGCGCTCCTGCTCAAGGGTTTCTCTAGCATTGAGGCCGATTGTCGCGAGCGGCGCGGCTGTCCACGTACGGGGAACAGGAGACTCACTTGAGGAAGATCGTCATCGCGGCAGTCATGCTCGGAACGCTTTGCGTCGTTGCAGTGGCGCAGGGCCGGGTCGTGCAGCAGTTCAGCTTCACGCTGAAGGACATCAAGCCCGATGGGCGCTACACCGTGGTCTTCGAGTCGCGCAGCTTCGACGACCAGGGCGCGATTCCGGCACCGCTGAACGAGAACACGATCCGGATCCCGAAGGGCGCCGTGATCCGCAAGGAGTTCCTGAACAAGCGCTACTACTGCCCGCTCAAGAAGCTGGTCGACCAGATCCGGCTGGAGAAGCCGCGCGCGACCCGCTTCGTCGATTTCCTGAACAAGAAGCTGAAGGGCAAGAAGACACCGCCCACGAACCCGAAGAACATCATCTCGGTCTGCCGCTTCGCCCGGATCGGCAGCGGTGATGTGGCAGTGGACGCCCGGCCGTTCGCCGATCCCCTGATCCCGGCGAACATCGAGATCTTCCTCGGCAAGCCGACCGCTCCGGGTGCCGTCGCATCGTTCGTCGTGGTCGGAATTCCGGACGAGCGTGCCGCGATCGTCCGTGACAACCCGACGATCCGCGAGACCTACCCGGTCGTCAACGTGAACTTCTTCAACCAGCCGACGCCTGACGGGAAGTACGGCTACAAGGTCGTGCTGCCGACCGGCCCCATCAACGGCATCAGAATCTCGGTGGAGCGGCTGAAGGTCACGATGCCCGCCTTCACGCTGACCAAGAAGAAGGTCACGTGCGTGAAGAAGAAGGCCGGCAAGTGCAGGAAGCGCAAAGTCAAGAAGACGAACATCTTCATGTGGACCAAGCCGGACTGCCCGGCGAGCGGGAAGATCAGCTTCGAGGCGTTCTACGGCTACGCCGACGCGCCCGACGAGACGAAGACGATCGAGATTCCCTGCCCCAAGTTCCAGTAGAACACAGGCCGCTCGTCTGCAAGCAGACGAGCGGGTTTGTGGCGGGTCTAATGGGTTTGAACTTGGGCAGGATCCGGTCGAGCCAGGCCGGGACCGCCCAGGTTCGCTCGCCGAACAGGCGTAGGAGCGACGGGAGCAGGATCAGCCTGACGACCGTCGCGTCGAGCACGACCGCGACGGTCAGCCCGATCCCGAACTGGCGGGTGTTCGCCACCGGCGAGACGGCGAACGCCAGGAACACGAATGCCATCACCGCGGCCGCGCCGGTGATGATCGTCGCGGTCTTCTCCAGGCTGTAGCGGATCGCGCCCTCGGTCGTGCCCGTCAGGGCCCGGCCTTCGACGAGCCGGCTGAGCAGGAAGACCTCGTAGTCGATCGACAGGCCGAAGATGATCGCGAAGATGCCGCTCAGCGCGATCGCATCGAGATAGCCGGGCCCGCCGAGCGGCGGCGGGTGTGTCTGGAACCCGAGGATCAGCACTCCGACGGCGGCGCCGACGGTGACCAGGTTGAGCAGGACGGCTACGAGCGCGAGAACCGGCGCCCGGAACACCAGCAGCAGCACCAGGAACGTGACGATCACGAGCGTCGCGACGAGCAGCGGGAAGCGCGCGGACGTCGCCTGGTCGAAGTCGTCGAGCAGCACCGCGGGGCCGCCGACGATGCCCTGGCCGCCGAGGTCCTTCGCGGTCTGCTTCGTGAGGCTCTCGAGCGGCTTGCGTAGCGCCTGGGTCTTGGAGCTGAATGCACTGCCCTTCGGGACCACGATCACGCGCGCGGTGTTCCCGCCGCCCGCGGTGTTGATCGGCGAACCCCGCGTTCGTCTGGCTCTGCGGCGTGGCGCCCTCGATGCCGGCCAGGACGAAGTAGCCCGAAGTGGCCGCCTTACCGACGTCGATTCCCTGCCGGCGCAGCTGGCGCTCCTGGCGCTCGTTCGCCTGTCTCACCGCCACGACGTTGTCGAGCAGCCGCTGGAGCCCGCGTCCGATCAGATTCGCCCCCGCGCTCGCGCGGTCGAGGCCTCCGGCGAGGCCCACGGCGCCGCCGCTGCCCTCCGGGCCGCCACTGTGCAGCTGGTTGATGCCGGAGTTGAGCTGCTGCGACGCCGGCGTTGAGCACTCCCGCTCCGCTGGCGAGCTGGGTCGCGCCGGACGCGGTGCGCGCGATCCCGGAGTCCAGCTGTGCGCTGCCGGAGGCGATCTGGGCGAGGCCGTTCACGAGGCGCTCCATGCCCCGCGAGATCTCCTTGGCCGCGGCGGTGTTGGCGTCCAGCTCGGTCGCATAGGAGCTCGAGGTTCGACTGCAGGGTTCCGAGGGCTGTGAGCGCATCCGAGACGTTCTGCCGGGCGCGCTGCACGAACGGATCGGCCTGAGCGGCGGGGCTCGCCGAGCCGAGGCTGCGCAGCGCCGACTGGACATCCGACTGAGCGCGTGTCGAGCGGGTCGCTGAGCTTGGTGTCGAAGTCGCGGTTCTCCTCGGTGAGGACTCGCGTCAGCTCGTCGATCGCCTTCTGGAGCCGCTTGGCGCCGCTGCTCGCCCGGGCGCTTGCGCCCGCGAGTTGGTTGGCCCCCGTGCCCGTCGCCTGCACCCCGCTTGCGAGCTGCTGGGTCTGGGGGACCGCTGCCGCGGTCCCGCCGGCGATCTGGCTCGAGCCGTTGGCGGCCTGGCCAAGACCGTTGGCGAGGGCGTTCGAGCCGGCGTCGCGCCTGCTCGAGGCCTGTGTCGAGCCGTGCGGTTCCGCGCACGAGGCGGCGCAGGCTTCGCTCGAGCCGCGCGATCTGCACCCGGCCGGTGACGACGGAGCGGGTGATCTGGCGCAGGATGTGTGTGCGGTCGAGCAGCGAGGCCGGACCGAGCACCGCGTCGACCCCGTCCAGCCGGCGGCCTGCATCTGGAACCTCTTCAGCCGGCGCAGGCGCTGGTCGGTCGTCATCGGGCCGTTGCCGGTGAAGGTCACCTCGAACGGCGTCGCCCAGCCCGCGCCCCGGTCGCGCTCGAACGCCTCGTAGCTCTTGCGGGCGCTGTTGTCGGGCGGCAGGTTCTGGACGTTCGGAGGGCCGGTGTTGAGCGCCAGCGCGGGAGCCGACAGGAAGAGCAGCGGCAGCGTCGCGAGCAGCACCGCGATGCCCGGCTTGCTCGACAGCCGCTCGGACAGGCGCACCCAAGGGTTCTCGCGCCGCGGCCGACCAGAGCTGCCAGCTGGTTCGACGTGCGTGCCGAGCAGCGCCAGCGCCGGCGGGTATGCAGAGCAGCGCAGTCGCGACCGCGAGGACGCAGGCGACGATCACGCCCGAGCGTCGCCGATACCAGCAGGTTGCCGGGCGCGATCAGGAGCGCGCCGAGCATGCCGACCGCGAGCGCCGTGCCCGCGAACACGCACGGTGCGGCCCGGCGCGCGAGAGGGCCTCCTCGAGCGCCTCCGCAACGCCGGCGCCGGCGGCCAGCTCCTCGCGGAACCGAGACACGATCAGCAGCGAGTAGTCGACGCCGAGCGCCAGGCCGATCATCGTCAGCATGTTCAGCGCGAGCGCGTCGAGCGCGACCCAGTCGTTCAGGAAGCCCATCGCGCCGTTCCGATTCGCGTCACGAACAGGCCGCAAAGCGAGCGGGATGATCGCCGCGATGGGACTGCGGAAGACGAGCAGCAGCAGCACGATCAGGATCGGGAAGGCGATCAGCTCTCCCTTGTCGAGCGAGTCCAGCGACGCCTGGTTGAGCGCCCGCACGAGCGGAGCACGGCCCGACATCTCGCTTTGAAGCGGCGGCTTGACCTGGTCCAGCACCCGCTGCACGGCGGGGACCGTCTCGTCGGAGATCTTCTCCTGGGACGCGCTGCACCTGAAGGGTCAGCAGCGCCTGCCCGGGCGGCTCGCGCAGCACCGGTCGCCGCCGATCGCGAACGGGCTCAGCACCTGCACTCCGGGATGCGCTCGAGCCGCTGCGCGATGCGCGGGCCCTCGCGCTCGAGCAGCCGCTCCTGTCCGGGCGGCGCCTTCAGCAGAACTGCGAGCTGATCGATGCCGCCGAACTTGTCCTGGGTCAGCTTCGCTGCCCGGTCGGCATCCGTGCCCGGGATCTGGAGGTTCGTCTCGTGGAGGTTGTCGCGCGCGTTCCCGGCGAATGCGAGCGAAACAAGAAAAACGCCTATCCAGACGATGAGGATAGGCACCGGGCTGCGAGTCGCGAATCTCGCAAGCAGCCTCATGGCGGCGGGTTCCCGTTGTTCATTCGGAAACCTTTATACAGCGCCCTTACGGGCACTCGCGCTGCTCAGATGCCTAGCGAGCCACGTGGTACGCGACGTACCTGACGATGTGACGAGCCAGGCCGAAACCGGTCCGGATCGTTCCCTCCGCCAACTCACGCATAAGATCCCCGCCCCCATGACGATGCTGCGAACTGGTGCGATTCTAACCAAAAGAAGGCGCAATTTGGCGACTTTTGACGCGCCGTGCGGATAGTCACCCTGGTCGGCAACCGCCCGCAGTTCGTGAAGGCGGCTGCGGTCTCGGGGCGCTTGCGCGCGCGGGCACGAGGAGGTGCTCGTCCACAGCGGCCAGCACTACGACGAGGAGCTGTCGGCGAGTGTTCTTCCGCGAGCTGGGACTGCCGAGCCCCGACCATCACCTCGGGATCGGTTCGGGATCGGACGCCGAGCAGATCGGCGGCATCATGCATGCGCTCGAGCCGGTGCTCGAGGAGCTGCGCCCCGACCTGGGGCTCGTCTACGGCGACACCAACACGACGCTCGCCGGAGCGCTCTCGTGCGCGCGCCTCGAGATCCCGCTGGCTCACGTCGAGGCGGGCATGCGCTCGTTCGACTGCTCGACATGCCCGAGGAGCTCAACCGCGTGCTGACCGACCATCTCTCAGCGACTGCTCCTGTGCTCGACGCGAGACGGCGGTCGAGAACCTCGCGCGCGAGGGCATCGCGGCGAGCATCGCAGCTGGTCGGCGACGTGATGGCCGACGTCAGCCTCGCGATGGCGCGCGAGCGCTCGACGAGCCGGCGTGCTCGAGCGCTCGGCTTGGCGCCGCGGCGGCTACCTGCTCGTCACAGCACACCGGGCCGGCAACGTCGACGACCCGGAGCGGCTGGCCGCGCTGGTCGAGCTCCTCGGCCGCTGCCGCTGCCCGCGTCTTCCCGGTCCACCCGCGCACCCGCGCGCGGCTGCGAGGCGGCCGGCCTGCTCGAGCGTGCTCGAGCGGCGCGAGTCGGTGCTCGTCACCGAGCCGCTCGGCTACCTCGACTTCCTGGGCCTGCTGCGCGACGCGGCGGCGGTGCTGACCGACTCGGGCGGGGTGCAGAAGGAGGCCTACCTCGCCGGGGTGCCGTGCATGACCCTGCGGGACACCGACCGAATGGCCCGAGACCGTCGAGGCGGGCTGGAACCGGCTGGTGGGACTCGACGCCGACCGCGTGCTGGCAGCGCTCGGAGCCTCGATCCGCCGGCCGAGCGGCCGGAGCTCTACGGCGGCGGGCACGCCGGAGAGGCGATCGTCGCCGCCCTCGAGGCGTGGGCCGACGGCTCCCTCTCCTACACTGAAACGGAATGAACGTTGGGATAGTGGGCCTCGGCTACGTCGGCCTGCCGCTGGCCTGGCGTTCGCGCGAGGCGGGCAGCCGAGGTGGTCGGCCTCGACGCCGAGGCCGCGCGGGTCGAGGCGATCAACCGGGCGAGAGCCACATCGAGGACGTGCCCGCCGCGAGCTCGCAGCGGAGGTCGAGGCCGGGCGCTTCACGGGCGACCCGCGACTACGACGACCTGGCTCGATGCGACGCGATCGTCATCTGCGTGCCGACGCCGCTGACCGCCAACCGCGCAGCCCGACCTGCAGCCCGCTGATCGACGCCGCCACGGCGCTCGCGCGCGTGCTGCGCAAGGGCCAGCTGGTGGTGCTCGAGTCGACCACCTACCCGGGCACGACGCGCGAGCGGCTCGCTCCGCTGCTCGAGGAGTCCGGCCTGGCCGCCGGCCGCGACTTCTTATGTCGCCTTCTCGCCCGAGCGGGTCGATCCCGGGCCGCACGGACTTCACGCTGCGCAACACGCGTCAAGGTGGTCGGCGGGCTGACCGAGAGGCCTGCGCCAGAGCGCGCGCGAGCTCTACGAGCGTGGTCTGCGACGACGTCGTGCCGGTCTCGACGCCCGAGGTCGCCGAGCTGGCGAAGCTGCTCGAGAACATCTTCCGCTCGGTCAACATCGCGCTCGTCAACGAGCTGGCGATGCTCTGCGACCGGATGGGCATCGACGTCTGGGAGGTCGTCGACGCCGCGGCCACCAAGCCCTTCGGCTTCATGCGCTTCGAGCCCGGCCCCGGATGGGCGGGCACTGCCTGCCGGTCGATCCCTTCTACCTGGCTTGGCGCGCGCGCGAGTTCGACTTGTACACCGAGTTCATCGAGCTGGCCGGGAAGATCAACCAGAGCATGCCGTACTTCTGCCTGACCAGATCGAGCGCACGCTCAACGACC
>CAWAUD010000012.1:0-27174 GCA_963785085.1 uncultured Solirubrobacterales bacterium | reverse complement strand
TCGGCAACTGGCGCCAGCCGTGGCGCGACGTGACCTTCGAGGGCGAAAGCCTGTCATGGAGCAAGCACCAGGAGTTCCTGCGCTTCATGGACCTGCCGAGCAGGACTTCCCAGCCGATCGAGCTGGCGCTGTCGAGCTACACGCCCGAGGACCGGCAGTTGCTCACCGACCACGGCTGGCATGTCCGCCACGCCCTGGACTTCTCGACCGACGCCGATGCCTACCGCGACTACATCGCCGGCTCGCGCGGCGAGTTCACCGTCGCCAAGGAGCAGAACGTGCGCCTGCGCACCGGCTGGTTCAGCGACCGCAGCGCGACCTACCTCGCCGCCGGGCGGCCGGTCATCAGCAGGAGACCGGCTTCAGCAACGTGCTGCCGACCGGCGAGGGCCTGTTCGGGTTCGACTCGACCGATGAGATCGTCGACGCGATCGACCGAATCAACTCGGACTATGCGCGCCACTCGCGAGCCGCTGAGGAGATCGCCCGGGAGTACTTCTCACACGACGTCGTCCTGCCGCGGCTGCTGGAGGAGGTCGGGGTCGAGGTGACGAGCGGGCGCGGCTATCCGGTGGTGCGTCGCACGCGGTCGGCGCCGTGGCCGCGCGAGCTCCGCTCGTCCCGATCTCGAGGCGCCCGACGCGGCTCGACCCCGCCACCGAGCAGGCGGTCCTCGGGCGCCCCGTGCCGGCCGTCGGGGCTCCCGGGCGCTGGCAGGACACGCCCGGCGCCAGCATCGTGGTGGTGACCTATGACAACCTGGTCTTCACCCGCATGTGCGTGGAAAGCGTGCTGGCAAACGCCGAACACCCCGCCTTCGAGCTGATCGTCGTCGACAACGCATCGGCCGACGGCACGCGCGAGTACCTGACCCGGCTCGCGGAGCTCAACCCGCAGGTGCACGTGGTGCTGAACCGATCCAACTACGGCTTCTCCTCGGCCTGCAACCAGGGACTCTCGATCGCGGCCGGCGACGTCCTGGTCCTGCTGAACAACGACACCGTCGTGCCCCCGGGATGGCTCGCGCGGCTCGTTTCGGCGCTCGAGGACCCGGCGGTCGGGCTGGCGGGCCCGGTCACCAACAGGATCGGGAACGAGGCCGAGGTCGAGACGGGATACGAGACGCTCGGCGAGTTCCTCGACGAGGCTCTCGCGCGAGCCTCCGAGCGGGAGCGCCAGACCTTCGACATCCCGACGCTGACCATGTTCTGCCTCGCGATGCGACGCGACGCCTTCGAGCGCATCGGCCCACTCGACGCCCGCTTCCAGGTCGGAATGCTCGAGGACGACGACTACTCGCTGCGCGCGCACGAGGCGGGGTACCGGGTGGTGTGCACGGAGGATCTCCTGGTGCACCACTTCGGCGAGTCGTCCTTCGGCAAGCTGGTCGCCTCCGGCGAGTACAACCGGCTCCTGGACGAGAACAAGCAGCGCTTCGAAGAGAAGTGGGGCCGGCCGTGGGAGCCCTACCAGCGCCGCCCCAAGCCGCAGTACGACGCATCCACCCGGCGCATCGCAGAGCTCGTGGCGGAGCGGCTGCCGGGCGAGGCCACGATCGCGGTCATCAGCCGCGGGGACCAGCGGCTGCTCGAGGTTTCCGGCGCCGCGGCGCGGCACTTCCCCGAGTCGGCACCAGGTGTGTGGGCCGGATACCACCCCGGTGACAGCGCCGAGGCGGTCGCCGCGCTCGAAAAGATGCGAGCCGGCGGGATCGACTACCTGCTCGTGCCGGAGGCATCGCTGTGGTGGCTCGACCACTACGAGGGCTTTCGCGCGCATCTGGAAAGCAACTATTCGGAGGTGGTGCGCGACGAGAAGGCGTGCGTGATCTTCTCCCTCAACGGAGACGGGGGGCGCTGATGAGCCGGAGTCGCCGCGCGGCCGCGAAAAAGCCGCGCTGCTCGATCGTCATTCCGGTGCACAACCAGGCGGGGATGACCGCAAAGTGCATCGACGCGATCCTGGCGAGCCCGCCCGAGGTCACGTTCGAGATCGTCGTGATCGACGATGCGTCGACCGACCACACGCCCGCGGTCCTGGATGAGTACACGAAGCCTGTCAGGTCGATCCGCCGCGACGAGAACGCCGGGTTCGCGCGCGCGTGCAACCAGGGCGCGAAAGAGGCCCGGGGAGAGTTGCTCGTGTTCCTGAACAACGACACGATCCCCCTGCGCGGGTGGCTCGATGCGCTCGTCGAGGACGCCGACGGCAATCCGGACACGGCGGTGGTGGGCGCGAAGCTCCTGTTCCCGAACGACACCGTTCAGCACGCCGGGGTCGTAGTGTGCCAGGACGGCAACCCGCGCCACCTCTATGCGGGCTTTCCCGCTGATCATCCGGCCGTCAGCAAGACGCGCGAGTTCCAGGCCGTGACCGCTGCATGCATGCTCGTCCGGCGCAAGGCGTTCGAGCGCGCGGACGGATTCGACTCCGGGTACCGCAACTCGCTCGAGGACGTGGACCTGTGTCTGCGCCTCGGCGAGGAGGGCCACGGCGTGAGGCTCTGTCACCGCAGCGTCCTGTACCACCTGGAGTCGGTTTCGCGCGGTCGCCGTTCGGAGGAGATCGCCCACAGCCGCAAGCTGTTCGCGAAGCGCTGGGCCGACAAGGCGGTGCGCGACGACGTGCGCTACTACGTCGAGGACGGCCTCCTGTCGATCGGCTACCGGGATAGCTACCCCCTCACCCTCCGGGTGTCGCCGCTGCTCGCCTGGACGGTCGCCGACGGCCTGGACGACGGCGGGATGATCGAGCTTCAGGCAGGACAGGTCGGAGCGCTCCTGCGGGAGACGGTCCGGCTCACGAGCCACGTCGCGGAGCTCGAGCTGGACACGTCGATCGGCGCCGGCAACGGCACGCCTGTCCGCGATGGCCCCGAGGATGGCGACCCCAACGCCGCTTATGTCGACTCGGAGCTCTCCGAGGAGCTGACCGCCGAACTGGTTCGCATCGAAGGCGAGATCCTCGATTTCCAGGGTCGCATCGCCGATGTGCTGCGCGGCCGCCCGCACCGCCGGCGCGAGGTGGAGGTGCTCTCTCCCGGGCCCGCGCTGGTGTACAGCCGGGCGCGCGCCGGCCTCCAGAAGCTCGTTCGCCGGACCGTGCCCGCGGGCGCCACGGTGCTGGTGGTGAGCCGTGGCGACCGCGAGATGCTCGACCTCGGGATGCGCTCTGCGCGCCACTTCCCCTCCGACGAGGACGGCCAGTACACCGGGTATCACCCGAAAGACTCCGCCGAGGCGATCGAGCGCCTCGAGGACCAGCGCGAGCGGGGCGCCGACTGGCTGGTGGTCCCCGCGCCCTCGGCCTGGTGGCTGGAGCACTACGAGGACTTCGGCCGCCACCTGCGGGAGCACTACGAGGTCGTCGCGGAGGATGCGGACGTGGGCCTCTTGTTCAAGCTTTGAAAGTCCTTTACGTGCTCCACAACCACCCCGTGAACTCGCCGGGCGGGACCGAGGCGTACACGCTGCGGGTCTTCGAGGCCCTGCGGCGCAACGCCGAGTGGGAGCCGCTGTTGGTCGCCCGGGAGCCTGCCTCGGAAGAGTCGAGTGAGGGCGAGTTCCGCCCGCTGCCGGGCGCAGAGGGCCAGTTCCTGGTGGCGACGGAGGAGGAGCGCTACGACAAGCTCTTCATGACCGCTCCGGAGAAGAGCATCTACACGCAGCGCTGGACCGATTTCCTGGAGGCGCAGCGACCCGACGTGGTGCACTTCCAGCACACGCTGTTCCTCGGCGTCGAGCTGATCTCCACCGTTCGCCGCATCCTGCCGGCGACGCCGATCCTGTACACGCTGCATGAGTACCTGCCGATCTGCAACCACTACGGCCAGCTCGTCCGGACGCGCAACCGGGAGCTGTGCCTGGAGGCCTCTCCGCGCCGCTGCAACGAGTGCTTCCCGGAGATAGCGCCGCAGCAGTTCTTCCTGCGCAAGCGGTTCATCCGCTCGCACTTCGACCATGTCGACCTGTTCATCGCGCCCAGCAAGTTCCTGATGCGCCGCTACATCGACTGGGGGATCCCGCGTATGCGGATCGTGCACGAGGAGCACGGCTTCCCGGCCGCGCTCCCGGAGCCCGTGCCGGAGCGTCCCCGGCGCGACCGGTTCGCCTTCTTCGGCGTGCTGACGCCCTTCAAGGGAATCGACGTCCTGTTGCGCGCCATGCGCCGGCTCGGCCCCGACTGGGAAGGCCACCTGACCATCCACGGCGCCAACTACGAGGCACAGATCCCGGAGGTCCAGGAGGAGATCGACGCGCTGCTCGCCGAGACGAGCGCGACCGTCACCTTCGCCGGCCCCTACGACCCCGAGGCGCTCCCCCGCCTGATGGCCGAGACGGACTGGGTCGTGGTCCCGTCGGTGTGGTGGGAGAACGCTCCGCTCGTGATCCAGGAGGCCTTCCAGCACGGGCGCCCGGTGATCGCCAGCGACATCGGCGGCATGGCGGAGCACGTGCGGGACGGCGTCGACGGCCTGCACTTCCGGGCGGGCGACCACGAGGCGCTCGCGCGCACCCTGGGCAGCGCGGCCGCGGACCCCGCGCTCTGGGAACGGCTGCGCAACGGGATCGCGCCGGTGCGGAGCCTCGATGCCCACGTGAACCGGCTGACCGACCTCTACGGCGGGCTGACGCATGTCCGGCGCCGTCAGATGGAGCAGGGACCGAGGCGGGCGGCCGGCTGAGCGCGATCCGGATCAGGACGGTAACCGGCGGCCGAGGCGGCTGAGACTCACCTTCTCGGCGCACATGTCGACTCGCCGGAGACCGGGACCGAGACGGGCGCCTTCGCGCTCGACGTGGCCGGATGGGCGCTCGGCCGCGAGCAGCCCGTCTCCGCGATCGAGGTGATCCAGCGCGACACGTGCCTGTGGCGCATCTCGCCCGACGTCCCCCGCGCCGACATCGCCGAGCGCTTCACCGACCGGCCCGGAGCGGACACCGCCGGCTTCTTCGTGACGGTCGGCGGCCTGTCGCTCGATCGCGAGTTCGAGCTACTGGTGCGCGCCCGGCTCGAGGACCGCACCCGGATCCCGATCGCGACGATAGCCGGGTCGCGCGCCGCGCTCGCCACGAGCTACGAGGCACAGATGCAGCCGCTGATGGTCACGACTCTCGGCAGGACCGGATCGACGGCGCTCGTGCGCATGCTCGGGGCGCATCCCGAGGTCGCCGCATACCGGCCGTTCGAGTACGAGCCCCGGGCCGCGAGCTACTGGATGGGGGTCCTGCGCGGCCTGGCGGAGCCATCCAGCTACCGGCGCCAGCTGATGCCATCGGGCCCGATCGACGGAAGCTGGTGGCTCGGCACCGAACTGCCGCTGCCGCGGCGGATCCGCGAGCCCGAGCTGGGCGACTGGCTCGGCCGCGAGGCCATCTCGGACCTGGCGGGGTTCTGCCAGAGCCGGGTCGACGGGCTCTACGTGCGCGTCGCCGCCCTGCAGGACCGGCCGGCGGCACGGTATTTCGCCGAGAAGCTGAGACCCGACTTCGTCCCCGAGCTGATGAGTGAGATCTATCCGGGCGCCCGGGAGGTGATCCTCGCGCGCGACTTCCGCGACATGGTCAGCTCGATGTTCGCGTTCAACGCCAAGCGGGGGTTCCAGGGCTTTCGCCGCGGGGCCGCCGGCAGCGACGCGGAGTTCATCGCGGACCGGGTCGGCGGGTCCGTCGCGGCACTGGAGCGGGCGTGGCGCTCGCGCGCCGAGCGGGCGCACCTGGTGCGCTACGAGGACCTGGTGCGCCACCCGCGGGCCACGGCCGAGGGGCTGCTCGGCCATCTCGGGCTCGACTCCTCTGGCGCGGCGCTCGATGCGATGGTCGCCAGCGTCACCGCCCGCGGCGACGAGAGCGACGGCCACCGGACCGTGCGCGACCCCGCCGACTCGATCGGGCGCTGGCGCACCGACCTCTCGCCCGACCTCCAGAGCGCTTGCGAGGAGGCGCTCGGCCCGGCGCTGCGCTCATTCGGATACGAGGAGGAGGTGGCCCATGGTCATCGGTGAGCGGTTCGCGTGGGCGCACCTGCCGAAGGCGGGCGGGAGCGCGACGACGGAGCTGTTCAGGCTCTTTCCCGAGGTGATCGTCTTCGAGGACGTCGACCACAACAACGACAAGCACACATTGTTCAGCGACCGCGCCGATGAGGTGGAGGGCAAGGTGCTCGCGATGAACCTCCGGCGGCTTCCCTTCTGGGTGTTGAGCCGCGCGCAGCACGTCGCGCACTGGGGAATTCACCCCGACTACAACCCGATCCCGATGGACTCACCCCACACGCTGTCAGAGAGCGGATTCCCCGACACGCGGCTGGCGCTGTTCACGGACGACGACCGGCTCACCATCGACCGCTGGATCCGCATGGAGTCACTGGCCGACGACTTCCTTACATTCATCTCGGAGTGGACGGAGGTCCCGCCCGAACGAGAGGAGCAGGTCCGCGGCCTGGCGCCCGTGAACGCGCTCGAGTACGACCACGACGTCGACAGCTGGTTCACACCGGACCAGATCGCCGCGATGTACCGCAACAACCCCCGCTGGGCCGCCGTCGAGAAGCGCCTCTACGGCTCGCTGTTCGAGCTCTCCTGAACACCCGGAAACCCGTGGGGTCAGTGACTAGAATGGCCTCGGAGGGGGCGGTCCCGACCGCCAACCAGGGGTCATGAAGAAAAAGAGAGTTCTCTACGTACTGCACAACCATCCCACCCTGCGCCCGGGAGGAGCGGAGGCGTACGCGCTCGAGCTGTACCGAACGATGCGCGAGCAGCCCGACATCGAGCCGGTGCTTGTGGCGCGCAGCGGCCGGGGCGGGGACATCGACCCGACCGTGCACCCCGGCGCCCCGTTCAGCGTCGTGGGCTCGGACCCGAACGAGTACTTCCTGTACACGGACACCGACGGCGTCGACTTCTTCTACGAGACCTACCGCGACAAGAGCCTCTACACGGTGTACATCGCGGACTTCCTGCGGACGTTCAAGCCCGATGTGGTGCATTTCCAGCACACGCACTTCATCGGCTACGACATGCTCACGCTCACGCGGCGGCTGCTGCCGGACGTCCCGATCGTCTACACCTTGCACGAGTACCTGCCGATCTGCCACCGCGACGGGCAGCTCGTGCGCACCACCACCGAGGAGCCGTGCCTCGAGTCCTCTCCGCGCCGCTGCCACGAGTGCTTTCCCGAGTGGCCGCAGGCGTACTTCTTCCTGCGCGAGCGGCTTATCAAGTCGCACCTCGACCACGTGGACCAGTTCCTGTGCCCGAGCAACTTCCTGCTCGAGCGCTACGTGGACTGGGGGATCCCGCGCGAGAAGCTGCGCTTCGAGGACTATGGCCGCATCCCGCAGGAGCCGCTGCCCGACCCCAACCCGAACCGTCCCCGAACGAGGCTGGGCTTCTTCGGCCAGATCAGTCCCTACAAGGGCGTGGACGTGCTGCTCGAGGCCATGCGCGTGCTCGGTCAGAAGGCGCCCGACGTGCACCTCGACCTGCACGGCGCGAACATCGACGTCCTGCCGCCCGCGTACAAGGAGCACATCGAGACGCGGCTGGCGGCGGCCGGTCCCAACGTCAGCTTCGTGGGCCCTTATACGCCCGGCGACGTGCCGAGGCTGATGGCCAACATCGACTGGGTCGTCGTGCCCTCGCGCTGGTGGGAGAACTCGCCGCTCGTGATCCAGGAAGCCTTCATGCACAAGCGCCCGGTGGTCTGCAGCCGGATCGGCGGAATGGCCGAGAAGGTCACCGACGGCGTCGACGGCATCCACTTCACGAAGAGCAACGCCGGCGAGCTGGCGGACAAGGTCCGGATCGCCACCAGCACACCGGGAGAGTGGGAGCGGCTGCGCGACGGGATCGGTCCCGTCTACAGCATGGACGAGCACGTCGCGTCGCTGCGAGCCATCTACGAAGGTCTCGACAGAGGCTCCGCCGCCGGGTCGAAGGCCGCTCCGCTGCTGGCCGAGGCGCCCGGATGATCGCGGCGCTGCGGCGCTTTCTCGGCATAGGCGAACGCCGCTCGATCACCGCCTCGCTCAACGACACGCTCGAGCTGGATGTCGGGCGCCGCCCGGCGGGGAAGGTTCGCGCACGCGGCCGCATCGGCCGCAGGCGCGTCGCCGTGGTCGAGCGCACCCCGGGCGAGGGCGGCCAGCCGCCTCCGAACGCCCTGCACCTGCTGCTGGACGAGCTGGTGCCGCGCCTGTCGATGCGCCAGCGGGCGCAGCTGTTCGATCTCGTGCAGTCGGCCGTGCTCGACGACCTGAGCCGCCCCGGCAGCGCGATGCTGGCCGGGAACCTGCTCCTGCTGCGCAACCGCCTGCGCGAGCCGCTGCCCGAGCCCTCCGGGGCGCCGGCGGCCCCGCAGCGGCTGATCGTGGACAACCTGTTGGGCGCCGACGACAGGACATTCTGGGTGTTCGGCTGGTGCCGCGACGACGACGGAGCGCTGGCAGCCGCGGAGATCGTCTCGCCCGAGGGCCAGCGGGCCAAGCTGCTCGACGGGGCCTACCGTTTCCCCCGTCGGGACGTCGAGGAGCAGTTCGCCTCCACGGGGATCGGCACGACCGCCAAGCACGGCTTCGCCAACCTGATCGAGCTGCCCCACCCCAGCCCGCTCGTCGACGGCTGGCTCGCCGAGCTGCGCGGATCGGCCGTGGACTTCGAGCTGTCGCTGCCGGCCGCGATCCGCGATCCGGTCACCATCCGCGCTCACGTGCTCGCGGAGAGCGCGAACGAGCGGCCCGACATCGACGTCCTGCGGCGCGACCACGCGCGACCGGCGCTCGACCGCCTTCAAGCATACGTGCGGCGGTCGATCGCCATAGAGGAGGTCGTCCAGCACGGCGAGCCTCCCCCCTCTCCGGAGGTCTCCGTGATCGTCCCGCTCTACGGGCGCACCGACCTGGTGGAACACCAGATCGCGCAGTTCTGGAACGACCCCGACATGGCTGCCGCGGAGCTGATCTACGTCCTCGACTCCCCGGAGCTGGGCAACCAGCTCACGCACGAGGCTGCCCTGCTGCACGACCTCTACGGCCTGCCGTTCAAGGTCGTGCGTCTGAACCGGAACGGCGGTTATGCCACCGCGAACAACCTCGGCGTCACCCTGGCGCGCGGCCGCCTGATCGCGCTCGTGAACTCCGACGTGATCCCCGACCGGCCCGGCTGGCTCTCGCGTATGCGCGAGTTCCACGACGCGACGCCCGACGTCGGCGCCGTCGGGCCCAAGCTGCTCTTCGAGGACGAGTCGATTCAGCACGCGGGCATGTACTTCCACTTCGAGCACCGCACCAACCTCTGGGAGAACCAGCACTACTTCAAGGGCTTCAGCCGCACGCTCGAGGCGGCGGCCGTCAGCCGCCCGGTGCCCGCCGTCACCGGCGCGTGCCTGATGGTCGACCGCGAGCTGTACCAGCAGGTCGGCGGACTGCACGAGGGCTACGTGCAGGGCGGATACGAGGACTCCGACCTGTGCCTGCGCCTGATCGATGCCGGCAAGCGGAACTGGTATCTCGCCGATGTTGAGCTGTACCACCTCGAGGCACAATCGCTGCCGATCGAGGTGCGGCACGCCAACCGCTACAACGCCTGGCTCCAGACTCATCTCTGGAGCGACCAGATCGCCCAGCTGATGGTCGCCCAACCCGACCTGCCGCAGGCCGAAGTGGCGGCGCTCGACTGAGCCGCACGAGCGGGGCGTAGATCTACGAGGTCCTAGAGATAACGCTCCTTGCCCGAGCGCCTGGAGCGGCTGCTCGGCTTGGTGCTCGACGACCCGGCCCCGGGGACTCGCCGCAACCTCCACATCCTCCACATGGTCGGCTGGGCCGTCGGCCGTGACTCGCCGGCCACGGCGGTCGAGGTCCTGACCAACGATCGCCTGCTGCGCACGGTTCCCGTCCGCGGAGGACGAGCCGACGTCGCGGCCTCTGTCGGCGTGGCGCCCGACACCGACTGCGTCTTTCACGCGATGGTCGGGCTGATCGGCCTCAAGCAGGACGCCGAGCTGCGGCTGCGCGTGGTGCTGGAGAGCGGCGAGCGCGTCGACGCAGCGGTGCTCAGGGTCCGCAGGACCGCGCTCGACACGGGCTACGAGCCGGTGCTGGCGCCGCTCATGGTCACCACGCTGGGGCGCAGCGGCAGCACGTGGCTGATGCAGCTGCTGGCCTCGCACCCGAGCGTGGTGGTGTTCCGGCGGTTTCCGTATGAGTCCACGCCGGCCAAGTACTGGCTGCACATGCTGCGCGTGCTCTCCGAGCCGGCGAACCTGGTCGAGTCGGCGCACCCGGACACGTTCCACAACAACCTCTGGTCGGTCGGGAACAACCCCTACCACGACGATCGCGTCTACGAGCAGGTGCCGCTCGAGACCTGGTTCGGGCAGACATACCCGGAGCGGCTGGCGGCGTTCTCCCAGCGGCAGACCGACGACTGGTACTTGACGCTCGCGCGAACCCAGGCTCAGCCCCAGCCCGTGTACTTCGCGGAGAAGCACATGTGGCCCAACTACATCCCCGTGCTGACCTGGGAGCTGTATCCGCGCGCCAAGGAGGTGTTCCTGGTGCGCGACTTCCGGGACATGGCGCGATCGATTCTTGCGTTCGACGAGCGCCGCGGGTTTGCGGGCTTCGGCCGCCCCGAGGGCGCCACGGACGAGGAGTACATGCGCGGGGTGCTCGCCGACATGGCACGCGACCTGCACCGCAGCTGGCAGACACGCAGCGACCGGGCCCATCTGATCCGCTACGAGGACCTCGTGCTCGACACGGAGTCGACCATGCGCGGGTTGCTCGAGTACCTGGAGATCGACGCGTCGCCGGAGACCACTCACCGTGTCCTCGAGCAGGGCTCGGAGCAGGTGCTGCGCCTTCCGGGCAGCGGGTACGAGGCGACCGAGGTTCAAGCGCACCGCACGGTGCCCGACCCGCGTGAGAGCGTGGGGCGCTGGCGCCGTGAGACCGACGACGAGTTCCGGCGGCTCTCGCAGGAGGTCTTCGGCGAGGCGCTGAGGGGCTTCGGGTATGAGGCCTGAGCCGCAGCCTCCATCGCTGAACGGCCACACGCGTCACGTCGGCCGCCTCGTGTTCGCGGCGGCGTTCTTCGCCATGACGATGGTCCTGCGCAGCTTGTCGACACATCCCGGCGACGCAGTGTTGGCGCTGAACGCAGTACCGGTGGCGATCGTCGCTTTCGAGTACGGCGTCTGGGGAGGCGTGCTCGCGGCGGCGGTCGCGTTCGGGAGCGTCGTCGCCTGGGCCCAGACGCGCGACCTCAGCACGGCGGGCTACCTGGCGCGCGGGAGCACGTACTTCCTCACGGGGACCGTGATCGGGTTGTTTGCAGACCGCCTGCGCGCCGCGCAGGACGAGGCGAACACCTTCGCCAAGCGCGTCGCCTACATGCGCCACGAGCAGGAGAAGGCGCGCCGTGCGACCGAGGAGCAGCGCACGCGCCTGGCGCGCGAGCTCCACGACGTGGTTGCGCACAGCGTGAGCGTCATGACCGTGCAGGCATCCGCGGCGCGGCGAATAATGGAGCGCTCGCCGGGTGAGGCGGCAGAGGCCGTGGAGGCGATCGAGCGCACCGGGCGCGAGGCGCTCGCCGAGATGCGGCGGATGGTCGGCGTCCTGCGACCAGCGGACGAGGGCCACGCTTTCCAGCCGCAGCCGGGAGTGAGCGACCTGGAAACTCTGATCGAGCAGATGGAGTCGACCGGCCTCTCCGTGGACATGCGGGTGGAGGGCCGGCCGCGGGACCTCCCCCCGAGCCTCGATCTGTCCGCCTACAGGATCGTCCAGGAGTCGCTCACGAACGTGCTCAAGCACGCCGGCCCGGTGCATGCCGACGTGGTGCTGCGCTACGGCAGCAGCGACATCGAGATCGAGGTCATCGACGACGGGGCGACGGCGCCTGCGCGCTCCGAGACCCCGAACGCGGGGCATGGGGTGATCGGCATGCGCGAGCGCGCGGCTCTGTTCGGCGGCGAGCTATCGGTGACGCCACGGCCCGAAGGCGGCTTCTCCGTGCGCGCGCGACTCCCCGTCGGGTCGACGTCGTGATCAAGGTCCTGATCGCCGACGACCAGCAGCTGGTCCGGCACGGCTTCCGCCTGATCCTCGATGCCGAGCAGGACATCCAGGTGGTCGGCGAGGCTGCAGACGGCCTCGAGGCCATCGAGGCCACCAGGCGGCTGCGTCCGGACGTCGTCCTGATGGACGTCCGGATGCCGCGCATGGACGGCGTGCAGGCAACCGAGCGGCTGACCGGCTCCGAGTTCCCGAGCCGCGCCCGCGTGCTGATGCTGACGACCTTCGACGGCGACGAGCACCTGTTCCCCGCTCTCCGCGCAGGCGCGAGCGGGTTCCTGCTCAAGGACGCGCCACCCGACGAGCTGGTGGGCGCGGTGCGGGTCGTGGCGAGCGGAGACGCGCTGCTGGCGCCGTCGGTCACGCGCCGGCTGATCGAGGACTTCGCGCGGCGCCCCACGCGCGAGGAGACCGCGAAGGAGCTGCAGGACCTGACCGATCGCGAGGCCGAGGTCCTGGTGCTGATCGCGCGCGGCCAGTCGAACTCCGAGATCGCCGAGAGCCTGGAGATCGGCGAGACGACGGTCAAGACCCACGTGGGGCGCGTGCTGACGAAGCTCGGCGTGCGCGACCGCGCGCAGGCGGTGATGGCCGCGTACGAGTCGGGGCTCGTGCGCCCCGGCGAGAACCGCTGAGAGCCGCTCCGCCGGCGGTCCCGAAAACCGGCTCGTAGGAAGCGGCGTTGGCGGGGTCCGGGCGAAGGCGGCCTCCCGCGGGCGCGGTCAATCGCGCTGGTCGAGAAAAGGTGCGGATAGCGCATAAAAACTCGACCAGCGGAACTACGCGCAGCGCGTCCTACTGCAGTAGGACCGGCGTCGGTGCTGGGGAGGATTACAAACCGGCTGCAAGGGACTAGATTTCTCTTACCGGCCGAGCGGTTGGCCCGTTCTACGTGCCTCAGGGGACCGCCGGTCGGAGCTTTCCCTCCCCTAAGAGGAGAGACCGTTGCTGAAGCCAACCATCGGCGAGCGACTCGCCGCCACGACTCCGGTCGATGCCAACCGCAGCAAGGACCCGCCGCTGGGGCCGTTCGGGCCGCACAGCGCCCGCGGCGACGGTGAGTCCGAGCGGCTGCGTCTGGTGCGCCTGCGGCCCGGTGACGTCCGCCCGCAGGTCGAGATATCGCCGAACGACGAGATGTTCGGAAACAGCCTGGACCACTACTTCACGCTGGGCCGGTCCGCCCTGAACCTGATCCAGCGCGCGCTTCAGGTCGCCGGGTCACGCGAGCCGCTGCGGATCCTCGACCTCCCCTGCGGGCACGGCCGGGTGATGCGGTACCTGCGGGCGGCCTTCCCGGACGCCGAGATATCCGCCTGCGACCTGAACCGCGACGGCGTGGAGTTCTGCGCGGAGACGTTCGGGGCCCTGCCGGTGTTCTCCGCGGAAGACCCCCGTGACGTCCCGGTGGAGGGCGAGTTCGACCTGATCTGGTGTGGGTCGCTGCTGACCCACCTCGACGCCGACCGGTGGCCGATGTTCATCGAGCTGTTCAGGTCGCACCTGTCGGCCTCCGGAGTCATGTGCTTCACCGTGAACGGAGCCCACACGGCCGACCTGCTGCGGATCGCAACGCACTCGCGCGATCCGGCCGACCCGGGAGACGAGATCTCGATGCCGTCCGCCGAGGAGCGGATCCGGATGGCCACCGCGCGCGAGTACTTCCCGCTGACGCAGGCGAACAAGGAGCAGATGCTGCACGCCTACGCGGCCGGTGGCTTCGCCTACGGCGACTACGGCGACGACACCGCCTACGGGCTGTCCGTCAGCTCGCCGGCTTGGCTCTGCGGGGTGCTGGAGCGCTTCCGGGACCTACGCGTCGTCGTCTACGGCGAGCACAGCTGGGACCAGCAGGACTTCGTCGCGTGCGCACGCCGGGAGCGGATGCTCCCGCCCGTTCAGACGTCGTAGCCGAAACGCTCCAGGGCCGAGCCGAACCCCTCGTTGCACTCGGCGAGCAGCTCGCCGTCGAGGTCCTCCCGCCAGCGCCCGATGGATTCCTCGGCACTGGGCGCCGTGCGATGCTCCTGATGGCCTTCGAGCGGAACCCTGCCGTTCGAGCCCAGCATGGCGTCGAGCGACTCGTCGGAGTCGTCCAGCTCCAGGTAGGCGAGCATCGACCGCAGCGTCGGCCGAGGATCCGTGATGAGGTCCTCGTAGCGCACCAGGTGCGCTGAATCCGCGCGCTGCTCGTAGGCGTCCTTGAGCATCATCACGTCGGGCCCGATGAAGCGGCGCACGTAGTCGACGTCGTCCTCCGCGAGGTGGCGGTTGAAGAACGGGAACTGGCGCCGCTCGTTGTAGGCGAAGATCGAGCTGAGCATGTCCCTGAAGTCACGTACCAGGACGATCTCCCGGACGCCCGGATAGAGGCCGCGCAGCGCGAGGATCTGGCCGCCGATCTGCGGCAGCGCCTTCTCCGCGAAATAGATCGGGTCCTTGGTGCCCTCACGCTCTGCAAGCATCTTGTAGAAGCCGTCGATCCGCTGCTTGCAGAAGACCGACAGTGCCTCGACCTGGTGGCGACCGAGGTACTGGAGCATGTCGTCGTCCTCGGTCTCCTCGTCGTAGGTGCGTGCACGGCCGAGCCACCAGTCCGACTCCGAGACGAGCGCCTGGACGCCCTGGAGATAGCTCTGCGGCTCGGTGAGCGAGAGGAACACCTCGAGCCAGTAGCTCGCCAGCCGCACCTCGTGGTGGAAGGGCGGATAGGTGATGATCCCCGGATGGCCGCCGAGCAGCTGGGTCATCCACGTGGACCCCGTGCGCCCCAGGGTGGTGATCATGATCGGGCGCAGCCCACTGGCGTTCGTCCCTGGAAAGTCGTGGCGGCCCGTGATGGTCGCCAGCTTGGCCTCGCTTTCGTCGCCGAAGACGACATACATTTCCAGCTCGAACTCCTCCGGCCAGCGCAGCACGCTGACGCTGACGTTGAAGCCGCTGTTCGAGATCGCCCAGGGGGTCTCTGGATAGATCTCCGCCAGGTCCGCGCGCGGAATGCCAAGCGGGATGTCGCGGTGATCGGTCCCCTCGCCGCGCAGCTGGAGCTT
Source organism: uncultured Solirubrobacterales bacterium (assembly GCA_963785085.1). Classification (GTDB taxonomy): domain Bacteria; phylum Actinomycetota; class Thermoleophilia; order Solirubrobacterales; family JBBDJG01; genus CAWACB01. The sequence goes on along the minus strand of CAWAUD010000012.1, from coordinate 12,040 downwards.
CACCGGCGGCTGCTGCTCGCCCATGACCCAGCCCGTGAAGGTCAGCGCATACAGCTCGCTGATCTCGTTCTCGATCGGAGCCTCCAGGTGGAAGCCGACCCCCTCGCTCAGCTCCCCGAACGTGATCTGTGACACGGTTACGACCGGCATTTGACCTCCGCTAGCGCCCGTTGCCGGAGGCCGGGGCCGGCGTGCTTTCCACGCCATTCATCATCGACTCGATGCGCTCGCCCCACAGCAGCGCGTAGACCCAGCCGTTGAAGCGGTTGGAGGGGCCGCGCAGCGCAGACGTGTACGACTGCGCCTCCAGGTGGTAGAGGGACGCGTCGGGCAGGTACCAGTTCTCCCGCCCGCGGTCGAGCAGCTCGAGACACAGATGCGAATCCTCGTAGTCGCCACGCACGTAGATCTGCTGAAGGCCACCCAGGTCCTCGAACAGCTCGCGCTCGATCATCAGACAGGCGCCCGATACCGCCGGCACGGGCCGTGCGATGTTGGCGGCCGGAAGACTCGTGTGCATGCCCTTGTAATAGGTGGCGTCCACCCAGATCCGCAGACCCGGGTCGGGATAGCGCGTGAAGTACATCCCGGCGTGCTGGATCGAGTCGTCCTCGTAGAGCATCTTCGGCCCGAGCGCACCGATGTTCGGCGTCGCGTCGTAGAAGTCGCGCATGCGGCCGAGCCAGCCCTCGTGGGCGGGCAGCACGTCGGAGTTCAGAAGCAGCAGCATCCGGCCCCGAGCGAGCGACGCGCCGGTGTTGCATGCCCCGGCGAAGCCGACGTTGGTCGCCAGCGTGGCGACGCGGAAGGGGACGTTGTAGATCGGGTACAGCTCGGCGGCGTACTTGCGCAGGGCATAGGCGTCCTCGGGCGAGTCGAGGACGTAGATGAGGTCCGCCTGTGCGATCTCGGGGTCGTCGGCAAACTCGGCCAGCTGCGACTCCACGTGCTCGATGTGCCGGTAGAGCGGGATCACGATCGAGATGTCGGGCGCCTCCGGCGGCGTGCCGTGCTGGACCACGGACTCGATGCGCGCCTCGGTGTCGAGCCGCTGCTGGATGCGGCTGATGGCCGGGTAGACGTGCTCCTGCATCAGGCGGTCGTCGAGCAGCTTCTCGACCTGGGGGTCCTCGAGGATCGCCTCGCGCACGTCGATCGTGTCGCTCAGCACGGTCGGCGCCGCCAGCTCGGACCGCTCCCCGCGGGCGTCCTCGAGCTCGAGGATCCAGCCCTCGGAATGGAGGCTCGGCGCGGCGAGCTCGAAGAAGCACAGGAACCCGACCTTCTCGCGGATCCTGTGCGCGCCGAGCTCGAAGAACTGCGAGACGTCGGGGCGGACGATCCGGGCAAGCCGATGAAGCAGCTCAGCGCGCCCGCCCTCGGGCGAGATCGCGGTGAACCGCTTCAGCTCGATGTCCTCGTAGAGCAGCCAGCCCTCGACGAAGAAGGAGCGGTCGTCGACCGCCATCACGCGGTCGACGTGCAGGCCCCGGCGGCGGCTCTGCGAGACGCTGATTGCGGGCAGCCGTTCGCGCAGCGCCTGCCGGACGCTGTACAGGCGCTCGCTGAGGTCGAACTGCTCGGAGAGCGGCACCATGCCGAGCGTCAGCGTCAGGAACTCGAGCAGGCTGCTTCGCACCGATGCGTCGAGCGGGGCGAACTGGTCCCGGACCATGCCCGGGATGTCCGTGGACACCCGGCCGAGGTCGCGCTCGGACAGCTCCAGCGTTCCCGCCCCGCCCTCGATCGAGACGGTGAAGCTCCGGCCGCGCTCGCTCATCCCCGGCGGCAGCACCACGGCCAGCAGCCGCGACGAGGCCGGGCCGGCGGTCTCGCCGGGCGCCTGGAGCCAGAAGCCGCCCGTCTCCACCGGCCGGCGGTCCTGCGCCGTCGAGCGCTATCGACGCGCGGGCCTCCTCGAGCGGGCCTCCGCCCAGACTGCCGGCGAGCAACAGGCAGCTCGGCGGAGAGCCACGCGGCGGATTCGAGCTCGCTGGAGCTCGGCTGTCGTTCCTGCTCAAGCATCTGCGGTCTCCAGCGTAGTCACGTCGCCCTGGTCTTCGCGTCGCCGGAGCAGCCCGGTGTAGATGCTCGCCAGCGCCTGGACGTGGTCGTTCATGGGACGGAACGGATCGCGCGGGATGCCGGCCTGAAGCTCCTCCCAGAGCCCCGGCGTCTCCGCCGCGCGCTCCATCACCTCCGCCAGGTGATGCGCGTCGCGGCGACGGAAGTGCAGGCCGTTGACGCCGTCGGTGACCTTCTCGGCCATGCCGCCGATGTCGCTGGAGATGACCGGCCGCCGGTACTGGAATGCCTCGGTGACGACCATCGGCCCGGTCTCCCACCAGATCGAGGGAACCACCACCCAGTCGATGCTCGCGCATCAGCGCGTTGAGGCTCGTGCGCTCGTACGCCCCCGGCACCGAGACGTTGCGGGCGATCGCTGTCGAGCAGCGCGTTGATCCGCTTGCGGAACTCCGGCGACTGGATCTCCAGGTTGGCACCGAAGATCGACAGGTGGCCCTCGAAGTCGTCGCCGAGGATGTCCATCGCCTCGAGCAGCGTGTCCGCGCCCTTGTACGGGTTGAGCTGGCCGAAGAAGGCGAAGCGGTTGCGAGGGCGCGATACCGGCTCGTCGGCCAGCCGGTCCCTGACCGGGATCATCCCCTGCGGCTCGACCGTGATCTTCTCGGCCGGTATGCCCCAGTCCACATAGCGGTCGCGCACGTACTCGCCTGGCGCGATGAAGTGGTCGACCAGGTCGAGGTGCGACTGGATGAACCGCTTGCGCCTGAAGAAGTCCTGTGTGCTGACGTGCGGGAAGCACTCGTGGCAGCGGCGCGGCGAGCCATCCCGGCAGAGGTCCTTGTTGCCCATCGTGCGGACCATCTGGCCGTCGTGGAAGCAGATCGGCATGTACTCGTGCATCGTGTAGACGATCGGAACGTCGTCGCCGAGCGTGTTGCGGATCACCCGCAGCACGTCGTAGCCGAGGAACATCGTGTGCTGGACGTGCACGATGTCCGGCCGCTGCGCGACCAGGAAGTCCCGGAAGAAGCGCGTCAGCACCTGCTTGCCCTTCCACCGGCCGAACAGCGGGTCGTACTGCGACAGGTCCGCGAACGTGTTCGTGTAGAAGAGCACCTGGTTCGGGTCGTCCTCGAGTATCCGGAACGGCGAGGTGCCGTGGTAGCAGCCGTCCTCCGTATAGGGAGGCCCGGCGCGGCCGATGAGACATCGGCTCGAACTCGTCGGAGTCCCGGAACGCCTGGTAGAGGTCATGCGTGTAGGTCTCGAGGCCGCCAGGGCGTGACCGACAGGTGGTTCGAGCTTATGTAGAGCAGCCGCGGCTTACGCACCGAGTGCCTCCAGCGCGTCTTCCGAGGCCGGCTCGCGGGCGGCCAGGAGCGCGCTCGTACACGGCGGAGACGTTCCGGAGGTGCGTCTCGGCGCCCCACTGCGGGAAGCTCTCGGGGATGCCCGCCCGCAGCTCGTCCCACAGGCCGGGCGTGTCGACCGCGTGCTGGAGCACCTCGGCCAGGTGCTCGGGGTCGCGGCGGCGGAAGTGCAGGCCGTTGACCCCGTCGGTGACCTTCTCGGCCATGCCGCCGATGTCGCTGCAGATCACCGGGCGCCCGTACTGCATCGCCTCCATCACGGTCATCGGTCCGGTCTCCCACCAGATCGACGGCACGAGCACCCAGTCGATGCCCGCCATCAGCTGGTTCATGCGATCGCGCTCGTAGGCCCCCGCGAACGTGACGTTGTCGCGCTCCACCTCGAGCAGGCCGGCGAAGCGCTCCCGGAAGGCGCCGCTCTGCTTCTCGAGGTTCGCGCCGTAGATCCACAGGTGGCCGTCGAAGTCGTCGCCGAGCACGTCCATCGCCTCGAGGAGGGTGTCGGCCCCCTTGTACGGGTTGAGCTGGCCGAAGTACGCGAAGCGGTTCCGCGGCCGCGGAGACCGGCGCCTCCGGAAGCCGGTCGTGCACCTCGACCAGGATCGGCTGGACCGTCACCTTTTCGTAGGGAATGCCCCAGTCGACATAGCGGTCCCGCACGTACTCGCTCGGCACCATGAAGTGGTCCGCGAGGCCGAGATGGGACTGGATGAAGCGCTTGCGCATGTAGAAGTCCTGCGGGGTCACCGTCGGGAAGCACTCGTGGCAGCGGCGCGGCGACTCCTTCTCGCACAGCACCTCGCCCTTCGTCCGGACCAGCTGGCCATCCCGATGGCAGATCGGCAGGTACTCGTGAAACGAATAGACGATCGCGGCGCCGGGCAACGCATTGCGGGCCACCCGCACCATGTCGTAGCCCATGTAGGCGGTGTGATGGAAGTGCACGACGTCGGGCTGCTGCGCGACCAGGAAGTCGCTGGAAGTGCCGCGTCAGCACCTCCTTGCTGGTCGACAGCCGGTGCCAGAAGGGGTCGTAGTCCGAGAAGTCGGTGTACATGAGGTACTGGCTCGGGTCGTTGTTGACCATCGTGATCGGGCTGTCCGGATAGGGGGCGTCGTCCGAGGAGAACGGCTTGCCCGCCCGGGCGAGGATGAGCGGCTCCCACTCGGCGGTCCGCTCCATGGCCCGGTAGAGGTCGCGCACGTACATCTCGACGCCGCCCACCAGCACGTCGGGGTGGTTGTGCGAGATGAGCAGGACCCTGCGTCTACCCATGGGAGTCTCCGTCCTCCTGGCCCTTGCCCCACAGGCAGTCGCGCGAGCGGGCCGCGCGCTCTGGGCGGCGCGTTGTCGCCCGCCGTCGGGCTCTCGGGCTCGCCGGGGAGCCCGGCCGCCTGATCGGCGACCGGATCGACGGCGTCCCCGCCGGCGTCATGAGCAGGCTCGCTGAGCTCATAGATCTCGCAGGCGTACTGCTGGCGGGTGATCAGCCGGTGCTCGGTGCGCACCCGCTCTGCGGCCTCCGGATGGCGCACGAGCCACGGGAAGGCCGTCTTGGGCAGGACGAGGTAGCGAACGCCGCGGCGAGCCGCCGCCTCGATCTCGCGCAACGCCTTGTCAGAGTCGTCCTCGAGCACGATCGGCTCCGCCTCGAAGCCGTCCGAGAAGCCGTATGCGTCCGCCGGGGAGGGGCTTGCGACGGCGATCCAGGTGCCGGCCGGGAGCAGGTTCGAGACGATCTCGCCGCTGAGCTGCTCCGCCAGCTCGTAGATCACGCCGTCGTCGGTCCGGGCGATCTGCCGGTACTGGCCATCGAGATGGTGGGCGAAGCCCGAATAGTGGTCCAGCCACCACATCGAGCTGGCGGGTATGACCAGGTACTCCGCGCCCTTGGACCGCAGCTGCTCGAGATGTGAGATCGCGTCGTCGTCGGTGGCCGGGTGATACCCGAGGTACTTCCCGTCCTCGTCCTGGGGGAAGTGCCCGCCGTACTGCCCGTCGAGGTCGGTGAGCGCGTCGTCGCCACGGCTGATCAGCAGCACGTTCGACATGGGCTTGGCGAGCGAGGCGACCAGAGCGTGCACCCGCGTCACCTCATCGGCGTAGCCCTCCCTGGGCGTCACTGTGCCGCTTTCCTCCCCCTCCTGCACGGCAACGGATCCGCCCTCCTCAAAAGAGCGCCCCTCATCCGCCGATTGCGTCAGATCGCCCGATTGCCTCAGATCGAAGACCAAGCAGGTGTCGTCCCGGGCGACGACGGAGCAGCGGTCCTCGAGATGCTGCTTGAGCGCCGGATAATAATCCAGCCACCACAGGGCGGTGCTCGGCAGCACGAAGAACCCGGCGCCCGTCGCGCGCAGCTGCTCGAGGTGCGCCACGGCATCCTCGCCGGTCGCCGGGTAGTAGCCGGCGTAGCGGCCGTCGTCGTGGCGCGGGAAATGCCATCCCCGGCGGCCCCGGATCTCGATCAGGCGGTCGTCGCCCTTGCTCACCACGGCAACGATCGAGTCCCGCGGAACCGCGCCGGCGACCGTCTCCGGAAGCTTCGCGAGCACTCTGCGGTACCCGGTCAGGCCTGCACCGGCGTTCTCCGAGGAGCGCCTCTGCCGGCGGCGGCGCGGCCGGTCCACGGTGCCGGCGCCTCCGCCCCACGAGGCGGCGAGATCGGTGCGCAGGTCCGTCACCTGCCGCTCCAGCTCGCGCTTGACCCGGCGCGCCGAGCGGCGCTCGGGCGCGCCGACGATCGCCCGGCCGGCGAGGGCGCCGACCAATCCCGTGGCGACGGGCTCCTGGGCGGCGAGCGTCTCGAGGCGCACGGAGTCACGCAACAACTGCTGGATCTGCTGCGAACGGGCCTGGATGAGCGCTGCCTGGGGCAGCCGCTTCCGCTCATCGCCCTCGGCGACGTCGGATGAGATCCGCAGCGGCTCGAGCAGGCCATCCTCGAGGTAGTAGTCGAGCTCGTCGCTGCGCACCCGCCCGCCCCAGCGCCGCCGGTAGACCTTGGCGGACGCCAGCGACCGGTTCTGCTTGTTCTTCCCACGTGAGACCGATTCGAGGTGGTACAGGACGCTCTCGTGGCAGAGATGGACCTCGTAGCCGAGCTCGCCCAGCCGCAGGCACAGGTCCACGTCCTCGAGGTCGTTGTGGTAGCCGGTGTCGAATCCGCCCACCTGCTCGAGCGCGGTCCGGCGGATCAGCAGGCACGCGGCCGTGACGACCTGAAACGGACGCGACTTGCAGACCGCCGGATGGTCCGGCGGGCAGCCCGCGTAGATGTGGAGCGGGTCACCCGAGAGGCCGAAGACGACGCCGGCGTGCTGGACGGTGTCGTCGGGAAAGAGCAGCTTGCTGCCCACGACGGCCGCCTCCGGGACGGCGTCGGCATAGGCGGCGAGCGCGTCGAGCCAGCCGGGCAGGGCCACCGTGTCGTTGTTGAGGAACACGACGAACTCCGAGTCGCCCGACTCCGCGCCCGTGTTGCAGGCGGTGGCAAACCCGGCGTTCCGGTCGAGCCGGATCGGGCGCACCGCATCTCCGTAGGAATCCAACAGCTCCGGCGTGGAGTCGGTGGACGCGTCGTCCACGACCACGATCTCGAACCGCGTCCGCGGCGGGCTCTCCAGGATCGAGTCGACGCACTGGCGCGTGAGGGCGGCCTTGTTGTGGACCGGTATGACTATCGAGCAACGAGGCGCCATGGCACGCGGGCCGCTTTTGGCCTCTCCCTTCTCTCCCTCGAGCTGAATCGCACAGGCCGCTGGCCCGCAGGCTGTCCGGCTTCCCAAGCGCTGGGGCTGGGACGAAGAATCCGGCTCGGACCATGGTACATCGGGCCTCTGTGCACGCGCGCCATAGATGGGCCTGCAAAGGACGGGTAACCGACGCCCTATATTCCCCTGCGATGGCAGCCGGGCGGGCGATCGTGGCAGGGTCCGTCGCCCAGCGGCCGGGCAACGGCGGCCACACCTGGGTGTTCCTCCAGTACCTGCTCGGCCTGCGGCGGCTGGGCTGGGACGTCCTGCTGCTCGACCGCCTCGAGCCCGACATGTGCGTCGACGCCCTAGGGCGCCCGGCGGCACTCGGCGAATCGGCGAACCTCGCCTACTTCACGCATGTCCTGGAGCGGTTCGGCCTGGGCGAGTCGTGGGCGCTGCTGGTGGACGGCGGGACTCGGGCGCTCGGGCGCACGCGCGAGGAAGTGCTCACCGCCGTCAGCGAGGCCGAGGTGATGCTGAACGTGAACGGTTTCATCACGGATCCGGAGCTGCTCGCCGCGTCGCCGCTGCCGGTCTACCTGGACATCGACCCCGGGTTCGGCCAGATGTGGTGCGAGCTCGAGCTGCACGACCCGTTCGGGGGCCATCGCGCGTTCGTGACCATCGGCGAGCGGATCGGGCAGCCCGACTGCGCGATCCCGACCTGCGGCCTCGAGTGGGTGACGACGCCGCAGCCGGTGCTGCTCGACGAATGGCCCGCGAGCGACGGGACCGGGCGGGCGATCACCAGCGTGGCGAGCTGGCGCGGCCCGTTCGCGCCGATCGAGTTCGAGGGGCAGACCTACGGCTTGCGGGTGCACGAGTTCCGGCGCTTCGCCGAGCTCCCGCGGCGCTCTTCCGAGACGTTCGAGGTCGCGCTCGACATCGACGACGCCGAGGTGAGCGACCTGGAGCTCCTGCGCGCCAACGGCTGGGTGCTCGCCGACCCTGCGGTGGTCGCCCGCGACCCGTGGGCCTACCGCGACTACGTCCAGGGGTCCAAGGCCGAGCTGATGATCGCCAAGAACATGTACGTCCGCGCGCGCAGCGGATGGATGAGCGACAGAAGCCTCTGCTACCTGGCCTCCGGGCGCCCGGTGGTCGCGCAGGAGACCGGCTTCTCCGAGCTGTATCCGACGGGCGCGGGGCTGTTCGCCTTCTCGGAGCCGGACGAGGCGCTGAGCGCGATCGAGACGGTCGCCGGCGACCACGCGCGCCATTCGCGTGCGGCCCGGGAGCTTGCGCAGGAGCACTTCGATTCGGACCGCGTCATCAGTCGGCTGCTGGAAAACCTTGGGGTACGCTGAATCAGCCATGACCGTTCTGCAACAAGGCGCGGGAGCGCGCGACGAGACCGTCGCGGATCTGCTCGCGACCGGCATCCGCAGGCTCAACTGGGGATGCGGCGACTACCCCGAGCACGGGTGGATCAACTCCGACATCAAGGAGAGCCCGAACGTCCACATGGTGCGTGACATCCGCTACGGGCTGCCGCTCGAGACCGGCTGCATGGAGTATGTGGCGAGCGTCCATGCCCTCCCTGAGATCCATTATTCGGACCAGGTCCCGACCCTGCGCGAGCTGCGCCGCGTGCTCCAGCCGGAGGGCGTGCTGCGGCTCGTCCTGCCCGACCTGGACAAGGGAATCCGCGCCTATCTGGACGAGGACCACGACTACTTCCTGATCCCGGACCAAGACGCTCGAAGCATCGGCGGCAAGTTCATCACCCAGATGCTCTGGTACGGGTGGTCGAGGATGCTCTTCACCTACGACCTGGTCGCCGAGATGCTCATCGACGCCGGCTTCTCGAGCGTCAGCCGCTGCTCGTATCGGCAGACCAACAGCCGCTTCCCCGGCATCACGGAGCTCGACAGCCGCGAGCGCGAGAGCCTGTACGCCGAAGCGGTGAAATAAGCCGGCCGAGCCGCCGCCGTGCCGAAAATACTGTTCTACCGGGACTTCCGCCGGTTCACCGGTGGTGACCTGAAGGTGTGGGACTACTTCAACCACGTCCGTGCCACGCCCGGCTGGGAACCCTATGTGCGCTTCTACGGCGAATCGGTCTGGGACGAGACCAACCCGTGGAACTCGGTACGCGAGCACGTGCTCGAGGACGACGTCGCCCTGGAGCCCGACGCGCACTTCGTGTCCGGGGTGGACTGGCGCCAGATCGACGGCGCCGTCCGCCCGGATTCGCCCACCCCGGTCGTCAACCTCGTGCAGCACGTGAAGCACGCCGACACCAGCGACACGCTGCTGCGCCACCGCTTCCTGCCCCACAAGGCGATCCGCATCTGCGTCAGCCCCGAGGTCGCGCAGGCGATCGAGGCCACCGGGACGGTGCGGGGGCCGATGTTCACCATCCCCGACGCGATCGACGTCGCCTCGCTCGAGCGCCTCGGGTCTGGCGCGGCGCGAGACCTGGACGCGGTGGTGGCCGCCAACAAGCAGCCCGAGATGGGAGCCGAGGTCACGGCGAGGCTGGACGCGCCGGGACGCCGTGTCGAGTTGCTCGACACCCGGATCCCGCGCGACCAGCTGCTCGACTGGCTCGCGCGGGCGCGCGTCGCGGTGTTCGTGCCCAACCCCGAGGAGGGCTTCTACCTCCCCGCCATCGAGGCCATGGCGCTCGGCACGCTGGTGGTCTGCCCGGACTGTCTGGGGAACCGGTCCTTCTGCGAGCCCGGCGTGAACTGCTTTCGCCCGCCATGGGAGGTCGGCGCGATCGTGGCGCAGGCCGAGCAGGCACTGGCGTCCGAAGACGGAGAGCGACTGGTGGAAGCAGCGCCGCCGCGACGGCCCGCCGTCACGACCTCGCCGGAGAGCGAGCCGCTTTCCAGGACATCCTCGGCCGGCTCGACGAGCTCTGGGCCGCCTGATGGCGACGATCGTCGTCGCCGGCGCAATCGCCAACAAGGCGCGCAACGGCGGCGAGGCCTGGGTGCGTCTCAGCTGGCTCGAAGGGCTCGAGCGCCTCGGCTGCCGCGTCGTCTTCGTGGAGCAGATCGGGGCCGAGTCGTGCGTCGGCCCCGATGGCGCGCCCGGCGCCGTTCGCCCAATCGGTCAACCGCGAGCCTACTTCGACGGAGGTGATGGCGCAGTTCGGCCTGCGTCGACCGCTCGGCGCTCGTGTGCCCGGACACGGGCGAGAGCGCCGGGATGACGCGTCGAGCGAGCTCGAAGCACTGGCCGCCGAGGCGGACCTGCTGGTCAACATCAGCGGGCACCTGACGCTGTCCCGCGGCTCTTCGCCGCCGTTCCGCCGCAGGGCGCTACGTCGACATCGACCCCGGCTTCACGCAGTTCTGGCACGCGGAGGGCCCGACGACGCCGGCGTCGCGGGCACGACGTCTACTTCACGATCGGCGAGAACATCGGCCGCCCGGCTGCCCGATCCCGACCGGCGGCATCGACTGGCGTCCGATTCGCCAGCCGGTCGTGCTCGACGACTGGCCGGTCGCCGACGCGCGGACGCCGATCGCTTCACCACGGTCGCGAGCTGGCGGGGCGCCGTTCGGCCCGGTCGAGCACGGCGGGCGCGACCTACGGCCTCAAGGTCCACGAGTTCCGCAAGTTCATCGACCTGCCGCAGCGGTCCTCGCCAGCGGTTCGAGATCGCGCTGGACATCCACCCCGCCGACGACGAGGACCTGCGCGCGCTGCGCGACCACGGCTGGCAGCTGGTCGATCCGCGCGCAGGTCGCCGGCGATCCGGATCGCGTTTCGCGCCTACGTCCAGGGTCGGGCGCCGAGTTCTCGGTCGCCCAGGGCATCTACGTCGAGACCGACAGCGGCTGGTTCAGCGACCGCACGGTCCGCTACCTGGCCTCGGGCAAGCCGGCGCTCGTGCAGGACACCGGCTTCACCGACAACTACCCGGTCGGGGAGGGCCTGCTCGCTTTCGCACCCTCGAGGAAGCCGCCGCGCGAGTGCGCGGCGGATCGCCGCCGACCTCGACCGGCACTCGGCCGCGGCGCGGGCGCTCGCCGAAGAGCGCTTCGACTCCGAACGGTCCTGCCCAGGTTCCTCGAGAGGCGCTCGGCCATGAGAGTTCCTCCGCCTTTGCGCGGCCTGCGCCCGGACTCGGCCGCCGTTTACGGTCGGGTCGCCCGGTATCGCGCTCACGGCCGCTGACGCGGTCGTGCCTATCTGGTCTCGGCCGGCTTCGCGGGATTCGCGGTATGTCCTTCTCGGTGATCCGGCTTCCCCGGCGCAAGCCGCTCGGAGACCTCCGAGCTGGAGCCGGTCCAGACGTCGGTCGGGAGGAGATGGTGTTCGACTGGAGTCGGATGCTTGCGGAGCCCCGCGATATTCCTGACGCTCCCGCCCGGGCATTCCGGGACGCCACCGGCCAGGTCAACCTGGTGGCGTCACCCACGACGCAACCGGCGATCGTGGCCCGACCCTGAATCAGCTTCAAGCACCTGTGTGGTGTGGTCCTGGAAGTCCGCGTTGCCCTCAGCCCAACCCGGCTGCCTACGACGACCGGCAGTGGCTGGTCGAGCCCCTACACGCCGGACGGCCGAGGGTCTACGCGCTGGTGCACGACGAGTATCAGGGCAACGAGCATCCCGGCCGCTGTGCGACCGGGGATACCTGCGCTGCTGGTACAACGCGATCACGTTCGCGCGATCGGACGACGGCGGCGCGACGTTCAGCCAGCCGCCCGCGCCCCGGCGCGCTGATCGCGGCGGCCCCGTACAAGTACTCGCCCGACAGCGGCGGGTGGGGGATCTTCCAGCCGAGCAACATCGTCCGCAACGACCGCGACGGCTACTACTACGCGATGGTCTTCGCCCAGCACCACAAGAGCCAGCAGCGGGGCACCTGCCTGATCCGGACGCGGAGCCTCGCCCAGCCCGGGTCGTGGCGGGCCTGGGACG
>CAWAUD010000011.1:0-148330 GCA_963785085.1 uncultured Solirubrobacterales bacterium | reverse complement strand
CTCGACCAGGAGGCGGTCGACCGGATCGTCTGGGCGATGGTCGTCGCCGGCCTCGAGAGCGCCGTCGAGCTCGCCGAGCTCGCGATGGAGGAGACCGGGCTTCGGCGTCTTCGAGGACAAGGTCGTCAAGAACTACATCGCCACCGAGTTCCTCTACGACTACCTCAAGGACAAGCGCTCGGTCGGCGTGATCGACGAGGACCCGAGCGCGGGATCGAGTACGTGGCCGAGCCGATCGGCGTCGTGCTCGCGCTCCTGCCGATCACCAACCCGACCTCGACCGCGCTGTTCAAGGCGATCGTCGGCGCGAAGACGCGCAACGCGATGATCTTCCGGCCGTCGGCGCGGGCCGCGCGCTGCGCGATGCGCGCGGTCGAGATCCTGCAGGCGGCCGGCGAGGAGGCCGGGCTGCCGCCGCGACGCCCTGCAGGTGATCCCCGACCCGACGCTCGACGTCTCCCAGTACCTCTTCCACCACCCGGGCGTCGACTTCATCTGGACCACCGGCGGCCCGAAGGCGGTCGCCGCCACCAACGCGGCCGGCAAGCCGTGCCTCAGCGTCGGCGCCGGGCAACGCGCCGGTCTACGTGCACCGCAGCGCCGACGTGCCGATGGCGGTCGTCGACATCCTGATCTCGAAGACGTTCGACGCGTCGGTGATCTGCCCCGCCGAGCAGACCTGCGTCGTCGACGAGCGCGATCTACGACGAGCTGCGTCGCCGAGTTCGAGCGCATGGGCGCCCGGCTGCTCACCGACGACGAGGTCGACGCGCTCTGCGCGGCGTCGCTTCGACGACGACGGCAGCCGTCGAGATCGCGGCGCTCGGACAGTCGTGCGTCGAACCTCGGCGGCGCTCGCCGGCATCGACGTCCGACCCCGACGCCAAGATCCTGCTCGCGCCGCTGCCCGTCCGACCTCGAGGAGCTCGCCGCCCATCCGCTCGCTGCAGCGAGAAGCTGATGCCGGTGCTGGGCTCGTCCGCTCGCCGTCGCGTCGAGCACGGGATCGCCGCCTGCGAGCTCGTCACCGAGCACGGCGGGCTCGGCCACACCTCGGCCGTCTACGCCCGCGACGACGACGTCGTCGACCGGTTCGCGCGCGCGGTCCGCACCGGCCGCATCCTCGTCAACGCGCCGACCGCGGTCGGCGCGCTCGGCGGCATCTACAACTCGATGACGCCGACCTTCTCGCTCGGCTGCGGCACCTGGGGCGGCTCGATCACGACCGACAACGTCAACTACCGCAACCTGCTCAACGTCAAGACGGTGTCGCGGCGCCAGGCCCCGCCGCAGTGGTTCCGCGTCCCGTCCGACACCTACTTCAACCCCGGCGCGCTCGAGAACCTGCGCCAGCTCGGCGCGACGCAGGCGCTGATCGTCACCGACGCCGACACTGCGAGGCGCGCGGCGTGGCCGACGAGGTGCGCCGCTACCTCGGCGGCGCCGGCGTGCACGTGTTCGCCGACGTCGAGCCCGAGCCCGCGAGGAGCAGATCCGCGCCGGCGTCGAGGTGCTCGACGCGCTTCGACCCGGACGTCGATCGTCGCCGTCGGCGGCGGCTCGGTGCTCGACGCCGCGAAGGCGATGCGGCTCTTCCACGAGAGCCCCGAGCTCGACGCTGCGCGAGCTCGTCGCTGCCGTTCCTCGACGCCCGCAAGCGCGTCGCGCACTATCCCGCAGATCGAGCACACGCGTGCAGCTCGTCGCGATGCCGACCACGGCGGGCACCGGTTCGGAGGTCTCACCGGCGGCCGTGATCACCGTCGGCGACCGCAAGGTCACGCTGGTCGACTACTCGCTCGTGCCCGACATGGCGATCGTCGATCCGCGGACTGACGCTCTCGATGCCGCCGGCGGTGACCGCCGACACCGGCATCGACGCGCTCACCCACGCGCTCGAGGCGGCCGTCTCGATCTTCGCCTCGCCGTACACGGACGCCTTCTGCGTGCAGGCCATCAACCTGATCCTCGACACGCTCCCGCGCGCCTACGCCGACGGCTCCGACCTCGAGGCGCGCACGGCGATGGCGAACGCGGCGACGATCGCCGGGCTCGCGTTCTCGAACGCGTTCGTCGGCGTCAACCACGCGCTCGCGCACGCCGTCGGCGCGCGCTTCGGGATCGCCCACGGCCGCGCCAACGGGATCTTCCTCCCGCACGTCCTGCGCTACAACGCCTCGCTGCCGACGCAAGTTCATGCCCGCGCCGGGCTACTCGGCCTACGTCGCGCCGGAGAAGTACGCGCAGATCGCCTGGATCTTCGGGCTCGGCGGGCACAGCGAGGAGGAGCGGCGGCGAGCGCCTCTTCGAGCGGTCGACGAGCTGCTCGACGCGGTCGAGATGCCGCGCTCGCTGGCCGAAGCGGGCGTACCGCGAGACGACTTCGAGGCGGCGCTCCCCGACCTGGCGCGCGCCGCCTTCGTGGACCCGAGCATGCGCACCAACCCGCGCATCCCGCTGGTCGGCGAGCTGGTCGACCTGCTACGGCGGGCTACGAAGGGCGTCCGGAGACCTCGGTGCGGCACTTCGATCACGGGTAAGCCCGTCTCGCGAGGCGGGTGATTGCCTCGTGGTGTGGCGGTGCCCGCAAACTCGATCGCCCGCCCCAGACTCGGCGCTCGAGCGACTGGGGGGGAGTCGACCAGAGAACACAACGGAAACGAACCCGCCTACATAGAGTCGCGCGCCCTTTCCCTTTACGAGAGGAGGCCGCGATTGCTCGCCCCGCTCATGTACCTTGCCTTCCGGGGCGCCTCCCCCGCGCTCGTCCCTGCTCGGCTGCCGCTCGGCCGGAGTTCAAGGAGCTCGAAATCGTTGTCGCTCCGCCACGAGCTTGCGATCCTTCTCCGCCAAGCCTCGGCCGACCCGCATTTCGCCCTGCGGATCGAGCCTTCCTGGCTGCCGCGGGCCGGTTTCTTCCGCGAACGCGCTGGAGTTCGTTCGTCGTCACGCCCGCCACCCTTCTGCGCTGGCACCGGCGATTGGTGGCCAGGCGCTGGACATATCCGAGTCGGAGCCCGGGTCGCCCTGCGGTCGGCGGTGAGGTTCGAGCGCTTGTCCTGCGCCTTGCGCGCGAGAACCCGCGCTGGGGCTACCAGCGGATCGCGGGCGAGCTCGCTGGCCTTGGCATCAGCGTCTCGGCCACAACCGTAGCGCAAGCTCCGAGTCGAGGCGGGCCTTGGCCCCGGCTGGCAGGTGCGGCGGACTGAGCTGGCGCGCAGTTCCTCCGCCAGCCAGGCGGCGAGCATGCTCGCCTGCGACTTCTTCACCGTCGAGACACCGTCAGCTTCAGCCGCCTCTATGTGCTCTTCTTCATCGAGCTCGGACAGCCGCCGCGTACACCTGGCCGGCTGCACCGCAGAACCCGAGCGGGCCTGGGTCGCGCAACAGGCTCGCGACCTCGTGTGGTCGGTTACCGAGAGCCCGACGCCGCTTCGGTTCCTGATCCACGACCGCGACAGCAAGTTCACCAACGCCTTCGATGAGGTCTTTCGAAGCGAGGGGATCTCGATCATCCGAACGCCGGTCAAGGCCCCGAAGGCAAACGCCTTCGCCGACGCTTCGTCGGCACGGTACGGCGCGAGTGCCTTGACTGGATGCTGATCTTCGGTCGCCGCCAGCTCGACGCACGCTCCGCACCTATGTCGAGCACTACAACGTCCATCGGCCGCATCGAGGCCTTGGCCTCGTCCCGCCGGAGCCTCGACCGCCCCGGCGTCTCGTCGACGCCAGAGAGCCGGTCGAGTCCGTCGACGCGACCGACTTGGCGGACTGATTCACGAATACAGCGTCGCGGCGTGAGCCCGATCGAGTTTGCGCACCCCACACGACCTGACATGTCCCGATAAGCGGCAGTTGGGTCTCGCTCAGTCCGATACGTCCGACTGATCCAAGCGGTATCTAGGCCCCTGTCCCAACGAAGAGGATTGCACTCGGTCTGGGGGATATCCAGCCTCAACCGGCAGCGAGGATGTCGCACGCCTCTTTCGCGAGGGCTCGCAGTACCTCGTTGAAAGCGTCGGCGATGCTGCCCACCGACTCCTTGATTCGGCGCTGCTGAACCGGAATAGTGAGCTAATGCGCGTCGGCGTGGCTTTCACCCCCTTCGAGACGCGCACCGACGTCATCTTGCGACTTGCGGCCCGGGCGGACGACTTGGGTCTTGACCGCGTGGAGGTCGCTGAGGGGTGGACCCACGATTCGATGGTTCTGCTGGCGGAGCTTGCGCTGCGGACCTCCCGCATCGACCTCGGGACGTCGGTCATTTCGGCGTGGGGGCGCACGCCGGCGACCATCGCTCTCGGCGCGGCCGGCCTCCAACGGTGCTCCGGAGGCCGCTTTTCGCTCGGCATCGGCGCCAGCAGCCCGCCGCTGACCGAGGGCTTTCACGGCATCGTGTGGGACCGGCCAGTCGCCCAATTGCGCAAGACGTTGACGGCGGTTCGGGCGCTCCTGAGCGGCGATCGGCTTCCGAGTCCTGCGCCGGGTGCCCGGCCGTTGCGCTTGGGCGTCCTCCCTGAGGTGCCGGTGCCAATCGTGCTGGCGGCGCTGTCTCCGGACTCGATCCGGCTCGCCGGTGAGCTAGCCGACGGGTGGGCGCCCTTCCTATGGGCACGATCGCGAGTGGAGGAGGGGCGGGCCCTTCTTCAGGAAGGCGAGTCTCGGGCCGAGGCGCCAACCCCGACGCGTGTCTCCGTGGGTGTACCGGTAGCGCTCGGGCCTGACGAGAAGAGCGCCCGGCGGCTCGCGGCGTGGTGGCTGTCGACGTACGCAACCCGCATGGGGCCCCTGTATCCAAGGATGCTCGGACAGCGCTTCGGGATGGCCGCCGGCGTCGAGGCGGTGATCGAGGCCGCGGACGGCAATCGCCGAGCCCGAACTACCGGCGGTCGCAGAGGATCTCGCGCGCGAGGTCACGCTCATGGCGACCTACGATCAAGCGCGGGAAGCGATCGCCGCTTGGTTTGCCGCCGGCGCCGACAGCGTGGATCTCGTTCTCCCGCCCGGTCGCCCCGAGGAGGAGCTCGCCGAGATCGTGGCGGTCGCGGCCGGGGTCGTTTCGGCCAACGCACCGGGGATTGGTTGACGACGAGGTCGGGATCCCCGGGAGAGGGAAACGCGTCTTGACTATCCGCCTATGGGACGTGGCCGGGTGAGCCGATGCCCGAGGACGTCCGGCCGAAGGTCGAGGAGAGCGCTCGCCTGGAGAACCGTGTCGTCCTTCGCCTGCGACCCTACGCCACCCTCTACACCCCCGCGTCACGTGCACTCCGCCGACGATCTAAACGAGAGCCTGCTGCACACCACGAGCGCATCGCTTCCATGGGAGGCCGACCACGCCACCACCACATAACGGAGCCACCGTGATCCACCCGAAGGGCGATTCAATTCGCCGCACATAAAGCACCCTGCGCGACAAGGAGGGCTGCTCGCGTCGCAATGACTTTGCAGAGACTCACCGCGCGATCGTGGCTCAATCCGAGTCGCCAACTCGGCGCACGCCGGAAGCGCCGGGGTCGACTACGGGCTCAGTGCCGAGTGACGGTCAGCGGCTGACCCGAGTCGGAGCCGACGGCGCCTCGAGGTCGAGGCGTGGCAGCCACGCGAGCCAGTGCGGCAAATACCAGTTCCAGCGGTCGAGCAGCGCCATCGCACTCGGCAGGACGACGGACCGGATGACCGTTGCGTCGATCAGTAGCGCGACGCCGACGCCGAACCCCATCTGCTGAAACATCACGAGGTCGCCGGTCGCGAAGCCAGCGAAGGCCGCGACGATGATGAACGCCGCGCCTGTGATGATACGCGCCGTCGTCGCGACGCCGAAGATGATGGAGTCGGTCGTATCCGCGCCGTCGTCGTGACGCTCCTTGATCCGGCTCGAGCAGGAACACCTGGTAATCCATCGAGAGCCCGAATAGGACCGCGAACAAGAACAGCGGCACCCAGACCTCGATGCTGTCGACGTGCTGGAAGCCGAGCAGCCCAGTCGCGAAGCCTGCTGGAACACGAGCACGAGCAGGCCGTAGGCGGCCCCGACCGAGAGCAGGTTGAGCAGGATTGCCGTCGCGGAGATAACGATCGAGCGGAAGGCGATCGTTAGCAGCACGACGTCAGACCGAGTACGAACGCGAATACGAACGGCGCCCGGTCGCTGACGACGTCGAAAGAACTCGCGTCCCGAGCCGAGGTGCCGCCGACGTAGGGGGTGGCACCGGTGTCCGCGAACGCCGGCCGGACGACGTCGGCGCGGAGGGCGCGGACGGCGTCGACCGTCTGGTTGGTGTCGGGATCGCCCGGGTGGGACCGTCATCAGGACGACGTCGCCGGAGCGCTGGACCTGCGGCGGACCGAAGTGGGGGTTGGCGGCGATCTCGGCTTCCACTCGCTTCAGTGACGCCTCGGCGCGCGGCGCGGATCTTGTCGACCAGGATCGGACGGATCCGTCAGAGCTGCGGGAATCGCGCTCGAGCGCAATGAAGCCCTGCTTCGCCTCGAAGCGGTCGGGCAGCTGGGTGACGGTGTGGTGGCCGGCCTGCAGTCCGACCAGCGGGCTCGCCGCCGTGACGAGCAACGCGACCGCGACGAAGAGGTACGCGGCCGGCCGGCGCAGCACGCGCACGATCACCCTGCGCCAGACGCCCCTCGGCGCCTCCGCCACCGGATCGGGCGGAGCCGACCATCGGCAGCCGCAGCGAGTCGATCCGGTCCCTAAGCCAGCACCGCCGGCAGCACTCATCGCCGCCACGACCGAGACTACGCCGACCAGGATGCCCAGCGCCAGGCTTCGCATGACGTTTCGGGGATGATGAAGAGGCCGAACATCGGACCACCATCGCCGTGCCGCTGAACAGGACGGCGCGCTTGTGGTTGCGCCGGAGGCGGAATCGCGTCGAGCGGCCCGCGACCGTTGCGCGCTCCTCGCGATAGCGAGACATCACGAACAGCGAGTAGTCGACGCCGAGCGCGAGTCCCATGCCGGTGAGCATGTTGATCGCGAAAGTGGAGAGCGAGAACAGGTTCGAAAGCAGCGCCGAGGAGGCCGAGCGCGACAATGATCGAGACCGACGCCATCAGGAGTGGAACGAGGCCGGCGACGACGGCGCCGAACACGGAGCAGAGGACGATCAGGGCCGCAGGGGCGCCGACGCGCAGCTCGCCATTCCGAAGGTCGTCCCCGGCCAGCGTGTCGAAGTCGTTGTCGAGCGTGTTCGAGCCGGTGATGTTGGCGGCGAAGCTCGGATCGCGATCGGCGCGGTGGACGACGCTCTCGACCGGCGGGATCGCGTCGGCGCCGTCGACGTACAACGCGATCGCGGAGGCGTGGCGGTCGCGCGAGACCAGGGGTGCCGGGGCGCGCGGGTCGAGGTAGCTCGTGATGTTGTTCGCGACACCGGTGCCTCGTATGGAGGTCTCGGTGCTGCGAACGAGGGCCTTGAACTGTAGGTCGCTGACGCGAAAGCGCTCGGACCGGATCACGACGATGTCGCTGACCTGCTCGTTCGCCGCCTGCGGGAAGGCGCGCTGCGCGACCCGCGCGCCCTGGCGCGACTCGGGGTTGCCGATCACATGCCCTTCGCTGGTGAGATCGCCCATAACGGCGACCATCGCCGCGATCGCGGCGACGACCGCGAGGAACCAGAGCGCGAGGACGCGGCGCGGGTGGGTGCTGCAGGAGCGTGCGAGGCGTTCGGGGAGGCTGAGTCTATTGCGGGTCCGGCGGATGCCTGCGAGATTACTGCTCGCCGGTCAGGCGCCGATCTGCTCAGCTGCCAGAAGGATCTGAGCTGACAGCGGGGCCGTGCTAGCCGTTGGCCCCACAGCCGCGCGCCGACGGTGGGTGGCTGGCGCACATAGTGGCGCGCGCCAAGAGCCGAGCCGCCGGATCGGGCTTGTCAGAGCCGCACGGGCGCCACTGGAGCTCGTCCCCCGTTCGCTCCCGGGAAGGCGGCATGTGCCGGGGCGCCAGTGACCAGCAGGGCGAAGACCGGCGAGGAGCACCGATCGAATCGACAGGCGCGGGATGAGGCGAGGCATGGAAGCCTCCTTTGTGGTCCTCGGGGCGAGGAGCGGGAGCCCAGGCCGCGAATCCCGGAAGGACGGCCCGACACTACTCCTGTCGGGCAGCCGTCGCTAGGGCCGCCTTGTTAAATCAACGGGCGGGCACCGCTATAACGGTCTCGCCTTCCCAGTGCCCGAACGGGCGGGTGTTGCTACGGCGCGAACACCCCCTGGGTCTCGAACAGCGTGTTGCCGGTGGTCGTCGAGGCGAGGCCGTCCGGGCCGCCGTCGTAGACCTCGACCCTGTCGAGCGCCCAGATCGAGCGCGTCGACTCTGGCACCGCGCCGGGCGTGACCGTGTCGGCGGTCGTGATGAGCGAGCAGTCGGAGCCGATCG
This sequence comes from uncultured Solirubrobacterales bacterium, assembly GCA_963785085.1. Taxonomy (GTDB): domain Bacteria; phylum Actinomycetota; class Thermoleophilia; order Solirubrobacterales; family JBBDJG01; genus CAWACB01. The sequence goes on along the minus strand of CAWAUD010000011.1, from coordinate 139,935 downwards.
CCGGGTCGGGGGTCACCGTGCAGGGGACGGTGACGTTGAACGGGAAGTCCTGGACGGTCTGTGCGAACCCGGAGGTCCGGTCGGTCAGCCGCACGTGCAGGACGGTCGCCAGCTCGCCGTTGTAGTCGGCGAGGTCCGACCGTGCGTGCGCACGTCCGTGATCGAGGTGTCGATCCGCGCATCGGCCTCATCCGCCAGGGTCGAGGGATTCCCGGGGAGCGCTACGAGCCTCACCGAGCCGACCGACTGCTCGGCCTCGCCGTTCGCGTCGGGAGTGCCGACGGTCAGCTGGCCCGAGGTCTGCGCCGGCGGGGTTACAGGAGCCGTAGGTGAGCGGCGCTGCGTGGCTCCTGTTAGGGGAGGTGCAGGGCGTGTAGGCGGGCACGAGCGAGGCGCGCAGTGGCGTCGCGGCCTTGGGCCGCGCGTAGCTGGGCGTGAAGGTGGCGATGTAGGATGCGTCGGCGGCGGGCGTCGTGATCGTGTGCGCGGCGGCGCCGCCGTCGGACCACGACACGGAACGTTTCCCCCTGTCCCTGGGCGTCGAACTGAGGAGTTGGCACGTTCACCTGGAAGGCCCACCGCTCCCAGGACGTGAACGAGCTTGGGGCCGCCAGTCCCTCCAGTTGCAAGCCGAGGCCCGGGGGGTCCGTCGCGAGGGTGACGTTGACGAGGTGTGGACGCACGTCTTGCTTGGTCGTCGTGGTGAGCCCCTTCGAATCGGTGGCGGTGAGGAAAGCCTCGAGATAGGTGTTGGTGGTCGCCGAAATGTCCTCGGGAGCCGGTGCGGTGATCGTGATGTTGTTGCCCGTGGTCGGGGGCAGAAACGGGTGTGTATGACTGGCGTGATGCTTCACGACCTGCCCAGGTCAACGAGGAGTCCGCGAGCCGGCCGTCCTCATTGTCCGTCGCCATTCCGGAAAGCGTGATTGTCTGACCGACGCTGAAGAGCTGGTTGGCCGCGGGCGAGGAGATCGAGGGGGTCGGGGCGTTGTCGCCGGCAAAGATCTGAATCGTCGCGGTGTCCTGACCGCCCCCGCCGTCGGAAACGGTCAGCGTCGCCGTATAGGTTCCCGCCGTTGTGTAGTCGTGAGTGGCCTGCGGGCCGCTGGAATGAGGCGAGCCGTCGCCAAAGTTCCAGTCATAGGTGAGCGGGTCGTTGTCTGGGTCACTGCTCTGGCTTGCATCGAAGTTGACATGGACCGGAAGATCGCCGTAAGTCCTGTCGGCTGAGGCAACCGCTTTCGGGTTCCGGTTGCCGGGGCCCGTGTAGGTGATGCGGTAAAGGCCTGGCGGACTGGTCCAGGTCATGTAGTAGAGCGCCTTCGAGGGCGAGTTCGGCGGCCCGAAAGCCATATCGACCGGACCACCGAACCCGGAGCCGAACTCCGAGGCTGTGTAGCCCCCGCTCCCGTCGGGCACGAGCTGGAAGAACTTCCCGCAGACGAAGTCGCCGTACAGATAGCTTCCGTCGTACTCGACGGCCAGACGCCGTTCGGAACGAATCCCGCGGCCGTGACCGAAGTGCACCCGGTCGAGTGGTTGTACGCGTAGATCGGATTGGTCATCCCGGCCGGTGGCGGGCCGCAATGTTTGCTCGAGGCGACCACGCATGGACCCTCCCGGACGTTCCAACCGTAGTCAGCGCCCGGCGCGCCGAGGTCGATCTCCTCCCACGTGTCCAGCCCCACGTCGTTGATGAAGAAGCGCGTGCCAGCGTAGTTTGGGTCAAAAGCAAACCGGAAGGGATTGCGCAACCCTCGGGCGTAGACCTCCTGGCACCACGTGTCCCGGGTGAAGCCTGGCCGGTGTTGCACCGCGCCGTGCCGGCGCCTCGATAGGGGTTGTCGGGTGGAATCTGTCCCTCCGACGTGATCCTGAGGATCTTTCCGTTGAGAAGGGACAGGTTGCGGGCGGCGGCGCTGTTCTGATAGCAACCGGTGGCCTGGGTCGGGTCGCAACCGCCGTCGCCCGAGCTCACGTAGAGGTAGCCATCGTGCCCGAAGGCAAGGTCACCGGCGTTGTGGTTGCCGGTGACGTTCAGGATCTTGTCGATCAGAACCGTCTCGCTCGCTGGGTCGATCGTGTCGTCGTTCCTGAGAACGAACCGCGATACCCGGTTCCCCGGCCAGTTCGAGGGCACTGTCGGGTCAGTGCCGGCAGCTCGTACCGCCTTTGTAGGTGTAGTAGAGATAGATGTAATGGGTGTCCGCGAAATCCGGGCCGACCGCGACGCCCTTTTCAAGCCCGCGTTCGATGTCGGGGTCCGGAGAAGCTCCGACTTGTTCAGGTCGACGCGGGGGTCGACTTAGCGCGCCGTTCTCATAGACACGCAGCTGACCTGTCTGCACCGTCATCAGCAGACGGCCGTCTGGCGTGAAGGCCATACCGGTGGGGAAGCCGATTGCCGCAGCGAGCAACTGCTGGTCGAAGCCCGCCGGCAGAGTGACGGCTTGGCTGCGTGCGGGAAGGGCCAGAGGAAACCAGAGCAGACACGCCACGAGCATACAAGCCCAAGTTTCCGAGGCGCATCCGGATAAGCGCAACGGGCGCGAGGCGATGCTCAAGATGCCGGGTTGAGCCTGAGTCTCTGAGACCAGCCACGGCGAGCACGGGTGGAACCGGCCGGTGCGCAATGAATCGGGCCATTGTGCGGCCTCCTCAGTGGTCCCCGAGGCGAGGGGCGGGGGCTCCAGGCCACGAGTTGCCGGACGAACACTCCGACCTTACTCCTGTCGGTCAGCAGCTGCTAGGGGGTCGGCTCACCTGGTCACCGTGCCGATGAGCGCCTCTACGGCGCGGGAGGTCGAAGCGATCTGGTCGACGACCTTGTCGATGCGTCACGAGCCGCAAACCCGCATCATGAGCGGGCTTCGGCTTCAACAAGCGGAGGGGGTGGGATTCGAACCCACGGTCCCGGTTGACCCGGGACAACGGTTTTCAAGACCGCCGCATTCGTCCGCTCTGCCACCCCTCCGGGTGGGCGGGACCGCAAGATTTGGCGCCGCCGGAGCGTCAATTATGCAGGCGTGACTTGCGTCACTTTCGGATTTCGACGCTCTGCCGATAGAAAAATTGACGGTTAGGCTCCTGCTGGCAGGAGTCTCGGACTAGAGGGATATTCTGTAATGCCACTGAGCGGCCAGAACGGCCAACCAGATCTCTTGGATACCGATCAGCAGCCACTGTCCGCGGACTGGCTTGCTCCCGCAGAGGAGCAGCGAGGCCTGCGCCGCTACATCCAGACGATCCGCGAGCGGGCGAAGCTGATCATCCTCACCACGCTGGTGACCACGCTCGCCGCCGCGCTGTACGTCGGGACCGCCGAGAAGACCTATCAGGCGGAGGCCGACATGCTGGTGACGCCGGTCCCGGCCAATGACGACAACCTGAACGGCCTCGGGCTGATCCGCGAGTCCAACGACCCGACTCGCGACGTCCAGACGGCCGCCCGCCTCGTGACTTCCATCGACGTGGCCCGCAAGGCCGTCTCCAAGCTGGACACGGAGCGGAGCCCCCGCTCCCTGCTCGCCGACGTCAAGGCCGACCCGATCGCCCAGAGCAACCTGGTCGCGATCACGGCGAAGGGCGCCACACCGAGCTCGGCCCAGAACCTGGCCAACGTCTTCGGCGAGTCGGTGGTCGAGGACCGCACCGACAAGCTTCACGCCCAGCTCGACGCCGCGATCAAGGCACTGCGCCCGCGCGTCGCCGCCCTGCCGACCCCCGCGCCGGGCGCCACGCCCGACCCGCTCTCCACCAAGCTGACCTCGCTCGAGACGCTGCGCGCCGGGCCCGACCCGACGATCCAGCTGGACACGCGCGCCGACAAGCCGACCAAGCCGGCCTGGCCGAAGACGAAGCTCAGCATCATCGCCGGCATCATCGCCGGCCTCGCGCTCGGCATCGGAGGCGCGTTCGCCGCCGAGATCCTCGACCCGCGGCTGCGCCGTGAGGACCAGCTGCGCGCTCTCTACCGGCTGCCTGTCCTGGCGCGGATCCCCGAGGAGAGCCGTGTGCGCACCGACCGCGCGATCGCGCCCCATCAGCTCTCGCCGGCGGGCGTCGAGGCCTACCGCACGCTGCGGGCCACCCTCACCGCCGGCAGGTGGGGTGACGGCCGTACGAGATCGGTGATGATCACGGGCGCCTCACCTTCGGAGGGCAAGTCGACCACCGCGCTGAACCTGGCCGCCTCCATGGCACTGGCCGGCAAGCGCGTGATCCTGATCGAAGCCGACCTGCGCCGTCCCAAGATCGGGAGTGCCCTCGGCGTACGCGCGACGCGCGGCATCGCCAGCGTGCTGATCGACGGGCTGCCCCTGGGCGACGCACTCCAGACGACCGACGCCTACGGAGAGAACCTGCGCCTGCTGCTCGTGGACCGCGCCGGCGAGTGGATGGCCGACCAGTTCTCGCTGCCGGCCGCGCGCGGCCTGGTCGACGAAGCGAAGGAGATGGCCGACTGCGTGATCATCGACTCGCCGCCTTTGACCGAGGTCGTGGACGCGCTGCCGCTGGTTCAGATGACCGACGACCTCGTGATCGTCGTCCGCCTCGGCCGCACCCAGACGACCCGCCTGCGCCGTCTCGGCGAGCTGCTCGCCCAGTACCGCATCAAGCCCGCCGGCTTCGCGCTGGTCGGCGTCAGCCCCACGAGCGAGTACGGCTACTACACCACCGAGCGCCCGATGACGATCTCGGAAGAGGCGCCGCCGGGTGATCGCGGCCGGGCCGCCGCGCTGCGGCCCTAGCCACTCATGACCACCTCCCGGCTGTCGATCGGGACGCTCGGACGCAGGCCGCGGGGCGGCCGGTTCACGCCCGACCGGATCGACACGACCCTGCTGCCGATCGGCCTCGCGTTCCTGGCGCTGTTCGTCGGTGTCCTGGCGGGGATCTCTCCCAAGCTGGCGATCGCGGCTGGGTTCGGGGTCGGATTCGCCGCGCTCGTGATCGCCGACGTGACGGTCGGCCTGTGCCTCTTCGTGGTGGTCTCGTTCCTCGAGGTCCTGAGCCAGATCGGCTCGTTCGGGATAACGAAGGTGATCGGCTTCCTGCTGGCGCTGTCGTGGCTGGCCTATGTCAGCACCCGCTCGAGTGCCGGAGAGCAGGACTTCGTCACCTCGCACCCGACCGTCACCTACCTGATCATCCTCTTCGTCGCGTGGTCGGGGATCAGCCTGCTCTGGGCCGAGTTCCCCGGTGCGTCGCTCCAGTCGACGTTCCGGTACGCGCAGAACGCGCTGCTGTTCCTGATCGTCTTCACGGCCGTACGCGAGCGCAAGCACGCTGTATGGGTCATGGCCGCGTTCGTGGCGGGGGCGACGATCTCGGGGTTCTTCGCGATCATGAACCCGGTCGACCCGGGGCAGTACGACGTCGCACGCGCCAGCGGAACGATCGGGGACCCGAACGAGCTGGCCGCCGTCCTGGTGGTCGGGATGATCCTCGGCGGTGTCCTGTTCGCCATCATGCGCCGCTCGCCGCTGGCACGCCTCGCGCTGCTCGGCGCGATCGTCATATGCGCGGGTGGCCTCTTCGTGTCTCTGTCGCGCGGCGGGCTTCTGGCGCTCGGCTTCTCGATGCTCGCGGCGCTGTTCCTCGCCGGCCGCTATCGCGCACTCGCGTGGGTGGGCGCGACGGTGGCGATCCTCGCGACCGTCGGCTACTTCGCCCTGCTCGCCCCGCCTCAGGCTCGAGATCGTGTCACCAAGGCGGACGGCGGCACCGGGCGAACCGACATCTGGCATGTCGGGTGGCGCATGGTGGAAGCGCATCCGGTGCGGGGCATCGGAAGCGGCAACTTCCCGCAGGCCTCGATCCACTACTTCCTTGCGCCGGGCGCGCTCCAGTACGGGCAGTACTTCATCGATCACCCGAAGGTGGCGCACAACATGTACCTCCACGTGCTCGCGGAACTAGGCATCGTGGGACTCACGCTGTTCCTCTCGCTGATCGGCTTCTCGGCGATCGCGACGATCAAGGCGGCGGAGGGGTTCCAACGCGCCGGAGACCGAGATATGGAGCTACTGGCCCGCGGCCTGGTGGTCGCGTTGCTCGGCCTGCTGGCGGCCGACTTCTTCCTCTCCGGCCAGTTCAGCAAACAGCTCTGGATATTGCTGGGCCTCGGCCCGGCGCTGCTCGCGCTGTCCAAGCGGCGAGCGAAGAAGAGCGCGCTCGGAGGGTTCTGATGACGCTTCCAGAAGCGTTGCGAGCGCCGAGTGGCTCACTTATCATGGGCAATGACTCGCACGCGAGAGCCCGGATGAATCTCGCTGCAAAATCCATGGAATCGATTCGCCGTTCGGCGAGGAGGCCGATGACCGTATGAACGTGTTCACCTTCGACCCCGCTGACCACCGCGACCAGTTCCTCTCCCAGGGATGGATCGTGATCAAGAACGGAGCGAGCCCCGAGTTCGTCGAGCACGTGCACGAGTTCGTCGAGCGCGAGATCGGCTCCGACTCGTTCGACGACTTCGCGATCGCCGGCAAGAAGGGCCAGGCGAAGTACGAGTTTCCCGCGGGGGCCAACTTCCCCGACGAGCTGTTCGACTCGATTTCGGGGACGTGTGACCTCGACCGCGAGACGATCGCGCTGTCTGAGCGGCACATCAACGCATACGACTCGAACGCGAACCCGAACCCGGCGCCGCACAAGGACCGCGACGCGTCGAAGATCTCCTGCGGCGTCTGCATCGACCCGGCCGACTCCGAGCTGGTCATCTACCCGGGCGCGAGCCGGGAGCTGAACCCGTTCACGTCCGCCGCAACCTACTACGCGAGCCTGCCGGCCGACCAGAAGCCCGAGGTGGCGCTGACGGCCGACCAGGAGGTCGTGATCAAGGACGAGCCGGGCGACGTGATGATGTTCTACGGGTCGGCGATCTGGCACATGCGCCGTAACTCGGCCCGGTCGGTGAACCTCTACATGAAGTTCAACGACTTCGACTACGACCCGCTCGGGGAAGACCCGAACACGATCGACCGCCAGTCCCGCACGCAGCAGTTGCTGAGCAGCAACGGCGGGCCGCTTCCGGCCGACGCGATCGCGAAGGTCTCGCGGCAGCTCGAGTCGCTGACGACGCAGCGCAGCCGCAACGAGATCGACGTGCGCCAGGCAAAGCTCTGGGGCCAGGACCCCGTGCTGCTCGACGCCGACGAGCTCAAGCTGCTCCAGCAGCTGAACGGCGGCACGTCCGTCGGGTCGCTGGACCAGGGCCTCGTGCGGCGCCTCGCCGAGCGTGGCCTGGTCGACCTGGTCGCTAGCTGAAAGCGCAGCAAACTACGCGGAATATGGGGTCGGCTGCGCCGACTCGCTGCTGGTGACGTCGGCTACGCCTCCGTCCAGTTGTCGGCTTACTTCGTAACCCTCATACCTGGTGACGGGGTCGGGTCAGAAGTCGCCGATGCCGCGTGCCGCGTTCTCGACGCGAGCGGCGTCACGATCGAGTGGGACCGCCAGGACGCGGGCTATGAAGTGTGGGAGCGGGAGGGCACTCCGGTGCCCGACCGCACCCTGGAGTCGCTGCGCGAGCGCCGGCTGGCGCTGAAGGGGCCGACGCGGACGCCGCTCGGCGGCTTCCGGCCGGTGAACACGACCTTCCGGCGAGAGTTCGACCTCTACGCCGGGATCCGGCCCAGCCGCGCGTACGAGGGCATCCGGACTCCGTTTCCCGGCACGGACCTCGTCGTCGTGCGAATGACGCACGAGGACCTCTATGCGGGGATCGAGTTCCCCCTGGGCGACCCGGCGACCGACGAGCTGCGCGCGCTGATCGCGCGGACCGAGGGCAGCGAGATCGCCGAGGACGCCGCGATCAGCATCAAGCCGCTGTCGGTCGCGGCCAGCGAGCGCCTCGCACGACGGGCGTTCCGGTACGCGCAGGAGAACGGGCGCCGGCGCGTGACGTGCGTGCACAAGGCGAACGTGATCAAGCGCAGCGACGGCGTGTTCCTGGATGCGGTGCGCCGCGTCGCGGAGAACGAGTACCCCGGGATTCCGTTCGACGACCGCCGGGTCGACAGCCTGTGCGGCGAGCTGGTGATGCACCCGCAGGAATTCGACGTGATGGTGATGCCGCTGATGTACGGCGACATCGTCTCGGACATCGGCGCCGGCCTGACCGGCGGTCTGGGCATGGCGCCGGGAGTGAACCTCGGCGACGACTGCGCGGTGTTCGAGGCGGTGCACGGAACGGCGCCACGGCACGCGGGCAAGAATCGCGTCAACCCGAGCGGCTTGATCCTGTCCGGCGTGATGCTCCTGCGCCACGTCGGCGAGGAAGCCGCCGCCGACCGAGTAGAGCAAGCGCTCGAATCGGTGATCCGCGAGGGCAAGGACGTCACCTACGACCTCAAGCCAACAAGAGACGACCCAACCGCAGTAGGAACAAAGGAATTCGCCGAGGCGATAGTGAAGGCGATGGCACCCTGATGCCGTCTGCCGCCTGCCGCCTGCCGCCTCCCGACCCCGCCTACCGCCTACCCGTGCATGGCGCCTATCATCCGGGTAGCGCGCTTAAGGGAGTGCGGCAAGGCAGCCGAGATACGGATTAGAGCCTTCAGAACCTCCACGAAAGGCAGGACCCTGAGATGAGTGCACAGGCAACTGGCGCGGGCAAGCCCAAGACCGCTGACATGCATCCCGGACCCGGTTTCAGGGTGCGGGTGGACATCGAGCGTCCCTCGTCCGAGACCGTCTCCGGCCTCGGTGAGTTCGAGACGCCGGCCATCTCGGACCTGCTCAACCGCCTGCACACGATGCAGAACGCGATCAGCAACCTGACGGACGAGCACCTCACGCTCTGCGGCACGGCCTGCACGGTGAAGACCTACCCGGGCGACAACCTGATGGTCCACAAGAGCCTCGACATCGCCAAGCCGGGCGACGTGATCGTCATCGACGGCAGCCGCTCTCCGGCCGGCGCCGTGCTCGGTGACCTGGTGTCGACCAAGGCGCGGCACCGCGGCGTCGCCGGCTTCGTCGTCGACGGGCTGATCCGAGACCTGCCTGCCATTCGCGCGATGGGCGACTTTCCCGTCTACGCGCGGGGCGTCACGCCGATCGGGCCGATGCACCGTGGCCCGGGTGAGATCAACTACCCGATCGCCGCCGGTGGCGTGGTCGTGAACCCCGGTGACGTGATCGTCGGCGACCTGAACGGCGTCGTGGTGGTTCCGCAGGAGTTCGCCGAGTCGCTGCTTGCGAAGCTGCGCGAGCGCGCCGCCGCCGAGTCGAACTACAACGACGCGGTTGCGCGAGGCGAGTTCTCGAACTCGTGGGTCGACGCGATCCTCGAGGACAGCGGCGTCACGATCAACGGCTCCGGCCACTAGACGGCTCATGAAGAACGGAAGGCCGCCGGCAATCCTGCTCGGCGGAGAGCACACGGCGGTGCCCGTGGCGCGCAGCCTCGGTCGCGGCGGTGTGCCCGTCCAGGCCATCGGCAAGGCCGGTGACCCGGTTCGCCGCTCGCGTCACTGCGACGTGTTCGTGGACCTGGGTGAGGGCGAGGCCATGCAGGCCCGCTGGCTCGAGTGGCTCGTCACCGACGCGCCGCCCGCCGTCCTCTTGCCTTGCTGCGACGACGGGCTCGAGGTCGTGGCGCGCCACCGCGGCGCGCTCGTCGACGCAGGCCACAGCCCGATCGAGGCGAACGACGACCGGCTGCTCGGGATGCTCGACAAGGAGCGGACCCACGAGCTCGCAGCGGCGCACGACATTCCGGTTCCCCGCACCTTGGCCGCGCGCGACGAGGCCGAGCTGGCCGCCGCGGCAGCGACGCTCGCCTACCCGGTCGCGGTGAAGCCGATCGAGGCGCACAAGTTCCGCCGCCACTTCCCCGTGAAGGGCTTCGTCTGCTTCGACCAGCCGGAGCTCGAGCAGCGCTTCGCCGAGGTGCGCGCGGCGGGAGTCGAGGTGGTGATCTCGGAGATGGTGCCGGGCCCCGACCAGTACCACTCGATGTACACATACCTCGACGCAGACGGCAACTCCCTGTGGGAGTTCACAAAGCAGAAGCTGCGCCAGTACCCGATCCGTTACGGCGGCGGCTGCTACCACATCATGGATTGGGATCCCGAGGTGGCCGAGCTGGGCCTGCGCTTCTGCCAGTCAGTCGGTCTGCGCGGCTTCCTGAACGTCGAGTTCAAGCGCGACGAGCGCGACGGCGAGCTGAAGCTGATCGAGTGCAACCACCGCTTCACCGAATCGACGGCGCTGCACCTCGCCGCGGGTCTGAACGTCGCGGTGTTCACCTACTGCCACCTGCTCGGGATCCCCGGGCCGGCGATCGAGCGTCCTTACCGCGAGCGCATCGCGCTCTGGTACCCGCTGGACGACTGGCGCGCCTTCAAGGAGTATCGCCGCATCGGCGAGATGACCTGGGGTCGCTACGCCAAGAGCCTGATGCGCAGCCAGAACTTCGCCATGGCGAGCGTCACGGACCCGGGACCGATGTTCTCGTCCTGGCAGCCCAGGTTCCGCGGAGCCGCACGCAAGGCGCGGAAGCTGCTGCCCGGCCGGCGCGGCGAGCTGGCCGCCGAGACCTAGAGCCCCAAAGGCTCTTAGACCGGCCGGCGCGCTTCCTCTAGCAGCGTCTCCAGCACCGGAAGGGCGACCGGCGTTGCTGCGGCGCGGTCCTCCACCTCGTAGTGGTACTGGAAGCCGGGCGTGCCGTTGACCTCGATGATCGCGCCACCGGCCTCGCGGAGGCTGCGTGTGATGTCGGGAGTGACGAGGTCGATACCCGCGAGGCGCAGGCCGACCGCGCTGACCGCGCGGGCGGATTCCTCCACCACGGCCGGCGAGACGTCGCGGATCGTGTGGTTGTCGCGCTCGCCGTTGTCGGAGCTCGTGGACTTGACCGCCACGGTCTCCCCCGCCCCGGGCACGGACGAGACGGACAGGCCCTGCGCTTCCAGCGACAGGATGCTGTCCAGGTCGAAGGTCATCAGCGAGCGCGGGCGCTCGGCGCTCAGCCGGCGGCGGTTCTCCGCCAGGATCAGGTCCAGCACGCTCGAGCGGCCGTCGCCGGTGACGGTGGGCACGCGGCGGCGCACCGTGTCGACGAGCCGTCCGTCGAGGAACATCAGGCGGTACATGTCACCGGGGACCTGCCGCTCGATCAGCAGCCTCGTGTCGAATCGCCCTGCGCTCAGGCGCGCGCGGGCGAGCGAGCGCTCGTCGCGCACGCGGCCAGTGACCCCCGCTCCGCCGCTCGTGCCCACGGAGGGCTTCAGGAAGCAGTCGCCACCCACCGCGGCGATGAAGTCGAGTCCCGCTGCCGCGTCGCGGCAGTCGATCTCGCGATGCTCGGGCACCGTCACGCCGCGCCCTACGAGAAGCTTGTGCACGCGCGCCTTGTCCAGCGCAAGCCGCAGCGAGACTGCCTCGTCGACGGCGGTCAGCTGGCGCCAGACACGCGTGGAGACGCCGTCAGCGGCGATCTCGAGGAAACCCGAGCCGAGGTCGGTGACGCGAGCGCCGAGCCGGTCGGCGGCGTCGTCCCAGACCTCGCGGTAGAAGGCGTCGACCACGTGTCGGCCGAACTCGGCCTCCTCGTGGCGCTCCCGCCGGCGGTGGAGGCCGTAGCGCAGGCCGGATGAGCGCACCAGGTCGAGTCGCGCGCCCCATGCGCGGGCAGGCCGCCCGGCGCGAATCACGGCCTCGATCAGCCGCAGCTGAAGCGACACTGCTACTTCCGCGCCTTCGCGTAGAGGTCCAGGTACAGGTTCTCGATGTTGCCGACCATCACGTCGATGTCGAACTCACGCGCGCGCCGCTCGCGGCCTCGGCGGCCCATCTCCGCCGCGCGCTCGCGGTCGTTCAGGAGCTCGGCCATCGCCCGGGCGAGGCCCTCGGGGTCGCGGCGCGGGACCAGCAAGCCGTGCACGCCTTCATCGATCAGGTCGGGAACGCCTCCCACGTCGGTGCTCACGACCGGCAGGCCGGCATCCATGTACTCCATGATCGAAAGTGGGCTCCCCTCGGAGTCCGACGGGCACACGGCCACGTCGAGCGCGGCGAGCAGGTCGGGCACGTCGGACCGCAGGCCGAGCAGCATCACCGTGTCGTGCAGGCCGAGCTCATCGATGATCCCCTCGACCATCGGCCGATCCGGGCCGTCGCCTGCGATCAGGACCTTCACACCCGGAACCATGCGCCGCAGCGGGTCGGCCGCGCGCACGAGATTGTCGATCGCCTTCGGGTAGCGCAGGAAGCCCATGGTCCCCACCAGCGGCGCGTCCGGCGCGATGCCGAGCTCCGCGCGCACGTCCTTGCCGCTCGGTGCGGGCAGCGGCGAGATCCCGTTCGGGACGAAGATCGTGTCCTTGGGCTTGATCTTCTCGATCGAGGTCATGCGCTCCTCGTCGGCGCGTGACACGGCGACGTGGACCGTGCCGCCGCGAGCGATCAGCTCACGGTCGAGGAAGACCTTCAGCCGCTCCCCCTCGAACGCCCAACCGTGCTCGTGGGTGACGATCACCGGGACACGTGCGAGGCGTCCCATCACGACACCCCAGACGTTGGCGCCGAACTTGTGCGCGTGAACGACGTCGATCCGCTCGCGGCGCATCAGCTGGTAGAGGGGGCGCCAGGCCATCAGGTCGAACTTCGAGCTGCGGTCCAGCCCAAGGAAGGTCACGCCGCTCTCCTCCATCTGGCTCACGGCGTCCTCGACGGTCGGCCGCGTACGCTCCTCCTCGGAGAAACGGGTCGCGCAGACATAGCTCTCGAAGCGCGCAGGGTCGAGCCGCTGCGCGATCTGCATCGTGAGCCGCTCGGCGCCGCCGTGAGTGCCGACCCTGTCGGTCAGCTGAAGGACCCTCAACCGGCGGCCAGAGGCCGCTGCGGCGGGTGATCGATCGGGGTGGGCGGGCGCTTCAGGCAGGGCTGGAAGCTGTTCGAGTGCGTCCTGCACGTCCCTATATCCTGCATCAAGATCGGCGCGGGCGCACGAAAACTGAAGATGTCGGCGAATTCCGGGGCGGTTCCTACCGGCGCTCGCGGCGACACGCTGGTCCTGTGTTACCACGCGGTCAGCCCGACATGGCCGGCAGATCTGTCGATCACGCCGGAGCGCCTCGAGCGGCAGCTCTCGATGCTGGTCGAGCGCGGATACCGAGGCGCGACGTTCACCGAGTCCGTCAGCGCACCGCCGGGCGGCCGCGTCGTGGTGGTCACCTTCGACGATGCCTACCGGTCGGTGATCGAGCTGGCGGCGCCGATCCTCGAGCGGCTCGGCCTACCGGGCACGGTGTACGCGCCGACCGACTACATCGGGACCGAGCGCGCGATGTCGTGGCCGGGCATCGACCAGTGGACGGGGGGTCCGCACGAGCACGAGCTGATCCCGATGGGATGGGAGGAGCTGGGGCAGCTGGCCGGCGCCGGCTGGGAGGTGGGATCCCACACCCGCTCTCATCCACATCTCACCGAGGTGAGCGGCGACGGCGCGCTCGAGGAGCAGCTGCTCGGCTCGCGCGAGGTGGTCGAGCACCACATGGGCCGCCCCTGCACCTCGATCGCGTATCCGTATGGCGATCACGACGACCGCGTCGTCGAGGCCACCCGCCGGGCCGGATACACCGCAGCCGGCACGCTGCCTGCCCGCCTGGCTGGCGAGGGCCCGTTGCGCGTCCCGCGCGTGGGCGTCTACTTCGACGACGACGAGCGCCGCTTCAAGGCGAAGGTGTCGCCGGCCGGGCGGCGGCTGCGCGCGTCGCGAGCCTGGGCCGCCGCCCAGCGGCTTCGTTCCGCTTTCAAGGGCTAGCGGCGCAGCCTCACCACCGCCTGCGGCGCAACGGTGCCCGGCACCCGGACCCGCACCTGCAGATGCCGCCGCTTGCTCTTTCTCACGACCACGTCGGCCGAGAAGGCGCCGTTACGGATCGGGATCCGCTCGACGGTCACCCAGCGACCATGGCGCTTCACCTGCACCAGGGCGTAGGTGGCCGTCTGTGCGTGCAGGACAGGCACGGTGCCCTGCACCGAGACCCGGCACCGCTTACGGCCCCTCTTGCACGTCCCCTGGGTCTGAGGCGGCGGCGCGGGCTGGGTCACCGGCGGCGGAGCCGGAGCCGGAGCGGGCCCGGGTGCCGGAGCGGGAGCGGGATCCGGAGCCGGAGCGGGCCCGGGTGCCGGAGCTGGGGTCGGGGCCGGCTCCGGTGATGGTGCCGGGGCCGGGTTCGGAGACGGAGCGGGCAGTGGGACCGGCCCCGCCGACACGTACCGCAGGTCAGCCGGCCGGATGTCGCTCAGCGCCGTGCGTGTGATCCCCGCGGCGAGGAAGTCCTCCTTCGCCCCTGATCCGTAGTCGCCCTCGGTGTCGATCTCGAACGACGCGCCCTGGTCCACGATGTATGCGCCGTAGGTCTTCAGCGCCCGGATCACGTTCACGCGGCCCGTCGAACCCGTCTCCGGGTAGTCCGAGCGCAACACGAACTGCATTCCGTATTTGATCGCGCACCCGCAGGAACCATCCGACTTGGCCGCCGGATAAAGCCACGTGCTCGCGACGCGCGGCACCGTGATGCCGAGCGCGTGCGAGAACCCGTTGCGCGCATCCGAGGCGCTCAGCACCGTTGGATACAGGGGCGTTCCGGAGCCACGTCCGGTCGCGTTCCGGCAGCAGTCCGCCACGCCGAGCCCGGTGTGGTCCCAGACCGCCATGTTCGCGACCTCGTACCGGTTGGCAAGCACGTTCGCCTCGCTGCAGGGAGCGCCGGAGTCGGAGCCCTGCTTGCAGCGCCACATGGCCCACGACTTCGTGCCGTCTGCCGAGACCACCTGGAGGTGGCCGTCGGAGCCGCCCGCAGCCTGCACTCCTCTCGGCACGGGCACACACTCTCCGAAGTACTCGATGTTCCCGAACGCCCAGTCCGGGTTGCGCACGTTCACGGTGCGGCACGGATCGCCAGGGGCCGCCTGGAAGATCGGCTTCGCATAGTCGCGATCGTGCGAACTCGACCCCGCCGGCCCGCCGCCGAGCACCAGGCCCGGCTCGTAGGACGTGAACAGGGATGCGTAGGGGTTGTCCTGCGTGACGGTCCCGCGCTGCGTCGCCGGTGTGTTCCATGGGCTGGCCGCCGAGAACGGCAGGATCGGCGCGGCGGAAGCTGTCTGCGCGAACACGCAGCCGAGCGCCAGCGCAGCAAGCGTTGCGAACACCCGAACCATGACCCCTCCTTGGATGGTTGGACTCGAACGCGATCGGAGTCCAGGAGCGGGGCCTTTAGACGGCCAGGAAGGTGTCGAAGGTGCGTCCAGACGACGCCCATCGAACGGGCGTCCAGGTCCGTGGTCCGTCGTTCGGCGTTAGCCCTTGCGGAACAAGGGAATCCGCCACCGCACCTCGTGCCAGAGGTCGCGGACCTCCGCCAGCGTCGTCTCGCGGGTGATGAACATCCCGGCGACGAACACGGCTGACCCGGCGAGGGTGCCCAGCACCCAGTCCGTCAACGTGAGCGAATCGGTCCCGAAGGCTGCGAGAGCCAGCGTCGTCGCACCCGCCGTCACCAGGCAGCGCACGAAGCTGCTCACGATCGGGCCGAGGGGCACGCCGATGGACTTGTGGCAGATCCAGATGTGGCCCAGCGCGTACACCGCGAATGCGACGTCCATCGCGACCGCCGCGCCCACCACGCCCATCGGCGGCAGCAGCAGGAGGTTCAGGCCGGCCACCAGCACCGCGGAGACGATTGCCAGCGGCACGCGCCGCTTGGCCTC
This sequence comes from uncultured Solirubrobacterales bacterium, assembly GCA_963785085.1. Taxonomy (GTDB): domain Bacteria; phylum Actinomycetota; class Thermoleophilia; order Solirubrobacterales; family JBBDJG01; genus CAWACB01. The sequence goes on along the minus strand of CAWAUD010000011.1, from coordinate 124,203 downwards.
GCCCACGTAGTTGACGACCAGGGTGACGAACGTGCCGATGCCCGAGAGGAAGACGAACGGCGTCAGCGCGCGCAGCACCGAGGCCGACTCCTCGTACCCGGCGCCCAGGGTGAGGTTGACGATCGGGGTCGACCATGCGAGCAGCGCCGGGATCAAGGCCGCCTGCAGGATCGTCAGGTAGCGCAGGGCGCGCAGGAATGCGTCGACGTTGGGGCCCTCACGGCCGTGCGCGAGCCGCGGCGCGACGCCGAGGGCGACCGCCATGCCGCCGTAGCTGAGGAAGGTCGTGAGGCGCGTGGGCGCCTCGAAGATGCCGACGGCGTCGGTGCCCTCGACCGCGCCCACGATGATCACGCCGAGCTGCTCGAACAGGGTGTACGCGACAGTCACGACGAAGAGCGCGCCCGCGTAGCCGGTCATCGTCCGCATGTGCCCGCTCGTGCGCTCTTCCAGCGCCTTGCCGCCGAGGAAGCGGATCGCCAGCACCACTCCGATCATGGCTCCCAGCACATAGCCCGCTGCGCGGCCGAACGCGGCGGCGGTCGCGGTCGCTGACGCCGCCACCAGAGTGACGCTCGCGAGGAACTCGAACGCGCTCTCGAGCAGCGTGATCTGCCACGTGTACGAGACCCGGCCGACCGACACGAAGACGTTGCGAAGGAACAGGAACATCCCCTGGCCGAGGACCACCAGCGCCATCGCCCGCAGTGGCCAGACCAGGTCCGGGTTGTTGTAGGCGTTGGCGATCGGGACGGCCAGGAGGACCAAGCCGATGGCCAGGGGCAGCCCGAACAGCATCTTCAGGATCGTGGCTTCCCACGTCACCCCGGCAACGTCGTTCAAGTTGTGCCGCCGCTCGGCGATGAAGCGGCCTGACGAGCCCGACAGGCCGAAGTCCGACACCAGGACCAGCAGGGTCCCGATGCCGGTGGCGAGCGCGAAGACTCCGTAGTCGTCCGGGCCCAGCGCGCGCACCAGGAAGAGCGTCAGCGCCGCCGTGAAGGCGGCGGTCGTGAGCTGGGTCGCAAGCCCGAATACGGTGTTGCGCGTGATGCTGTCAGCCTGCGTGGCTGCGGGCGGAGCGCCCGGCGCAGGGGGCGCCGGTGGGGTGCGGACTGCGGTTTCCTCTCCAGCCACCGGCACGTCCTCTAGCCCGGGCTGCTGCCGGCGAGAAAGTCGGCCAGGCGCAGGCACTCCGACTCGGTGGTGTGGCTCAGGGCGCGGGCGTGGCCGCGCCGGATCAGCTGTTCGCGGGTGTCGGGCTGCGAGGCGATCTGCTCCAGCGCCGCGACCGCTGCATCCCTGTCCCCGGGCGGCATCAGCAGCGCCGCGTCCCCGACTCCGCTCGGCACGCCGCCCACGGCGGTCGCGGCGACGGGCAGTCCGGCGGCGAAGGCCTCGAACATGATCTGCGGCAGCCCTTCGGTCCAGGAGACGTGCAGGAAGACGTGGCTGGAACGGTAGATGTCCAGCAGCCCGTCATCCAGGGTCACGTATCCGCGCAAGTCGGCGTGATCGGCCACTCCCAGCTGCGCGAGGCGGGCGGCGAGGTCGGGCAGCATGGGTCCGTCGCCGCACACGATCATCCGCCACCGCGGGTCGCGCTCGCGCAGTGCCGCGAGGACGTCCGCCAATAGGAGCGGGTTCTTCTCCATGTCGACGCGCCCGACGTTGAGGATCACCAGATCCTCGTCGTAGCGGCGCTCCAGGGCGCGCTCGACGTCCACGACGTCACGCTCGCGGATCATGGACACGGACACGTCCAGGAGCCGCGGGGCATGGCGGAAGCGCTCCGCCAGGTCCGGGCCCACGACCGCGAAGGGGAAGAAGCGGGCGAGACCGCGGTAGACGGCCTCCAGCACGTCGGCGGCTATGTGGACCAGACGGCGATCCGGGTGACGACCGCGGGCGTAGCGGGGCAGGTCCTGGCGGATGCCGAACGCGACCCGCTTGCCGCGCAGCGCCGCCAGCAGCGCGTATGGGATCGACGTCGCATACGAGCCCACCAGCCAGACCACGTCCACCCCGTCGAGGATCCGCCAGAAGCTGCGCATCGAGCGCAGCGTCATCCAGAGCACCTTTCCCGGGCTCGAGAGGTTGTCGACCCACGGCAGGGCCTCGACCTCCACCTCGGGCGGCAGCTCGTAATGGGACCGTGAGGGCTCGGGGTGCACGCGCGCGATCATCACCAGCCGGTCGAACAGGGGCTCCATGGTGGCCACGAACGTCGGGAAGGCGCGATCGGAGAAGACACGCCCGTTCTCGCGCCAGAAAAGATGGTCGGTGAAGACCGCCAGCCTCAGCCGGTGACGTGCGCCGGCCGGTGGCGCCCCCGAAGCAGTCGCCTGATCCACTCGATTGATTGTCGCCGCTCCGCGGTTCACTTTGCTGGAATCGGAATTACAGCGCTCTGCCTGAAGCGGCCGGTGAGCGTGTTGCGAGACGGGAGACGGCAGACGGCAGACGGCAGAAGTCCAAATCTCCGGCTGTCTCCGGTCTCCGGTCTGCCGACTACCCAACCGCCGGGCTGACCGGAAAGTCAGGCGGCACCTTGAGTGAAAAGCCCAGCGACGCCTCGCCGCCGGGGATGCGGGCACGGTAGCGGCCGCCCTTGGCCCGCGGGAGGAGGCGCATGAAGAGCCCGAAGCGATTCACCTTCACGGAGCCGACCCGCCGCCACCGGCCCTGGCGGAAGCGCTCGAGCACCACCGTCGTCGTCGTCGAGCTGGGCGGCGTGCGGCCCCAGATGCGCACGTCGCGGCCCTGCCGAAGGGCGACGAACGGGAACCTGAAGGCCTCCAGAGCAAGCTTCGGCCGATCACAGGAGACGCTGGCCGTGCAGCGTGTGTAGAGGCCGGAATCGAACCTCGCGTCGGGCCCGGCGCCGTCACGCAGGAAGAACCAGGTGGCGACGGTGACACCCGCGTACCACATCCGATACAGCGCCTCCGACACCCAGCGCGCGCGCAGGGGCTCCGGAACGCCGTGGGGATCGGGCGGATTGCTGTCCCAGCCCCACTCCGTCACCCAAAACTGGAGCGGACCGTAAGACTGGATACGTCCCTGGCCGACGGCGGCGCTCAGGAGGTCGCTCATGCGCTGCAGGCCGCTGATCGGGACATCGTCGGAATTGCCGGTGCGGTGTGTAGGGCTGCCGTCCGTGTACGGATGGTGGCTCCAGATGTCGAACGCGACCGGGGGCCCGCAATCCCGCCTCGGCACCAGGTCCCTGCGCATGCAAAGGAACTGGCGCATGAACCGCAGCGGCGCGATGCCCTGGGCGGTGCCGGATGAGAACAGCCCACCGGCGATCACGAGGTTGTCGGGGTGGACGGCGTGCACGGCAGCCGACACCGCGTTCACCATGTTCCGGTAGAGATCCGGAGAGACCGGCCTGCCGTTGGCGCCCTTCTGAGGCATGAAGAAGAAGCTCGTGTTGACCTCGTTCCAGACCTCGAAGGCGCTCACTCGCGGCAGGCCCTCGTAGGTGCCGCTGTAGCGCAATGCGACGGCGGCGAAGAAGTCCGCCACGTCCTGTGGGGAAGGGTTGTTGGTCCCGCGCGACCCGCCTGCCTGCCGCTCGGCCCAGCGCGGCGTTCCGTGGATGCTGAAGTACGGCTGCAGGCCGCGTGCGGTCGCGTCGAGGATCAGGGCATCCGTGTGGAACCAGTCGTAATGGGGGTCGCCCGGAGCCGTCGCGACCAGGCCCCGCGGGCGAGTGGCGTCGTTCGGCGCGACGTCGTTCCACTCGATGTCGACCTTTATCCAGGACGTGCCGGCGCGCACGGCGTGGTCGAGGGCGATCTGCCGCTCGCGGTTGCGGGCGGCTTGGAAGCCGGACTCCTGGAGGGCGGTTTGCAGGCTGCCGAGCGACGCCGCGGAGGCGCGCTCGGGCACGGCCGATCCGAGACCGAGCGCCAGCACGACCGCAGCGGCGACCCCCGCGGCGCAGAGCCCCGCGCGCGAAGAGTGAAGATTCTTGGGGTTGATGGCGATCCGTGCCCCCCGATCCGCAGTTTGCGCTCTACCCGACCGGCGGGCTGACCCGGAAGTCCGGCGGGACCTTCAACGAGAAGCCGCGTGAGGCCTCCCCGCCCAGTATGCGCGCGCGGTAGCGTCCGCGCTTGGCCTTTCGCAGCCGGCGCGTGAAGACGCCGCCGCCGGGATCGACCTTGGCTGAGCCGGCGCGCACCCACTGGCCCTTGCGCGCGCGCTCGATCACGACTCGCGCGGCGGTCGAGCTGGGCGGGACCCGGCCCCATATCCGCACGTAGCGCTTCGCCCGCAGCGCCACGAACGGGAACCGGAAAGCCTGCAGGGCGAGCTTCGGCCGGTCGCACTCGATGCCGCCCGCGCAGCGCAGGTAGAGGCCGGACTGGAACTTGGCGTCCTGCCCTCCGCCGTCCCGCAGGAAGAACCACGACGCGAGGCTCACCCCGGCGGACCACATCCGGTAGAGCCCTTCCGAGACCCAGCGCGCGTGGAGGGCCTCCGGCACGCCGCGCGGATCGGGCGGGTTGCTGTCCCAGGCCCATTCCGAGACCCAGTACTGCACCGGGCCGTTCGACTGGATGCGCCCGTGGCGGGCCGCGGCGCGCAGCAGGTCGCCCATCCGCTGGAGGCCGCTGATCGAGATGCTGTCCGGGCTGCCGGTCGGGTGCGTCGGGCTCCCCTCTGTATACGGGTGGTGGCTCCAGACGTCGAAGGCGACGGGCGGCCCGCAGTTGGCCTTCGGGACCAGCTTCTTCGACATGCACAGGAACTGCCGCATGAACCGCAGCGGCGCGATGCTCTGGGCGGCGGGGCGGTCGATGAAGAACGGGAACAACCCGCCGGCGATCACGAGGTTGTCCGGGTGGACACCGTGCACCCCCGCCGAGACCGCATTGACGATCGCGCGGTAGAGGTCCGGCGAGAGCGGTCGCCCGTTGCCGTCCTTCTGCGGCATGAAGAAGAAGCTCGCATTCACCTCGTTCCAGACCTCGTATGCGCTCACTCGCGGCAGGCCCCCGTAGGTGCCGCTGTAGCGGCGGGCGATCGCGGTGAAGAAATCTGCGAGCGCCGCGGGAGGCGGGTTGTTCGTGCCATGCGGCCCACCGGCGGGGCGCTCGGCCCAATCCGGCGCATCGTGGACGCTGATGAACGGCTTCAGGCCGCGCGCCGTCGCGTCCCGGATCAGCTCATCGACGCCCTCGAAGTCGTAGCGGCTGTCGCCGGGGTCGGTGGCAACGACAGGGGCATTGGGCGCGATCTGGTCCCACTCCAGGTCGACCCTGATCCAGGTGGCGCCGGCGCCCTTCGTGCGCTCCAGCGCCACGTCGCGGTCACCGGAGTCGAAGAACGCGGGCTCCTGGATCGAGGTGTCGATCCGCCCCAGCGAGGCTGCGGAAGCCGGCCCGGGCCATGCGAGCCCGAGCGCCGTCAACAGCGCGATGGCGGCCAAGGCCGCGCGAGTAAACCGAGTCACTGGGAAGTCTTCGAGAAGAGAGGCGATCGCGGGTTCAGCTCGCGGGCGTGCGCGAGGTCCTTCTTTGCCTCCCGGATCAAACCAAGCTTGACGGAGACGCGCGCCGCTATGAGGTAGAGGCGCCAGTCCGTGCTGTCGCGATCGATCGCCGCGCGGATCCTTCGGTGCGCGCCGCGCAGGTTCCCGCTCTCCTCCTCGACGAGCGCCAGCTGCAGGTAGGGAGAAGCCGCCCACGGCTGGATCGCGCGCGCGTCGAGCGCCGCCGAGTGCGCCTCGGCGAGGTCTCCGCGATTCGCCGCCGCCTGGCTGTCATCCAGCCGGGACTGGGCCAGGAGCACGATGCCCTCCACGCAGATGGCCACGACGGCGATCGCCACGACCGCCGCCCGCACGCCTGTCGCGCGCCGGCTTCGCCGGTCCGCCTTCGGTGCCGCCGTGGCGGGACCGGTCAGCAGGGCAAGGCACATCAGCGCCACGACCGTCACGACGGTCAGCTCCCACATCCAGTCGATTGCCGCGGAAATCGCAAAGCCGGCCAGCGTCGCGAGCAGCGCAGCCACGTTCGCGCGGTCGGCCCCCTTCACCGCGAGCAGCCGCCGCACGCCGACTACGAAGCCGGTGCCGAGCGCGCCCAGCAGCGCGATCAGGCCGAGGATGCCGAGCTCTCCCATGGTCTCCAGATAGAGCGAGTGCGCATCGCGCAGGAACTTGCGCAGTGTCCCGTTCTGGGCCCACCAGGCCTCGAACGACCCGGCGCCGTCGCCCTTCACCGGGTGCTCGGAGAACTGATCCAGCGCGCTGTGCCAGATCTGCCAGCGTCCGCTGCCGTTCGCGCTCAGCAGATGCGCCTTGGTGAAGTCGGCGTTGTCGATGCGCTGCTGGCTCGGCGGCTCCTTGAAGTCCCGGAACTTCTGCACGGGGTCGACAGCCACGGCTCCGACCACCAGGACCAGGCACGCGGCGCCGGCCAGCGCAAGCGTTCCGGTGCGGGTCAGCTCGGCTCCGAAGCGGCGCTCGCCGAAGCGGATCCAGGCCCAGAACGCAAGCGCCACTCCGGCGCCGATCAGGGCGAGGAGCACCGCGGCGCTGTCCGCCTGGCTGGCCGCCGTGGCCGTCCCCGGTGGGCCGTCCACGAGCGCATGTCGCGCCACCAGCACCGCGACGGCTCCCGCGGCACCGGCCGAGGCCACGACCAGCGCCACGAGCGCGGAGAGGCGGTTACCGGTGAGCAGGATGAAGACGAGCACGCCGAAGGCCGCGGTGGCCGCGGCGCCGCGCGAGGACGTCAGGTACAGCGCGGCCGTCATGGCCGGGATGGGAGCCAGCGCCACCGCGCGCCAGGCGACCGGCCTGCCGGCGACCGCCGCCCGCAGCAGCAAGGGGTAGCCCAGGCCGATGAAGATGCCGAGGCCGTTCCAGTAGTTGAGCGGCCAGCTGAGCCGGTCCTCGGCCGGGAAGAAGCTCGGTGGCGCGCCGGGCCCGAACGTCCCCGGGTAGAGCTCGCTCAGGAGCGCCAGCACTCCGACGGCGGCGATGCCGGCGGCGATGCCGTCGCACCAGCGCGCCGCCTCGCCACGGCGGGTCGCCATGACCGCGAGCGCGAAGACGCCGAGGTAGAGCAGCACGCGGTCGGCCTCGATGAACGGCCGCTCCGCGGAGTCGGACCACGCGATCGAGAGCGCCGACAGCAGTGCGAGGGCGCCAAGCGATCCGGCAACGGCCAGTGCGGGCCTCGGAACCGCGCTGCGCGGCCACAGCCGCAGCGCGACGCACAGCGCGATCGTCCACCAGACGGCGACCGCGAGGATCCCGCGGTCGATCACGCCGTAGGCGCCATTCGCCATCGCGAGGCCGAATACGGCCGCCGCGGCGGCGATCGCCGGCACCAGGCCGGCAGCCGTGGACGTCAGCCGCTCACGACCGGCAGGATCGGCCGGCCGGGGGCTGATCGCGTCCCCCGCCGTGGCGGGAGCGCGGACGCTAGCCGGCGTCTCGGTTCCTGCGCTGCTGGAAGCCAAACGCGCCGAGTGCGACAGCCGTGATCAACGGCAAGCCGATTGCGAGCCACCCGAGGCCGCTCCCGCTGCCGCCCGCTGCGCTGATCGCCGCAGAAGGCACCGAGGTAGAGCTCGTGGCGGCGCCACTCTTGGACTTGCCCTTCTTCGAGCCGCCGTTCTGCGACGAGCTCGAGTCCGAGCCTGTGGACGCAGGTGCTCCAAGCTCGGGCGCCTCGGCCACGTAGGCCAGCGTCGCGCCCTCGCTGCCGCCCTCGGCGGCAAGCTGCTTCTGCACCTTCTTCGACAACCCGGAGCCGGCACGCTTCTTCGGCGTGTTCTCGGTCACCTTCGGGCCCTTGGCCGTGGGCAGTGTCTCGACGTATTGGTCCCCGGCGGAGAAGTCGAGCGGGTTGGAGGCGGCGTGAGCCGCCACCGGCCGCATGGCCGCAGGGATGAAGAATGTGAGCGCCAGCAGGGCGCACAGGGCAAGCCGCGTATGGAAGCGACCCGCCCCAGAGAGGAAGGGGGCGGATGCGTTCATGTCAGTTTTTATTCTCCATGTCTCATCAGCACAGCTGGGATCGTCATGACGGCAATCTTGAAATCGAGCCAGAGGGACCAGTTCTCGATGTAGTAGTTGTCCCACTCGACGCGGTCGGAAATACGAGGTCTGGCCGCGAAGCCCGTGGATCTGGGCCCAACCCGTGATCCCAGACTTCACGCGGTGACGATCCGAGTAGCGGTGGATGTCCTCGCGGAAGAGCTCGACGAACTCCGGCCGCTCGGGCCGCGGGCCGACGATGCTCATCTCGCCCGCAGCACGTTGAACAGCTGCGGCAGCTCGTCGAGCGAGGTGCGCGCGCAGGAACTTCCCGACGCGCGTCCGGCGGTCCTCGCCCTCGACGCCGCCGGGCGCGGTGTCGGATCGGCAGGACGACGTCGTCCTTGGACTCGCCCGCCTCGGCGGCGTGCTTCATCGTGCGGAACTTGAGCATGTCGAAGGCGTGGCCGTCGCAGGCCGACGCGGCGCTGGCGGAAGAGGATCGGGCCTGCCGACCGAGATCCGCACGGCGATCGCGAGCGCGCCAGGAGCGGCGAGATGAGCAGCGATCAGCAGCAGCGCCGCCACCACGCGGTCGATCGCGTACTTGATCGCGAACTGCCAGCCCTTCGGGTCGGCCGGGCGCATGCGCGAGCAGCGGCAGGCCGCCGAGTGCTCGACGCTGACCCGCTCGTTACCGCCACCTCGAACAGGCGGGGCACGAGCGAGGTCGACGCCGAGCGCCTGGCAGCGGCGGACCATGCCGAGCAGCACGTTGTGCGGCGCCGTCGAGAAGGCGAAGATCACGTGCTCGACGCCCGTGGTCGCGGACGACCCCTCGAGGTCCCAGCTGGCGCCCAGCACCGGCAGCGGCGCGCGTGCCCGTTCGGGCTCCAGCGGGTCGTTGTCGAGGAAGCCGACCGGCGTCAGGCCGAACTCGGGGCGCTGCATCAGGCGGCGGGCGACCAGGTTGCCGACCCGGCCGGCACCGACGATCAGAGTCGGACGGCCCTCGCCGCGGCTGATCGCGCGGGCACGGCTGGCCCACAGCGCGGTCCGGCCGCCCGAGAGGAACACGGCGGCCATCAGCCAGGTGAGCGCGGTCTGTGAAGAGGTGTACGGATCGTCCGAGACGATCACGCGGAACGAGATCAGCGCCATGGTCGTGACGGCCGTGGCCGAAACGATCATGCGGACGTCGTCGAGCAGGTGCGGACGCAGCTTGGGGCTGTAGCTCCCACGGGCGGCCAGCACGCACAGCACGATCGCCACGAACGCGATATCCCAGTAGATCGAGGCGGACGGGCGCTCGACGATGCTGCCCACGGCCTTCGTGGCGCCGATCGCCAGGGCCAGCATGGTCAGGTCGACGAAGAATGGGGCGAACTTGCGGAACCCGGACTCGCTTCCGCTGGTGGTGACCAGCCCGCCGGCCGCCCGGCTGCCGCGCTCGATGCGGCCCCGCAGCTTCGTCAGCGCAGGGGCCGACGACGCCTCGTTGCCGAGCAGCTCGCTCACGTGGTCGCTCACAGGGTCACTGGCCATTTCGTCTCATCCTTAAGACCGTCTCATCCTTAAGGCTAGAACTGGTCGTAACTTGCTCTCAGGGTCAGGCTGTCTTTCGCGGGGTCCGCCTGACGGCAGCGCTGGGCGCGATTTCCCCAACTGCTTCGACAGACAGTCACGAAGGTCTCCTTGCCTAGCCGCACGTGCCGGAACTCCTTGTCCAGCTCTGCGGGTGACAGCGGAGGCCATTCTAATCCAGTGGGTGGCGGCTAGTCGAGACTTTTTCCGACATTTACCGAAGGGCCCATACGAACCCGGCGGTCGGGCGGATCAGGTGGAGGAGCGGCCGCCGGCGCGAGGCAGGGGCCGGAGCTTCGGTGGCGCTCCGTACTCCTGCAGCGATGGCGGAACCACCACTTCACCATCGGCGTCCTGGAAGTTCTCCATTAGCGCCACGATCGTGCGCCCAACCGCCACGGCGGTGCCGTTCAGTGTGTGGACGGACTGTGGCGAGCCCCCGGCCGCCGGCCGGTAGCGGGCGCCGAGTCTGCGGGCCTGGTAGTCGGTCGTGTTCGAGCAAGAGGTGAGCTCTCGGTATCTGCCCTGGCCGGGGAGCCACGCCTCGATGTCGTACTTCTTCGCGGCGGACGCTCCCAGGTCACCGGCGGCGATGTTCACCACCCGGTAGGGGATACCGAGGGTCTGCATGATTCCCTCCTCGATGGACAGGATCAGTTCGTGCTCGTCGCCGGACCCTTCTGGGCGCACGAACGAGAACATCTCGACCTTGTCGAACTGGTGGACCCGGAAGATCCCGCGGGTGTCCCGCCCGGCCGCGCCGGCCTCACGCCGGAAACACGTGGAAAAGCCGGCGTAGCGGATCGGCAAGGCCTCCTCGGCCAGGATCTCGTCGGCGTGGAGGGCGGCGAGGCTCACCTCGGAGGTCCCGACCAGGAAGAGATCGTCGCCGGCGATCTCATATATCTGGGCCCGGTCGGTCGGCAGGAACCCGGTCCAGTAGAGCGGCTCCTCCCTGACCAGCACCGGCGGAGCGACGGGGACGAAATCGTGCTCGGACAGACGGTCGAACGCCATGCGCACCAGCGCCATCTCGATCAGAACCAGGTCGCCCTTCAGGTAGGCGAATCGCGAACCCGACGCGCGCGCAGCCGACTCCATGTCGATCAGGCCCAGCTCCGTGCCGAGATCGAGGTGGTCGCGCGGCTCGAAGTCGAACTGCGTCGGCTCGCCGACCGTGCGCACCAGCTCCGCGTCCTCCTCGGTCTGCCCATCCGGCGCCGTCGGGTCAGGCAGGTTGGGCAGGTTGGGCAGGAGCTCCTCGATCTGGCTCTCCACCTCCCCCAGCTCCTGGCTCAGCTGCTTGATCTCGCCCGAAAGCTCCCGCATCGCGGCGATCTCCGAGTCGGCGTCGCGGCCCTCCTTGCGCGCGGCCGCGATCTCGTCGGAGGCGCGGTTCTGGCGCGCACGCCGCTCCTCCACCTCCGGCAGCAGGCTCCGCCGCCGGGCATCGAGCTCGAGCAGCCGGTCGATCTCTCCGGCGGCGCCGCGCCGCTCGAGCGCACGCTTCGTGCCCTCGGGGTCCTGCCGGATCTGCTTGAGGTCTAGCGTGCCGGTCGGGGGGTCACTGGCCGCCCGAGCCGCCGGTGCCAGTGGCGCCCTGGTTCGCCTGCTTCGGCGACGGCGGGCTCTTCGCCTGGCTGCCGGCGTTCTTGGCCACGAACTCGGCCACCGCCTCGGCATCCTTCCCGACCACGATGTTCTGCGGCATGATCGCCCCGGAGAAGCCGCCGTTGCGGATCGCGTAGAGCACCTGGTCGGGAGTCTCGTGGCGCTGGTTGAGGTTCGGGCCGCTCGGCCGCTGGCCCGAGCTGCCCTCCGTCCCGGCCGCCTCCAGCGTGTGGCATCCACCGCAGCGCGCCGCGAACAGCTGCGCGCCGTGGTTCGACTGGGGCTCCTGCGAGCCGCAGCCCGCGGCCACCGCGGCGGCCGCGCAGGCACCGATCAGGAAGACCAGGACAGGGATGGGCCGGGTCATGCGGGCGTGATGATAATCATGCGGGTCCTGGTGCAGCGGCGGCATGCGGGAGGGAACGCCGTCGCCTCGCAGAAACCATCTGGCGTTCCGGCGCCGGTTGGGCAACGCTCACGAGTGAGCGAGGCCTCGGGTGGTGCCTCTCAGAATCGAGCGGCTCAAGCCCGCAAGAATCGGCGGCCAATGAGCCGGCGCCGGAACTCTGTTTCGTGGCGAACCCCCGGGCGTGGGACGCGGGCGTCTCGCACAGGCTGGCTCGTAGGAAGCGGCGTTTGTGTTGCTCCGCCGTTCCCGATCTGCCGCAATCCGCCAGATCTCCGGCTACCGAGGCCCATCCCGCTGGTCGAGAAAAGGTGCGCATACCGCATGAAAAGTCGACCAGCGGAATTGCCGGCCGCTGAAACGCAACGAGAGGCGCGGCGAATCGCGCAACTTCCACGCTGCTTTCCTACCAGCTTGTCCCCGCCGGGAACGTTGGCGCCCCAGCGGAAGCGGCAGAATGCGGTCGTGCCCGTCGACTCTGCCGCCTTTCGTGACGTCTGTGGGCGGTTTGCCACGGGTGTGGCGGTTGTGACCGGCTTCGGGGAGGACGGGCCGTCGGGGCTGACGGCCAATGCGGTCGCCTCGCTGTCGCTCGAGCCGCCGCTGATCCTCGTCTGCTTCGACCTCGAGTCGCGGACGCTGCCGGCCGTCCGGCATTCCGGGCGCTTCGCCGTTCAGTTCCTCGCCCACGACCAGGAGGAGCTGGCCGCCAGGTTCGCCTCCAAGCTTCCCGAGCGAGAGAAATTCGAAAGCGTCGTCTGGAGCGAACGCTCGGGAACCCCCGTGCTGGAGGGAACGCTCGGCGGGCTGGCCTGCGAGCTGCGAGACCTCCTCCCCGGCGGGGACCACCTGATCGCGACGGGAGAACCGGTCGAAGCCTGGACCAAAGAAGGCGACCCCTTGGTCTTCCACAGAGGCGACTACTGGAAGCTCACAAACAGGGAACCCGCTCCGCCGGAAGTCGACGAGGCGCTCGAGCCCTAGCTCTGCCGACTGCCGTCTGCCGCCTGCCGCCTACCGCCTAAAACAGGTGCCCCGACACCTGCGCGGCGCGCACGGCGAACGCCACGATCAGGAGCGCCGCGAGCGACATGACGAGCGTCTCACGGCGGACTATCCGCAACGCGATGCTGCGCTGCTCCCCCGCCGGCAGCGTGTCGAAGGCCACGCCTTCGGGGATCTCGCGCTGCGCCGCCCCGACCCGCATGCCCTCCGCGAACAGGTTCACAAGCAACGGCGCCGAGCCGTACATGTAGTGGATCGGGTCCTTGGCCTCGCGGCCGATCAGCAGCAACAGCGCTCCCAGCAGCACCTGCAGGACCACCGAAGCCTGGGCCGCCCGCAGCGCGTACCAGAAGCCGACCGACGCGCGGTCGAGCGCCCACGCGCCCATTCCCCAGACACCCGCGACGAGGTTCAGTGCGATGACCGCGACGCCAACCGCCAGATGGACTTCGGCCACGCCGTTACGACGCCCTCGAGAGCGCCGCGGAACCGCATTGGCATGGGAAGTTTGAGACGTTCTGCACTATGTAACAGGTTGTTACAAGAGTGGTGTATAACACCCTCTCAATAACCGCAGCCCCCACCCTGACAGGAGAGCGCGTCCGTGCTCAAGAGCTACCTCCCAGTTCTCGTCTTCCTAGGGCTCGGCATCGCGATCGGGGCCGCGTTCACGACCCTCAATCGGGTGATCGGCCCCAGCCGGCCGAGCAAGACCAAGGCGCAGCCGTACGAGTGCGGTCTGCCCTCCGACGTACAGCGCGGATTCCGCTTCGGGATCAGCTTCTACCTGATCGCGATGCTGTTCATCCTCTTCGACATCGAGACGATCTTCCTCTACCCGGTCGCCGTCCACCTGAAGGCGTCGGGCGCGTTCGTCCTCGGTGAGATCGCGGTGTTCGTCGCGCTCCTGGCGGTTGCGTTCGTGTTCGTCTGGCGAAGGGGTGCGCTCGAGTGGAAGTGAAGCGCGAGCGGCTGGTCGAGCCCTTCACGCTCGAGCAGCCGCGCTCCGCAGAAGAGCTTCGCGTGCGCCAGCTTCGGGCGCGCGACATGCTGCGCGGGAACCTGGAGGGCGGCGATCTCGACCAGTACGTCGAGGAGCGGGTTCTCACGACGACCTTCGACAAGGCCGTCGCGTGGGCGCGCTCCAACGCGCTCTGGCCGGCCACGTTCGGGCTCGCCTGCTGCGCCATCGAGATGATGTCGATCGTCACGGCGCGCTATGACGTCGCCCGCTTCGGCGGCGAGGTCTTCCGGGCATCGCCGCGCCAGGCCGACCTGCTGATCCTCTCCGGCCGGGTGTCGATCAAGATGGCGCCGGTCATCCGCCGCATCTACGACCAGATGCTCGAGCCGAAGTGGGTGATCGCGATGGGGGCCTGCTCGTCCAGCTCGGGCGTGTTCAACAACTACGCCCTGGTCACCGGCGCCGACAAGTTCATGCCGGTCGACGTCCATGTTCCCGGCTGCCCGCCGCGCCCCGAGGCGCTGATCCACGGGATCCTGAAGCTGCACCGCAAGGTCTCGGGCCATTCCGACATGGGGTGGCGGGAGCGCTACCAAGCCGAGGGCACGGAGGAGCAACCTCACCCGAACGTCGCCGCCGCCGTCGGCGAGGGCTCCGCGGAGTAGCGGCCCGGGGAATGCCGGACGCCACCGGACTGGAGCTGATCGCCCACGAGCTGCGCGAGCGCTTCCCGGACGCCATCAGCGACACGGTCCACCATCGCGGCCAGGCGACCCTGGTCGCCGACCCCGGACCGATCCTCGGCGTGCTGCGCTGGCTGCGCGACGAGCCGGGCCAGGAGTACCGCTTCATGGCGAGCCTGCACGGCGCCGACTACCTGCCGGCGGAGCCCCGCCTCGGGGTCCACTACCAGCTGCTCAACATGGACCGCGTCGAGCGGGTGAACGTCAAGGTGCTGCTGCCCGACCCGGGCGAGGAGGAGCTGGCAGAGATCGACTCGTGCGTCGAGCTCTTCCCCACAGCGGAGTTCCAGGAGCGCGAGGTGTTCGACATGTTCGGGGTCTTCTTCCGCGGTCACCCGGACATGCGCCGCATCCTGATGCCGGAGGACTACGAGGGCTTCCCGCTGCGCCGCGACTTCCCGATCGGCGGCGAGCCGGTGCTGTTCACGCACAACGAGTACGAGACGCCGCGCTGGTACGACACGGGCCGGAACGGCAGATGACCGAGGGAATTCCGGAACACGAGGGCATCAGCGGCCCGGCGCCGGACGAGGGGATCCGCGAGCTGGCCGCCGGGGTGATCGCGGCACCGGTCCCGCACCCGGAAGAGCTCGAGACCGACCAGGAGCTCCTGACGATCAACTTCGGCCCGCACCACCCCGCCACGCACGGGGTGCTGCGCCTCCTGGTGACGCTCCAGGGCGAGGTCGTCCGCGACGTGCGCCCCTACGTCGGCTACGTCCACACGGGCATCGAGAAGACCGCCGAGGACAAGGCCTACTGGAAGGTCATCCCGGTCGTCGAGCGGATGGACTACCTCGCGTACTACTTCAATGCGCTCGCCTTCTGCATGGCGGTCGAGGCGCTGCTCGACGAGCCCGTCCCGGCGCGTGCGCAGTACCTGCGGGTGATCAACTGCGAGCTGAACCGGATCCACTCCCACCTGGTCTGGCTGGGGACCTCGGCGCTCGACCTCGGCGCCATTTCGATCTTCTGGTACTGCTTCCGCGACCGCGACAACGTGCTCGACCTGTTCGAGTCCGCCGCGGGGCAGCGGATGCACACTCGCTACTTCCAGGTGGGCGGAGTCTTCGAGGACATCCCCGCCGGCTGGGACCGCAAGACGCTCGACTTCGTCGACGACATGGTGCACCGGATCGACCAGTACGAGGCGCTGCTCGACCGCAACGAGATCTTCCTCCAGCGGACGAAGGGAGTGGGCATCGTGCCCGTCGAGCGGCTGCTCGCGCTGGGCGTCACCGGGCCGCTGCTGCGCGCCGCGGGCAACCCATGGGACCTGCGCAAGGACACGCCCTACTGCTCGTACGACCACTTCGACTTCCGCGTGCCGATCGGCACCGTCGGCGACTGCTACGACCGCTACCGCGTCCGGATCGCCGAGATCAAGGAGTCCTGCGCGATCATCCGGCAGGCGTGTGAGGGCCTGCCCGAGGGTCCCTACATCACCGAGAATCGCAAGGTGGCGCTGCCTCCGCGGCACGAGCTCGCGACCTCGATGGAGGCGCTGATCCACCACTTCAAGCTCGTCACGGAGGGCTTCCGGGTCCCGCCCGGGGAGGTCTACCTGCCGATCGAGGGCCCGCGCGGCGAGTACGGCTGCTTCGTGGTCGCCGACGGCTCGGCGAAGCCCGTTCGCGTGCACATGCGCGACCCCTCGTTCGTGAACCTGCAGGCGCTGCCGGAGATGTGCGTCGACGGGTACATCGCAGACATGGTCACCAACCTCGCGATGTTGGATCCGATATTGGGCGGGATAGACAGATGAGTCGGCAGTCGGGAGTCGGCAGTCGGCAGAACTGGGGCGCAAACGCTGCTGACTGCGGACTGCGGACTGCGGACTCGAATCGAGGCGCGGCTTGAAGTTCGATCACCTCAGAGGCACCCCCGGCTCCAGGGACCGCCTTTCTCGCCAAGTTTGGGAGGGCGCGCGTGTCGAGGCCGATCCCGCCGTCGTCCCCGAGCTGCACGACGTCGACGTGCCGAAGGAGCTGCGGGCGACCATCGAGCACCACATGTCCCTGTATCCCGAAAGCCGCTCGGCGGTGCTGCCGGCCCTGCGCGCCGCACAGCGCGAGCACGGCTGGCTCTCGCCGCTGGCGATGTTCCAGGTCGCCGCGGTGATGAGGGTCACCCCGGCCTACCTGGAATCGATCGCGAGCTTCTACGACATGCTCGAGCTGGAGCCCGTCGGCCGGCGCACGATCTACGTCTGCACCAACATCTCGTGCCAGCTGCGCGGCGCCCAGGACGTGCTGCTCGCGCTCTGCGAGGCGACCGGCGCCGCCCCCAACGGCACGAGCCCCGACGGTGAGTTCCACGTGCGCTCGTTCGAGTGCCTCGGAGCGTGCGACATCGCGCCGATGGCGTCGTTCGAGGGCCACTACCGCGGCCCGCTGGTGCCCGAGGACGCGGGCGCGATCGTCGAGCACTACCGTGCCGGCGGCCACGCGGAGGACCTGCTGCCGGGGCGCCGCTACGTCGGCGACTACGGACGCCGGGCGCGCGAGGCCCACAGCTAGCCCACACATGGCCGAGCAGATCCTCTTCAAGCACATCGACGAGCCCGGCCTGCACCGGATGGAGGTCTACGAGCGCCTGGGTGGCTACCGGGCGCTGCGCCGGGCGCTGACGGAGATGTCATCCGGAGGAGGTCCTCCAGGAGCTCGAGGCCTCGGGACTGCGCGGGCGCGGTGGCGCCGGCTTCTCCATGGGCAAGAAGGCGAGCTTCCTCCCGCGCGGAGACGTCGAGAAGTACCTCTGCTGCAACGCCGACGAATCCGAGCCGGGCACCTTCAAGGACCGCGAGCTGATGCACAAGAACCCGCATCAGCTGATCGAGGGCATCATCATCGGCGCCTACGCGGCCGGCGCATCGCGCGCGTTCATCTACATCCGCGGCGAGTACGAGGAGGAGGCCGACATCCTCGACGCCGCCGTCAGCGAGGCGTACTCGCGCGGATTCCTCGGCGAGCGCATCCTGCGCTCGGACTTCTCCTGCTCGCTGGTCGTGCACCGCGGCGCCGGCGCCTACATCTGCGGCGAGGAGACGGCGCTGCTCGACTCGCTCGAGGGCAAGCGCGGCAACCCGCGCCTGAAGCCGCCTTTCCCCGCCAACCAGGGCCTCTACCAGGGGCCGACGCTGATCAACAACGTCGAGACGCTCTCGAACATCCCGCACGTGATCGCAGCACGGCGCCGGCTGGTTCCGGCAGTTCGGCACCGAGAAGTCGCCGGGGACCAAGGTGGTGTCGATCTCCGGCAACGTGCGGCGGCCCGGCAACTACGAGGTCGAGCTCGGGGTCCCGTCCCGGCACATCGTCTACGGCCTTGCCGGCGGTCCCTACCCGGGCTCGCGCGTGAAGGCGTGGTTCCCCGGCGGGTCATCGGCGCCGGTGCTGACCGAGGAGCACCTCGACCTGCCCTACGACTTCGAGAGCATGGCGCAGGCCGGCTCGATGCTCGGCTCGGGAGCGATCATCGTGGTGGACGACACGGTGCCGATCGTGAGCGTCGCGCTGCGGCTGGCCGAGTTCTACCGGCACGAGTCCTGCGGGAAGTGCGTGCCCTGCCGCGAGGGCACCAACTGGACCGTGAAGATGCTCGAGCGCGATCGACCGCGGCGAGGCCACGCCGATGGACCTCGACATCATGGCCAGCGTCCAGGAGAACATCATCGGCAACTGCCTCTGCGTGCTGGGCGACTCGATGGCGATGCCGGTCGGGTCGATGATCCAGCAGTTCCGGCCGGAGTTCGAGGCCCATATGGAGCAGGCCCGCGAGCGCGGCGGCGTCAGCGTCGAGCTGACGAAGGCCGCCTGCGCCGGCTCGACGGTGCCGCCGATGCCCGCCCCGAGCCCAACTGATCACGTTCAGCGATCGACGGCCGCGAGGTGCAGCGCGCCCGAGGGCGAGTGGCTCGTCGACGCGGCCAAGCGCGGCGACGTCGAGATCCCCTTCTTCTGTTACGAGCCCAAGCTCGGCCAGCCGGTCGGCGCCTGCCGCATGTGCCTGGTCGAGATCGAGGGAATCCCGAAGCTGCAGACCTCCTGCTCGACGCCGGTGAAGGACGGCATGGTGGTCTACACGCAGACCGACCGCGTCAAGCACGCGCAGAACGCGGTCGTCGAGTTCCTGCTCGTCAACCACCCGCTCGACTGCCCGGTCTGCGACAAGGGCGGCGAGTGCCCGCTGCAGGACATCTCCTACGGCTGGGGCCCGGGAAGAGCCGGCTTCATCGAGCCCAAGCGCCACTTCGCGAAGCCGATCGCGCTCTCGCCGCTGGTCGCGATCGACCGCGAGCGCTGCATCCTCTGCTACCGCTGCGTGCGCTTCTCGCAGGAGGTCGCCGAGGACTACCAGCTCGCCTTCCTCGAGCGCGGCGACCACACCTTCGTCGGGCACCTTCGACGGCCGCCCCTACGTGGCGCCGTTCTGCGGCAACATCATCGAGCTGTGCCCGGTGGGCGCGCTCACCTACACCGCCTACCGCTTCCGCGCCCGTCCCTGGGACATCGAGGACGCCGGGTCGGTCTGCACGCTTGCCCGAGCCAGTGCAACGTCGCCTTCACCGTCCGCGACGAGCGGGTCGAGCGCGTGCTCGCGCGCGACAACACACGAGGTCGACGACGGCTGGCTCTGCGACAAGGGCCGCTGGGGATACCAGGCGGCGGCCGCGCCGGAGCGGATCACCGAGCCGCTGGTGCGCGACGGCGGGCACCTGCGCCCGGTCTCGTGGGAGCGCGCTCTCACGGAGGCCGTCGAGCGGCCTGCGCAAGGCCGGCGCTGCGACCGCCGCGCTGGCCGGCGGACGGCGCCACCAACGAAGAGGCCTACCTGCTCCAGCGGATCATGCGCGAGGCGCTCGGCTCGCCGCCATCTCGACTCGCGCCCGGCCGGCCTGCTCGAGCCGGCCACCGCCCGGCTGCTGGCCCGCCCGCGACTGGCGGCGTCGGTCTCGGACATCGATCGCGCCTCGGTCGTCCTGGTGCTCGAATCGGACCCCATGAACGAGGCGCCGATCCTCGACCTGCGCGTGCGCAAGGCGGTGCGCCGCAACGGCACGAAGCTGGTGGTCGCCGGCTCGCGCCCGACCGCGCTCGACGGCGGCGCGGCGGAGCGCCTCACCTGCGCTCCGGGCTCGACCGAGGCGCTCCTGCGGGCCATTCAGAAGGCGCTGGTGGATCTGGAGGAGACCGGAGACTGGAGACCGGAGACGGGAGAGGAGAGGCGGCGGGCGGCGGGCGGCAGGCGGCAGAAGAAGAGCGGCAGACGCAGACCGCGACCGCAGATGAGGGACAGCCGAGGTCGCGGGTCAGGCTGAGCTGGCGGTGTTCCTTGCCGAGCATTCCCTGGACCGGCTGGTCTCGCTCGCCGAGACCGACATCACGGACGTGCGCGACGCCGCGCGCCTGTTGACCGACGCCGAGAACGTCGTGATCGTCTGGGGCGAGCGGCTCGGCCACGGCGAGCGCGGTCCGGAGGCGCTGCGCGCCCTGCGCGACCTGGCGCTTCTCGCTGGGGCTCGACGCTGCCGACGGATCCGGGCTGATCGAGATCCCGGCGGAGGCCAACGGGCGCGGCCTGCGCGAGATGGGCTTCCTGCCCGGCATCGGTCCGGGCTATGCCGTGGCGCCCTCCGGCATGAGCGCAGGGCAGGCGCGCAACGCCGCCCTGGAGCAGGAGGTGAAGGCGTTCTATCTCCTGCGCTCGGACCCGATGCGCACCCATCCCGGCAGAGCGCTCTGGGACGAGGCGCTCGGATCCGTCGTTCGTGGTCGCGCACGAGCAGTTCCTCTCCGAGTCGCTCGAGAGCCACGCCGACGTCGTCTTCCCGGCCGAGGCCTACGCCGGAGAAGGAGGGCACGGTCACGCATCCCGACGGGCGCGTGCAGCGCCTGCGGCCGGCCGTCGGCCACCCGGGCGAGGTGCGCAGCGAGTGGCGCGTCCTGGTGGAGCTCGCGCCGGCGCCTCGGCCTCGAAGTGGATGCCCACGTGAGCGCCAATGCCGTCTTCGCCGAGATCGCCGAGCGCGTCGCTCCCTACACCGGGCATGACGCTCGACGAGATCGGCGGCCGAGGGGCTGCGCTGGCAGGCGCGCGAGGCTTCGGTCGAGGCCGCGTCCGGCGGTCCTCGGCGACCTGGCCTTCGACCGGCCCGCGACGCTCCAGGGCGCGGCGATGGCGCAGGACGGCGTCCTGCGGCTCGCGACGGCGCCCAGCGTCTGGGGGTCCGGGGGTGACGGAGCGCTCGCCGTCGCTGCACTTCCTGCGGCCCCGTCAGGAGCTCGAGCTGAACCCGCTCGACGCCGATGCGCTCGGCCTCTCCACCGGCGACCGCGCTCGCGTCGGCGCGAACGGCTCGGCCGCTGCGACGCGACCGTGCGGTGCGCGCGGCGGTCAAGCCCGGGACCGCGCTGCTGACCGAGGGCACGACGGAGGACAACGCCACCGTGCTGTCGGACGGTACGCAGCGGATGGTGCAGGTCAGCCGTGCCTCGGCGGAGAGCGCGTGAGCCTTCCGATCGCGGACACCAACTACGTCGAGACGACCGGCGTGCTGATCGCCAAGTCGATCGTGATCTTCGCGTTCGTGCTGGGGATCGTGCCGATGATCCTGCTGCTCGAGCGCAAGCTCCTGGGCCGCTTCCAGTAGCGCTACGGCCCCAACCGGGTCGGCCCCTACGGCCTGCTGCAGCCGCTCGCCGACGTGCTGAAGCTGCTCTGCAAGGAGCAGTTCTACCCGAGCACCGGCGTGCCGCTGGCTGATGGCGCTCGCGCCGGTGATCTCGATCGTCACCGCGGTCGCGACGCTCGCGATCATCCCGTTCGGCGACGTCGGCGACGTGGCCGGCGCGCCGACTCGGCCTCTACGGCATCGACGTCAACATCGGGATCCTCTACGCCTTCGCGTTCGGCTCGCTCGCGTTCTACGGGCTGGTGCTCGGCGGCTGGGCGTCCGGCTCCAAGTACTCGTTCCTCGGCGCGATGCGCGCCGCGGCCCAGCTGATCAGCTACGAGGTGGCGCTCGGCCTCGTCGCTGCTCGGCGTGGTGATGATGGCCGGCTCGCTCTCGCTGGTCGACATCGTCGAGGCGCAGGACGGCGTCTGGTACGTGGTGCCCGCAGTTCGTCGGCTTCCTGATCTTCATGGTCGCCGGCTTCGCCGAGACGAACCGGCCGCCGTTCGACCTGCCCGAGGCCGACGCCGAGCTCGTCGGCGGCTACAACACCGAGTTCGGCGGCATGCGCTTCGGCTCGTTCTTCATGGCCGAGTACATCAACATGTTCGTGATCGCCGGCATCGCGGCGGCCATGTTCCTCGGCGGCTGGCACGGCCCCGGGCCCGGCTGTCCTGGACCCGCTCTGGATGCTGCTGAAGATCCTCGGCGTTCGTCGTCTTCTTCATCTGGGTGCGCGCCACGCTGCCGCGGCTGCGCTACGACCAGCTGATGAGCTTCGGCTGGAAGGTCCTGCTGCCGCTCGCGACGCTGAACCTGCTGGTGACCGCGATCCTGGTGGCGCTGACGTGAGCCTACGACCCGGCCACGACGTCATCGAGGGTCGAGCGCGGCCCGGAGCCCGGCGGCGCTCGGCGGGCTTGTACCGCGCCTTCGGCGAGACGCTGCGCGGCCTCGGACGACGTTCGGGCGCCTGGTCGAGGGGCCGGTCACGATCCAGTACCCCGAGGAGAAGACGCCGGTCTACCCGCGCTTCCGCGGCCGCCACAAGCTGCACCGCTTCGAGGACACGGGCCTCGAGAAGTGCGTCGGCTGCTCGCTCTGCGCCGCCGCCTGCCCGGCCGACTGCATCCGCGTCGTCGCCGCCGAGAACACGCCCGAGAACCGGGTGTCGGCCGGCGAGCGCTACGCGGAGGTCTACGAGATCAACATGACGCGCTGCATCTTCTGCGGCTACTGCGAGGTCGCCTGCCCGTTCGACGCGATCACGATGGGCCACGACTACGAGCTGTCCGACTACGACCGCTCGGACCTGATCTTCACGAAGGAGATGCTGCTGGCCGACCCGCTCGAGCGCACGCCGCTGCAGGCGCGAAGGGGAGTGAAGCCGGCCGTATGGAGTCGGAGTGGCAGGTCGTCTTCTTCGTCGCCGCGATCGGCGGCGCTGGCGCGGTGGCGCTGCGGCGTCGTGCTGCTGCGCAACCCGTTCTACTGCGTGCTCGTCGCTGGTGGTGCACCTGATCGCGCTGGCGATCGCTGTTCCTGCTGCTGCGCGCGGAGTTCGTCGCCGCCGCGCAGGTGATCGTCTACGCCGGCGCGGTGATGGTGCTCTACGTGTTCGTGGTCGCCTACGTGGGCGGCCTCGAGGAGCCGCTCACCGAGCCGAATCCGGTGCTGCGCGTGCTCGGCGCCGCTGTTCGCGCTCGCGCTGCTCGTGGAGCTGTCGGTGCGCGATCATCGGCTCCGGGCTTGAAGGCGATCGACACGCAAGGGGCCCGACGTCGCCGCCGGCTTCGGCTCGCCGGCGCAGATCGGCGAGCTGTTCCTGACGAAGTTCCTGATCTCCGTTCGAGGTCGTGTCGCTCCTGCTGCTGATCGCCGCGGTGGGCGCCGTGGTGCTCGCCCGCAGGGACGAGGAACAACTGGCCGACGATCCGCAAGCGGATCGCCGGGTTGCGGGCGGGATGTCAATGGACATCGGCTGGTACCTGGTCCTCTCCGCGTTCATCTTCTGCATCGGCGCCGCCGGCGTGCTCACGCGCCGCAGCCCGCTGGTGATCCTGATCTGCCTCGAGCTGATGCTGAACGCCGGGAACCTCGCGCTGATCGCGTTCTCACGGATGACCGGCACCGCCGACGGCCAGGTGTTCGCGCTGATCGTGATGATCGTCGCCGCCTGCGAGGTCGTGATCGGCCTCGGGCTGATCGTCGCGATGTACCGCGACCGGCTGCCCATGGACGTCGACGAGATGTCGACGAGCTGACGCGGATGACGCAGCCCGTGACGCACGTCTCGGCTGGCTGTGCTCGGCTTCCCGCTCGCCGGGCTCGATCCTGATCGCGCTCGGCTTTGGACGCGGCTGCCGGCGCGCGTCGCCGGGGTGGATCGGGTCGAGCGCGATCCTGCCTCGCCTTCGCTGGCGCGATCGGCGCGCTGTCGCAGCTGCAGGACCGGCCCGAGGAGCGCGGCACCTCATCTCGTCGCTGTGGACCTACGTGGCCGACGTCGGGCGTCGACGTGGAGCTCGGCATCCTCGTCGACCCGCTGTCGGTCTTCATGGCGCTGGTCGTCACCGGGCGTCAGCTTCCTGATCCACGTCTACTCGGTCGCCTACATGGGCGGCGACCGCGGCTACGCGCGCTACTTCTGCCTACCTCAACTTCTTCGTCTTCTCGATGCTGCTGCTGGTGCTGGCGGGCAACTTCGTGCTGCTGATCGTCGGCTGGGCGTTCGTCGGGTTCGCCTCGTACGCGCTGATCTGCTTCTGGTACCGGCGCCGGACCGCGACATCGCGCCGGCATCAAGGCGTTCGTGATCAACGTGATCGGCGACGTCGGCGCTCGTGATCGCCGCGATCCTGATCCAGCAGCAGCTCGGCGCGCTCGACTACACGCGCATCGTTCGAACGCGCGCCGCAGGCGTTCAACACACAACGAGTGGGTGATCGTCGCGATCTGCCTGCTGCTCATGATCGGCGCGTTCGCCAAGTCGGCCCAGGTGCCGCTCCACACCTGGCTCGCCGGACGCGATGGAGGGCCCGACGCCGGTCTCCGCCCTGATCCACGCCGCCACGATGGTGACCGCCGGCGTCTACCTGATCGCGCGCATGCACCCGCTGTTCGAGCTGGCGCCGACGGCGGCGGACATCTCGGCGCGGGATCGGCGGCGCTCACGCTGTTCTTCGCCGCCTCGGTGGCGCTCGTCGCGACCGACCTGAAGCGGATCATCGCCTACTCGACGATCAGCCAGATCGGCTACATGATCCTGGGCGTCTCGGTCGCCGCCTACAGCGCGCGGGCATGTTCCACCTGATGACGCACGCCTTCTTCAAGGCGCTGCTGTTCATGGCGCGCCGGCTCGGTGATCGCCGCGATGGCGGGCAAGCAGAACATCGACCGCATGTCGGGGCTGCGGCGGGCGATGCCGTTCACGTTCGTGACGTTCGTGGTCGCCGCGCTGGCGCTGGCGGCCTTCCCCGGCATCTCGGGCTACTTCTCGAAGGACGAGATCCTCGGCGCTCGAGGCCGAGCGCGGCGAGCGGCTACTGGATCCTGTACGTGGTCGGGACCCTCGGTCGCCCTGATGACGGCCTTCTACGCGTTCCGGATGGTGTTCCGCGTCTTCTTCGGCGAGCCGACGCCGGAGGCGCGGGAGCTCGAGCAGGGCCATCTCGCCCACGCCGAGCCGTTCAACCCCTGCGACCGGCGAGCGCGAGGACACCGACGTCGGCTTCCCCGGCCCCGAGCACCACATCGCCGAGCGCGAGCTGGCCGATGAAGGTCCCGATGGCGATCCTCGCGGTGCTGTCGCATCTTCGCCGGCGTCGCTGCAGATCCCGCGGCGTGACGCACGTGGTCGACAACTTCCTCGACGCCGACCTTCGCAGGACTCGCGCTACGCCGGCATCGAGCCGGCGACCGGCATCAACGTCGCTCGGTGCTGGTGGGCGGCGCGGTGATGTCGCTGGCCGGCATCGGCCTCGCCTGGTGGATGTACGTGCGGCGCCCGGGACTTCGCTGGCAGCTCATGCGCGCGCTTGCCGCGCCTGCACGGGTTCCTGTCGCACAAGTGGTACTTCGACGAGCCCTACGACGTGCTCGTCGTGCGGCCCATGCTGGCACTCGGGCGCTGCGCCTCGACACGTCTTCGAGCGGTTCGTGGTCGACGGCGTGATGACCGGGACGCGCTCAGGTCGTGCGGGCGGGCAACTCGCGTCGTGCGCGTCGGCGCAGTCAGGGCTACTGCGCAACTACGCGCTGCTGCTCGCGACCGGGGTCACCGGCGCTCGCCCTCTACTTCCTGGTCGGTGAGCCACTGATGCTGCTCTCGATCCTGATCTTCCTGCCGCTCGCCGGAGGCATCGCTGGCGATGCTGTGCCCGACGCCGACGAGGACGGCGGCCGGCGCGCCGGGTTCGTGTCGCTGCTCACGGCGGCGGCGACGCTCGGCCTCGCGATCGGGCTGCTCGCCGACTTCGACTCCGGCGGCGGGCTCCAGCACGTGACCGACGTCGACCTGGATCCCGCAGCTCGGGCATCCACTACAAGCTCGGCGTCGACGGGCTGAACCTCTTCCTGATCCTGCTGACGGCGCTGCTCTGGCTGGCCGCGACGGTCGCCGCGCTGCTGCGCGAGTGGGAGCGCCCGCGGCTCTTCTACCTGATGCTCGCGCTCGGCGAGACCGCCGTGCTCGGCGCGTTCTGCGCCCAGGACCTGGCGCTGTTCGTCCTCTTCTTCGACCTGATGCTGGTCCCGTTCTACTTCCTGATCGGGATCTGGGGAACCGGCGAGGACCGCGTGCGGGCGACGACCAAGTTCGTGATCTACACGCTGGTCGGCAGCCTGCTGATGCTCGCCGGGGCGGTCGCGACCGGCGATCCTCGCCACGCCGCCCGGCGGCGACATCTACGTTCGAGCTGTCCGAGCTCGCCCGCCGCCGGCTGTCGGACGGCACGCAGGACTGGATCTTCCTGCTCTTCGCCGCCGCGTTCCTGGTCAAGATGCCGGCCTTCCCGCTGCACGGCTGGATGCCGGACGCCTACCGCGACGCGCCGACGCCGGTGGTCGCCGTGCTCTCCGGCGTGCTCTCGAAGGTCGGCGCGTACGGCTTCCTGCGGATCGTGCTGCCGCTCTACCCGGACGCCGCGGCGCACTTCCAGGAGCTGCTGCTGGTGATCGCCGCTGGCGAGCATCCTCTACGGGTCGGTGATGGCCTTCACCCAGGACGTCGGCGACGCTGGTCGTCGGCTACTCGTCGATCGCGCAGCTCGGCTTCATCATGCTCGGGATCTTCTCCCTCGACCCGAAGGGCGCCCAGGGCGCGGTGATCCAGATGGTCAACCACGGCCTGGTGGTGGCGCCGCTGTTCTTCATCATCGCCGCTGCTGGCCGCGCGCGCAGGCGGCACCGACGACCTGCGACGGATGGGCGGCCTCGCGATCCGCGCGCCCGTGCTGGCGGCGCTCTTCCTGATCGTCACGCTGGCCACGCTCGCGATGCCCGGCTCGGCCAACTTCGTGGGCGAGTTCCTGATCCTGTTCGGGACCTTCAAGACCAAGATCGTCTACGCGCTGGTGGCCGGAGCCGGCGTCGTGCTGGCGGCCGTCTACATGATCCGCCTGTACCAGCGCTCGATGCACAACCCGCTGCCCGAGGGCGCGGAGTCGCGCGATCTCACCCTGCCGACAGGTCGGTGCTCGTCGCGCCGCTCGTGGCGGTGATCGTGGCGCTCGCCCTCTACCCGCAGTTCATCCTGAAGCGGACGGAGCCCAGCACGACCGTGAGCGTCGCGGCCGCCGCGCGCGCGGCTCACAACGACCTCACGGCGCCGAAGCTGGAGGCGCGCCGATGACCTTCGCCGCCGGCCTGAACGCCCCCTACATCGACTACGGCGGCCTGTCGCCGCTGCTCGCGCTGTCGGCCGGCTCGGCGGTGACGCTCCTGCTCGGGCTTGCTGCCCGGGCGCAGCGGCGCGGAACGCTCGCCGTGTTCAGCGCGCTGGCGACCCTCGCGCCGCGGCCGGGCTGTCGGTCTGGCAGTGGGACGACAACACGGCTGCTCGTCGAGGGCGCGCTGCGCTCGGACGACTTCGCGCCTGGCGCTCGACTTCGATCTTCTACGCCGCCGCCGCGACCATGCTGGTGCTGTCGCTGCGCGACACCACCGCCGAGCGCACCAGGCTGGGCGACTACTCGGCGCTGCTGCTGATGAGCGTCACCGGCATGGTGGTGCTGGCGGGCGCCGCGAACCTCATCACGCTGTTCCTGGGGATCGAGCTGCTGTCGATCCCGCTGTACGTGCATGTGCGCGCTGCGATTTGCGGCAGGCGCACGTCGCTCGAGGCGGGCCTCAAGTACCTGGTGATCGGCTCGGTGGGCTCGGCCACGCTGCTCTACGGGCTGGCGATGATCTACGGCGCCACCGGCGCGACCGACTTCGGCCCGATCGCCTCGGCGATCGAGAACCAGGGAATCCTGGGCGACCCGCTGCTGCTGACCGGCATCGCGCTCGCGGCCACCGGCCTGGCGTTCAAGGCCTCGGTGGCGCCGTTCCACCAGTGGACCCCCGACGTCTACCAGGGCGCGCCGACGCCGGTCACCGCCTTCATGGCGGTCGCGACCAAGACGGCGGCGTTCGCGATCATCGTGCGCTTCTTCGACTGGTCGCGCTGCTGCCGGCGCGCCGACGACTGGGACGCGGCGCTGGCGGCGCTCTCGGTCGTGTCGATCGTGATCGGCAACGTCGGCGCGATCGGGCAGGACTCGCTGAAGCGCCTGCTTGCCTGGTCCGGCGTCGCCCAGGCCGGCTACATCATGGCCGGGGTCGTCGTCGGCACCGAGCTGGGCGTGAAGAGCGTCGTCTTCTACCTGTTCATCTACCTGCTGATGAACGTGGCCGCGTTCGCGGTCGTGATCGCGCGCGAGCGCGAGACCGCGCTCGGCGACGGCATCGGAGGCGGTCAGGGGCCTCGGCGCAGCCCGCCCCGCTGCTGGCCTGGCCGCTGACGATCAGCATGCTGGCGCTCGCGGGCTTCCCGGCACGGCGGGCTTCTTCGGGAAGTTCTTCCTGATCGAGGCGACCGTCGACGGCGACTACACCTGGCTCGGAGTGATGATCGTGATCGGCTCGATGGTCTCGCTCGTCTACTACCTGCGCGTGATCGCGGCCATGTGGATGCCCGACGTGCCGGCGCGTGACCCGGTCGTCGCCCCGGTGATGGCGGGCGGCTCGCCGGAGGCCGACGCCTCGAGGTTCCGCGCCCCGCAGGCGGAGGTGGTGGCGGTCGCGATCCTGATGGGCGCCGCGACCCTCTTCTTCGGGATCATCCCGGGCCCGCTGCTCGAGGTCGCGAGCCAGGCCGCGGCGTCGCTCGGCCTCTAGAGCCTGTCTTAGACCTTCCGGTACTCAGGCACCCAGGAGCCGTCCTCGGTGCGGCTGAAGTCCTGGAAGAGCTTCGGCGCCTCGGCGCTCATGATCCGCGCGACCTTGTCGAAGACGAGGCGCAGCTCCTCCTCGGCGCCCTCCGCGGTGCGCATCTCGATCACGTGGCGCAGCGTCCGGACGTTCGCGGTCCAGATGATGTCGGTGCTGAGGCCGATCGGGGCCAGGCGCCGCAGCGCCGAGGTGACCTCCTTCTTGACGGCGAAGGGCAGCCCCTCCTCGTCGATGCCCAGCTTCTCCGCGGCGGTCACCTGGAACTCCTCCAGCTGCTCGACCAGGTTCAGCACCTCCTCCCGCACGGGCTCGAGCGCGGGCGGGACGCGGAAGCCGATGTCGGTCAGCCGCACGTAGCGCAGGCTCTCCTGGCTGAACGCCGAGCCGGCGCGGTGGCGGACCAGCTCGTGGGTGAAGACCCGCGACACGTTGCGGAAAGCGAACGAGAAGCTGGCGTGCTCGAGAACGCTCCCGTGCAGGCTGCGCAGGAGGTTGCCGAGGTATTCCTCCTGGTCCGTGCGGATCTTGGTGACGTTCGGGTTGAGGCCGGGCTCCCAGCTGCGGTAGCAGGCGCGGCCCGCGAACTCGATCAGCAGCTCGGCCGGATTGGGCTCGCCGGACTCCGCCAGGCGGCCCTCGAGCCACGACGCTCCGCCGACGTCCTCCAGGTAGCCGCGGATGCCCTCGAGGTCGAGCGAGGGACGGGCGATCAGGAAGACGGAAGGCGTGGTCTCGCGCATCGGGTATTGGGTTCGATCGGAGTCAGTCGGGGCCGCAGCGGCGGTGCTCATGGCGCGGGATGGTTGCCAAGGGTCCGGACGTTACACTCGCCGCGACTTCGCCCAAAGGAGGAGAGATGCCAGACGGCACCGCCAGCGACGGCGAGCTGGAGGTCCTGCTCGCCGACGACCGCACGTATCCGCCGCCGCCCGAGTTCACGGCGCAGGCCAACGCCAGCGACCCCGCGATCTACGAGCAGGCCGACGCCGACTTCGAGGGCTGGTGGGAGAGCTGGGCGCGCGAGCTCGAGTGGGCGGAGCCGTGGGCGCGGGTGCTCGACTGGAACCCGCCCTGGGCCAAATGGTTCGTCGACGGCAAGATCAACGCCTCCTACAACTGCCTCGACCGCCACGTCGAGGCCGGGAACGGCGACCGCGTCGCCTTCTACTGGGAGGGCGAGGACGCCGAGCGGCGCACGATCACCTACTCCGACCTGCTCGAGATGACGAGCCGGTTCGCGAACGTGCTGAAGGACCTGGGCGTCGAGCGCGACGACCGCGTCGCGATCTACATGCCGATGGTCCCCGAGGCGCCGGCCGCGATGCTGGCATGCGCGCGCATCGGCGCGCCGCACTCGGTCGTGTTCGGCGGGTTCTCCGCCCAGGCCGCGGCCGACCGCATCAACGACTGCGAGGCGAAGGTGCTGGTGACCGCCGACTTCTCGCTGCGGCGCGGCAAGCCGCTCCCGATGAAGGAGAACGTCGACGCGATCCTGCCGAGCTGCCCTTCGATCGAGCACTGCGTGGTGGTGCGCCGTACCGGCGGCGACGTTCCCGTGGAAGGAGGGTCGCGACGTCTGGTGGCACGAGGCGTGCGAAAAGGCATCGCCCGACTGCCCGGCCGACGGCTTCGACTCCGAGCAGACGCTCTTCCTGCTCTACACCTCCGGCACCACGGCGAAGCCGAAGGGCATCGTGCACACGACCGGCGGCTACATGACGGGCGTCATGGCCACGCACCGCCTGGTGTTCGACATCAAGCCGGAAAAGGACGTCTACTGGTGCTCTGCCGACATCGGCTGGGTCACGGGCCACAGCTACATCGTCTACGGGCCGCTCGCCAACGGCTGCACGTCGATCCTCTACGAGGGCGCCCCGGACTACCCGGACAAGGACCGCTGGTGGGACATCGTCGAGCGCTACAAGGCGACGATCTTCTACACCGCGCCGACGGCGATCCGCGCCTGCATCAAGTGGGGCCGCGAGTACCCGGAGCGCCACGACCTCTCGTCGCTTCGGCTGCTCGGATCGGTCGGCGAGCCGATCAACCCACGGGCATGGATCTGGTACCACGAGGTGATCGGCGGCGGCCGCTGCCCGATCGTAGACACCTGGTGGCAGACCGAGACCGGCCACATCATGATCACGCCGCTGCCCGGTATCACGACGACGAAGCCCGGGCTCGGCGACCCAGCCGTTCCCCGGGATCAGAGCGGCGATCTACGACTCGAACGGCAATGAGGTGGAAGAGGGCGGCGGCTTCCTGGTGCTGACGCGCCCCTGGCCGGGCATGCTGCGCACCCTCTACAAGGAGCCCGAGCGCTACGTCGAGACCTACTGGTCGCGTTACGGACCCGACAAGTACCTGGTCGGTGACGCCTCCCGGCTCGACTCCGACGCCTGCTTCTGGGTCGTCGGCCGCACCGACGACGTCATCAACGTCGCGGGGCACCGGCTCTCGACGATGGAGGTCGAGTCGGCGCTCGTCTCCCACGACGGCGTTGCCGAGGCGGCCGTCGTGCCGGAGACCGACGAAACAACCGGGCAGGCGATCGTCGCCTTCGTGACCATCGAGGGCGGCGGCGACCCGCCCGTGGGCTTCGACACCGAGCTCCGCGAGCACGTCGGCGAGAAGATCGGGAAGCTGGCCCGGCCGAAGCGGATCATCTGGTCCGAGGACCTGCCGAAGACCCGCTCCGGCAAGATCATGCGCCGCCTCCTACGCGACATCGCCGACGGCAAGGAGCTGGGCGACGTGACCACACTGCGCGACCCGACGGTGATGGAAGCGCTGTCGGAGAAGGTCGCGGAGAGGCAAAGCGAAGAGGATTAGTCGGAGAGTCCGGAGTCTTTTTCTCCCGACTGCCGACTGCTGATCTGCTGACTAACGGACTGCCAGCCGCCAGATCACGTCGCCGTCCGCATTGCGCTGCGTCACACGCACTCGGGCCGTCTGGCCCGCAAACCGTGCTGTGCAGACGAACGTCTTCCCCGCTTCGGGCTTGACCTTGTCCGGACACGTCACCGACTTGATCGGGACCCGCGTCTGACGCGCCAGCCCGCTCTGGATGTCCTTCTCGATCGGCTCGGTCGAGAGCTGGTCGTCCCCGCAGGCGGAGATCAACAGCGCCGCCACGACGATCGTGGC
The DNA here is from genome assembly GCA_963785085.1 of uncultured Solirubrobacterales bacterium. Lineage (GTDB taxonomy): Bacteria > Actinomycetota > Thermoleophilia > Solirubrobacterales > JBBDJG01 > CAWACB01. The sequence goes on along the minus strand of CAWAUD010000011.1, from coordinate 92,628 downwards.
GGCCAGGGCCCGTATCACGCTTCGACGGCCTCGCGCGGGGTAGGCGCGGACAGGGTCGTCCGTAGCCACGAGGCGATCTCGGGCAGGGTCTGGTCCAGGTTCTCGAGCAGCAGCATGTGGCCCATGCCGGGCATGACGCGCAGCTCGCAGTTGCGCGGGCTTGCCTCTGCGAGCACGCGCTTGGTGAACGGCGCGCTGACCATCTCGTCGGCCGCGCCGACGAGCACCAGCACCGGCGTCTCGACCTGCGACCACTCCAGACGCGGCGCGAATGTGAAGATCGAAGCGGCCGAGCGGGCGCTGATCCGCCAGGACCAGATCGGATCGCGCTCGCGGCGGAACCAGTCCAGCAACTCCGGGCCCTGCGCCACAGCGCCGAAGTCGGCGATCTGCTTGATCGGAACCGGCGCCAGCGGCGCAAAGCGGGCAAGGCGCTTCAGAGGCGGGATCTTGAGCCGGGCCGCGAGCTCGTGCGGAACCCGCGGATGGGCGATGTTGTGGCAGACGACCGCCTCCACGTCCGGCTCCCGGGTGAGCGCGTACCAGCTGATGATGCCGCCGAGGCTCGACCCCGCCAGCGCCACCGGTCCGCCGAACCGCCGCCGCGCATAGGCCACCGCCGCGTCGACGACGTCCAGCGTCTGCTCCATCGTGGAGTCACCCCGCCGGCCCTCCGACAGCCCGTGGCCGGGACGGTCGATCGACACCACGTTGAAGCCCTCGTCGCACAGCCTCCCGGTGAACGGCGCATAGAAGCGCGCGTGCCCGCCGATGCCGGGGCTGAAGATCACGGTGGGCGCGTCCTCGCCGGCGTCCGCTGGATGCACCTCGAGGTGAACCTGGAGGTCGCGATAGGGGATCAGGTCGTGCTCGACCCGGTCGACGATGCGGTCCACCGCCCCCGGTCCACCCAGGCCGTCGCGCAGGCCCGGGATGCCCCGCGCCCAGTCACGCATCGCCTCCGTCGCCGGCGCGAGCGCCGTCTCCGCCACGCGCTTGCGGCCGAAGACCCGTCCCGACCGGCCGGCGAGGATCGGCCGCCCGTGCTGGATGAGCATCATGCGCGCCGCCTCCCCGCTGGTGAACCGGGGAGACCAGCCGAGCTCTCGCTTCGCCCGCTCCGGCGAGACGACGAGCTCCCCTTCGGTCACCCAGGCCGACGAGGCCGGCGACATCCTGAGCCTGAAGAGGACGTCGGCGAGCGGCGCCGCCAGCGCCGGCGGAACGCGCCGAACGCGCTGTCCGTGCAGGGCCGCGAACTCCTCAGCAGGGATCGCGTCGTCGGTGGCGATGTTGAACGGCCCCTCGGCCTCCCCCTTCACCGCTTTGTAGAACGCGCGCGCGAGATCGTCCTCCCACACCAGCTGGAGCTTGGGGTTGCGCCCCGCCGGAAGCACCGTCGCGGGGGCGGGCAGCCGGTCGACCAGCGAGTTCGAGAAATGCGGGCCGACGATGATCGCGGGCCGCAGCCGCGCCACCTGAAGCGGGACTTCGCGGTTACGGGCGAGCCACCACTCGATGTAGTGCTCGACCTCCGCCTTGTCGTAGAAGTAGTACTTGTCGGGGTTGCCGCGCGGGAACTCGTCCTCGGTGACCGGCTCGGGATGGTCGGCATGCGCGCCATACGAGGCGACGCTCGATGCGATCACCAGCCGGCGCGCGCCCGCCGCGACCGCGGCCTCCAAGACGTTCCGCGAGCCTCCGATGTTGATGGAGTGCGTGAGCTCCTTGTCGTGGATCTCGGCGACGACGTAGGCGAGATGGACGACCGCCTCGCACCCCTCGAACAGCTCTGCCATCCGCGCGGAGCGGACGTCCTCGCGCTCGAAGCGCAGCTTCGGATCCGCGACTCGCGGATCGCGGAGATCGATGCCGACCACCTCCTCGACATCCGGATCCGCGAACAGCAGCGGGGCAATGACAGTCCCGAAGTCGCTCGCTATGCCCGTTACCGCTACCCGCACGAGCGCAGCTTATGTCGTCTTGTCGTCCTTCGGACCGACAGCTTCGACCTCGCCGTTGCGCGCGCTGCCGACCAGATCCTCGCCCGCGCGGGTCGGCGACATGCTCGGCCACGGCACCGCGCGCCCCTCCTCCCAGGCAGGCGGGACGCCGCGCGGCCACAGCCCGAGGAACATGGCGCCCAGAAAGACCAGCCATACGGGCATCAGCACCGTCCCGAAGCCCAGGACCAGCGCGGGCCCCACTGCGACTCCGAACCATCCCATGAAGCGGGGCAGGAGGCCGACCCGCATGGCATCGATCGACCCCTTCACGGACCAGTAGGCGAGCGCCAGCACTCCCGAGAAGCCGATCACGGTGGGCGCGATCAGGATCGGGTCCTTGAAGATGTGGTCGGCGGCACTGAGGGTCTGGAAGTCGCGGTGGGTGAACTCGGAAGCCATCACCGCCAGCGCCACAGGCCGGACGACCGTGCCGATCGCAAAGGCGATCGGGCCGTAGATCGCCATCACCTGCACCACCGGCGTCGCGGCGGGATCGCGAGCCTTCGTCGCCCGGTACAGGTGCAGGCCCACGACGATGACCAGCAGCATCCCGATGCCCTGCAGGATCGAGGAGCCGAGCAGCTCGCCCGCATGACTGTGGAAGAACCTCAGCAGCGCGGGGCTGTTGTCCTCCGGCGCGTCGCTGTTGATCGACTGGTACCAGTAGGCGCCGGCGGCGAAGATGATGCCGGCCGCGATCGCCGCAATTCCCGCGATGCGGCTGGAACGGCGCTCGGCTTCGAGCTGCTCCGGAGTCACACCCATATCGTAGGCCGGGCGGCGAATCCCGTCGCCCACATGGGGGGTTATCCGCCTCGCTGGTGGAAGTAGAACTCCGGCAGCGCGGCCCGGGCCACCTCGGCCGTCATCTTCTGCGCCACCTCGAGGTTCCCGGTGCGGACGGCGATGTCGTCAAGGGTCACGATTCCCGCCAGGCGATCGGCTTCCATGACCGGCAGCCTGCGGATGCGGTGCTCGACCATCAGCGCGGCGGCCTCCTCGAGGTCCATCCCGGTGTCGCCGGTCACGAGCGGTGTGGTGGCGAACTCCTGCACCGGCTCGTGGTGCCCACGCTCTCCCGCCACGACCCACAGCGCGATGTCGCGGTCCGTGACGATGCCGCAAGGGCGGCCTGCCTCGTCGGTCAGCACCACCGAGCCAACGTTACGGTCGCGCATCAGGGCTGCGACGTCGCGGGCCGGCGCTTCGGAAGGCGCCGTCACGACCGAGCTGGTCATGATCTCCGCTAGCTCCACCCTGCGGATAATAGAGTTCACGTCGTGGCCAAGCTGACTCCAGATCAGCAGCGAAACCGGGAACGCGTCGAGGCGGTGATCGGCGCGATGGCGCCGGCCCTGACGCTCCTGCTGGCGGCCGGCGACCGCATCTCGCGAATCGTCCAGCCCGAGGACCACGAGTACTACCCGGCGCGCGCAGTTCCCTCCGAGCGCGAGCCGGCGAAGAGCTAGAGCCCCAGCACCTCGCGCATCCGCTTTGGCTCGACGCCAAGGCGCCGGGCGTCGCGCGGGCCGCCCTCCGTCACCATCGAGATGCCCATCAGCTCCGCCTCCTCCCAGGTGGCGAAGGCTGACTCGCCGGAGAGCTTCCCGAGCGCCCGCAGTCCCGAGCGCACCGCCGCCGCAGGGACATGCAGGAGCGGGCGTTCGCGGCCCCACGCCTCGAGCGCCAGCTTCACGATGTCGTCATAGGCCAGCACGTCCGGGCCGGCCAGCTCCAGCCGGCTGCCGTTCCGGGTCCCGTTGAGGACGACCGCTGCCGCGCAGTCGGCGGCGTCCTCGACCCACATGGGCTGGTAGCGGGAGCGGCCGCTGCCGGCGATCGGCACCCACGGCAGGCGAGTCATTCCGCGCAGCAATGTCATGTAGCGGTCGGCGGGCGAGTAGACGATCGACGGGGCCAGGACGGCGGGCTCGACGTCGCCGTTCAGGACGGCCCGCTCGGCGAGCGCCTTGGCGCGCATGAACCGGGCCGGCGACGTGGGGCTCGCGCCCACCGCGGTGAAGAAGACGAAGCGCTCCGCCCGGCCTTTCTCGGCCTCGCGCAGCAGGCGGATGGTGGCCATGCCGTTGACCTCCTCGATGCTTCCCGCGGGCTGATCGCGGATCGTCGCTCCGACGTGCACCACCGTGGTGATGCCGCGCATCGCCTGGCGGATCGAGGTGGGGCTCGCGAGATCGCCGAGGGTGATGTTGACCCGCACCCGGTCCGGCCCGAGCCGGCGCGGGTCCCGGACGAGGCAGCGGACCTCCTGCCCGGCCCCCAGGAGGCGGCGCAGCAGAGCGGATCCGATCAGGCCGGTGGCTCCCGTGAGCAGGATCATGGTGCGGAAATGTCTTGTGCGAAACGGCTCATACTTGCCCTATCCCTGGAATCCGCAACAATATTCCGCCCGCTGCCAGCAGGCGGGTCGAAGGGACCTACTCGTATACCCCTAGACCGAAAGGCTCCAAGAGAAACAAATGACCTATGTGATCGCGGAACCTTGCATCGGCCAGAAGGACAACTCCTGCGTGGAGGTCTGCCCGGTCGACTGCATCCACCCGACGCCGGACGAGCCGGATTACGAGTCGGTCGAGATGCTCTACATCGACCCGAACGAGTGCATCGACTGCGATGCCTGCGTGGAGGCCTGCCCCGTCGACGCCTGCTTCGCGGAGGACCAGCTGCCCGGCGAGTGGCAGAAGTACGCGGAGATCAACACGCAGTACTACGCCGGCAAGTAGACGCCGGCAAGCAGGATCAGCCGGGCTCTGATCGCCGCCGTCGTCTGCCTGGCCGGCGGCGCGGCGGCCATCGCCCTCGCCAGCTCCGGCGGCGACACGGCGGACGAGCCCAAGCCGGTCCAGGCACGGGCGTCGGCCTCGAAAGCCGCGGTCGTCTGGGCGGTCGGAGACGGTGCGGACGGCGGCAGCGCTGCCGACTCGGTGGTGTCGTTGATCCGGCGCTCCGATCCCGACCGTCTGCTGTATCTCGGCGACGTGTACGAGTACGGCACGGCGGAGGAGTTCCGCGACAACTACGCGCCCTCGTGGGGCAAGCTCGCCAAGATCACCGCTCCCACGCCGGGAAACCACGACTGGCCCAATCACCGGGAGGGCTATGACCCCTACTGGAAGAGCGTCCGCGGGCGCGCCTTCCCGTCCTGGTACTCACTTCGTGAGGGCGGCTGGAAGATCATCAGCCTCAACTCGGAGACCGACCACCGGTCCGGGTCGCCCCAGGTGCGCTGGCTGAAGCGCGCGCTGCGCGGCCCCGGCGACTGCCGCATCGCCTTCTGGCACCGGCCGCGGTTCAACGCGGGGCTGCACGGGGACGCACCCGGGGTCCAGCCGCTGTGGAAGCCGCTCGCCGGGCGGGCGCGCATCGCCCTGTGGGGGCACGACCACAACATGCAGCGCCTGCGACAGCGGTCGGGCATCGTCCAGTTCGTCTCCGGCGCGGGTGGGCACGAGCGCTATCCGCTCGTCCCGCTCGACCACCGCGTGGCATTCGGCGACGCCAGCACCCCCGGCGCGCTGCGGCTGGACCTGCGCCCCGGTAGCGCGCGCTACCGGTTCATCTCGGTGGCGGGAAAGACGCTCGATTCAGGCCGCATCGGCTGCAGCACGGGTCGAGTAGGCGGTAGGCGGTAGGCGGTGGTCCTACTGGACTACCGGCAGTTCCTGGCCCGCGAAGGCCGGGGCGGGCGGAACGGACGGTGCCTGTAGGACTGGCAGTTCCTGGGGCGTGGCGGCCAGGATGCCGCGGGCCAGCTCTCGCAGGGCCTGGGAGGCCGGAGCGTCGGGGTCCTCGGCGACCAGCGGAGTGCCGGCGTCGGCCGCGGCTCGCAGCTCCTCCTGGAGCGGCACCTTGCCGAGCAGGGGAGCGCCGATCTCGTCGGCCAGCAGCTGCCCTCCGCCCTCCCCGAAGATCGTGAAGCGCTGCCCGTCGGGCGTCGAGAAGCCGGACATGTTCTCGACCACGCCGAGGATCGACAGGTCGAACTTCGCCGCCATCTCGGCCGCGCGGCTGGCAACTCGCTGGGCCGCGGGCTGGGGAGTGGTGACCAGCAGCATCTGGGCCTGCGGAAGCAGCTGCGCAAGCGTCATCGCGACGTCGCCCGTCCCGGGCGGCAGGTCGACCAGCAGGTAGTCGATCGGGCCCCAGTCGACGTCCTCGAGGAACTGCTGGATCGCCTTGTGGAGCATCGGCCCGCGCCACACGACCGCGGCGTCCTCCTCCACGAAGAAGCCGATCGACATGACCTTCACGCCGGCGCCGGCCTCCATCGGCACGATCTTGCGGTTCTCGTTGACCCGCGGGCGGCCCGAGACCCCCAGCATGCGCGGGATGCTGTAGCCCCAGACGTCCGCGTCCAGGGCGGCTGAGGAGTAACCCTCGAGCGCCAGCGCGGCGGCGAGGTTCGCGGTCACCGTCGACTTGCCGACGCCGCCCTTGCCCGAGGCGACGCAGATCACGTTCTTGACCTCGGCGAGAGCGCCGGCCGGCAGGCGGTTTCGCCCAAGCTTCTGCTGCAGGGCCGACTTCTGGTCGTCCGACAGGACGTCGAAGCCGACGCGCACGCCGCGAACGCCCTCGAGCTCAGAGACCCGCGACGTGACGGCCTCCTGGAAGTGGTTGCGGATCGGGCATCCGGCGGTCGTGAGGGAGACCACGACATCCACGATCCCGTCATCGCCGAACTCGATGGAGCGGACCATGTCCAGCTCGACGATGGAGCGGCGCAGCTCGGGGTCTATGACCCCGGAGAGCTTCTCGATGACCTGTTCACGTGTGGGATTCATGGATGTAGTGTCGCAAACGCACATCGAAACCAAATTAGGACGGACGTGCGGGAAGCCGTCTCGAGCTACGGCGGTGGGGGCGGTGTGCCCGAATGCGAGTGTGATACCGAGTCAGTCGGGGATGCCGCCCTCACCGCCACGGAGCGCAACGAGGGAACCCCACCCGAAACCAAAAAGACCATCGGGCCCCGGTGAGGGGGCCCGACGGCTGAGGGAGGAGAGGTTGCTACTTTCTGCCGGCGTGGCCCGAAGGCCAATATGAGGCCGACAGAAACTTGGCGGCAACCGCCGCTGGCGGCTGCCTGAAGCTCAGACGTACTGCTGTACTCGGTCCCTCGTCTGGCGGGTCTGCTGCTGCAGCGTCTTCGAGACCTGACGCTGCTGGCGCTTGACCTGCACCCGCGCCTGACGGGTGCGCTGGCGAACCGTGCGCTCGGCCTGACGGCGCTGGCCGCGGACCAGGCGCGTCACCTGCGTGCGGCGCTTGCGCAGCACTCGCGTGACGCGGTTCCTCCTGGTGCGTACCTGCCGGACTAGCCTGTTGCGGGCGGTCGAGCCACGCCGCTCGAAGCGGCGGACGTCGCGCTGAACCTTCTTGAGCTCCTTCTCGGCGGTGTCCGGAGCAGTCCAGGGACGGAGGGCGCCGACGACGCGATCACCGAGCTCGAGTGCGGCCCCGACAGGGACGAGGACGGCGGACTCGGCGAAGCCGGCCACCTGGGCGGCGATGCCCTCGACGGAGCCGTTGGCCACGGAGGTGCCACCGTTGGCGGAGGCACGTGTGGCTGCGCGGCGGCGGGCCGCAGCGCTTCTGCGGGCGCTGGCGCTCCTTGCCGTGGCGGTCCTTGCCGTGGTGGTGCTCCTGGAAGTCGTGGTCTTGCTGCGCTGCGCCGTGGTGCGGCGGCGGGCGGCGGTTGCGCGTCGCCTGGTGGCGGCGCTACGGGGGCGAGAGCTCCCGTTGGAACTCTGGGGGGTGGCGGCCATTGTGCTCGTCTTCCTCCTCTGCCTGGATACGGTAACAAGCTTACTTGCTGTTCAACTTACTTCTAAGCTGCAGGCAGACTAACAGACCGAACACACGTTTGTCCAGGGGCAGGCAGAATTCCCCTTTTTGCAGGCCAAACGTGCTGCTCTAGAGGGAGTGCCGAGCGGAGCGGAGCTACGAACGGCCGGCCGTGGCCGCCTGTTCACCACGCGGCCGGGATTCCCCGGCGGGGCCGAACCGGGAGCGCGAGAGCCGCTGGATGGAGCCGTCGCGGACTCCCTGCTCAAGGGCTCCGCTGAACCGGCCTGGCCCCCAATAGCGCGCACCGACACGGCGAGCGAGCTCGCGGCGTTCCATCGCGCCCTGCTCCTCCAGGGCGCGCTGGAGGATCCCGGCCTCCTCGTCATATGGAGAGCTGTCCACCCACCCGGAAGGCCACATCCCCGGAGAGGAGGATGAGCTTCCCGGCCCCAGCCGGAAGCGGCGCGAGGGGGTGGGAGGACGCTGCGGCACTTCGCGCGGCCGTTCTGCGCGGTCGGGCTCGACGTCCTCGTCGAGGGTCACGTTCTCGGCCGCGAGCGGCTCGGCGATGCCCTCGAGGGACCGCTGTTCGGCCCGGACGCCGAAGAGCAGCTCGGCGATGCCTCCGATCGCCATCACCCCCGCGCCGATGTAGAAGCCGATCGCGACGTTGCCGGCGTCACCCGTGTTGATCAGGTGGCCGAACAGAAGCGGCCCGGTGATGCCGCCCGCCGCCGTGCCGATCGCATAGAAGAACGCGATCGCGAGCGCGCGCGTTTCCATCGGGAAGATCTCGCTGACGGTCAGGTAGGCGGCGCTCGCGCCGGCTGAGGCGAGGAAGAACGTCGCGCACAGGATCGCCAGGAACGACCACTTGGTGAGCGAGCCGTTCGACAGCAGCACCCCCAGCACCACGGCGCCCACCGCAGCGCCGAAGTAGGTGGACGTGATCATCGGCTTGCGCCCGACCGTGTCGAACAGGCGCCCGAGCGTCAGCGGCCCGAGGAAGTTGGCGACGGCGAAGACCGCGAAGAAGAACGGGCACCGATCCCGAGGCGACGCCGAAGAACTCGCTGAAGAGCGTGCCCAGGTCGAAGGTGATCGCGTTGTAGATGAACGCCTGCCCGACGAACAGCGCCAGGCCGAGGATCGTGCGGTGCGGGTAGGTCTTGAAAGCGGTGCGGGCGATCTCCCGGAACGGGGTCTTCTTTCGCTGCTGTACCTCGATGCTGCCGCGCGGCTCGGGCAGCGGCTGCCCGGTCTCCTCGGCGACGTCCCGCTCGATGCGCTCGACGATCGCCTCGGCCTCCTCCTCCCGGCCGTGGATGAACAGCCAGCGCGGGCTCTCCGGCACGCTGCGGCGCACGAGCAGGATTGCGAGGCCCAGGATCGCGCCCATGGCGAAGGCCAGGCGCCAGCCGAGGTCCGCCGCGAAGATGTTCGTGTCGAGCAGGAAGATGGCGCCGACGGCGCCGATCGCGGCGCCCACCCAGTAGCTGCCGTTGATGATCAGGTCGACCCGGCCGCGCACGCGAGCCGGGATCAGCTCGTCGATCGCCGAGTTGATCGCGGCGTACTCGCCGCCGATGCCGGCGCCCGTCAGGAACCGCATGGCGAAGAAGTAGGCGACGCTGCTGGCGAAGGCGGTCGCGACGGTCGCCGCGATGTAGAGCAGCAGCGTGATGAGGAAGAGCTTCTTGCGCCCGAAGCGGTCCGTCAGCTGCCCGAAGAACAGCGCTCCCAAGCATGCGCCCCCGACGTAGAACGCAGCCGCCTGCCCGATCTGGCTGGCGGTCAGCTTCAGCCCCGCGCCGTCCTCGGTCAGGCGCGAGGCGATGCTCCCGACGATCGTCACCTCGAGCCCGTCGAGGATCCAGACCGTGCCGAGGCCGATGACGATCAGCCAGTGGAAACGCGACCACGGCAGCCGGTCGAGACGCGCGGGTACCTGCGTCTCGATCCGTCCGAATTCTGCTGGAGCGCTTGCCACGTCTGATTGCCTACCCGGCGAAGCGCTTCCAGAACGGGACGCAACATCGCAGGTTTAGGAACGGGTAGACCTGAGTCATGAACACGTGTCGCCTCCTCGGTCACCGCCCACGCTTCCATGCGGACGGAGAGGTGATGCACTGGGCGTGCGAGCGGTGCGGAGAGGGCGGCCAGAAGCGCTACCCGTCCGCGGAACAGGCGCACCGCTATGCGAGGGCGCTCGACCGTGAGGACTCCGAGGATGTCGGCAAGCGCGCACCGCTGGTCGGCCTGTTCCCGTTGCGGCTCGCGCGGGCGGCGATGAAGCGGCGGCAGAAGAGCGGCCGGTAAGCCGTTCGTATCATCGGTCGCCATGCCCGAAGGCGACACGATCCTGTCCATCGCCCAGCGCCTGCGCCCCGTTCTGGTCGGTCATGAGCTCGAGCGAATCGAGACTCCCCAGCGCCGGCACGCCCTCGACCGCTGGCCCGAGAAGCTGTTCGGCACGCGTGTGCGGTCGATCGACACGCACGGCAAGAACCTGTTCCTGCGCTTCGACAACGACATGACGGTGCACTCGCACCTGCGCATGTCGGGGCGCTGGCGGATCTTCGAGCAGGGCTTCGACCAGGGCAAGCGGGCGCGCGCCGCGTGGCTGGTCCTCGAGACGTCCGGTCACTCGGTGGTGCAGTACAACGGGCCGATCCTCACGCTGATGCGCGACTCGCGGTTGCGCTTCGACCCCTACCTGCGCAGGCTCGGGCCGGACATCCTCGCGAAGGAGCTGGACTGGCCGGCGATGCTCGTGCGGCTGCGAAACGACGACCCGACGAGACCGGTCGCCGACGCGATCATGGACCAGCGCACCCTCGCCGGCATCGGCAACCTCTGGAAGAACGAGAGCCTCTACGCCTGCAAGATCGACCCGTGGCGCCCGATGTCCGACATGAGCGACGAGGAGCTCGAGCGGATCATCCGGGTGGCGCGGAGGATGATGCTGCGGGAGGTGCGGCACGGCGGCCGGCTGGCCGGCGGCGAGGTCTTCGAGCACGGTGGCCACGGGTGCCGCCGGTGTGGAACGACGATCCGTGTGCGCGGCCAATGGGACGAGAACCGGATGACCTATTGGTGCCCGAAATGTCAGTCGGGAGTCGGCAGTCGGGAGTCGGGAGTCGGGAGAATAGGCTGAAATCGTGAGCTCGCTCGATCTCTTCTCCCCGCCTGTAAGGAACTGGTTCACTCGCGCTTTTGGCGATCCCACACCGCCCCAGGAATCCGGTTGGCCGCCGATCGCACGAGGCGAGAACACGCTGATCTCGGCCTCCACCGGTTCCGGCAAGACGCTCGCCGCGTTCCTGTGGGCGATCGACAAGCTTCTGCGCGCGCCGGCGGAGGAGGGCGCTGACCGCAAGACACGCGTGTTGTACGTGTCGCCGCTCAAAGCGCTCGGCTACGACATCGAGCGAAACCTTCGCGTGCCGCTCGCGTCGATCGACGGAGCGAGCGAGATCCGCGTCGGCATCCGCACCGGGGACACGCCGCAGAAGGAGCGCCAGGCGCTGCTGCGAAAGCCGCCGGACATCCTGATCACGACTCCGGAGTCGCTCTACCTGATGCTGACCTCGCGCGCCCGGGAGACGCTCACCGAAGTCGACAGCGTGATCCTCGACGAGATCCATGCGGTCGCCGGCAGCAAGCGCGGCTCGCATCTCGCCCTGACTCTCGAGCGGCTGGAAGCCTTGCTCGATCACCCGCTGCAGCGCATCGGGCTCTCGGCGACCCAGCGGCCCATCGAGGAGATCGCGCGCTTCATGGGGGGCACCTCCCAGCCGGAGGGCAAGCCGCGGCCGGTGACGATCGTCGAGGTTCCGGCCGGCAAGTCGCTCGACGTCGAGGTGATCGTCCCGGTGGCCGACCTCCAGGATCCCGAGTCCGAGCCCAATGCGGCGCCGATGGACTTCGTCGCCGAGCGCGGCGACACGGCGAGCCGGCGCTCGATCTGGCCCAGCATCTATCCACGGGTGCTCGAGCTGGTCGAGCAGCACTCGTCCACGATCGTGTTCGTGAACAACCGCCGCCTCGCGGAGCGCCTGGCCGTGCGGCTGAACGACCTGGCCGGCGAGGAGGTTTCCCGCTCCCACCACGGGTCGCTCTCGCGCGAGGCGCGGACCGAGATCGAGGAGGAGCTGAAGGCGGGGAAGGTGCGGTGCCTCGTGGCCACGAGCTCGCTGGAGCTGGGCATCGACATGGGCGCGGTCGACCTGGTCATACAGATCGAGTCGCCCAAGTCGGTGGCGCGCGGGCCTGCAACGAGTCGGTCGCGCCGGGCACACGCTCCAGGCCGTCTCGAAGGGACGGATCTTCCCCAGTTCCGCGCCGACCTGGTCGAGTGCGCGGTCGTCGTGAAGCGGATGCGCGAGGGCGCGATCGAGGAGACCGCCATTCCGCGCAAGCCGCTCGACGTGCTCGCCCAGCACATCGTGGCGATGGTCTCGCTCGACGACTGGACCGTCGACGACCTGCACGGCTCGTGACCGGCGCGCTTCCCTACGAGGACCTGTCCCGCGCGCAGCTCGAGAACGTCCTCGACATGCTCGACGGGCGCTATCCCTCGGAGGAGTTCGCCGAGCTGCGGCCGCGGCTCGCCTGGGACCGGATCGAGGGCGTCCTGCGCGCGCGGCGGGGCGCGCAGCGGCTGGCGGTCACCAACCCGGGCACGATTCCGGATCGGGGCCTCTATGGAGTGCACCTGCCCGACGGCAGGCGCGTCGGAGAGCTCGACGAGGAGATGGTCTACGAGGCGCGCGCCGGCCAGGCCTTCAGGCTCGGGGCGACGACCTGGCGGATCGAGGAGATCACCCGGGACCGGGTGATCGTCACTCCGGCACCGGAGGTGCCCGGGGCCATCCCGTTCTGGAAGGGCGACGGCATCGGCCGGCCGTTCGAGCTCGGGGAGGCGATCGGCGAGTTCCAGCGTGAGGTGAGCGAGATGCCGCGCGAGCGTGCGCTCGAGCTGCTCGAGCGCGACTACGGCCTGAACTCGTACGCGGCCGACAACCTGCAGCGCTATCTCGACGAGCAGCGCGACGCCACCCGCGTCGTGCCCTCGGACCGCACGGTCGTGGTGGAGCGCTTCCGCGACGAGATCGGGGACTGGCGCCTGTGCGTGCTGACTCCGTTCGGAGGCCGGATCCATGCCGCCTGGGCGCTGGCGATCTCGGCGCGCCTGCGCGACGAGCGTGGCCTCGACCCCGACGCGATCTGGTCGGACGACGGAGTGATCCTGCACCTTCCCGACGCGGACCAGCCTCCGCCGGCCGATGTCGCGATGCTGAGCGCCGACGAGGTCGAGGACCTGATCACGGCCGAGCTCGGGAGCACGGCGCTGTTCGGCTCGCGCTTCCGGGAAGCGGCGGCGCGGTCGCTTCTGATCCCGAGGCGCAGCCCCGACCGCCGGATGCCGCTCTGGCAGCAGCGGCTGCGAGCGCAGGGCCTGCTTCAGATCGCGCGCCGTTACGGCGAGTTCCCGGTGATCCTCGAGACCTACCGCGAGATCCTCTCGGACTGGCTCGACCTGCCGGCGCTGAAGCGCCTGCTCACTCGGCTCGAGAGCCGTGAGGTCTCCCTGGTCGAGGTCGACACTCCGAACGCCTCGCCCTTCGCGCAGAGCCTGCTGTTCGACTACATCGCGACCTACATGTACGAGGGCGACGTGCCGCGAGCCGAGCAGCGTGCCGCGGCGCTGGCCCTCGACCGCGACCTCCTGCGGGAGCTCCTCGGCACGGAGGAGTTGCGCGAGCTGATCGACCCCGACGCGCTCGCCTCCGTCGAGGAGGACCTCCAGCATCTGAGCGCCAAGCGCCTCGCCGGCGATGCCGATCAGGCGCACGACCTGCTGCGCAGGCTGGGCGATCTCTCCGACGAGGAGCTTTCGGTTCGGACCGTGCCGGGCATCGACGCTCAGTCGCTGGCCATGCGACTCGTCACCGAGCGCCGCGCGGCGAAGCTGCGGATCGGCGGCGAGCCGCGCTGGATCGCGGCGCAGGACGCCGGCCTCTATCGCGACGCGGTCGGAGCGATTCCGCCGGGTGGACTGCCCGAGGCCTTCCTCGAGCCGGTCGAGGGGGCGCTTGCCCGGCTGCTCCGGCGCTTCGCGCGCACGCACGGCCCCTTCACGACCGCGGACGTCGCGGCCCGGTACGCCTTGCCCGAGGAGCAGATCGAGAGCAGCGCTCGCCGAGCTGGAGACAGCCGAGGAGCTGGTGCGGGGCGGGATCCGTCCCGAGGGCGCCGGATCGGGGCGCGAGTGGTGCGACCCGGAGGTCCTGCGCCGCCTGCGCCGGGCGAGCATCGCCGCGCTCCGCCAGGAGATCGAGCCGACCGACCAGGCGACGCTGCAGCGCTTCGCGCTCGGCTGGCACGGGATCGACCGGTATCGCCGTGACCCCTTCCTCGGCGAGGGCAACCGCCCGGGCCGCCGCGGCGACCTCGAGCAGGACAGCCGCAAGCACGCCGGCCGGCATGCCTGGTCGCAGGATGACGCCGAGGGCGTCATGCCCGCCGGCGGCGGGCCCGACCGGCTCCGCGAGCTGCTCGCGCCGCTGCAGGGAATCGCCCTGCCACGTGAGGTCTGGGAGCGCGACGTGCTGCCCCGCCGCATGGGCCGCTACGACCCGGCGTGGCTCGACGCGCTGTGCTCGTCCGGCGAGGTCGTGTGGGTCGGCGCGGGCGCCGGCGGAGGACGCGGCGGGCGTGTGGCGCTGTACTTCCGGGAGGACGCTCCCTATCTCGGGCCGCCCGCGCCGGGCGGCGAGGCCCCGAGCGGGGCTCTGCACGGCAAGCTGCGTGAGCGCCTCGAGCAAGGCGCGGCGTTCTGGTCGGACCTGGTCGCCGACCTCGACGCGCCTCCCGCCGACGTGCGCGAAGTGCTGTGGGACCTGGTCTGGTCGGGTGAGGTCACCAACGACGCGTTCGCTCCCCTGCGCGCGCGGCGCCTGTCGGTCGCGCCGCCGCCGGTCGCGGCACGCCGCCGGGGACGCTTCGGGTCGCGCCGGTCCGGCGCGCAGCCGCACGTCCAGGGCCGCTGGAGCCTCACCGGGCCACTGTTCGAGCCGGCGCCCGGGGAGAAGGAGCGCGCTTCGGCGCGGGCCGAGCTATTGCTCGAACGGCACGGGATCGTGACGCGGGAGACCGTGGTCGCCGAGCGGATTCCCGGCGGGTTCGCCTCTCTATATGCGGAGCTGGGCGGGCTGGAGACGCTGGGCGCCGCGCGGCGGGGCTACTTCGTCGAGGGATTGGGCGGCGCGCAGTTCGCGCTCGCCGCGGCCGTGGAGCGGCTGCGCACACATCGCGAGGCACCCGAGGAGACAGTGGTCGTCGCGGCACAGGATCCCGCCAACCTCTACGGCGCGGCGCTGCCGTGGCCGGCGCGTGACTGGGAGCCGGAGAGCGAACGGCGGCGGCGGCGGCCGGCCCGCGTGCCCGGCGCCTACGTGGTGATGACGGGCGGGCACCCGGTGCTCTACGTCGAGGCCGGCGGGCGCGGGCTCGTGTCGCTGGTGCGGCCCGAGCCGGAAGTCCTGCGGCCGGCACTCGAGGCCCTGGCCGGCTTCGTGCGCTCGGGCGGGCTCAAGCGGGCCGCGGTCGAGCGGTTCGACGGCGAGCCGGTGATGGGCTCGGCGGTCGAGAAGCTGCTCGAGGAAGTCGGCTTCCGGGCGGGACCGCGGAAGCTCACGCTGACGGCCTAGCTTCCGCGCTGTGAGCCAACTCGACCTGGGCGCCGCGGAGCAGGCCACCGCCAGGCCGGTCGGCAACATCCGCTACGGAACGTCGAGCTGGACCGACAAGACGCTGCTCGACTCGGGCGAGTTCTACCCGGCGTCCGCGAGCAAGCCGGAGGATCGGCTGCGCTTCTACGCCTCCCAGTTCCCGCTGGTCGAGGTGGACTCGAGCTACTACGCGCTGCCGTCGGAGCGCAACTCGCGAGCTGTGGGCGGAGCGCACGCCGCCGGGCTTCATATTCAACGTGAAGGCCTTCGGGCTGCTGACCGGCCATGGCACGCTGCCGCGCGGGCTCCCGGAGCGGATCCGCAGAGAGCTGCCCGCGGACACCGGCGACCGTCAGCGGGTCTACGCCAAGGACCTGCCGGAACCGGCGATGGACCTGGTCTGGGAGATGTTCAACTCCGCGCTCGTGCCGCTCGCGGCGGCGGGCAAGCTGGGCGCCGTCCTGTTCCAGTTCCCGAAGTGGTTCACCGCGACCCGGGGCAACGCCGCCTACCTGCGCGAGGTCGCCGAGCGCTCGCGCTGGCCGCGTGGCGGTCGAGTTCCGCGGCGGCTTCTGGATGGCCGAGGAGCGCCAGGAGCGGACCCTCGGGCTGCTGGAGGAGCTCGGCTTCACCTACGTGGTGGTGGATGAGCCGCAGGGATTCCCGTCTTCCGTGCCGCCGGTCCTTGCGACGACCAATCCGGACCTGGCGATGGCGCGCTTCCACGGCCAGAACGCCGAGACGTGGGAGAAGCAGGGCCTGACCGCCGCGGAACGGTTCCGCTACCTCTACAGCGAGGACGAGCTGCGCGGATGGGTGCCGCCGCTGAAGGAGCTGGCCGGCAAGGCGAAGCAGCTGCACGTCCTGATGAACAACTGCTATTCGGATTACGGAGTGCGGAACGCGGCGATGCTCGGGAGGTTGCTGAAGGAATAGTCGGGAGTCGGGAGTCGGCAGTCGGCAGTCGGCAGGCGGCAGACTCAGCGTCGAATTCGGTCAGCGCCCTCGCGAGCGTGTCCAGTCCTTCCGGCGTTCGCGCCGCCACCATCCGATACCGCGCCTCGAGGTCCAGCGGCGCCTCCACTCCTCCGTAGCCGAGCACGCTGACGAAGGCGCCCGCCTCGCGGGCTATGAGCTGTGCCGCGGCGGCGTCGACGGAGCGGCAGGTGCTCGCCGTCGCCATGCCGTCGAACCGCGCGGCGCCGACGTAGCAGAGGGTCAGGGCGATGCTTCCGACGACGCGCAGCCGGTACACGGAGCCGTTCAGCTGCTGGGCGACCGGCACGATCCAGTCCGGGCGCGCCGATTCCAGGCCGACCACCTCGAGTGCCTCCCCATCGCCGGCCGGCTCCGGCTCCACCGGCTCGCCGTTCAGCTGCGCGCCGCCGTGCAGCGTCGCCGTGAACTCCTCGCCGTTGCCGAGGTGGTGCACGAACGCGAAGCGCACGTCCTCCATGGTCTCCCCCGCCGAGACCGCGATGCTCACGCAGTAGCTCGGGATCAGCCGCTTTGCGTTCAGCGAGCCGTCGATCGGATCGACGACCACCCGCACCGGGCTGGCGCCGCTCCCGTAGGTGACCTCGCCACGTTCCTCCGAGATGGCCGTGAACTCGGCTCCCTCTCCGGCGAGCGCTTCCAGCTCGACGAAGATCGCGTCCTCGGCGCCGCGGTCGAACACGAGCGACTCGTCGCCCCCCGCGCCGCGGCCGGTTCCGACCCTTCGTTCGGCCGTCGTCGCGTACTCGGCCATCACGTGCCTCGACCTTCTCGACCGCCCGCCGGCAGGCGCCGAGCCAGTCGAAGTCGAGTGCCGGATGTGTGCCAGCACCACCCATAGGGCGGCGATGATGGCACGACCTTCGCATCAACCGCCGGAAATAAGGGAAATCGCCCCGGTCCCGTTCTGGCGCGGGGCTACCATGGGCCAGTGCCGCCCGCCGTGGAGACAGCAGCCCCTGACGCCCTCTTGGGCGGGCTGAACGAGCGTCAGGCCGAGGCGGTCACGCACCCCGGCGGCCCGCTGCTGGTGATCGCGGGGGCCGGAAGCGGCAAGACGCGCGTGATCACGCGCCGGATCGCATGGCTTGCCCAGCAGGGAACGCCGCCCGAAAGCGTGCTGGCGCTGACCTTCTCCGCCAAGGCGGCCGAGGAGATGCGCGCCCGTGCCGAGGAGCTGCTGCGCGATCCCTACGAGGAGCTGGTCTGCTCGACCTTCCACGCCTTCTGCACGCGGCTGCTGGGCGAGGAGGCGGTCTCGGCCGGCTACGAGCCCTTCTTCCACGCCGTCACGCAGGCCGACCGGCTGGCGATGCTGATGGACAACCTGGACTCGCTGGCGATCCGGCACCACGACCTGCGCGGCAACCCGGCGCCCGTCCTCGCGGGAATGATCGGGCGCATCGACCGGCTCAAGGACGAGATGGTCACGGCCGGCGAGTACCTGCAGTGGGCGCACGCCCTGGAGGACTCGCCCGACGAGGCGGAGCGCGACCGGGCCGAGCGCGAGAGCGAGTTCGGGCGCGTCTACGAGACGCACGACCGGCTGCTCGACGACGCCGGCGCGCTCGACTTCGGCGAGATGATCCTGCGCGCGATCCGCCTCCTCGACGATCACCCGGCGGCCCGGCGGCGGTTGGGCGAGCGCTACCGCGCCGTGCTCGTCGACGAGTACCAGGACACCAACTACGCGCAGAAGGAGCTGCTCAAGCGGCTGGTCGGCGAGCACCGCAACGTCGTGGTGGTGGGCGACGACGACCAGGCCATCTACCGCTTCCGGGGCGCGTCGCGAAAGAACATCCACGACTTCCAGGAGACCTTCCCGGACGCCAAGGTGCTCCGGCTGGAGGTGAACTACCGCTCCAACCAGCGTGTCCTCGACGCAGCCCATGCGGTCGTCGAGCCAAGCGACGAGCGCCTGCCGAAGAAGCTGCGGGCCGGGCGCAAGATGACGGCGGTCGGGGGCCTCGAGCCCGTCGAGTTCTGGCGCTGCGAGAACGAGCGCGCGCAGTCGCAGGCGGTGGCGAGCGAGCTCGAGCGGCTGATCGCGGACGGCGTCGCGCCGAGTGAGATGCGCGGTGCTCGTGCGGTCGGTGCGAAACGAGGGCCAGCAGCTGGCGACCGCGCTGGAGGAGCGCGGCATCCCTTACCGGCTGGTCGGGTCGGCGGCATTCTTCGAGCGCTCGGAGGTGCGCGACCTGCTCTCCTGGCTGCGCCTGCTGGCCGACCCGGGCGACGGCCGGGCGGTGGTGCGCGCGCTGGTGCGGCCGCCGGTCGAGCTGGGCCCGGTGGACCTCGCGCGCACGACGCTGATCGCCCGCCGGCGCAAGATGGACATGGTCTCCGCGCTCAAGATCGCGCTCGAGTCGCCGGAGATCTCGCCCGAGGCGCGGGATCGGATCGAGCTCTTCCTGCGGCTGCACCGCGCGGCGGTGTCGGCCTTCGACGAGATGCGGCCGGACCTGTTCGTGCACCGCCTGATCGAGCGCGTCGGGCTGCGCAAGCAATACCTGTTCAGCGACCGCACCGAGTCGCTCGAGCGCCTCGTCAACATCGCGAAGTTCGCCGACCTCGCGGCGGCCTGGGTGCGGCGCGAGCCGGGCCGGGGCTCGCGTGACTTCGCGCAGTACATCGCCGCGGTCGCCGCCGCCGGCCTCCGCGAGGAGGAGGCCACGGTGCGCGGCCGGCCCAACTCCGTGCAGGTGATGACGATGCACGGAGCCAAGGGCCTCGAGTTCGATTGCGTCTACGTCCTCGGCGTGCAGCAGAGCCGGATGCCCGGCAACCGGCGCGGCGGCGAGACGGTTCCCGAGCAGCTGCTCAAGGAGGAGCTCCCGGCGAGCACGCGCGAGGCGCACATCGCCGAGATGCGCCGGCTGCTGTACGTGGCGATGACGCGGGCACGGCGGCGGCTGGTGCTGTCGTGGCCCGAGTGCACCGGATCGGGCACCGCCGAGCAGTCGCAGCAGAAGCCCTCGCAGTTCTACGAGGAGGCGCGCGCGGCGGTCGACATGCCGGAGGAGGAGCGCCGCGAGGAGCTCCTGGGGATCCACGAGGATCTCTACGCCACGTTCCGCATGATGCGCGACGAGGTGCTCGGGAGCGTGGCCCAGGTGGGCGGCGCGATGAGCGAGCTGCGCCTCGACGCGCACCTCGAGGCGGTCAGCGCGATGGCCCGCTACATGGAGCTGCTGAAGCTCGCGACGCTGGTCGAGCGCCGGCCGACGCGCGACGAGCTGCCGGGCGCGATCGCCGAGATCAACCAGGTGCTGGCCCAGGCAGCCAGCCCAGAGCAGCGCGAGCTCTATCTCGATTCGAATCTGGATGAGTTGCTGCTGGCGGAGGAGCGCGACCGGCTGCGGCGCGAAGACCTGGTGGCGGGAGCCGCCGAGACGACGCTCGAGGCCTTCCTGCCGATCCGCGGCGAGGGTCTGATGATGTCGGCGACCGACATCGACGTCTACCGCACATGCCCGCTGCGCTACAAGTTCGCGCGCGTGTTCGCGATCCCGCGCGAGCAGACGCTCCCGCAGCGGTTCGGGATCCTCTTCCACCAGGTGCTCGAGCGCTTCCACACGCAGCTCGCCAACGAGGAGGCGACGCTCGGGGAGCCGGCCCCGGCGGACCTCCACCAGCTGATGGCGCTGTTCGAGAACGGCTGGCGGCGGCAGGGCTTCGGCGACTCGAGCGAGGAGGTGCAGCTGTACGGCAAGGCCGTCACCGCGCTCGAGCGCTACTACGACCGCTTCAGCGGCGAGCAGGCCTCGCCGGTCTGGTTCGAGCGCAGCTTCGCCTTCCACATCGGGCCGCACCTGCTGCGCGGCCGCGTCGACCGGGTGGACCGCCACCCGGACGGCTCGTACGAGCTGATCGACTACAAGACCGGCCGCGCGCGGACCCCGTCGCAGCTCAAGGACGACATCCAGCTCTCCCTCTACCAGCTCGGCGCCCGCGAGGCGTGGAAGCTCGACTCATCGAAGCAGAGCTACTACTACGTGCTGGACGACCAGAAGGTCCCGGTCGCGCCCACCGAAGAGGACGTGACGCGGATCCAGGACACGGCGCAAGAGGTCGGGGCCGGAATCCTCGCCCAGCAGTTCGAGCCCAAGCCGTCCTATGCGGCCTGCTCGACCTGCGACTTCCAGCTCATCTGCCCGGCGGCTGAACGCTAAACGGTGACGCCGGCGGCTTCGAGCGCCTCGTCGCGGTTCATGTAGCCGCGCACTTCGGCCACCTTTCAGCGCGTGCGGCAGGAGCATCCCAGGTCGCGACGCTCTCCGCGACGGACGCCGTCCTCGGAGCCCCGGTAGACGTGATGCTCGTCGAGGCCGCCCACGGTTCCGTACCAGACGACGTCGGGGTCAAGCGGATCCGTCGCCGCCCCGAGCGCGCTCGCGTCGCCTCCCAGCACGCGCTGGAACGCCTCGACCAACCCCCGAACGACGTCAACGTCGGCCTGCGACACGTCAGGAATATCGGGCGGCTTCGCCGCTGCCTGCTAGAGCGTCTGCCTGGCGGCAGCCGCTAGTCATCAGTCTGGTCTCTCAGGAACCGCTCGAACTCGCGGGCGATCGAGTCGCCTGACGGCAGGTCGCCCATCGGCACGTCGTCTTCCTCCGCCTCGTCGGCCTGCGCCTCGAGGCGCTCGACGAGCAGCTTGACGTCGGGCTCCGAGGCGACCGCGGCGTCGAGCCGCTGCTCGTACTCCTCCGTGGCCTGCTCGAGCTCGGCGGTGTCGACCTCGACGCCGAGCAGCGTCTCGACGCGCTCGATCAGCGCGAGCGCCGCCTTGGGGCTGGGGACCGTCGCGACGTAGTGCGGCACCGGCGCCCACAGGCTGGCGGACGTGATCTTGGCGCCGGCGCAGGCGTGATGCAGGACGCCGGTGATGCCGGTCGGTCCCTCGTAGCGCGTCTCGGTGAAGTTCAGCCGCTGCACCATCTCGGGGTCTCCGGCGATGCCGGTGATCGAGACCGGGCGGGTATGCGGGACGTCGGCGAGCAATGAGCCGAGGGTGACGACCAGCTCGACGCCGAGCTCGTTCGCGACGTCGATCACGGTCTGGCAGAAGCCCTTCCAGCGCAGATTCGGCTCGTTCCCTGATAGGAACACGATGTCACGGTCCGCCGTGGCGGTTCGCGCACTCCAGAAAACATGTTCCGGCCACGAGATATCCCGCGTTCTTCCCTCGGTCAGGGTGACCGTGGGGCGCGAGACCTGGAAGTCGAAGAAGTCGTCGGGATCGATGGCCGCGAAGCGCTCGGCGTCCCACTGGGTGGCGAGATAGCGCAGCGCGGTGGTGGCGGACTCGGCGGCGTCGTTCCACCCCTTGAACGCGCAGATCATCGCCGGTCGCCGCAACTGCGGCCGCTGCTCCCAGTTGATGGATCCCATGGCGCAAAACTAGCCGATCGGCTCAGGCACGGCGGCCGGTTGCCGATACATCCCGACGTGACCGTGGTGGAGGACCTTGTCTTCCTGCAGGGGATCAGTGCGACCAAGCAGACCCTGCGGAAGTGGAACGAGAACCCCTGGAAGGTGATCGGCGTCTGGGCTGCATGGAGCCTGGTCGTCGCCATCGCGCTTCTCGGTGCCGTGTTCGTGGTGGCGAACTACTCGCCGGCCGATCCCACCGGAATCCGCATCCCCGGCTACTACCACCCGGCCGACGTCGAGGACATCGGCTTCATCCTGTTCCGCAACTCGCTCGTCCTGGCGCTGCACGCGTTCGCGTGCGTGGCGGGCTTCATCGCGCTCAACTCGCTCCCCTACTCGGCGGCCCAGCGCAGCGGCATATCGCGGATCGTGCACGAGAAGGCGGGGCCGCTCGCGATGCTGTTCGTCGCCGGCGCGACGCTCTTCTCGCTGTCGACGCAGGCCTACTTCATCGGCGGCTCTCTCTCGACCGCTGCGGCGCAGCTCGGCTTCTCGCACCTGCATCTGCTGGTGCTGCTCCTGCCGCACGCGCTGATCGAGCTGACTGCGCTCTTCCTCCCACTCGCGGCATGGCTCGTCGCGAGCCGCCGCGGCGACTGGGACCAGCTGCTCGCGGCGACCCTCGTGACGGTCGGAATCGCGGTCCCGGCGCTGCTTCTGTCGGTCTCGCTCGAGGTCTACCTCTTCCCAGAGTTGATCCGGCTGACCCAATGAGGGTCGCCGTGTTTCCGGTAGATCCCTTCGCCTAAGCTCGGCCGCGGAGCGGCAGGGGTCTGGTGGCCCATCCGGTCTTCAAAACCGGCAGGCCGTCGCAACCCGGCGGCTGGATGGTTCGATTCCATCGCCGCTTCGTGCCATGGGCAGGCGCACAGGCAGGCGGGATACTGCGCGGGATGTCGCAGGCGAACGTGGAGATCGCGCGGGCGGCGATGGAGGACTTCCTCGCCGGTAAGACGGAGTTCGACGCTGGCGGCGCGCTCACCAGGATGGCCGGTGAGGAGTATTGGCACCCGGACATCGAGCTTGATGTCTCCGAGGCTGTCGTGCCCGAGATGAGAGGCGTCTTTCGCGGAAAGGAAGCCGTCCGGCGCTGGTGGGGTGAGTGGCTGGGCGCCTGGGAAACCGTCGAGTTCGAGTACGAGCTGGTCGACGCCGGGAATCGCGTCGTCGCGCTGATCGACCAGCGGATGCGGGGACGGTCTACCGGGATCGAGGTCTCCCGCGGGAAATACGCGCAGGTCGGCACCTATCGGGACGGGCTGGTTGTGCACTGGCGCTTTTACGGGGACCAGGCCGAGGCCCTTGAAGCCGTGGGCTGTCGGATCAAGACGCAGGAGAACGTGGAGGTTGTTCGGCGCATCTTCGAAGCCTGGGCTTCCGGGGACTGGTCGATCGGGAACGTCTATCTCGACGAGCATGCCGTGTGCGTCGTCAGCTCCGACTTCCCAGCCTTCGGCGCTTACTACGGCCTTGACGGGATCAGGACCTACTGGCGGGACTTCCTTGCCCAGTGGGAGCGGCTGACGTTCGATGCCGAACGATTGCAAGTCGTGGGTGACACCGTTCTCGCCCGTGTCGTGCAGCACGCCAAGGGCAGGGCGAGTGGGATCGAGGGCGACCTCAGGTATTTCGTGCTCTTCACGTTCCGGGGAGGCAAGATCGTGCGGATGGAGAGCATCATGGGCGAAGGCGAGGCACTCGCAGCCGTGGGCCTCTCGCAGCAAGACGCTTCGTAGGGTGTGGCCCCTTGTTGCGGCAATGCGGGAGGATGTGAGAATGCCGGATGAGCCAACCACCCGCAGCGTGAAGATCTCCGCCGACGAGCGCACCGGATGGTCCTCGGAGCGCCCACGCCGTGACGGGTCTCCTCCGCGCCCTCCCGATGTCTCCGTCCGCTGCAGGGTGCTGAGCCCCTCCGACCAGCTCCGCTATTCGCCGGGAAGCCTGCTCATGATCGTCTCCGGGTCAGCGCCCGACCGTGACCGGTTCGCGAAGGGGCTGATCGACAGCCGCTCGCTGCTGTCGCTCGGCAAGGTGCGTGAGCTCCTCGCCGGCAGGACCCCCGAGGAAGAAATCGCGGAGCGTGCCCAGGAGGTGTTGGATGCCGCGGTCACCAAGCGCATGGAGGCCAGTGAGACGGTCGTCGTTACAGCCGAGGGCCTCGACGCCGGCGAGCGCGAGCATTACGTGCGGATAGCGGCGCGTGCCAAGCGTCCCCGGCACCTGATCCTCGTGGAGGCCAACCGGGCCGACGTGCAGGGCGAGGACCGCGCGGCACTGAACGACCTGCGCCGGCGTCTCGACGCCGGCGAGCTCGGTCAGGAGGGTTTCCAGACCGTCCTTCGGATCGGGGGAGACTCGGTCTCGGAACTCAAGCGCATCGTCTTCCGGCCTCCACCCCGGGACGACTAGGGGGACATCGCCACCCAGCCCTGGAGCAGCGGCCCCGCGCCGTCTGCGAGCGGCCGACGATGCCACGTTAAGGCATGGCGATATCGGAACCGCTATCGCGATATCGGTTACGATGTCGCTATGTCCGATGTGGTTGAACAGGACGGGCACTCTCAGATCCCGGATCACCCGGCAGGTCATCTCGGCGACCGGGGCAGAATGGCGAGCGCGGTCTCGAATGCGATCGTCCGGCTGTTCGCCGAATATCTCGGCCGCGGGCCGACCAAGGCACGGGCAATCGTGACCGGGCCCGCGGTCATGGTCATCCTGGAGGAAACACTCACCAAGGCCGAGCGCAAGCTGATCGAGAGTGGCATGGGCTCGTCGGTCCGCGAGACGCGCCGGTTGCTCCAGGACACGATGCGAGAGGAGATGATCGCCGCCGTCGAGGATCTCACCGGACGAAGGGTGGTCGGCTTTCTCTCAGACCATCAGCTCGACCCCGACGTCTCGATGGAGAGCTTCGTCTTCGAGCGCCAGCCCACGTCTGAGGACGGCGACCACCGGCAGGCCTGACTCGACGGCTACTCGTCTGCCGCTCGTGGGGTAAGACTTCTAACGATGGCCGGGAAGCAGAGCAACTCGGGTCGCAGGTCCGGGATGCACCAGACGACGTTGCGTTTCGGACCCGTTCTTTGGGCGGAGCTCGAGGAGGCCGCGCGCGTAGGCGGCACGAGCATCGCCCAGTTCGTCCGGGAGGCAGCTGTCGCCCGGCTGGCCTACACCGCCGGGCGGCAAGGCGACCCGGGGCTCGAGCGAGCTCTGCAGGTCGCCCGCGACGCGGCGAGCTACGACGAGCTGGAGACACGGGTGGGCGACCTGGTGTCGAACAACGAGGCTCTGGATGAGGCGAACGTCGAGCTACAGGCCCTGGGGATCAGGGGCAAGGAACGGGCCAGCGATCTCGATCAGCTGGCCGTGATGCTGGAGAGCGCCCTCAGCAGCGCCGGCGTCGCGGTGATCGTCCTTGATGCCACCGGGCGGATCGATGCTTGGAACAGCGCATCTGAGCGCATCCTCGGCCTTTCGGCGAAGGACGCGCGCGGCCGTTCGTTCGTGGCACTCAACCTCCCTGTCCTGACACCGGCTGTTCATGAGACGGTGGCACTCGCTTTGGCCCCCGAGCCGCGGTCGAGCGCCGGCACGCTGTTCTCGGATGGGCGCGCCCTTCCGCTGCGTGCGCTGCCACTCATGTCGGCAGACCATGCCGGTGGAGCGGTCGTCTTGATCGGTGAGCCGTTCGCTGCCGGCGACGCAGGCACGACCGAGCGACCGGCGACCTAGACTTCTTCCATGAGGTATCCGCCCCGATCGCGGCGGACCAAGAAGCGCCGCCGTGCCACGTTCGCGGTAGCGCTCGCTGCCGTAGCTCTCGTCACAACCGCCTTCACGGTCTTCGGCGACCAGCGGTTCGAGGCCCGATCGGCGCCGCTGGCCGGTACGCCGGTGACCCTGCGTGTCGAGCGCGGGGTCGCACCCTCGGAGGTGACGCCGGTGCGCGTCGGCATCCTGGCCGCGCACAGATACGCCCGCCGCCTGCTCGGGCGTCCGGTTCGCGGTCCCGTGGACGCACGGGTCTCGGGCCGGAGCGGTTGCCGCCTGCTGAGCCACACGGACGGCATTCCGGTCGGGGAAGCCGAGCGGGGGCGCCTGTGCATCGACACGGGCAACCTCCGGTGGAAGTGGCTCGTCCAGACGGATCCGACGGCCGCTTCGGTGATCGCGGCCCACGAGTACGCGCACGTCGTGCAGGCGGATCTCGGATGTCTTCGAGGAGGTGCGCAGGAACCGCGCTGGCTGATCGAGGGCATGGCGAGCGACATCGGCTGGCGCGCCGTGATCGCCGATCGACGAGCGACCTGGACGGAGCTGCGCGACTCGGTCGCCGAGGGCGGCGCATTCGACGTCAACCTGTGGCCGCTGCGCCGGTACGAGACCGCCGGTGGTCGCGATGCCGAGTACGCACTGTGGCTCGGCGCGACCCGTGCGCTGCCGGGCTCATCCGCCGAGCGCCTGTTGCGCTGGTGCCGTACGACCGGGACCGGTGTGCCATGGCGAGTGGCGTTCAGGCGCACATTCGGGTTGACTACCGCCGTCTTCTACGCGCGCTTCGAGCGTGCGCGACTGGACGGCATGCTGTCGAGGCGACTCGTCCTGGGGCCTAGCCGGCCCTAGATCGCAGACCTGTAGACCGGGTTCGTCCCGAGGATCCGGCAAGTCGCGCTCTGCGGCCCGTCGAACGGGTGGCAGAGGTGGTCGAACATCGAGTCGCGCAGGAGGTAGGTGGTGCCTCCGGTGCGCGTCTGCCAGATGTCGCCGCGGTCGATCGGTGCGAAGGCGAGCTTCCGCGTCGCCGTTGCGTAGCGGACCAGCGCCGCCCGGTGCGGGCAGCCGCTCTGGTCGCCGAGACAGAGCCGCGCGTAGTAGAGGCTGGATCCGTCGAAGTTGGGCGCCACGCGCTCGATGTTCGTCAGCCCGCCGCCGCGCACGCGGTCGACCACCCGGCTCGTGAGCCTGCGGGTGTCGACCAGGCGGATCTCGCTCGCCGGCGCATCAAGCGTTCCCTTGTACTCCCACGCGAGCGCCAGCTTGGTTCCCCTGAGGTCGAGCGCCGTCGGGAGCGACCGCGTTCTGTCGCCGCAGACCCGCTTCGCGCCCGGGTTGGTCGTGCATCCGCGCCGCGGTCCCGCGGGCAGCCGGTGGGCCGCACGTCCGGTGGACGTGGCCCCGAACAGATACGGGAAGTTGCGGCGCGAGTCGTACACGCGGGAGAAGGCGATCCGTCCCTTCCAGACCGAGGGCAGCACGTCTGAGGCGCGCTTGGGCGCGGAGCCGAGCGTCCTCTCCTCGCCGCTCGTCACGTCGAACCGGTACAGGCGACATCCGCGACCCTGCGTGTAGACCGCGGAGGTGGAAAGCGGTGTCGTGAGCGCCGGCTCGGTCTTGCAGCGCGAGTACACGATCCACGGCGTGTCGGCCGGGCCCGGCCCGAGGTCGGCGTCGAACGGCACCGAGCGCTGTGGCACGGGGAGTGCGGCCGCGGGGTACGCCGGATCCGTATACATCAGCGCGAACCGGCCCGTGGCCGGGTCGCGGGCGCTCCATACGAGTCCGCCGGCGTAGCCGCTGACGTGGGTCGGAGCGTCTACGGTCGCCACGACGCGGTCGGCCGCCGAGGCGCCCGCCGGCGCAACCGCCGCCGCTACCAGCGCCAAGGCAAGTGTTCGCCGCATCACCTCATTCAACAGGCGAGCGGCGCGGATGTTGCGTTACCGCAAGCGGAGAATCACCCGGAGCCGCGCCGCTTAAACGGCGGCGCGACTTCCAGGCGGGGGAGGGGGCCTCAGGCTGCGGGGGAGGGGGTTGCAGCCTGGGCCGGCTCGGGCTCCAATGCGAGCCCAAGGACTTCGCCGATCGTCATGACCGGGTGGAACTTCATCGCGTCGCGGACCTCCTGCGGGACCTCCTCGAGGTCGCCGCGGTTGCGCTCGGGGAGCACGACCTCGGTCAGCCCGGCGGCGTGTGCGGCGAGGACCTTCTGCTTGAGGCCGCCGATCGGCAGCACCCGGCCCTGAAGCGTCACCTCGCCGGTCATGCCGACGCTGTGCTTCACCGGGCGCCCGGTCAGCAGCGACACCAGTGCGGTCGTCATGGTGATGCCCGCGCTGGGCCCGTCCTTCGGGATCGCTCCCGCCGGGACGTGCACGTGGAACTCCCGGTCCTCGAAGCGCTCGGGCGCGATGCCGAGATGCTCGGCGTGCCCGCGCACGTAGGACAGCGCGATCCGTGCCGACTCCTTCATCACGTCGCCCAGCTGGCCGGTGAGCACGAAGCCCTCCTTGCCCGGCATGGACGTCGCCTCGATGAAGAGGACGTCACCGCCCGCACCGGTCACCGACAGGCCGGTGGAGACGCCCGGCACCGCCGTGCGCTCCACGGACTCGGGGAAGAAGCGCTGGCGTCCGAGCCCTGAGCGCAGACCCTCGAGGTCGACGTGCACCGGCGCCTGCACCGTCCCGGAGGCCAGGTTGGTGGCCGTCTTGCGGAGCAGCTTGCCGAGCTCGCGCTCGAGGTTCCGCACGCCCGCCTCGCGGGTGTACTCGGTGATCACCGTGCGCACGATGTCGTCCGGAACGATGACCTCGCCCTCGTGCAGGCCGTTTCGCTTCAGCTGCCGCGGAAGCAGGTAGCCGCTCGTGATCGCGACCTTCTCCTCCGTCGTGTAGCCGTCGAAGCGCACGACCTCCATCCGGTCCAGCAGCGGGCCGGGGATGGTCTCGGCCACGTTGGCCGTTGCGATGAACAGCACCTCGGAGAGGTCCAGCTCCACGTCCAGGTAGTGGTCGCGGAACGAGTGGTTCTGCGCCGGGTCGAGCACCTCGAGCAGCGCCGACGAAGGATCGCCGCGCCAGTCGGCGCCGACCTTGTCGACCTCGTCGAGCAGGATCACCGGGTTCATCGTCTCGGCGTCACGCAGCGCGCGCACCAGCCGGCCCGGCAGCGCCCCGATGTAGGTGCGCCGGTGGCCGCGGATCTCCGCCTCGTCGCGGACGCCGCCCAGCGACATGCGCACGAACTCGCGCCCCGTCGCACGGGCGATCGACTCGCCGATGGAGGTCTTGCCGGTGCCGGGCGGGCCGATCAGGGTCAGGATCGCGCCGGCGGCGCGGCCCTCCTCGACCATGCCGCGGTCGCGCCGCAGCTTTCGCACGGCGATGTACTCCGTGATCCGGTCCTTGACGTCCTCGAGGCCGGCGTGGTCGGCGTCCAGCACCTCACGCGCGTGCACGGGGTCGAGCCTCTCGTCGGAGCGCTTCGACCACGGCACGGATACGAGCCAGTCGAGGTAGGTGCGGATCATCGATGCCTCACCCGAGGCCTCGCCCATCCGCTCGAGGCGCGCAACCTCCTTCTCGGCCTGCGCGCGCACCGGCTCCGGCATGCCCGCTTCCTCGATCTTGGTGCGGTACTCCTCGGCGACGGACTCCTCGTCCTCGCCGAGCTCCTTGCGGATCGACTCCATCTGCTTGCGCAGGAAGTACTCGCGCTGCTGCTGCTCGGCACCCGCCTGAACGTCGTCCCGGATGCGGACGCGGACCTGCAGCTCGGCGAGCCGCTCGCGCTGCAACGCAAGAGCCTTCTCGAGGCGCTCGGTGACGTCCAGCGTCTCCAGCAGCTCGACCTTGCTCTCGAGGCTCAGGTCCGGCGAGTAGCCGGAGGTGTCGGCCAGCGCCCCTGGCTCGCTGATCGAGCGCAGGAATGCGCGAATGGGGCCATCGGCCTGGCGCAGGTCGAGGATCTCCTCGATCACCGCGCGGTACTCGCGCGCGAGCACACGGGTGTGCTCGTCACGAGGGTTCGGGTCCTCGTGAGCGGCCACCTCGACGCGCAGCGCGCCGGTCGAGTCGCTCTGGGCCACGCCGGGGACACCCCGGTGCAGGCCCTGGACCGTCACGGCGGTGGTTCCGCCGGGAATACGCATGCGCTCGACGACCTCGCCGACGGTGCCGACAGAGGCGAACTCGCCGTCTGCGCGCGGCACGAGCAGGACACGCTCCTCCTCGCCCACTTCGAGGGCCAGGGTGGCGGTCATGCCCGGGAAAACGATTGTGTCGTCGAGGGGGACGAGAAGCAGTGTTTCCATGTCGCCTCTTTCCATTTGGAAGATCGTTGATAAGTTTAGCGACAAATCGTTATAGGACCAAATCATTTGCAAACATCACGATTCTCGGTTACCTTAGCAAGAGGAAATGAGCGCCACGACGAGCAAAACCGTCCCTGAAGCCGGCACCGCCGGGTGGACCCTCTTGGCCATGCGCCTGGCAAGGGTGGCGGGCTACCGGGTCGGGCATGCGCTCGAGGAGCTCGGGATGCGGACCCACGAGTTCGCCGTGCTCCATTACGTGCGCGATGCCGGGCCGCTCTCGCAGCAGGACCTCGGCCGGGCGCTGCGGATCAACCCCAGCAACCTGGTCGCCCTGCTCGATGCCCTCCAGGCCGACGGCCTCATCGTGCGGGCGCGCGACCCGGAGGACCGCCGGCGCCACCTCGTCGGGCTGACTGCGGATGGCCGGCAGCGCCTCCAGCGGGCGCGGCGGGCCGCCGAGGACGCCGAGCAGCAGCTCCTTTCCCCACTCTCCCCCGCCGAGCGGCGCGCCTTCGTCGGCGTGCTCGAGCGGCTGGCGACCGACGCCTGCCGGCCCGGCAGCCACCGGAGCGGGCGTTGCTGAGCGAGTCCGGCCGGCAAAAGCTGGATAACCGGCGCCTGCTGCGCCTCTTCAAGCCCTACCGGAAGCGCCTCGCATCCGTTCTCGCCCTGATCCTCTTCTCGGCCGACCCTCGGCATGGTGTCCCCGTTCCTCCTGCGAGCGGTCCTCGACACCGCGATCCCCCAGCAGGACACGACCCTGCTGCTGCCGATGCTGGTCGCGGGCATGATCGCGATCTCCGTCGCCACCGGCGCGCTCGGCGTCGCGCAGACGCTGCTCTCCAACACGGTCGGGCCAGCGGGTCATGCACGACCTGCGCGCGGCCGTCTACCGGCACCTCCAGCGGATCTCGCTCGCCTTCTTCACGCGCACGCGCACCGGCGAGGTCCAGTCGCGGATCGCCAACGACATCGGCGGCGTCCAGAGCGTGGTCACCAGCACCGCGACCTCGATCGTCTCCAACGTGACCACCGTCCTCGCCGCGACCGTCGCGATGTTCCTGCTCGACTGGCGGCTGGCCGTGGCGGCGCTTGGCCTCCTGCCGTTCTTCATCTGGCTCACCCGCCGGGTCGGGCCAGGAGCGGCGGCGGATCACGGCGGTGCGCCAGGATCGGCTGGCCGACATCTCGGCGCTGGTCGAGGAATCGCTGTCGGTCTCGGGGATCCTGCTGGGCAAGACGATGGGCCGCTCGGCCGAGCTGGCCGAGCGCTTCGAGCGCGAGTCGGCTGACCTGGCGGACCTCGAGGTCCGCTCGCGCATGGCCGGGCGCTGGCGGATGGCGTCGGTGCAGATCGCCTTCTCCGCGATGCCGGCGCTGATCTACCTGGTCGCGGGCTTCGCGATCGCAAGCGGCGGCGCAGGCGATCACGATCGGCACCCTGGTCGCGTTCACCACGCTGCAGACGCGGCTCTTCTTCCCCGATCCAGTCGCTGCTCTCCGTCGGCGTCGACGTGCAGAGCTCGCTGGCGCTGTTCGAGCGCGTCTTCGAGTACCTCGACTGCCGGTTGAGATCGAGGAGCGCGATGGCGCCGTCGGCTCGACCCGCCGGCGTCCGCGGCGACGGTCGCGTTCGAGCGAGGTCGGCTTCCGCTACGCCGCCGACGGCGAGTGGACCCTGCGCGACATCGACATGCAGGTGCCGCGCCGGGCACCACCCTCGCGGTCGTCGGCGAGACGGGCTCCGGCAAGACCACGCTCGCCTATCTGCTCGCCCGCCTCTACGAGGTCGAGCGAGGGACGGGTGACGATCGACGGCATCGACGTGCGCGACCTCAGCCACGCGTCGCTGCGGCGATCGTCGGCGTCGTCTCGCAGGAGACATATCTCTTCCACGCCTCGATCGCCGACAACCTGCGCTTCGCAAAGCCGGACGCGACCCAGGACGAGCTCGAGCGCGCGGCGCGCGCCGCGCAGATCCACGACCTGATCGCCGCGCCTGCCCGATGGCTACGAGACGATCGTCGGCGAGCGCGGCTACCGCTTCTCGGGCGGCGAGAAGCAGCGCATCGCGATCGCGCGCACCGATCCTGCGCGACCCGCCGGTCCTGATCCTCGACGAAGCGACCAGCGCGCTCGACCCGGAGACCGAGCGCGCCGTGCAGGCGCGCGCTCGACGAGCTCGCCGCGCGGTCGCACGACCCTCGCGATCGCACACCGGCTCTCGACCGTCCGCGACGCCGACCAGATCGCCGTCCTCGACGAGGGCCGCGTCGCCGAGCTCGGCACTCACGACGAGCTTGTGATGGCCGGTGGCCGCTACGCGGCGATGGTCGGCGTCCAGCACGACGAGCCGGTCGCGGCCTGAGTGCGGATCCGCACGTAACCAAAGGCGAACGTAGGTTTGCCTTAGTACTAAGCGGGTAGAACCCCCGCCGCAAACCAAATAATTGGAGGCACTCATACATGGCACCCCAGACCCGCACAAAGCGCCAGGCGACCGCCAAGAAGGCGGCTGCGACGCGCAAGCGGAACGCCGCCAAGGGCAGCGCCTCGCGCACCAGGGCATCCGCCCGCACGACCACCAGGTCCGCGCGTGAGACGGGCCGCGCGGCGCGCACGACGGCTCGCTCGGCGGCTCGCACGACGGCCCGCAGGGCATCCGCCGAGCAGACCCGCGTGGAGGGCCTCGCCCGGCAGGCCGAGCGCGCACTGCTGATCCCGATCGGCGCCGCCCTCGAGGCGCGTGACCAGATCGTGGACGTGGCGCGCACGTACACCAACCGCAACAAGGCCCAGCGCCAGCTGAACAAGT
Source organism: uncultured Solirubrobacterales bacterium (assembly GCA_963785085.1). Classification (GTDB taxonomy): domain Bacteria; phylum Actinomycetota; class Thermoleophilia; order Solirubrobacterales; family JBBDJG01; genus CAWACB01. The sequence goes on along the minus strand of CAWAUD010000011.1, from coordinate 59,730 downwards.
TCGAGCGGCGCGGCGCCACCGCCGTCCGGCGCAACCGCCGCGCGGTCGAGCGCCAGGTCAACGGGTTCAGCGTGAGCCCGTCCGAGGTCACGGAGCGCGTTCGCAGCCTCGCGTAACTCCGTTCGGTACACCCGCTGGAACCAGAGAGGCCCGGGCATTGCCCGGGCCTCTCTTTCATCTCTGCCCTGCTGAAAACCTCCGCGCCTGTCGGCGGCGGAGCCGACTCAGCGGTCTGAGAGTTCCTCCTGCGCCTCCTGCGCACGATCCTCGTGGAAGGCGGCGGAGCGGTTTGCGTGCGACGCGCCCTCCTCAAGCTCCTCTGCCTTGGCAGCGTGCTGCTCTGCCTCGCGCCGGTGCTCTTCGGCTTCCTGCGCCACGCGCTCCGCGCGCGCCTGCTGGGCCGACGCCTCCTCTCGGTGGCCTTCGACCTGGCGTCCCAGCCGTTCCTGCTCCCGGCGCTGCTCGAGCTGTCGCTGCCGCATCCGCGGCACTACCACGAACGCGATCACCGCCAACACGACCACCACCGCGACTATCACGATGACTGCCGTCATTCGTTCACCTCCTGTGCGCTCTTTGATAGCGCTCTCTCTGTTTGTCATCAGAAGTCACTCGGTCTCGACGAGCGCGCTGCGCCGCCGTTCCTCCTCGAGGCGAGACTCGATCGCCGCGCGCTCTTTTTCCGCGTCACCGGAGTCCGGGACGTGGTCCTGCGCCACCGCCTCCGCGTGGAGCTGGCTGGCGCGGGCGCGGATCCTCAAGCGCCGCTGTCGATCCGGTTCGCCGTTCCGCCGGCCGTCGGCGACCAGGAACGCGATCAGCCCCAGACCGGCAACCGCCGCGCAGAAGATGATCGTTGTGATCACTTCGGTAACACCTCCTATTGAGGTGTTCCCCGAGCGTTGGGCCGCAATCAGCGAGTACTGAGCTGCCTTGCGCCGGCAGAGGACTGCGGGAGTTGTAGGGAGAAGCCGTTGCGGTTCCGCGCGTCCGCGTTGCATCCGGCGCGTGGTGCGACGCTTTCGCCACCTCAGACGTGCGGCATCTGACCACGAATAGTTCTGGTTGAGGTGCCGCACGCCTTAGCGAGAGGGACGTGCGGCAATGAAGGCTGCATATGGACCTCCGATGCCGCACGTGACCTCAGACATGCGCGAATGCGCTAGCCGGCCGCGGACCAGCAGGCTCTGGGCGCCGCGGGCGACGGGGCCGCGTTCGTCGGAGAGCGTCGAGAGGGCCAGGCCGGTGCCGCCCGAGGAGATCGTCGTGTGAGCGTCCATGCAGATCCACTCGCCCTCCGGCAGCCGGTGCACATGCACGGTCAGCTCCGGGTTGATGAACAGCCACTGGTCGAGCGGCAGCTCGGCGCTGGCGCCGTTGCCGCTGTCGGCCAGCACCAGCACACGGGTGAGCGGGTCCGGCTCCTCGTCGGGGATCAGCGGGAACCGCATCCGGGTCCACACGGTCGCTGGGCCGCGGCCGTCGTAGCCGCCCCGGGCGAACCGCCACTCGAGCGCGCGCAGGTAGCCGGACTCGTTCCATCCCTCGGGCAGCGGCGTCTCGTCGGCCGGCCGCGCGGGGGGCGCCTCGCCGGCGCCGACCTCCGGCGCGTCGGTCACGCTCACGCGCCACGCGGCCGCCCGCATCGCCTCCCGGCCGCCGGCCGAGAGCGACGCCTCCACGAGCTCGACGCTGCGCCCGGGCCGCGCCACGCGCGCCTCTATCGACAGCGGGCCGACGGGGACCGGGCCGAGCAGGTCGAAGGTCAGGCGCGCGAACATCATCTCGGGGTCCGTCGCGACCAGCCGCATCGCGCGGGCCAGCAGCGCGGCGGGCGGGCCACCGTGCTGGTGCTCCTGGCTCCACGGGCCGGAGGTGTGCGGCGTCGCCTCCCATTCCCCGTCTCCGCGGGGCAGGAAGAAGGCGCTCAAGCGGCCCGCTCCGGCGCCTGGGGCAGCGTCTCCCAGAAGGCGGAGTCGTGGCCGGGAATCAGGCGCGCGCCGCCGTCGCGCAACGCCCGCAGGCGGCGCAGCGACTGGAGCTCCGCTTCCTTGTCGCGGCCGTGCGGGGGCGACTCCTCCGTGTCGATCCAGGGGAGGAAGTAGCAGGCGTCCGCGCACAGCACGACGTCACCGCTCTCGGCTCGCAGGAGCACCGACTGGTGGCCCGGCGTGTGCCCGAAGGTCGGGAGCAGGAGAACGGAGCCGTCGCCGAACAGGTCGTGCTCGCCGTCCACCTCGACGATCTCGTGACCGTGACCGTCGAAGTCGGCCGGACCGTAGTGGTTCGCCTCGATCTCCGCCGCGTCGTGCGCTGCCGCCCACTCGCTGCGCTGCACCATCACCTTGTCCCGGCCGGCAGCAGCTCGTTGCCGCCGCAGTGGTCGTAGTGCAGGTGCGTGTTGACGACCAGATCGAGTTCCCCCGGCGGCTTCCCGAGGCGCTCCAGGTGGCCGCCGAGGTCCTGGCCGGCGGGAGGTCCGTCTTGATGAAGTCCGCGACCCAGCCGATCCGCGACTTGGCGTCGGTGCGCATGTCGGGATGGACGCCCGTGTCGACCAGGATGGTCTGGTCCTGGTGCTCGATCAGGTAGACGGGGACCGGCACGCGGACCTCGCCGCCCTCGGCTCCCTTCAGCGGCCCGATCTGCCAGCCGCAGCTGAACGCGTACAGCCGCGGTGTCGCGCTCAGGCCGCGGCCGCCTGCTGAGCGGGCATCGGGCAGTACGCGCCGCCGGAGAAACCCGCCACCGGGATGTCCAGCGCGTTGTTGAAGCGGGCGCGCAGGTTCTCGACCGCGATCGCGAAGGTGAGGTCGACGATCTCCGCCTCGCTGAATTGACGCTGCAAACGCTCGACCAGCTCCTCGGGAACCATCACGTTCTCGCGCGTCATCTCCTCGGCGTACTCCATCACGAGCTTCTCCTCGTCGGAGAAGGCGGCGCTCTCGCGGTAGGTGTGGAAGTCGCGCAGCTGCTGCTCGGTGACTCCTGCCTTGCGGCCGAGCGCCGAGCCGATGTCGATGCAGAACGCGCAGCCGATGACGCACGCGGCCTTCGTCGCGGCCAGCACCTTCAGCCGCTCGCTCATCCCGTGCGAGCGCTCATGCCCGAACTCCAGCGCGCCATAGCCGAGCAGGTTGCGCGGGCGTGTGGGCCATCACCCCGGCGATCGCCGTGTCACGCCCGTACGTCCGGCGCGTGTACCAGTTCACGAACTTCACCAACATTCCGTCTTGCCCGGAAACCCGCGGCATCTCTGCACCTCCTGGTCGCCTCGGCGTGAGGCTACACGCCTATGCTTGCCCGGTGCCGGAGCCCCGCTCGCCCGCGACGCCCGACGAGGAGATCCTGAATGCGGAATCGCCCGCGATCCGCGCGACCCGCACCGAGGCGGAGCGGCTGGAGCGGATCCAGCACGAGCTCGAAGCCGGGTTCGCGCGGCTGGGCGAGATCGGGCCGGCGGTGTCCATCTTCGGGTCCGCGCGCACTCCCCCGGACAGTCCCGAGTACGAGTCGGCGCGCCGCACGGCGCGCATGATCGGCGAGTCGGGCCTGGCGATCATCACCGGTGGCGGTCCCGGGCTGATGGAGGCCGCGAACCGAGGCGCGCGCGAGGCCGGCGTGCCGTCGGTCGGCCTGAACATCGAGCTGCCGTTCGAGCAGGGAACGAACCCATACGTCGACGTCGAGCTGCGGTTCCACTACTTCTTCACGCGCAAGGTGATGTTCGTGCGCTACGCGTGCGGGTTCGTCGTCTTTCCGGGCGGATTCGGCACGCTCGACGAGCTGTTCGAGGCGCTGACGCTGATCCAGACCGGCAAGGTGGGCCACTTCCCGCTCGTGCTTGCCGGCTCGGGCTACTGGCAGGGCCTCCTGGACTGGATACGCGAACGCTTGGTCGGCGAGGGGAAGGTGACGGCGGCGGAGCTGGAGCTGCTCGCGCTCACCGACGACCCGGCCGAGATCGTGCGCCTGATCAACGAAGGCGCGTGCGAGATGGGCCTCGTTCCGCCGCGCTCGGTGCCGTGAGCCTCGAGGTCCGCACGCTCACCGACGGTGGCCAGAAGGCGGCCGCGGTCGCGGCCGAGCTGGCCGGCTTCATCGAGCGCGCCCGGAAGACCCTGGATCTTGCCCTGTACGACGTGAAGCTCGTGCCGGGCACCGCCGCGCCGGTCATGGAGGCACTGGCGGATGCGCGCAAGCGCGGCGTGGAGCTGCGGCTCGCGTACAACCTCGACTTCGACAAGCCGATACCGGTGCCGCCCCCGCCGCGCGTCGAGATCGAGCCACACGAGCTGGAGGTCGTCAGCAAGCCGATTCCGGGAATCCCGGACCTGATGCACCACAAGTACGCGATCCGGGACGCCGGCGCCGTCTGGACCGGCTCGACGAACTGGACCGACGACTCCTGGTCGCGCGAGGAGAACGTGATCGTGACGGTGGAGTCGCCCCCGGTCGCCGCGGCGTTCGGCGAGGACTTCGAGCAGCTGTGGCGGCGCGGCAAGGTCGCGGGTACCGGCAAGGTCGACCCGCGACCCGAGGACGTCGGCGGGATTGCGGTCCGGTCCTGGTTCTGCCCCGAGCGGGGTCCGGCACTCGCGCACCGGATCGCGAAGCGCCTCGGCGAGGCACGGCGCAGGATCAGGATCGCGTCGCCGGTGCTGACTTCAGGGCCGGTGCTCGGGACGCTCGCCGAGGTGGCCGCCGACGGGCGCGTCGACGTGGCCGGCGTGCTCGACGGCACGCAGATCCGCGAGGTCTACGGCCAGTGGCGCGCCAACGGGCGGTCCGCCTGGAAGCTCGACCTGCTCGGCCAGGTCCTGCGGCTGGCCGACTTCTCGGGCAAGCCGTCGACGCCCTACAGCCCCGACGCCGTCCACGACTACATGCACGCGAAGGTGACCGTCGCCGACGACGTCGTGTTCGCCGGCAGCTTCAACCTGTCGCACTCCGGAGAGATGAACGCCGAGAACGTGCTTGAAATCGAGGATGCGAAGCTGGCGGAGGAGATGGTCAGCTTTGTCGATGGGGTGCGGGCGAGGTACCCAGCCGCGCCGTTGCCGTAGACAGCGGGAGACCGGAGAGACCGCAGCGCGACGCGCGAGACCGCAGTCAGGAGTTGTATCTTGATCGTTCTTGCTGTTGAGCCCTCGCCCACTACTACCTCGCTGACCAGTTCCGGTGGGAAGAGGCCGTGGTCCACCACTCCCGGCGTGGTGGATAGGCGGACCGAGAGCTCGGCCGGGTCTTCGAAGGTGGCGTGGTAGTCGGCTATCAGGCCGCCGTCGGGGCTTGGCGGCGATTCGCGGAGCGAGGCCTCTCTCAGGGCGCGGAGCGTCGCTCGGACCCCGTACTCGAGCAGCTCGAGGGGCACCGGGGGAGTCAGCTTCGGGACCAGCTTGTCCGACGAGACGATCACGACGAACCGCTCGGCGGCCAGCGCGACGATCTTCTCGCGCGTGTGCGCGCCGCCGCCGCCCTTGATGATCCATCCCGCCGGGTCGACCTGGTCGGCGCCGTCGATCGCGATGTCGACCCGGTCGAGCGTGAGGAATGGCTCCACTTCGAGTCCCACCGCAAGGGCCGCGCCTTCGGTGCGGGGCGATGTCGCGACGCACCGCAGGCCGAGGTCCAGGCCCGCCAGGACGGGCAGCAGCAGCTCCACCGTCGAGCCGGTTCCGAGTCCCACCGTCGCGCCCCGCGGCACCAGCGCCGCCGCCGCTTCGGCTGCAACGCGTTTTTCCTCCTCCGCATTGGGCATCCGTTGCCTTAACGTATCTCGGCCCACGGATTGCCAAGTGATGCAGGCCGCCACCACAACCAACACCTCGCTCGATCAGCTGAGCATCAACACCATCCGCACGCTTGCGATGGATGCGGTCCAGGCGGCGAACTCCGGGCACCCGGGCACGCCGATGGCGCTCGCGCCTGTCGCCTACGTGCTGTGGCAGGACTTTCTCCGCTTCGACCCCGAGGACCCGATCTGGCCGAACAGGGACCGGTTCATCCTCTCCAACGGGCACGCCTCGATGCTGCTGTACGCGCTGCTGCACCTGGCCGGCGTGAAGTCGGTCGACCCCGACTACGAGGTCGTGGGCGAGCTCGCCGTGGGCATGGAGGACATTCGCCGCTTCCGGCAGCTCGACTCGAAGGCGCCCGGTCACCCCGAGTACCGCTGGACCTCCGGCGTCGAGACGACCACGGGCCCGCTCGGACAGGGAGTGGGCAACTCGGTGGGAATGTCGATCGCGGGAGAGTGGCTGGCCGCGCACTTCAACCGGCCGGACTTCGAGCTGTTCGACTACGACGTCTACGCCATGTGCGGGGACGGCGACATGATGGAGGGCATCTCCGCCGAGGCGGCCTCGCTCGCCGGTCACCTGCAGCTCAACCGCCTCTGCTGGATCTACGACAACAACCACATCACGATCGAGGGCAACACCTCGCTGGCGTTCTCCGACGACGTCGCCGAGCGGTTCCTCGGACACGGCTGGAACGTCACGCGGGTGGGCGACGCGAACGACCTCGCGACGCTGCGGCGCGCGTTCGAGACGTTCAAGGCGTGCGAGGACCGGCCGACGCTGATCATCGTCGACAGCCACATCGCATGGGGCGCGCCCGACAAGCAGGACACGAGCGCCGCGCACGGCGAGCCGCTGGGCGAGGAGGAGGTGCGCGCGACGAAGCGGGCGTACGGGTGGCCGGAGGACGCGCAGTTCCTGGTCCCGGACGGAGTGCGCGAGCACTTCCGCGAGCGGCTCGGCGAGCGCGGTGCCCGGCTGCACGGGGAATGGGAGGAGCTCTACGAGGCCTACGGGCGCGAGCATCCCGATCTGGCCGACAACCTCGAGCGGATGCAGCGCCGCGAGCTGCCAGACGGATGGGACCGGGACATCCCGGAGTTCCCGCCCGACGAGAAGGGCATGGCCAGCCGCGAGGCTTCCGGGAAGGTCCTGAACGCCATCGCCCCGCATGTCCCCTGGCTGATCGGCGGGGCGGCCGACCTCGACCCCTCGACCAAGACGCGCCTCACCTTCGACGGTGCCGGCGACTTCAGCGCGACCGACCGCTCCGGGCGCAACCTGCATTTCGGCGATTCGCGAACACGCGATGGGCGCCGCGGTGAACGCGTTGGCGCTGTCGAAGCTGCGCGCGTTCGGCGCAACGTTCCTGATCTTCTCGGACTACTTCCGCACGCCCATTCGTCTCGGCGCGATGATGGAGATCCCGACGATCCTGATCTTCACGCACGACTCGATCGGCCTCGGTGAGGACGGGCCGACCCACCAGCCGATCGAGCAGCTCGCGGCGCTGCGCGCGGTGCCCGGCCTGATCACCATGCGGCCCGGCGACGCGAACGAGGTTGCCGAGGCATGGCGATTCCTGATGGAGCTGCGGCACGACTCGGTCGGCGCTGGTGCTGTCGCGCCAGCCGATGCCGACGCTCGACCGCACGAAGTACGCCGCCGCCGCCGGACTGCGCCAGGGCGCCTACGTGCTCGCCGACGCGCCTGGCGGAGACCCGGAGGTGATCCTGCTCTCGACCGGCACGGAGGTCCCGCTCTGCATCGACGCCTTCGAGCAGCTGACCGCCGACGGCGTGCGCGCTCGCGTGGTCAGCATGCCCTCCTGGAACCTGTTCGAGCGCCAGCCGCGCGAGTACCGCGACGAGGTGATCCCGCCGCACGTCACGGCGCGGGTCGGCGTCGAGCAGGCTTCCGATCTTCGGATGGGACCGCTATGTCGGCAGCGAGGGCCGGATGATCGGCATGAACACGTTCGGCAGCCTCCGCACCGCTCAAGGACCTTCAGCGGAAGTTCGGCTTCACGCCCGAGCGGATCGTGGAAGCTGCCAAAGAACTGCTGAGCTGATGCAACTCGGCATGATCGGGCTCGGCCGGATGGGCGCCAACATCGTCCGCCGCCTGATGCGCGCCGGGCACGAGTGCGTGGTCTACGACCTCGACCCGAAGGCCGTCGAGCTGATCGCCGGCGAGGGCGCGACCGGCACGGCGTCGCTGGAGGAGCTTGTCGCCGGCCTGGAAGCGCCGCGCGCGGTGTGGGTGATGGTCCCGGCCGCGTTCGCCGGCGAGACCGTCGAGCAGGTCGCCGCGCATCTCGCCCAGGGCGACACGGTGATCGACGGCGGGAACAGCAACTACCGGGACGACGTGGACCGCGCCGCGGCTCTCGAGCCGCGCGGGATCCACTACATCGACGTGGGCACCAGCGGCGGCGTGTTCGGCCTCGAGCGCGGCTTCTGCCTGATGATCGGAGGCCAGCCCGAGCCGGTCACGCGGCTCGACCCGATCTTCCGCGCGCTCGCGCCGGGAGTCGACGCGGCCTCGCGCACACCCGGCCGCACCGGCGACCCGGCGCCGGCCGAGATGGGCTATCTGCACTGCGGCCCCGCCGGCGCGGGCCACTTCGTGAAGATGGTCCACAACGGCATCGAGTACGGGCTGATGGCGGCGTACGCCGAGGGGCTGAACGTCCTGCACAGCGCCAACGCCGGCAGCGCCCAGGAGGGTGGCGACGCGGAGACCGCTCCGATGCGTGACCCGCAGTACTTCCGCTACGACATCGACGTGGCCGACGTGGCGGAGGTGTGGCGCCGGGGCAGCGTGGTCGCATCCTGGCTGATCGACCTGACCGCGGCCGCGCTTGCCGAGTCGCCCACGCTCGAGAACTTCGCCGGCCGCGTCTCCGACTCGGGCGAGGGCCGCTGGACGGTTCAGGCCGCGATCGAGGAGGGAGTCCCGACGGTGGTCCTGGCGGCGGCGCTGTTCGCGCGCTTCAGCTCCCAGGGCAGCGCCGGGTTCGCCGACCGCCTCCTGTCGGCGATGCGCCACGAGTTCGGCGGCCACCAGGAGAAGCCCGGTGGTTGACGGGACCGCAACCGCGCTCAGCCCGGGCCCTTTGCCGGCCGCCCGCGGGCCGCGGGTTCCCGAGGACCACGTCATCGTGCTCTTCGGCGGCACCGGCGACCTCGCCCGCCGCAAGCTACTGCCCGGGATGTTCCACCTGTTCGAGACCGGGCGCATGCCGCCGCACTTCCGTGTGATCGGGACTTCGCGCCACGAGCTGACGGACGAGGAGTTCCGGCAGCTGGCGCGCGAGGCGACCGCCGAGTTCGGGCGCATGCCTCCGGCCGGAGCCGAATGGCAGGCGTTCGAGAGCACGCTCACCTACGTCCGCCTCGCGGACGGACACGAGCTTGCCGAGGCGGTCCATACCGCCGAAGAGGAGATCCCCGGCACGCCGCGGCGCCTGCACTATCTCTCGGTGCCGCCCAGCGCCTTCGAATCCATCCTGTCGGTGATCGAGGCCGAGAACCTGGCCGAGCGGGCGCGCGTGATCCTCGAGAAGCCGTTCGGCTGGGACCTGCAGTCCGCGCGCGCGCTGAACGCCAGGCTCCAGCGAGTCTTCAGCGAGGACCAGACCTTCCGCATCGACCACTACCTCGGCCGGGAGGCGGTGCAGAACATCCTGGCGCTGCGGTTCGCAAACGGCATCTTCGAGCCGGTCTGGAACCGCAACCACGTCGACCACGTGCAGATCGACGTGCCGGAGAATTTGGGGATCGGAACACGCGGCGATTTCTACGAGCGCACCGGCGCGCTGCGCGACATGCTCGTCACGCACCTGCTCCAGGTGCTCGGGTTCGTCGCCATGGAACCGCCGCTCTCCCTTGAGTCGGGGCCCCTTCGTGACGAAAAACAGAAGGTGTTCGACTCCATAACGACGCTTCGCGCCGGCGACGTCGTGCGCGGTCAGTACGACGGGTACCGCTCCGAGCCGGGCGTGGACCCCGACTCCCAGACGGAGACCTTCGTCGCAGCGCGGGTGCAGGTCGACAGCTGGCGCTGGAGCGGCGTGCCGTTCTTCCTGCGCACCGGAAAGCGGATGGCGGAGAGCCGGCGCCTGCTGACGATCGCCTTCCGCCAGCCGCCGCGGAAGATGTTCCCTGTCGACTGCAACTGGTCGGCCGAGGCGTTCGGAGCCGACCACCTGACGTTCGACCTCGGCGACCCGGGAACCATCTCGCTGAACTTCCTGGCCAAGGTCCCGGGACCGGTGATGCAGCTGGGCGAGGCCGAGATGGAGTTCCGCTATGCCGACGCCTTCGGCGGGCTCGAGCATTTGCTCGAGCCCTACGAGCGGCTGATCCACGACGTCATGGTCGGCGAGCACATGTTCTTCAACACCGCCAGCGGCATCGAGCGGTTGTGGGAGGTGGCGGAGCCCGTGCTCGAGGACCCGCCGCCGCTCGAGTTCTACGAGCCCGGCACGTGGGGTCCCGAGGGCGCATTCCGCCTGATCGGGCCTCGTCGCTGGCACCTTCCCAGCGACCATGTCTGAGCCCGCGGTTCGCCGCGTCGTCACGCAGGATCTGGCGGGCGCGGTGGCGGAGCGCCTTGCCGTCGCCGTGCGGGCCGGAGGCCATATCGCGCTGGCAGGAGGCTCGACTCCGCGGGCCGCCTACGAGCGGCTCGCAGAGATGATGCTCCCGTGGGGCCGCTGCGCGCTGTGGTTCGGCGACGAGCGCGCCGTCCCGCCCGACGACGAGCGCTCCAACTTCGGCATGGTGAGGTCCGCGCTGCTCGGGCGCGTCCCGCAGCCCGGGCCGCGAGTCGAGCGCATGGAGGGCGAGCGCGGCCCGGACGACGGGGCGGCCGACTATGAGCGGCGGCTCCACGACGAGTTCGGCCCCGGCATGCCGCAGCTGGACTTCGTGCTGCTCGGCATCGGGACGGACGGCCACTGCGCGTCGCTCTTCCCCGGCCGGCCAGAGGTGCTCGAGCGCGAGCGCGCAGTGGTCGGCGTCGAAGAGGCGGGCCTGGAGCCCTACGTGCCCCGGATCACCCTCACATTGGCGGCAATCAACTCGGCGCGGTCCGTGCTCTTCGCAGTCGCGGGAGCGGACAAGGCCCAGGTGGTCGCGCGCGCGATCGCCGGCGATCCGCAGCTGCCTGCCGGTTGCGTTTCCCCCCACAGCGGCGACCTGACGTTCATGCTCGATGCCGCCGCGGCAGGTGAGGCCGGAGCGTCCCCGGAGGCCGGCCTGTGAGGCGCGGCGGACGGGTCACGCAGGCGCTCGAGTCGCTCCGCCTGATCCACGGAAACCGCGAGGTTCGGCTGCTGGTGACCACGCAGGGCTGCGTCGAGGCGGCCGCGTGGGCGTTCGGCATCGCCTTCAGCATCTATGCCTATGAAGTAGGGGGCGCAGCACTCGTCGGCCTCGCCGTCGCGAGCCGCCTGGCCGGAGCCGCGGCGGCCGCACCTTTCGCGGGCCTGTTTGCCGACCGCTTCGGGGGCCGGCGCCTGCTGTCGGCGGCCGGTGTCCTCGCCGCGGTCGTCCTGGCACTGACGGCGGCCGTCGTTGCGCTCGATCTGCCGGCCGGCTTCGCCGTCTTCCTGTCCGCCGTATTCGGGGTATGCCTGGTGGCGGTGCGGCCCGCCCGCTCCGCCCTGCTGCCGCCGCTCACCCGCTCGGCCGACGAGCTCACGGCGGCGAACGTCGTCTCGGGCTCCTTTCAGAGCGTCGCTCTCTTCGCCGGACCGGCCGCGGGCGGAATTCTGTACGCGGCGAGTGGACCGGAAGCGGTGTTTGCCGCGACCGCCGTCGTGTTCGCTGCTTCGGCGGCGCTTTACGCGCAGCTACCGGCGGCCGGCGCGCCCGAACGGCGGCGGCCGCAGCGTGCCGCGGATGTCGCGCGAGGTTTGCGCGGTGGATTCATGACCCTGCTGGCCGAGGGACGCCTGCGGGTGCTGGCGGCCCTGTTCACGGCCCAGACCCTCGTCCTCGGCGCACTCAACGTGCTGATCGTGGTCGTGGCGTTCGAGATCCTCGACGCCGGACCGGCGACCGTGGGGTTGCTGGTCGCGGCGATCGGAGCCGGTGCCGCCGCGGCGAGCCTGTTCACGAGCGCCTTGGTCGGCGCGGCGCGCTGACTCCGGTCCTGGCCGGCGCGGTCTGCGTCTGGGGCGCTGCGCTCGCCCTCACGTCTGCGTCCGGACAGCGCCGCGGTTTGGATTCCACTGCTGGCGCTGGCCGGTGCTGCCAGCACGCTGGTCGACGTCTCGACCTACACGCTCCTGCAGCGGGCGATCGACGACGGGGTGCGAGCGCGCGTGACGGCCGCCTTCGAGACGATGGTGCTGGCCTCGCTCGCCGCCGGGGGCATCCTCGCGCCCGTTCTGCTCCAGTTCGTCAGCAACGAGGACGCGCTGATCGCAGCGGGGTGCTTCCTGCCGGTGGTCGTGCTGGTGCTGTGGCAGCAGCTGCGCCAGATCGACGCCGCGACGGTCTGGCCCGCACACGAGACGGGGCTGCTCGCGGCGATCGACATCTTCAGCGCGCTGCCGCGCGCCACGATCGAGCACCTCGCCGCCGAGCTGTCGCGCGTGACGGTTCCGGCGGGCCGCGAGATCATCACCCAGGGAGCGCCCGGTCGGCGCTTCTACGTCCTGGACGACGGCGAAGTGGACGTGTTCGTCGACGAACAGCTGGTGCGAACGCTCGGCGCCGGCGGCTACTTCGGCGAGATCTCGCTGCTCCGCAACCAGGCGCGCACGGCGACGGTCCGGGCACGCAGCGAAGTCGAGCTGCTGGCCCTCGAGCCGGCGGAGTTCATCGCGGCGGTGACCGGCCACGCCTCGGCTGCCGAGGCGGCGGAGGCCGTGATCGGCGAGCGGCTCTCGCACGCCAGGCCTCAGGTCGCGTCTTTGTAAGTACCGGTTCCGCCGCGTCGAAGTTGCGCGTTTCACCGCGCCTCTTCGTTGGGTTCGGTCGTCCTCCGTTCCGCTGGTCGACTTTTTGCGCCGTATGGGTGCCTTATCTCGACCAGCGGAATGGATCGCGAGAAGCCCCGCAGGTATGCGCCTCGCCAGACGCCGCTTCCTACATGCCCCGTCCCTCGGAGTGGCCTCGTCGAAGTTGCGCGTTTCGCCGCGCCTCTCGTTGCATTCCTCCCTTCCCCCTTCCTCCGCTGGTCGTCCTTTTCCGGACTATTCCCGTAAAACGCCGACCAGCGCGATGAATGAGCCGTTCGCGAGTTGTGGCTAGGCTTGCGGCCGTGCGACTTGTCGACCTTTCCGCTCCGATCGAGCCCAGTCCGGCCGAGCTTCCCGAGGCGCTGCGGACCGACATCGACGTACGTCGCGCATGACGAGGGCGCCGCGCAGGCGATCGAGGCGATGCTCGGGGTTCCGCGCGACCTGCTGCGCGACGGGGAGGGCTGGGCGGTCGAGACCTTCACGCGCTTCGGGCACGCACAACTCGACCCACGTCGACGCGCCCTGGCACTACAACTCGACGATCGCGCGGCGAGCCCGCGCAGACGATCGACGAGCTGCCGCTGGAGTGGTTCTACGCGCCCGGCGTGGTGCTCGACGCGACCGACCGGGCCGACGGCGACGCGCTGACCGCGGCCGACGTGGAGGAGCGCGCTCGCCGGCGGCCACGACTCGCAGCCGCTCGACATCGTCCTCGTCCGCACCGGCCGCGACGAGTTCTACGGCGCAGCTCGACTACATCGCCCGCGGGCCCGGCGTCACCGCCGAGGCGACGCACTGGCTGTACGACCGCGGCGTGCGCGTGATGGGGATCGACGCCTGGGGCTGGGACGCGCCGCTGCACCTGCAGGCCGAGCGAGGCCCGCGAGCGCGGCGAGCCGGGCATCTTCTGGGCGGCCCACCAGTCCGACCTGCCCTACTCGCAGATCGAGCGCCTGTGCAACCTCGGCGCGCTGCCGCCGAGCGGGTTCACGGTCGCCTGCTTCCCGCTGCGGATCGTCGGCGCCAGCGCCGCGCCCGCGCGCGTGGTCGCGATCCTGCCGGAATGACGGAGCGAGTGCTGTTGCGCGGCGGCCACGTGCTGTCCATGGACCCCACGATCGGAGAGCTCGGCGTGGGCGACGTGCTGATCGAGGACGGCACGATCGCGGCGGTCGCGCCCGGCATCGAGACGGGTGACGCCGACGTGCTCGACGTCGCCGGGCACGTGGTCCTGCCGGGCTTCGTCGACACCCACCGGCACACGTGGCAGTCGCACGATGCGCGCGCTCTGCGCGGACTGGTCGCTGACCGAGTACTTCCGCGGAATCCGGCAGACGATCTCCCCGCGCTACGAGCCGGAGGACGTGTACGCCGGCAACTACGTCGGCGCGCTCGAGGCGCTCGACGCGGGCGTCACGACGCTGCTCGACTTCTCGCATTGCGTCAACACGCCCGCGCATGCCGATGCGGCGCTCGACGCACTGCTCGACGCCGGCATCCGCGCGGTGTTCGGCCTACGGCTACTTCCCCGCGCCGGCCGAGCCGGCGGGGTTCCCGGACCACCAGGCACGCATCGACGACGCGCGGCGGATCCGCACCGAGCGGCTCTCCGGCGACGGGGGCCTCGTCCGGATGGGGATCGCCCTCACGGAGGTCGGCCTCCTGCCGTTCGACCTACACCCGCGCGGAGATCGCGCTCGGCGCGGGAGATGGACGCCCTGGTGGTCGCGCACACCGGCTGCGTGTGGGGCTCGCCGGTCACGGGCGGAGTTCCCGAGCTCGAGCAGCACGGCCTGCTCGACGAGCGCCAGGTGCACGTGCACTGCAACACGCTCACCGACGACGAGCTCGAGCTCCTCGCGCGCGCCGGGGCGAAGGTGTCCTGCAGCCCCGAGACCGAGATCCAGATGGGAATGGGCCACCCGATCATGCGCCGCGCGATGGACCGCGGGATGCGCCCCAGCCTCAGCTGCGACGTGATCTCGGTCAACTCGGGCGACATGTTCGCCCAGATGCGGCTCGGGCTTCATTCCAGCGCTGCATGGACAACGACCCCATCAACCAAGCCGGCGCGATGCCCGAGCGGCTGGAGCTCGGTGTGCGCGACGCGCTCGGGTGGGCGACGGTGAACGGAGCCGCGGCCATGGGTCTCGAGGACATCACCGGCTCGCTGTCGCCCGGGAAGCAGGCGGACGTGATCGTCGTGGGCGGCCCGCGGCTGAACATGGCCGCTCCGTGGACGCCGCCGGCGCGGTGGTCCTTCAGGCCAACGCCTCCAACGTGCGCCACGTGCTCGTCGGCGGCCGCTTCGCCAAGCGCGACGGGGAGCTGACCGGCGTCGACGTGGAGCGGGTGAACCGCCTCGCGCGCGAGTCGCAGGAGCGCGTGCTGGGCCGTGTCGAGGCCGACGGAATGCCGCTCGTGCCGGCCGCCGCAGCCCGGCTTCGACGAGGCTCTCAAGCAGATGGCGCTCGCCAACCTCGGCCGCGCGCCGGCGACGGAAGCGCCGGCCTAGTGGTTCTTCTCCGAACGTTCGCCAGGAAATGGCGTGGCGCCGGGGCCGGCAGGCAAGGACGCAGGGAGCCCGCGTACTTGGTTAGTACGTGGGCGACCGAGGACGCAGCATGGCGGTTCCGGAGACCGCCATTTCCGGTGAGACGTTTGGGGAAGGGCCACTAGTCGATGCCCGACCTGGTTCTGGGACCGCTGCTGCGGTACGTCGGCGAGACGTCCGCGACGGTCTGGGTCGAAACCGACGCGCCCTGCGAGGTCGAGATCCTCGGGCGCACGGCGCGCACGTTCTGCGTCAACGGCCACCACTACGCGCTGGTCGTGATCGAAGGCCTCGAGCCGGGAAGCATCCAGCCCTACGAGGTCGCGCTCGACGGCGAGCGGCGCTGGCCGGAGGAGGGTTCGCAGTTCCCGCCGAGCCTGATCCGGACGATCGATCCGGAGGCCCGGCTGAAGATCGTCTTTGGATCGTGCCGGGTCGCGGTCCCCCACCACCCGCCGTACACCCTCACCAAGGACCAGGACGACCGGGGCCGCGAGATCGACGCGCTGTATGCGCTCGCGACGCGCATGCGCGAGCGCACGCCGGCGGACTGGCCAGCGCTGCTGATGGCGATCGGCGACCAGGTCTACGCGGACGAGGATGCGCCGCAGACCCGGGAGTTCATCCGCTCGCGCCGCGACACCAGCAAGCCACCGCACGAGGAGGTACTCGACTACGAGGAGTACACGCACCTCTACAGGGAGTCGTGGGGCGAGCCGGAGATCCGCTGGCTGCTCTCGACGGTCGGGACGATGATGATCTTCGACGACCACGACGTCCACGACGACTGGAACTCGTCGGCGAAGTGGGTGCGGGAGATGCGCGCCAAGCACTGGTGGACCCAGCGCATCCGCGGGGCACTGGCCTCCTACTACGTCTATCAGCACCTCGGGAACCTCTCCCCCGCCCGCCTCGCCCGAAGCGAGGTCTTCAAGCGGGTTCAATCCCTGCCGGACGCAGGCGAGTTCCTCTGCGACTGGGCTGAGAAGGCCGACCTGGAGGTGAACGGGAGCCGCTGGAGCTACTCACGCGAGTACGGCCGCATCAAGATCGTGGTGTTCGACTCGCGGGAGGGACGCGTGCTCGACCGCTACCCGCGCAAGATGGTCGACGACCGTGAGTGGGAGCACATCGTCGAAGAGGCGACCGGCGACTTCGACCATCTCCTGCTGGCCGACACGCTGCCAATGCTGATGTCGCCCGGAGCAGCACTACCTGGAGGCCTGGAACGAGGCCGTCTGCGCCGGCGCGTGGGGGCGTCTGGCGAAGGGGCCGGGCGAATGGCTGCGCCGCGCCCTCGACCTCGAGCACTGGCCCGCGTTCGGCGACTCCTTCAAGCGGATGACCGGGCTGCTGCGCTCCGTGGGCGCCGGCGAGCTGGGAACGCCGCCGGCGACGATCGTGATGCTGGGCGGCGACGTGCACCACGCCTACCTGGCAGAGGCCGCCTTCAGGAACGAGGCATACGTTCGCAGCGCCGTCTACCAGGCCGTCTGCTCACCCTTCCGCAACGCCCTCAGCCGGCATGAGCGAGTGGTCATCCGCAGCACCGCGAGGCCGGCGGTGGCCCGCCTCCTGCGGCGGCTCGCCCGCACTACGGGCATCGGGGATCCGGACATCCGCTGGCGGCTGGCCCAGGGACCCACCTTCGACAACCAGTTCGCGACGCTCGAGCTGGAGGGACGCTCAGCCCTGA
Source organism: uncultured Solirubrobacterales bacterium (assembly GCA_963785085.1). Taxonomy (GTDB): domain Bacteria; phylum Actinomycetota; class Thermoleophilia; order Solirubrobacterales; family JBBDJG01; genus CAWACB01. Next base: position 42,700 of record CAWAUD010000011.1, on the reverse strand, counting down.
TGCGCATCGAGAAGATCCTCCCCGGCAACTGGCGCCGGCCCGTGATCCACACGTCGCTGGAGCGCCGCCTGTCCTAGCGGCGAATACCGGTTGCTTCGATGGGCCTGATGCCGTTGCCGGCCGAATGCGGCTGCCGATCCTCCGCGTCCTCGCCGAAGTGGTCGCCGACGCTGCCGTGCAGGACCCAGTCGGAGCCCGAGCGGTCGAGCTTCCCCGCGGCGGCCAGCCGGCCAAGGGTGGCCGACACGGAGGGCCGTTCGGCGCCGACGATCTCGCCGATCAGCCGATGTGTGAGCGGCAGGCGCAGCAAAGTCGTGCTGTCGGGCCCGACGCGGCCCCACCGCTCGGCGAGATGCCAGAAGAGCATCAGGATCCGGTCCTCGAGCCGCTTGTGACACGAGAGCGCCCGCTGCAGGGCGAGCCGGTGCGCGCGCCGCACCCCACGGCCCACGAGGGCACCCGCGATCTGCGGCCACGGGCGCACGCGCTCGTGGAAGGGCGAATCGACGAGTGCCAGGGTCGTGCGCGTCAGGGCGTGCCACTCGACGTCGCACGAGATCAGCTCGACGTCCTCCCGGCCCCACGGGCGCAAGACGTCCCCGGGTCCGAGCAGCTCCGTGAATATCCGGCCATGCACCCGTACCTCGCGGGTGAGGGTGCCGTCGAGGACCAGCAGCGCGTCCAAAGAGGCCGCCGGGCGTCCGCGCTCCAACTGGCACGGTCCCGGCTCGAGAACCAGCACCGCTGCGACCGCCCGGGTACGCGCGACGCGGAGTGCGTCGCCGTCCAGGTCGCCGGCGAGATCAGGGTCCACGTCGAGGACCCTGCAAAGGCGCGTGCGCGCCTTCTCCCTCGACTGGTCGAGCCCCATGAGTGATGCGTACCCGCGCCGGCAGCGGGGAAACGGTATGAAGAAGCCAATGAAGCCGCCGCGCTCGCTTCCGTTCTTGCGCCAGCTCGCCGGAGACCCGCTGGCGCGGGGCAGGGCGGCGCGCTCCGAGCGCTCCGGCGATCTACGCGCGCGCACAGCTTCCGCCGATCGTGTCGTCAAGTCTGTCTGCCCCTACTGCGCGGTCGGGTGCGGCCAGCGAGTGTTCGTCACCGATGGCCGCATCACCCAGATCGAGGGCGACCCGGACAGCCCGATCTCGCGCGGCCGGCTGTGCCCGAAGGGATCGGCGACCAAGCAGCTGGTCAACGCGCCGACGCGCGAATACCGGGTCAAGTACCGCCGGCCCGGGGGGACCGAGTGGGAGTCGCTGTCCCTTGACGACGCGATGGACATGATCGCCGACCGCGTGATCGCGACCCGCGACCTGACGTGGGAGGAGACCGCACCGGACGGCGTCACGAAGCTGCGCCGCACGCGCGGCTTCGCGAGCCTCGGCGGCGCGACGCTCGACAACGAGGAGAACTACCTGATCAAGAAGCTGTTCTCGGCGCTGGGCGCGATCCAGATCGAGAACCAGGCCCGCATATGACACTCCTCCACCGTTCCCGGTCTGGGGACGTCGTTCGGCCGGGGAGGGGCCACCACCTTCCAGCAGGACCTGCAGAACGCCGACTGCATCGTGATCGAGGGCTCGAACATGGCCGAGTGCCATCCCGTCGGGTTCCAATGGGTGATGGAGGCGCGCGAGCGCGGCGCGAAGGTGATCCACGTCGATCCTCGCTTCACCCGCACGAGCGCGCTCGCTGACCTGCACGTGCCGATCCGGGCCGGGAGCGACATCGCGTTCCTGGGCGGGATCGTCAACTACATACTCGAGAACGAGCACTGGTTCCCGGAGTACGTGAACGCCTATACCAACGCGGCCACGATCATCTCGGAGGACTTCGCCGACACCGAGGACCTGGACGGCTTCTTCTCAGGCTGGGACCCGGAGGTCGGCTCATACGACGTCCGCAGCTGGCAGTACGAGGGCATGGATGCGTTCGCGGCAGCCGGCAAGCACGAGGAGGGCGCGGCACTCGGCGAGCAGGCGCACGGCGCGCACGGAGGCGGCGGCGGCCTGAGAGGTGGCGAGCCGCCGGAGGTCGACCACACGCTGCAGCACCCGCGCTGCGTCTTCCAGCTGCTGCGCAAGCACTTCCGCCGCTACACGCCCGAGATCGTGGAGGAGACGTGCGGCATACCCAAGGAGACGTTCCTCGAGGTGGCCGAGACGCTCTGTGCCAACTCCGGCCGCGAGCGCACGTCCGCGTTCTGCTACGCCGTGGGCTGGACCCAGCACACGGTGGGTGTCCAGTACATCAGGACGGCGGCGATCATCCAGGCGCTGCTGGGGAACATCGGCCGGCCGGGCGGCGGCATCCTCGCGCTGCGCGGACACGCGTCGATCCAGGGCTCGACCGACATTCCCACGCTCTACAACATCCTGCCGGGATACCTGCCGATGCCGCACGCCCACGCACACCAAAATCTCGCGAAGTACGTCGAGGTGAACTCGCCCCGCTCCGGATACTGGGGACACGCCGACGCCTACATCACGAGCCTGCTGAAGGCGTGGTGGCCAACAGCCTCGAAGGAGAACGACTTCTGCTTCGACTACGTGCCGCGGATCACCGGCGACCACTCGATCTACCCCACGGTCGTCTCGATGCTCGAGGGCAAGGTGCCCGGGTTCTTCCTGTACGGAGAGAACCCCGCCGTCGGCTCGGCCAACTCACGGCTGCACCGGCTCGCGATGTCGAAGCTGAAATGGCTGGTGGTGCGCGACTTCCAGGAGATCGAGTCGGCACGGTTCTGGTACGACGCGCCCGAAGATCGAGACCGGTGAGCTCCGGACGGAGGACATCGACACCGAGGTCTTCTTCCTCCCGGCGGCGGCGCACACCGAGAAGGACGGAAGCTTCACCAACACGCAGCGGCTGCTGCAGTGGCACCATCAGGCGGTCGAGCCCGAGGGCGACTGCCGCTCCGACCTCTGGTTCACATACCACCTGGGCAAGCGGATCCGCGAGAAGCTCGCCCGGCGCGACGACCCGAAGGACCGCCCGATTCTGGAGCTGCGGTGGGATTACCCGACACGCGGCGAGATCGAGGAGCCGAGCGCCGACGCGGTGCTCGGGGAGATCAACGGCTGGAGCGCCGACGGCCAACCGCTGTCCGGGTACACGGAATTGAAGGCGGACGGGTCGACGGTATGCGGATGCTGGATCTACTGCGGCTCGTATGCCGACGGCACCAATCAGCCCGCTCGCAGAAAGCCCGGATCGGAGCAGTCCTGGGTGGCGCCCGAGTGGGGCTGGGCCTGGCCGGCTGAACCGGCGGATCCTCTACAACCGCGCCTCGGCGGACCCGGACGGCAAGCCGTGGTCCGAGCGCAAGAAGCTACGTCTGGTGGGACCCGGAGCACGAGAAGTGGACGGGCGAGGACGTGCCGGACTTCAAGCGCGACGAAGCCACCTGACTACGTGCCGCCCGAGGGCGCCGAGGCGGAGGACGCGCTGCGCGGCGACGAGCCCTTCGTCATGCAGGCCGACGGACGCGCGTGGCTGTTCGTGCCGAGCGGGCTCACCGACGGCCCGTTCCCGACCCACTACGAGCCGCAGGAGTCGCCGGTCGGCAACCCGCTCTACGCGCAGCGCGCGAACCCCGCACGCGAGAACATCGAGCATCGCGAGAATCCCTTCAACCCCTCGGACGGCGAAGCCGGCGCGGGGGTCTTCCCCTACGTGATGACCACCTACCGGCTGACCGAGCACCACACGGCCGGCGGGATGTCGCGTTCGGTCCCCTACCTGGCCGAGCTGCAGCCTGAGATGTTCTGCGAGGTGAGCCCCGAGCTGGCAGCCGAACGCGGCCTGGAGCACGGGGGCTGGGCGACGATCGTCAGCAGCCGGACCGCGATCGAGGCGCGCGTGATGGTCACCGAGCGCATGCGGCCCCTCAGGTCGCGGGGCCGCGTGCTGCACCAGGTCGGGCTCCCCTATCACTGGGGCTGGGGCGGCCTCAGCCGGGGCGACTCGGCGAACGACCTGTTCGGGCTCTCGCTCGACCCCAACGTGCACATCCAGGAGGTGAAGGCCGCGACCTGCGACATCGTGCCGGGCCGCCGGCCGCGCGGAGCGGGCGCTGCTGGAGCTCGTGGACGCCTACCGGGAAGGGCGGGGATCGCGTGACGAGACGGCAGACGGCAGACCGTGGAGCCGCGGAGACGGCCATGCCTCGTACGGCGACGAGGCTCGGCCCGCGAAAAGGCTTCTTCACCGACACGCTCGATCTGCATCGGGTGCAAGGCCTGCGAGGTCGCCTGCAAGGAATGGAACGACGTTCCCGACGAGCCGCGCGGGTTCACCGGCGAGTCCTACGACAACAGCGGCGCGCTGGGAGCGAACCGCTGGCGTCACGTCGCGTTCATCGAGCAGCGCGTCCCGGTCGGCACCGAGCACGGCGCGCCGGACTCGCTCGTGCAGGAGGCAGCGCGGCTCGCGCTCACGGAGGAAGCCGGGATGGACGTCGCCGAGGACGGCGACCTGCGCTGGCTGATGAGCTCCGACGTCTGCAAGCACTGCACGCACGCCGCATGCCTCGACGTCTGCCCGACCGGCGCGCTCTTCCGCACCGAGTTCGGCACCGTCGTGGTGCAGGAGGACGTCTGCAACGGGTGCGGGTACTGCGTGCCGGCGTGCCCGTTCGGCGTGCTCGACCAGCGCGCGCGGCGACGGCCGCGTGTGGAAGTGCACGCTCTGCTACGACCGCCTCAAGGACGACATGCAACCGGCGTGCGCGCAGGCCTGCCCGACCAAGTCGATCCAGTTCGGCGACCTCGACGAGTTGCGCGAGCGGGCGAGCGGACCGGCTCGAGATGCTCCACGCGGCGAGGCACCGACGAGCGCGCGGCTCTACGGCGACGACCCGGACGACGGCGTCGGCGGCTGCGGCGCCTTCTTCCTGCTGCTGGACGAGCCACGAGGTGTACGGACTGCCGCCCGGACCCGGTCGTCGACGACCCGAGACCTCGGCTCGATGTGGCGCAGCGCCGGCCTCGCGGCGGGGGCGCTCGGCGCGATGGCGGTCGCGGCGGTGCTGGGGGCGCGGCGATGAAGGGCGAGCGCGCGATGGTGCCGCGCGCGCGTTTCCAGCCCGCGGACTCCTACTACGGGCGCCCGGTCCTCAAGCCTCCGGTGTGGAAGCCGCGAGGTGCCCGTTCTACCTGTTCACCGGCGGCCTCGCCGGAGCGGCGGCCGCGCTGGCGCTCGCAGCGCGCCTGGGCACGGCAACCGCGTCCTGGAGCGCCGCTCATGGATGGTCGCATTGGCCGGGGCGACCGCCAGCCCGCCCTCCTGATCACCGACCTCGGCCGCCCCGAGCGCTTCCTGCACATGCTGCGGGTGGTCAAGCCCACGTCGCCCATGAGCATGGGCTCGTGGATCCTGGCCGCGATGGGAACCGCGACCGGCGCCGCCGTCACGAGCGAGCTGACGGGCCGATTCCCCCGCGCCGGGCACGCCGCCGAGGTGACTGCCGGCCTGCTTCGGCCCGCCGCTCGCCACGTACACCGGCGTGCTGCTCGCGAACACCGCGGTGCCGGTCTGGCACGAAGCGCGCAGGGAGCTGCCCTTCGCCTTCGCCGGCGGAGCGGCGGCCACGGCCGGCGGCGCGGCGCTGATCGTGACCCCGGTGCGTGCCGCCCGCCCTGCCCGGCGGTTCGCCGTGATGGGCGCCGCGCTCGAGACGGCCGCGATGGTGACCATGGAGCGGCGGCTTGGTCCGCTGGCTGCCAACTACCACGGCGGCGAGGCGGGCAGGTTCACCCGGCTCGCGCAGGCGTTGACGATCGCGGGCGGCGCGACGGTCGCCGGCTGGGGCGACAACCGCGTTGGGGCGGCGGCCGGCGGCGCGATGCTGATGGCCGCCAGCGCGACCACGCGCTGGGCGGTCTTCAAGGCGGGCTTCGCGTCGGCGCTCGACCCGCACCAGACGACCGGGCCACAGCGGCGACGCGGCGAGACGAGGGCTGCGACGCCGGCCTAACGGGGGGGACCTCAGGCCGGCGCGCGCAGCGTCGTACCGGGCGGCAGGGAATCTGCGCGACCAGCACGCTTTGGGAAGACCTACGAGCGGCTCGACTGCGTCGAGCGGCTGCTCGAGCGCGACTTGGTCGTGCGACCGCGTGCCGGGCTCTTGGCGCGGGAGCCACCCGTGGCACGGGAGCTCGCCGGCCGCGAGCGCGAGGTCGACCGGGAAGAAGCAGCGGACTTCGAGCGCGACGTGGAGCGCGAGGAGCCGGAGCGCGACGAGCGGCGCCGGGTCGTCGAGCCGTTGCGGAACCGCGCCGGGATCTCCTCCTTGGCGACCGCCTGGGAGAGCTGCGGGATGAGCCGCTCGAGGAAGCCGCGCATGCGCTCCTCCTGACGGCGGATGTCGCGTGCCAGGCGAGCGGTCTCCTTGTCGCCGACCGTGTTCGCCAGCGCCTCGATGGCGGTGTAGTTGGCGATCTCCTCCTGCTCGCTGGAGGCCTCGGTCTTGGCGTTCTTGAGCATCTTCTCGGGCTCGCTCGTCCCGCGCACCGCGTGCACGCCGCCCTTCACGACCGCCGCCGCCTGCTGCACGACGCTGGCGCCCTTTCCGGCTGCCCCCGCCACGAGGCCGGGGCCGGGGACGGGGACCTCTTCAGCCTTCCCGCCAAGCTGCTTGATGCGGCGGGACACGGTGGTCGCGTGCGACTTCGTCTCGCGCAGGTGATCTTGCAGGCGCTTCTTGTACGGCGCGCGCGTCGTCATCTGGATGTGGCCTTCGAGCGCACGCTCCAGCTCCTTCTCCTTCGCGTAGGCCTCGTTCAAGTACTGGATCAGCTTCGCGTCACGGGGGTTCGGGTCGGTCATCGGGGGCAGCTCCTTCTAACTCATCTAGGGATCACGTCTCGCCTACCCGGCCCGGCGGCAAGCCAATCGCCTGGCTGACACCCCGTGGCTCACTCGGTTTCGGCCCCTCGGGGCGGGGTACATGCCATGCGTATCGATCACCGCAATGGGGATCGAGGCCAACGGATATTCCCCGGGCCAGCCTGGACCGGAGGGATAGACATCTACACATGGCGGAACGGTAGGCGTGCCGAACGTTGAGACCAGAACCGGAAAAGCGGCCGTCGCAGCTATCCTGCGGGCGTGTCAAGGGGCTCTATCGAAGTCGAGACTCCGCGGCCGGGCGTGACGCTCTTGAAGGTCAGCGGAGAACACGACCTCTACACGGCGCCCGATCTACGGGACCGGCTGAAGGAAGGCCTGTCCGCGGGCGCGGTGGTGGTGGATCTGAGCGGTGCGACATTCGTCGACTCCTCGATCCTCGGTGCGCTGCTGAGCGCACGCCAGCGTGCAGCGGAGGACGGCAACGGTTTCGCGGTCTCTCTGGAAACGGGCGCCAGCCGAACGGTTCGCCAGGTCTTCGAGATCACAGGGTTGATTCCGGCCATGCCGGTGCTGCCCAGCGTGGAAGAGGCCATGAAGGCGATGAACAATGAGCCCGCCACCCGGCACGAAGCCGGCTGACACTGGGAGGACCGACATGCCAAGAGTCTCGCTCAAGATCCCGGCCCGCCCGGAGAACGTCGCTGTGGTGCGCCAGGCCCTCACCGGCCTAGCGGACAGCATGCGGCTCGAGAACGGCGTGCTCACCAACATGAAGGTGGCCGTGACCGAGGCCTGCGCCAACGTGGTCGTCCACGCCTATGAGGACGACGGTGACATGGAGCTCGAGATCCTGCCCCAGGCCAGCGAGCTGACCATCGTCGTGCGAGACGAGGGCAGAGGGTTCCGCCCTCGCGTCTCCACCGGGGAAGACGCTTCGTGGCGGCTCGGCATGCCCCTGATCGCCTCGCTGACCGATGGCTTCGAGGTCGCGCACGGCCCCGAAGGGCACGGCACCGAGGTGCGCATGACGTTCGCCGTTCATTAGCCCGGTTCCCAAGCGGTGAATGGACAGCGCGTACCAAGGCAAAGAAATTTTTGTCCGAAGAGGTTTAAGCCGTTTCAGCCCGGGTACTGACCGGACAGTCCCTATGGAGTCCAGTATCAGGAGCCGGTAACGCAGATTGACCTCCCGGCAGTGGGCCAGGCCTTAGGGCCGGGCCTTTCCTCCCGGGGACTGACCCCTCCCTGCACGATTGGGCCCCGCACTGAAGAGCGCGGGGCCCAATCTTTTCCGGGACGGCTACGAGCCGTTGCGGCCACCCTCCTCGGCGAGGATGCGCTCGCACTCCGCCAGCGACGAACAGCCGTCGACGCTGACCAGGCGACCGTTCCGGAGCCTGTAGATCCAGTGCGCGGTCCGCTCCTCGAGGCCGCCAGGGCCCCGCACGCGCCACGTCCCGGATACGAGCACCACGTCCCCCGCCGCCCTGTAGGAATGGGGAATCGCGTCCATCTCCTCGCCCGCCTCCGCCATGCGCAGAAGTAGCCGCAGCTGGTCCGTCCCGCGCAGGACCGCGCCCTCGGCTCCGATCGGCTGCCACACGACGCCCTCGTCGACCATGTGTATGACCTGCTCCACGCCGCCGGACGGAACGCGGCCCAAAGGGCCCGCACCACCCCGAGGTTCTGTTCCTGCCGATCGCCCAATGCGCGGGCAGGATATGTGAGGGGCCACCGCCCAAGCGGTTAAGGCCGGCCCGCGTGGGCATAACGACACCTATGGCTGTGCACATGAGAGAGGGCGCAGGGACCGCCGCGGGGGCGAACGGCCTGCCGGACAGCCCCGAGTTGACGGCGCTCTTCGACCGAGGAGAGGACGCGGGCTGCCTCGATCTGTCGGAGATCAGCGACCTGATCCAGACGCTCGACCTCGGCGAGCCGGAAGTCCACTCCCTGTACGTGGAGATCACCGGCCGCGGCATCGTCATCAGCGACGACTGCTCGCGCGAGGGCGCCCCCGAGGCGACCTACGACAACGACGGGCTGGCGGGCGTCACGATGGACGCGCTGCGCCTCTTCCTGAACGAGATCAGCCGGCACAGGCTGCTGACCGCTCCCGAGGAGGTCGAGCTGGCCAAGCTCATCGAGCAGGGTGACGCCGGCGCCAAGTCGCGGATGATCAACTCAAATCTGCGGCTGGTCGTCTCGATCGCCAAGAAGTACCCGACGAGCGACCTGGCGCTGCTCGACCTGATCCAGGAAGGGGTGCTGGGCCTGATGCGCGCCACGGAGAAATTCGATTGGCGGCGCGGCTACAAGTTCTCCACCTACGCCACCTGGTGGATCCGCCAGGCGATCGAGCGCGGGCTCCAGAACAAGGCGCGCACGATCCGCGTCCCGGTCCACGTGCTCCAGCGCGAGCGCCGGATCGACCGGATCGAGCGCGACATCCTGATCCGGGAAGGCCGCATCCCGACCGACGAGGAGCTGGCGAACGCCGCCAAGATCTCTGTGCGCCAGGTCCGCGAGGCGCGCGAGACCCCGCGCACGGTGACGAGCCTCGACCGGCCGGTGGGCGAGGGCGAGGAGACTTCGCTCGGCGACCTGCTCCCGGACGACGAGTCCGGCGAGCCGCTGGAGCTGGTCGAGCTGAGCCTGCGAACCGAGACGGTCCAGCAGGCGGTCAGCGAGCTGCCGGAGCAGGAGCGGCTGGTTCTGAAGCTGCGCTACGGGCTCGACGGGCAGCTGACACCGAAGTCGATCCAGGAGGTCACCCGCCTGCTCGACATGTCGGTGCGGGAAGTCCGCCGCAAGGAGGCCGAGGGCCTGGCCCGCCTGTCACGGATGCGCGAGGTGCAGGCGCTTCGTAGCTGACCCCCCCCGGATGAGCTACCACCGGTGGTAGCTTGAGCGGAATGGAGGGGACCTTCCTCGAAGAGGGCCGGCGCAGGGACGCTCGCTGGACGCTCGCGGCGGTCGCTTTTCTCGTCGTGCTGGCGCTCGTGGACGCCCTCTCGAGCAACCGGTTCTCCCTCGTCGGGGCCTACGGCGTCGCCCCGTTCATCGCGGCGGTTGGCGCGAGCAGGCTCCACACGATCTACGTCGCGGCGCTCGCGATCGTCGCCGGGGTCATCGTCGGCCTCACCGACGGCATCTTCGGCGACCTCGAGTACCTCGCCCGGATGTTGACCGTGGTGGTGGCGGCCGCCGTCGCGATTCAGGTCGCGGCGCTGCGCAACCGGAGCGAGCTCGCATCGGAGCTCGAGCACGAGACCGCCCGCACGCTGGCCGGCGCGCCGATGCCCGAGGAGGCGACGCAGCTCATCATCGAGCGCCTGGCCCAGGTCCTGGGCTGGCAGACCGGCGCCTTCTGGGAGGCGGACCCCGACCGCGACGTCCTGCGCTGCGTGGCGCTCTGGCACGAGCCCGGGCTCGCGGCCGACCAGTTCCTCGAGGCGACCCGGGCCCTCGAGCTCGAGGGCGGCGCCGGGCTCCCCGGCACGGTCTGGCGCACGGGCCAGGCGACGTGGGTGCGCGACGTCAGCCACGACGCGGGATTTCTCCGCGCCGACAGTGCCATGGCGGCGGGCCTGCGCGGGGGGGCCGCGTTCCCGATCGTCACATCGGACCGGGTCCAGGGCGTCGTCGAGTTCTTCACGGTCCACGTCCCGCGCACCGACGATTCCCTGCTGCGGGCGATGTCGAGCGTCGGGGCGCAGCTCGGTCAGTACATAGAGCGCCGGCACGCGTCGGCCGAGGCGGAGCGCAGCGGGGCGCTGAAGAGCGCCGTGATCGAGTCTGCGCTCGACTGCGTCATCACCATGGACCATCTCGGGCGCGTCGTGGACTTCAGCCGCGCCGCGGAGGAGACCTTCGGCTACACGCGCGACGAGGTGATCGGGGACACGCTGGCCAACCTGATCATTCCGCCGGAGCTGCGCGAGAGCCACCGGACCGGGCTGAAGCGGTACATCGAGACGGGAGAGGCTCGCATCCTGAACCGCCGGCTCGAGCTGAACGGCGATGCGCCGCGACGGCGGCCACTTTCCGGTCGAGGTGTCGATCACGCGTGTGGCAGGGAGCGATCCGCCGCTGTTCGCGGGCTACATGCGCGACATCACGGCGCGTCGGGTGGCCGAGGAAGAGCGCGAGCGCCTGCTCTCCCGTGAGCGCGACCAGCGCCTGCGCGCACAGAGGCTCGAACGCCGCGCGTCGTATCTCTCGGAGGTGCAGCGAGCGCTCGACGCGTCGATCGACGACTACGAGGACGCGCTGCGCAAGCTCGCGCGGCTGGTGGTGCCGCGGCTGGGCGACTGGTGCGTCGTCCACACGCTCGAGGACGGCGAGCTGCGGATGGTCGCGGTCGAGCACTCCGACCCCAACAAGCGGTCGCTCGCCTGGGAGCTGCAGCGGCGCTACCCCGCGAACCTGGACATCGACCGCAACCTGGCCGAGGTGCTCCAGACCGGCAAGCCGGACCTGATCAGCGAGCTTCCGCCGGACCTCCTCCGGACCGCGGCGCGAAACGCGGAGCACGCGGAGATCCTGCGCACGCTGGGGCTGCACTCGGCGATGATCGTTCCGCTCCGCGCCCGGGGGCAGGTTCTGGGAGCGATCAGCTTCGCCCTCGCCGAGACCGACCAGCGCTTCGACGACGAGGACCTCAACTTCGCGATGGAGGTGGCGCGCAGAGGCGCCCTTTCGATCAGCAACGCGCGCCTCTACCACGAGGTGCAGCAGCGCCAGGAGGAGATCGAGTTCCTGGCGAAGGCCGGCATCGAGCTCGACACGACGATGGACGTCGAGCAGACGCTGCGGCGGCTGGCGGAGCTGACGGTTCCCTACCTCGGCGACGGATGCATGGTCGACCTGCTGGAGGAGGGCGAGCGGATGCGCAGGGTCGCGTCGGCGAGCGCGAACCCGGAGGTCGCGCCGGTCCTCTCGCGGCTGCGGACCCACGAGCTGGACTTTCGGGGCGACCACCCGATCGCCAAGGCCATGCGGTCCCGCAGGGTGCAGGTGGTCGAGGACATCACTCCGGAGATGCAGCGCTCGTGGTCGCCGGACCAGAGCTACCTGGCCGACCTGCGCGACTGGCCCGCCCGGGCCGCCGTCGTGGCGCCGATGGTCGCCCGCGGCCGCGTGCTGGGCACCATCGCCGTTGCCGCGTTCGGCGATCGCGTGTTCACCCGGCGTGAGATCGTGCTGGTGGAGGAGCTGGCGCGGCGAGCCGCCATCTCCGTCTACAACTCCCGGCTCTACAGCGAGCGCAGCTACATCGCGTCGCGGCTCCAGCACAGCCTTCTGCCGCCGCACCTCCCGGAGGTCCCCGGCATGGAGATCGCCGCACGCTTCCGCCCCGCGGGCGAGGCGAACGAGGTGGGCGGCGACTTCTACGACATCTTCGAGACCGCTTCGGGCCGGTGGGCGCTGGTGATCGGCGACGTCTGCGGGAAGGGCGCCGACGCGGCCGCCGTCACCGCGATCGCCCGCTACACGCTGCGGGCCGCGGCGATTCAGGCGGAGGATGGACCCGAGCACGCGCTGCGGCTCCTGAACGACGTCCTGATGCAGCAGGTGTCACCGGACCGCTTCTGCACCGTGGCCTACGCGACTCTCGACCTCGGCGACGGTGTCGCGAAGCTCTCCGTCGCCTCCGGCGGCCACCCGACGCCGCTGATCGTGCGTGCCGACGGGAAGGTGACCCCGATCGGCGACCCCGGAACGCTGCTCGGCGTCCTGCCGAACCCGGTGTCTGAGGGCGGCCACCACGGAGCTGCAACCCGGGGACTGCGTCGTCTTCTACACCGACGGGCTCACCGAGGCCCGGACCCGGGACGGGCTGTTCGACGAGCAGCGGCTGATCGCCACGCTGGAGCAGTGCGGCGGGCTCGACCCGCCCGCGGTGACCGACCACATCGAGCAGGCCCTGGCCGACCTACGCGCCGTCGCCCGCGACGACATCGCGCTGCTGGTCGCCCAGGTCAGCCGCCACGGCCCGCTGCAGGCATCGAGAAGCGGCGGCGTGGCTGCGGTGGCTTAGCTTCCGGCGGCGCAGGCCCTGGCACCGGGCCGCTAGCGTCTGGTTCGGGACGGGCTCGTAGGAAGAGCGACGTGGAAGTGGCGCGTTTCCGCGCGCCTCTCGTTGCACTTCCCCCCTTCCCTTCTTCCGCTGGTCGAGATAAAGCACCTATATCGCGCCAAATGTCGACCAGCGCATTCGCGGCCCTACCGTCCGTTCCTCGGCGCGGCGGTCGGCGCCCTGGCCAACGTCGCTTCCTACATGCCCGTCCTGCTGTGCGGCCGGGGCCCGGAGGCCCTGGGGGGCGCCGCGCCGGCTAACTCCCGGCCGCGGCGAGGGCCTTTTCGCGGTCGGAGTAGAAGCGGACGCGGATCACCTTGCCGGCGCGCAGGTAGCAGAGCCACGCGGCGCCGTAGTCGACCTCCACCCCGCTTGCGCGGCCGCGTGCGAGCACGTGGCCCATGACCAGCACGCGGTCCGCCCCGATCGGAACGAACTCGTCGGCGCGCAGGTGGAACTGCTCCCAGTCTTCGCCCATGTCCTCCAGGAAGCGCCGCAGCCCGTCGAGCCCGTGATAGGAGCCACCTTCCAGGACGGCGCGCAGCGGCACCAGCTCCACGTCCGGATCGAGCGGCGCCATCGCTCCCTCGATGTCGCGCCGGTTGAATGCCTCGACGCCCTGCTGGATCCGCTCGACCGTGTCCTCGATCGGCTCCTGGGCGTCCTCGGTGCTCATCCTCCGAAGTATCTCCGCTCTGCGGCCGTTCGCAAGCCCCGTCGAGTCCGGCGCCAGAGCTTCACCAATCGGCCGTTTCGGCCGATTGAACAGCGAAACGACAGCACTTGTGCGCGCCTTTCCTGGGTGGCACGGTGGGCCCCTCCGCGTTACGATAGGTAAGCGCGGCATGGGGTCCAGGGACCGTGTCCATCTTCGGGAGGGGATGCGAGTGGGCCGGTACCTGAGCCGCCCGGCCGCAAAGGGGTACTTGGTACCCTGGCGATTCCTGGCGAAATGCGGGTTTTATGCCTGGATTTCGAGGGGGAGAGCGGAGTTACGGGGAACTTTCGACCTCGAAAGGCGAACGAGCAGGTTGACTAGCGGCGGGGAAGACTACACCTGCGCAAGTAGGCCCATAGCGCTGGGCAAGTCGATCTATCTCGGTAGGCGGAAGCTCCATATCAGGGGCGTCACCTACGGCACGTTCCGCCCCGACGAGGATTCCGAAGAGGAGTTCCCGGACCGCGAATCCGTCTCGGCCGACTTCGCCGGCATGGCGGAGAACGGCGTCAACGCCGTGCGGACCTACACGGTCCCGCCGCTCTGGCTGCTCGACCTGGCCGCCGAGAACGGCCTCTGGGTCATGGCGGGCCTGCCCTGGGAGCAGCACATCACCTTCCTCGACGAGCCCGGCCGCGCGGCGTCGATCGAGCGCGCGGTGCGCGCCGGCGTCCGCACGGTCGCGGGTCACCCCGCACTGCTGTGCCTTGCGATCGGCAACGAGATCCCCGCGTCGATCGTGCGCTGGCACGGCCGCCAGCGGATCGAGCGCTTCCTGAAGCGCCTCTACGAGGCCGCCAAGGACGAGGACCCCGACGCCCTCGTCACCTACGTCAACTACCCGACCACGGAGTACCTGCACCTCCCGTTCCTCGACGTCTGCTGCTTCAACGTCTTCCTCGAGGCCGGCCCGGCGTTCGAGTCCTACCTCTCGCGGCTGCAGAACATCGCCGGCGACCGCCCGCTGGTCCTCACCGAGACGGGCCTCGACAGCCTGCGCAACAGCGAGGAGGCCCAGGCAAGGGCGCTCGACTGGCAGGTCCGGACGGCGTTCGCATCCGGCTGCGCCGGCACGTTCGTCTTCTCCTGGACCGACGAGTGGTACCGGGGCGGGTTCGACATCGAGGACTGGGCGTTCGGGCTCGTCGACCGCGGGCGCGAGCCCAAGCCCGCGCTGGCGACGGTCGGCCGCGCGTTTTCCGACGCTCCCTTCCGGCCCGACCCCGACTGGCCCCGGATCTCCGTCGTCGTCTGCGCCTACAACAGCGAGTCCACGCTGCCCGAGTGCCTCGAGTACCTGCACGCTCTCGACTACCCGGACTACGAGGTGATCGTCGTCAACGACGGCTCGACGGACCGCACCGACGAGCTCGTCCTGCAGCGCGGCTTCCGGCTGATCAGCACGGAGAACAAGGGCCTCGCATGCGCGCGCAACTCGGGGCTCGAAGCCGCCTCGGGCGAGATCGTCGCCTACATCGACGCCGACGCCTACCCGGACCCGCACTGGCTCTCGCACCTGGCGCACTGCTTCCTGCGCGCCGACCACGCCGGCATCGGCGGCCCGAACATCCCGCCGCCCGGTGACGGCGACATCGCGGAGTGCGTCGCGAACGCGCCCGGAGGCCCGATCCACGTGCTGCTCTCGGACGAGATCGCGGAGCACATCCCCGGCTGCAACATGGCCTTCTGGAAGCACCGGCTCGAGGAGATCGGCGGCTTCGACCCGCAGTTCCGCATCGCGGGCGACGACGTCGACATCTGCTGGCGCCTGCAGGACCGCGGCTGGACGGTCGGCTTCAGCCCGGGCGCGGTCGTCTGGCACCACCGCCGCGGCTCGGCGCGCAACTACCTCAAGCAGCAGTTCGAGTACGGCAAGGCGGAGGCGCTCCTCGAGCGCAAGTGGCCCGAGCGCTACAACCGCGCCGGGCACCTCGCCTGGGCCGGCCGGGTCTACGCCAACTCCTCGACGCGCAGCCTCGAGCGGCGGCGCTGGAAGATCTACTACGGCACCTGGGGGACCGGCCTGTTCCAGTCCGTCTACGCGCCGGCGCCGGGCGTATTCCGATCCCTGCCGCTGATGCCGGAGTGGTACCTCGTGATCGCCGCGCTCTCGTTCATCTCCCTGCTGGGCGCGATCTGGTCCCCGCTGCTGTTCGCGCTGCCCCTGCTGGTGCTGGCGGTGCTCGCGCTCGTCGCCGAGTCCATGGCCGGCGCCGCGACGGCCAACTTCTCGGAGCGCACGACGAGTCGCCTTCGGAGGCTGCGCCGCCGGGCGATCGTGACCATGTTCTTCATGTTCCAGCCCGCGGCACGCCTCGGCGGCCGCCTGCGGCGCGGCCTTGCGCCGTGGCGCCGCAGCGCCTCCCCGCGGCTGGTTCTGCCGTTCCCGCGCACGCGCAGCCTCTGGAGCGAGCAGTGGGGCGCGCCGGATGACCGGCTTCGTGGCGTCGAAGCGGCGATTCGCAGGCACAATGGTGTTGTGATCAGTGGCGGCGACTTCGAGCGCTGGGACCTTCACATCCGCGGCGGCCTGCTCGGCTCCATGCGCATGCGCATGGCGGTCGAGGAGCACGGCGCCGGGCGCCAGCAGATGCAGTTCCGCTACTGGCCGCGCTTCTCGCGGCTGGGGCTCGCCGGAAGCTCGCTCTTCGCCGCGCTCGCGGTGTGGGCCGCGGTCGAGCAGAGCTGGCTGGTCGCCGCGCTCCTCGCGGCCGGTGCGCTGCTGCTCGTCGTCTCGATGCTGCACGACTGCGCGGCCGCCGGCGGCATCGTGATGCACGCCCTCGACGACCAGGACGAGTACGCGCCGGCATCGGCGCAGCCGCTGGAGGCGCTCGAGCCGGTCCTGTCGCAGAACGGCAGCGTCAACGGACTGCGGGCCGATGCGAACGGCGCTCACGGAGTGCCGGCAAACGGGCACGCCGATGTGAACGGCGCGATCCAGCTCCGCGACGCCTCACTGGACATCGCTCGGCAGAAGGAGGGCTAGGCGTGTTCAAGAGGCTGCGCGGCTGGAACCAGCGGCGCAAGCTCAGGAAAGAGGGCCGGGCCGGCGCATGGGACCAGTGGAAGACCTGGCCCCGGATCATCCCGTACCTGAGGCCCTACCGGAAGCTGGTGGTGGTCTCGTTCGCGCTCACCATCGTCGGGGCGGTGGTCGGCCTCGCCGAGCCCTGGCCGCTGGCGCTCGTGATCGACAACGTGATCGGGGACAACCCCCCGCCGCACATCCTCCAGGGCCTTTTCGGAGCGAACCCCGACCAGATCCGGCTCCTGTGGTTCATCGTCGGACTCGGGTTCCTGATCGTGATCGTCAGCCACGGCGTGCGCGTGCTGAACGACTACGTCAACGCGAAGATCGAGCAGAACATCGTGATGGACCTGCGCGGCGACATGTTCGCCCACACCGAGCGCCTCTCACTGACCTTCCACGACGAGCGCCACACCGGTCAGCTGATGAGCCAGATCAACATGCAAGCCTCTTCGATCGGCTCCATCGTGATGGCGTTCCCGCCGCTGTTCGAGAGCTTCCTGATGCTGGTCGGGATGCTCGTCATCGCGCTGCTGATCGACTGGCAGGTGACCCTCGTGTCGATGGTCGCCGTGCCCTTCATCTACTACTCGATCGGCATCTACGGCACCCGGATCGTGCCGCGGATCCAGCGCGTGCAAAGCCTGGAGTTCCGCTCGCTGTCGATCGTGTTCGAGGCGATGTCGATGCTGCGGGTGATCGTCTCCTTCGGCCGCGAGCGCCACGAGCACTACCGGTTCGTCACGCAGGGACGGATCGCGGTGGACGCGCGGGTACGGCTGACTGTCTGGCAGACGCTGTTCGCGTTGATGGTGACCACCGCGACCGCCCTCGGCACCGCGCTCGTACTCGGGTTCGGCGCGCTGCACGTGATCGAGGGCAAGATCTCGCTGGGAGAGTTGACGGTCCTGATCGCCTACATCGCGGCCGTTTACCAGCCGCTCGAATCGATGAGCCTCACGATCGGGCACCTGCATCAGTTCTTCGTCTATTTCAACGCGTCCGTCGCGCTGCTGATCGAGGAGCCCGAGGTGATGGAGGATCCGAACCCCGTGATCCTCGAACGCGCGCGGGGCGAAGTGGAGTTCCACAACGTCGGCTTCGCCTACAAGGGCCGCAAGGACACGCTGAAGGACATCAGCTTCAAGGTCGAGGCTGGGCAGAGAATCGCTGTCGTGGGCCCCACGGGGGCCGGCAAGACGACGCTCACCAGCCTGCTGGTGCGCTTCTACGACCCCAAGACGGGCGAGATCACGGTCGACGGCGTCGACATGAAGAAGATCCAGCTCGACAACCTGCGCAGCCAGATCAGCCTCGTCCTCCAGGAGCCCCTGCTGTTCTCCGGGTCGATCGAGGACAACATCCGCTACGGCCGGCTGGATGCGACCAAGTCGGACATCGTCGACGCGGCCCGGGCGGCCAACGCACACGACTTCATATCCAAGCTGCCCCAGGGCTACGACACCGAGCTCGGCGAGCGGGGGGCGCAGCTGTCCGGTGGCGAGCGCCAGCGCATCTGCGTCGCGCGCGCTTTCATCCGCGACGCGCCGATCCTGATCCTGGACGAGCCGACCTCGTCGATCGACTCCCGGACCGAGCTGGTGATCCTGGATGCGCTCGACCGGCTGATGGTCAACCGCACCTCCTTCATGATCGCCCACCGCCTCTCGACGGTCCGCAAGGCGGACAAGATCCTGGTGATCAACCAGGGACTCCTGGTCGAGCAGGGCACGCACGAGGAGCTCGTGATGAAGGGCGGGCTCTACTACCGCCTCTACGAGGCCCAGAGCGGCGACGTCGCGGGGATCGAACAGGACCACCTGCGGCGCAGCGAGGAGGCGCAGCCGACGCTGGGGCCAGACGACCCGGGGCACATCATCACTCCGGTCGACGGCGGGGTCGAGACCCAGGTCGCCGAGAGCCTCACGCAGGCTGTGCGCCGCCGGATCAGGCTGGCGCTGGAAGCCGCAGACCAGGCCAACGGCCACGAGCCGAACGGAAACGGTGCCGAGCCGCCTGCGGACGGCGACGGTGATGCAGCCCCGCCCGCAGCACCGGCGGGGGAGAATGATCCGCCCAGGTAGCAAGAAGCTCGTACTGCTCGGAATGATGACCAGGATCCCGGTTTCCGGGGTGGTCTGGCAGACCGTGCACTACATGCTGGGCTTCGAGCGCCTGGGCTACGAGACGTACTACGTCGAGACGCACGCGCGCACTCCGGCGATGCTGATGGAGCACGAGGACGACGACGGCTCGACGCGTGCCGCGGAGTTCATCAGCGGCGTCATGGACCGCTTCGGGTTCGGCGACCGCTGGGCGTTCTACGGCCTCCACGACGACCGCCGTATGTTCGGCATGACGCGCCCGCAGCTGCGCCGCCTGTACGACTCCGCGCAGCTCCTGATCAACCTGCACGGCGGGACGGAGCCGCTGGCGGAGCTGTGGGAGACGGACCGCCTGGTGTACCTGGAGACCGACCCGGTGCAGCTCCAGCTCGAGCTCGCTGCCGGTGTTCCGTACACCCTGGACTTCCTCCAGCCGCACTGCGCGTTCTTCACCTTCGCGGAGAACCTCGGCGCGCCCGACTCCGAGCTGCCGGTGTCCGACCGCTTTCCGCTGCGCCCGACCCGGCAGCCGGTGCTGGTCGACATGTGGGCCGGCCGTGGCGGCGCCGGCGAGCGGCTCACGACGGTCGGCAACTGGCGCCAGCCGTGGCGCGACGTGACCTTCGAGGGCGAAAGCCTGTCATGGAGCAAGCACCAGGAGTTCCTGCGCTTCATGGACCTGCCGAGCAGGACTTCCCAGCCGATCGAGCTGGCGCTGTCGAGCTACACGCCCGAGGACCGGCAGTTGCTGACCGACCACGGCTGGCATGTCCGCCACGCCCTGGACTTCTCGACCGACGCCGATGCCTACCGCGACTACATCGCCGGCTCGCGCGGCGAGTTCACCGTCGCCAAGGAGCAGAACGTGCGCCTGCGCACCGGCTGGTTCAGCGACCGCAGCGCGACCTACCTCGCCGCCGGGCGGCCGGTCATCAGCCAGGAGACCGGCTTCAGCAACGTGCTGCCGACCGGCGAGGGCCTGTTCGGGTTCGACTCGACCGATGAGATCGTCGACGCGATCGACCGAATCAACTCGGACTATGCGCGCCACTCGCGAGCCGCTGAGGAGATCGCCCGCGAGTACTTCTCACATGACGTCGTCCTGCCGCGGCTGCTGGAGGAGGTCGGGGTCGAGGTGACGAGCGGGCGCGGCTATCCGGTGGTGCGCCGCACGCGGTCGGCGCCGTGGCCGCGCGAGCTCTCGCTCGTCCCGGTCTCGAGGCGCCCGACGCGGCTCGACCCCGCCACCGAGCAGGCGGTCCTCGGGCGCCCCGTGCCGGCCGTCGGGGCTCCCGGGCGCTGGCAGGACACGCCCGGCGCCAGCATCGTGGTGGTGACCTATGACAACCTGGCCTTCACCCGCATGTGCCTGGAAAGCGTGCTGGCAAACACCGAACACCCCGCCTTCGAGCTGATCGTCGTCGACAACGCATCGGCCGACGGCACGCGCGAGTACCTGACCCGGCTCGCGGAGCTCAACCCGCAGGTGCACGTGGTGCTGAACCGATCCAACTACGGCTTCTCCTCGGCCTGCAACCAGGGACTCTCGATCGCGGCCGGCGACGTCCTGGTCCTGCTGAACAACGACACCGTCGTGCCCCCGGGATGGCTCGCGCGGCTCGTTTCGGCGCTCGAGGACCCGGCGGTCGGGCTGGCGGGCCCGGTCACCAACAGGATCGGGA
Source organism: uncultured Solirubrobacterales bacterium (assembly GCA_963785085.1). Taxonomy (GTDB): domain Bacteria; phylum Actinomycetota; class Thermoleophilia; order Solirubrobacterales; family JBBDJG01; genus CAWACB01. Next base: position 22,227 of record CAWAUD010000011.1, on the reverse strand, counting down.
ACGAGGCCGAGGTCGAGACGGGATACGAGACGCTCGGCGAGTTCCTCGACGAGGCCCTCGCGCGAGCCTCCGAGCGGGAGCGCCAGACCTTCGACATCCCGACGCTGACCATGTTCTGCCTCGCGATGCGACGCGACGCCTTCGAGCGCATCGGCCCACTCGACGCCCGCTTCCAGGTCGGAATGCTCGAGGACGACGACTACTCGCTGCGCGCGCACGAGGCGGGGTACCGGGTGGTGTGCACGGAGGATCTCCTGGTGCACCACTTCGGCGAGTCGTCCTTCGGCAAGCTGGTCGCCTCCGGCGAGTACAACCGGCTCCTGGACGAGAACAAGCAGCGCTTCGAAGAGAAGTGGGGCCGGCCGTGGGAGCCCTACCAGCGCCGCCCCAAGCCGCAGTACGACGCATCCACCCGGCGCATCGCAGAGCTCGTGGCGGAGCGGCTGCCGGGCGAGGCCACGATCGCGGTCATCAGCCGCGGGGACCAGCGGCTGCTCGAGGTTTCCGGCGCCGCGGCGCGGCACTTCCCCGAGTCGGCACCAGGTGTGTGGGCCGGATACCACCCCGGTGACAGCGCCGAGGCGGTCGCCGCGCTCGAGGAGATGCGCGCCGGCGGGATCGACTACCTGCTCGTGCCGGAGGCATCGCTGTGGTGGCTCGACCACTACGAGGGCTTTCGCGCGCATCTGGAAAGCAACTACTCGGAGGTGGTGCGCGACGAGAAGGCGTGCGTGATCTTCTCCCTCAACGGAGACGGGGGGCGCTGATGAGCCGGAGTCGCCGCGCGGCCGCGAAAAAGCCGCGCTGCTCGATCGTCATTCCGGTGCACAACCAGGCGGGGATGACCGCAAAGTGCATCGACGCGATCCTGGCGAGCCCGCCCGAGGTGACGTTCGAGATCGTCGTGATCGACGATGCGTCGACCGACCACACGCCCGCGGTCCTGGATGAGTACACGAAGCCTGTCAGGTCGATCCGCCGCGACGAGAACGCCGGGTTCGCGCGCGCGTGCAACCAGGGCGCGAAAGAGGCCCGGGGAGAGTTGCTCGTGTTCCTGAACAACGACACGATCCCCCTGCGCGGGTGGCTCGATGCGCTCGTCGAGGACGCCGACGGCAATCCGGACACGGCGGTGGTGGGCGCGAAGCTCCTGTTCCCGAACGACACCGTTCAGCACGCCGGGCGTCGTCGTCTGCCAGGACGGCAACCCGCGCCACCTCTATGCGGGCTTTCCCGCCGATCATCCGGCCGTCAACAAGACGCGCGAGTTCCAGGCCGTGACCGCTGCATGCATGCTCGTCCGGCGCAAGGCGTTCGAGCGCGCGGACGGATTCGACTCCGGGTACCGCAACTCGCTCGAGGACGTGGACCTGTGCCTGCGCCTCGGCGAGCAGGGCCACGGCGTGAGGCTCTGTCACCGCAGCGTCCTGTACCACCTGGAGTCGGTTTCGCGCGGTCGCCGTTCGGAGGAGATCGCCCACAGCCGCAAGCTGTTCGCGAAGCGCTGGGCCGACAAGGCGGTGCGCGACGACCTGCGCTACTACGTTTCGAGGACTGCTGAGCCTGCACTACCGGGACGTCTATCCCGTCGGCATCGGGGTGTCGCCGCTGCTCGCCCTGGACTCGCCGACGGCAACTGGCGACGGCGGGATGATGAGCTCCAGGCCGGGGAGATCGGACCTGCTGCGGGAGACGGTCCGGCTCACGGGCCACGTCGCGGAGCTCGAGCTCGCGGCCGGCATGCCGGCATCGGACTTCCATCCGAGCCGCGAGGCTCACGACAAGGGATTGCCTACGCACGATCCGGCAGCGCCCGCGGGGCCCCTCCAGCAGCGGCTGCTGGAGCGTGCTCGTGACCTGGAGTCGGGATCTACGACATGCAGGTCGCGCTCGCTGAAGGCTTGTCGAAGAACGGGTCCGCCGCCGACGGAGGGCCGGTCCGCCCTGCGTTCACGCCGGCCGAGCAGTTCGCTTACAAGCGCATGCTCGCCGAGATCTGGGCAGGAGCGCAGCGCGCAACGCCCCCGGGCTCGGTGGTCGTCGTGATCAGCCGTGGCGACGACGAGCTGACCTCCCTGCCGGAGCCGCACCGGCTGGCACTTCCCCCAGGACGAGCGCGGCACCTTCCAGGGCCATTATCCCGCCTCGTCACGAGACGTGATCGATCATCTCGACGCTCTGCGCGGCGCCGGAGCCGACTATTCCCCGGTGCCGGCCACCGCCTCGTGGTGGCTCGACCACTACGCCGATTTCGGCCGCCACCTGCGCGAGCGTCACATCCAGCTGGCCACCGAGGTGCGCCGTTCGAGCTCTTCGATCTGAAGGCCGCCAGAGAAGGATGACCATCGCCGCAGCAGCTCCGCCCCGACTCTGCCACCGAGCCGCTCTGGCCGGCGCACGCGCGGCTCTTCGCGGCGTCGCCGAGCCATACAGCACGGTCGCCGTAGTGTGCCCGGCGCCCCGGAGCTGATTCACGCTCTCAACCCGCGACGGTTACCCCACGCTGCCCTCGCCGCTGCTGGAAGAGCCTGTCGACTCCGGCCCGCCGGCGAGGCGCTCGCGATGGTGACAGCGGAAGTCCGGCGTCTGCGCGGGTCCGGCGCCCACTACCTGCTCCTCCCGGGGCAGGTTGAAGGCACGAACGAGGAACGTCACTCTTCGATGGCTCGCCTCTTACAGTCCTCGCCCCCTCGTCCCCTCCTCTCGCGGACGCCCGCCGCAACGGTGTTCGGAGTCTCCGATCCCCGGGCCCGATCCCTCCAGGAGCTCGCCGAGAGCCTGCTGCCGGAAGATTGCGCCGTCGCGGTGGCGAGCTGCGGCTTGCCTTCGCTCTTGGACCTCGGCGGGCGGCGGACGCTGCATTTTCCGGCGGACCCAGCAGGCGCGTACGCGGGGCAGGACGTGCATGAGTGCGAGGCCGCGCTCGAGCAGCTCGCGGAGCAGGCTGCCGCGGGAGTCGATTACCTGGTTGTACGGGCATTTGCCCCAGGCCGGCTACAGCCACGCCCGCGCTTCCCGAGGGCGGTGCGCAGACAGCACCGCGAGATGGCACGGCGAGCAGAGGTGGCGTTCGTATTCTCGTTGCAAGAGGCCCCGGAAGAGGAGCCGCGCCCGATGCGAGTCATGTTCGTCCTTCATAACCATCCTTCGGTCCAACCGGGCGGCACGGAGGCCTACACCATGGAGGTCTACCGAGCGCTCCAGGTGACGGACGGCTTCGACCCCATGGTGGTCGCCCGAGTACCGCCGAACCCTGCAACCGAGCCGATCGAGCATGCCGCCTCCCCGTTCAGCCCGCTTCCCGAAGACCCGAACCAGTTCCTCCTGAGCCGTCGCCGAGGAAGACTTCGACAAGCTCTACATGACGGCGCGCGACAAGTCCCTGTACACCGATCACTTCCGCCACTTCCTTCTGGCCCACAGGCCCGACGTCGTGCACTTCCAGCACACGCTCTTCCTCGGCTACGACACTGATCACGGAAGTCCGCGCAACGCTCCCGGACGACGCGCGATCGTCTACACGTTGCACGAGTACCTGCCGATCTGCCACCACGACGGCCAGATGGTGCGCACGTTGAGCGACGAGCTCTGCTCGAGGAATCGCCGCGCCGCTGCCACGAGTGCTTCCCGGACGATCACGCCGCAGGATTTCTTCATGCGCAAGCGCTTCATCCAGTCGCACTTCGTCGACGGTCGACCTGTTCATCTCCCCGAGCCGCTTCCTCATGGAGCGATACATCGACTGGGGCATCCCGGCGGAGAAGATCGTGTTCGAGGAGTACGGCCGCGCTGCCGGTCGACCGCCGTGCCCGGGACGCGCGGACGAGCGCCAGCGCAGACCGCTTCGCGCTTCTTCGGCCAGCTCAGCCACTACAAGGGCGTCGAATGTCCTGCTGCAGGCGATGAGCATCTGGTCGAGTGACGAGCATCCGACGGCCATCTGCGATGCACGGGGCCAACCTCGAGCTCCAGCCGGACGGAGTTCCAGCGCGAGTTCAAGGAGCTGCTCGACGGCCGCGGCGAGACGTGACGATGGCCGGGCGCTACGACCGCACACGAGTTGCCGGCGAGCTGATGGCAGAGGTCGACTGGGTCATCGTGCCCTCGATCTGGTGGGAGAACTCGCCGCTGGTGATCCAGGAGGCCTTCACGTACGGTCGCCCCGTGATCTGCAGCGGTATCGGCGGCATGGCCGAGAAGGTCACCGACGGCGTCAACGGCCTCCACTTCCGCGTCGGCGACCCGCGGAGCCTCGCCGAGACCATGCGTCGGGCGGCACGAGGAGCCAGGACTGTGGGAGCAGCTTCGCGGGGTATCCACAGCGGAGATCAACGATCGCGAACACGTAGCGAGGCTGACGGACTTCTACTATGATCGAGCGCCGCCGCGCGATCGGAGCCAACGGTGCGGCAGACCTTGTCCGCGCGGCCGACCACCGCTATCGGTGGCCGCAAAGCCGAAGATCCTCTTTGTCTCCCACAACCACCCTCGCGATCCGCTCGGGAGGATCCGAGGGATATGCGCTCGAGCTGTACGAGGCGATGCGGGATTCCGAGCGATTCGAGCCTGTGTTCGTCGCTCGCGTCGGCCCGCCGCACCGGCGCCACCACGATGCACGCCGGCGCCCCGTTCAGTTCGCTCGGGACCAATTTGACCCGAACCTGTCCCTTCTCTTCGATAGACCCCGAGGCTTTCGACTGCTTGTGGCGCTCGGCCGGAGAAGCCCTCTACACGACTTCTTCAACGACTTTCTGCGCATCGTTCAGCCCGGACATCGTCCACTTCCAGCATTCCCACTTCTTCGGCTACGACTGATCCCCGAGACACGCGCAGCTCCTGCCGACGTTCCGATCCTCTACACGCTGCACGAGTTCCTGCCGATCTGCCACCGCAACGGCCAGCTGGTCCGCACGACGACCGAGAAGCCGTGCCGGGAAGAGTCCCCGCGCCGCTGCACGAATGCTTCCCCGAGGTCAGCCCGCAGGCGTTCTTCATGCGCAAGCGCTTCATCCAGTCCCAGATGTCAGTCGTCGACCGCTTCCTCGCGCCCAGCAACTTCCTTCGCGACCGTTTCGTCGACTGGGGCCTCCCGGCCGAGAAGATCGTCGCCGAGGAGTACGGCCGGCTGCCGCGTCCACGGCAGCACCAACGCGGGACCGGCGCCAGCGCAACCGGCTCGCCTTCTTCGGTCAGCTCAGCTGTTTCAAGGGCGTCAACGTCCTGCTGAAGGCGATGAAACGGCTCCAGGACGACGGGGTCGACGTCCACCTCTCCGTCCACGGCGCCAACCTCGAGCTGCAGCCCGACGACTTTCGCAGGCCGAATTCCAGGAGCTGCTCGACTGCGACCCAGGGGACGGTCAGCTTCGAGGGTGAATTCGACCACGACGATCTGCCGGCGCTGATGGCCGACACCGACTGGGTCGTGGTCCCGTCGGTCTGGTGGGAGAACTCGCCCCTGGTGATCCAGGAGGCGCGCAAGCACCGGCGGCCGGTGATCGCCAGCGACATCGGGGGCATGGCCGAGAAGGTCACCGACGGAGTCTACGGCCTCCACTTCCGCGTCGACGATCCCCGCAGCCTCGCCGAAACCATCAAGCGGGCCGTCTCCACCCCCTCCCTCTGGGAGGAGCTACGGACGGGAATTCCACAGATCTATCCGATGGCGGAACACACCGCCGCTCTCTCGAACACCTACACGGAGCTGATGGAGGCGCGCCGGGCCGCGACCCCCGAGCCGCAGTTGCTGGTGACCGGATGAAGGTCGCGCGACTCGGCGAGACCCTGGACCGCGCTCGGCCCGAACCCGTCGGGAGACGGCTCGGAGCGCGATGCCGACTCGTTCTCCTACGAGCACGCGGGCGAGCAGCAGACCGCGACGGTCCTGGAGCCGCCGGGGCTGGACGGCGACCAAGCGGACACCGACCTGCGGACGATCCTGCGCGAGGATCTGGCCGGGCTCGACGCCGACACCCGCGTGCGCCTCCTCGACTTCATCGTCGCCCGCGCGGCACCGCATCTCGAACGCCCAGGCGGAATCTCGCTGGCGAGGGACCTGCGCATGATCCGGGACGCTCTGCGTGAGCACGCCCCGGCGCCGCCCCCCGGCCGAGACCAGCCACTCGGGCTGAATGTCGAGTCGCTGATGGCGGTCGACGACCACACCGTCTGGGTCGAAGGGTGGGTGCGCGACGCCGACGGCATCGACTCCGAGGTCCGGGGGACGTCGCCCGAGGGCCTGCAGGTCGACCTGCTGGCGGGGGCCCACCGGCGCGCGCGCCCGGACGTGGAGACGGCCTTCGGCCCCGTGACCGGGTCGTCCAACAAGGTTGGATTCATCTCGTGCCTGCGACTCCCTGCCGCCACGAGACTCGAGACCGGATGGATCGCGTCCATCGAGCGGCCCTCGCGACCGGTCCTGGAGACCGATGCCCCGCCCGTCGCCCGCGACCGGCTCCACGTGCGCGACAGGATCCTGAGGCACTTGGGCGAGGACGACACGGATGTGGACGCCCTCATCCGTGACCACGCCCACCCTGCTCTGGTCCGGTTGCAGGAGCGAGAGCGGGACGAGGTCTCGGTCGAACGCGTTACCCAGTACGGCGAGCCGGCGGCGGACCCGGAGGTAACCATCGTCATTCCGCTGTATCGCAGGATCGACTACCTGCAGCATCAGCTCGCTCAGTTCGTCCACGATCCCGAGCTCGCCGCCGCGGACATCATCTACGTGCTGGACTGGCCCGAGGCCCGGTGGCGGTGGCGCAGTCGGCGGCCGATCTTCACGACCTCTATCGCATCCCTTTCCGGGTCGTCGATCTGGCCAAGAACTACGGCTACGCGAATGCGAACAACGCCGCCGCCGAGCTGGCTCGCGGTCGCCTGCTGCTGCTTCTGAACTCCGACGTGATACCCGACGTGCCGGGATGGCTGGGCCGGATGGCCGAGTTCTACGACGCCACCAATGGCATCGGAGCACTGGGGCCCAAGCTCCTCTACGAGGATGACTCGCTGCAGCACGCCGGCATGTACTTCAAGCGCGAGCCGCGAACGGGCCTGTGGGGCAATCACCACTACTACAAGGGCTTTCACCGCGACCTCGCGGATGCCAACGTCGCGCGCGCCGTGCCGGCCACCACCGGCGCGTGCCTGATGATCGACCGGGCGCTGTTCGAGGAGATGGAAGGCTTCAGCCCGCTCTACGTCCAGGGAGGTTACGAGGACTCGGACCTCTGCCTGCGCCTTGTCGCCGCCGGCCGCGAGAACTGGTTCCTGCCGCATGTCGAGCTGTATCACCTCGAGGCACAGTCCTTCTACTTCGAGGGGCTCCGGCAGCTGACCAACCGGTACAACGCTTGGCTCCAGACCCACCTGTGGAACGACCTGATCACGCAGCTCTCAGAGTCGGAATCGCTGCTGCCGGCGACCTAGGATGGTCACGTACGAAGTCCTCGAGCTGAGTAGTTCCTCGGACGGCGACGAGCGCCTGCTCGGCCAGCACATTGATACGCCCGGCCCTGGCAGCAAGGGCAACCTGCACCTGCTGCACATAGTCGGCTGGGTCCTGGGACGCGAGTCGCGGCCGGTTCAGATGGAGGTCCTGTACCACGGCCGCGTGATTCGTGTCTCGGCCGTGCGCGGGCGCCGGCCGGACGTCGCCGCGGCGTTCCCTGGGACCCCGGACGACATCGACTGCAACTTCCACGCTCTGATCAGCCTCGTCGGGCTCAAGCCCCGCTGCGAGCTGGCGCTTCGGGCGGTGCTCGAGGATGGCTCTCGCGTGCCACTCGCAGTCATCACCCTCGCGCGGCGGCCGCTGGATACTGGTTTCAGGCCGCGCTTGCAGCCGCTGCTGGTGACGTGCCTCGGGCGCACCGGGACGACCTGGATCATGAAGCTGCTCGCCTCCCATCCGCAGATCGTCACGTTCCGGCGCTTTCCCTACGAGGCGACTCCAGCCAAATACTGGCTGCACATGCTCAAGGTGCTCTCGGAGCCGGCCAACCTCGTCCAGTCTGCTCACGCCGATACCTTTCACAACAACCCTTGGTGGGTGGGTCACAACCCGTATGTCAACGAAAGTCTGTTCGACCAGCCGGCGCTGGCGAACTGGTTCGGTCGCGACCTACATCGACGGCTGCGTACTTTGCCAGGACTCGATCGAGGACTGGTACACGACGCTCGCCCGCAACCAGAGCCAGGACGCGCCGGTCTACTTCGCCGAGAAGCACATGTGGCCCAACTTCCTCCCGGTCCTGACCTGGGAGCTGTACCCGCAGGCGAAGGAGATCTTTCTGGTCCGGGACTTCCGCGACATGGTGTGCTCGATCCTCGCCTTCGACCGCAAGCGGGGATATCCGGGCTTCGGCCGCCCGGAGGGCAAGAGTGATACGGACTACGTGCGCGACGAGCTGCAACGATGGCCGCCGATCTCGTACAGAGCTGGCGCACTCGCGGCGAGCGTGGACACCTGCTGCGCTACGAGGACCTCGCGTCCGAGCCGGCACGCGTGGTAGCCGGTCTGCTCGAGTACCTGGAGGTCGAAGCGTCCGAGCAGACGGTCGAGAACATCCTGGCCCTCGCCGCGGAGCCCGCGCCGGACCTGCCCGGAACGAGCAGGGACCTGGCAGAGCTGGATGCTCACCGCACCGCGCCCATCTCGGCTCCTCGATCGGACGCTGGCGCCGCGAGTCCGACGAGGCATTCAGGGAGCTCCTGACGGATGTCTTCCGGGAGCCGCTGCTCGAATTCGGCTATCAGTGGCTCGGTCGACGATCCGGCAGCGCGTCCGTCGCCTGCAATCTGATTGTTTTTGCCGTCAGGCGGGGCCGCAAACCCGTTGGTAGACTGGCTTTGCAGCGCCTTTCCACAAGGTGCTGGCTCTTGTAGGCAGCAACGCGGAGGGGAAGTATCCAGTGGGAGCAGGAGCAAGCGCCTCCGGTGGCGGAGCGACACGACTGGCGCCCGCCGACTACAGCCGAGTCGTACGCAGCGTCCAGGATCACGTCCGGAAGGTCGTGCCCGCGGGCGAAGCCGTGCGGGTGCTCAGCAGAGGCGACGACGAGTTGCTCAACCTGGGCGACCGCGTCGGAGAGCATTTCCTCAGGCCGAGGACGGCAGGTATCTCGGCTACCACCCGGAGGACAGTGAGTCCGCCATCGCGATGCTCGAAACGATGCGCGCCGCGGGGTCGCAGTACATCGTCTTCCCCAGCACAGCCTTCTGGTGGCTGGATCACTACGCCGGGTTGCGGCGCCATTTGCAGGACAACTACCACCTCATCGGCTCTCAGCGGGACTCTCTGATCTTCGCTTTGGGGATGTCCCGCCGAGCATTCAGCAGGTGGTGGGGTCAGACGAAGCCACGCGAGACCCGATGGCGGACCTCGTGAAACACCTGCTTCCGGCTGGAGCCCTGGTGGTCGTCGCCAGCCTGGGGGATGAAGACGAGGTGGCGTTCGAAGGCCTGCGAATGTGGCAGCTGCCACTTGGTTCTTCGACCGATGGCGCAGGGGCCCCGGAGGCGCATCTCGAGACCCTGCAGCGGAACGGCGCCGAGTTCCTGATCCTGCCGAAGTCGGCGTTCGAGTGGCTCGACGAGCACGGCGATCTGGCCGAACGTCTGCTTAGGGATCACGTCCTGGTGACGCATCAGGAGCACGTCTGCGATATCTACGAGATGTGTCCTTCGCAAGCAAAAGACAAGCACGACGCGATGCCAGATGACGCGCCGGCCCACGAGCGGCCGGCGAGCAAGTCCGTCTTCGAGTCGCTGTTTGGCTGGATCCGCCGGCCGAGCGCCAATGGCCGGCCGGTCTAGCCCGAAGGTACTGCTCGTCTGCCACAACCACCCGGACCTGCGTCCCGGTGGGGCCGAGGGCTACGCGATGGCCCTCTATCAGGCGATGCGGGCGCAGGGTGACTTCGAGCCGCTCCTGATCGGGCGCGCTGAGCTCGAGCACACGGCGCCCAGGCGCGACTCCGAAGCTGGGCGATTCACGGCCGCGAACGACGACCCCAACCAGTTCCTTTTCTATACCAACACGGCCGATTGGGATTGGCTATACGGCCGGTCGAACGACCGCGCCGCGCTGGCCCGGTCCTACAGGGAGTTCCTGCTCGCGCAGCAGCCGGACATCGTGCATCTCCAGCACACGGTCTTCCTGGGATACGACATCGTGCGGATCACGCGCAACGCGCTTCCCGACACGCCGATCGTCTACATGCTGCACGACTACCTGCCGATATGCCAAAGAAGTGGGCAGATGGTGCGGACCAAGAACAACGCGCTTTGCCAGGAGGAGTCCCCGCGCCGCTGCCACGAATGCTTTCCGCAGTACAGCCCGCAGACCTTCTTCATGCGCAAGCGCTACATCCAGTCGCACCTGTCGCTCGTCGACCAGTTCATCGCGCCGAGTGACTATGTCCGCGAGCGCTACGTCCAGTGGGGCATCCCGGCCGACAAGATCATGGTCGAGCCCTACGCCTGCGCCCCCGTGCCGATGCCTGAGGAGCCGGGCGACAACCGGCCGCGCAACCGGTTCGCCTTCTTCGGGCAGTTCACCCCTTTCAAGGGAGCGGACGTGCTGCTGAAGGCCATGGCGCTCCTGGGAGAGGATTTCGAGGGCCACCTCTGGATGCACGGCGCGAACCTCGAGAACCAGCCGCAGGAGTTCCAGGACGAGTTCTACGCGCTGGCGGGAGACATCGAGCGGACCGTCACGTTGGCCGGTCCCTACCAGCACGCACGCGACCTGCCGCAGCTGATGGCGCACGCCGACTGGGTGATCGTCCCGTCGATCTGGTGGGAGACCGGTCCGCTGGTCGTGCTCGAGGCGTTTCAGCACGGGCGCCCCGTCATCACGTCCGACATCGGGGGGATGTCCGAGAAGGTGACGGACGGCGTGAGCGGCCTGCACTTCCGCACCAAGGACCCCGAGAGCCTCGCCGACACGATGCGCCGGGCGGCCACCGACGCCCAGCTCTGGCCGCGCCTGAGGCAGGGGATCCCGCCCGTCTATGACATCGGCACCCACGCCCGAGTGGTGACCGCCGCCTACGAGCGGCTGCTCGCCCGCACGACTTCAGCCCAGCAGGCGGCCGGGCTTCCGGCCTGAGACACGAGCAGCCATGGGAGACGCCATACACACCAACGGATCGCGCAAGGAACGGGTGCTGCTGGTCTCGATGAACCACCCGAAGATCCGGCCGGGCGGGGCTGAGGGCTATGCCCTGGACCTCTACGAGGCGATCCGCGATGCAGGAGAGCTCGAGCCGATCTTCCTTGCCCGGACGGGGCCTCCCCTCACGTCGGTTCCCCGCTACCACGCCGGCACGCCCTTCACGACGGTCAACGACGACCCGAACCAGTACCTGCTCTACAACGACCTCGGGGACTACGACTGGCTGTACGGAAAGTCTCCAGACCGGTCGATGGCCACACGCTTCTTCAGGGACTTCCTGCTGAGCCAGAAGCCCGACCTGATCCACTTCCAGCACACGCTGTTCCTGGGCTACGACTTCGTGCGCGTCGCCCGCAACACGCTTCCCGACGCGCCGATCGTCTACATGCTGCACGAGTACCTACCGATCTGCTTCAGGGACGGGCAGATGGTGCGCACGAAGAACAACGAGCTGTGCGAGCAGGAGTCGCCGCGGCGCTGCCACGAGTGCTTCCCGCAGATCAGCCCGGAGGCGTTCTTCATGCGCAAGCGCTTCATCCAGTCGCACCTCTCGCTGGTCGACCTGTTCGTCGCCCCCAGCGACTACGTCCGTGAGCGCTACGTCCAGTGGGGCATCCCGGCGGAGAAGATCATGGTCGAGCCCTACGCATGTGTGCCGGAGCCGGACCCGGCAGGCCCCGGTGAGGACCGGGCCCGGAACCGCTTCGCCTTCTTCGGGCAATTCACGCCTTACAAGGGCGCGGACGTTCTGCTGAAGGCCATGGCTACCCTCGGGCCGGATTTCGAGGGCCACCTCTGGATCCACGGCGCGAATCTCGAGACCCAGTCGGACGAGTTCAAGTCCCGGTTCGCCGGACTGCTCGCGGAAACCAGCCAGACCGTCACCTTCGCCGGCCCATACGACCACGACCGGGAGCTGCGACAACTGATGGCGCGTACCGATTGGGTGATCGTCCCCTCGATCTGGTGGGAGACCGGCCCGCTCGTCGTGCTGGAGGCCTTCCAGCACGGCCGTCCCGTGATCTGTTCGGACATCGGCGGGATGTCGGAGAAGGTCGCGGACGGGGTCAGCGGACTCCACTTCCGCCGCGGAGATTCGGACAGCCTTGCAGAGACGATGCGGCGCGCCGTCGACACACCGTTTCTGTGGAAGGAGCTGCGTAACGGCATACCGCCGGTCTACGACATCGCGGACAACTCCGCCCTGGTGACGGACGTCTACAAGAGGCTGATCGCAGAGCGACGGCTGAAGTCGAGCGGCGACAAGGCTGGCCAACGGGTGCTGCAGGATGCCTGACGGACAGGGGACCATGGTGCCCGCGGCGCCGGCTCTTGGCGACTCGGATCTCGCGATTCTCCGGGTCGGGCACTTGTCGCCATGGGTGCTCCTCGTCGTCGACCGGCCGCCGGCCGGCGGGAACGGCGTCTCGTTCCACGCTCGCCAAGGTGAGAGCTGGATCGCGCTCGAATCGAGCTCGACGGACCGCGTTGCGGCCGCCCGCTCAGAGCCGGGGGAGGCGCGACTCTCCATGGTCGTGCTGCCCGCGGCAGGCACCCTGGAGGGATTTGCGCTCGAGGCCGGCGACAGCGAGCGCCTCGAGCTCGCTGGTGGCGACCTGCGGCGTATCACAGAGGACGTCAAGACGATTGCCCGCCATCACATCGCTCCACTCCCCGCCGCGGAACGCAACGCGATGCTCGAGTTCATGGCCATGGGCGCGAAGTCGCGCCTGACAGCCGGTGGCGCGCGCGCCAATCGGGCGCTGTTCGGGCTCCGACAGGGGCTCAGGGAGCGGCTTCCGAAGCTGGAGAACGCACCGTCCGAGGCACGCGGAGCCACGGTCGACTCCATCTTGGGGGTCGACGAGCGATCGTTCTACATCGAGGGCTGGGCACGGGACACCGAGGCTGAGATCAGCCGGCTGACGATCGTTTCTCCGGAAGGCTGCCGCGCCGAGCTGCGCGATCGCGCTTACTTCTTCAAGCGACCCGACGTCATGCAGTTCTTCGACGCCGACGATGACGGAAACGACCAGAGCGGGTTCGTGGCGTTCTTCGAGCTGCCGGCACCAAGCATGCTTCCGAACGGGTGGCTCCTGGAGATCGAGAACTCCGAGGGGACCCAGGTGGAGGTCGAGGGTCCGCCGGTCGTCCGCCAGCAGGCCACCATCAGAGAGTCGCTGCTGAACGACCCGGTGCGCGACCGTATGCCCGACGACGAGCTGATGGCGAAGCACATCGTGCCGGCCATGACGCGCCTGCAGGACCGCATGGCCGCCCACGTCGGTGTCGACAGCGTGACCGACGTCGGCCCGCTTCCGGCAGCGCCCGAGGTCACGATCGTGATCCCGCTGTACCGCCGTATCGACCACGTGGAGTCGCAGCTGGCCGAGTTTGCCGACGATCCCGAGATGCAGGAGACCGAGGTCATCTACGTGCTCGACTCACCGGAACAGGGAGACCAGCTGCTCGACATGGTCCCGGAGCTGTTCGAGATCTACAGGGTGCCGCTGAGAGTCGCCGTGCTCGAGCAGAACGTGGGCTTCGCCGGTGCGAACAATGCCGGCGCGGGCCTGGCGCGGGGACGGCTGTTGCTGCTGCTCAACTCCGATGTGCTGCCGAGCGCGCCTGGTTGGCTCAAGACGATGCGTGACTTCTACGACTCGACTCCGAGCATCGGCGCGCTGGGGCCGAAGCTGATCTACGAGGACAACTCCATTCAGCACGCCGGCATGTACTTCTTCCAGCCGCCCGGGCGGTCCGTGTGGCTCGACTCGCATTACTACAAGGGGCTGCACACGAGCTTTCCCGCCGCCAACGTCGCACGGATCGTGCCGGCGGTGTCAGGCGCGTGCATGATGGTTGCGCGCGAGCACTACGAGCGGCTCGGCGGCCTGCGAGGCATGTTCGTCCGCGGCGACTACGAGGACTTCGACCTCTGCCTGCGCCTGCGCAAGGAAGGCCTCGACAGCTGGTATCTCCCGGATGCGCAGCTCTATCACCTGGAGGCCCAGTCGTACACGGCCGATCTGCGAACGCCGGCCAACAGGTACAACATGTGGCTTCACACCCACATTTGGGGAGACGAGATCGCCTCCCTGATGGCGCGCGACTTCTCACCCGATTGAGTGCACCACATAAAGGCTTATTCTTAAGTGGTGGAACTGGGGGCAGATCGTCCGCTGAGTGACGTGCTCGTCGAGATCGAGCGCACTGCGCCGAACATGTCGGAGGAGATCTCGGCCGGCGAGACGATGCACGCAATGGATGAGGGCGGTAGCGCCGACGGATACCTGTCGACCGGTCAGTGGTGGCTGCGACGCGTCAGGCTCGCCCTGCTGGCGGCAGGCAAAGGGACGGCCGATCGCATTCTGGACCTCCCATGCGGTCATGGGCGGTTCATGAGAGGCCTGAGGGCCGAGTTCCCGCAAGCTCGGATCACCGCCTGCGATATCGATCGCGACGGCGTGGACTTCTGTGCCGCCACGTTCGACGCTGCCCCCGTTTACGGCAACGTGAATCCGGAAGAGATCGATCTGAAGCGTCGCTTCGACCTGATCTGGTGTGGATCGCTGCTCACGCACCTTGATGAGGACGGCTGGTCGGGGTTCCTGCGGCTGTTCGAGGACCACCTCGACCCCGGAGGGGTGCTGATGTTTACGACACTGGGGCGTTTCGTCCTCGGCGCGATGGACGAGGACAGCTACGGTTTGACAGACGAGCAGCGCGAGAGCATCCGGCAGAGCTATTCCAACTCGGGCTTCGGGTACTGCGACGACCGGTTTCGCGGCAAAGGGCATTCCGCGTGAATGACGATGTGCCGACCACAGCTGGGCTCATAACCCAGAGGTCGCGGGTTCAAATCCCGCCCCCGCTACCAGGAAGTGCAGGTCAGGGGCCTGATCGCCAGGAGTGGCGGTCGGGCCTTGATCTTTGTGGCAGCACGGCGGTAGCAGGATCTGACCGCAGCAGGTCCCAGATGGCGGCACCGGGCGCGGAGGATCGGGCAAGGACGGCACGTCGGGGCATACCAGCAAGCCGAGCATGGGCAGGGTCATCGTCCCTTCCACAGCGACGCCATGGGGCTGTCACGGTCGAGGCTGACTTCGCGCGAAGATCAGGTCTCGAGCGCACGGCAGGGTGAGCCCTGTCGCTGCGGGTAGCTGCGGGAGTTGTGGAGGTCACCGGTGTCAGCTGACTACGAGAAGATCCGCGACGAGAACATCGCCCGCTACGGCTGGGACACAGCTGTGCTGGATCTGCTCGGGCAGCTCTACAGCGAGCGCACCCACTTCATCTTCGAGCTGATCCAGAACGCCGAGGATGCCGGCGCGACAGAGCTGACCTTCGAACTCTTTGAAGATCGCCTGGAGGTGAGGCATGATGGCCGGCCCTTCACCGAAGCCGACGTTCGTGGCATCTGCGGAGTCGGCAAGAGCGGAAAGTCCGGAGATCTCACGAAGATCGGCAAGTTCGGCATCGGTTTCAAGTCGGTGTACGCGTACACCAAGACTCCGCGCGTCTACTGTTCGGGCGAGCATTTCCGGATCGAGAACTACGTCCGGCCGTTTTCTGCAGATCCGCTGGATGAGCCGGTGCCCGGGACTCTCTTCGTCTTCCCTTTCGACCATGACACCGTCTCCGCGGCGATGGCCGTTGCGGAGATCTCCTCCGCCCTGACCGAGATCGAACCCGCTACCCTGCTGTTCCTCAGGAACATCGAACGCGTGCATGTCCGCGGCGCTGCCGTCGCTGGCTCGGTCCTTGAGCGCGCAACGGTAAGCCGCACGAGTTCCAGCCGCCGCGTCACACTGGCGAAGGGGAGTGGCCACCGGGACGAGGAATGGTTCGTCTGGCACCGTCAGCTCGAGGATCTCGGTCATCCGGCTCTGCGTGTCGAGATCGCCTTCCTGGCCGGCACCGCAAACGGCGAACGCCGGCTCGTTAAGCGTGATGACTCCCCGCTGGTGGTGTTCTTCCCGACGCAGAAGGAGACCTTCCTCGGCTTCTTGATCCAGGGTCCTTACCGGACGACGCCAGCCCGCGACAACGTCCCTGAGCACGATCCATCGAACCAGGCACTGGTGCGCGAGACAGCCGCGCTGCTCGCCGACGTGCTCACCGAACTCCGCGATGACGGGCTCCTCACGGTCGATGTCCTGCAGGCGCTGCCGCTCGACCCCGCGCGATTCCAGCCCGGCACGATGTTCCGCCCGCTGTTCGACTCGGTGCGCACGGCCCTTGCCGCCGAGGAGCTCATTCCCGTCGCCGGGGGCGGCTACGGCGCCGCTGGGGAACTGAAGCTGGCCCGCGGCGCAGGACTTCGCGAGCTTCTCCTCCCGGATCAGCTCGGCGTGCTCTATGGAGCCGGCCGGCCGCTCGCTTTCGCGCATGGGTCCATCACCGAAAACCGGACGCCGCTGCTGTGGCGCTACCTCCGGGAAGAGATCGGCATCGAGGAAGTCACGCCGGAGGCCGTGGCCGGGAGGATCACCCGCGAATTCCTCGTGGCGCAGTCAGATGCGTGGACCGGGCGTTTCTACGAGTTCCTCCATCGCAGCCCCGCTCTGTGGCGGGGGCCGGGCCCGGGTGAACAGCCCGGCCCCGCGCGGGCCAGGCCGATCATCCGGCTCGAAGATGGCAGCCACGTGACACCGTTTGACTCCGAGGACCACCCTGCCGCCTATCTCCCAGGTCCGGCCGTGACGGGCGTTCCCACGGTACGGCGCGCGGTAGCGGACTTCCCCGCTGCCCGGCAGTTTCTGGAAGCGCTCAGGTTCACCGAGCCGGACGTGGTGGCCGAGGTACTGGAGAGCATCCTTCCCCGGTACGGCCGCCTGGAGCTTGCGGATCTGGACGCAGCGCAGCACGACGCTGACCTTGAATGCGTCGTACGCGCGCTGGCCGAGGCGTCTGCTGGCCGGAGACAACGGCTTCTAGGGCAGCTGCAGCAAACTGCCTTCCTCATCGGGGAGAACGCTGCGACAGGCGAGGAGCGCCTGATGACGCCGGCCAGCTTGTACCAGCGGACGAAAGACCTGGAGATTTACTTCGACGGGAACCCTGATGCCTGGTTCGCGGACGATACCTACGGGCCGTGGCTCGTTCAGCTACGCGGCATGGGTGTCCGGGAGAACGTGGAGCTTCGCACACGAGACAAGAATCAGCTCGGGTATGTCGTCATCGCCGACGAATTCGCCCGGCACGAACGCGGCATCGGGGGCTTTGATCCCGGGGCGGAGATCGACGGCCTGGACTTCGCGTTGCGCCACCCAGGCCATGCTCGATCGGAGTACGTCTGGAATGTCTTGCTCGTCCCGAACCGGCACCTTGTTGCCGGAGTCGTCGAGAAGTCAGTGCGCCAGGAGTTCGTGGACTCCAGCCGGGAGAACGTCACATCGGCGATCGGCATGGCAGCGACCCGCGGGGCATGGCTCCCCGGGCCGGACGGGACATTCCACCGGCCGGCCGAACTCTCGCTTGATGACCTGCCGCCGACGTACAAGCGGGACGAGATGCTGGCGAAAGCGCTGCGGATGACCCAACCAGTGGTGGCGGAAGCAAGCCGCCAGCTCGGGGTTCCGCCGGAAGTCCTGTGGGGCCTGAGCGCGTATCCGGACCTGGTTGCGACGATTGAGCGCGAGCTCAAGATCCGGTCAGCCGCCAGCCGAAGTCCCGTGGCGGACCAGGACGGTCCTGACGCCGGGTTGCGTGCCGGCGAGAGCGTTGACTAGCCCACCGCGTTCTCGGAGGCATTCGTCCGACTAGGCCGCGCGCCAACAAGCCGACGGTCGGCATCGCACTGCATCGAGTGACGGTATCACCCTGCGTGACGGGAAGATCAGGAAGAACACGCGCGGAGTCGCCTTATTGCGCTCTGAGAGAAGGCAATCGGCTGATGGTCCGTCACCGCACAGATCAGGGCGGTCTGTTGCGCTGGAAGGGTTCGCTGGGGCCCCTTTCGCTGTCACTTGCTCCGGCCTTCGCTGTCTGGTTTGAGCTCGCGACCGGATTCTTCGAAGGCGTGCGCCGGATCGGCATTCAGCTGTGTGGCGCCGGGGCTTGATCTACGGGGTTGACGCTGATGAGGTGAATCCCGAGGTCCCGCAGTTGGTCGAGGAGCCCGTGGAGCTGGGCCTGGTCGGCGAAGTTCCCGGTCAGTGAGGTCTGGCCGGGCCGCGGGTCAACTTCAAGTTGATCGAACACGCCGGCGAGGTGTTCGCCGAGCAGCCCGCGGACGACGACCCGGTAGCGCACGTGGTCGCTGGTCTGGTCTTCCACGGTCTGCACCATCGCGCCCGCCCGGATGAGCGGTCACCACCCTGCGAGCCGGTTCACCCAGGGTGAATCGGTCTGGTCGCCCCGGCCGGCATGGGATTACCATCTGGCGGTGGGGCAGGCGTGGTGAGCGCGGCCGCGTCGCCGGGCGCGCCGGCGGGGCCGGTGCTGGTGGCGGCGAAGCTGCACGTCCCGGCGCTGCGGGCGGGCATGGTGTCTCGCGGTGAGCTGGTCGGCCGGCTGGTGGGCGCCGGCGACTGCAAGCTGGTGCTCGTCTGCGCGCCTGCGGGGTGGGGGAAGACGAGCGTCTTGAGCCAGTGGCACTCCGCGGAGCCGGGCGTGTTTGCCTGGGTGTCGCTGGATCCCGGCGACGATGACCGGGTGCGCTTCTGGAGCTATGTGATCGGGGCGGTGCGCACCGTGGTGCCGGAGGTCGGCGAGGCGGCGCTGGCTGCGCTGCCCAATGCTCCCGGCGACCTGGCCGGCGCGGTCCTGCCGTCGCTGCTCAACGAGCTGGCAGCGGCCGGGCGCCGCCTGGTGCTGGTGCTGGATGACTATCACTGCGTGCGGGAGGAGTCGATCCACGCCTCGGTCGCCTTTTTGCTCCGCCATCTTCCCCCGAACGTGCAGCTGGCGATCGCGACACGGGCGGACCCGCCGCTCCCGCTGGGCAGCCTGCGCGCCGCGGGCGAGGTCCTGGAGATCCGCGCCGCGCAGCTTCGCTTCAGCGACGCGGAGGCCCGGGCGCTGCTGAACGACTCCCTCGCGCTCGACCTCGAGCCGGCCGAGGTGGCGCTGCTGCGGGAGCGGACCGAGGGCTGGCCGGCCGGGTTGCGGCTGGCCGCGTTGTCGCTTCGGGATCAGGCCGACCGGAAGGCGTTCGTGGCCGCGTTCGCCGGCGATGACCGGCAGATCACCGATTACCTGCACGAGTTCGTCGCCGCCCAGCCCCGGCGACTGCGCGAGTTCCTGCTGCGCACCTCGATCCTCGAGCGATTGTGCGCCTCGGTCTGCGACGCGGTCACGGGCAGGTCAGACGGGATCGCCCGGCTGGAGGAGATTCAGCGTGCGAACCTGTTCCTGGTCTCCCTCGACAGCCGTGGCCAGTGGTTCCGCTACCACCATCTGTTCCGCGATCTGCTGCGCCTGGAGCTTGCGCGCTCCGAGCCTGGGCTGGCTGCCGGGCTGCACCGGCGCGCCTGCGCGTGGCACCGCGCGCAGGGCGATGTCGACGAGGCGATCGGGCACGCGACGGCGGCGGGTGACTTCGCTGTGGCGTGCGATCTGATCGCCCGCCACTGGCTCCCGCTCTTCAACCTGGGCCAGGCCGAGACGGTGGCACGCTGGATCGACGCACTGCCGCGCGAATCCGCTGTGGCCGATGCGCGCGTGTGCCTGGCGCGGGCCTGGGCTGCGCTCCAGCCTGGCGTGGTCGAGGAGATGGAGAGCTGGCTGCGGGCTGCGGAGCGCGCTGCGCGGCCGGAATCCTCCCCCGGCATTGACGTCATCACATCGGTGGAGGGCAGCGCCGCCCTGCTCCGGCAGACCAGCGCCCTGATGGTCGGCGATGTCGCGGGGTCTCAGGCTGTCGGGAGCCGTGCCCTCGTGCTGTATCCGGAAGCGGCTGACCCGGGCCGGGCGGTCGCGAACATCAACCTGGGCCTGACGTTCTACTTCGCCGGTGACCTCACGGGTGCTGAAGCGGCGTTGCGGAACGGACTGCAACGGTTGCCCGGCGCCGGGTGGTCATTCCTTCACGCCATCGGCTTGGGGCAGCTCGCGCTCGCCCGTCTCGATCAGGGTGATGTCGATGACGCAAGAGCCATAATGGCAGATGCCGAGCGTCACATCGCCGAGGGCCGCGTTGACGAGGCGTCGGCCACGTCGGCGGCGGTGCTGGCGCGGGGGAGGCTGCTCGAGTTGGACGGTGATCTCGCCGCAGCCGGGGCGGCCTACGCGCGGGCTGTCGTGCTTGGCCGCCGCGGCGGTCGGCGGCTGGCGGCCGCGAGCGCGCTGATCGCCCTGGCGCGGCTCAAGCGCCGCCTCCGCGCGTATGACCAGGCGCGCGCGGCCGCGCGTGAGGCTCGCCGGGTGCTGATGAGCTGCCCCGATCCGGGCACGCTTGCCGAGCTCCTCGCGAGAACGGAGCGGGCGCTGCAGCTGACCACGATGCGACGGTCCGCATCGGCGGCCGATCCGGATCTGAGCGAGCGGGAGCTCGCGATCTTGCGCCTGCTGGCGAGCGAGCTGTCGCAGCGGGAGATCGGCTCGCAGCTCTACGTCTCCTTCAACACGGTGAAAAGTCACACGCGCAGCATCTTCCGCAAGCTCGGCGTCACCACCCGCGCCGGCGCGGTCGACCGCGGCCGCGAGCTCGGCTTCCTGTGAGACGCCGGGCCATTCACCCTGGGTGAACGGGCCGGCTGGGTGGTGACCGCCCGCCCAGGCCGGAACGAGCCTGGTGTCTCCGGACCAGATCTGTCGTCGCCGGGCGACGCCGCGGACAAGGAGACAGCAATGAACGCACGACCCGAAGGCGCTGGCGGGCCCGGTGACACAACGCCGGGGCCCGGTAGTCGCCGACCGCCAGGGTTGCCCGGGGGTCAGCGACAGGACCCGGTCATGGGTGAGGATCGGCTGCATGTGGTGTTCGGGACCGGCCAGGTCGGAAGTGCCCTCGCCGCGCACCTGGCTGGTTCGGGTCTTGCCGTCCGGACCGTGTCCAGGCACCGGCCCGCTACGCGGCCCGGCATCGACTGGCGGGCCGCGGATGCCAGTGACCCCGAAGCCGCCGCCGACGCGGCCAAGGGCGCCTCGGTGATCTACCAGTGCCTGAACGCGCCTTACACCCAGTGGCCGGAGCGCTTCCCGCCGTTGCAGCGCGGCGTGCTGGCCGCTGCCGAACGCACCGGCGCGCTGCTGGTCAGCCTGGAGAACCTGTACGGCTACGGCCCGACCGGGGGCAGGCCGATGACCGAGGATCTCCCGCTGGCCGCGACGACCGTCAAGGGCCGGACCCGGGCGGCCATGACCGCCGAGCTGCTGGCCGCCGCCGACGCCGGCCGGGTCCGCATCGCCATCGGGCGGGCGTCGGACTTTTTCGGCCCCGGCGTCACCCAGGGGTCAACGCTCGGCGAGCGGGTCTTCGGCAACGCCCTGGCCGGCCTGCGCGCCGACTTCATCGGCAACCCTGACCTGCCGCACACCTACAGCTATGTTCCCGACATCGCCGCCGGCCTGGCCACCCTCGGCACCGACGCCCGCGCGGCCGGCCAGGTGTGGCACCTGCCCGGCCCGCCGACCGTCACCACCCGGGAGCTGCTCGATCTGGTGGCCGCCGAGGTCGGGCATCGGGTCGGCGTCCGGTCGGTGCCCAAGCTGGCCGTGCGTGCCCTGGGACTGGCCAGCCCGATGATGCGCGGGCTGGCCGAGATGTCCTACCAGTTCGATCAGCCCTTCATCCTGGACACCAGCAAATACCAGTCCGTCTTCGGAGGGCCGGCACCCCGCTGGCCGGCGCTGGCCCGCGACCCTCGCCTGGTACCGGACCCGGACCCGCACGCCATGACAACTCAACCGGCCGCCAACACAACGGAAACGGCGGCGGCGGACGCCGCCGAGCTGACCCCGGCCGCGGCATGGTCCAGGCGGGTGCGGCGCATCGGCGGGTTCATCCAGACCGCCTTCGCCGCCCTCTGGCTGGCGCGCGCGAGCCTGGCCATCGGCGGCCGCGCAGGAGACGTGCTGGTCGCGGCGTCTGCCGTCGCCGTG
>CAWAUD010000010.1:0-99824 GCA_963785085.1 uncultured Solirubrobacterales bacterium | reverse complement strand
GGTAGCTTTTGAATCGCGCGCGCGCTGCACTCATTCCCCTGGTGCTTGCACTTTTATGACGTCCGTCGCGCACGGTGCGACGACCGTCGTGGATCCGGCTGCGGGCACGCAGGCCGTTTCGAGCTGTCCCGAGCCGAAGATGGCCAAGCTTCCGCGCAAGAAGCAGGTCGGCTCCAAGGTCGTGGTCAAGGCCTCCGGGGTGACCGTGGGCACCCAGTGGCTGCTCCGCATCGACGGGCACGACTGGGCCGCCGGCACCGCTGACAGCGACAAGATCCGCTACGAGGGCCAGATGTCCGACTTCGGGCTGCGGCCGCGGAAGCTGGACGTGGAGCTCGTACTTGCGAACGAGTCCTGTGAGAACAGCCCTTGGAAGCTGACGCGCAAGATCGGCTACGCCGGGCGGTTCAACGGGGCGCTGACGGATCCGAACGCGCCCAAGCAGCCGGCGACGCAGACGCCCGCTCAGACTCCGGCCACCACCGGCACCGGCGCGAACCCGGGCGCGGCGACGCCGGCGCCGCCGAAGCTGGTGATCCCCAAGCCGGTGAAGCCCAAGAAGATCGAGCCGCTCACGGTGCCGACCGACGGGCGGATCTGGGTCACGCCGACGGACATCACCGCGCACTCGACCGATCAGCCCAAGAACCCCAAGCTCCCGCGGGCGGAGCTGAAGGTCGACAACGCGCAGAGCACCAGCGCGCTGGTCGGCCTCGGGATCATGTTCATCGCGATCGCGATCGCGATCGGCCTCGGCCTGGTCTTCCTCAACAGAAAGGACATGGCCGGCGACGTCGCCGCAGAGGAGGGCCGCCTGCCGACCCACCTCGACACCTCTGACATAGGCAACCTGTCCCTGAGCGCGGCCGGCGCCGAGGTGGTCAAACAGGGCCCGGTACCGGTGTCGCTGCTCGATGCCGACGCCACAGCACCGGTCCTCGCCGAGGAGGCCCCCGAGCAGGAGGCGCCGACGGAGGTCGTTCCGGACCGCGTGGCGCCGGACCACATCGCGTCCGAGCCGGGTGACGTGCCGGTTCCGGTCGCCGGAGCAGAGCACTTCTATGCGCCGCTGCCTCCGCCCGTGGAGGGCATGCCCGACGAGTACAACGTCAACGCCTTCCTCGAGGAACGCGCACCGACGGAGGAAGAGGTGCCCTCAGCGGCGGAGCCTCATCACACGGCCGAATCGGAAAGCGAGCTCCACGCGGCGGCTGCCGCAGCCGACCGCGACACCGCGGCCATCGCTGCCGAGGACGCTGCCGACGACGTTGCCAACGACGTTGCCGCTGCGAACGGCCACGCGACGGGCCCCAACGGATCGAGAGAAGACTTCGACAAGATCGTCGACGGCGATGCTCGAAGACGGCGCACTCCTGCAGGAGCTGCGCGGCATCGTGGCCGAGGCCCGCGAGGACGCGGCGCGAGCGGGCGTGCCGGTGGACCGCGACGGCATCATCAACGAGCTCGACCGGGTGACCTCGGCGGCCAACCTCTCCGGGCCCGCGCGCGACAAGCTCATGGCGCGCTTCGACGAGATCGTCTCCGAAGAGCTCCTGCGGGTCCCGCAGGCCCAGTAACGCGGGCTCGTCAGGCCCTCGAGATCTGGCAGATAGACTAGGCCCGAGCCTGTCCAGGGCTTGAAAGCGGGCGTGGTGAAATTGGTAGACACGCGGCGTTCAGGTCGCCGTGGGCGTAAGCCCATGGGGGTTCGAGTCCCTCCGCCCGCACTCCTCGCAGCTAGATGATTGGGATCACTCATCTACTATGCGAGCGCATGGCCCGTTCGTCTAGCCTGGCCTAGGACGCCGCCCTCTCACGGCGGAAACAGGGGTTCGAATCCCCTACGGGCTATCACTGAAGCCCAGCGGCTCCGCCGCCCTCACAAACTGAGCACCAGGTCGCGGACGGCGGCCGGCTGGGACAGGAACGGGTGGTGACCGGCGTCGAGCTCCACGACGCTGCCTGCCCGACGAGCGAACTCGCGTTGCCGTTCGGCGGGAGTGCCCCGGTCCTCGGCGCAGACGAGGTACGTCGAAGCCACGTGCTGCCAGACGGCTGACCGCACCGGCTGCTCGAGGACCGCCAGGCTCTGACGGGCCGTCTTGTCTGTGGCCTGTCGCTGGATCTCCGGACCGCAGTCCTGCAAGAACGTTTCGGCCAGGGCGTCCGGGCGGACGGTGAACGTGCCGCCCTCGGGATCGATATCAAGGAACGGGGCGGGCTCCTCGCCGCCGAACGAGGAGAGGCTCTGCCCGACTTCGGGCAGATAGCTGGACACGAGCAGCACATGGCGCACGCCGTCGACACCTGCCGCTGCTTCCGCGGTGACGATGCCGCCGTAGCTGTGGGCGACCACGACCGTCGGCTCATCGCTCGCCGTCAGCACTCCCCGGACCGCGGCGACGTCCTCGCTCAGCCCCGGTCCTTGCGCACTGGCCGGCTCACCCGTCTCGCCGCAGCTCGGCAGGGCGGGCGCCTCGCTGGCGACGTCCCGCTCGGCGAGCAGCTCAGCGGTCCGGTGCCACCACCACGATCCGTCCTTGACGCACGCCCCATGCACGAAGACGACTCTCATCACGACCTCCTCGTCCTGTTCGGATCTCCGTTCACCGACCTCCTTCGCGTCCGCCCAGAGGAGCCCTACCCGATGACCCTGAGGCACGCCTGGTCCGCGATGACAGGACCGCACGGTCGACCCTACCTGCGCATGTTCAGCTCGGCTACACGACGCCACCGGCGAACGTCGCCGTCCCTGCGGGCGCTGCAATCGACGCGTCTCCACGGCTTGCCGTGACCACCATTCGAGACACTGCCTGACGACCGGAGCCTCCTGACTGAATAAAACAGCCGCGCGCCGGCCGGTCCTGATATGTAAGGGAGACCCATGCCTGAATTCGAGATCGAGGCGATCCGACGGATCTATGACGCTTTTTCGCGCTGGGACATAGACGCGCTCGCCAAGGACGTCACGCACGACTTCGAGCTGAGCATGCCGGAGACCGTCCCGTGGGGCGGAACGTTCCACGGCGGAGAGGGCGTCAGGGCATTCGCCACCGTCTTTCGGGATCACGTCGTGGGGCAGTGGGCCGATCCGGATGACTACGTAGACGGCATCGACGCGGTCGTCGTGCTCGGGCGCCAGCGCGGCCGGGCCATAGCAACGGGTCGAGAGTACGAGGTGCACTTCGCGCACGCCTGGACGCTGTCCGATGGAATGCCGGCGCGGTGTCGCAGCTACTTCGACACCGCGCCGATCATGGCGGCCCTCGACTCGTCTGCGGTGTCCGAACTCGGTTAGGCTCCGTCTCGGTCGGTGGTTAAGGGAAGTCCGGTGAGAAACCGGCGCGGTCCCGCCACTGTGACCGGGAGTACCCGCCGCACGCTCGTCGAGCGCGTGCCACTGGAAGGCCACTCGGCCTTCCGGGAAGGCGCGACGGGAGACCCGGAAGCCAGGAGACCTGCCTCCGGCCAGGCCGTGACAACACCCTCGAGGAAGGGAAGGCTGGACATGCTTGGCAGATCCTTTGCGCTTGCGGCGCTGCTGGTGCTGCTCGCCGCCGTGCCCGCCTGGGCGACACCCGTGAGCGTGCAGCTCCGGGTCGAAGGCTCGGCGGGAACGATTTTCGAAGGCCCCGTCACCACGGACGGGAAGACGATTGACAAGGGCGATGGACCCCATCCGTGTGATGGGACTACCAATCCCGACAACTCCCTTCCGGGGCCAACGATGACGAGCGCGCTCGACGACGCCGGCATTCCCGGCGGTTGGGACGGTATGTGGGACACCGGGTTCGGCGACTTCTTCATAGGTCGCATCGGGCCTGATGCGAACGATTTCACCAACCTGCGGTTCTGGGGTCTTTCGCTGAACCTGACCTCGACGAGCGTAGGCGGCTGCCAACAGCGCGTTGAAGCCGGCGACGAGGTGCTCTTCGCCTACGACGACTATCTGAAGCCGCTGCTGAAGCTGACCGGCCCGGCGACCGTGCCGGCCGGGCAGCCCGCCGTTCTGCGGGTCGTCAACGGCCGGGACGGCGGCGACGCTCCGGTCGCCGGCGCTGCCATCAGTGGCGGACCGGCGCCGGTGACGTCCACAGCGGACGGGACCGTGTCCGTCAGTTTCGACACCCCCGGCATCAAGCAGCTCAAAGCCGACCTCGCCGGGACAATCCGTTCGGCCACCCGCGTCATCTGCGTCAGCGGTCCGGGCCAGGTGTGCGAGCCGCCCGCGCCAACGGTGCACGACAGCAGCGCGCCGCGGGCGCGGATCTCGGGGCTGCGCGATGGTCAGCGGCTGCGGCGCGGCCCGCGCGTTCTGCGCGGCACGGCGACCGACGAGGTCGGCGTCACGCAGGTCAAGATCACGCTGCGCCGGCACGCGCCAGGCAAGCCATGCCAGTGGTGGAGCGGCCGGCGCGAGAAGTTCGTCGGCTCGAGCTGCGACAAGCGATTCTTCTTCGCCGTCGGCACCGACCGCGACTGGTCGTACCTGCTGCCGCGCGCGCTCCCCGCCGGCCGGTACGTGCTCGATGTGAAGGCGTTCGACCGGGCGCGCAACCGCGACGAGCGGTTCGTGCGCGGCCAGAACCGCGTGGTGTTCTACGTGGGGAAGCGAAAGCGCAGAGCCGGAGAGGAGGCCGCTCGGCGCGGCCCGGGCGCGGCGGGGACGAGCCGCGCGCGGGGCGTGCCGGTGCGGGTGATGGTCGCCGGGCCGCTCGGGCACATTGGCGAAGCCGCGCACCGTGCGAGCGCGTGAGACCACCGTGCGCGCCGGCAAGCGCCGCTGCCGTGTCGCCGGGTCGACTCCGCTCGCCGCGCTGGCCGCGGCGATGCCCGCGGCGAGCTTCCACGTGCGGGACTTCGGCAGTTGCTCGCGGCGATCGCCGGGGGCTCCGGCCAGCTGTTCGTCGACCGGATCGGACCCGACCGCAATACGGGCGGCGACGGCTGGTTCTACAAGGTGCGCGGCCGGGCGGGCACCGCGGGCGCCGCCGACCCGGCGGGCCCGTTCGGCAGTGGCAAGCTGCGCCGCGGTGCACAGGTGCTGTGGTTCTTCTGCGTGTTCGATCCGGCTGCGGGAAGCTGCCAGCGCACGCTCGCGATCGAGGCAGACGACAACGTGAAGCAGGGCGCGACGCTTGCCGTGCGGGTGATGGGCCATGACAACGAGGGGCGGTCCAAGCCGGTCGAGGGTGCGCTCGTGACGCTCGGCGGCGCGAGCGCGATCACCGGTGCCGACGGACGCTGCGCCGTCCAGGCGGGCGCTGCAGGTCGCACGACGCTCCGCGCCGAGCGAGCCGGGATGGTGTCCGCCTTTCCGCTGAGGGTCGCGGTGACGTGATGCCTCGCCGCGCGACGTGGCTGGCCACCGGGCTCCTCACGGTCCTCGCGCTGGCAGGCTGCTCGCTCGGCCCCGGAACCTCCGGGTCAGGGGACGCGCGGCTCGCCGTTACGCGCGACTTCGGCTCCAGGGTCGTCCTTCGCGCGACCGAGAGGAAGATCCCCGGCGGTGAAACGGTCATGCGCATGCTCGAGCGCAACGCGAAGATCGACACGCGTTACGGCGGGCGGTTCGTCGAATCGATCGAGGGAGTCGAGTCGGGCACCGGCGGCGGGCAGCGCGACTGGTTCTATTACGTGAACGGAATCGAAGCGGACGTCGGAGCCGCCGAGCGCGACGTCCACGCAAACGACCGGGTGTGGTGGGACTACCACCGCTGGGACGCAGCCATGCGGGTGCCCGCGGTCGTGGGCTCCTTCCCCGAGCCGTTCCTGCACGGCTCCGACGGCAAGCGCTTCCCGGTGCGGATCGACTGCGCCAAGGACGCGTCGGACGCATGCTCGGCCGTGGCCAAGCGCCTCGAGAGCGTCGACATCGTGCCGAGCATCGCCGCGATCGGAGCGGGGGCGGGGAAGGAGCTGCTGCGGCTGGTGGTGGGGGAGTGGAAGGACGTGCGCGCCGACGGCGCCTCGTACCAGCTCGCGCAGGGACCGGACAAGAGCGGCGTCTTCGCCCACCCGGGGCCCGCGCCCGGCGGCGGGTTCGAGTTCGACCTGCTGAACGATGCCGGACAGGTGGTCCGGACGGGCGGCGCCGGCACCGGCCTGGTTGCCGCCACGCGGTTCGAGGAGCAGCAGCCGACCTGGGTCGTGACCGGCACCGACCAGGCCGGGCTCGACGCCGCCGTGCGGCTGATCTCGCCGGGAACGCTGCGCGACAGATTCGCGGTCGCGAGTGTTGCGGGGAAGGCGGAGCCGCTGCCTGTGGTTCCGGTGGCCGCCGGGTCGGAGAAGCGATGAGCGCACTGCCCACCTACCGTCCGGGGACGTCGCCGCTGCACCGCGCGCGTCCGGGCGTGGCCGCGCTCTACTGCGCCGTGCCGACCGCCGTGGCGCTCCTGTTCGACAGCCCGCTGGCACTCGGCGCCATGCTCGCCGGAGTCGTCTGGGCGGGAATACGGTCCGGCGTCGGAGATCAGCTGTGGCGCGCCGCGCGGTTCGCGATTCCGCTCGCCGTGCTGGTCGCGCTGGTGAATCCGATCGCGTCGCGGCGCGGGCTGACGGTGATCTGGAACGGGCCGACCGTGCCGCTGCTCGGGAACTTCGACGTGACCCTGGAGGCGTTCGTCTACGGCGCCATCGCAGGGCTGCGCGTGCTCGTGGTCGGCATGGCGGCCGCGCTCTTCTCCGCCACGGTTGATCCCGACGAGCTGCTGCGCCTCGCTCGACGCATCGCTCCGCGCTCCGCGCTCACCGCCTCGCTCGCGACCAGGCTCGTTCCGCTGCTCGGCCGCGACGCGGACCGGCTCTCGGAGGCCTACGCCCTGCGCGCAGCGCCGCCGGCCGCAAGCGGCCTGCGGCGAGGCGCGGTCCTGACCCGCGCTCTGGCAGCCGGAGCGCTCGAGCGCTCGGTCGACATGGCCGCTGCGCTCGAGGTGCGCGGCTATTCGATCCGCTCGCGGCGCAGAGCCGGGCGCGTGCGCGCGCGGGAGCCGTGGTCGGTGAACGACGCCGGGTTCGCCGCCGCCACGATGTGCGTGCTCGGCCTGGCGGTCGCGCTCGAGCTCAGCGGCGTGGCCGGCTTCGAGCCCTATCCGCTGCTGCACCTGGACGCAGGACCGGCCGACCTGCTCGGCGCTGGCGCCCTTGCCTTCGCGATGGCGGCGCCGTTCGGGTTGCGCCATCATGGTGCGTCGCATCTCGATGAGGAGACGGTGTGAGCGATCTCCTGCTGAGCGCCCGTCAGTACTCGTACACCTATCCGGGAAGGCCGGAGCCGGCGCTGGCGGCTGTCGACCTCGACGTGCGCGAGGGCGAGTTCGTCCTGCTCGCCGGCGACTCCGGCAGCGGCAAGTCGACGCTGCTGCGCGCCGCCTGCGGGCTCGTGCCGCATTTCCACGGCGGAGAGGTCGCCGGGCGCTCGAGGTCGGCGGCATGGACACGCGCGAGCACGGGCCCGGCGATCTCGCGGCGGTGACGCGGGACGGTCTTCCAGGACCCGGAGTCGCAGGTGGTCATGAGCACGGTGCGGCGCCGAGCTCGCGCTGCCGCTCGAGAGCCGCGGCGCCGGCGGCGCGAGCGCCGGCCGCGCGGTGGAGGAGGTGCGCGCTCGCGCTCGGCATCGCCGACCTGCTCGACCGCCAGACGGCGACGCTGTCGGGCGGCGAGCTGCAGCGCGTCGGCGCTCGCGGCGGCGCTGGTCACCCAGCCGCGCCTGTTGCTGCTCGACGAGCCGACGTCGCAGCTCGACCCGGTCGCCGGCGACGAGCTGATCGGGCTGCTGCGGCGGCTGAACGAGCAGTGCCGGATCGGCCGTGCTGCTGGCCGAGCACCGCGCTCGAGCGCTGCCTGCCCGCCGCCGACCGCGTGCTCGCGATCGACCGCGGCGCCGGCTCGCGTGCGACGGCGACGCCGCGCGGAGTTCGCTGGATGGGCGGCGGAGCGCGCGCCGCGCGCTGGCGACCCCGGCCGCGCGCATGTTCTCGCTCGCGCGGGACTCGCGGCCGCTGCCCGTCGAGCGTCAAGGACGCGCGGCGGCGCTGCGGACGCACGGCCTCGCCGGGCGGGACGCCTGCCGGCGCACGCCCCGCACAGCGCGACGGCGCCCGCTCGCGCGCGCAGACCGCGGCGCTGCGGCTCGCGCGCGTCTGGCTCGAGCACGAAGAGGGGCCGCGGCGTCCCGCGCTGCGCGGCGTCGAGCCTCGAGCTGTCGCGCCGGCGAGAGCGCGTCGCGCTGATGGGGCGCAACGGCGCCGGCAAGTGCACGCTGCTGCGGCATCGCGGCGGGCCTGCTGGAGCCCACCCGCGGCAAGGTCGAGGCCGCCGGGCGACGTGGCGCTGCTGCTGCAGAACCCCGGCGACTACTTGCTGCACGAGCGCGTCGTCGACGAGCTGCCGGCGGCTGTCGGCATGGCCGCCCTGGCCGAGCTCGGCATCGACCACGTGCGGGCGCCGACCCGCGCGACCTCTCCGGCGGCGAGCGCCAGCGGCTGGCGCTCGCGATCGTGCTGGCCGGGCGCGGCATCGGCGGCGGCGAGCCGCCGGCCGTGGTCGCGCTCGACGAGCCGACGCGCGGCATGGACCGCGCCCAGAAGGCGTGGCTGGCGCGCCTGCTCGCGCACGCTTGCGGCGCGCGGCGCCGCGGTGATCGTCGCCACGCACGACGCCGAGTTCGCCGCCGCGCTCGCCGACCGCGTGCGTGCTGCTCGGCGCGGGCCAGGTGGTCGCCGACGGCCCGGCGCGCGAGGTGCTGTCGCGGCGGCCTGCTACTTCGCGACCGAGGTGGCGCGCGTGCTCGGTGGCGACGAGCGGCGCGCTCACGCGCCGAGCAGGGCGCGCTCGTGCTCGCCGCGCGCGGACCTGCGTCGATGGCGGCCGCATGACCTGGCAGCTCGGCAGCACGCTGATCGTCTGCGCGGCCGTCGCGGTGGGCCTCGCCTGGTACGAGCTGCGCAGGCCGCCGGCGAAGCTGGTCGCGCTCGTGGCCGCGCTGGCCGCGCTCGCCGTGGCGGGACGCATCGCTGTTCGCCGCGATCCCGAACGTGCAGGCCGACCACCGACATCGCGCTGCTGTCGGGCTACGCGCTCGGGCCCGCGCCCGGGTTCGTGGTCGGCGCGATCGCGGCGCTCGCGTCGAACGTGTTCCTCGGACAGGGGCCCGTGGACTCCGTGGCAGATGCTCGGCTGGGGCGCGCGCGGGCCTCTTCGGCGCCGCGCTCGCGCGTCGTGTCGCGGCCGCCGGCTCGGGCGGCTGCCGCTGGCCGCTGGCCTGCGCGATCGCGGGCTTCCTGTTCGGCGCCTGGATGGACCTCTTCACGCTGGTCGCGTTCACCGACAGCTCGACCCGGGGCTACGTCGCGATCTCGGCGGTCTCGCTTCCGTTCAACATCGCGCACGCGGTCGGCAACTTCGCTGATCTGCCTTGCCTTCGGCCCGGCCTTCGTCCGCATGCTGGTGCGGTTCCGCCGTGCGGCTCGACGGTGCGCTGGCGCGCTCGGCGGCGCCGGCGGCGATGCTGATCGCGCTCTGCCTGCTGCTGGCATGGGCTCCGGCGGGTACGGCCAATACCAGCGACGGGGTGCGCTACCTGGAGCGCGCCCAGCACCGGCGACGGCGGCTTCGGCCCGGCGCCGGATGCTCCGTCCAGCCAGCTGATCACGGGCTGGACGGCGCTCGGGCTGGAAGCCGCGGGGCGCAATCCCCTCGACCGGCGCGGTACGAGCAAGACGCCGATCGACTACCTGCGCTCCGGCGCCGGCTCGTCTGCGCGACATCGGCGAGATCGAGCGCACGATCCTCGCCCTGCGCGGCGCTGGCGTCTCGGCCCGCCGGTTCGCGGGGCGCGACCTCGTCGGCGAGCTGGTGAGCAAGCGCCGCTCCGACGGGTCGTGGAACCGGCAGGCGAACTGGACGGCTTTCGGGATCCTGGCGCTGCGCGCGTCCGGCATGTCACGAGACTCGCGGGCGATCCGCCGCTCGGCCGACTGGCTGGCGCGCCAGCAGAACGACGACGGCGGATACTCGTTCGGCACGAAGGGCGGCGGCAGCTTCGTCGACGAGACCGGAGCGGCGCTGCAGGCGCTGGCGGCCGCCGGCCGGCACGGGCAGACGGCCAGGCGAGCGGCGTCATACCTGCGCAAGGCGCAGAACGCGGACGGCGGGTTCGGGCAGTCCGCGGGCCAGCGATCGAACGCCCAGTCGACGGCCTGGGCGATCCAGGGGCTCGCCGCCGGCGGCTCGAACCCGCGGCGCGGACGTGGGGGAAAGCCCTCGCCGGTGCGGTTCCTCGCCTCGCTCCAGCAGGCGGACGGCAGCTTCCGCTACTCGCGCTCCAGCACCCAGACGCCGGTGTGGGTGACCGGGCAGGCGGTTGCCGCGGTGCGGCTGGCGACGCTGCCGTATCGACCCGCGCCGCGCCGGACGGCCAGGCGAGCCGTGACACCGTCGCCGGCGACGGCTGCGGCTCACCCGCACACCGCCCGGCGCCACCGCAGCCAGGCCCGGCGCGCCCGCCGTCACGCGCCCGCGTCGGCGCGGCCGAGGGTGACGGTGCGTCCGGCCGCCCAGGTCGAGGCACCGGTGGCCGCGAAGCGTGGCCCAAAAAAGGCGAAGGAGATAGTCGTTCTCGCCGTCGCGATCGCGGTCATCCTGCTGGCGGCACTGATCTACTGGCTGCTGCGCGAATAGCATTCAGAGCCGTGATCTCCCGCGAGCGCGCGCTGTCCCAGCTCGAGTCGAACCGCTTCGACATCGTGGTGATCGGCGGCGGCATCACCGGCGCGGGCGTCGCGCTCGACGCCGCGACGCGCGGCTACTCGGTGGCGATCGTGGAGGGCCGTGACTGGTCCGCCGGCACGTCGAGCCGGTCGTCGAAGATGATTCACGGAGGCCTGCGCTACCTGCAGAACTTCGACGTCGGCCTGGTGCGCGAGGCGCTCATCGAGCGGCAGCTGATGGTGCGCCTGGCTCCGCACCTGGTGAAGCCGCTGCCGTTCCTCGTGCCGTGGTTCGAGGGTGGCCGCCGCGACCGCCTGATCGGGGTCGCCCTGAACATGTACGACGTGATGGCGCGCGGCAACCGGCGCGCGCGCCGGCGTGCCGAGCGGGAGGCGGAGGACGAGGGCTCGGAGTACTGGAGCCCGGATCGCCACCGCACGGTTCCCGGCGAGGAGGCGGCGGAGATGATCCCCGCCCTCGCGCCGCGCAATCCCTCCTCGGCCTACCTCTTCTACGACTGCCAGACCGACGACTCGCGCCTCGTCCTGACGATCCTCGGCGAGGCCGAGCGCTTCGGGGCGGTCGCGGTCAACGGCGCGCGCGTCGTCGAGCTGATCGAGGAGAACGGCATGGCCGCCGGCGTCGTCTGCCAGGAGGGGGAATCGGGCGAGCGGTTCGCCGTCGCCGCGGACGACGTCGTGAACGCGACCGGCGTGTGGGCGGATCGCATCCGGCCCGAGGAGCTCCACACCGAGGAGGACGTCCCGAGCATCCGGCCGAGCCGCGGCACGCACATCCTGATCGACCGCGACCGGATGCCGATGAACGCCGCCGCGGTCGTCCCGGCGGGGGAGGGGCGCAGCATCTTCGCGCTGCCCTGGCTCGGGCAGACGCTGGTCGGCACCACGGACAACGACTACGAGGGCAGTCTCGGGCATCCGCGAGTCGGGGAAGAGGACGTCGTCTATCTGCTCGACGCGGTCAACGCGTTCTTCGAGACCGACGATCCGCCCGGACGAGCTGGCCGGGGCCTACGCCGGCGTGCGGCCGCTGATCTCCACCGGCGACCCGAAGAAGAGCGTCGACATCTCGCGGAAGGCCGAGCTGTATGAGACGTCGTCGGGGATGATCACGATCACCGGCGGGAAGCTGACCACGTGGCGCCGGATGGCCAAGATGACGGTCGACCGGATCACGGAGCGCGACTACCGAAACGCGCCCTGCGTGACGCACGAGATCCAGCTCGGGCACCCGGTCGACCCGGACCAGCTCGGCACCGTCGAGGGCCTCGAGCGAGGAGTCGCGCGCCCACCTTGCGACGCGTTACGGATTGTTCGCCGAGCAGATCGTGAAGCTGTGCGGCGAGCGCCCGGAGCTGGCGCGCCCGATCGTCGATGGCCTGCCCGACGTGCTCGCGGAGGCTTCGGTCGCGGCGCGGTACGAGCAGGCGCGCAGCGTCTCCGACGTACTGCTGCGCCGCACGCGCCTCGGCCTCCTGGCCGGCCGCCGGCTGGTGCGAGGACCCGGCGCGGGTCGCGCGCCGTCGCCGAGACGATGGGCTCCGAGCTCGGCTGGGACGACGCCCGCGTGACAGCCGCGGTCGGCGGCTGGCTCGCGACCGTGGAGGAAGAGGGGCTGGTCACGGGAGCGGCCGCCGTTCGATAGCGGGCACCCGGTGCCTAGCTGTCAAGCAGCATGAGCGGTGCAGCAAAACCCGTGCTCAGGCTGCGTGAACGACAGCTCGCGATCGCAGGCACGCCGCTGATCATGGGCATCCTCAACGCGACGCCGGATTCGTTCTCGGACGCGCCGGCGGAGCGCGACCCCGGCGCTCGCGATGACCGTGGGCGCGCACTGCTCGCGGACGGCGCCGACCTGATCGACGTCGGGGGCGAGTCGGGCATCACGAACCGCCCGGCGGTAGTGCCCGAGGAGGAGATCGCGCGCGTCGTCCCGGTGATCGAGCGGCTCGCCGCGCAGCCGGACGTCCTCATCTCGGTCGACACCTACAAGCCGGCCGTGGCCGCCGCCGCGATCGACGCCGGGGCCGTGATGATCAACGACCCGAGCGGCCTGATCGACCCCGAGATCGCCGACGTGTGCGCGTCCACCGGCGCCGGCCTGATCGTCACCCACACGCGCGCGCGGCCGAAGGAGAAGCTCCACCGGCCGCACTACGACGACGTCGTGGCCGATGTCCTGTCGCTGCTCTCCGAGCGCATGGAGCTCGCGCGCGAGCGCGGAGTCGCGGATGACCAGCTGATGGTGTGCCCGGGCCCGGATCTCGGAAAGGACCCCGCGCAGACCATCGAGCTGCTGCGGCGCCTGCCGGAGGTCGTCGCGCTCGGAAGGCCGGTCCTGCTGGCCGTATCGCGCAAGGACTTCGTCGGCGCCCTCACCGGCACGCCGCCGCGGGAGCGGCTGGCCGGAACGCTGGCCGCGATCGGGCACGGGTTGGACGCGGGCGCCCATGTGCTGCGCGTCCACGACGTCAGGGCGGTGCGCGACTATCTGACGGTGCGCGCGGCGCTGAACGGAGACCTCGACGTGCGAGACGACCTGCTGCTGGCGGATGATCTCCGGCGCGAGCCCCCAGCGGCACGAGAGGCTGCGGCGTGAGTCCCGACGCCAGCTCCAACGGCGCCGAGACGTTGCGCATGGCGCACCTCTCTGACCTTCACTGCGGGTCGCCGCACTTCCAGGCCGAGATGCTGGACCGGGCGATCGAGGAGATCAACGGCCTGGCGCCGGACATCGTGGTGATCAGTGGCGACCTGACCGCCGACGGCTACCGGCGCGAGTACGAGTCGTCTCGCGAGTACCTCGACAAGGTGAATTGCCGCAACCTGATCGTGATTCCCGGCAACCACGACTCGCGCAACGTCGGCTATCTGCACTTCGAGGAGCTTTTCGGCCCGCGCGCGACGGCGGTGCACCACCGCGGCGTGACGATCGTCGCCGAGGACTCTTCCGAGCCAGACCTCGACCACGGGCAGATCGGCCGCAGCCGCTACGCCGCCATCACGGAGGAATTCGCAAAGCCGGCCGACTTCCGTGTCTTCGTCCTGCACCACCACCTGCTCCCGGTCCCCGGAACCGGGCGCGAGCGGAACATCGTCTACGACGCCGGCGATCTGCTCGAGATGCTCCTGCGCTCGGGGGTCAACCTCGTGCTCGCCGGGCACAAGCACGTTCCCTACGCGTGGCGCCTGGAGAACCTGTTCATGGTCACCACCGGCACGGTGTCGACGCTGCGGCTGCGCGGTCACACGCGGCCCTGTTACAACCTGATCGAGATCGAGCCGGCGAGGGTGCGCATCTGGCGGAAATACCCGTTCCATGGCCACGATTCGATCCTCGAGTTCTCGCGCGAGACCCACGAGTACCGCAAGGGCGACCTGTTTCCGCAAGAAGCAAGCAGGTGACCCCATCCGCGCGATCGCGCTGATCGACGGGGAGCACCACCCACCGGTCGTGCGTGACGCGCTCGACCGGCTCGAACGAGACCACGAGATCTCCGCGGTGCTGTTCGCCGGCGGGGAGGAGAAGGTGCGGGCGGCGGTCCTCGACGACCCGGCGACTCACTACGGGCGGCCGGTCACGATGCCGGGGGGTGACGTCGCGCGGTCGCTGCGAGAACTGGCGAGTGGGGGCACAGCGGAAGTGGTGATCGACCTCTCGGGCGACCCGGTCCTGGGACCCGAGGACCGGATGTGGCTGGCGGCCGTCTCCGTGGGCAGCGGGCTCGAATACCGGGCGCCCGGCATGCGACTGACCCCGCCGCTCCAGGAGCACGTCCCCGGCGCCCCGGTGGTGTCCGTGATCGGCACCGGGAAGCGAGTGGGGAAGACGGCGCTCGGCGGCCATCTCGCGACGCTCCTGCGAGAACGCGGTGAGCGGCCGGTGATCGTCTCGATGGGCAGGGGAGGCCCCGCCGAGCCGCAGGTCATGCCGGCCGGGGAGGCGCCGGACGCCGCGGGGCTCCTCGAGCTTGCGCGCGGCGGCAGCCACGCTGCCTCCGACTATTTGGAGGACGCCGTCCTCACCGGCGTGGCGACGGTTGGTTGCCGGCGCTGCGGAGAAGGACCGGCCGGCGAGGTGCTCGACTCGAACACCGTCGCCGGTGTGCGCCTGGCGATGGCCCTCGACCCGTCGCTGGTGGTGCTCGAGGGCAGCGGCTCCGGCATTCCACCCGTGGCGGCGGACCGGACCGTCTGCGTGGCGGGCGCGCACGGGATGCAGGCCGGGGGCATCGCGCCGCTGACCGCCGCGCGCCTGCTGCGCTCGCAGTTGGTCGTGCTGCTGGGCGCAGACGCGCTCCCCGAGGCCGAACGCCGCGCTCTCGCGGGGGAGCTGCGGGACTGGAGCGATGGGGGAGCCGTGATCGCGAGCCGTCTGGTGCCCGAGCCGGCGACGCCGGTGCCATCCGGCGCCCGGGTCGCGCTCTTCTCCACCGCCCGGGAGGAGGCGCTCGGCGCAGTGCGCGACGAGCTGCGCGAGCAGGGCCTCGAGATCGCGGTCGCGTCGGCGAACCTGGCCCGCCGGGATGCGCTCGAGCGGGACCTGGACTCGGCCGCGGCGGCGGGGTGCGACGTCTATCTGACCGAGCTGAAGGCGGCGGCGATCGACACGGTCGCCGAGCGTGCGCAGACGGCGGGCGCCGAGATCGTGTTCTTGCGGCACCGGCCACGCAACCTCCCGGGCGAGCCCGATCTCGACGGAGAGCTGCTCGCGCTCTGCGCTGCCGTGGTGCCGGCATGAGCGAGCCGCGCCGCGAGACCGTCGTCGTTCGCAGCGACTACGGGCTGCCGTACTCCAAGGGGCTGATGGCGCAGTCGATCATGGCGACCGGGCTGGCGCCGACGCGCTCGTTCGAGCTCGCGCGGGCGGTGGAGGGCCGGTTGAGCAACCTCGACCAGGCCGAGGTCGCGCTCGATGACCTGCGCCAGGTCGCCGAGGACGTGCTCGGCGCCGAGGAGGGGCAGGCGGTGGTGACGCGCTTCCGGCAGTGGTGGAAGCTGCGCCGCCTCGACCGGCCGCTGGTCGTCCTGCTGGGCGGGGTGACGGGAGTCGGGAAGTCGACCGTCGCCACGCAGCTCGCCACCCGGCTCGGAATCACTCGCGTGATCGCGACCGACCAGATCCGCCAGGTCGTGAGGGCCTTCTTCTCGCGGGAGTTCATGCCCGCGGTGCACTATTCGTCCTTCGACGCCTCGCTGGCCCTGGAGGAGCCGCCGCCCGGTCCCGCGGGCGCCGTGGCCGGATTCCTCCAGCAGGCCCACGACATCGCTCCCGGCATCGACGCGCTCGTCGAGCGGGCGGTGTCCGAGCGCTCGCAGATCGTCATCGAGGGCGTCCACGTGCTGCCCCATATCCCCAGCCCGCGGCTGCGCGAGAGGGCCGTCACCGTCCACGCGCTGCTGGCGGTCGGGGACCAGAATGCCCACCGTGAGCGGTTCGAGGCACGTGCCGCCCAGGCCCCCCGGCCGGCGGCCCGCTACCTCGAGGCGTTCGACCGGCTGAGGACCCTGCAGGACCATCTGGTGCAGCAAGCGTCACAATCGGGCATACCCGTCATCGACGAGCTGCGCACAGACAGCGCGCTGAATCGGGTGGTCGAGGTCGTGCTCGACTCCGTCGGGAGCGCACAGCCCGCCGGAACCCCCAGGTAAGGTTCAACAAGAGAGGTCGTATGAGGTTCTTCATCGACACAGGATCAGTTTCCGAGGTGGAAGAGATAGCCGGGTGGGGAATCCTGTCCGGCGCTACCACCAACCCCTCCCTGCTCGCCAAGGAAGACGGCGACCCGGGCGACATCATCCGCCGCATCTGCGATCTGGTCGGCGGCCCCGTGAGCGCAGAGGTCGTCTCCGAGGACCCTGCGGCGATGGTCGAAGAGGGCCGGGCGCTCGCGAAGCTCCACGAGCATGTGGTCGTCAAGGTGCCGTTCTCGTCCGCCGGGCTGACCGCGACGCGGGCTCTCTCGGACAGCGGCATCCGCGTCAACATGACGCTCGTCTTCTCCGCCAACCAGGCGCTGTTGACTGCCCAGGCGGGCGCCACCTATGCATCGTGCTTCATGGGGCGCCTGGACGACATCTCGATCGATTCGGCCGCAGTCACCGCCGAGATCGTGGCCGCGCTGCGGCCGGGTGGCACGACCACTCAGGTGCTGGCCGCCTCGATCCGCCATCCCGAGCACGTCATCACCGCGGCGCGTCTTGGCTGCGAGGTGGCGACCGTCCCGGCCAAGGTGTTCCACCAGATGCTCAGCCATCCGCTGACCGAGAAGGGCACCGAGCAATTCAAGGCGGACTGGCAGTCACGACCGGAGTTCGTCAGCTGGCTTCGTGAGCTGGTTTCGAAGCAGCCAGCGTAAGCCCCGGGAGTCCGAGCCGAGCGAGGCACCGCCGCGTACCGGCGGGGCCAAGCCGGACGAGGACGCTGCCGAGGCCGCCGGCCTCGAGCCGCTGAGCCCTCCCGCGATCGAGGCGGAGCCCGAGTCCGGCCGCGACTCGCCGCGTGGCGGCGCGAACGCCCCACTCGACTTCTTCTCGCTTGATCCCCTGGACGACGACTGGGGGCCCGACGAGGAAGAGGAAGAAGAGGAGGAGGAAGAGGCGCGTCCGGCGAAAACGCCATCACGCCGGGGTGGTGGCCGGTCTCGTGAGCGCGGGCCGCGTGCACCCGCCACCGGCGGCGGCCTGGAGGACAAGCCGCTCGCCGAGCTCCACGCCCTTGCCCGCGATGCGGGTATCGAGCGTTACCGCCTACTGCGGCGCCCCGAGCTGATCGCGCGGCTCGAGGAATCCGGCGCCGGAGCACGGACGTCCGCTCCCAGAGAGAAGGCGCCGCCGCCCGCGCGCCGAGACGGTTCGCGCGAGCGGGGCGAGAGGGGCGAGCGCGGCGGCCGTCGCCGGGGAGGACGTGGCCGGGGTGGCCGCGATTCTCGGGATTCGCGCGAGTCTCGCGATTCCCGCGATTCCCGCCAGGCAAGCGAGCCGCGCGGGCGGCGCGGTCGCGAGGCTCCCAGCGAAGCTTCACCCGCAGCCCGCGAGGACGAGCAGCCCGTGGCTGCGCCGGAGCGCCTCGAGGGCATGCTCGAGGTGATGGCGGATGGGTTCGGCTTCCTGCGCGTCGAGGCCCCGCTGCGCTCCGACCGCGACCCGCACCTTTCCCGGGATCAGGTCGAGCGGTTCGGACTGCGGGCGGGTGACCG
The DNA here is from genome assembly GCA_963785085.1 of uncultured Solirubrobacterales bacterium. Lineage (GTDB taxonomy): Bacteria > Actinomycetota > Thermoleophilia > Solirubrobacterales > JBBDJG01 > CAWACB01. Next base: position 81,889 of record CAWAUD010000010.1, on the reverse strand, counting down.
CGTGGCTGCGATGGCGCGCGCGCCGCGCCGGTCCGAGCGAAACCCATCCGTGGTCGAGATCCTCGAGGTGAATGGCCAGCCGGCGTCCGAGGATCCGGAGCGTCCGGAGGATTTCTCCGGGCTGGCCGCACTGCCGCCCGTGGAACGGCTGCCTCTGTCCAACGGCTCGGCCGGCGTGCGGATGCTCGAGGTGGTGACGCCACTGGGAAAGGGCCAGCGGGCGCTCGTGGAGGGCCCTGGGGGAGCCGGTGCCACCCGGCTGCTCCACGACATCGCATCCAGCCTGTCGGAGAGCCCTGTCCATGTCGTCGCCGCGGTCATCGACGCCCGGCCCGAGGAGCTGTGGGCATGGCAGTCATCCGGCAGCGAGCTGTTCGCCACCACGGCCGAGGACGCTCCGGCGGACCAGGTCCGCGGCGCGGTGCTTGCGCTCGAGCGCTCGAAGCGGCTCGTCGAGGAGGGCTCGGAGGTCGTCCTGATCGTGGACTCCCTCACGCGCCTGGCCCGTGCGCACGGACTCGCCGGCACCCGCGGCGGCACGGAAGGAGACAGCGGCGTGCACGAGGCCAAGCGCCTGTTCGCGGCGGCCCGGCGCACTGACCGTGGCTCCCTGACCATCGTCGCGGCCGCACGCTCGGACGGGACAGCGGCCGCGGACGACGAGCTGAGAGAGGCGCTGGTCCAGATCGCGAACGTCGAGCTGCGGCTCGACCCGGTCCTGGCCGACGCCGGCCTGTTCCCCGCGATCGACGTGGGCAGCTCACGCACACGCGGCGAGGACGCCCTGATCGACCCCGACGAGCGCGCCCGCCTAGACGCCCTGCGCGGCCCCGCGCGAGCGCTCGAGGGCGAGGAAGCCTGGCGCTACCTCGCCGAGCAGCTGGAGGAGTAGCTCCCTAACGCTCACTCGCGATCGAGTGATGAATTAGGTACCCCATGGAGTACCCAACTCATCAGTCACCGAGAGCGGTGGCTGACTAGCGGCGGTAGGCGGCCGGCTGCCAGGATGGCTCCGGCGAGAGTTCGATGAGCTCGGAATCGCGGTCGCGCTGGACGTAGCCGAAGCTCTGCGACTCCTCGTGGAAGTAGACGTCCAGCTCTCCTTCCTTGACCCGCTGGTCCAGCCAGGCTCCGCGGAAGACGAGGCGGCGCAGCCAGTGCACCAGCGAGCGGTCGGCCGGGCCGACGAGCTCGAACCAGCGCTCGTTGACGTGCTCGCCGAGGGGTGAGCCGGGCTCGCGGATCTCGCCATTGACGGCGAGCGTCACGAGGTCCTCGAGCTCCTCCTCCTCGAGACCGGGGTCAACGAACTGCAGCTTGACCGCGGCCTGCTCGACGCGCTGGCGGAAGTCCTCTTCGTTGAAGGTGAAGCGAAGGTCGCCGTACTCGAGGACGTAGTCCTCTCCGGAGTCGTAGTTACCTCGCTTCTTGGTCTCGTCTTTTGGCAATTCCGTCCCTTCCGCCGTCGCTGCGAGCGTGTTCTGCGTCTGCATGTTAGGGCGAAGTCCTCCACCATCTGCAACTCGTTGAGACGTTGGTTGCAGTCATGCGTGGCGCCCGTCAGGAGCGGCGTCCTGCCGCTGCGAATAGTTTCGGGTGGTTCGCCCCTTTACTTGACATGCGAACGCCGTCATCCGAGCTTTCGGCCAGGCTGTCCCGGGCGCCGGCGCTGTTGGTCGCCACTCCGTCCGGCGCGGTCCTCGAGGCGGCAGTCGCGGCAGCCCCGATGCTGCGCCTGGTCGGCCTCGCCGGGCTGCCGGTGGCGCCGCCCGTCGGGCTGCTGATTCCGCGCTGCCGGTCGGTGCACACCTGGGGCATGCGGTTCGCCCTCGACGTCGTCTTCCTCGCGTGGCCGCCGGGTCCTGACGGCGTCGCCCGCGTGGCCGCCGTCAGCAGCGAGATCCGTCCGTGGCGGCTGGTCGCGACGCGTGCCGCGGGCCGCCTCGCTGCGCTCGAGCTCGGCGCGCCGCGCGCGGCGGCGCTCGGGCTGGCCCGCGCTGGAGCGGCTGTTACGGTTTTTCAATGGCCGTCGACGTGTGGGTGATGCGACTGGACCGCGCTGCGACGCGCGCCGCATGCGGCGCCATCGTCGCCGGTCGCCCCGGTTGTGCGGCGAGCTTCTCCGACTCCGAAGGAGTGGCGATCCTGGCGGTGGCAGCCGAGGGAACCGTCGGCGCGGACGTGGAGCGGATACGCAACCGCCCTCGCCTCGACGGCGTCGCCCGGCGCGTGTTCTCGAGCGCCGAGGCACGGCAGGTCGAAACCGCCGAGGGCGATCAGCGGCTGTCCATTTTCTACCGTGGCTGGACCGCCGCCGAGGCATCCGCAAAGGCACGTGGCCAGGGCCTGCCGGCAATGCTCGGCGAGCGACCGTTGCCGGCTCTGCCGGTGACGTGGTTCGAGCCCGCACCCGGGTTCGTCGCCGCGGTCGCCGCACCGGGTGACGCGCCGCGCCTGCGACTGCGGGAGCTCCGTTGAGCGACAGCGGCGAGAGCGCCAACGTGCGCGCGATGCGCCGTGGATACGAGGCCGTGGTGAAGGGGGACTTCAGTGTCATCGAGGAGCTGCTCAGCCCCGAGGTCGAGATGCACGACCGCCCCGAGATACCCGATCCCGAGACCTACTCGGGCCCGGATGGCGCGCGCCACGCGATGAACGCCACCTATGACTACTTCGACGACGTCGAGCTGGTGGCGGAAGGATTCCACGAGGGCGATGACTGCATCGTGGTCGAGGTGGTGCTGCGCGGCCGTGGGCGGGAGAGCGGAGTGCCGGTCGAGGAGCATCTCGCGCACCTCTGGAGGCTGCGCGACGGCCAGCCGTACTACATGCAGGCCTACACGCGGGTCGAGGACGCGCTGCGCGACGCGGGGCTGACCCGCCGGTAGTCTTCCCGCCCGTGGCCGGACGCATCATCCTGTTCGGAGCCACCGGATACACCGGGCGGCTCACCGCCGAGGCCCTCACGGATTTCGGCGCCCGGCCGTTGCTCGCCGCCCGCAACGCCGACCGCCTCAACGAGATGGCCGCCGAGCTGGGCGGGCTCGAGACCGCGGTCGCCGACGTCTCCGACCCGCAGTCGGTGCGGCGCCTGACCGGCCGGGGCGACGTCCTGGTCACGACGGTCGGCCCGTTCCGGCGCTGGGGCAGGCCGGCCGCGGAGGCGGCGATCGCATCCGGGGCCCACTACCTCGACTCGACCGGCGAGGGCGAGTTCATCCGCGAGGTCTTCGAGAGCTATGGCCCCGCCGCCGAGCAGGCGGGCATCGGCATGCTGACCGCCTTCGGCTACGACTTCGTTCCGGGGAACCTGGCCGGCGCGGAGGCGCTCGAGCGTGCCGGAAGCAACGCCGCCCGCGTCGACGTCGGCTACTACCTGACCGGTGCGGGCCTCGGCGGCATGAGCGGTGGCACTCGCTCCTCGGCCGTCGGAGTCGTAGGTTCGCCGACCTTCGCGCTGGCGCGACGGGCGCGTGGTGACCGAGCGGCCGGCGCGCCGCCGCCGCAGCTTCCCGGTCGGCAACAAGCAGCAGCAGGCCATTTCGGTGGGCGGCAGCGAGCACTTCGCCCTGCCACGCCTCGCGCCCCGGTTGCGCGAGGTGAACGTCTATCTGGGCTGGTTCGGCGCTGCGTCCGCGCCGATGCAGGCGATGTCGGCCGCCACCGCCGCCGCCCTGCGGATCCCGGGAGCAAGGGGGCTGCTCGACTCAGCGGCCGAGCGCTTCGTCAAGGGCTCGACCGGCGGCCCGTCGCAGGCGGAACGCGACAAGGGCGGCTCGCACGTCGTGGGCCAGGCCTTCGACGCAGCCGGCAACCAGCTCTCGGAGGTCCACGTCACCGGCATCGACGGCTACACGTTCACCGGCCGCATACTGGCCCTCGGCGCGATGCGCGCTGCCGAGGGCGGCCTCCAGGGGACCGGCGCGCTCGGGCCCGTGGACGGCTTCGGCCTTGGATCGCTGCGCGCCGGATGCGCCCAGGCAGGCCTTAAAGTCTCTTGAAGCGATGAGCGAGCAGATCGCACCGGCCAACGGGATCGCGATCGCCTACGAGACGTTCGGCGATCCCTCCGATCCCCCGCTGCTGCTCGTGATGGGGCTCGGAATGCAGATGATCCACTGGGACCCTGCCTTCTGCGAGCTGCTGGCCGGCCGCGGCTTTTACGTGATCCGGTTCGACAACCGCGACACCGGCCACTCCTCGAAGATCGAGAGCAGCCGGCGCCCGAACGTGCTCGCGGCGATGGCCGGCGACGGGCGGTCGGCCCCCTACCGGCTGAACGACATGGCCGCCGACACGGTGGGGCTGCTCGACCACCTCGAGATCGGTGCCGCGCACGTGGTCGGCGTCTCGATGGGCGGCATGATCGCCCAGCAGCTTGCGGCCAGGTATCCGGACCGGGTGCTCTCGCTGTGCTCGATCATGTCGACGACCGGCGCGCGCGTGGCCGGCCTTCCCCGCCTCAGCGTGCTCGGGCGTCCTGTTCCGCAAGGCGCCGCGCGACCGCGAGGCCTACGTCGAGCACTTCCTGCGGATCTTCAGGCGGATCGGCTCGCCCGGCTTCCCCCTCGACGAGGAGCGCGTGCGGAACCTGGCGCGCGCGGGCTACGACCGCTGCTTCTATCCCGCCGGCGTGGAGCGCCAGCTCGCCGGGATCCTGGCCTCGGGGAACCGGACCGCCGACCTGCGCCGCATCACGGCGCCGACCCTGGTGATCCACGGGCGCGACGACCCGCTGGTGCCGTTGCGCGCCGGCAAAGCGACCGCACGGGCGATCCATGGCGCGCAGCTGCTCGTGATCGACGGCATGGGGCACGACCTCCCACGCGGGGCCTGGCCGCAGATCGCCGATGCGATCGAGCGCAACGCGGCGCGCGCGGCCACGCCCGCTCCCGCGCCGCAGCGCGAGACGGCCTAGTTCCTCCCATGTCCGAGGAGGCCGTCGCCGTCGTTCGTGCGATCCACGAGGACTGGCTCGCCGGAGGGCGTGGAGAGCAGTGGATGTCCGGGCAGATCGAATACGTGAACCCCGACTACGCACTCGAGTCGGGAGTGATCCGCGGGCCGGAGTCGTTCGACCGCGTACGGGAGGTCTGGGAGGACTTCCGGTTCGAGCCCGAGCGGTACATCGACGGGCAGGACGGGCGCGTGGTGGTCATCGGCCGCGCGCATGGGAGCAGCATGAGCGGCATCGCGCTGCAGGACACCCTGGCCTACGTATGGACGATTCAGGATGGCCTGGCCGTGCGCTTCCAGTGGTTCCGGGACACGGGCGAGGCGCTTGTGGCCGCCGGAGTGCCCGCCGAGACGGCCTAGTCGGCGGCCGGCGCTGAGCGTGCGGCCGGCATCGGCTGCGCCTTCGCGATCTGACGCTCGGCGCTGACCCGCTTCACGTTCCATGCCAGTCGCATCCGCTCCAGCCCGCGGATCAGCCATCCACCGGGATCGATCTCGCGCCGGCGCAGGCCGTGGAAGGCCGAGATCGGGAACGCGTGGTGGTTGTTGTGCCAGGCCTCGCCGAAGGAGATCGGCGCGAGCCAGAAGAGGTTGCGCGAGTGGTCACCGGTCTCGAAGCGCGAGCGGCCCATGAAGTGGCACAGCGAGTTGATCGCGAATGTCACGTGGTGCAGCAGGAATATCCGCACGAGGCCGCCCCAGAGCAGGCCGGCGAGCGCACCCACCAGGCCGCCTCCGAGCACCCAGCCGACGGCCGCCGGGATCGCGAGGCCGAGGCCGACCCAGAAGGGAAACCAGCGGTCGATGAAGCGGATCATGGGATCGCCCATGAGATCAGGCGCGTAGCGCTCGCGGTGCGCGCGGTTCGAATCGTGGAACAGCCAGCCGACGTGCGCGTGCCAGAGCCCTTCGAGCGCTCCGAGAACGCCGGTTCGCTCGGTCAGGTGCGGGCTGTGCGGGTCACCTTCCTCATCGGTGAAGGCGTGGTGCTTGCGGTGGTCGGCGACCCAGCTGATGATCGGCCCCTGGACCGACATCGAGCCCAGCACGGCGAAAGCGGCCCGCATCGGCCGGACCGTGTCGAACGAGCGGTGGGTGAACAGGCGGTGGAACCCGACGGTGATGCCCAGGCCGGTCAGGACGTAGAGCACCCCGGTCAGCACGAGGTCGTGCGGCCCGACGAGGTCTCCCCACAGGATCACGGCCGCTGCAACGACGCCCGCGACCGGGACGAACACGCCCAGGACGTTCACAACTCGATGAGCAAGGCCCATCGGCGGGGCGGTGCTGTGGGCGCCATCGTCCGGCACTTCTGCATGTATAGCGGCTTCTAAGCATGATGCTTCCCGGAATTCGTGTTGTTTGTCACAGCTTCCGACGGATAGAGTGCACTTGACGAGACGTCAAGAGAGCACCGTCACAAGGAGTGGCATGGCGCTACCAGCGATCCCGCCGATCTGGCGGGAGGGCATGATGGGACTGGAGTACGGGTCGCTGCGCAGGCAGCCGATCTACAAGTCGCCTCCGGCTGCCGCACAGTCGCTGCCGATCATGCTGATTCCGGGCTTCCTCACCGGCGACGGCTCTCTGCGTGCCTTCGAGAGCTGGCTGCGACGCTGCGGGCACAGCACCCACGCGTCCGGAATGCGGGTGAATGCCGATTGCTCGGAGGCTTCGATGGGCCGCCTGGAGCAGCGCCTGCAGGCGTTCGTCGAGACGCAGGGCGAGCCCGCGGTCGTGATCGGCCAGAGCCGCGGCGGCTGCTTCGCACGCGTTCTCGGCGTCCGGCGCCCCGACCTGGTGCGCTCGGTGATCACGCTCGGCTCCCCGCACCGCGCGCCGCTGGCCGTGCACCCACTGATCTTCATGCAGGCGGCGACCCTCGCCGGGCTCTCCGCGCTTGGCATCCCCGGCCTCGCCAGCCACCGTTGCACCTACGGCGATTGCTGCCGCAGCTACTCGGAGGACCTGCGTGCCCCGATGCCCCCGGGCGTCGACTTCGTCTCGATCTACTCCGAGCGCGACGGGATCGTCGACTGGCGTGCCTGCCTCGATCCAGAGGCCGAGCACGTCAAGGTGGTCTCGACGCACTGCGGCATGGGCCTCAACAGCGCGGTGTACGAGGCGATGGACGAGATCCTCCACCGCCGCCAGGCACATCGCTCGCGCGCCACCCGCAGGGCTCGCAAGCAGCGTGCGGCGCCGCGGCGCCGCTCCGCGGCAGCGGGCGCCTAGCCAGACCGCGCTCGCGTCCGCTTCGGCTGGAAGCATTCCGCCCCTGTGGCGTGGCTCATGGTGGGCATTGCAGGGCTGCTCGAGATCGTCTGGGCGGTATTGCTGAAGCAATCCGAGGGCTTTTCGAAGCTCTGGCCGAGCGTGGGCTTCGTGGTGGCCGGGACGGGAAGCATCGTCCTGCTCGCCCTGGCGCTCCGTGACCTGCCGGTCAGCACCGCCTATGCCGCCTGGACGGGGATCGGCGCGGTGGGCACCGCGATCGCCGGGATCGTTCTCCTGGATGAGAGCGCGCGCCCCGGAAAGCTCGCCTCGGTCGCCCTGGTGGTGGTCGGGGTGATCGGTTTGCGCATCTTCAGCGAGCACTGAGCCGCGCCGATAGGTGGAGGAGGCAGCGCGTCCGCCAGCGTGCGCTGCGCCGACACCATGCCTTCGCCCGCGGAACTCGAGCGCTACCGCCTTGACCTCAAGGGCATGCGCTCGCCGCATGGCGCCACGCCCTATCTCGAAGCTCTGGCCAGCTATGCCGCACCGGGAGGCAGGCCGCTACCACGTGCCGGGCCACAAGGGCGGCGCTGCCGCGGGTCCCGTCCTTCGGGACCACCTGGGGTCGGCGCTGCCGCTGGACGTCCCCGCGTGCACCTACGGGATCGACATCGGCCCCGAGCCCACGCCTCTGTATCGCGCGGAAAGGCTCGCCGCAGACGCCTGGGGCGCCCAGCGCACCTGGTTCCTGGTCAACGGGGCCTCGGAGGGAAGCCACGTCGCGTGCCTTGCCCTGGCGCACCGGGGCCGCCGGGTGGTCGTCCAGCGAAACGTGCACTCGAGCACCGTGCACGGCCTCGTGCTGGCCGACCTGGAGCCGATCTTCGTCGACACCACCTATGACCAGGAGCTTGGCGTTGCCCACGCCATGACGCCCGAGGCGCTTGCGTCGGCCCTCGCGGCCGCGCCCGACGCCGCCGGCGCGCTCGTGGTTTCCCCGACCTACTTCGGCGCCACCGCCGATATTCGCGCGCTCGCGGACGTGGCTCACGGCGCCGGGGTGCCGCTGATCGTCGACGAGGCCTGGGGAGCCCACTTCGCGTTTCACCCCGGGCTGCCCGACGATGCGCTCTCGAGCGGAGCAGACCTGGTCGTCCACGGCACCCACAAGACCATTGGGAGCCTGACCCAGTCGGCGATGCTCCACCTCGGAGTCGACGGAGACTCCCATCTGTGCGTCGGCGCCCTCGAGCGCTCGCTCGGACTGGTGCGGTCCACCAGCCCCAGCTCGCTGCTGATCGGCTCGCTCGATGCGGCTCGCAGCCATGCGGCCATCGATGGCCGCGCCCTGCTCGACCAGGCGATGGGCGAGGTCGGGCTCGTCCGCCGGGCCGTGCGCGACGTGGCCGGCCTCGAGGTCTTCGACGACGACATCTCCAAGCGCCCCGGTGTGCACGGGTTCGATCCGCTCCGGATCGTCGTGCGCACGGGACACCTGTGCGCGCGCCGCCTGGCCCGGCGCCTGACGGAGGGCTCCGACGTGCACCTCGAGCTGGTGACCGACCGGCTGATCGTCGTGCACTTCGGCCTCGGCGAGCCCGTCTACGAGCACGGCATGAGGTTCGTGCAGGCGCTGGCGGCGGCGGTCGGCTCGGCGAGCGGGGAGGACTACGGTCCGGCGCTGCTGGAGATTCCTCTGCCCGAGCCGGGTCCGCTCGCGATGTCGCCCCGGGCGGCGTTCTTCGGGCCGCATGACGTCGTGGCGTTCGACGACGCGGAAGGAAGGATCTCCGCCGAGACGGTGGTGGTCTACCCGCCGGGGATCGCCGGCGTCGTCCCCGGGGAGCGCCTGAACGCGGAGCTGATCCGCTGGGTCGGCGCCCTGGTCGAGCAGGGCGCGACTCTGCGCGGCACCTTCGACGGCTCCCTGGACCGCATCCGCGTGGTCCGCGAGTAGGCACTGGACGAATGTACGAGTGCCCTCGAACAGCCCGATACCGATGTAGGAAGGCATGACGCCGACTTCGACGACCGCATCGTCGGTGACGAGCTCGGTGTTCTTCGAGTTCCCGGCGCGCGCCTACCTCGAGAAGTACTACAGCGAGGTCGGCATCGAGAACGCCGCCTTCCTGCGCTCGATCACCGACTATCTCGCGCCACGCTCGGTTCCGACCGACCGCGTGATCGAGGTGGCCGGCGGCCCCTCGCTGTTCTCGCTCGCCGCGGTCGCCGCGATGCGCGGACGCCCTTTCCGGCAGGTCACCTTCACGGACGTCGGCTGGAGGAACCTGGGTGAGGTCGACTCGCTGGCTCCGTGACGATCCGCGCCAGTTCGACTATGAGCCGCTGTTCGAATGGCTTCACGGCGAGGTGGGGGCGGACGACGCCACGCTGATCGACTCGCTGCGGCGGTCGTCCTTCGATCTGGTCAACTTCGACTGGCGCAACGAGCTCCCGGCCGAGTGGCTCTGCGCCTACGACGTCGTCTCGTCCCACTTCTTCGCCGAGTCGGCGACCGATGACGAGCAGGAGCTGGTCAGCCTGCTGCACAAGGTCGGCAGGCTCGGGCGCCCGGGATCCGTGTTCCTGCTGTCGTTCATGTGCAGGTCGAGCGGCTACCGCATCGCGCACCAGGACTTCCCGGCATTCGACATCGACGAGAGCAACGTCTGGAGCTATCTGGAGCGCGCCGGGTTGGTTCTGGAGGACCGCGACCTGAAGACCGTGCCCACCGAGGATCCGGCCAGCTATCCCGGCTACGACGGAATGCTCTTCATAGGTGGGCGTCTTGCCGGCTAGGCCGTTCGACCGCTTCACGGCGGTTGCGCTGCTGCCTCATTCTGCGGACCTCTCGCTCGGCAGACGCTCGTTCCTGCGCACGGCCTTCGTCGTTCTGATCGGCGCGTTGGCGGTCTACACCCTGTTCGTCGGGGCCATCCACCACGGATCGCCGGCGGTCGAGAGCTTCTTCAAGACATGGATGTTCAGCGCGATCCTCGCCGGCGCGGCGCTGCTTTGCATGCTGCGCGCCGCCTGGGTCCGCAGCGACCGCGTGACCTGGTGGATCCTCGGCTCGGGGATGATGCTCTGGACGCTCGGCACGATCTACTGGAGCGTCTTCCTCAAGGACATGGCCGAGCCGCCGTATCCGTCGGTCGCCGACTTCCTCTACCTGAGCTTCTATCCGGCGGCCTACTTCGCGCTGATGCTGCTGGTCCGCCGCCAGCTGCGTGGCGTCGGGCCCAGTGTCTGGCTCGACGGACTGATCGGCGCGCTGTCGATCGGCGCGATCGAGCTGGCCTTCGTGGTGCCGTCGGTACTCGCTGACGCCGGAGGGACGACCGCGGCGGTGATCACGAACGCCGCCTACCCGCTGGGCGACATCCTGCTGATGGCGCTGGTCGCGGCGATGTTCGCGCTCACCGGATGGCGCCCGGGTCGCAAATGGCTGTTGATCGGGGGCGGCCTGATCCTGCTCTCGGTCGCCGACACGCTCTATCTCTACCGCGTGGCCAACGACTCGTTCGTGGAGGGCACGCTGCTCGACGCGATGTGGCCCGCGGGAATGGTGCTGCTCGCCTGTGCTGCCTGGCAGGTGCCGCGGCACACCGCCACACACGTGTTCGAGGGCTGGCCGGTGGTGGTGGTCCCGTCGATCTTCACCCTCGGCTCGGTGGGCGTCCTGATCTACGGCAACCTCGGTCACGCCAACTTCGCGCTCGCAGCGGCGCTCGGCCTGGCGGCGGCGACGATCGTCGCGACCCTGCTGCGCCTCGGGCTCAGCTTCCGTGAGGTGCGCACGCTGGCTCAGAGCCGCCGGCAGGCCACCACCGACGAGCTGACCGGCCTTGCGAACCGCCGCCTTCTGTACGAGCGGCTGGAGCAGGCGATCAAGGCGGCCCGCCGCGCCGGCAGCGAGGTCAGCCTGATGGTCGCCGACCTGGACGGCTTCAAGGAGCTCAACGACACGCTCGGCCACCACGCGGGCGACCTGCTGCTGAAGCAGGTCGGTCCGCGAGTGCTCGACGCGCTCGGGGAGGGTGACACCCTGGCCCGGTTGGGCGGCGACGAGTTTGCCGTGCTGATGCCCGAGCAGTCGACCGACGAGGTCCTCGAGAAGGTCAAGCGGATGCAGCAGGCGCTCGACCGCCCGTTCATGGTCCGTGGGCTGACGGTCCACATCGAGGCGAGCGTGGGCGTCGCCGCGTTTCCCGAGCATGCCGACGACGCCGACCAGCTGGTCCAGAAGGCCGACGTTGCGATGTACCAGGCCAAGGAGAGCCGCACCGGCTACGAGATCTACGCTCCGGAGCGCGACGTACACAGCCGCGACCGGCTCGGCCTGCTGGGCGAGCTGCGCAACGCGATCGGCGCGTCGCAGCTGGTGCTCCACTACCAGCCGAAGGCCGCACTCGCGACGGGCGAGGTGACGGGCGCCGAGGCGCTCGTGCGCTGGCAGCATCCGAAGCGCGGGCTGCTCCCGCCGGCCGAGTTCATCCCGGCCGCGGAGCAAACCGCTCTGATGCGGCCGCTGACCCTGACCGTGCTGACGGCGGCGATGCAGCAGGCCCGGGCGTGGGCCGAGGCCGGGCACGACATCCCGATCGCGGTCAACCTGTCGATACCGAACCTGCTCGACCTGCACCTTCCCAACGACGTCGAGCGGTTGCTCCAGGAGATCGGGGTGCCGTCCACGGCGCTCCAGCTGGAGGTCACCGAGAACATCGTCATGGCCGACCCGGTGCGCGTGATCCAGGTCCTCGAGGGACTGGGGGCGCTCGGCGTCCGGCTCTCGCTCGACGACTTCGGCACGGGGACGTCCTCGCTCGCATATCTCAAGCGCCTGCCACTCGACGAGCTGAAGATCGACCGATCCTTCGTGCAGGGAATGGCTGACAACGACGCCGACAAGGTGATCGTCCGCTCGACCACCGAGCTGGCGCAACGCCTCGGCCTACAGGTCGTGGCGGAGGGCGTCGACGCCGAAGACACCTGGCAGCAGCTGGTCGAGATCGGCTGCGAGGAGGCCCAGGGCTTCTATCTGGCCCGGCCACTTCCGGCAGGCGACTTCACCGCTTGGCTGATCGACCGCACGGTGCGGGCCGAGGCCACGGCTATCGCCTGAGCGTCAGCTTCCTGTTCACCGCGTTCGTGTGGCCCTGAGCGTCGGCAACGCTCGCCAGCGCCTCGACGGAAACGGCGCGCCGATGCGTGGCGCAGCCGCCTTGCGGCGGCGCTCTTCAGCTTGACCGTGACGGTCGCCTTGCCGAGCAGTCCCTGGCGCTTGACCGAGCCGATGCGGCGATTCGATAGGTGAAGCCGCTTGGCGGTCTGCTTCGAGACCCTCAGCTGCGCGCTGACGGTGCACGGGCACGTCGAGGGGAGCGTGAAGCGCAGGCGCACGCCCTTCTTGGCGACCGTGGCGATGTGCTGGGTCTTGGTCACCGCCAGACTCGCCTGACCGGAGGGCGGGGGAGTCGGGTTGCCGGTCGGCGGCGCGGTGCCGAGCGTCGTGAAGCTCTTGTAGGTGGGGGAGTGGCCCGGTGCCGTCCGGGTTGGACGCGCCGAGCTGGTAGTAGTAGGTGGTCCCGGGAGTCAGGCCGGTGAGCGTCGCGTATGACGTTCCCGCGCAGACGATGTCCTCGCGCGAGCCGTACGCGAGCGTCGTGCCGTAGTCGACCCAGCATTGGGTCGCGACGTCGTTGACGTAAACCACCACACGGGCACTGGTCTCGGCGATCTGGTCTGCCGGCACCGGTCGTGAGGTTCGGGCCGGGAGGCACTGCGAGCGCGGGCGGCACGAGCACTGCGAGCAGTACGAAAGCGGTCAGGAGTGCCTTGCGCAGCATCGATTCCAGCATAGACTCGCGGCCCTGTCCGGGCCCGACTCCGCTTATCGCATCGCGCTCCTCGACTGGCTCGCCTGCGCGGCCGGCGGCATGGAGGAGCCCGCCGCGGTCGCGGCGCGCAGCCTGGGCACCGGCCTGGCGGATCGCGTCATCGCCGGCGGGAACGTCGGGGCACGTCCTCGACTTCGACGACACCTACCTGCCGGGCCTCGCGCACCTGAGCGCGCCCGACCGCGCCGGCCGCGCTGGTGGCTCGGAGCCGCCGACCGGCACCGAGCGTCGGCGAGGCGATCGAGGCGCCTACGCGGCCGGGTTCGAGGCGATGGGCGCGCTGGCTGCGGCCAACCATCCCTCGACGCGTACGACGGGGTTGGCACCCGACGGCGGTCTGCGGCACGCGTCGGCGCGGCGGTCGCGGCCTCGCATCTGCTCGACGGCGACGAGCGGCATGCGCGCCGTCGCGGCGCGCCTCGCCGCTCTGCGTGCGAGCGGCCTGCGGGCGCCTTCGGCACGGACGGCAAGGCGCTGCAGGTCGGCATGGCGGCCGCGGAAGGCGTGAACGCCGCCCGGCTCGCGGCGGCCGGGTGCGCGCGTTCCCGCCTCGGTGCTCGATGCGCCGGACGGCTTCGAGGCCGCCTACGGCGCCCGCTGGGCCGAGCCCGGTCCCCGGCGCGCTGTCGACGAGAACTGGATCAAGGCCTATCCCGTGCTGCCTGCAGACGCACAGCGCGATCGAGGCCGCCGCCGCGGGCCGCGACCGCGGCGCCCCGGCCGACGCGGGCGGGACCGTGCGTCGTGCACCCGGTGTCGCTGCCAGGCCGCCTCGCTATTCGACGTCGCGGACGCCCTGCAGGCGAAGTTCTCGATCCCCTATCTGACGGCGCCTACACGCTCCTGCACGGGCCGCCGGAGTGGAGAGCTTTCGCGGCGTCGACCAGCGGGCGCGCCGCGCTGGCGAACGAGCGCGTGCGCCTCGAGACCGACGCGGCGCTGGCCGAGTCGGAGGCGGTGCTGCTGGCCGGCGGAAAGGAGTTCGGCGCGTCGAGGCCGCGCTCGGATCCCCGGCCCGCCCGATGGACGCGACGAACAGCTCGCCGCGCAAGGTCCGGGCCTCGCCGGAGACCGCCTCGACGGCGTGCTCGACGACCCGCACCGGCCCGCGGAAGAGGTGCTGGCGGCGATCGGCCTGTAAGCTCGCCGCGCCATGAACGTCCGCGAAGCCGTCTACGACCTGCTGCGGGCGCGCGGCATCACGACTGTGTTCGGCAACCCGGGTTCCACGGAGCTGCCGTTCCTGTCGGGCTTTCCCTCCGACTTCCGGTACGTGCTCGGCCTCCAGGAGGCGGTCGTCGTCGCGATGGCCGACGGGTACGCCCAGGCGAGCGGGCAGACGACGCTCGTGAACCTGCACACCGCGCCCGGCGTCGGCAACGCGATGGGGAGCGTCATCAACGCCCATGCCAACAAGGCCCCGCTGCTGCTGACCGCGGGCCAGCAGGTGCGCGCGCAGGTGACCATGGAGGCGCTGCTCACCAACCCCGACGCCGCTTCCCTGCCGCGCCCGGCGGTCAAGTGGAGCTACGAGCCGCCGCGTCCCGAGGACGTGCCGGCCGCGTTCGTGCGCGCCGCGTCGATTGCGCAGACGCCGCCACGCGGGCCGGTGTTCCTCTCGATCCACATGGATGACTGGCAGAAGGACGTGGACGAGGTGGCGACCAAGTACGTGGCCAACCGCTCCGTGAACGCGCGGATGGCTCCGGACCCGGCCGCGATCGAGGACATCGCATCGAAGCTCGCCGCCGCCAGCAATCCGGCCCTCGTCGTCGGCGCCGAGATCGACGCGGCGGGTGCGTGGTCGGCCGCCACCTCGCTCGCCGAGCGGCTCGCGTTGCCCGTCTGGGGCGCCCCGCTCGAAGCACGTCTCGGCTTTCCCCAGGACCACCCGAACTACCAGGGCGACCTCGCGCCCGGCATCGCGATGCTCGGCGCCCAGCTCGAAGGCCACGACTTCGTGCTCGTGATCGGGGCGGCGGTGTTCCGCTACTACCCCTACGTGCCCGGGGCCTTCCTCCCCGAGGGCGCCTCGCTCGTGATGATCACGAGCGACCCGCTCGAGGCCGCGCGCGCTCCGGTGGGCGATGCGGTGCTCGGCGACGTCGCGCTGGCGCTCGAGGCGTTGCTGGGACGCACCACCCCGACGGACACCCGCCCGGCGCCCGCTGTGCGTCCCGGGCCCGCGGAGGCCGGTGACTCCGAGCCCCTCAGCTCGGGCGCTGTGTTCGCGACCCTGCGCGAGGTGTTCCCGGACGACGGTGCGATCGTGCTGGAGTCGCCCTCCAACACGCCGGTGCTGCGCGATCAGCTGCGCATCTCGCGGCCGAACAGCTACTTCTTCTGCGCCGGCGGAGGCCTCGGCTTCGGCATGGGCGCGACGGTCGGAGTTCAGCTCGCGATGCCCGACCGACCGGTGATCGGAGTGATCGGGGACGGCTCGGCGCAGTACGCGATCACCGCGCTCTGGTCGGCCGCCGCAAACGACTTGCCCGTCACGTTCCTGGTGCCGCGTAATGACGAGTACGCGATCCTCAAGTGGTTCGGCGAGTTCGAGCAGGTGTCAGGCGTTCCCGGCCTCGACGTGCCGGGCATCGACAACGTCAGCCTGGCGCGCGGCTATGGAGTCCCGGCGCGGCGCGTCGAGAGCCGCGAGGAGCTGCACGCGGCGCTGGAGGAGGACATTCCGGCGGCCGGGCCTCGGCTGATCGAGGTGCCGATCCAGCCGGGCATGTCCTTCCCCTAGGCAGGGAGGCGGGTATGGCGCTGTTCGCACCCGACCCCATGCGGCTCACACCGCGTGCGGCCGAGCCCGCACCCGACCGCGCCCCCGAAACGCTCGCGAGCGGGACGCCGGCCGCCATGCGCGGCGAGCTCGAGGCGCTGCTCGGCGCAGACCGCGTGAAGGCACGCGCGATCGACCTGATCGCCTACGCGTCCGACGCCAGCCCGTACCGGCTGTTCCCGCAGGCAGTCGTGATGGCGCACGACGCCGAAGACGTCGCCAAGGCGATGTCCTACGGAGCTCGCAGCGGAGTGCCGGTGACGTTCCGCGCCGGAGGCACGAGCCTCAACGGCCAGTCCCAGGGAGATGGCATCCTCGTCGACGTCCGGCGCCACTTCGCGGGCGTGAAGGCAGAGGACGGCGGCCGGCGTGCGCGCGTACGGCCGGGCACCGTGCTCGGGCGCGCGAACGCGTTCCTTGTCCGGCACGGGTACAAGCTGGGCCCGGATCCCGCCAGCACCGACGCCGCAACGGTCGGCGGCGTGATCGCGAACAACTCGGGCGGGATGCGGTGCGGCACCTGGCACGACTCCTACAGCACGGTGCGCTCGATGACGCTCGTCCTGCCGTCGGGAACCGTGATCGACACGGCCGCCCCAGATGCGGAGGAGCGTTTCGCCGCCGCTGAGCCGGAGCTGGCCGCCGGACTGCTCGAGATCCGCGACGAGATCCGCAGCGACCCCGAGCTGTCGGAGCGGATCCGGCGGAAGTTCGAGATCAAGAACACGACCGGCTACCGCCTGGTCGCCTTCCTGGACGCCGACACGCCGCTCGAGATCTTCCGGCGCCTCGTGGTCGGCTCGGAGGGAACCCTTGCGTTCGTCGCGGAGGCGGTGTTCGACACCGTGCCGCTCGACCGGCACATCACGACCGGTCTCCTGCTCTTCCCCGACATCGACGCCGCCTGCGCCGCCGTCCCGGGTCTCGTCGAGCTCGGGGCGCGCGCCGTCGAGCTGATGGTCGCGCTGACGCTGCGTACCGCGCGCGGCTTCCCGGAACGTTCCCCGGCGCCCCCGAGAGCTGGGACGAGCTGCCCTTCGAGGGAGCGGTGCTGCTGGTCGAGCTGGTCGCGGACGACGACCAGGAGCTGGCGGAGCGCGAGCGCGCGGCGCTCGAGCTGCTCTCCGCGCACACGATGCTCGCGGCGGCCGAGTTCACCCGCGACCGCGAGCTCACCGAGCTGTACTGGAAGATCCGCGAGGGGATGTTCGGGATCGTCGGCACGTTGCGGCCCCACGGGACGCTCCTGATCACCGAGGACGTCTGCGTGCCGCCGGCGCGCGTTGCCGAGGCGGCCAAGGACATCCAGGCGCTGCTCGGGAAACACGCGTTCCTCACCGGCGTGGCCGGCCACGCGTCAGCGGGCAACCTGCACTTCATGCTCACGCCGGACATGAGCAAGCCCGAGGACCGCGAGCGCTACGAGGCCTTCATGGGCGAGATGACGGAGCTGATCGTGGGGAAGTACGACGGCTCGCTGAAGGCCGAGCACGGCACCGGCCGCAACATGGCTCCCTACGTCGAGCGCGAGTGGGGCGCGAAGGCGACGGAGATGATGTGGCGGATCAAGCAGCTCGCCGACCCGCATGGTGTGCTCGCGCCGGGCGTGGTGCTCAACCGTGACCCCGGCGTGCACATGCGCGACCTCAAGCTGATGCCGCAGATCGAGCCCGTGGCGGACGCCTGCATCGAGTGCGGCTTCTGCGATCCGGTGTGCCCGAGCCGCGCGCTCACTACGACTCCGCGCCAGCGGATCGTGATCCGGCGCGAGATGGTGCGCCAGCCGGCCGGCTCGCCCCTGCAGACGGCGCTGCTCGAGCAGTACGAATACGACGCCGTCGAGACGTGCGCGGGCGACGGCACCTGCCGGATCGCGTGTCCGGTGCAGATCGACACCGGCAAGCTGATGAAGAGCTTCCGCGCGCGCGAGCACGGTCGCGGAGCCGAACGGGTCGCGCTGCGCGCCGCAGACCGCTGGTCCGCGGTCGAGCGCGCCGCGCGCGGCGGCCTGCGCGCCGGCCACGGCGTCGCGGCGCTCGCGGGCGATGCGCCCGTGCGGGCCGTCGCGGAGGCGCTGCGAGGCGTCGTTGGGAAGGAGGCGGTGCCGGCCTGGACCGAGGGCATGCCGCCGCCCGCGCCGTCCCTGCCGCCGACCGAGCGTGCCGACGCCGCGGCGGTGTACTTCCCCGCCTGCATCAACCGCATCTTCGGCCCCCGTAGCGTGCCGTCCGCGCTGGTCGAGGTTTCGGCGCGCGCCGGCCTGCCGCTGTGGATTCCCGGCGACGTGGCGGGCCATTGCTGCGCCACCCCGTGGTCGTCCAAGGGCTTTCGCGAAGGCGCGGTGCTGATGGCGAACCGGACGGTCGAGCGCCTGTGGGAGTGGAGCGCAGAGGGCGAGCTGCCGATCGTCGTCGATGCCACGTCCTGCACGCTGGGGCTCTCCCAGGAGGTGGTGTCGAGCCTCTCCGACGAGAACCGGGAGCGCCACGCGGCGCTGCGGATCGTGGACTCGATCGCGTGGGCGCACGACGAGCTTCTGCCCCGGCTGCGGATCGCCCGGCGCGTCGGCTCGGCGACGGTCCACCCGACCTGCGCGACGCGGCACCTCGGCCTGACGGAACGGCTGTCGCTGCTCGCGGGCGGCCTGGCCGACGAGGTCGTGATGCCGGTCGAGGCGACCTGCTGCGGGTTCGCGGGAGACCGCGGGTTCCTGCACCCGGAGCTGGTCGAAGCGGCGACGGCCGGTGAGGCAAAGGAGGTGCGTGAGCGCGACTTCGACGCTCACATGTGCAGCAACCGCACCTGCGAGGTGGGACTCGAGCGCACGACCGGCCGCCCCTGGGCCTCTTTCGTGTTCCTGCTGGAGGAGCTCAGCCGCGCCTGACGGCTCGGCCGCGCCGCGGCAGCGCGAAGTCCAGCTCGCCGCGGGCGGCGGCGCGCAGGGCCCCGAGCAGGTGGCGCCAGCGCCCCTCGGCTCCCAGCTCGAACTCGACCTCCACCTCAGGGCCGCCGGAATGCGTGACCGTCAGCGGTCCGAGCTTCTCGAGCAGCCCGAGGATCGCGCGGTTCTCGTGCAGTGCCGTGGCCCGGAAGCGCGTGATGCCCTCCTCGCGGGCCCGCGAGGACAGCGTTTCCAGCAGCGCTGTCCCCACGCCGCGCCGTTGCGAGTCGTCGAGCACCGCGACCGAGGCATCGGCCACCTCGGGCTCCTCGGCGATCCGCACGAAGCGGGCCACGCCGAGTGGCCGGCGCGACTCCGCGTCGACCGCGACCAGTGCCTCGTGCGAGTGGTGGTCCACCTCGGTCAGATAGGCGAGCTCCGCCGACGTGAAGCGCGGCTTGGGTGACATGAAGCGCTGATAGCGAGAACGCTCGCTCATGCGTTCGAGGCTCGCCGCGAGAGTCGCCTTGTCGTCCGGCTGCATCGGCCGGATCACGATCGGCGTGCCATCGCGCAGCGATGCGTTGACGGGAAGCCTCATCCGGGCGGCAAGAGTATCTACCGACGATGTAGGGTCAGCGCCGGCATGCGCGCGATGCAGATCAGCGAGCTGTCGGGCCCGGAGGCCCTGACCGCGGTCGACCTCCCGGACCCGGAGCCCTCGCACTTCATGACTCCCGGCGAGGGCGTCGTGATCGACGTCAAGGCCGCGGCGGTCTCGTTCCCCGACGTCCTGCAGTCGCGCGGGCTGTACCAGTTCAAGCCGCCGCTTCCGTTCGTTCCGGGGGCCGAGGTGTCGGGCGAGGTCGTCTCGGCGTCTCCCGACAGCGGTTTCTCGCCCGGCGACCGAGTCGCCGCCATGACGATGATCGGCGGGATGTCACAACGCGCCGTCGCGCCGCCGTCCCTCACGTTCGCGCTGCAGGACTCGCTCGATTTCGCCGAGGGCGCGGCTCTGATCCTCAACTACCACACGGCCCTCTTCGCGCTGAAGCTGCGCGGGCGCATGAAGGAAGGCGAGACGGTCCTCGTGCACGGGGCGGCCGGAGGCGTGGGCACCGCGACGATCCAGGTGGCGAAGGCGCTTGGCGGCAGGGCGATAGCGGTCGTCTCGACCGAGGAGAAGGAGCGCGTTGCCCGCGAGGCCGGTGCCGACGAGGTACTGCGCTCCGACGGCGAGTGGCGTGATCAGGCCAAGGAGCTCGGCGGAGCCGACATCGTGCTGGATCCCGTCGGCGGCGACCGGTTCACCGACAGCCTGCGCACGCTGCGCGAGAACGGGCGCCTCGTCGTCGTGGGCTTCACCGGCGGATCGATCCCCGAGGTGAAGGTGAACCGGCTGCTGCTGAACAACACCGAAGTGGTCGGCGCCGGGTGGGGTGCTTACGTGACGACCAAGCCCGAGCTGAGCCGCGAGATCCAGGCGGAGCTGGACCGGATGGTCGAGCAGGGCGCGGTGCGGCCGATCGTCGGGGGGCGCTTCCCGCTGTCCGAGGCGGCCGAGGCGATGCGCCTCATAGACGACCGCGGGGCGACCGGCAAGGTCGTCCTCGAGTTGTCCTAGACCTGCCGGGAAGGTGGTGACAGACGCATGCGGGTGACCTATCTGGGGCACTCGTCGGTGCTGCTCGAGATCGACGGTGTGCGAGTGCTCACCGACCCGCTGCTGCGTGACCGCGTCGTTCACCTAGTGCGGCATTCGGAGCCGGTTGGCCTCGACGAGGTCCGGAGCGTCGATGCGGTGCTGGTGTCGCATCTGCACCACGACCACTTCCATCCCGCCTCGCTGAAGCTGCTGGACCGGGGGGCGCAGCTGATCGTGCCCCGCGGCGCGCGGGCGAGGGCGGAGCGCCTCGGGTTCGAGCGCACCTCCGAGCTGGCGGCCGGTGAGAGCACCGAGATCGGCGCCCTTCGGATCGAGGCCACGCCGGCCGAGCACCGTAGCGGGCGGCTGCTCGCGCATGGCCCGCGGCCGGTCGGCTTCCGGATCGCCGGCACGAGCAGCGCCTACTTCGCGGGAGACACGGACCTGTTCGCCGACATGGAGAAGATCCGAGGCGACGGCCTCGACCTCGCTCTCCTTCCGGTCTGGGGCTGGGGACCGCGGCTGCCCGCGGGTCACCTGGATCCCACGACCGCGGCGCGCGCCGCCGCGCTGCTCGAACCGCGGGTCGCAGTGCCGATCCACTGGGGCACGTTTGCGATGCTCGGTATGAGGCGAGCGAAGCCGCACTTCCTGATCGACCCGCCCTTCCAGTTCGAGAGCGCGGTCGAGGAGACCGGAGCCCCGGTCGAGGTGCGCGTGCTTCAGCCGGGCGAGAGCTCGGACGTCTGATTCACCCGGCTCGGTGAAGTCTGCGTTAAGCGCGAGGCCCATTTCGGGCCTCTATGTGAAGTGCCAGTTAACCGCGGCGTTCAGCGGTTGACGCCGGAGCGGCGCGCGCATAGGTTGCGACCGCTTCGAGAGCTGCAGCAGGGGTTCTGAATCTCGCCCCAAAGCCTCTTAGAGGTGGAGTTGAGCGAGATCTGTTGCAAGCACGAAGGGCCCGTACAACATTGGCGGGCCTTTCGTTTGTAAAACGGTAGGGTCGGCGGCGATGAACCCGAACGAGGCCCTGATCGAGCGCTTCTACGGCGCCTTCGGCGAGCGCGACGGCGACACGATGGCCTCTCTGTACGCGCCCGATGCCCGGTTCCACGATCCCGTGTTCGAGGACCTCAGCGGGGCGGAGGCGGGGGACATGTGGCGGATGCTGACCGGCCGCGCGAACGATCTGCGCATAGAGCTGCTCGAACACGACGCCACGGACGGGGAAGGGTCGGCGCACTGGCGCGCGCACTACACCTTTGCTCAGACCGGCCGCCCGGTCGTCAACGACATCCAGGCGAAGTTCCGCTTCCGCGACGGGCAGATCGCCGAGCATCTCGACGACTTCTCGTTCTACCGCTGGGCGCGCCAGGCGCTCGGCCCGACCGGGCTGCTGCTGGGCTGGACTCCCGTTGTCCGCTCGAGCGTCCGCCGCCGCGCCCGCGCCGGGCTGGACGAGTTCCAGGCCGGGCAGGCAAGCCCTGGCGTCTAGCTGCTCGGGCCGGCTCCGAAGCTGGTCGCCCTCATCGTCGTGTTCTGGAGGGTGAAGGATGCGTAGCCGGCGCCGGTGATCGTCGTGTCGGTCGTCGAGCCGACCGCCGTCCAAGCGCCCGCGGCGGGCTTGCGCCATGCGGTGATGGTGGAGCCGACGATCTGCAGTCCCGCCGAGTCGCCCGCGGCGAATGGCGTGGTGAAGGTCTTCATCGACGTCGACGCGCCGCCGTTCAGCTTGCGCCGCAGGTCCCACGTGCCGGAGCTGGGCGTGAGGCGCAGGAAGTAGGCCGAGACGTTGACGGCACTCTGCGTGCTGACTCTTCCTGCGATCTGGAGGAACTCACCGTTGCCCCCCAGCGCCGGCACGGTCAGGTAGGCCTCCTGGTCGGGCACGAAGAGCGAGTTCCAGGTAGCGCTGGCGACGCCGGCGTTGCTGCCGACGAGCCCACTGCTCTTGATCGCGGCCGTACCGTCGTCGGCGAGCCCAGGCGACTGCCAGTTCGAGCCGAGCGCGCCGGCCGCGCGCGCGAAGTTGTCGAGTACCGGGGCGTGCGGGAACGCCGGCGGCGGAGGCGCGGCTGACGGGGTGGCCGAGACCTCGTTGGACTGCGTCCCGTCCCCGGCGCTGTTGACCGCGGCGACGCGGTAGTAGTAGGTCGTGCCGTTCACCGCCGTGGTGTCGTCATAGGAAGTGACTGTCCCGAGCGTCTGAAGCAGAGTGCCGGCGCCCGGTGCCGTGCCGCGGTAGACCTTGTAGGCGGTGATCGGGGCTCCGTTGTTGGCCGGAGCGTTCCAGGCCAGGCTGACCTTGGCGTCACCGGCGGTCGCCGACAGCGCGGGGGCAGCCGGAGGCTGAACGCTCGCCGCCGGCGTCCCGCCGCCGAAGGCCCCGCCGCGCGCCGTGGTGTCGCTGAGCGTCAACGAGACGAAGCCGCCGCTCGTGATCGACCCGTCGGTCGCCGAGCCGACCGGCGCCCAGGCGCCGCTGCCCGGCTTGCGCAGCACAGTGATCGTGGAGCCGCTCAGCTGCAGGCCGACCGAGTCGCCCGCCGCGAACGGCGCGTTGAACGTCTTCAGGGAAGTGGACCCCGCGCCGTTCAGCTTCTCCCGCAGGTCCCAGAGCCCAGTCGACGGCGTGACACGGATGAAGTAGCACGACACCGTCGCCGGGTCCAGGGTGGTGACGCGGCCGGCCACCTGGATGAAGCCACCGGCGAGCGGAAGCGTGGGAACGGTCAGGTAGGCCTCCTGCTCGGCGCCGAACGAGGTGTTCCACGTCGCGCTCGCCGCGCCGGCGTTGCTCCCGACCAGGCCGCTGCTCTTGATCGCGACGGTCCCACCGTCGGCCAGGCCGGGTGACTGCCAGTTCACGCCCAGCCCGCCGGCGGCCCTGGCGAAGCCGTCGAGCACTCCGGTGCGCGGGAACGTCGGCGGCGGAGGGGCGGCGGCCGGCGTTGCCGAGACCTCGTTGGACTGGCCGCCCTCGCCGGCGCTGTTCACTGCGGCGACGCGGTAGTAGTAGGTCGTGCCGTTGGCCGTTGTCGTGTCGTCGTAGGACGTGACATTGCCGAGGGTCTGCAGCAGGGAGCCGGTGCCCGGTGCCGTCCCGCGGTAGAGCTTGTAGGCGGTGATGGGCGCACCGCCGTCAGCGGGCGCAGACCAGGACAGGCTCGCCTTGGCGTCGCCGGCGGTCGCCGAGAGCGACGGCGCCCCGGGCGCCTGCACGACACCGGGAATGGTGCCGCCGCCGAAGGCGCCGCCGCGGGCGGTCGTGTCGCTGAGCGTGAAGGACGTGTATCCGCCCCCGGTGATGGAGTTATCGGTGGCCGAGCCCACGACGGACCAGGCAGCGGCGCCGGCCTTGCGGAAGACGGTGATCGTGGTCCCCGTCAGCTGCATCCCCAGGCCGTCGCCTGCGGCGAAGGGAGCGTTGAAGGTCTTGAGCGAGCTCGAGCCGCCGCCGTTCAGCTTGACGCGCAGGTCCCACGCGCCCGTCGCGGGCGTGACTCGCACGAAGTAACACGACACCGTCGCGGCGTTCTGCGTCGAGACACGGGCGGCGACCTGGATGAAGCCATTGGCCGCAGGCAGGGTCGGAACGGTCAGGAAGGCCTCCTGATCGGCACCGAAGGACGTATTCCAGGTCGCGGTGGCGGCGCCGCCCGAGATCCCTGTCTGCCCGCTGCTCTTGATCGCGACCGTGCCGCCGTCCTGCAACCCCGGCGACTGCCAGTTCGCACCCAGCGGCCCCGCGGCCCGAGCGAAGCTGTCGAGCACCCCGGTGCGCGGGTACGCCGGGGGCGGAGGCGGCGCGGTTGGCGTGGCCGAGACCTCGTTCGAGTTCGCGCTCTCGCCGTTCGAGTTGGTCGCGGCGACGCGGTAGTAGTACTTCGTGCCGTTGTCGGCGGTCAGGTCGTCGTAGGACGTCACCGGGCCTACGGTCTGGAGCAGCGTTCCGCTCCCGGCTGCGGTGCCACGGTAGATCTTGTAGCCAGTGATCGGGGAACCGCCGTCGGACGGCGCCTGCCACGACAGGCTGACCTTTGCGTTGCCGGCGCTCGCCCCGAGCCCGGTGGGGGCGTCGGCCGTGGTGGTCGCGTGACAGGGCGAGGTCCCCGAGTCGGTGAAGTCCCCGCCCACCTCCGGCACGAACTCCCAGTCGAAGCGCCCGCGTTGAAGCGTCATCTTGAGCGCGCCGAAGCTCGTGTAGTCGGCGACGGCGGTGGTGGTGGGGTTGCCGGGGACCACGGGCGGGGTTCCGTGCGACTCGCCTCCGGTGCTGACGATGAACTGCCGGATCCCGTTCGGGTCCGCCGCTCCGATGCCGTTGACCTGCACGGTGCGCTCGTAGTGGTGGTTGCCGTGGCCGCTGAGGACGACGTCGGCGTGGG
Organism: uncultured Solirubrobacterales bacterium; assembly: GCA_963785085.1. Taxonomy (GTDB): domain Bacteria; phylum Actinomycetota; class Thermoleophilia; order Solirubrobacterales; family JBBDJG01; genus CAWACB01. The sequence continues at coordinate 57,117 of CAWAUD010000010.1, read as the reverse complement.
CGTTGTAGAGGTCCTTGAAGATCGTGTTCGTCGACACGTCGTTGCCGAGGGCGCCGGAATTCCACCGCGGGTGGTGGTAGTAGGCGAGCGTGCACTGGTTCGGATGCGCTGCAAGGTCGGCCCTGACCCAGACCTCCTCGGGAGTTCCCGGGCCGCATCCGCCGACCTCGCCGCAGTTCGAGTTCAGGGCGATGATGTGCCACCCGCCGATGTCGAAGCTGTAGTAGCCGCCGGGGTCGAGGTTCGAGGTGTCGCCGTTGCCGGCGCGGATCCGGGCCAGCACGCCTGTGTTGGAGAAGTAGTCGAAGAACCCCTGCGCGCCGGGGGTGTCGTACTCGGCGTTGCCGAGGCTGGGATAGACGACCGGGTTCAGGCGCCCGAAGGTCGCGTGGTAGACGGTCTCGTACTCGGTCAGGGACCCCGTCAGGTACTGGTTGTCTCCGAGGTCGAGGAGTGCGGCTGGGCCGATGTCGACCAGCACGTCGGAGACATACTTCTGGCGGCACCGCGTGGAGGTGCCGTTGCCGTTCTTGTACGAGTTGTCGGTCGGAGAGCACCCCATGTCGCCGACCGCGGCGATCGTCGTTCCTGCGGCTTCAGCCTTCGCGCTCCAGCCGGCAGCGGCCAGCAGGCACAGGGCCGCGGCCAGCAGCGCAACACGCAGGACCGTGGCGGCTCGCGGCGACCGCGCACCTTGTGATCGACAGCACTCCATTGCTCTCCAGGAACTGCCCCGAGCTCCGTTCGGGGCGAGGGTTTCGCTCCAGCCAAGCTAACACGGCATCACGTGCCGAGCACCCTTTTTTTCGGGGTCGCCCCGTCGCTCTAGGGTTCCGCCCATGGTGCATCTCCGGATCGTCGCCCCCGACTCGTGCTCAGCTGCCGTGCAGCGGCTACTGGACGAGGATCGGACCGTGCTGAACGTCGTGGTTCTCCCAGGGGTGTCGCGCAAGCCGGCCGGCGACTTGATCATGTGCGACGTCCCACGGGAGGCGGCCAGCCTCCTGATCGCCGATCTGCGGGAGACCCGCGTGGTCGAGGATGGGTCGATCACGGTCGAGAAGCTCGACGTGGTGCTCTCCGCGACGGCCGATGCCGCCGAGCGCGCCGCTCCGGGCGAGCCCCAGGACGCCGTCGTCTGGGAGGAGGTCGAAGAGCTCACCTCCGAGTCCACGGAGCTGACCGCGGGCTTTCTGTCTTTCATGATGCTGGCGACGATGCTCGCGTCGATCGGGCTGCTGCTCGACAGCCCGATCCTGATAGTCGGTGCCATGGTCCTCGGTCCCGAGTTCGGGCCGATCGCGGCCTTCTGCGTCGCGCTCGTGCGCCGGCAGCCCCGGCTCGCCGTGCAGTCCTTCCGGGCACTCGCGATCGGCTTCCCGGTCGGCATCGCCGCCGCGCTCCTGATGGTGCTGATCTTCAAGTGGAGCGGGATCTCTCCCGACACCTTCAGCGAGAAGGACCACGACTTCGCGAACCTGGTCTCGAGCCCCGATGCGTACACCGTTGTGATCGCGTTCTGCGCCGGCATCGCGGGCATCCTGTCCCTCACCACCTCGAAGTCGGGGGCGCTGACGGGCGTCCTGATCTCCGTGACCACGATCCCGGCGGCCGCCGGCGTGGCTGTCGGCGCCGCATATGGCGATTGGGACGGCTTCGCCGGCTCGCTGCTCCAGTTGGGCCTGAACCTGGCCTTCCTCTGTATCGCCGGAGTGCTCACGCTGCTGGTCCAGCGGCGGGTCTACGTGCGCCGCCACCGCGCGCGGGTCTGACGTTCACGATGCTGGCGGTCCAGGGGCTCACCAAGCGGTTCGGCTCGACGGTCGCGGTGGACGATCTGACCTTTCGCGCGGAGCCCGGGCGCGTGCTCGGGTTCCTGGGGCCCAACGGCGCCGGCAAGACAACGACGCTGCGCACTCTGCTCGGCCTCACGCGTCCAACCAGCGGCGAGGCGACCGTCGACGGGCAGCCCTACCGGCGGCTGCGTGACCCGATCCGGGTGGTCGGCGCCGTGCTGGAGGGCCCGCAGTTCCACCCCGGGCGCAGCGGGCGAAACCACCTGCGCGTGCTCGCCGCCGCGGCCGGGCTGCCGCGCAGCAGGGTGGAGGAGGTGCTGCGCCTGGTGGAGCTCGAGGACGCGGCCGACCGCCGCGTGAAGGGCTATTCCCTCGGGATGCGGCAACGTCTGAGTCTCGCGGGGGCGCTGCTGGGGGATCCGGCGGCGCTGGTCCTCGACGAACCGGCGAACGGGCTCGACCCGCAGGGCATTCGCTGGTTACGCGAGTTCCTGCGCGGTAGGGCCGCCGAGGGCCGGACCGTCCTGATCTCGAGCCATGTGCTGGCCGAGGTCGCGCAGACGGTCGACGAGGTCGTCGTCGTGAGTAACGGCCGTCTGCGGGCGAGCGGCTCGGTGGAGGAGCTGACCCGTGACGGCGCGGCGACGGTCCGGGTGCGCTCGTCCGACCGGGACGGGCTCCGCGCGGCTCTTGCTGCCAGGGGGTTCGTCGGGGAGCCCGATGCCGAGGAGTGGCTCACCGTTCGCGGCGCCGAGCTGGACGCCGTCGGCACGACCGCATTCGAGAGCGGCATCGCCGTCTACGAGCTGTACAGCGAGCGCCAGACCCTGGAGGACGTGTTCCTCGAGCTCACCGGAGAGCCGGAGGCGTCGACGTGACGCGGCTGGTCGGCTCGGAGCTGCTGAAGATGCGCACGACACGCACGTTCTGGGGTCTCGCCGGAACCATCTTCGGCCTGGTCGCGCTCGTGACCGTGTTGACCCTGGCGCTCGACTCCGGCCCGTGGGACGCGCACCACGTTCGAAGCGTGCTCTCCACGGGTTTTGCGAGTGGCCTTCTGATGCTCGTGATGGGGGCCGTCTTCAGCGCCGGCGAGTACCGGCACGGAACGATCGCGTGGACACTGCTCGTCACCCCTGACCGCCTGCGCACCAACGCCGCCCAGACTCTCGCGGTGGCGATCGCCGGCGCCGCGATCGGGGCGGCCACCGCGGCGCTGACGGCCGCGATCGCGCTGCCGTGGCTGGAGACGAAGGACGCGGCCGTGCTCTCCAATGGTGACCTCGTGAAGCTGTTCGGTGGCGCGATCCTCTACACGTCGCTCGCGGGCGCGCTCGGAGCGGCGTTCGGCGCTCTGCTGCGAAACCAGGTCGCCGCGATCGTGATCCTGCTGGTGCTGCTATTCGTGATCGATCCGGCTGTCACCGCGCTGGCCGACGGATACGCGAAGTACTCGCTCCAGGGTCTGGGCGTCGCGCTCACCGGTGGCAACGCCGACGACGTCTCGGGCGGCGAGCTGCTCCCGTTCGGTGCCGCGGTGCTGTTGTGGGCCGGCTACACCGCCGCGCTGGTCGTGGCGGCGGCCGCGATCACCTCGCGGCGGGACATCTAGCCGCGGCTGGTGTCGACAGTGTCGCGGCGCGTCGGCTGGGTGCGTCCCCAGTCGGCGTGGCCCGCGAAGTCGATCAGGCGGTCGTAGTAGCCCTCGACCGGAGGCGCCTCGGTCCCGAGGCGCTCCTTCGTGCGCCCGTTGCCGTAGCGGACGCGCGACGAGAAGTACGGGAAGAACACTCGCATCCGCTCGATCGCCCGGCGCCGGCGGGCTCCAGTCATCCGCATCAGGAGCGGCTGCAGCAGCGAGTAGACCCGCGGCGGGATCATCACGGGCTCGCGCCGGCCGAGGCGGGTCGCGGACATCTCGATCAGGCGCCCGACGGTCGTCGCCTGCGACCCGGCGACCAGGTGGTAGGTCTCGGCGCCGGTGTGCGCCGGGCGGTTTGCCACCTCGAAGACCGCATCGGCGACGTAGTCGACCGGCACGACGTCCACGGGAGCGCCGCGCTTGGCGGGGATTGCCGGGAGGGCGCCGCGCGAGAACGCCTTCAGCGGCGAGTAGAGGACGTTGAAGGACATCGTCCAGCCGCTCGAATGCTCGCCGACGATGATGCTCGGGCGGAACACCTGGATCGGCAGCCGGTCCGAGTAGCCGCGAACCAGCTGCTCGGCCTCGAACTTCGAGCGCTCGTAGGGATTGCGGAAGTCCTGGCCGACGTTCAGGTCGTCCTCGTTGAAGACGCCCTCGTGCGTGCCCGCCACGTAAGCGGTGGAGACGTACGCGAAGTGGCCAAGTCCTCCGCGCGACTCGCACTCGACGCCGAAGTCGAGCATCTGGCGGGTCCCATCCACGTTGATCTCGCGCGAGCGGTCGAGCGGGAGCGAGAACGAGACGGACGCCGCGCAGTGGACGATGTCGGACACCGTGCCCGCGAGGGAATCGCGGTCCGCCGGCTCGAGGCCGAGGCCGGGCCGCTCGATGTCCCCGCGGATCGCGCTTGTCCGGCCGGCATAGGCATCCTCGTCTCCGAACAGGAGCCGGACCGCTGCGCGAACGCGGCCGTCAGCGTCCTCCTGGCTCTCTGCTCGCACGAGACAGCAGACGTGCCGATCGGTGCGCTCGAGGTAGAGACCCAAGATCTCCATCCCCACAAATCCCGTCGCGCCGCTGAGCAGCACGCACTCGCCGCGCTCAGGGCGCCGTATGAATGAGTCGCCGGGCATCCCGACTCGTTTACCTCGCCTGCGAGTCCTGAAACGGGGTGGGGTCAGGAATCGCAGGCGCCGGGCGCCGCTGTGGCTTCGCGATCAGCAGATATGCGATGCCGAACCCTGCGATCAGCGCCAGCACCAGCGGGGCCGCCCACACCTGGTAGAAGGGGGCGTCCGGCGGCGCGAGCGACTCGCGCGGCCAGGCGATGTTGACCGTCTCGAACGCGAGCCAGGCCACCGCAAGCACGTTTATCAAAAGGCCCGCCGCTCCGAGCCGCACGAGCCCGGACGGCACCCAGCTCCCGCGCACGCGGGCAATCAGCGCGGCCAGAGCGGTGAGAAGGAAGGAAACGTAGATCGCCGCCGTCCCGAAGGCGATCAGGCTGCCGACGGCGGTGGACTCCAGCCCGAGAAGGAGCCCGAGGCAGGCCAGCACCGTGGTGATCAGGGTCGCGGCGATGGGCACTCGCCGTGCGTTGACCGTGCGCAGCCAGCGCGAGGCCGGCAGCGCCCCGTCGCGCGCCACCGAGTACATCGTGCGCGCAGTGACTGACTGGGCTGCCATCCCGCATGCGATGAATGCGGTCAGGACGACGGCGGCGAACGGCTTCGACGACCACGACCCGAACGAGCTCACCACGCTGGTCGTGACCGGATCGGCGTCTTCGCCCGCCACCACGGAGGCGGGGTCGGGATGTGCCAGCGAGACCGCGATCGCGTTCAGAATCACCAGGAAGCCGACGCTGAGCAGGGCGATCCAGATCGCGCGGGGGACGTGGCGCGAGGCATCCCGCGTCTCCTCGGCCACGCCCACCGCACAATCGAAGCCGATGAAGACCCAGCCGCCGACGGCCAGCGCCGCCAGCATGCCTGCGGCGACCGATCCTCCGGAGAGCGCCTCAGCGCCGAACGTGTCGCCCAGGATCGAGAAGTCCTGCTCTCGGAACACCAGCAGGAGCGCCAGCCCGATCCCGACCGACGCGACGACCTCCGCTGCGATCCCGGCCTTCACCGCCCGGCTCAACACTCCGACGCCGAACGCTCCCGCCGCCGCGCAGATCACCACCAGCACCATTCCCGTCAGCACGATCGCGTGAGACGTCGGCTCGATGTCGAGCAGGGTCAGGGCCCACGGAGCGCCGAGATAGGCGATCGTCGTGTTGGCCGCGGCGTATGCGCAGATCGCCACCCAGCCGGCGAACCATCCGTATGAGCCGCTCATCAGCCGGCGGCTCCACTGATAGGCGCCGCCCGCGATTGGGAACTCGGACGCGAGCTCCGCGTAGACGGCCAGCAGGAGGCATTGGCCGGCGAGCGCGACCGGCAGGACCCAGACCCAGGCCGGCCCGGCGACCGCCATTCCGACCAGCACGACCGCATACAGGCCGACGACGGGGGAGATGCCGGCGAAGCCGAGCGCCACGGTGTCGTACACGCGCAGGCGACGGTCGAGCTCCTGGGCATAGCCCAGCTCGGCGAGACGGGCGGCGTCGGCGTCGGCGGGCGCCCGCAGCGCGTCAGTCGCCATGCTCGCGCTGGTGACGCTCGACGATGCGCGCGACCTCGACGCGCGAGGATGCTCCGAGCTTCGCGAACAGGTTGCGGATGTGGGACTCGACGGTCTTCTTGCTCAGGAAGAGCTGCTCGGCGATCTCGTTGTTCGTCATCCGGTCGGTGATCAGCTCGGCGATCTCGAGCTCGCGCTTGGAGAGCGAGCCGACGCCGGACTCATCGCCCGCCGACGGGCCGCGCGCCTCGGCGCGGGCGCCGAGCTTGCGCAGCTCCCGGCGGGCCTCGTCGCGCGCCCGGGCCGAACCGGACCGGTCGAGGGCGCTTTCGGCCTCCCGCAACGCCGCGATCGCGTCGTGCTTCTCTCCCGCGGCCGCCAGCGCGCGGCCCTGGAGGCTGCGCGAGAAAGCCGCTTGCAGCCCTGCCCCGATCGCATCCAGCTTCGTGGCCGAGAGTCCGGCCGCCGCGGCGGCGCCCGTCGCGTCCCCGCTCTCCAGCAGCACGGCGGCGCGGGCCCGCAACGCGATCGCCGCCGGCAGGTGCAGGTCGAGTCGCGCCGAGATCTGCTCCGCCTCCCGGACGCACGTCTCCGCGGCGTCGGGGTGGCCGAGCGACAGCTCGGCCAGTGCGCGGTTCTCCCAGTTGAAGCACCGCTCCACCGGAACATGCCCGAGGTCGTCTCCGAGCTCGGTCATCAGCTCGAGCGCGCGGTCGACCTGGCCGAGCTCCTGCCAGGTGACCGCGAGCGCCCAGCCCGGGCCGCCGCCGGCCGACGGCATCGTCCCGCCGACCAGGCGCCCGCCGACCTCGGCGCTCTCCTCGCAGACCTCGATCGCGGTCTCGAGGTTGCCCGAGAAGTAGTGCGCCCACCCCAGCTCGAACAGGGCCCAGGCGAGGTAGTGCGGGTTCGCTGACAGCCGGGCGCTCTCCACCGCCGTCTCGCAGGCCTCGATCGCCTCTGCGAGGCGACCCTGCATCTCGAACGGGTAGCCGCGCAGCACCGTCAGCGGAATCAGGAGGCGCCCCTCTCCGTTGGTGCGCGCGATCTCGACTCCGCGTTCGGCATGCGCGAGGGCGTCGTCGTAGCGCTCGAGGTAGTTCTCGGCCCAGCCCACGTAGTAGAAGGTGTCGAGGCGCCGCGCGAGCTCCTGGTCGGACAGGCGCTCGATGTGCTCCAGTGCCTCTTCCAGGTGAGCCCGGGCATCCTCGACCGCGCCGCCGCCGGCCGATTCCGCCAGCGCCAGCGCCGAGGCCGCGGCGGCGATCAAGGAGGAGTCCCCCAGCCGGCGCGCGGCCTCGAGGGCGGCGTTGCCCATTCCGACCGCCTGGTCGAAGTCCAGCCGGTACATGCCGTCGAGACCCAGCTCGATCTGCAGGGCGGCCGCCTCCGGCGTCTCGTGGTGGGGAAGCTCCTCCCAGGCCCGTGTGAGACGGCGGTGCGCTTCGTCATGACGTCCCTGCCAATGCTCGACGGCGGCGCAGAGCGCGGTCAGCTCGACGCGCCGGGCAACGGATTCGGGCTCGAGCATGTCGATCGCCTCGAGCAGGACCTCTCTGCACCTGTCCAGCTCGCCGATCGAGCGCAGGGCGGAGGCAAAGGCCACGCGCACCTCAACCTGGCGCTCCGTGTCGCTGCTGGGAAGCAGCCGCAGGGCGGCCTCGAACCAGCGCGCCGCCGCGGCGGGGGCACGCCCCGCGGCCTCACGCCCGGCGGCCAGCAGGATCTCGATCGCCTCCTGGTCCCCCTGCGCGGCGGATTGCTCCACGTGGTGTGCGCGCTCGGCCGCGCTCGCGCCGCGCTCGGCGAGAGCCGCCGCCGCGCGTGAATGCGCCGCCAGGCGCCATCCGCCGCGCGTCGACTCGTACACCGCTCTTCTCACCAGCGGGTGGCGGAAGATGAAGCGGCGCGGCACCTCGGTCGGGCGAACGAGGTCGAGGTCGAGGAGGTCGTCGAGCGCCTCCAGTCCCTCGGGATAGGGCAGGCCGGCGATCTCGGAGGCGAGGTCGGGCTCGAACGGCTCGCCGGCCACCGCAGCGCCGTCCAGGAGCGCCCGCGAGGGTGCCGACAGCGACTCGAGCTCTCCGGCGATCGCACCCGACACGGCAGCCGGAACGCCGCCTTCGGGGACCGCCGCGTCGCCGTTCAGCGCACCCGCCAGGTCACCGTCGCCCGCCGTGCGGCCGAGCTGCTCCAGATAGAAGGGGTTGCCGCCGCCGTGCCGGAAGATCGCGGCCACCGAGGCGGCGTCCACGTCGCCGAGCAGCCGCGCCGCCTCGGCCTCGCTCAGCTGGTGCAGCTCCAGCCTTGTGACCGGCGGCCGCGCGACCGCGGCCGACAGGCGCTCGTCGGCCTGCCCGGGCCGGAAGCCGAGCGCGATCAGGACCGGCGCTCCGGGCGGCCGGCCGAGAAGCGCGGCGATCAGCTCGATCGACGCGACGTCGCACCAATGCAGGTCGTCCAGAATCAAGACGACGGGCTGCTCGCCGGCCAGCAGGCCCAGCAGGCGCCGCACGGCTCGGTGGGCCCGGTAGCGCTCGTCCGCGATTTCGGCGCTCGCGCCGTCGCCATGCCGCAGGGAGGGCAGGACCTGCCCCAGCTCGCCGGCGAGATCGGCGTCCCACCCCTCCTGGTCGCTGAGATCCTGTGAGACGACATATGCGTCCAGTGCGTCGACCCAGACGCTGAACGGCATCTCGCGCTCGAATTCGGCCGCGACGCCCGCCAGGACCACGTGGCCGCGCTGCTCGGCTCGTGCCCGCAGTTCCCCGAGGAGCCGCGTCTTCCCGATTCCCGGCTCGCCTTCGACCGTCAGGCAGGCGCCATTCCCCTCGTCGAGCGCGTCGAGCGCCGTATCGAGGTGTCCCAGCTCCGTTTCGCGCCCGACTATGCGGCCGGCACTCTCCTGCAAGTCCACCTGACGCGCAGCATAGAGCGCTCTGGAGCAAGTTCCGGGGCGGAGGCGTTAGCCGACGCCACTAGCAGGCAGCGGCGAAGCCGCCCCATATTCAGGGTGCCGGTTCAGGGTGGTTCCCCGATGTAACGAACGCGCTGCGGCGAGAACATCGCAGCATGGTCAAACGGTTCACCACCCACCGAATTCCACTCACCGGGGAGCGCACGCTGCTTGCGCGCGTGTGGCCTGGCGATGGCTCCCCGATCGTCTTCTTGCACGGCATCTTCGGCTCCTCGGAGTCCTGGACGGCATCTGCTCCACGCTGGACCGCCCGTGCATCGCGTTCGATCTCCCCGGCTTCGGTGGCTCCGACCTCCCCTCCGCGCCCGACGTCTCCGCATACGCCGGAGACGTCGCGGCCGCGCTCCGCGCGCTCGGCGTCGATCGCTTCGAGCTCGTCGGCCACTCCTTCGGTGGCGCCGTCGCCGCCGCGCTGGCCGACATGGCTGCGGACAAAGTGACTTCCCTGACCCTGCTCGCGCCGGCCGGATTTGGCCGGATCGCGATGGCCGAGACCTTGAGCGCCCCCGGACTGCGCTCACTCGCCGGAGCTGCCCTTCCCTGGTTCCTCCGGCACCGGCACCAATACACCGAAATCACCGAAGGACAGCTGGAGGCAAGCCGCGAGGCGCTGACCGCACTGGTCGCCGCCGGCCGCGCGTCGCAGCGGCGCGCCGACGGCTACCGCGGCCCGGTGACGGCCGTTTGGGGAACGGACGACCGCGTCGTGCGTCCCCGACACAGCCGCAACGTCGCGCGCGCCTATCCCCAGACGGCCCTACACCTCTGGGACGGGATGGGCCACCACCCGCAGCGCGAGCGTCGCGGCGACCTCTTGGAGCTGCTCGAGACCGGCCGCACGACGGCTGTCTCGCCGCGGCCCGGCGCCCGCCCCGCGGCGCGCCCGGCTGTCCCTGCGGCCCGCCCCGGCTCCCAGGTTCGCCTGACCCATGGCTTCCTTCCTTCTCAACCACCGTCACGAGCCGCACGAGTGTGCCGCCGCGTTCGCCGCCTGGCAGGGCTTCTCGAGCCCGCTGCGCCACCAGCGCGCGCCGTCGACGTGCCTCGCCGGCGGCCACGGCCTGTGGTGGCAGGTCGAGGCACCGGACCGCGCCGCGGCCCTGGCGCTGCTGCCGCCCTACGTCGCCGAGCGCACCGAGGTCGTCCAGGTGCGCGACGTCGTCATTCCGTAGCGCTTTCCCGCCTCCCAAGCGCCTTTCGGCCCGCACCGACAGGTGCGGGCCTTGGCGTCGTTCTAAGGGTCGGCTGAGGGTCGGTTCAGGGTCCCGGTTAAGGGTCCGCCCCTGATGTACCAGGGTCGCATCGCCGCGAGGCTTGCACCGTGCAATCAACCGCTACAGAAGGAGCAAAGGTGCAAAGCAACGGGCGACAGATCAAGGGCATCGCAGCACGGGCAGGTCACTGGAGCGCCAGTCATCGCAAGCTGGCGATCTGGGGCTGGGTCGCACTGCTGGTAGTGGCAATTTTCGTCGGGAACAGCATCCCGGCCAAGCAGTTGACGGACACCGACAAGGCAGTGGGCGAGTCGGGCCGCGCGCAGGTGACGCTGGACAAGGCGTTTCCGCAGCCGGCCAGCGAGATGGTCCTGGTCCACAGCGACAAGAAGACGTACGACGACGCGGGCTTCCATGCCGCGTCCGATGACCTGGTGAAGAGTCTGCGTGACCTGGGCGTCGTCGCCACGGTCACCGACCCCTACGAGCACCACGGGGACCTGGTCTCCAAGGACAAGCACTCAGTGCTGGTCACGCTCGACATCAAGGGCGACGCCGACAAGGCCGTCGACAAGGTCGACCCGATCGTCCGCAGCGTCGAGTCAAGCCAGGCGGCGCACCGCGACATGCGGATCGAGTCGTTCGGCACCAGCGCCGACAAGGAGCTCGACAACGTCTTCATGAAGGACCTCCAGAAGGCCGGCATGCTGTCGATCCCGGTCACGCTGCTGATCCTCCTGGTCGTCTTCGGCTCGCTCGTCGCGGCCGGCGTCCCGCTGCTGCTGGCGCTGTCAGCGGTGATGGCGACGATGGGCCTCGTCGCGCTCCCGAGCCAGATCTTCCCGATCGACGAGGGTGCCTCCGAGGTCATCCTGCTGATCGGCCTGGCCGTGGGCGTCGACTACTCGCTCTTCTACATGAGGCGCGAGCGCGAAGAAAGGGCCGCCGGGCACGACCCGCAGACCGCACTCCAGCGGGCGGCGGAGACCTCCGGCCGCGCCGTGCTGGTCTCGGGCCTGACCGTGATGGTCGCAATGGCCGGCATGTTCTTCGCCGGCGACAAGGGATTCGTCGGACTCGGCCTCGGCGCCATGATGGTCGTCGGCGTCGCGATGGTCGGCTCCCTGACGGTCCTGCCGGCGATGATCGCCTGGCTGGGTGACCGCGTCGAGAAGGGCCGGCTGCCGCGTCTGCGTCGCCGGAACCGCACTCGTCGCAACGTCGGTGAGTCCCGCATGTGGACCGCCATCATCGACCGCGTCCTGAAGCGCCCGGTCGTCTCGGCCGTCGCCGCCACGGCGCTCCTGCTGGTCCTGGCCGCGCCCGCCGTGAACATGAAGACCACGTTCATGTCGGCGTCCGACCTGCCGCAGGACATCCCGGTCATGCAGACGTTCAACCGCATCGAGGCAGCGTTCCCGTTCGAGGACAACCAGTCGGCAGTCGTCATCAAGGGCGAGAACGTCAAGTCCGAGCAGATGACCAAGGCGATCGCCGAGCTCTCCAAGCAGGCCCTCGCGACCGGTCAGATGCACAAGGACATCGAGACCGAGTACAGCAAGGACGGGACCGTCGCCCAGGTGACGATCCCGATGGACGGCAACGGCAACGACGACGCTTCCAAGGAAGCCCTGTCGACGCTGCGAAACGACATCGTCCCCGCAACGGTCGGCAACCTCTCCGGATACGACGCCAACGTCGCCGGCACCACCGCCCAGAACGTGGACGCAAACGCGCAGCTCACCAAGGCAGTGCCGATCGTGTTCGGGTTCGTCCTGATCCTGGCATTCATGATCCTGCTGGTCACATTCCGCTCGATCGTGATCCCGATCAAGGCGATCCTGCTGAACCTGCTGTCGGTCGGTGCCGCCTACGGCGTCCTGACCTACGTGTTCCAGTACGGCCACTTCGAGAGCGCCCTCGGGTTCCACTCGAACGGAGGCGTCGCTTCCTGGCTGCCGCTGTTCATGTTCGTGGTCCTGTTCGGCCTGTCGATGGACTACCACGTGTTCATCCTCAGCCGGGTCAAGGAGGCCGTGGACCGCGGCATGCGGACCGAGGACGCGGTGTCCTACGGGATCAAGAGCACGGCCGGTGTCGTCACCAGCGCCGCGTTCGTCATGGTCGCCGTGTTCGCGGTGTTCGGAACGCTCCAGATCATCGAGTTCAAGGAGATGGGCGTCGGCCTGGCCGTCGCTGTCTTCCTCGACGCCACCATCGTCCGGGCGGTCCTGCTGCCCGCCACGATGAAGCTGCTGGGCGAGCACAACTGGTACCTGCCCCGCTCGCTGAACTGGCTGCCCAAGGTCAAGGGCGAAGGCGAGGTGGTGCCCGCGAAGGCGTAGCGCCTGATTGCACATCCGCAGCACCGGCGCCCGCCTCGAGCGGGCGCCGGCCTTTCCGAGGCCGGATGCGGGGGCATATGATCGCCATGCTCTGGAAGCCAAGACGACCGAAACAAAGCTCTACGTGATCCTCGGCTCGCACGCCTGCCGGACCGGCAGCCTGCTGCTCGAGCACAAGGGCATCGAGTACGAGCAAGTCGTGCTGCCCTCCGGCATGCACCCCTTGATGCTCCGGCTGCGGGGGTTCTCCGGGAACCGGCCCTTCCGCGAGGTCGACGGCGGCCGCCCCCTGATGCTCGACGCCGCGGACCGGATGGGAACCGTTCCTGCGCTGAAGATCGACGGGGAACGGGTGAAGACCAATCGCGACATCGCCCGGTTCCTCGAGGAACTGCGGCCGGACCCGCCTCTGTATCCGGCCGATCCGGCCCAGCGTGCCGCGGTCGAGGAAGCCGAGCGCTGGGGCGACGAGGTCTTCCAGATGACCGCCCGCAGGCTGGCACTGGCGGCCGCGGTGAGGGGTGGGGACGCGATCATCGGCGGCGGCAGCGAGGGCCGGCTGGGGCCGCTCCTGTTTCGCAACGACCACGTGCGGGCGATTGGAACCAAGATGTTCGGCCGCTTCGTGTTCTCGGCCGGTCCTCAGGCCGAGTCGGAGCTGCTGGCGGTCCTGCCCGAGCAGCTCGACCACATCGACGGCCTGGTGGAGGGGGGAGTGCTGAACGGCGAGCAGCTCTACGCCGCCGACTTCATGATCGCGCCCAGCCTCGCGCTGCTCACCTACGTGAAGGATCTGCGACCGGAGATCGAGCGCCGCCCGGCGATCCGGCTGGTGGACAGGATCCTGCCCGAGCCCGGGTAGGCGGTAGGCGGTCGGCGGTAGGCCTAGTCGGGCCGCTCTCCGCGCTCCGCGATCGTGGCGGAGATCGGGACCACGCGCTGGACCTCGGTCAGCACGAGCACCCGCTTCACGAAGGAGTCTCCAGGGACGACTATCTCGAGCCTCTGGCCGCGGCTGCGCAGCCGCTCTGCCAGCTCGAAGATCAGCCGGATGCCCGAGCTGTCCATGTACTCCGTCGCGGAGAGATCGAGTACCAGCGCCGTTGCCGTGTTGGGCACCGCCGAGAGGAGGCGCTCGCGGACGGACTGCGCGTTGGACAGGTCCACCTCGCCCGACAAGCGCGCGAGCACGTCGCGGTCGAGCGGCTCGAAGCTGAGTTCCTCAAGCGCGCTCGTTGGAGCTCCTGTCCAGCCTTCGCACCATGCGCACCTCCGTGCCTTCCTCGTCTCCGGCGGCCACGCTGACCGAGTCCATCATCGCCTGGATCAGTGTCAGGCCACGGCCGCGGTTGTTTCCACGGGGCTCACGCCAGCGCCCGAAGTCGCGCACGACGATCGAGACCCTGTCGCCGGTGAAAGCGGCGTCCATCTCGACCTCCGCGTCGCCGGGCCCGTAGGCGTGCTCGATCGCGTTTGCAAGCGCCTCGCTGCAGGCGAGGACGATGTCGTTGGACTCGTCGTCGGTCGCCTTGCAGGCGGCCAGCCAGCGGCGTAATGAGCGCCTCAGGGCCGCCAGCGCGACGGGCTCGGCGGGCATCGTGAGCCGCAGCGGCCCCGGCGCGAGCGCCGTCGGCTGGAGCGCGATCATCGCGACGTCATCTTGGGTGTCCGGGCCGACCGACTCGAGCACACGCTCGCACAGCGCCTCCAGGTCCTGGCGCGTTCCGGCGCTCGCGGCGCGGGCGAGCTGGGCCAGGCCGTCGTCGATGCGCACGCGGCGCTTCTCCACCAGCCCGTCGGTGTAGAGCAGCAGCGTCGCGCCCGTGTCGACCAGGTACTCCGCCTCGTCGTATCGACTGGCGGGCTGGACTCCGACCGGCACCGAGCGGCCGCGCTCGAGGTAGCGCGCAGCGCCGTCGCGGTCCACGAGCAACGGCGGCAGATGACCCGCGTTCGCGAACCGCAGGATCCCGTGCTCGGGTCGTACACCAGATAGACGATCGTCGCCATCACGCTGTCCTCGAGCGTCCACGCGACGCTGTTCAGGCGCGCCAGCGCTTCGGCCGGGGGATGGGCCTCGAGCGCGTACGCGCGCAGGGCGTTGCGCAGTTGGGTCATGACCGCCGCGGCCTCCAGGCCACGCCCGGCCACGTCGCCGATCATCAGGCCGATGCGGCCGTCGCCGACCTCGAGCACGTCGTACCAGTCGCCGCCCACCTCGACGCCCGTGCCGCCGGGGATGAAGCGGGCCGCCAACGTGACTCCGGGGATGTCGGGGAGGTGATCGGGAACGAAGCTGCGCTCCAGCACCTCGGCGCGCCGCCGCTCCGTGACGTCGCGGATGGCGCTGGACACCAGGACGCCCTCGTCGGTCGGCAGCGGGCTGAGGCTGATCTCGACGGGGAACTCCGTCCCGTCCTTGCGCAGCCCGTAGAGGTCCAGGCCCTGTCCCATCGGCCGCGCATGCGGGTCGGCGAAGTAGTCGTAGCGGTGCGCGGCGTGCGCGTCGCGCAGGTTCGCCGGCACGAGGATGTCGATCTGGCGGCCGATCAGCTCTTCCCGGCGGTAGCCGAAGACCGCCTCGACCTGTGCGTTGACGAGCACGATCTCCGCGTTCTCGTCCACGATCACCATCGCGTCAGGCGCCGACTCGAGCAGTTCCTGGAAGCGCTGGTACGAGCGCCTCAGCTCGGCCGTGCGCGTCTGAACCTTGGCTTCGAGCTCGTCATTGGCCCGCTGCAGCCGGGCATCGGCGCGCCGCCGCTCGCTCATGATCGCGGTCAGCAGCAGCGCCGTCATGCCCGCCACTCCCATGAAGGTCTGCGCGTAGAGCAGGCTGTCGTCCGGTGAGCTGCGGGCGAACGGCCCCATGTCGGCCTGGGTGTAGATGACGGCGATCGAAGCCACGATCAGGCTCGCCAGCGGAAGCTTCGAGCTGCCGGAATCTGAGCGCCGCCCAGATCAGCGGGGGGAAGATCAGGTACGTCAGCGGCAGGTCCCTGGAGAAGACCAGGATGCTCACTCCGACCAGCGTCGCGAGAAGCAGTGCTGCCTCTGCCATGCGCCCCCGGTCACGGCTCGGCCGGGCGCCGCTCGCGAGCACGAGCAGCACCGGCGCCACCAGGAGGTCGCCGCCCAGGTCGCCGAGCCACCACACGCGCCAGGCGGATGGAACGTCGCCGATCCCGCCGATCTGGCCGCCCAGCCAGAGGCTCGCGACACCGATCGTCGCGCTCACCATCGTGCTCAGTCCCCCCGCCAGCAGTGCCAGGGCCAGCACGTCGCGCACCCGGTCCAGGGACGGCCGGAACTGGGCGACGTTCACAAGCAGGTATGCGCCCACCAGAGCCTCGAGCGTGTTGCCGACGGTGATGCCGAGGACCGACTCGATCGGCGGGTTGCCGGTGGTGGCGTTCGCGAGCGCGGCGCCCAGCGCCACTCCCGGCCACATGCGTGGGCCCCAGACCACCAGCGCCGCGAGCGCGATGCCCGTCGGAGGCCAGACGGCGGTGATGCTCGCGTGCGCGAAGGCGAGCTGAAGGCCGAGCTTGGCCGTCGCGAAGTAAGCGCCCGCCACCAGCGCGAGCTTGACCCAATACCGCGATGCCCCCTCGGAACCCATGTTCCTGGAGTCCATCCTAGGATCTTGGATCGGCTTCGGGGAGGTTTTGCTCGACCCTCAGCTGACAGGCGCATGCGCGCCTGCGGCCAGCGAGTCGTCCGCGCCAACGGTGTTTCGCCTGTGCATCAGGCGGGCGAACGCTCCCGCCGTGAAGAGCTGGAACACGCTGTAGACGGCCGCCGGGATCCCCAGCAGGTCGTCGATCGACGTGCCGACGGCGATCGCCAGCGCGGCGTTGTGGACCCCGAGCTCCATCGCGATCGCCGTGGACTGGCGCTCGTCGAGGCGCGCGAGGCGCGCGATCGAGAACGAGATGGTCATCGCAGCGACATTGAGGGTGAGCGCCGCCAGCGCCAATTCCGTGAAGTGGTCGGTGACCGTCCCGAACTCGTTGATGACCGCGCCTACCACCACGCCCACGAAGACCACGAAGGCGACTCTCCGCGCACGGGGCTCGAGGGCGATCGCGCGCCCCGGGTTCCGCGCCCGGATCCGCATCCCGATCGCCAGCGGGATGATCGTGATCGTGAACACGCGCGCCACGACACCGAGCATGCTGACGTCGCTGCCGACGGATGAGTTGAAGTGGTTGACCGCCAGGGTGAGGAAGAGCGGCACGGTCACCACCGACGCGACACTGCTGAGCGCCGTCATGGTGATCGACAGGGCCGTGTCGCCTCGGGCCAGGTGCGTCAGGAAGTTGGCCAGCGTCCCGCCGGGCGAGGCGCCCAGCAGCACCAGGCCCACAGCGAACGCCGGGTCCAGGTCGTAGAGCTCGGCGACCGCGAAGGCCAGCAGCGGCGAGATCAGCACCAGGTTCGCGAGCCCGATCAGGACGCCGCGCGGGCGCTTGAAGATCCGGGTGAAGTCGGACGGCGTGAGCGTCAGGCCGAGCGTGCCCATGATCAGGGCGAGCGCCAGCGGCAGGAGCACCGTCGCGAATACGGAGGTGTCGTTCATACGGGCTGGAGCGCAACCTACTTCCTGAGAGCGTAGGTTCCCGGTAGCTCCCAGGGAGGGACCGAATGACAGACGCAGCTTCCAGCGGCTCGCACGGCCACAGGCCGTCACCGGCCGCGATTCTCCTGATACCGGTGGTTGTCGCGCTGGTGCTGACGCTTTTCGCGTGGCCGGCATCGAGGCAGGAGCCGCGCGACCTGCCGATCGGCGTCGCGGGCCCCGCAGCCGCAACCGCCGCCCTGGACCGCGAGCTGGCCGCGAAGCAGGACGCGTTCGACGTGCACCACTACGCCGACGAGGCCGGCGCGCGCGAGGCGATCAAGGACCGCGACGTCTACGGGGCGTTCGTGGTGAGTCAGTCCGGGCCCAAGGTCCTGACGGCGTCGGGCGCGAGCGTCACCATCGCTCAGCTCTTGCAACAGGCCGGCGAGGCGGCCGCGGCGAAGGAAGGCTCTGCGGCGCTGGTCCAGGACGTCGTCCCGGGCGCCAAGGACGACCCGCGTGGCAGCGGGCTGGCGTCATCCGTGCTGCCGCTCGTGCTCGCCGGCCTCTTGATCGGCGTCGGGGCCTGGCTGGTTGTGCCGTCGCTGTGGCGGCGGGTCGCGGTGCTCGTGGCAGGTTCGGTGCTCGCCGGCTTTGCGGCAATCGCGATCGCGCAGGGATGGCTCGGCATCCTCGAGGGGCCTTGGGTGGTCAACGCCCTGGTCCTGAGCCTCGTCGTGCTGGCGATCGGCTTCGTGGTCGCCGGCTTCGGGGCGCTGCTCGGAGTGGCCGGCATCGGCCTCGGCCTCCTGTTGATGATGCTGATCGGCAACCCGTGGTCGGGAGTCTCGTCGGCGCCGGAGATGCTGCCGCAGCCGACCGGGGAGGTCGGTCAGCTCCTGCCTCCGGGCGCGGGCGGGAACCTCGTGCGCAGCACCGCGTTCTTCGACGGCGCTGCGGCGGGTGAACACCTCGCTGTGCTGCTGGCGTGGGTGGGCGTAGGCTTGCTCGCGATGGTGGCCGCGGCGGCCCGGCAGCGACGGCGCGCGCCGGAGGCGGCCCAGCCGGTGATGGCGTCATGAAGATCGAGGACTACGGCCTCATAGGCGATCTGCAGACCGCGGCGCTCGTCGGCATCGACGGGTCGATCGACTGGCTGTGCCTGCCGCGATTCGACTCGGCCTCGGTGTTCGCGCGCCTGCTGGGCGACGAGCGCCACGGCCGCTGGCAGATCGCGCCCGCATCCGAGGTGCTGTCCGTGTCGCGGCGCTACCGGCCCGGCACGCTGGTGCTCGAGACCGATTTCGAGACGGCCGAGGGCGCGGTGCGGCTGGTCGACTTCATGCCCCGCCGCGGCGAGGGCGCGCCGCAGGTGATGCGTGTCGTCGAAGGGCTGCGCGGGCGCGTTCCGATGAGGGTGGAGCTCATCCTGCGCCCTGACTACGGCTCAATCGTGCCCGCGGTGGAAGTCGTGCCCGAGGGCCTCGTGGTGGCCGCCGGGCCCGACGCTTTCCGGCTCAGCACCCCGATCGGGCTCCAGGTGGTGGACGGCACGGCGGTCACCGGCTTCGATGCGATCGAGGGCGCCCACGAGCGCTTCATCCTCACCTGGCACCCGTCCTACGAGCCCGCTCCGCCGGTCGAGGACGCGTTCTCGGCGCTCGTCCGCACCGAGGCATCGTGGCGGGAGTGGTCCGATCGCTGCACCTACGACGGCGAATACCGCGAGCACGTCCTGCGCTCGCTGATCACGCTCAAGGCGATGACCCACGAGCGAACCGGAGCGCTGGTGGCCGCGCCGACCACCTCGCTGCCGGAGGCCATCGGCGGCGTCCGCAACTGGGACTACCGCTACTGCTGGCTGCGCGACTCGGCCCTGACGATCACCGCGTTCTTCGCCGGTGGCTATACGGAGGAGGCGGTCGCGTACGCGGACTTCCTCGAGCGGGCGATCTCGGGCCATCCCTCGAGCGTGCAGATCATGTACGGGATCGGGGGCGAGCGGCGGCTGACCGAGTTCGAGGTCGATGAGCTTCCCGGCTATGAGGGCTCGCGCCCGGTGCGGATCGGGAACGCCGCCGCCGAGCAGTTCCAGCTCGACGTCTTCGGCGAGCTCGCGCGTCAGCGTGCACATGAGCGTCGAGCTCGGCATCGAGACGCGGGTGTGGGCGCGCTGGGTGGGGGTGGTCGAGCACGTCGAGCAGGTCTGGCGGGATCCCGATGAGGGGATCTGGGAGGTGCGCGGGCCGCGCCGGCACTTCACGCACTCCAAGGTCATGGCCTGGGTCGTTTTCGACCGCTCGATCAAGATGGCCGAGAAGCTGGAGCTGGAAGCTCCGCTGGATCGCTGGAGGGAGCTGCGCGCGGAGATCCATGCCCAGGTCTGCGAGCACGGACTACGACTCCGAGCGCGGCACCTTCACGCAGTACTACGGGTCCGACGAGCTCGACGCTGCGGCGTTGTGCTGGTCGTGGTGGGCTTCCTCCCCCCGGACGACGAGCGCATGATCAAGACGGTCGACACGATCGAGCGGGAGCTGGCGCGTGACGGCCTGCTCTCGCGCTACTCGACCACCCACACGGACGACGGGCTTTCCGGTGACGAGGGCCAGTTCCTCGCCTGCTCGTTCTGGCTGGTGGGGGCGCTGGCCCTGACGGGACGGATCGACAAGGCGCGCTCGCTCTACGAGCGGCTGCTCGGCCTCACGAACGACCTCGGTCTGCTCTCGGAGGAGTACGACGTCGAGCGCCGGCGCCAGGTCGGCAACTTCCCGCAGGCCTTCAGCCACCTCGGGATCATCAATGCCGCGCGCGTGATCGAGCACGCCGAGCAGGCGCTCGCGCAGGAGCCGCAGCATGCTTGAGCAGCAGAACCCCCTCGTCGAGGGCCTCGAGCACCTGCCGGTCCATCCGGCGACGCTCGTCATCTTCGGCGCGACCGGCGACCTGACCATGCGCAAGCTGGTGCCGGCGCTCTACAACCTCGCGCACGAGGGCGCGCTGCCGGAGCGCTTCAACCTGATCGGCGTGTCGCGCCGCGACCTGGGCGACGAGGGCTTCCGCGACAGCCTGCGCGAGTCGATCGAGCGCTTCTCGCGCCGCAGCCCCGACGCGCAGCGTGCTCGACGCCCTGCTCGCACGGGTTCGCTACGTCCAGGGCGCGTTCGACGACGCCGCCGGCTACAGCGGCTCGGGAGAGCGCTGGAAGAGTTCGACCAGGAGGCCGGCCTGCCGGTCAACCGCGTCTTCTACCTCTCGACGGCGCCCGGCTTCTTCCCGGTGATCGTCGACGCGCTCGGCGCCGCGGGCCTGAACCGCCACCCGGATGCGGAGGTGCGGGTCGTGATCGAGAAGCCGTTCGGCTCCGACCTCGCGTCGGCGCGCACGCTCAACGGCACCGTGCTCGAGGTGTTCGACGAGCGCCAGGTCTACCGGATCGACCACTACCTCGGCAAGGAGACCGTCCAGAACCTGCTCGCCTTCCGCTTCGCGAACGGGATGTTCGAGCCGATCTGGAACCGCAACTACATCGACTCCGTCCAGATCACCGCGGCGGAGGACATCGGGATCGGCAGCCGCGCCGGGCTACTACGACTCGCTCCGGCGCGCTGCGGGACCTGGTGCAGAACCACATGCTCCAGCTCCTGACGCTGCTGTGCATGGAGCCGCCGTCCGCGTCTCGACGCGACAAGCTGCGCGACGAGAAGGTGAAGGTGCTCGCACGCGATCACGGTCCGCCACGCCGGACGAGGTGCGTGCCATCGCCGTGCGCGGCCAGTACGGCGCCGGGGTGTCGGGCGGCGACAGCGGTGCCCGGCTACCTCGACGAGGAGGGCGTGCCGGACACCTCGGTGACGGAGACCTACGCGGCGCTGCGGCTCGAGATCTCGAACTGGCGCTGGGCGGGCGTGCCCTTCTACCTGCGCACGGGCAAGCGGCTGCCGCGGCGTGTCACCGAGATCGCGGTCACGCTTGAAGCCCGTGCCGCACCTGGCGTTCCAGCAGGCCGGCTCGCGTCGGCGTTCAGCCGAACCAGTTCGTCCTCACGCTGCAGCCCGACGAGGGCGTGTCGCTGTCGCTGGGGGCGAAGATCCCCGGCCCGCGGATGCGGATCCGCCCGGTGAACATGGAGTTCCGCTACGGGACCGTCGTTCCTGTCGGAGTCGCCCGAGGCCTACGAGCGGCTGATCCTCGACACGATGCGGGGCGACGCGACGCTGTTCACGCGCGACGACGAGGTGGACGCCTCGTGGGCGATCTGCGACCCGATCCTCGACGCATGGGAGGCCGGGGCCGCGCCGATGCACGGCTACGCGGCCGGCACCGCCGGACCCGCCGGAGTCGAACGCGCTGCTGAACGGCGCCGGAAGTGGCGGCCGATCTGATGGACCGAGCGAGTCTGGAGCGCCGAGCGCGACCACCCCGACCGAGGTCGAGGACGCGCTGCGCAGGCTGCTGGCCGAACGCCAGGCCGCCGACGAGCCGGAGGCCACGACGCGAGTCCTCAACATGGTCGCGATCGTCGACCGCGAGTGGCGGGGGGAGGTCGAGAACCGGCTCGAGGGGGTGGGCCGCTATCACCCGTCGCGCACGATCATCTGCGCGTTCGAGCAGGGGCGCACCGCGCTCGACGCATGGGCGACCGTGGCCGATGGAGCCGAGCGCGTCTGTCATGGACGTCGGCGACGGCCATCTGGCACACCTCGACACCGTCGTGGACCCGGTCCTGATCAGCGACTGCACGACCGTCGTCTGGTCGCCGCACGGCCATGACGAAGGCGTCGAGTCCCTGATGGGCGTGGCCGACGTGGTCCTGATCGACTCCGCCGAGGGGCCCGACGATGCTGCCGCGCTGGCGTGGGCCGGCGAGCTGGCCGAGCGCACCTACGTGGTCGACCTCGCGTGGCTTCGCAGCGCACCGTGGCGGGAGCGCATCGCGGCAACCTTCGATCCGCCCGCATGGCGCCCGGAGCTGGAGCGGATCACCGGCATGACCGTCCGCCACCGCGAGGACTCCTCCGTCGCGGCGCTGCTGCTCGTCGGCTGGCTGGCCTCGCGCCTCGGCTGGCAGCCGGCGAGGTGGCCGTGGAGCTGACGCCGCTCGTGGGGCTGGAGGCACGCGGCTCGAGGCGCACCGGCGTCCGGCCTCGCCGGCGTGACTCTCGAGACCGCGTCGGGGTTCGCGTTGTCGCTCGACCGCGGCTCGGGCGGCCTGTCGCGACGCGCGCCACCCCCGACGGAAACGAGACGTCGTGGACCGTGATCGGCGCTTCGCGCGGCGAGGGCGGGATCCTCGGCGAGGGCGTGCGCCAGGCGCTCTTGCGCGATCCCACTTACAGGCCGGCGCTGGCGGCCGCGCGGCTATTCGCGACTTAGAAACCCCGAGGGATGGCCACGCAGGGCAAGCATGAGCTCGAAGCGGGCTTCGGGGTCGTCCAGCGCGCTCCCGAAGCAATCCCGCAGGCGACCCAGGCGGTAGCGCACCGTCTGAGGATGGACGTGCAGCGACGCCGCGATCTCGGGCACCCTGCCCTGATGGTCGAGCCAGGCGAGCAGTGTCTCGCTCAAGCGCCCGCGGGACATGTCTGTCTCCGCGGCGAGCGGTGCAAGGCGACGCTGCGCCAGGTCGGCGAGCAGGCCGCGATCCGCATGGAGCAGCAGCGCGGCGAGCCGGTCATCCGCGTTCACCAGCCCGGTGGGTGGCATCAGGCCCTCGTCCAACAGCGCATGTGCCGCGAGGGCGCGGCGGGCGCTCTTTGCCGCCTCCTGCCAGGAGACCGTGGGACCGATGACGGCGGGGTATCCGTCGAGCGCCGCCTCGAGCTCCCGCCGGCGCCCCGGCGCCTCCGGGTCCGGGACGAGCGCGTACCCGGCGTCATCGGTGGAAGCATGGAGCGTGTCGGCCGAAAGGCGGCCCGCGATGCGCTTTTCCGGCGGCCGCCACACGAGCACGGCAACGGACCGCGGCAGCTGCCAGCCGGCGTCCATGGCCGCCTCCTCGACGACGCTCTGGTCCGGGGCGGGGGACTGGATCAACAGCATCGCGAGCCGGCGGCGACGGCGCTGAGCTTCGCCCGCGGCTGCCGCCTGCTCCTGCGCGTGACCCTCCGCCGAGGCCGCCGAGAGCGCATCGATGTACGCGAAGATCGACTCCGCCAGCCGGGCGAGGACCTCCTCGCCGAGCTCGGCCGCGCGGGCAGCTTCGGCCACCCGCCGCCAGGCGACCCGGGCGCCGATCCGGTAGGCCGCCAGAAGCGCCTCCATCGTGCGTCCCGCGCGAGCCTCGCCACGGCCCAGCTGCACGTACAGGTCGCGCCCCTCGGAGTGGTCCTGGTCGGGCTTCTCGATCAGCTCGATGAACCTGATCAGCGCCTGCTCCACGCCGGCGCGGACGCCGGCGCCGAAGGCGCCTTCCAGCGGACCGGAGTAGGCCGGGACACCGGCCCGGATCGCCTCGATGATCTCGTCGCTCAGCTGCGGCATGCCCGGTGCGAGGACGGCGCCGACCTGCGCAGGCAGGCCTGCCCAGGGCTCGCCCGCCAGGTGATGGCCATTTTCTTGTGCATTCATGACAAAACCAGAGCGATCGGTTGTTGATCTGCCCACTATCAGGCTATGGATTTGAACCATAAAGTCAAACCCATGAGGTGCCGTGGCTGAACGCGGAGCACAACCGAAGGTCCCCGCCTGGCGTCTGAAGTCGCTGGGCGCGCTGCGGGCATTCTTCACGCCCGCTGCTCCCCGACGACTATCTGGAGCTGATCAACCCGCTGTGGTCCACGCGCGAGCTGCGCGGCCGGATCGAGCGGATCGAGCAGCGAGACGCCCGACGCCGTCACCGTGGTGATCCGGCCGGGCTGGGAGTGGCCGGGGCACCAGCCGGGCCAGTACCTGCGGATCGGCATGCGCCGTCAACGGCATCCACCACTGGCGCGCGTACTCGATCACCTCGGACCCGGATCGCGCGGACGGCTGCATCAGCATCACGCCGAAGCTGGTCGAGTCGGGGAAGGTGTCTCCCTACCTGGTGCGCACGGCCAGGCGCGGGGTGATCGTGCGCCTCGGCGGAGTCGAGGGCACCTTCGCGCTGCCCGACCCGCTGCCGGAAAGGCTGCTCTTCATCAGCGCCGGCAGCGGCATCACGCCGATCATGAGCATGCTGCGCAGCATCGACCGCCGCCGGCGCGATGCGGCGACGTCGTGCACCTGCACTCGGCGCGCACCGCCGACGACGTGATCTTCGGCGCGCAGCTGCGCGACATCGCCGCCGCAACGCCGGCTTCCGCCTGCATGTGCAGCTCACCGGCGAGCACGGCCGCATGTCGGCCGGCCGACCTCGACCGGCTGTGCCCGGACTGGCGCGAGCGCGAGGCCTTCGTCTCCGGGCCCGGCCGACATGCTCGCCGCGATCACCGCTCACTGGGAGCGAGACTCGGCGACGCCGAGCGCCTTCACGTCGAGCGCTTCCAGCCGTACCTGGGCGAGGAGGAGGGCGCAGGGCGACGGCGGCACGATCCACTTCTGCGCGAGCGGCGTGCGACGGCGAATCCGACGGCGTCGAAGCCGATCCTCGTCGCCGGCGAGGACGCGGGCGCGAGCTTCCCTTCGGCTGCCGCATGGGCATCTGCCACACCTGCGTCGGGCGGCTGCGCTCGGGCAAGATCCGCGACCTGCGCACCGGCGAGGTCCACGGCCAGGCCGGCGAGATGGTCCGCACATGCGTCAACGCGCCCGAGGGCGCGATCGAGATCGAACTCTGACCACCAGGAGAGGAACACGCATGACCACGACTGATCGAAAGCCCGCTCGACCCGCCTGACCCCCGAGCAGATCGAGCAGCTCGGCCGGGAGTTCGACGCCATCCACGACGAGGTCAAGGCGGACCTCGGCGAGCGCGACCGCCGCTACATCACGAGCATGATCGAGATGCACCGCCGGCTGGCGTGCTCGGCCGGGTGCTGCTGCTCGCCTCGCGCTACCGGCCGGCGTGGATCGCCGGCACGGCGACGCTCTCGCTGGCCAAGATCCTCGAGAACATGGAGATCGGCCACAACGTCATGCACGGCCAGTGGGACTGGATGAACGATCCCGTACATCCACTCCTCCACCTGGGACTGGGACACCGCGTCGACGCCCGAGGCATGGAAGCACTCGCACAACTACGTGCACCACACGTTCACGAACATCCGCGGCAAGGACCGCGACCTCGGCTACGAGATCATGCGGATCGACCCGCACCAGAAGTGGCACCCGGTCTACCTGCTCCAGCCGCTCTACAACCTCGTGCTGGCGGCGCTTCTTCGAGTGGGGCGTCGCGTTCCACGACCTCGACTTCGAGGCGATCCGCAGCGGCGAGAAGTCCAAGGCCGAGGTCAAGCGCGAGCTGAGGGCATCGCGGGCAAGGCGCGCAGCCAGATCGTCAAGGACTACGTCGCCTGGCCGCTGCTCTGCGGGCTGGCGATGGCGCCGTCGACGTCGCTCGCTCGGGCGCGCAGGACGCGGGCGGCGGGCACGCAGGCGCAAGCGCGGCTCGCGCGGCGGCGCTCCGCGCGAGTGGCCTGCGCGTCGCTTCCGCGTCGACGCATGAGGCCGACTTCACCGCCAACGTCGTGCGCAACGTGTGGGCCCACGCGATCATCTTCTGCGGCCACTTCCCCGACCAGACCTACACCTTCAGCCAGCAGGAGGTCGCGGACGAGACGCAGCGGCGGCTGGTACGTCCGCCAGCTGCTGGGCGCCGCGAACATCGAGGGCAGCCCGCTCTTCCACGTGATCAGCGGCAACCTCGGCTACCAGGTCGAGCACCACCTCTTCCCGGACATGCCGAGCACCCGCTACGCCGAGATCGCGCCGCGCGTGCGCGAGATCTGCGAGCGCTACGGGCTGCCGTACAACACCGGCCCGTTCCGCAGCAGCTCGGCACGGTCCAGCGCACGATCCTGCGGCTGGCGCTTCCCGGGAGGAAAGCCGCGGCCCAAGCCCGGTCCCTACCGCGGCGACCATGCAGAAACGTCGCCCGCCAGGGAGATGGCCGCCGTGGCCGCCTGAGGCCGCAGGACTCGTTGCGGGTGGACGTTTGATCGGTTGAACGGACCGCCCTTGGAGCCGAGCCAGAGGTAGGACCTTTGAACATCGGGCGGCTTCGCCGCTGCCTGCTGGTGGCGTCGCAGGCTCCGCCCGGAACATTTTCGGCCAGGGAGGGCCGGCTTTGCGTGCACTTGCGCGACTCTCCGGAGTTGCAGTGACATCGATCGTCCTGCTGGTCGCGCCGGGAAGCGCGGCGGCAGCGGGCAACCCCGACACGGCGGCGCTTCAGGTCGCGCTACGCGCGGTCGGGACCTACGCCGGAACGGTCGACGGAGTCGCGGGCGCCGGGACGGCTCGCGCGGTGCGCGCCTTCCAGAGCCGCAACGGCCTCGCGGCCGATGGCGTCGCCGGAGCGAGCACCCGCCGCGCGCTCGGCCGGCGCGGTGGCCCGTCCTTCGGCAGCCGCACGCTGCATGCCGGGATGTCCGGCTGGGACGTCGCCGCGCTTCAGTTCCGCCTGGCCTGGCGCGGCTTCCCGTCCGGGAGCATGGACGGCGGATACGGCTCCCACGTGGTCGCCGCCGTGCGCCGGTTCCAGGCCTATGCGGGCCTGTCCGCGGACGGCGTCGCGGGCCCCGGCACGCTGAACGCCCTGCGCGGACCGATCCCGCGCTCACCGATCTGGCTGGTGGCCCCGATCCGGTACCGCATCGGGGACGGCTTCGGCCCGCGCGGGAACGGCTTCCATCCGGGGCTCGACTTCCCCGCCCCGACCGGCACCCGGGTGACCGCCGCTGGTCGTGGCCGGGTCGTCTTCGCGGGCTGGGACTCGGGCGGCTACGGAAACCTCGTCGTCATCGAGCACCCGCAGGGCGTGCGGTCCATGTACGCGCACCTGTCGCGGATCGACGTCGGATCGGGCCGCTGGGTCGTCGCGGGAACGCCGGTCGGCGCGGTCGGCGCGACCGGCTTCGCAACCGGCCCGCATCTCCACTTCGAGCTCCGCCTACGCGGCGCCGCGCTGAACCCGCTTACCGCGCTGCGGTAGCGGGGCGGCGACCCACCGCGCGTTCACGGGGACACGAAAAACCGGCATGTAGAGGGAGCCGCGGAGTCTCGGGCGTTCCCGGTGCGTCTCCCACGCGTTATGCCATGCCGGCGTGACACGAACTCGGACGTGCGGCACCTCGCCCCGAATAGTCCTGGGCGATATGCCGCACGTCGCCGTGCCTGGACGTGCGGCATCTGAGGTCGCATATGCAGCCCTCATATGCCGCACGTCTGAAGGGGCGTTACGAATGCGTCACGGAACGCGGGGGAGACGTGCCGCGGACGCACAAGATCGTCGCGACCTCCCTACAAGCCAGTGTCGCCACGACCCATGTGAGGTGGGCGGCGAAGCGGGTCATATAGACCCGGAATCCCGGCCACCTCAGGCGAGGAGGGGGCTACGCGCCGGTGGCCGGCCGCTCCAAGAGTGCCCAGCCGATGCGGACCAGCGTGGGGGTGAGCTCGCCCAGGGAGTCGGCGCCCTGGTCGAAGATGTGCTCCTGGACCAGCTCGCCGATCGCGCCCACGGTCGCGCGGAACTGGGCCTCTGGAAGCTCGCCGCCGCCGCGTGGGTGGCGCAGCGTGCGCATCTGCGCCACGAATCGCGTGTAGACCTGCCGCCGGGCGTCGATCGCTCGCTGTCCCGCTCCGAGGACGTCCACCAGGCAGGCGCGCGCCATGTCGGGGTCGGAGCTGAGCGCCTGCAGATAGGCGTTGATCGCGATCTCGAATCGCTCGTGCCAGTTGGAGGACGGGGTGGTGCGAACGGCCAGCTCCACCTCGGACAGCAGTTCCCCGACGCCCGTCTCGTAGGCCGCGACGAAGCAGTCCTCGACGTCCTTGAAATGCTCGTAGAAGGTGCGGCGTGACACACCGGCCAGCGAGACGACGTCCGCGACCGTGACCTTCGAGTAGCCCTTCTCCGAGACGGCACGCGTGATCGCGTGCAGCATGCGGGCGTTCTGCCACTCCGCGGTTGCCTCTCGGTCGCCTCGCTCCCACGGCTGGGATTCGAGCGCTCGAAAGTAGATCGGCTCGGGTCTCGTCGCTGCCATTGCCTCAGCATAGCTGCGGGTATGCCCATGTTTCCACAGGTACGAATGTGTTTATGCGTCGGCCAGTGCGGGTATTGCGTTTCAACTCGACCGTTGGGGGGACCTGGATTGCGCCGGAAGCTCGCGTTTCTGTTTGTTGGCTTGTCGCTCTGCTGTGCCGCACCGGCTGGTGCCGCGGCGCCGAGCCTGTCGATCGATGTGGTGTCGACCCGTGCCGACCTGGTGTCGGCCGGCGACGCGCTCGTCGAGGTCACCATTCCGGCCGGCGTGAGCCCGGCCAAGGTGCGCGTCACCGACGACGGGCGTGACATCACCAGCGCGTTCGCCGTGCGGCAGAACGGGCGCTTCGAAGGCCTCGTCGACGGCCTGTCCCTCGGCCCGAACGTCATCACCGCCCGCGCCCAGGGAGCGAAGGACGCGAGTATCACCGCCACGGATCACCCCAACGGCGGCCCCGTCTTCTCCGGTCCACAGGTCCAGCCCTGGCAGTGCCAGGCGAGCGCGGTGGACAGCCAGTGCAACCAGCCCCCGACGTATCAGTTCCGGTACCGCAACGCCACCGGCACGTTCGCCGATTACGACCCCTCGAATCCGCCGTCGGACGTCGCGACGACCACGACGGACCAGGGCAAGACGCGTCCCGTACATCGTGCGAGTCGAGACCGGCTACCAGGACCGCGACCAGTACCGGATCGCCGTCCTGTACGACCCCACCAAGCCGTGGGCGGCCTGGAGCCCGCAGTCGCAGTGGAACCACAAGCTGCTCATCAACCACGGCGCGAGCTGCGGCATCGATCACCAGTCGGGCGATGCTCCGGACGTCGAAAACGACGCCGCGCTGTCACGCGGATTCGCGGTCATGTCGACGGCGCTCAACAACGCCGGGCACAACTGCAACATCGTCACCCAGGCCGAGTCGATGGTGATGGCCAAGGAGCGCCTCGTCGAGCAGTACGGCGAGATCCGCTACACGATCGGCACGGGCTGCTCGGGCGGATCGCTCACGCAGCAGCAGGTCGCGAACGCCTACCCCGGCATCTACCAGGGCATCCTGCCGGCCTGCAGCTTCCCGGACTCCTGGTCGACGGGCCAGCAGCTGGTCGACTACCACCTCGTCCGCGGGTACACGGAGAACCCGGCGAAGTGGGGCACCGGCGTGGTCTGGGACCCGGCCTCCATCGCAGCGGTCGAAGGTCACCCCAACCACGTCAACTCGATCGTCTTCGACACGGTCTACTGGACGTCGCTCGGTGCCCCGGCTGACGGCTGTGCGGGCGTCCCGGCCGAGGACAACTACAACGCGCAGACCAATCCCGGCGGCGTGCGCTGCACGCTTGCCGACTACATGATCAACGTCATGGGACCGCGGCCGTCCAGCGTGTGGACCGCGCCCGAGCAGGCTGTCGGCCACGGCTTCGCGGGCCTGCCGCTCGACAACGTCGGAGTCCAGTACGGGCTCGAGGCGCTCAAGAAGGGACTCATCACCCCGGCGCAGTTCGTCGACCTGAACGACAAGATCGGCGGGGGCGACATCGACATCAACCCGACGGTCGACCGCCTCAAGGCCGACGAGCCCGCTCTGACGAACGCGTACCGCAGCGGCGGGATCAACAGCGCGAACAACCTGGACAAGGTCGCGATCATCGACCTCCGCGGACCAGACCCGGGCGCCTTCCATGACGCCTACCGGTCATGGGCGATCCGGGCGCGGCTCGACCGCGAGCACGGCACCCACGCGAACCAGGTGATCTGGTTCGGCGCGGTGCCGCTGATGGGCGACGTCAACTACGCCACCGAGGGATTCCTTGCGATGGACCGGTGGCTTGCCGGAGTCGAGTCGGACACCGGCACGGGCTCGCTCGCGACGAAGATCATCCGCGACCGCCCTGGCGACGTGCACGACCGCTGCTCCCAGGTCGACGACCTCGAGCTGGTGTCTGTGCCCGGGATCGGCCCGATCTGCGAGCTGAAGGAGGTTCAGACGCGCTTCGGAACGCCTCGGACCGTCGCCGGCGAGGGCGTCGAGACCGACACCAACAAGTGCGCCCTCAAGCCCCTCCGGCGCCTCGATTTCTACCCCATCACGTTCACGGATGACCAGTGGCAGCGCCTAGTGGCGGCCTTCCCGGCCGGCGTCTGCGACTGGAGCCGACCGGGTGTTGACCAGGCCGACACGATCGCCTGGCAGACGTACCAGGACCCGGCAGGCAGCGTGATCTACGGAGGACAGCCGCTTGGCGCCTCGCCCGGTGGGTCGGGCAAGGGCTGGACCAGCGCGGCATTTGCGGGATGGCGCGGCGGCTGATCTGCGCGCTCGCCCTGGTGGCGTGCGCATCACTCACTGCCGCTGCGCCGGCCGCGCAGTCCTACGACCCTGCCTCGGAGGCGCAGAACTACTCCAAGGTCCAGGAGCGCCAGACGATCTACAACACGCCCGCCTACCAGGCGCTGCTGCGCCAGGTCGGTCTCCAGAACAGGGCGGCGGCGACCGCTATGCAGGCAGCCGACCCGGAGCGGAACTTCACCGGGCACCTGTGCGCGAGCGGCGAGGACGGGTGCGCCGGCGACGTGCGCCTCTACGACTGGGAGTCGAAGGGCTACGGCATCGTCGAGCCGGTGCTCTTTACCGCGCGCAACGGGGCGACCATCTCCGGCCACGTCTGGGCGACGCGCAGCGGTCCGGCCAAGCGGCCCGGCATCGTGATCACCAACGGCTCCGTCCAGGCGGCCGAGCAGCTCTACTGGTTCGTCGCGCAGACGCTCGCGAAGGCCGGTTACGTCGTGCTCACCTCGGATCCGCAGGGCCAGGGCCAGTCGGACGAGCTCGGCGAGCAGCCCGACCTGACTGAAGGCTCGCCGGCGCAGAGCGACGGGCGCCCGTTCTTCGACGGCACGCGTGACGCGCTCGACTTCTTCCTGTCCACGCCCAAGAAGCCCTACCGGCCGCGGCCCAGCTGCGAGACCGGGACGAGCCACGCGCCCAAGCAGGACCGTCGCGTCGCGACCGGGCTGAACGCCGCATACAACCCCTTCTGGCGCATGTTGAACGAGAACCGGATCGGCCTCGCCGGGCACTCGTTCGGCGCGGCCGGCGTGTCCTACGTCGGCCAGAAGGATCCGCGCGTCAGCGCGATCGTCGCCCTGGACAACCTCGGCGCTCCGACCGTGCCCTCGAGCGGCACCTTGACGGTGAAGCCCTGTCCCGCTGATCCCGACAGCCACGCTCCCGCGCAGATCACGAAGCCGGCGCTCGGGATGTCGGCCGACTACGGGCTCACGCCGACGCCGTACACGTCCGATCCGGACCCGCTCTCCAAGAGCACGCAGTCACTGGCCTACTCGCAGGCCGGGGTCGACACCGGCGAGATCGTCATCCGCGGCGGGACGCACTACGAATTCAGCTTCATTCCGAACCCGGCCTTCGGCGGAACGCTGAGGGGCGCCGACCAGGTCGCCTGGTACACGGCAGCGTGGTTCGACAAGTACGTGAAGAAGGACTCGACCGCCGACCAGAGGCTGCTGACGGATCGCTGGCGCGCCGACTCTGCCGAGGCGGCGATCGACCCCAATCACGATGGCAATTCGTTTTCCTCCTACTACCGCTCCCGGCTGGACATCGGTCTGGCCGGGGGCGGGAACTTCCTCTGCGAAGACCTGCGCCAGGGCTGCCCCGGGCTGTCCGGCAACGACGGCCGCCCGGCGGACTACTCCTACCTGTCGCTGGCGACCTCGCCCGACCAGTAGCCCCCGGGCACCCGCGCCCAAAGTCGACGCGGCGTCATTCTGCGGGCGAAAAAACCCGCAATTTGCATATTTCGAGTGGAGGCACGTGTGCCAATTGGTGCTATCCAGGGGAGAGCGAGAGAAGGTAGGTACCGCAGGCTTCGAATGAGGGAGGCGCGGCCGTGTGCCTGGCGATTCCAGGCCAGATCATCGAAGTGGTCGACGAGGCCAATCGGCTCGCGCAGGTTGACGTGGCCGGGGTCCGGCGAAACGTCAGCATCGGGCTGCTGGACTCCGACGGCACCAGCGTAGGTCCGGGCGACTGGGTGCTGATCCACGTCGGCTTCGCGATCTCCCAGGTCGACGAGGAGGAGGCGCTCGCGACGCGCAAGCTCCTGGAGGAGATGGGCGCGGAGTACGAGCAGGAACTCGAGGAGCTCAAAGCGAGCGTGATCGAGTGAGGTACCTGGAGTGAGGCGCTAGCCGAGATGCTGCGGCCCGCCGAGCCCGCGACACGTTGTGGCCCAGAGGGCCATTGCATCACGTGTGGTGACGACGGCGTGGCGATGCGGGTGACCGGGATGGACGCCCGCGAGGATCTGGCGCTCTGCGTCGGCGATTCAGGCGACGCGAACGAGGTCGCGGTGGACCTGGTCGGCCCCGTGGCGGCCGGCGACATCGTGCTGGTGCACGCCGGCGTGGCGATCGCGCGCCTCGAGGAGGCGGCGGCGTGAAATTCGTCGACGAGTTCCGCGACGCCGAGCTCGGCCGCGCGCTCGCCGGGGAGATCCTGGCCACCGTCGAGCCGGGCCGCCACTACAAGGTGATGGAGGTGTGCGGCGGGCACACGCACTCCATCTACAAGTACGGGGTCGACGACCTGCTCCCGGAGAACGTCGAGCTGGTGCACGGGCCCGGCTGCCCGGTGTGCGTCATCCCGATGGGGCGCGTCGACGACGGCATCGCGATCGCGCACGAGCCGGGAGTGATCTTCACCTGCTTCGGCGACATGATGCGCGTGCCGGGCTCGAACGGCACGCTGCTCGACGCGAAGGCACAGGGCGCCGACGTGCGCATGGTCTACTCGCCGCTCGACGCGCTGCGGATCGCGAAGCAGAACCCCGACCGGCGAGGTCGTCTTCTTCGCGATCGGGTTCGAGACGACGGCGCCCTCGACTGCGCTCACCCTCAAGCGCGCCAAGGCCGAGGCCGTGCCGAACTTCTCGTGCATGTGCAACCACGTCACGATCGTTCCGCCGCTGCGGGCCCTGCTGGAGTCGCCGGACCTGCGCCTCGACGGCTTCATCGGCCCCGGCCACGTGGCGACCGTCGTCGGAGCGCGGCCGTTCGAGTTCATTCCGGCGGCCTACGGAAAGCCGGTCGTGATCGCGGGCTTCGAGCCGCTCGACCTCCTCCAGTCGATCGTGATGATCCTGCGCCAGCTCGCGGACGGGCGCTAGCGAGGTCGAGAACCAGTACAAGCGCGTCGTCCCGTGGGAGGGGAACCTGCGCGCGCTCGAGGTGATGTCCGAGGTCTTCGAGCTGCGCCCGCACTTCGAGTGGCGCGGCCTCGGCTTCATCTCCCAGAGCGCGCTGAGGCTCTCGGACGCGTACGCGGACTTCGACGCCGAGCAGCGCTACAGCACCCCCGGGGTGCGCGTCGCCGACCCCAAGGCCTGCCAGTGCGGAGAGGTGCTGAAGGGCGTGATCAAGCCCTGGGAGTGCAAGGTGTTCGGCACGGCCTGCACGCCGGAGCACGCGATCGGCACATGCATGGTCTCGCCGGAAGGGCGCCTGCGCCGCCTACTACAACTACGGCCGCTTCGCCCGCGAGCGCGAGGTGGTGTGATGGGCGCCGCCGACCACACTGCGGTCTCCGAGCGCGAGCAGCGCATCCTCGGGATCATCGAGACGGCGCGCGCCAAGCGCCCGCGCTTCAAGGACGCGCAGATCACGATGGCGCACGGCGCCGGCGGCAAGGCGACGCAGACGCTGATCGAGGGCCTGCTGGCGCCGGCCTTCGCCTCGCCGGCCCTCGACGCCATGGGCGACGCCGGAATCGTGTCGCTCGGCGACACCGACGTCGCGATGACGACCGACAGCTTCGTCGTCAAGCCGATCCGCTTCCCGGGCGGGTCGATCGGCGAGCTGGCCGTTAACGGCACCGTCAACGACCTCGCGATGGCGGGTGCACGCCCGCTCGCGCTGAGCCTCTCGCTGATCCTCGAGGAGGGCCTGCCGGCGGACGAGCTGCGCGCCGAGGTCGAGGCGATCGCCGCGGCGGCGCGGGCGGCCGGACGTCGAGATCGTCGCCGGCGACACGAAGGTCGTGGAGCGCGGCCACGCCGACGGCATGTACGTGTGCACGACCGGGATCGGCATGCGTCGACCCGCGCGCGCGTCTCTCGCCCGCAGCGCTGCGGCCCGGCGACCGGATGCTCGTCTCGGGCACGATCGGCGAGCACGGCACCGCGATCATGCTCGCCCGCGGCGAGCTCGAGCCTCGACGCCGACGATCGAGTCGCGACACGCGCTCGCTGTGGCCGGCGGCCGACGCGCTGCTCGAGGCCGCCGGGCCGGCGCTGCGCTGCATGCGCGACGCGACCCGCGGCGGCGTCGCCTCGGTGCTCAACGAGCTGGCGCGCGCCTCCGGCGTGGCGATGATCGTGCGCGAGGCCGACGTGCCGGTCGAGCCCGCGGTCGCGGGCGCCGCCGAGCTGCTCGGGATCGATCCCGATGTACGTCGCCAACGAGGGCAAGCTGGTCGCCTTCGTGGCCCCGGAGGCCGCCGATGCCGCGCTCGCCGCGCTCCGCGCGGTGCCGGGGTGCGAGCGCGCGACGGAGATCGGCGAGGTCAAGACCGAGCCGCCCGGGATGGTGCTGGTGGACGACCGCCTTCGGCGGCAAGCGCGTGATGGACCAGCTGGTCGGCGACCCGCTGCCGAGGATCTGCTGATGCACGAGCTCTCGATAGCCGAGTCGATGGTGGCGATCGCCGAGCACCATGCGCAGGGCCGCCGCGATCACGCTCGTCGAGGTGAAGGTCGGGCACCTGCGGCAGGTCGTGCCCTCGGCGCTCCAGTTCGCGTGGGATCTCGTCGCGGCGGGAACCGCCGCCGAGGGCGCAGAGCTGAGGATCGAAGAGGTGCCCGCCGCGGGCGTCTGCCGCGCATGCGGCGCGGAGAGCGTGCTCGCGGGCTTCCCGCTCGCCTGCGCGCAGTGCGGCGGGCTCGACGTCGAGGTGACCGGCGGCGAGGAGCTGCTGGTCGACTCGCTTGAACTTGAAGAACTGGAACAAGCCGTTCACAGGCCAATTCGATGAATGGAGGCAGCTATGGCAGTAGCTGAGGCACAGGCTCCCAGCGGCGTCGAGGAGGTCCACATCCTCTGGATCTCGGAGGGCATGAGCTGCGACGGCGACACCGTCTCGATCACCGCGGCCGGGCAGCCCTCGCATCGAGGACGTCGCTGCTGGGCGCGATCCCCGGGCTGCCCAAGGTCCACCTGCACAACAAGGTGCTGTCGCCGACGCTCGGCGGCGAGGAGTTCCTGGCGCCCGTTCCGGCGGCCGCCGCGCGGCGAGCTCGACGCGCCGTTCGTGCTGGTGATCGAGGGCTCGATCCCGAACGAGAAGATCAACGGCGACGGCTACTGGACCTCGTTCGGCAACGACCTGGCGACCGGGCGAGCCGCTGACGCTGAACTGGTGGATCGACCAGCTCGCGCCCGAAGGCGTGGGCCGTGGTCGCGATCGGCACCTGCGCCACCTACGGCGGCATCCACGCGATGGCCGGCAACCCGACCGGCTGCATGGGCCTCGCCGACTACCTCGGCTGGGACTTCCGCTCCGCGGGCGGGCTGCCGATCGTCAACGTGCCCGGCTGCCCGGTCCAGCCGGAGAACTTCATGGAGACGCTGACCTGGCTGCTCTACCAGGCGGCCGGCCTCGCGCCCGTGATCCCGCTCGACGAGCAGCTGCGCCCGCAGTGGATCTTCGGCAAGACCGTGCACGAGGGCTGCGACCGCGCCGGCTACTACGAGCAGGGCGACTTCGCCACGCGACTACAACTCGCCCAAGTGCCAGGTCAAGATCGGCTGCTGGGGCCCGGTCGTCAACTGCAACGTGCCCGAAGCGCGGCTGGATGGCCGGCATCGGCGGCTGCCCCAACGTCGGCGGCATCTGCATCGGCTGCACGATGCCCGGCTTCCCCGACAAGTTCATGCCGTTCATGGACGCAGCCGCCGGGCGGCGGCCTGTCGTCCGGCGATCAGCAGCACCTACGGCCCGCTGATCCGCAGGCTGCGCGGCATCACCAACAAGACGGTCAACAAGGAGCCGAAGTGGCGCCACAACAGGACCGAGCTGACCACGCGGCTACGAGCCGCGCTGGCGCGCACAGCGATCACGACCGAGTGCGAGCTCGAGCGACAGGGACGCACAATGGCAGTCCGCGAGAAGAGTCACAGCCCGGAGAGCCGGCAAGCGTCGTCGACATGTCACTGGGACCCGATCACCCGGATCGTCGGCAACCTCGGCATCTACACGAAGATCGACTTCGACAACCGCGAGGTCGTGCGAGTGCAAGAGCACGTCGTCGCTGTTCCGCGGCTACAGCGTGTTCATGAAGGGCAAGGACCCGCGCGACGCCCACTTCATCACCAGCCGCATCTGCGGCATCTGCGGCGACAACCACGCCACCTGCTCGGTGCTACGCGCAGAACATGGCCTACGGCATCAAGCCGCCGCCGCTGGCGCGAGTGGATCGTCAACCTCGGCGAGGCGGCCGAGTACATCTTCGACCACATCATCTTCCAGGACAACCTGGTGTTCGTCGACTTCTGCGAGCAGATGGTCAAGGAGACCAACCCGAGCGTGCTGGCGAAGGCCGAGAAGACCGAGGCGCCGCACGCCGACGATCCACGGCTACCGGACGATCGCCGACATCATGCGCTCCTACAACCCGTTCGCCGGCGAGATCTACAAGGAGGCGCTGCAGATGAGCCGCATCAGGCGGGAGATGTTCTGCCTGATGGAGGGCCGCCACGTGCACCCGTCGACGATCTACCCGGGCGGCGTCGGGCACGGTGGCCACGCCGACGCTGTTCACCGACTACCTCAGCCGCCTGCTGCGCGTCCTCGACTTCGTCAAGAAGGCCGTCGCCGATGAACGACGACGTGTTCGACTTCTTCTACGAGGCGCTGCCGGGCTACGAGGAGGTGGGGCGGCGGCGCATCCTGCTCGGCTGCTGGGGCGCGTTCCAGAACCCCGACGTCTGCGACTACCGCTACGAGAACATGAACGACTGGGGCAACGAGATGTACGTCACCCCCGGCGTCGTGGTCGACGGCGAGCTGGTGACGACCAACCTGGTCGACATCAACCTCGGCATCCGGATCCTGCTGGGCAGCTCCTACTACGAGGACTGGGTCAACGAGGAGACGTTCGTCGACAAGGACCCGCTCGGCAACCCGGTCGACAAGCGCCACCCGTGGAACCAGACGACGCTCCCGAAGCCGCAGAAGCGCGACCTCGACGGCGGCAACTACAGCTGGGTGATGAGCCCGCGCTGGCTCGACAAGCGCACCGGCGACCACCTCGCGCTCGACACCGGCGGCGGCGCGCTCGCCCGCCTGTGGGCGACGGCGCTGGCCGAACAGGTCGACACGCCGTACGTCAAGTCGACCGGCCAGCAGCGTGACAGATCTACCTGCCGCAAGACGCCGAACTCGCCGGAGACGACGCTCGAGTGGAAGATCCCGCAGTGGTCCAACGCGCATCGAGCGCGACCGCGCGCGGATCTACTTCGTCGCCTACGCCGCGGCGATGGCGCTGCACTTCCTCGACCAGGGCCTGCGACGAGCTGCGCGCCGGGCGACACGAAGGTCTTCGAGGACTTCGAGGTGCCCGACGAGGCGATCGGCTGCGGCTTCCACGAGGCGGTGCGCGGCGTGCTCTCCCACCACATGGTGATCCGCGACGGCAAGATCGCCAACTACCACCCGTACCCGCCGACGCCGTGGAACGGCAGCCCGACGCGACACCTACGGCACGCCCGGGCCCGTACGAGGACGCCGTCATGGGCCATGCCGATCTTCGAGGAGAACGGCCCGGACGACTTCAGGGGCATCGACATCATGCGGGCGGTGCGCAGCTTCGATCCGTGCCTGCCCTGCGGCGTGCACATGTACCTCGGCAACGGGCAAGACGCTGAAGCAGGTGCACTCGCCGATGTTCGGGGCCCAGCACGGCGGTTAGGGGTAGGCGATGGACGATCTAGAGACACGCGAGCAGGTCGCCCGGATCGACGGCCTGCTCGAGCAGGTGGAGGGCTTCGCCGACCCGGCAGACCGCGAGACGGCCAACGAGCTCGTGGCGGCGCTGCTCGACCTCTACGGCGAAGGGCTCTCACGGGTCGTGGAACGTCGTTCCCGACCGTGCCGGCCTGGCCGAGGACGAGCTCGTCTCCCATCTGCTCCTGCTGCACGGGATCCATCCGCAGCCGGTCGAGGAGCGCGTGCGGGCTCGCACTGGCGGAGGTGCGCCCGTATCTCGAGTCCCACGGCGGTGACGTCGAGCTGCTCGCCGTCGCGGAAGACGGCGTGCGGGTGCGCATGCAGGGCAACTGCAACGGCTGCCCATCGTCGGCCGTCACGCTGAAGCTCGCGATCGAGGAGGCGATCCACAAGTACGCGCCCGAGATAGACCGGATCGACGCCGAGGAGGCAGAGCCGGAGCCTGCCGGGCCGGCTCTGATCCAGCTCGCGCCGCTCGACCCGGCCGAGCGGCTGAACTGCCCGGCCCCGGCTGCGGGCACATGAGCGCAGGCGCAGCAAACGGGGCCGGGACGCGGCTCGGGCGCCTCGCGCAGCGGGCCCGGGCGGAGCGGACCGAAGCGCAGGAGAAGTGCGACCTGTGCGGCGAGCCGATCCCCGCGGAGCACCGGCACCTGCTCGACCTCGAGAGCCGGGAGGTGATGTGCACCTGCCAGCCGTGCCGGATCCTGTTCGACCGCCAGGCCGCGGGTGGCGGCCACTTCCGGCTGATCCCGGAACGGCGGCTGCGGCTGTCCGAGTTCGAGCTGCCGGATGCCGCCTGGGAGGAGCTGCGGATCCCGGTGGACATGGCGTTCTTCTTCCACAGCACCGCGGCGCAGCGGGTGGTCGCGTTCTATCCGGGGCCGATGGGCGCGACCGAGTCGCTGCTCGAGCTCGAAGCGTGGGAATCGCTTGCTCGCGCGAACCCGCTGCTCGGCGAGCCTCGAGCCCGACGTCGAGGCGCTGCTGGTGAACCGTGCCCGCGGCGCGCGGGACCAGTGGATCGTCCCGATCGACGACTGCTACCAGCTGGTCGGCCTGATCCGGCTCCGCTGGCGCGGCCTGACCGGCGGGAAGGAGGTCTGGGAGGAGATCGGCGACTTCTTCGCCGCGCTCGACCAGCGGTCCACCGAGCAGGCGCCGCAGTTCGCAACCTGAGAGAGGAGACCAGCTCATGGCAAACCTGAAAGTCGGCAAGCCGGACGTCGCTCCGGACGCGCCTTCGCACGTACCGGGAATCAAGATGGGCAATACCCGCGGCAACTACAGCAAGCAGGCGGGCCACCTTCCCGATGGGCGGGTGACGGCCCGGCGCTCGACGGGCATCAACCCCGGCGGCGCGGAGCCGATCGACCCGCGGATGCCCAACCTCCCGCCGGCCTAGGCGCGCCGCTTGGAAGCCCAGACGACACCGGGGGTCGCCCCGCTCGACCTCGCATTCGGGGTGCGCGGAGCTGCACCCGTGCGGTATGCGGCCGTCCCGACGCTCGGCTTCGAGCTCGAGATCTCCACCCAATCGGCGTATGCGATCCAGTCGGTCAACCTTCAGGTCCAGATCCAGATCGCGTCTCGCCGGCGCTCGTACGCCGAGGCGGAGCAGGCCCAGCTCGAGGAGCTGTTCGGCGAGCCGCACCGCTGGTCCGACACTCTGAGCACGCTCCTGTGGCTGCGGACGACCCAGGTGGTCCCCGCGTTCACGGGAGCGACGGTGGTCGAGCTCCAGGTGCCGTGCACCTACGACTTCGACGTCTCCGCCTCCAAGTACCTGGCTGCGTTGCGGGACGGCGAGGTGCCGCTCGAGCTCCTGTTCGGCGGAACCGTCTTCTACCGCGGGGAAGGCGGACTGCTCCAGACGGCGATGATCGGGTGGGACCGCGAAGCCGACTACCGGATGCCGGTCTCGGTGTGGCGCGATGCGATGGACATGTACTTCCCGGGGAGCGCCTGGCTGCGGCTCCAGCGCGAGACGTTCGACCGCCTGCATGCCTACCGGGCACAGAACGCGCTCACCAGCTGGGAGGAGACGGTCGACCGCCTGCTCGACGCCGACGGAGACTGATGGACGCTCTGAGGAAGATCGCCGACGCGGTTCTGTACGAGGGCTATGTCCTGTGGCCGTACAACCGCTCAGCCACCAAGAACCAGCGGCGGTGGACGTTCGGCGGCGTCTACCCGCGCTCGCACAGCGAGGCTCACCCCGACGACCGGTGGGCGGTGCGGACCGAGTGTCTGGTCGAGGGTGGCGATCCGCGCATCGACGTCGGGCTGCGCTTTCTGCATGTCGTCGAGAGGCGGGTGCGCAGTGGCGGCGCGTTCGTGGATGAGGTGACCGTCGATGGCGAGCTTTATTTGGCCTGGGAGGAGGCGATAGAACGAGAGAGTCGGCAGTCGGCAGTCGGCAGTCGGCAGATCGATATTCCGGCCGGGGAGTCTCTCGAGGAGGTCGCGCCTGACGTCACGCCTTGGTTCGAAGCTGGCGCGAGTTACGGGGCGAGCTCGAGGTCTCTTGCGAGGAGCTGCGGGCAGGGGCTTCATCGCGTGACGGTTCGGGTTTCCAACACGACTCCGTTCGAGGGCGATCGTGAGGAGGCGTTGCGGCGGACGTTCTGCTCGGCTCACATCGTCCTCTCGGTCGAAGGCGGTGAATTCGTGTCCCTCACCGATCCGCCCGTGGAGCTGCGCGCCGAAGCGGAGGCCTGCTCGAACGACGGTCTGTGGCCCGTGCTCGTCGGCACCGAAGGCGAGCGGCACACCGTGCTCTCGTCTCCGATCATCCTGCCCGACTATCCGCAGATCGCGCCGGAGAGCCCGGGCGACCTGTTCGACGGGGGCGAGATCGACCAGATGCTGGTCCTGAACATCCTCAGCCTCACCGACGAGGAGAAGCAGGAGATGCGCGCCGCCGATCCGCGCACGCGCGAGATCCTCGAGCGCACCGAGTCGCTGTCGGAGGAGGAGCTGATGCGCCTGCACGGCGCGATCCGCGAGTTCGGGATGGCGCGGTCCAGATGACCCACTGGGAGCAGCTCGAGCGCCCCGGGCCGGACGCGGTGACCGTCGGGGGCGTGGAGCTGCGGCGCCGCAGCCGCGTGCGGCTGCACCCGAGGCGCGCGGCGGACGTATTCGACATCGCGCTTGCGGGCAAAACAGGGGTGATCGAGGAGATAGTCGAGAGCATGGAAGGCGAGGTTCAGCTGGCAATCACCGTCGTCGACGACCCGGGGCGCGATCTCGGGATCGAGCGCCAGATCGGCCACCGGTTCTTCTTCGCGCCGGAGGAGGTCGAGCCGCTCGCGGAGACCGAGCCGGCGCCGGTCTCGGCGCTCCGCATCCTGGTCGCCGGCATCGGCAACGTGTTCCTGGGAGACGACGGGTTCGGCGTCGCGGTCGCCGGGCGGCTGGCGAGCGCGGAGCTCCCCGCGGGCGTCGTGGTCGAGGACTACGGCATCCGGGGCATGGACCTCGCATACGCCCTCCAGGACTACGACGTCGCGATCTTCGTCGACGCCGTCCCGCGCGGGAACACGCCGGGAACCCTCTACCTGATCGAGCCCGAGCTCGGCGACGAGCAGGCCGAGCCGGACGCCCACGGCATGAACCCGGCGCAGGTGCTGCTGATGGCGCGACACCTCGGCGGGCCGATGCCGCGCGTGCTGGTCGTCGGCTGCGAGCCTTCGGAGATCATGACCCTGGAGGACGAGCTGAAAGCGGAGCTGAGCGAGCCGGTCCGCGCGTCCCTCGACGAGGCGGTGCGCATGGTGGAGTCGCTGCTCGACGATCTAATTTCATCCGAATCGAACACGGCAAAGGAGCACTCATGAGCAAGTCAGTACTCGCACTTGGAGTGTTGGCGGGCGCGGGAGCGGCACTCGCCGCACAGTGGCCCGAGATCCAGCGGTACCTAAAAGTCCGGCAGATGTAGAGCGGGCCGGGAGGAACACGTGCACCGGACCAAGATCAGGGTCGTCGAGGACGCCCTCGACGCCAACAACACCATCGCGCGGGCGAACCGCGACGACTTCGACCGCGGCGACGTCACGGTCGTGAACATGATGAGCGCTCCCGGCGCGGGAAAGACGACCCTGCTCGAGCGGGTCGTCAAGGAGCTGGACGGCGTGCGTGTCGGCGTACTCGAGGGAGACGTGCAGGGCAGCCTCGACGCCGACCGGCTCGCCTCGCTGCACGTGCCGGTCGTGCAGATCAACACCGATCCCGGCTTCGGCGGGGAATGCCATCTCGACGCCAACATGGTGCGCTCGGCGATTCCCTCGCTGCCGCTGGACCGGATCGACCTGCTCGTGATCGAGAACGTCGGCAACCTGGTGTGCCCGGCCGAGTTCCGGGTCGGGGAGGACCGTCGCGTGATGGTCGCCTCGGTTACGGAGGGCGAGGACAAGCCGCTCAAGTACCCGCTGATGTTCCGCACCTGCGAGCTGGTCCTCGTCAACAAGGTCGACCTGCTGCCGCACCTCGACTTCGATCTCGACCGGTTCGTCAACAACATCGAGTCGGTGAACCCCGATGCCGAGACGATGCTGGTCAGCGCGCGAACCGGCGAAGGCGTCGACGCCTGGCGCGACTGGCTGGTGGCTGCCACCGATCGGGCGGAGGCTGCGGTGTGACGCACGCCGTCGAGCGGTCGGCGCCGAGCGGCGTCGAAGAGCTGCTCGCACGGCGAACGGCGGCCAACGAGCGCTTCTTCGCCGCGGAGGCGGACCGCATCGCGCGTCTCTGCCATCAAATGGCGGAGCGCTTCGCGCGCGGCGGCCGGTTGATCGCGCTCGGCATCTCGGCCACAGCTCGCTCGGACGTACGCCACGTCGCGGTGGAGTTCGTTCATCCGGTGATCGTCGGCAAGCGGGCGCTGCCGGCGATCGGGCTCACGCTCGAGGGCGGGCCGCTCGTCCTGCAGACGGAGCTGGCGGCGGAGCCGGGCGACATCGCGATCGCCTTCGGGGGCGAGCGAGAAATCGTGGAAGCGCTTGCACTCGCCAGGGCGCGGGACTGCCTCACGATCGCGTTCGCGCACGTCGGCGCGGAGTGGGAGTTCGAGCCGCCGAGCGACGACCCGTTCGTGCGGCAGGAGCTCGTGGAGACTCTCTACCACGTGCTGTGGGAGCTGGTGCACGTGTTCTTCGAGCACCAGGGCCTGCTCGAGGGCCGCGCCGCGGAGCCGGTCCACGACGGCGGCGCCGCGAGCTTCCTGTATCCGTTCCTCGGTCAGGAGGAGACCGGGCTCGAGTCGGTGCTCGGCGACGTCGCCGCGTCCGTGACGATGAAGGCCGCAGGAGGTCGGCGCGCTGCGCGAGCAGACGCTCGACCGAGCAGTCGGGCGAGCTGGTCGCCGCCGCGGCGACGCTGCGCGCGCGGCTCGAGGGCGGCGGCCGGCTGCTCGCGCTCGGCAACGGCGGATCGGCGACCGACGCGATGGACGTGGTCGCCGACCTGCGCGCGACAGGGCGGCCCGCCGCCGGCGCTCGATCTCACCGAGGACTCGGCGATCCTCACAGCGATCGCCAACGACGTCGGCCCGAGACCTGCTGTTCGCGCGGCAGATCATCGCCCTACGGGCGCCCCGGCGACGTCGTGCTCGCCCTCTCCACGAGCGGTGGCTCCGGCAACGTGATCGCCGCGCTGGCCGAGGCGCGCAGGCGCGGCATCGCCACGATCGCGCATGGTCGGCTACGACGGCGGCCGGGTGGCC
Source organism: uncultured Solirubrobacterales bacterium (assembly GCA_963785085.1). Lineage (GTDB taxonomy): Bacteria > Actinomycetota > Thermoleophilia > Solirubrobacterales > JBBDJG01 > CAWACB01. The sequence goes on along the minus strand of CAWAUD010000010.1, from coordinate 13,073 downwards.
GCCGAGCGGCTCGCCGACCACGTGATCGTCACGCGCTCGCAGCACATCCCGCGCATCCAGGAGGCCCAGGCGAGCGCCTACCACGTCGCTGATCGGAGCTCTCATGAGCGCGACCGCGCCGCGCCTGCGCCGCCGGGTCGCCGCGCGCGTCGAGGGGACGGTGCAGGGCGTCGGCTTCCGGCCCTACGTCTACAGGCTCGCCCGCGAGCTCGGGCTGAGCGGGCTTGTCCGAAACGACGAGCGCGGGGTCGTGCGCTCGAGGTCGAGGGGGAGGCGGCCGCCGTGGAGAGCTTCCTCGCGCGGCTGCGCTTCCGAGGCGCCCCCGCTGGCGCGCATCGAGCGCGTGCTCGCCGACGAGCGCGAGCCGGCCGGGCGAGAGGGTTCAGCATCGTCGAGAGCGAGCGCTCGGGCGAGCCGCGTGCCCCCGTCACGCCGGACACCGCGACGTGCGACGACTGCCTCGCCGAGCTGTTCGATCCCGAGCGACCGCCGCTTCCGCTACCCGTTCGTCAACTGCACCAACTGCGGCCCGCGCTTCACGATCGTGCGCGGCGTTCCCTACGACCGCCCGCTGACGACGATGGCCGGCTTCGCGATGTGCGACCGCTGCCGGGCGGAGTACGACGACCCGCGTCGACCGCCGCTTCCACGCGCAGCCGAACGCCTGCCCCGCGTGCGGGCCGCGTGCATGGGTGGCCGATGCGTCCGGCCGCGGTGGTCCGACGCGATCTCGCGACCGCTGCCGATGCGCTCCGCGGCGGGCGCGATCGTGGCCGTCAAGGGCCTCGGCGGCTTCCATCTCGCGTGTGTCGCGGCCAGCGAGAGACGCGGTCGCGCAGCTGCGCGCGCGCAAGCATCGTGAGGACAAGCCGTTCGCGCTCATGGCGCCGGATGTCGAGGCCGCGCGCTCGCTGGTCGATCTCGACGACGCCGCGGAGGCGCTCCTGGTCTCCCGCGAGCGGCCGATCGTCCTGGCGCCGCGGCGACCGGACGCGCGGGTCGCCGCGGCGGTGGCGCCCGGGCCTGCCCGAGCTCGGGGTGATGCTGCCCTACTCGCCGCTCCACCACCTGCTTCTGGCCGACGCCGGCGAGCCGCTCGTGATGACGAGCGGCAACGTCTCCGACGAGCCGATCGCGTTCACCGACGAGGACGCGCTCGCAGCGGCTGGCCGGCATCGCGGACCTCTTCCTGCTGCACGACCGGCCGATCGAGACGCGCACCGACGACTCGGTCGTCCGCTCCGGCCACGGTGCTGCGGCGCTCCCGCGGATATGTGCCCGCGCCGATCGAGCTGCCGGTCGCGGCGCAGCGGCACGTGCTCGCCTGCGGAGCGGAGCTGAAGAACACGTTCTGCCTGGCCAAGGGACGAGCACGCATGGGTCAGCCATCACATCGGCGATCTCGAGAACTACGAGACGCTGCGCTCGTTCCGCGACGGGCATCGCGCACTTCCAGCGCCTGTTCGCGGTCGAGCCCGAGGTCGTCGTCCACGACCTGCATCCCGACTACCTCTCGACCAAGTACGCGCTCGAGCGGGAGGGAGTCGAGCTCGTCGGCGTGCAGCACCACCACGCGCATCTCGCCGCGTGCCTGGCCGAGCACGGAGTAGACCGAGCCGGGCGGTCGGCGCGATCTTCGACGGGACCGGGCTACGGGCTCGACGGGACGGTGTGGGGTGGGGAGATCCTGGTCGGCGACCTAAGCGGATTCGAACGCGCCGGCCATCTGTTCCCGGTGCGCATGCCCGGAGGGGCCGCGGCCGTGCGCGAGCCGTGGCGGATGGCGTGCGCGTGGCTGTCAGAGGCGTTAGGCGATCGCGAACCGGAGGTGCCGCCGACGCTCGCGGGATCGGTCGATCCCGACGCCTGGCGCACCGTGGCACGGATGGCCCACGCGGGCGTCTCCTCGCCCGTCACGACCAGCATGGGCCGCCTGTTCGACGCGGTCGCGGCGCTGTGCGGCGTGCGAACGCACGTCAACTACGAGGGCCAGGCCGCGATCGAGCTGGAGGCCGCTTGCGGCGACGAGCGGGGGGGAGGGCGGCGCCTATCCGATGCCGGCGCTGGACGCTCGCGAGACCATCCTCGCCGTCAACAAGGACGTCCGTGCGGGGGTGCCCGTCGGCATGATCGCTGCGCGGTTCCACAACGGCGTCGCCGCCGCCACGGCCAGCGTTGCGAGTCGGCTGCCCGCTCCCGTGGCCTCGACACCGTCGTTCTGTCGGGTGGCGTGTTCCAGAACCGCCTGTTGCTCGAGCGAACCTCGGCGCTGCTGGTCGCCGCCGGCCTACGCGTCCTGGTGCCCGAGCGCCTGCCCGCCAACGACGGAGGCATCTCCTACGGGCAGACAGCGGTCGCCGCCGCTACCGCTAGAACGACGAGGGCGTCAGCGCGTCGGGTATAAGTTTGGCTACCCTAAACCTTGTTTGAGGTAGTCCGATACCCGTTAGTGGGGAAGCCGTGGAACCGCCCTCCACATCACAGAAACAGATTGCTGATGATCCGGTAGCGAGCGCGCTCGCCGGGCCGTTAGAGCCGCCCCTCGCAGCCGACGTCGAGGATGTCCTCCCCGGCGAGGCCGCGGTTGCGCGCGCGGCACGGCGGTCGCTGACGGGCGAATCGCGTGGGCTGAAGAAGCTCTGGCCCTTCCTCGGCCCGGCATTCATCGCTGCCGTCGCCTACATCGATCCCGGCAATTTCGCCACGAATATCGCCGCAGGGTCGAAGTTCGGCTATCTGCTGCTGTGGGTCGTGCTCGCGGCGAACCTCATAGCGATGCTGATCCAGACGCAGTCGGCCAAGCTCGGCATCGCAACCGGAAAGAACCTGCCCGAGCTCTGCCGCGAGAACTTCAGCACCCGGACCTCGATCGGCCTGTGGATCCAAGCCGAGATCATCGCGATGGCGACCGACGTGGCCGAGATCGTCGGTGCCGCGCTCGGGCTCAACCTGTTGTTCGGAATACCGCTGTTCCCCGCAGGCGTGATCGCCGGGGTTGGCGCGTTCGGGATTCTTGCCTTGCAGCAACGCGGCTTCCGCCGGCTCGAGGCGGTGATCGCCGGAATGGTCGGAGTCGTGGTGCTCGCGTTCGCATTCGAGGTCTTTCAGTCCGATCCCGACGGCGGTCAGATCGCGCGGCACCTGTTGATCCCCGGCTTCGACGGCACCGAGAGCGTGCTGCTCGCAACCGGGATCCTCGGCGCGACCGTGATGCCGCACGTCGTTTACCTGCACTCGGCGCTCACGCAGAGGCGCGTGGTCGGTCGCGACGACGGCGAGCGGAAGAAGATCCTGCGCTTCGAGAAGGTCGACGTGATCATTGCGATGACACTCGCCGGGGTTGTCAACATGTCGATGATGATCATGGCGGCGGGGCTGTTCCACAACAGTGGCATTCCCGCGGTCGAGGACATCGACGGGGCGTTCGACGCACTCAAGACGCTCGTGTCCAACAAGGCAGCGATCATCTTCGGCGTTGGATTGCTCGCCTCTGGTTTCGCATCGTCGTCGGTCGGGACCATGGCCGGCCAGGTCGTCATGCAGGGCTTCATCCGCCGCCGCATATCGATCTTTCTGCGCAGAGCGATAACGCTGACGCCTGCGCTGATCGTGATCGGGATCGGACTCAATCCATCGACCGCGCTAATCGGCAGCCAGGTTGTGCTGTCGTTCGGAATCCCGTTCGCGCTGATTCCCCTGGTGCTGATCGCCAAAAAGAAGCGCGTCATGGGAGCGTTCGCGAACCCGCCATGGCTGACAGCGGCGGCCAGCTTGGTCGCGGCCGTCATCATCGGGCTCAACGGCTTCCTGCTCGTTCAGCTGTTCTCGGGGGGATAGGGATGCGCGAAACCGCACGCAAGAGAGCCTCCAAGGTCGTAACGACCGAAGCGATCGAGGACTACGTGAAGGCGATCTACTCGCTCGAGCGCGCGGCCCGGGGACCGGTTTCGAACTCCGCGCTGGCCGAGCGCCTGGGCGTCACCGCGGGTTCGGCGTCGGGCATGGTCAAGAAGCTCGACGGACTCAGGCTCGTGCGCCATGTCCCATACCGCGGCGTCGAACTGACGGCACGCGGACGCCGGCTCGCGCTCGAAGTGCTGCGACACCACCGCTTGCTGGAGCTGTACCTGACCGAGGCGTTCGACATGCCGTGGGACCAGGTCCATGCCGAGGCCGAGAAGCTCGAGCACGTGCTGTCGGAGGAGCTGGAGGAGCTGATCGCGGCGAAGCTCGGGAATCCGACCGTCGATCCGCACGGTGATCCGATCCCGGGACTTGATGGCTCGATCGACGAGCGCGAGACCAGCTCGCTGGCCGACCTCGAGGCGGGCGACCGCGCGCTGTTCCTACGCGTGAGTGATTCCGATCCGGAGATGCTGCGCTACCTCGCCGAGCGTGACATCCGGCCCGGCCAGCGGCTGGAGGTAACCGAAAAGCAGCCGTTCGGCGGGCCACTGCTCCTCAGCATCGCAGGGAAGTCGCACACGCTCGGCGGCAGACTCGCTCGCGCGATGCGAGTCGAGTTGCTAGAAAGGTAGGCAAGCGAGGGCGGGGGCCGCGCTCGACCTCCTTAGACGTCTAAGCCTTAGACATCTAATCGTTCTGCTAGCCTGACCGGCATGACTTCTTCCGGTCCGGAGAACTGGCCTCCCATCGGCCTACGGTTGAACCAGACCGCGCGAATCGTGGCGCAGGGCTTCGAGCGGGCCATGACAGAGGCGGGCGGCTCGCCGACCACGTGGCAGGTACTGCTCCTGGTCCGCTCCCAGGAATGGGACACCCAGTCGCTGATCGCCGATGCGATGGGCATCTCGGGCGCGACGCTCACCCATCACCTCAATGCACTGGAGGCCGAGGGGCTCGTGCGCCGGTGGCGGGAGCACGAGAACCGGCGGGTACAGCACGTCGAGCTGACCGCCGAGGGCACGGCGATGTTCGAGCGGCTGCGCGGCGCGGCGGTGGCCTACGACAAGCGCCTGCGCTCGCTGCTCGGCGAGGACGGTGCGACTCAACTGGCCGAGCTCCTCGACCGGCTCGCGCCGGGCCTCAAGGCACCCGCCACGGGTGTCCCCGATGAATCTTGAAACGAACCGAAGTCACAGTTTTCGTTCGACTTGAACGAGTAGCCGACACGAAAGGGATCCGCAAATGACTCGTTTCCTGGAACGTCTCGCAGACATCTCATACCGCCGCCGCGGCCGCATGGTGCTGGCCTGGCTCGCCGCGGCCGTCGTGATCATCGGCGTCGGCACTGCGCTGGCGGGCGAGTACAACGCCGACTACGACACACCCGGGTCGGAGTCGAAGGCCGCCGGCGACCTCACGGAGCAGGGCTTTCGCGGCTATTCCGGCCAGGAGATCTACGTGGTGTGGAAGGACCCCGCCGGCGCCCGCAGCGCCCGCGCCCAGCAACAGCTCAACGGCTTCTTCAGCAGGCCGAGCAGGTCGATCATGTCGCCCCGCATACAGCGATCCGGGTCTCACGCGACGGCACGATCGGCTCGACGACCCTGCCCCTGACCGCGAAAGCCTGGGACGTCCCCAAGAAGGACGGCGAGCAGCTGATCAGCGCCGCCAACAAGAACAGCGGCGACGGCCTCGATATCAAGCTCGGCGGAGACCCGATCTACCAGGCCCAGGGATCGTCCAGCCCGGAGGGGATCGGATTCCTCGGGGCGGCGATCGTCCTCCTGATCGCCTTCGGCTCCGTCGTCGCCGCCGGCCTGCCGCTCGCGATCGCGCTGATCGGTCTCGGCATCTCCTCCGGCGGCCTGGTCCTGCTACTCGCGAACGTGGTCGACGTGCCCGATTGGACAACGGCGGTCTCGGGCCTGATCGGGATCGGCGTCGGAATCGACTACTCCTTGCTCGTCCTGACCCGGTTCCGCACGGCCATGCATGCTGGGCGGGACCGGCACGACGCCGTGGTCGAGGCTGTCACGACCGCCGGCCGCAGCGTCCTGATCGCGGGCAGCACGGTCGTGGTCGCCGTGCTCGGACTCTGCCTGACCGGCCTGCCGTACATGTACGGGGTCGCGCTCTCGGCGTCCAGCGCCGTGCTCGTGATGATGCTTGCGGCGATCTCGCTGCTGCCGGCGCTGCTCTCATACCTCGGCCCGCGGGTCGATAGCTGGCGCATCCCGTTCCTGGGGCGGAACCTGAGGACCCAGGGCGAAGCAAGCCCGCTCGCCGCGCGCTGGAGCCACGCGGTCCAGCGGCGGCCGTGGACCGCCGCGATAGCCGCCACGGCGCTGCTGCTCGCGTTGGCGGCCCCGGCACTCGGTATGCGGCTCGGCTTCCCCGACGCCGGCAACGACCCGCCGAGCACGATGACGCGCCAGGCCTACGACCTCAACACCGAGGGCTTCGGGCCCGGGACGAACGGCCCGCTGGTGATCGCCGCCCGTATTCCCAACCGCGGGGCGAGCGCCGATGTCGAGTCGCTCGCGGAGCGGGTTCGAAAGGACCCGGAAGTGGCGTATGTCCCGAAGCCGCGGATCAACCCGCAGGGCAACACCGCGATCGTCACCGTGATCCCGAAGGGCTCGCCCCAGGATCAGGAGACCGAGGACCTCGTCAAGCGGCTGCGCAGCGACGTCGTGCCGCGCTCGCTGCAGGGCACGGGGATCACGGCCGAGATCGGAGGCGTGACGGCCGCGCTCGAGGATCAGAGTAACTACATGACCGACCGCATGCCGCTGTTCATCATCGGCGTGGTCGGCCTGTCGTTCCTGTTGCTGCTGATCGCGTTCCACTCACCGCTGATCTCGCTCAAGGCCGCGATCATGAACCTGCTCTCCGTCAGCGCCGCCTACGGAGTGATGACGCTCGTGGCGAAGGGCGGCGCGGTGGGCGCACTGATCGGGATCGACCACGAGGTCCCGGTGGCGCCGTTCATGCCGGTGATGATGTTCGCGATCCTGTTCGGCCTATCGATGGATTACGAGGTCTTCCTGATCTCGCGGATCCGCGAGGAGTACCTGAAGCACGGTGACACGAGCCGGGCAGTCGCGGACGGCCTGGCGAAGACCGCCCGGGTCATCACCGCGGCCGCGGCGATCATGGTGGTGGTCTTCCTGGCCTTCATTGCGGCGCCGGACGTCTTCCTGAAGCTGTTCGGAATCGGGCTGGCCTCGGCGATCTTCCTGGACGCGACCGTCGTGCGGATGGTCCTGGTGCCGGCGGTCATGCAGCTGCTCGGCGACCGCAACTGGTGGATCCCCGCGTGGCTCGAGCGGAGGCTGCCGCGCCTGGACGTGGAGCGCGTCGCGGTGGGCACCGCGAGGTAGGCAGGTTCCTTACCGAGGTTGGCTGCCTGGCTCTGAGATATTCAGACCTAGGTGGCCAGCCTCAGTGCGGGGCGATCGGCTCGAGCTGCTCCAACGTAACGCCGAGGTCATCGAGCGCGTCGTCGCGGTGGCTGTAGCCCCTGAAGTCCACGAGCAGGCCGTTCCTCAGCCGGATCACCATCGCCGCCGGCAGGTCGACCTCGGCGCCGCTCTGCTCGCCACGCCCGTGCAGGACGGTGAACACGAGCATGCGCTCGCCGACCTCGAAGAGCGTCTCGAGATCGGAGCGAATGTCCTCGCCCCAGGTCTCCTCGAGATCTCGATGCCACTCGCGAATGCCGTCATGGCCGCGATAGACGGCGCCGCCGACCGCCGCGAACGTCGACTGGAACTCGACCTGCGAATCGCAGACCGCGATCACGCCCTCGACGTCACCCGCGTTGAACGCCTTCGTGAAGGCTCGTACGACCTCGGCGTTGTCCGGTGATTTCACGCCCGCAGTATCGCCGTATCATCGACTTCTATGGGCACTCAAATGAAGCCGCGATTGAAACTCCTCGGCTCGATTGCATGCGTGCTGGCCGTATCCCTGGGGGTCACCGCCATCGCGCTCGCGGCCGGCCCGGTGAAGGGGGCCAAGTACACGGGTCACGGTGAAGACCGGTGCGACACTGACCGTCAGCTTCAAGGTCAACAGCACAGGCAAGAAGGTCACCGCCTTCAAGGTCCGTCTCTCCCTGCCCAACCACTGCGGTTACGGGGGCCCTCGCCGACTCAGACCTTCAAGGCGGCCAAGATCAGCCACGGCAGGTTCAGCGGGAAGGTCACCGAGAAGTCCGCCATCAGCGGCAAGGTGGTCGACAGCGCGAAGGTCACCGGCAAGTTCCTGGCCGGAGGCAAGGAGCAGGGAACCTTGAAGACGACGGTGCCCGCTTCCCCGAGCTGCAACGGCACGTTTACCTACTCGACGCAGAGCTCCAAGTAGTACTAGCGCGGCAGCCCGCGGAAGAAGTTCCACACCTCTTTAGAGGCCGACAGCGGCGGCAGGCGGTCGCTTCGCTCGGGCCGCGCCTCCGGCCACTCGTGCCCGCCGCCGATCAGCTTCAGGTGGGCGACCTCGGTTCCGGAGGCGCACCCCGGCCAGTCGAGCCGCACGATCTGACGCGCCGGTGTCGAGCGCACGGATCGGGTCCCGCACCGGTCCCGTGCCAGCCAGCCGCGGAGGAAGCCGCGGACGCTGCCGCTCCGGGCCGCGCCCTTCCCGGAATAGGGGACGATCGGGTCGGCGGTTCCGTGTATCTCGAGCACTGACACGGCCCGGGTCGAGCTGCACCGCGGGAGGGTGGAGTAGCCGCCCGCCACGGGCGCGATCGCGCGCAACCTGTCGCCCAGCTCGCAGCCAAGGCGCGCAACCATGCCTCCTCCGTTCGAGACGCCGGTGGCGTAGACGTGCTCGGGGTCGACGCAGCCGCCTGCGGTGAGGCGCTCGATCAGGTCCCCGATGAAGCCGACGTCGTTCGGCGCCGTCCCGGCCTTGCCGCCGATGTTCCACCGCGGCCGGGCGCCGAGCGCCTCCGGGTAGGCGACGACGAAGCGATGGCGGTCGCTCATCCCCGAAAGCCCCGAGTACTCCTCCATGAAACGGCCGTTGCCGCCGAACCCGTGCAGCGCGAGCACCATCGAGAGTGGGTGAGCGGAGGCACCGCCGGGCGGAACGTGAATCCACGCGGACCTCGCAACACCGCCGCTGGTCAGCGTCAGCGAGTGGCTGCCGGGGCGCAGCGAGGCGCACCCCTTGCGCGTGGCAGACGGCGCATGGGCCGCCGGAGCGAGCGCCAGCACTGCGGCCAGCAGCGGCAGCGCGAGGAAAAGCCAGCGCAGGCGAAGGTGCCGGCGCCGGCCGGTTGCAGGGCCCCTCGGCATGGCGGGGGATGTTGACAGGCGTTCCGGGGACCATGCTCCAGTACGCTGGCTCGAAGGAAGGTCTGCCGACGTATGTGCGCGGAGGTCTCACTCCAGATTCTCGTCGTCGATGACGAGTCGACCCTTCGGGAGACGCTGCGGCAGTTCTTTTCGCGCAGCGGGCATCGGGTTACCGCCGTGGCGGACGGCAGATCGGCGATCGATTACGCCAGCACGACGCCGTTCGACGTGATCTTGCTGGACGTCGCGCTCGGAGGCACCCCGGACGGTTACGAGGTGTGCCGGGAGCTGCGATCGCGCCGCAACGTCGTTCCGATCATCATGCTGACCGCCCTCGACAGCGAGGCCGACACGGTGCTGGGGCTCGAGTTCGGCGCGGACGACTACATCACCAAGCCGTTCGGCCTGGCCGAGCTTCGCAGCCGGATCCGCGCGGTGCTGCGCCGCGGCCGGACGTGGACGGGCGCGAGCGAGATCCTGACCGTCGGCCAGCTCGCGCTGGACCGCGGCACGCGGGCGGTGACGATGCGAGGCGAGGCGGTCAACCTGACATTCTCGGAGTTCGAGCTGCTCAACCACCTGATGTCGGAGCCGGGCCGCCTGTTCAATCGCCAGGAGCTGATGCGGGCGATCTGGGGAGATTCCGCCTACCGCGACCCGCGCGGCATCGACGTGCATGTGCGTCACCTTCGCGAGAAGCTGGAGGAGTCGCCCGAGAGCCCCCAGCTGATCCTCACCGTGCGCGGCGCCGGCTACCGGCTGCAGGCGTCCTGAGGTGCGCCCACTGCCTGTTTTCGGCCTCCGCACCCGGATGATCGGGGCGCTGCTCGCGGTTAGCGTGCTGACGCTGGGGGTTGCGGCACTGGCCCTCCTGCCGCCCCTCGAGAGCCGGCTGCGCCGCGACGACCTGGAGTCGCTCACCCAGTCCACCGCCGCGACCGCACCGGCGTTCCAAACGCTCGCGGCCGGAGACCTGAGGCCCCATTCGCAGCGACGTGCGAGAGCTCGCGCGGGCGCTCGAGCGCAGGACCGGCGCGCGCGTGGTCGTCTTCGACGCCCGCGGGCGCAAGCTGGTCGACACAGATCCCCTGGCCTCGCCCGACGGGCCGCGTGGAGGCCGCTTCGACGACGTGCGGAAGGCCCTCGCGACCGGAAAGCGCGTTGACGGCACCCGCGACCTTCCGGAGGCAGGCCAGGCATACGTGAGCGAGCCCGTGAAGGTGGGCGGGCAGACCGTGGTGGTGGCCGCCCGGCGCTCGCTCGAGGACGCCAAGTCCGCCGTCGGCGTCGTGCGACGTGCGTTCCTGGTCGCCGCCCTGGCCGGGCTCGTGGCCGCGTTGGTGCTCGGAATCGCGCTTGCCACGACGTTGCTGCGGCGGCTGCGGAGACTGCGCGATGCCGCGCGGCGCCTGGCGACGGAGGGCCTCGACGCCGAGGTGCCGAGTGACAACGCGCGCGACGAGGTGGGCGAGCTCTCGCGGGGGTTCGCGACGATGCAGGCACGCCTCCAGCAGCAGGAGGGAGTGCGGCGTGCCTTCGTTGCCACGGCCTCTCATGAGCTGCGCACGCCGCTGACCTCACTCCAGGGGATGCTCGAGCTGCTCGACGACGACCTCCTCTCCCGCGATGTCGAGGCGGCGCGGGTTCACGCCGCCGCCGCGCGTGACCAGGCGCGGCGGCTGACCGGACTCGCGAACGACCTGCTCGAGCTGACCCGGCTCGACTCCGACTTCGCGCTGCGCCGGGAGCTCGTGGAGCTGGGCGAGATCTGCCGCGCCGTGGTCGGCGAGTTCGAAGCTCGTTCTGCCGAGCGCGACGTGGGCCTGAGTCTGAACGGGTTCGAGACACCCTGCTGGGTCCTCGGAGATCCGGGCAGCATCGCCCGCGTCGTCCGGATCATGGTCGAGAACGCCCTCACCTTCAGCCCCACGTCACAGCCAGGTGACGGCGACCGTGGCGCTGAACGGCGCGAGCGCCTCGGTGCGGGTTGCCGACTCCGGGCCCGGTGTCACCGCCGAAGAGCGCGACCTGATCTTCGAGCGCTTTCGCCGCGGAAGCGCCGGAGGCGGCGTCGGAGGGTTCGGCCTCGGCCTGGCAATCGGGCGTGAGCTGGCGGAGCGGATGGACGGCGAGCTCGAACTCGAGGAGGCCGAGGCGGGTGCCTGCTTCGCGCTGCGCCTGCCGGTTGCGCCGTTTGTCTCTTAACGAGATTCCAACGCGAGCCTCCCGTCGCACAACCAGGCTGCTGGAAGAGTGAGAACGATGCTCGATCAGGAGCTGCGCTCAATGGTGTCCGTCGACGACCGTCACTGGTGGTACCGGGGGCGGCGGCTGGTCATCCACTCCCAGATCGCGCGGCTTGCCCTGCCTCCGCGAGCGCGCCTGCTCGACGCCGGCTGCGGGTCGGGACGGATGCTCGACGAGCTGGAGCGGTTCGGCCGCGTGTCCGGCATCGACTCGAGCTCGTGGTCCGTCGCCGCCGCGCTGAATCGCGGGCACGCTGATGTGATCCTCGGCAGCGTCGAGCGGATGCCCTATCCGGACCGCCGGTTCGACCTCGTCACGTGTCTGGACGTCCTCGAGCACACTCCGGATGACGTGCTCACCCTTACGGAGCTGGGCCGGGTCACGCGCCCGGGGGGGCATCTGCTGGTGACCGTGCCCGCCTACCAGGCCCTTTGGTCCGCGCACGACGAGGCGAACCGCCACTTCCGCCGCTACCGGCGGCGAACCCTGCTCGATGTCGCAGACGAAGCTGGGTGGGAGCTGGTGCGGGCGAGCTACTTCAACTCGCTGTTGCTGCTCCCGGCCGCCGTCGTGCGGCTGGCGCGCAGGGGGCGTGGCAACCCCACTCACTCGGAGCTGTCCTTCACGCCGCCCTGGCTCGACCCGGTGCTGACCCTGCCCTTGCGCCTCGAATCGGCGTTCCTGCGGATCGGCGGGCGGTTGCCCGCCGGGCTTTCCGTGCTCGCCCTGTTCCGCCGCCCGGACGTCGTGCAGGCAATCCCCGTCCGACCCGACAGCCGCGAGTTGGACGCCGAGGCCGCCTTGGCGGTCTGAGGCCGCGGCCCGATGCGCCAGTTCCTCCGGTTCTGCGTCGTGGGGGCGAGCAACACGGCCATCACGCTCGTCTCGTTCGCGGTGGCCGTCGGCGCCGGCGTTCCCTACATCGCCGCATCGTGCGGGGCGTTCGCGCTCGGGGCCCTGAACGGCTATTCGCTGAATCGCATCTGGACCTTCAGGGCGGGTGCCTTCTCCTCGCGTGGCTTTGCGCGCTACGGGCTCGCCCAGGGGCTGTCGCTGGCGGTGAACGCAGGACTTCTGGCGTTGCTGGTCGAGGATGCCGGGATGGCGAAGGTCCCGGCCCAGGCCATCGTGCTGCCGCTCGTCTCGGCATTGACCTTCGTGGTCAACCGGCAGTGGGTGTTCACAACCCCGCGCGAGCGCGCCGGCGCCGCTGTATAGATCACTGCAGCAGGCTGTGGATGTAGCGCGTGTTCTGCTTGCCGACGGCGGTGCGCGTCGGCTTCTGGTGCAGGACGTTGTGGTTGAAGTCCGTCCCCAGCGGCAGCCAGATCCACAGCAGCATCACGCTGACGACCAGCGCCGCCGCCCGTAGCCAGGGCCCGCGCAGCAGTGCCGCCAGCGGGAGCAGCCAGAACACGTACCAGGGCATCACCCAGGTCAGCGTCACGATCAGCACCAGCGTCACCGCCGCCGCTGCGACCAGCCAGCCCGGTGCGCCGGTGCCGCCATTCCGCGCTCCGGCGGTCCGCCAAGCGTAGATGGTGGCCGCGGCGATCGCGGTGAGGAGCACGGCCTCGAGCACCATGCGCAGGCCGGGCGTGACGCCGCCGAGGC
>CAWAUD010000009.1:0-105834 GCA_963785085.1 uncultured Solirubrobacterales bacterium | reverse complement strand
AACATCTTCCGCTCGGTCAACATCGCGCTCGTCAACGAGCTGGCCGTGCTCTGCGACCGCATGGGCATCGACATCTGGGAGGTCGTCGAGGCCGCCGCGACCAAGCCCTACGGCTTCATGCGCTTCGAGCCCGGCCCCGGCATGGGCGGCCACTGCCTGCCGGTCGACCCCTTCTACCTGGCCTGGCGGCGCGCGAGTTCGACTTCTCCACCGAGTTCATCGAGCTCGCCGGGAAGATCAACCAGAAGCATGCCGCTACTTCTGCGTCGAGCACGATCGAGCGCGCGCTCAACGACCACGGCAAGGCGGTCGCACGGCAGCGCGCATCGCCGTCCTCGGCGTCGTCCTACAAGCCCGGCGTCGGCGACCTGCGCGAGTCGCCGGCGCTGAAGATCATGCGCAGCTCCTGCAGAGCCTCGGCGCCGACGTCTTCTACCACGACCCGCACGTGCCCGACGCTGCCCGAGTTCGGGCTCAGCTCGGCGCCGCTCGACGACGCGCTCGAGGCGCGCCGACCTCGCCGTGATCGTCACCGCGCACCCCGAGTCGACTACGCGCGCGGTCGTCGCGACGCGCCGCTGGTGCTCGACTTCCGCGGCGTCACGCGCGGCATCGAGTCGAGCAACGCTGGTCGCAGGCTCTGTGAGCGTGACCGGCCCGGTGAGTCCGTCGGCGTCGTCGGCCTCGGCTACTGGGGCCCGAACCTGGCGCGCAACTTCGCGGCGCTGCCGGGCTGCGAGCTGCGCTGGTGCTGCGACGCCGACGCCGAGCGCGCTCGAGCGCTGGCGCGCCGCGCTCCCGAGCGCGCGCTTCACGGCCGACCTCGACGAGCTGCTCGCCGACGCCGAGCTCGACGCGGTCGTGATCGCCACGCCGGTGCCGTCGCACGCCGCGCTCGCCATCGCGCGCGCTCGCGCGCCGGCAAGCACTGCTTCGTCGAGAAGCCGCTGGCGCAGTCGCTCGGCCGACGCCGAGCGAGTCGTCGCGGCGGCGCGCGGCGCCGGCCGCGTCGCTGATGGTCGGCCACCTGCTCGAGTACCACCCGGGCGTCGCGCAAGCTGCAAGGAGATCGCCGACTCCGGCGAGCTCGGCGACATCCACTACATCTACTCCAACCGGCTCAACCTCGGCAAGCTGCGCGACGGACGAGAACGCGCTCTGGAGCCTCGGCGCGCACGACGTCTCGGTGCTGCTGCACCTGTTCGACGGCGAGGAGCCGCACGAGGTGCTAGGCGCGCGGCGAGTCGCTACATGCGCGACGGGCGTCGAGGACGTCGTGTTCTGCTACCTGCGCTTCCCCTCCGGGCGTGGCCGCGCACATGCACCTCTCCTGGCTCGACCCGCACAAGGAGCGCCGCTTCACCGTCGTCGGCTCGAAGCGGATGGCGACCTTCGACGACATGGCGCTCGAGCGCAAGCTCACCGTCTACGACAAGGGCTTCGACCAGCGACTTCGCGCTCCTACGGCGAGTACATCACGCGCTCGGGCGACATCATGAGCCCGCAGCATCTCCAACGAGGAGCCGCTGCGGATCGAGTGCCGGCACTTCGTCGAGTGCGTCCGCGACCGGCGCCGAGCCGCGCTCCGGCGCCGAGAGCGCGCTGCGCGTGGTGCGCGTGCTCGAGGCGCTGCAGCGCTCGCTCGACGACGGCGGCGTCCCGCAGGCGCTTGCCGGGAGCCGGCGCCTGAAGCACTGCGTCCATCCTTCCGACCTCGGGCCTGGCCTGATGCTGGGCCACGCGTCTCGATCGCCGACGACGCCGAGCTCGGCGCCTGCGTGGTGGTCCACAGCGGCACGGTGATCGGCGCGGGCTGCGAGGTCGCAGGACGGCGCGGTGCTGGGCAAGCGCGCCGCGGCTCGGCCGCCACTCGAGCGCGCCACGGTCGGCGAGCTGGAGCCGCTGGTGCTCGAGCCCGGCGTCGCGGTCTGCGCCGGCGCGGTCGTCTACGCGGGCGCGCGGATCGGGCGCGACGCGGTCGTCGGCGACCAGGCGCAGGTGCGCGAGCGCAGCCGTCGGTGGGCGCCGAGTCGGTGATCGGCCGCGGCACCGGCGTCGAGAACGACGTCGCGCATCGGCGTCGGGCGTGCGGATCCAGACCAACTGCTATCTCACCGCCTGCACGGTGATCGAGGACGACGTGTTCGTCGGCCCGGGCGTGGTCACCACCAACGACGACACGATGGGCCGCCAGCCCCGGGACGAGCCGCTGCGCGGCGCGGTGCTGCGGCGCGGCGTGCCGCATCGGCGGCGGCGCGGTGCTGCGGCCCGGCGTCGAGGTCGGCGAGGAGGCCTTCGTCGCCGCCGGCGCGGTCGTCACGCGCGACGTGCCGCCGCGGACGCGTCGTGATGGGCGTGCCGCGCGGACGGTGCGCGAGGTCGACGCCGAGCGACAGCATCTCGCTGGCGCGAGCTGGCGATGCTGCCGGCTCGCGCGCCGGCGCCAGCTCGACCGCTCGAGCGGCGACGCTGCGCTGGGCGCGTCGCGCTCACGACCGTCGGCGCGGTCGCCGTCGGCGAGGTCGGCAAGCTCTGGCGCCGCAGGGTCGTCGCCGAGGACGCCGGACCGCCCCGGAGGTGATCCAGCAGGGCGCTCGAGCGGCGATCGACACCGCGCGCGTCGCGCGGCGCGGCTACCAGGAGGCGCGCGACCGGGGAGACCGCCCTGTTCAACCTGCTGTCGGCGTTCGTGATCTCTTCGAGCGTCGTGCGCCTCACGACGTTCGGGGTTCGGCGCGGCAGTGCCGCTGCTCTTCGACGTGCGCGTGGGCCGGCGGCCACATCCACCACTTCGTTCCCGGGATCGTGCTCGCGTTCGCCTCCGGCAGCGCCGCCGCTGTTCGCGCAGCGACGGCACGGTCCGGGAGATGCTCGCGATCCCGCTCGGGGTCGGCATGGGCCTGACCTTCGACGAGTCGGCGCTGCTGCTGGAGCTGGAGGACGTCTACTGGAGCCGCGAGGGGCTGCTGGGCGTCCAGATCACCCTCGGCACGGCCTCGCTGCTGGCGGCGCGCGATGCTGGCCCTGCGGATCCTCAGGCAGGGCGAGCAAAAGCTCGAAGAGGAAGAGGAGCTACCGGTTCTGTAGCTCGGAGACGGCAGACCGGCAGACTGGAGACCGGCAGGAGCGGGTTTTGCCGTCTGCCGACCGCGTCTGCCGTCCCTCGATCCAGATCACCTGCTCGCGGCCCGGGCCCACGCCGACCAGCCGGATCGGCACGCCGATGAACTCGGCGATGAACTCGAGGTAGCGGCGCGCAGTCTCGGGCAGGTCGTCGAGTGTGCGGGCCCCGCCGATGTCCTCCTCGAAGCCCGGGCAGCTCCTCGTACATCGCCTCGGAGCTGTGCAGGATCGACTGGTGGTACGGGAACTCCTCGAACACCGCGCCCTCGGCGTGCCGGTAGCTGGTGCAGACCTTGAGCGGGCCGATGCCCGAGAGCACGTCGAGCTTGGTGATGACCAGCCCGGTCAGCCCGTTGATGCGGGCCGCGTAGCGCAGCGCGACCAGGTCGAGCCAGCCGCAGCGGCGCTGCCGGCCGGTGGTGGTGCCGTACTCGTGCCCGCGCTCGAGCATGTGGCGGCCGATGTCGTCGTGCAGCTCGGTGGGGAACGGGCCCTCGCCCGACGCGCGTGGCGTACGCCTTCGCGATGCCCCAGACCTCGTCGATCGTCGGTCGGCCCGATGCCGGCGCCGACGCACGCGGCGCCGGCGACCGGGTTCGAGGACGTCACGAAGGGATAGGTGCCGTGATCGATGTCGAGCAGCGTCCCCTGGGCGCCCTCGAGCAGCACGGTTGCCGCCGCCGCGGATCGTCTGGTGGCAGAGCAGCGCCGTGTCGGCGATGTAGCGGCTCGAGGCGGTGGCCGTAGGTGACGTACTCCTCGGTCATCGCGTGCAGGTCGAGCTCCGGGTCCTTGGCGTGCGGCCGCAGCGCCTGGCGCTTCGGCTCCATCGCGGCCATGATCTTCTTGCGCAGGATCTCCTCGTCGAGCAGGTCCTGCACCCGGATGCCGAGGCGGGCCGCCTTGTCGGCGTAGCAGGGGCCGATGCCGCGCCGCGTGGTGCCGATCTGGAGCTTGCCGAGCCGCGCCTCGCCGGCCTGGTCGAGCAGCACGTGGTAGGGCATGATCAGGTGCGCGTTGGCCGAGATGCGCAGCCCGCTGACGTCGATGCCGCGGCGCTTGAGGCCCTCGATCTCCTCCGAGCAGCACCTTCGGGTCGAGCACCACGCCGTTGCCGATCGCGCAGATCGAGGCCCGGGTAGAGGATCCCCGACGGGATCAGGTGGAACTTGAACTCCTCGCCGTCGCGGACGATCGTGTGGCCGGCGTTGTTGCCGCCCTGAAAGCGGATCGACCATGTCGGCCTGCTCGGCGAGCAGGTCGGTGACCTTCCCCTTGCCTTCGTCGCCCCACTGGGCGCCCACGCACGATCCTGGCACTCATGTCGCTAGAGAGTCTAGGGCCGGGGTGTCCCGGCGCTCAGGCCAGCGGCCGACCGCGCCGGGTCGTAGCGCTCGCGCAGGTCCTCGCCGAACATCGGGATCTGGTCCGTCATCTCGGTCAGGCGCGAGACGGTGCGCTTGCCGACCTGCTCCTCGAGCTGCTCCGAGGTCGAGGTTGGTCGTGACCAGCATCGAGCGCTCCTCCTCGTAGCGCTCGTTGACCAGCGAGTAGAGCTGCTCGAGCACCCACTCGTCTGGCTTCTCGGCGCCGAGGTCGTCCAGGTGCAGCAGGTCGACCTCCACCAGCGCCTGAAGAGGTCGTCGTAGGACTGCTCGCCGCCGTCGGCGTCGTAGGTGTCGCGGATCTCGGCCAGCAGGCGCGGCACCGAGTAGATCGCGACCGAGCTACCGGCCTTGAGCGCGACTTCGACACCAGCATCGCCAGCGACGTCTTGCCTGTGCCGACGTCGCCCATGAACCACAGGCCGCGGCCCGCGGCGAGGTTGCGCTCGAGGTTCTCGACGAAGCGGCGCGCACGGCCTGACGGCGTTCGGGGTCAGCTCGGAGATCGGCGGGCGGTCGAAGGACACGCCGCGGTAGCGGCGCGGAATCACCGACGAGACGCCGCGAAGAGCGCGACCGGCGGACGCGTCCCGGCCGGCACTCACAGGGGACCGCGTCCCCGGCGTCGTCGAGCACGAAGCCGTCGCCGCCGCAGCGCGTGCAGGCAGCGGGATCGCGGCTCTCGAAGCGGTCGCTCACTCGACCGGCTCCGCCCGACGCCGGCGGCGGATCCCGCCGAGCGGATCGGTTCGCGCGAGGTTGGCGAACTTCGGGTAGCGCGACGAGGAACGGTCAGCTCGACGTGCGTGCCGACCGGGCCGTTGCGGTGCTTGGCGATCAGGATCTCGGCGATCCCCTGGCTCCTCGGTTCTCGGGGTTGTAGTACTCGTCGCGGTAGATGAACATCACGAGGTCGGCGTCCTGCTCGATCTGGCCGCTCTCGCGCAGGTCCGACAGCAGTGGGCGCTTGTCCGGACGCTGCTCGGGCGCGCGGTTCAGCTGCGAGACGGCCATCACGGGCACGCTCCAGCTCGCGCGCCAGGATCTTCAGCCCCCGGCTGATCTGGCCGACCTGCTCGACCCGGCTGTCCGCGTGCGACTCGGGCCCGCATCAGCTGCAGGTAGTCGACCACGATCAGGCCGAGGCCGCCGCGGCTCATCTCGCGGGCGTGCAGCCGGCGCGCCTTCGCGCGCAGCTCGAGGATGTCGATGTCGGACGAGTCGTCGACCCACAGCGGCGCGCGCTCGAGCGCCTGGCAGGCCTTCACGACCTTCGGCCAGTCGCTGCGCGCGACCTGGCCCTTGCGCAGCTTGTCGCCGGGGATCTTGCGCCTGGCTGGCGACGAACCGCTGCGCAAGCTCCGTCTCCGACATCTCGAGCGAGAACAGCGCCACCGGGCGGCCGTGCTTGACAGCGACGTTCTCGGCGATGTTGGTGACGAGCGCGCTCTTGCCCATCGAGGGCCGCGCGGCGAGCACGATCAGGTTCGACGGCTGGAAGCCGCCGGTGATGTCGTCGAGGTCGTGGAAGCCGGAGGGCGTGCCGGTGATCGACTGCCCGTCGCGCGAGATCTCCTCGAGCTTGTCGATCTCCTCGTGGAGGATCTCGTCGATCGAGCGGAAGTCGCCCGCACTTCTCGGTGTGGGCGATCTCGAACAGCATGCGCTCGGCGTCCTCGACCAGCTGCCTGCGGCTCGCCGCGGCGGTCGTGGACCTTGATCTGGATCTTCTGCGCGACGTCGAGCAGCCGGCGCAGCGTGGACTGCTCCTTGACCAGCTAGGCGTAGTGGCGGGCGTTGCCGGCCGTCGGGACCGCGCGCCGCGAGCTGGTGCACGTACGGCTTGCCGCCGGCCTCCTCGAGCTCGCCCCGCTCGGCTCAGCTCGGCGCAGACGGTCAGCGCGTCGACCGCCTCGTTCTTCTCGTGCAGGCGACTGATCGCCCCGAAGATCGAGCGGTGCTGCTCGCGGTAGAAGTCGTCGGCGCGCAGGCGAACGTCGACCACGATGGCGGCGATCGCCGCCTCCGCGATCAGCATCGCGCCGAGCACCGACTCCTCGGCCTCGAGGTTCTGCGGAGGTACGGCGCTCGGGGTGAGCGTCAGAGACTTCTTCGACCACGATGGTCTTGACGGAGGCGACTACGTCGTCTGCAACCTCGATGTCGACCATGTGGGTGCCCAGTTCCCGGATCGGCTCGTCCAGCCGCACCTTGCGCTTGTCCAGCTTGAGCCCGCGCGCCTGGCGGATCGCGTCTGCGATCTCCTGCGCGGTGACGGAGCCGAACAGCCGGCCGTCCGCGCCGGCGTGGTGGGAGATCGTGAGCACGGTCTTGGAGAGCAGCGCCGCCGTCTCACGGCCACGCTCCTCCTGATCGCGAGCGGCCGTCTCGGCGGCCTCCATGCGGCGCCGGGCCGCGGCGACCGACGCGTCGGTGGCGGTCTGTGCGAGCTTGCGCGGCGCGAGGAAGTTCCGCAGGTAACCCGCGGAGACGTCCACGACCGCGCCGGCTTCGCCGAGCCCCTCGACGTCCTTCAGCAGGATCGCCTGAGGCACCGACTCAGCGCTCGCCGACGTAGGGCAGGAGCGCCAGCTCGCGGGCCCGCTTCACGGCCTTCGCCAGCTGGTTCTGGTGTCGGCGGCAGGCAGCCGGTGATGCGGCGCGAGCGGATCTTGCCCTTGTCGGACAGGTAGCGCCGCAAGGACGCGAAGTCCTTGTACTCGATCTGATCGACCTTGTCGCGGCAGAAGTGACAGCTCTTGCGGCGCCCGCCAGAGCCGGAGGGCGACTTGGGCCGTCTGCTGCTACTGCTGCTGGTAGGACCGCGCTGCTTTGCCAACTACTGCACCTGCCTCGTCGTTGAGGTGGAAATGCCGTCGCGGGCGCGACGCCGGCGCGGATCCGGCTAGAACGGGATGTCGTCGTCCGTGCCACCACCACCGCCCTACCGACTGCCGCAGTCTGGAAGTCGGATGTGTCGGCCGGGAGGTCGGACGGGACC
The DNA here is from genome assembly GCA_963785085.1 of uncultured Solirubrobacterales bacterium. Taxonomy (GTDB): domain Bacteria; phylum Actinomycetota; class Thermoleophilia; order Solirubrobacterales; family JBBDJG01; genus CAWACB01. The sequence continues at coordinate 98,325 of CAWAUD010000009.1, read as the reverse complement.
GAGCCGTTGGCCGGCGCCGCGTCGCGAGAGCCCAGGAACTGGACTGACTCGGCAATGATATCCACAGCCTGCCGCTTGCCGCCGTCCTTGGACTCCTACTCGCGCCAGTTCCAGCCGGCCGTCGATCGCGACGGGACGGCCCTTGCTCAGGTATTGGGCGCAGTTGTCGCCCTGTGCGCCGAACACGGTGACGTCGAAGTAGTTGGGCTTGTCGACCCACTGGCCGCTCTGCGTCCTTGCGGCGGCTGTTGACGGCGACGCGCAGGCTGCATACCGACGTGCCGCTCTGCGTAGAGCGAAGCTCCGGGTCGCGAGTGAGATTCCCCGTGATGATCACGCGGTTGATGTTCGTGGCTGCCACTGGTGCGTCTCCCTTCTTCGGATGGCGGCTCCAAGCCGCCTTCAAGCTCGGTTGACAGTGTAAGCAGAGGGCAGGCCGGGTCCCGCCCCTGCTTGCAGGAAAGAAGTCGGAAACTGCCGGGAGTTATTACAGACGCCCGGAGGGCGCCGTCAGGCCTGCTCGGCGGAGTCGCCGGCGGGCTGCTCGGCGGCCACCGGCTCAGCGGCCGGAGCGGCCTCGGCCGGGCTCTCGGCCTCGGCAGGGCTCGCGGTGGCCGGAGCGGCCTCCTCGGCGGGCGGCACTGGACGCCTCCTCCGGCGGGCGGCGCTGGGGCTTCCTCGGCAGGCGGCGCCGATGCCTCCTCCGAGTCGGTGCGGGGCCCGCGGCCACGCCCTCGGTCACCCCGGTCGCCCCGGTCACCTCGGTCGCCCCGCTCGTCCGTGCGCCGCGGCTCTTCGGCCGGGGGCTTGGGCGGCGTGTCGGGGGCTTCGCCGGGAAGCCGGATGATCCGGTGCCGGATGACCGCGTCCTCGATCGAGAGCGAGCGGTCGAGCTCCGACAGCAGGTCGGAGGTCGCCTCGAACTGGAACAGGTGGTACTGCGCCTCGCCGCGGTGGTCGATCTCGTAGGCGAGCTTGCGCGATCCCCAATCGACGTCGCCCTTCAGGTCGCCGCGCTCCTGAATCTGGCGGCGGACCTGGTCGATGACGCCGGCGCGCCGCTCGTCCGGGGACTCCAGGTCGAGCAGCACGAAGAGATCGTAAGCGGCTGGCTTTGGCATGAGCGATGGCCGGGACGCCCGCTTGGCAGGCGGCCGCGGCGGCGCCGGACTATAGCCGAGATCGGCCCTCTTTCCGGCTGTTAGGGGGGCGAAAGGCCATCGCGCGGGGCCTTGAACGGATATGGAGTACGCGCGGCGGATCCGCTGGGGCAACGTCGGCCTGCTGGGCATCGTCGCCGTGCTGGTGGCCGCGGCCCCGGGCGTTCTCGCGCGATCCCGGCCCTCTGCGCCGCAGTCCCGGCCGGCTCCTGCGGCGGTCGAGCGCCCCCGGCCCCATCGGCCCCATCACGTTCGCCGCACTGCGCATCGCCGGCGCCCGCATCGCCACCGGCTCCGCCGGCACGAAGCGCCCCGGGCGCCCGTTGCCCCCGCGCCCGCCCCGCCGGTCTCCGCACCGCCGCCGCCGGCGCCCCCGCCGCCAGGCGGCGGGGAGTTCGCTCCCTAGGACCCCGAGGTTTGCTGCGGATCCTGGATCGCCTCGATGTCGACGAGCTGCGACTCGATCCAGTCCTCCGGCGTGCGGGCGGCGATGATCGCCCGCAGGCGGTGCATCCGGTTCGCACGCTCCTCCGGCGAGGCCGTCAGCGCCTCGTAGATCGCGTCGGCCTGCTCCTGCACGTCGAACGGATTGACCGACAGGGTGCACTCGCCGAGCTCCTCGTGGGCGCCGGTGTTCTCGGACAGGATCATCGTCCCGTTGCGGGTGTTGATCAGCGGCCCTTCCTTGGAGACGAGGTTCATCCCGTCCCACATCGCGTTCACGAGCAGCAGGTCGAAGTGCTTGTAGAGCGCGACCGCCTCCTCGAAGTCGTCGCGGAGCCGCAGGTCGATGGGCATCCAGTCGGGGGTCCCGTGACGGTGGTTGATCACCGCGACGAGCGCCTCGATCTTCTCCAGGTACTCGACGTATTCGGGAACGTCCTGGCGGGAGGGCTGCAGGTGCGCGACGAAGGTGACCCGCTCGCTGAACTCCGGATGCTGCTCGAGGAAGATGTCGAACGCGGTGAAGCCGCGCAGGACGTTCTTGGACAGGTCGGCCCTGTCGACGCGCAGGATCAGGTGGTCGCGGCGGCGACGCAGGATCTCCTGCTCGTGCACGTGGACGCCCTCACTGGCGGCGACCGCCTCGAAAAGCTCCTCGTCGATCGCGAGCGGATAGGGCCGCACGAGGACCTCGCGGCCGTCCTCGCGCTTCACGGCTCCCCGGCGGAAGTCGGTGTCGAGGCCCATCAGCTCGCGGCAACACTGCAGGAAGTTGTTGCAGTACGGCCGGGTGTGGAAGCCGATGATGTCGTTGGACAGCATCCCATCGAAGATCTCCCTGCGCATGTCGGCCGGGAGCACGCGCCAGGCATCCGGAGCCGTCCAGGGGATGTGGACGAAGTGGTGCAGGAACGCGTCCGGGCGCGCGCTGCGGATGATCCCCGGGCACGTGTAGAAGTGGTAGTCGTGGATCATCACCAGCGGGCGCTCGACGTCCTCGATCTCCTCGAGCACCGCCCGTGCCAGGTCCGCGTTCACGGCCTTGTAGCCGTCGCGCCACGCGATCCGCTCGTGCATCCGGATGTCGGGCACGTTGGAGAGGTCCCACAGGTAATGCTGGATGAACCACAGCAGCGGGTTCGCGATCACGTTGTAGAAGCCGTCGTAGGCGTCGGGGTCCGATGAGACCAGGCGGATGCGGTAGCGCGCGCTTCCCATTTCGACGTCGAAGGCGCGCTTGCCGTGACGGCGGCTCATCTCGGTGTCCTCGTCGGTCATCGCCGACGCGATCCAGATCGCCTCGCGCTTTCGCAGTAGCCCGGTCAGCGCCGTGACCAGCCCGCCGCCGCCGCGCCGCGGCACCAGCTCGCCGGCCTCGTCGCGCTCGAACATGGCCGGCCCGCGGTTGGACAGCAGGATCAGCCGCTGCTGTCCAGGCTGGCCCGGCATCTCAGTGCGAGAGTCCGGGTCCAGGCACTAGCTGAGCTCGTTGAAGATCTTCAGCCAGTCGCGTAGCAGGCGCGGCATGAGGAAGTGCGTGCGCACGTGCTCCTTGCCCGCTCGCCCGAGGCGCTTGCCGAGCTCCGGGTCGTCGAGCACCTTGAGGCTCGCCGCGGCCGCCTCTTCGGCGGAGTTCACGAGAAAGCCGGTCTCGCCGTCGGTGATCTGAAGCGGGATCCCGCCGACGTTCCCGGCGATCGTCGGCCGTGCCTTCCACAGCGCCTCGGAGACGGTCAGGCCGAATCCCTCGCGGGTGCTCTTCTGGAGCAGCATGTCGGCCTGGGACTGGAAGGCGTTCACCTCGATCGCGCCGACGTTGTTGAGGTTGTTGAGGATCTTGATGTCCTCGTCGCCCGCGGCGTGCTCGTGTGTCTTCTGGAAGAAGTCCCACCCTTCGGGGTCGTCCGTGGCCATCGACCCGACCAGCGCGAGCTGGACTCCCGGATGCTCCTTCTTGACAATCCGGTAGGCGTCGATCACGCCCAGCGGGTCCTTCCAGGGATCGAACCGCGACACCTGGCACATCAGCGGGCGGTCCACGTCGACGCCGAACTGGTCGCAGACGAAGGCGGCGTCCTCGGGTGACAGCGCCATGTTCTTCGGAGACAGCGGGTCGATCGCGGGGGGCACGATCTCGACCTTGCCGTCGACGCCCGAAGGCACGTACTTCTGGAGATGGAAGACCTTGGCGTCGTAGCGCTCGACCATCGGCACCAGGTGCGAGAGGGAGTCCTCGTTGGGCGTGGAGAGGTCGATGTGGCAGCGCCAGATCCAGCGGCTGCGCCGGTTCCCGTTCAGGTTGGCGTACTGGAGCAGTGCTGCCGGCTGGGGGTCGTGGATGATCACGAAGTCGTAGTCCGTGTCCATCTCGCCGGCGTTCAGGCGGTTGTACTTGTCGAAGATCTTCCAGTCCTCGGCGGTCAGGCCGCGGGGGTCGCCCTGGAGGGCGTTGTGCAGGGTCTTCGTGACGTTGAAGAACTCCTCGCGTCCGAGCACGATGTGCCAGTCGGCGCCGAGTCCGGCGTCCCGCATCAGCGGGACCATCGCGTAGAGGATCTCCGACACGCCGCCACCCATCGCGGTGGCGCTGACGTGTAGGACCTTCTTGCCGGCGAGCGGTGCCGCCAGCTCCTGGATCTCCTCGACCAGCGTGCGGCCAATCAGGTGTCTGTAGTCGCCGAGTGCCTTGTGGCCGACGCTGACGGGTTGAAGCAAGGGGGCTCTTTCCTATTTCGAGAGGGACAAGACGGGAGCGGCGCTCCCGTTGCAGGGGGCGGCGCGATTATCGCAATACCGTTCTCGTTCGGAGTCACCGCGCTCGAGGTTGACTTGCGAAAGCGGTCCTGCGTTCGAATATCGGGCTCTCAACGCGATTCCCCTACCCGCGCGGCCAGTCTTCCGAACCCCCTGTCGAGCAGCTCGAGGACCTTCGCGTGCAGCACCGGGTTCGCTGCGGCGACGCACGACATCTGGAAATCGTGGCCGGAGCCGAGCAGCCGGCGGGGCCTCAGCGGCTCGCCGTAGGCGTCCGTCACGACGACTCCCGCCTCCTCCAGGCACAGGGCCGCGGCGGCCAGGTCGTAGGGCGAGTTGTTCAAGACCGCGCCACCACCCAGGCGCTCGAACTCGGGCCGCACCGCGGGGACGTCCTCGATCATGCGCGTTCCCACGTCGACATAGGCGTCCAGCTGTCCGGTGACGAGTCTCGTCATGTCGAACGTCGCCGATCCGAGATCGAAGACCGCGCCGCCCACGGAGGAGGCGTCGGTCAGCTCGCCCAGGACGATCATCAGCGTCTCGGCGGGCCGGCCGCGAAAACCGAACGTCCAGAACATCCTGCTGACGTCGTCGTTCGCGCTCAGAGCGACCTCGCCCCGGGTCCCGCTTCCACTGCGGATCTCCAGGCCACGCCCGCGCTCGGCGAGGAACTCGGTCCCGCTCTTGATCTCGATCACGCAGCCGCAGTCCACGTCGCCCATCGTCGGGCCGGCTCCGTCCTTCCAGCGCGCGCACGCCACGGACACGCAGCAGGATTCGAGACCGGCCATCGCCGGACGTGTCCCGTCGATCGGGTCCACGACGAGCACGTGGTCCGGAGGCGCCGCCCGGGTCCACACCAGGCCACGGTCCTCGGAATAGAACGCGACATCGGGAGCATTGCGCTGGAGGAACTCCTCCAGGAAGGTCTCCGCCCGCTGGTCGATCTCGAAGGTGACGTCGCCCCCGGCGCCGGCCTGGATGTGCGCGCGCCCGGCGTGGGAGCCCAGGAACGGGTGGACGTGAGCCCGCAGGGCGCGGCTCAGCTCGAGGATCAGGTCGCGCAACCGGTTAGTGGCCTGTCCGCACTACGGAGCCTGCACGGTCGTGGGCCGGTCTTCGAGCTTCACTTTCACCGTCCGCTTGTCCTGGCCGCGGTAGACCTCGAGCTCGACCACCTGGCCCGGCTTGAACCGGGCGATCAGCTCGCTGAAGTCCTGCTGGCGCGTGACCTTCTGGCCGTTCACCTTGGTGACGACGTCGCCGCCCAGCTTCACGAGCGTCGACTGGAATCGGATCTCGCGGTCGCCGCCCTTGATGCCGGCCTTGTCGGCCGGGCCGCCCTGGACCACGGCGGCGACCACCGCGCCTTCGTCCACCGGCACGCCCAGCCGGTCGGCCAATTGCGGGTAGAGCGGCTGCGACGTGATCCCGATGTAGGCGTAGCGGACCTCGCCGTGCGCGCGGATCTCCGAAACCGAGCGCCGCACCGTGTCGACCGGTATCGCGAACCCGACGCCGACGCTGCCGCCCCCGGAGGAGCGAATTTGCGAGTTGATGCCGATCACGCGCCCGTTCGCGTCCAGCAGCGGCCCACCGGAGTTGCCGCGGTTGATCGCGGCGTCGGTCTGGATCGCGTCGCTGATCGAAAACTGGGTGAGCGCCTCGATCGTGCGGTCCTTCGCCGACACGACCCCGACCGACAGCGAGCCCTGCTCGCCGAACGGGCTGCCGATCGCCGCGACGGGGTCGCCGACGTGCACCGCGGCCAGCCTTCCAAGCTTCAGCGGCACGAGGTCGAGGCCGGACGGGTCGACCTTCACGACGCCGACGTCGGCGTTGGGGTCGAAGCCGGTGATCTCGCCCCGCACCTGATTGCCGTCCGGGAACTGCACGTAGACCTCGCTGGCCTTCTTGATGCTCGAGCCGCTGCCCGACGTGACGACATGGGCGTTGGTGACGACGTAACCGTTGCCGTCGACGACGAACCCGCTGCCCTGGCCGGCGTCTGCGCCATTGCCGCTTCCGAACAGGGATGTCACGGTGACCACACCAGGGGAGAGCTTGCGGTAGATCTCGGCCGGATCGAACCCGCTGCCGGCGGCTCCCGTCACGACGTCGACGCGTGTGACCTTTCCGCCATCGCCGGAGTCGCTGTTTCCGCACCCGGCGAGCAAAGCCAGGCAAAGTGCCGCGGCGAGCGCGGCGAGACGCGCCCGCGAAGCCACCCCGATGCTCACGCTTCGCGCCCGCCGCCTGCAGCCACGGGAGCTGCGGGAGCCGCTCCATCGACGTGCCGCAGGTTGCGGCCGCCGAGCGGCAGCGTGAGCGTGAAGGAGGTGCGGCCGGGACCGGACTCCACCTCCAGGCGACCGCCCATCGCGCGCGCCATCTCACGGGCGATCGCGAGGCCGAGGCCCGAGCCACTGCCGGGGTTCCCGGTGTGGAACCGGTCGAATATGTAGGGGAGCTCGCCGGCGTCGATCCCGGGTCCGTCGTCGGCGACCTGCAGCTGGGCTTCCTTCCGCGAGCCGCGGGGCGTGGTCGCGGTCACGTCGACGCGTGTGCCGTCCGGCGTGTGGCGCAGGGCGTTGTCGAGCAGCACCCGGACGATCTGGGCGGTGCGCTGCGGGTCGCAGATCGCCTCCACCTCTCCCGGCAGTCCGTCATCTCGAACCTCGATCTCGGCGCCCTTCATTGCAGCCGCGGGGATGAATTCTTCGGCGGCGCTCTGCGCAAGGGAGAGCAGCGAGACGCTTTCGCGCCGCAGGTCCAGGGAATCGGCGTCGAGCTTGGAAAGGTCGAGCAGGTCCGTGGTGAGCTTCTGAAGACGCTGCACCTGCCCTCGCATGGTGACCAGGAACTCCGCGCGCGTGGCCTCGTCGAGGTCGTCGTCCTCCAGCAGCTCGGCGAAGCCGCCCAGCGAGAAGATCGGCGTACGCAGCTCGTGCGAGGCGTTGGCGATGAACTCGCGGCGCGCCGTGTCGAGTCGCGCGAGCTTGCGCTGCATCTCGTTGAAGGCCTGCGCCAGCTGGCCGAGCTCGTCGTCGGAGTCGACGGGAATCGGAGTCGAGAAGTTGCCGGCGGCGACGTCGCCGGCCGCCCGCTCCAGGCGCTTGATGCGCCGGGAGATGACGCTCGCCGCGTAGTACCCGCTCGCCATCGCGACGATCAGCGCGATCGCGCCCGCGATCAGGATCTGACGCTGGATCAGGTCGACGTTGTCGCGCACGTCGGTGAGCGGCTCCGAGAACACGATCACCCAGGCCGGCTTGCCCTGGTAGAAGATCGGCCGTGCGGCCTGCGCGAGTCCGGCGCCGGTCGCGGACTTCGAGGTGGACCTGACCTCGCCCGCCCGCGCCGCGCTCAGCGCCAATGCCGTGGATGGGTTCAGGTTCGTCTTGACGTTCTGGGAGTCGGAGATCGTGTAGGGACGCGAGTCCGGCGCCGAGCCGCCGGCGCCGTTCTGGCTCACGGGAATGCCGAGCAGCGTCACGCGCGTCCCGGTTTCCTCGCTGATCGTGCGCGTGAGGGCATCCAGCTGGGTGGCCGTGACCTCGCGGCCGATCACCTGCTGGATCGGCCGGCTGTAGGAGAGCGAGTCGCGCCGCAGCGCGTCCACCTTCTGTGAGACCAGGTTCGACTCGAGCTGGGGCACGACGTAGAAGTAGATGACCATCACGGCACCAGCGGTGATCGAGAAGAACAGGAACGTCAGCCTGTTCTTGATCGAGGCGTGCCAGATCCGGTGCCAGATCATTCGTCGCGGAAGCGGTAGCCGACCCCGCGCACGGTCAGCAGGTACTCCGGGTTCTTGGGGTCGCGCTCGACCTTCTCGCGCAGGTGGCGGATGTGGACGTCCACGGTGCGCTGGTCTCGAAAGGCGGAGTCGCCCCAGACGCGGTCGAGCAGCATCTCGCGTGTGTAGACCCGCCCCGGGTGGCGCATCAGCACGGCGAGGATCTCGAACTCGACATAGGTCAGCCGCACCGAGTCGCCGCGCACCTCGGTGGTGCGCTTGGAGAAGTCGAGCCGGATGTCTCCCCGCTCCAGCGGCTCCTCGTCGACGTCCGGGTCGGGAGACATCTCGGCACGGCGCAGCGCCGCGCGGACGCGGCTGCGGAACTCCCGCATCGAGAACGGCTTGGTGATGTAGTCGTCGGCCCCGAGCTCCAGGCCGAGCACCTTGTCGATCTCCTCGGTCTTGGCGGTCAGCATGATGATCGGCACCGCGCTGCGCGCCCGCAGGCGCCGGCACACCTCGAGGCCGTCGACCTTGGGCAGCATCACGTCCAGAACGACCAGGTCGAAGTGCTCGCGATCGAAGCTCTCGAGCGCCTGTTCGCCGTCGGCGGCCGCGACAACGTCGTAGCCCTCCTTCTGGAGCGGGTAGCTGAGGAGCTTCTGAATCGGCTGCTCGTCGTCTACGAGCAGGATGCGTGTCGGTTTCCCCGTGCTGTTCAGTGCCTGACTCCCTTGTAGTGATTCTAGGACCGCTGTCGCTCGATACCGTCTATTTCGCCCCGGAGGGCTCGGGGGCCTCTGCTAAAAAGGGCACGCGTTGGTGGATCTGCGCATCTATCGGGCCTCGCTCGTCGTGGCCGTCCTTGCGCTCGTGGTTGTGATGTTCTCGTTACAGGAGCGTCCCCGCGCGCTCACCGCACCCATCGCACCCGACGCGTTTCGCGGCGACGTCGCGTGGAGCGAGGGTAAGCGGCTCGTGGACCGGTTCCCGGACCGCAGGCCGGGCAGCGCGGGCGACGCAGCGCTGGGTGATGCCGTGGAGTCGCGCTTCAAGGCTCTCGGGCTCGAGACTTCGCGCGACCGCTTCAAGGCCGAATGGAACGGCGAGGACACGTCGATGTCGAACGTCATCGGCGTGCTGAGCGCGAACTCGGACCGCCAGGTGCTGGTCATCTCGCACCGCGACGCCGGGGGGAGGCCTGGAGCGTCGAGTGCGATGGGGACCGCCGGGCTGCTGGAGCTGGCGGCAGCGCTGGACGGCTCGAGCCGTCAGAAGACGTTCGTCCTGGTGTCGACCGACGGCGGCGCCGCGGACTCCGCCGGAGCCCGCCGCCTCGCGGAGATCTATCCCAACCGGAGCAAGGTGGACGCGGTCCTGGTGCTCGACGACCTCGCCGCATCGCCCGGGCGCGCCCCGTATGTGCTGCCCTGGTCGAACGACTCGCACCGGGGCTCGGCGCAGGTGCTTCGCACCGTCGAGAGTGCGCTTGCCCGTGAGGCCGGCGTCGCTCCGGGGTCGGAATCGGCAGCCGGGCAGTTCGTCCGCCAGGCGTGGCCGCTCACCCTGCGCGAGCAGGGGCCGCTGGTGGCTGCAGGGATGGATGCCGTCACTCTGACCGGGCACGGTGAGCTGGCGCCAGAGCCCTCGGCGGACGGCCTCGGCCGCACGTCGCCGGACCGGCTGGGGAACTTCGGCCGCTCCGCCTTCGCCGCCGCGCTCGCGCTCGACTCCGCGCCGTCGGTCGAGAAGTCGCCGCGGCGCTACATCGTCACCGGGAGCCACATCGTGCCGGGCTGGGCCTTCACCTTGCTGGCCCTTGGCCTCGCGCTACCAGTCCTGGTGACGGCTCTGGACGCGTTTGCTCGCGCCAGTCGCCGCCGGCTCCAGATGGGCGCATGGACGCGCTGGGTTCTGGCGGGCTCCATCCCGTTCGCCGTGACCCTGCTCGTGACGTGGATCCTCGAGCTCGTCGACGCGCTCCCGTCCACCATCTCGGAGGCGCTCTCGCCATCCGCCGGTCCGGGCTTCGGCGAGGTCGGCATCGCGCTCGGTGCGTTGGCCGCGACGCTCGTGCTGGGCTGGCGCTATCTGCGTCCCGCGGTGATGGGCCCGGATGCGCGCAGGCTCGAGTCGCCGGGCGCGGCCGCCGAGGTTGCGCTGGCCTTGCTCATCTCCCTGGAAGCGCTGGCCGTCTGCATCACGAATCCCTTCACCGCGCTGCTGCTCGTGCCGGCTGCTCACCTCTGCCTTCTTGCGGCCGCGCCTCGCACCCCCAGCCGGCCCCTGTTGATCGGCGCCACGACGATCGGCGGACTGGCTCTGCCGGTGCTGGCGCTGCTCTACTACGGGGTTCAGCTCGACCTCGGGCTGGACCCTTCGGCGTACGCGCTGATGGTCCTGACCGCTGCGACGGGCTCTTTCGCCGGCGCAGTCCTCGCGGCGCTGGTCGCCGGCAGCTTCGCGTCCTCGGTCGCCGTCGCCCTGGGCCGCGAGGCACCGGAGCCGGACGCCCCCATCACGGTCCGTGGCCCGGCGAGCTACGCGGGGCCCGGCTCGCTGGGCGGGACGCGGTCCGCGCTACGGCGCTAGACCGCCTACGCCGCCTACCGCCTACCGGTCTGCGGTCTGCGGACCAAACCCCCCTGGACGTCGGTTGGATCAACTGGACGGACGCTAGTTCTATCTCGCTGTGTCCACTTGCCACCGATACACCGTGGCGAGGAGCAATGCGTTTCCACAACGACAACACACAGCGGGGAACGGTACGCAGGCTAAGCCGGGGCGGCTACGAGGTCGACCCTCAGCGTGTAGCTGAGGCGATCATCGTGAGGCTCGTCACGGACTCGTTCGGAAGCCCGGCTGGGAGAAATGGTCCCAGCCGCGCAGGGGACGAGCTGCGCCACCTTCCGCGAGCAGCCTGACACCCGCGCCATCGCGCACGGTGCCGATCCAGGTGACCGGTGAGCCGGCAATGCCGGCAGCCGCAGCCACCTGCTCGGCCACCGGCTCGGGCGCAGTGAACAGCAGCTCGTAGTCCTCGCCTCCACCAGCCGCCAGCTCGAGCGGGTCAAGGCCGGCCGACACGGCGACGGCCTCGACTCCCTCGCTGAGCGGGAGGCGCGTGAGGTCTATCTCCACCAGGACGCCGCTGCGTTCTGCCAGGCGCTCGGCGTCCGAGGCGATCCCGTCGCTGACGTCGAGCATGGCCGTCACGCCGGAACGCGCCAGCGCGATTCCCGCGTCGACCAGCGGCGTGGGGCAGAGATGGCGCTCGAGCAGCTCGTCACCCAGCTCCGGGTCGAGACCGCCGTCCTTGCGCTCGAGCAGCAGGCGGCCGGCCGCCGAGCCGCCGAGCGCGCCGGTGACACCGACGCGATCGCCCGGCCGGGCGCCGTCCCGGCCGATCAACGCGCCTTCGTCGGAGGCATGGCCGACTGCTGTGACGACGACGAACAGCTCGGGGCACGCGGTCAGGTCGCCGCCGCAGATCGTCATCCCGAGCTCCTGCGCGAGGGCTTCGGCTCCGTCCGTGAGCTCGAGCAGCTCGCGCTCTCCGAGTTGCGGCGGGAGGCCGACAGCGAAGTACGCCTCTCCCGGCTCGGCGCCCATCGCCGCGAGGTCCGACACCGCGGCCGCGAGACAGCGGTGGCCGAGGTCCCGCATCGACGTCGTCGCCAGCCGGAAGTGCACGCCCTCGACGAACGCGTCCACCGTCGTGACCGTCAGGCCCTCGCAGCGGACCACCGCCGCGTCGTCGCCGGAAGGCACGATCACCCTGTCGCCGCGCACGGTCACGCGAGAGCGGATCTTGTCGAGGATCTCGAACTCGCTCATGGGCGGCAGGCGGTAGGCGGTAGGCGGTAGATCACAAAGGGACGGCGATGACGAGCATGTAAGCGCATAGCGCGAGCGAGGCGGCGAGCAACCGCCTGTCTGGTGCCAGCGCCGCGAGCGGCAGCAGCCAGATCGCATACCAGGGCACGAGCCATGCCGTCGCGAGCAGCAGAGCGAGCGTCGCCCACCCGGCCGGGGCAACCCAGGCGCCGGGCTCGTCGCGGTGCCTCCACGTATGGAGCAGGAGCAGGACGAGCACCACCGCGAAGCCGACGACGAACGCCGCGCGCGTGAAGTCGACGATCGAGTCCGCGGATCCCCCGGTGAGGGCGGCAATGCCGTCGGCAGTGCGCTGCGGGAGGCTCCAGCGGGTCGTGCGGTCCTGATTCTGGCCGAGCAGCACGAACGCCTCGGCCGCGCTCCCGCCGAACGCGATCACCGCTGCCGCCGCGCACGCTGCCGCTGCGGCCACCGCACCCGCGAGAAACGCCCACGGGCGGCGCGCGACGGCGAGCAGGAAGGGACCGACAAGCCCTCCGATGACCTTCACGGCGGCCGATGTCACGACCAGCGCTCCGGCCACCGCTTCCGAGCGGCCTCCGTTCTCCGCAGGATGCATGCGTCCGGTGACGGGCAGCATTGCGAGTGCCGCGCCCATCCACAGCAGGACGGTGAGCGCGTCGTTGTGCGCTCCGCCGACCACGTGCACGAGCACAAGAGGGTTCAGCCCGACGACCATCGCCGGCATGACGGGATCGCGCCCCAGTCGGCGCGCGCAGGCCCAGGTGAGCGCGACGACGCCGAGGGTCGCGAGCGCGGCGCCTGTCTTCAGGATCCAGAACGCGGTCGCGGGCGCCACCTTCGCGAGCGGCAGCGTCACGATCGTGAAGAGCGGCCCGTAGGCGCTCGAGGCGTCCTTGGAGCCTGCGAACCCGTATACCGCGTCGCTAGGCACCGCATCCGGGCTGTGCGTATACGGGCCGAGGTGATGCAGGACGTCCAGCCGCGCGTATGAGATGTAGCTGAAGACGTCCTGCGACAGCAGCGGCGGCGCCAGCAGGAAGAGGAGATTCAGGCCCGCGATCGTGCTGATCGCGAGCCGCGGGCCGATGCCGCGCGCCAGCAGCAGGACCGCCACGTAAGCGAGCATCGCCAGCCACAGCCCGAGGTAGAACAGCGGTCCGGCGCTGTCGCCGTTGGCGCCGCTCCACCCGAGACCGCGCAGCGGTCCCAGCAGCCAGTCCGGCGACCCGCCCGCGGTCGCCAGGACGACGCGCGAGCCGGGTGCGGCGAAGGCGACGGCAAGCAGGACGTAGACGGCGACCAGCGACGCGAGCGCGGCTCGTGCCGGGATCACCGCCCCGCTGCGGCTAGCCCTCGCCTCCGGGTCCGCCGTTGCCGCCCCCGCCGTCATTGGCTCCTCCGCCGTTGCCGTTTCCGTTCCCGTTGTCCGGCGTCGGGGTCGGGGTCGGGGTTGGCGCGGGCGCGGGAGCCGGGCTGGGAGTCGGCGTGTAGCCCCCGTATCCGTTCTGCCCCGGGACGCCATAGTCGTAGTTGTAGGAAGAGCTGCGTCCCTGGCTGTTGTACTTGCCGAAGAAGGGCGTCCACTGGATCGAGCTCTTGGGTTGCGGGAAATCGCCGCAGAACGGGCCCTTTGCGACGTTCATGAACTTGTGCCCAGATCTCCGCCGGGAAGGTACCGCCCGCCACGGAGATGCCGTGGACGCTGCGCATCTCCCTCAGCGCGTCCGGATAGCCGACCCAGACTGCGGCGGTCAGGTGCGGCGTGTAGCCGACGAACCAGGCGTCGTTGAAGTTGTCGGTCGTGCCCGTCTTGCCGGCGGCCGGGCAGCCGATGTTGGCGCGCGTGCCGGTTCCCTGCTGGACGTTCTCTTGAGGATCTTCGTCACCTCGTAGGCGACCGCCGTCCGAGAGCACGCGCTCGCGCTTGGGCTTGCCGAGGTCCTCGACGTCCCCGTCGGGGAACCGCACCTTGACGATCGCGATCGGCTTGTTGCGGATGCCGCCCGAGGCGAGCGTGGCGTAGGCGTTGGCCATCTCGAGCGGCGAGACGCCGCGCGTCAGGCCGCCGAGGCCCTCGGCCGGGTAGCCGTCGAGCTTGGTCGTGATGCCCATCGCCTTGGCGGTCTCCGCGACGCTCTTGGGCCCGAGGTCGAGGTCCAGCTGCGCGTAGACGGTGTTGTCGGAGCGCAGCGTCGCGCGCACGAGGTTCATGTAGCCGCCGTAGGTCTGGTCGTAGGTCTGGACCTTCCACGGGCCGTAGTCCTTGGTGTTGAGGTCCAGCGGCTGCGAGATGTAGCCGGTCGAGTTCGGGTTGATGCCGCGCTTGATCGCGGTCGTCAGGCACGAACGTCTTGAACGCCGAGCCGGGCTGGCGGTGCCCCTGCGCGGCGAGGTTGAACTGCGCGTGCTTGTACTTGGAGCTCGACGCCATCGCGCGGATGTAGCCGGTCCTCGGATCGATCGCGACCACCGCCGAGCTCGGGTCGGTCGGGTAGTAGAGCGTGGAGTCGATCGCGTCGCGGCCCGCCTGCTGCAGCTTCGGGTCGATCGTCGTGTAGACCTTCAGCCCGCCCTTGCGCACGGTGTTGACGCCGAAGCGGTCGATCAGCTGCTGCTTGACGTAGTCGAAGAAGTACGGCTCGCGGATCTTCGTGTAGAGGTCGCCCTGCCGCACCCGCAGCGGCGTCGCATCGCCTCGATCGAGCGCTGCTTGGTGATGTATCCGAGCTTCGGCCATCTTGCTGCAGCACCTCGTTGCGGCGCTCCAGCGCGCCACGCGGGTTCTGGAATGGGTTGAGCTCGCTCGGCGCCTGCGGCAGGCCCGGCGAGCAGCGCGGACTCCTCCAGGGTGAGGTCCTTGGCCGGCTTGGCGAAGAAGGTCTGCGCCGCAGCCTGGACGCCGACCGCGGTCTGGCCGTCGACCGTCCCGTAGGGCACGTAGTTCAGGTAGCTGCGCAGGATCCATTGCTTGGAGTGCTCGCGCTCCAGCTCCTCCGCGAGCTTGGCCTCGCGGATCTTGCGCTTGAGGGTCCGCTTGCGGCCGATGTAGAGGTTGCGGACCAGCTGCTGGGTGATCGTCGATCCGCCCTCGACCGTCTTGCCGGCCTCGAGGTTCTTGAAGGCGGCGCGCACGATTCCCTCGTAGTCGACGCCGCCGTGCTGGTAGAAGCGCTCGTCCTCGATGGAGATCGTCGCCGCGCGCATAGAGTCGGGAATCCGGTTCAGCTGGATGGGCGTGCGGATCTCGTCCGACTGGATGAACCCGAGCCGCGAGCCGTCGGCCGCATAGACGGCGGAGCTCGTTCCCTGGTCGATCGGCTTCAGGGACTGGAGCGGAGGAGCGGAGGCCGCGATCGACAGCACATACCCGGCGAGCGCCAGGATCGCGATCAGCGCGCACACGAGCAGCACGAAGAGCGCGAGCAGCATCTTCGACATCTTGCGCCCGCGCCGGTGGCGCTTTCGCTCTCGGTAGGTCAAAGGAAGAGGTTCAGGCTCGGCCGCACGGCCCCTGCCAGAGCGGTGGAACGAGTATATCCAGGCATTTTTCCGCCCAAGCTGGTTTGGGCTTTAGACTGCTGTCTCTGATGGCAGTCGAGGAGCGCGTCACCTTCTGCCGTATCTGCGAGCCGCTCTGCGGAATGGTCGCCACGGTCGAGGACGGCCGTCTGCAGAAGCTGCGCCCCGACAAGGACCACCCGCTATCGCGGGGCTTCGCCTGTCCCAAGGGCATCGCGATGACCGAGGTCCAGAACGACCCGGACCGCGTGCTGCATCCGCTCAAGCGGGTCGGCGGCCCCGGCGAGTTCGAGCGCGTCTCGTGGGACGAGGCGCTCGACGACATCACGGCGCGGCTCAAGAACGTGCTGGCGCTGCACGGCAAGGAGTCCATCGGCTGGTACATGGGCAACCCGGGCGCCTTCAGCTACAGCCATGTGCTGTGGGCGAAGGGCTTCCTCGACGGCCTGGGATCGACCCACTACTACACGGCCGGGTCGCAGGACGTGAACAACCGCTTCGCTGCGTCAGCGATGCTCTACGGCTCGCCGCTCGTGGTTCCGTTCCCGGACCTCCAGCGGACGAACTACCTCCTCATGATCGGCGCCAATCCGCTCGTGTCGCACGGGTCGGTGATGTCCGCGCCGCGCGTTCGCGACCAGCTCGACGCCGTGGTCGAACGCGGCGGGAAGGTGATCGTGGTCGACCCGCGCCGGACCGAGACCGCACGCGCCTACGAGCATCTGCCGGTCCGCCCCGACACCGACGCCTGGATGCTCCTCTCGTTGCTGCAGGTCGTGTTCGAGGAGAAGCTTGCGGACGACTCGCTACCTGGCCGGCCAGACAACCGGCGCCGCCGCGCTGGCGAGCCGCGCCGCGCGTTTCACGCCCGAGGAAACGGAGTCCGTGACCGGGATTCCGGCCGATCGCCTGCGGACGCTGGCGCGCGAGTTCGCCGCCGCCGACGGAGCGGTCGCCTACGGGCGCACCGGAACCTGCCTGGGGCGCTTCGGGACGCTGACCGCATTCCTGCTCGACGCGCTGAACGCGGCCACCGGCAATCTCGATCGACCGGGCGGCGCCGTGTTCGGCCGCGCGGCGATCGCACTCGACGACATCGGTGAGCAGGCGGGCCTCGCCACCTACGGCAAGTTCCGCTCGCGGATCGGCAACTACCCCGACGTGATCGGCAACATGCCGGCGACGCTGCTTCCGCTGGAGATGACCACCCCCGGCAAGGGGCAGCTGCGCGCGTTCTTCGTCTCGGCCGGCAACCCGGTCCTCTCGGTCCCGGACGGCAACGCCCTCGAGAGCGCGCTGGAGGGCCTCGACCTGATGGTGTCGCTCGACTTCTACGTGAACGAGACGAACAAGCACGCGGACTACGTGCTTCCGTCGACCACCTGGCTGGAGCGCGAGGATGTGCCGGCTGCGCTGATGGGCTTCTTCACGACGCCGTTCATCCAGTTCAGCGAGGCCGTGGTCGAGCCCTCCGGCGAGGCGCGCCAGGAATGGGAGGTGATCGACGAGATCTCGCGTCGCATCGGGGTCGCGCCATACAGCCTCACCGCTCTGCGCTGGCTCGCGCGGCTCGGTGTGCGGATCACGCCGCGCAGGTTGATCGACCTGGTGCTGCGCACCGGCCCCTACGGAGACCGTTTCGGCCTGCGCCGCTCAGGTCTGTCGCTGCGCAGCGATCAAGGAGTCGCCGCACGGCAAGGTGCTTGACGAGCACATCGCGACCGGCGTGCTCGGCGAGCGCTCGCGTCATCGCGACAAGCGCGTGCACCTCGATGACCCGGCGATCTCCGGCGAGATCGAGCGGCTGACGACGTCCAACGGCGCGCACGCCGACTATCCGCTGCTCCTGATCGGAATGCGCGAGCTGCGCTCGCACAACTCCTGGATGCACAACGCGCCCTTGCTGATGCGCGGCGATCGAGTCCACGCGGTGCGGATGCATCCCGATGACGCAGTTGCCGCGGGTCTCTCCGATGGCGACGACGCGCGAATCAGCTCGCCCGCAGGATCGCTCGAGGTCCCTGTCAAGGTGACCGACGAGATGATGCCCGGCACGATTGCCCTGCCGCATGGCTGGGGGCACCGGGGCGGCTGGCAGGTCGCGAACGAGGCGCGGGGCGCCAACGTCAACCTTCTTGCTCCCTCGGACCCGGACGGCCTCGAGCCGCTTGCCGGCATGGCGTTCCTCAACGGCATTCCGGTGCGCGTGGAGGCGGTGGCGGCCAAGGCGGCCGCCGCAGAGCCGGTCGCGGCCGCCACGGTCTAGCGATCCCGTCAGCGGAACGCCGCGCCTCAGTGACCGAGGCTGTCCTGTTCGACGCGCTGGGCACGCTGGTGCGTCTCGAGCCACCGTGGGACAGGCTCCCCGCCCTGCTGCGCGCCCGGCACGGCATCGAGGTGAGCGAGGACGACGCACGTCGCGCGATGCTCGCCGAGATGTCGTACTACCGGGCGCACCATCGCGAGGGTCGCGACGCCGCTTCGCTGCGCGACCTGCGACGCCGATGCGCCGAGGTGCTCCGCGAGGAGCTCCCGGCAGTCGCGTCGCTTCCGGAGGAAGCCCTCGTCGAGGCGTTGCTGGACGCGATCCGCTTCACGCCCTACCCGGACGCCGCACCCGCGCTCGGAGTGGTGCGGTCACTGGGCCTGCGCGCCGCGGTGGTGTCCAACTGGGACTGCTCTCTGGGCTCGGTGCTGGAGGATCTCGGCCTGGGCGGGCTCCTGAACGTGGTCGTCACGTCGGCGCAGGCCGGCGCCTCCAAGCCGGACCCGGCCATCTTCGAGTTCGCATTGCAGGAGGTGCGCTGCTCGGCGGAGAACGCCCTGTTCGTGGGCGACTCACCGGAAACCGACATCGCCGGGGCGCGTAGCGCAGGGCTCAGAGCGGTGCTGATAGATCGCAGCCCGTCGATCGGCGACAGCGGTGACGTCGAGACGATTCCCAGTCTCGAGGGATTGCCGGAACTGATACCCACCTCCGCCCGGTAGACGATCCTGCACGCAGGACGATGGAGACCTCGAGCCAGCCAGACAGCCATTTCCGCCCGGTGCCGGGCCTGAGCGAGCCGGCGGTCGCTGGCGGCGCAGAGCCGCCTGAAGGGCGCGACTACCGCTGGCCGCTGGATGCGTCGCGAGGGCTCGTCGGAGTTCTGCTGGCACTCGCGGCGGCGCTGGCGGTCACGATGGTCACGGCGATCGCATTCTCCGCCGCGGGGGCGGGGGACCTGAACGACAACCGCGCGTTCACGTTCATTGCCACGTTCGGAGGCGACGCTGCGCTGGTCGCGACCGCGTGGTTCATGGTCGCTGCTCCCAGTCGGCTCAAGCTGTCGATGTTCGGCCTGCGCAGGTTCCGCTTCTGGTCCGCGATCGGCTGGGTGCTGGCCGCCTACGCCACATACTTCGTGCTGGCCGCCATCTACACGGTCCTGGTGAACCCGCCCCAGGACAACCTCCCCGACCAGCTGGGCGCGAACGAGAGCACGCTGCTGGCGGTGATCACCGGCGTGTTCGTGATCGCGATCGCACCTCCGGTGGAGGAGTTCTTCTTCCGAGGCTTCCTCTTCCAGTCGCTGCGCAACAGCTGGGGGCCGGCGCTCGGGGCGATCGGCAGCGCAGTGATCTTCAGCGCCATCCATCTGCAGTTCGACAAGTTCCCGCAGCTGGTGATCCTCGGCATCGCCCTCGCCTTCGTCTTCCAGAAGACGGACTCGCTGTGGCCCTGCATCATGCTCCACGCGCTCAACAACGCCCTGGCCTTCGGCGTCTCGCTGTAGCGGATAGCTGCGCGGCACAAGGAGAGGGGGCGCGGTCTCCCGCGCCCCCTCGGCACTACCTACTTTCCGTTTCGCCTACCGGTGACTGTCGTAGCTGATCACCTGCTGGTAGGTCGGCCGGTTCGTCCACCTCATCGAGACAGATGAACGCCGGCGGGAACGCGATCCGCTCCGGGTTCGCGTCCGAGCGCCAGTCGCTGCGGGTCCGGTGAACCGGTCGCAGCCTGCAGCTCGTCGCCTGCAGACTTCAGTGCCTGCCACAGTGCATTGCGGCAGATCGTGAGGCTGCCCTGCCCGCAGAACTTGCGTCTGGAACTTGTCCGTCACCTGGTCCCCGAGCAGTGTCCGGAGGTCCTTGTCGATGTAGCCGTACCAGCCGCTGCCGTAGGACGACCCCTGGCTGTTGGCGTTGTTGCTGCGGCCGTTCAACGAGGCCAGCTCGTTGAGCTGCGGACCGATCACGGGGCCCATGACCGCGTCGCCGATCTTGTTGAACGCGTGGTCCATGATCGCCGCGCCGTTGGCGTCGATTTCACCGTCCTGGTCGAAATCGCCGCGGCTCGAACCCTGCTGGCACCACTGGTCGAGCAGGTCGAGCATCTGTCTGCTCGCGCGCGCTCGGCGGTGGCCCGGTGTCGAGCACCCGCTTGATCGTCGGCTCGAGGTCGACGTTCCGCAGGTCCTGCGTCGCCGCGTAGTTCATGGCGTTGGTCAGCTGACCAAGCGTCATCACATTCGGCTCACGCGCGATCGCGTTGTTCAGCAGGTCGACGCGGTGTGCCGAGCCGTAGGACCACTCGTTGTCCGCGGCGGTCCAGCCGTCCGCGGGCTTGTTGTTCCAGTTGACGATCTGCCCGCTCGACGGGTTGATCACCTGTGGGTGGTCCTTGGCCTTGATGTAGCCGCGCCACTCGTAGCGGCCGGTTCCGTCCGTCGGCAGACCGATGTTGACGCCACCGTTCCGGATCGGCACGCGGCCGCTCGAGAACATGGCGATGTTGTCCTTGTCGCCGTAGAACCAGTTGAACGACAGCTCGATCTTCGAGGCGGCGTCGATGAAGCTCTTCGCCGAATCGACGGTTGAGTTGAAGTCCTCGAAGCCGAGTGCGCTCATGAGCTCCCGTCCGCGCGTGGACCGCTTGGACGAGACGGCTACCTGGTCGCCATCGACTGTTGCGTACCCGATCACCGGTCCGTGGATGGTCTCCTTGAAGTTGACCGGTCCAGCGGGCGGTCCCGAGCCGGGGCTCAACGTGCCGGCACTGAAGTCCGTCATGTCGAGGCACTCGCCGCGGTACAGGTACTTGATATCGCTGCCGTCGCACAGCTTCCTCGACGAACTGGTCGATGATGTCCGTACCCCGACGAGGTTGCGCTCCACGAGAAGTCCGGGCCACGCCCGAGCTCCACGTAGGGGCCAGAGCCCGGGAACGACGCGCCGCGGGCGTCAACGCCCGGTGCGTGCACGTCGTACTCGAACAGCAGACCCGGGTAGGCGTAGCCCACCTGCGGGCCGGCGACGATCAGCGGGTGGCCGGTCGTCGAGCGGTCGGCGCCCACGAGGAGCGCGTTGCTCGACTGTCCCTGGGTGGCTGCCGAGGTGGAAGCCGCCAGCGCAGCCGACGTGTCCAGGCTGTTGGCGTCGATGATCGTGTTGCCGCTCGATCCTGCGCGCGTCGCCACCCAGCTTGAACTTCTTGTCGGTGATCGTGACCGGCGCCTCGCCTGTCCTTCTGGCCACGCACGTCATCGAACACCTGCTTGCCGCGTCCGCGTCCGAGACGGTCGTCCAGCCCCGAGAGGAACTGCGCGCGGCGCGCTTCGTCGCCGCCGCCCCGTCCGAAGCGGGCAGCGAGCAATGCGGCAACCGCGATCACGTCGTTGCGGGTCCAGGCGGACCCGGCGTGCCGCGCGGCCGTACGTGCGGCGTTGATGCCGGCGATGTAGTTGTCGACGTCGTCGATGATCTGCTGCCCGTCCGGCCCTGCGGCCTGGAGCAGTCGGCGACCTGCGCCGACGAGGTAGGCCTCCGTCTGTGCGGAGGGAGTGAAGGTGCGTCCCGCGCCGATGATCTGGAACGGGTCGATGCCAGGAGCGTCGATCGCGGCCAGTCGCGACGGCCCACGCAGAACTGCTCCATCAGCAGAGCGCGGTCCTGGAAGCTGACGTAGCCGACACCGAACCAGCCGTCGGCGCGTGTTGTGCCGGTGATGTGGCCGACGCCCTTGGCGTCACGCTCGATGATCACGCCGGGATGGCCGGGCGGGCTGAACGTGCTGACCGGCGAAGCTCCCCCGAGTCCGAACACGTTCTTCTTGAAGTAGGTCGGAAGCATCGCGTCCGTGACCGTGTCGAAGTTCGGCGTCAGGCCGTCGTAGAGCGGCACCTGACTGAACGAGTTTGCCCCCGGTGGGTTGGTTCCCTGCTCTCCTGGTGCCAGAACGTTCCACGCCTGGTTGGGCGCGGAATAGTCGGGCGGATACGTGACGGCTGCTGAAGCGCCGGGCACCGCGTACAACACTGCGGCAGCCGCCAGCGCGCAGCCGATCAAGGCTTTGCGAAGCAACAAGCGAATCCCCTCCCTAAAGTGGATCTGATGTCCCTCCCCAACGCAATGGGAGGTCCTTGCGGAGGAGTCTAACGCCGTGTCAGTAAGAATGAAAGGAGGTGCGACCGAAGGGAGCGCCACTCACAGGCAGCGGCGAAGCCGCCCGATGTTCAAGGGTGCGCCTCGTTAAACGCGGTGATCAGGCGCGCGCGTCGACGGCCCTGGGCCGTGCTCTCGCCCGCCCGGCGCTGCGCCGGTAGCGGTTCAGCACCTCGGTGGCGTGCTCATAGCCCTGAAGGATCAGGCGTGGCCATTTCCGGCGGTCTATGAACAGGTCGTAGAAGCGCCAGCCGTGAACCTCGGTGTAGTCGACGGGGTCGATCAGGACGAGCTTCTTCCCCAGCCTGCGCGCGCTGCGGCGCGCGAGCTCGAGGTGCCCCGCGTAGCTGATCTGGCGGCTCGCGTCCATGAACCCGAGCGTCCGTTTGGTCCAGCCCGTGATGTCCTCGCCTTCGAAGCCGCGCGGGAGGATGGTGTTGACGCCGATCACGACGTCGAGCCGCTCGTGCTCGATCAGTGGCTGGGCCGGAAAGACGTCGACCACACCGCCGTCCACGTACAGGCTGTCCTCGACCCGTACCGCCTCCACGAGCAGCGGCAGGGCGGTCGCGATCCGGACCATCTCGCCGATCGTGAGGTCCGGCGTCAGCTTGGAGCCGAAGGTCTCGAGCCGGCCCTGGTCGATGTTGAAGACCTCCGAGTAGACCGGGATCGAGGTCTCGCCCGCCGACATGTGCCAAAGCTGCCGGTCGAACAGCTTCTCGATCGCCTCGCCCTTTGCAAGGCCGGTGAACCCGCGCATGGCTGCCATCGCAAATCTCGGCAGGCGCGTCCACTGGATGTCGAGGTAGTCCTCCGGTTGCCAGTTGAGCGACTGGTCGACCATCTGCTGGGCGGTCAGCCCGGCGGCGATCATCGAGCCCCACATCGCGGACCCGGAGCAGAACGAGATCGCGCGCGGCTCGATGTTCGCCTCCTCGAGCGCCCGGGCGACGCCGCAGGCGGCCACGCATGCACCGCTGCCGCCGGATAGCAGCAGCCCGACGCGCTTGTTGCTGAGCGACGGAATCGGGCGCGACCGGAAGGGCGGGAAGATCTGCGTCTGGACCTTCCGCGGGCGGTCCACGATGGGCAGCGGCAGCACCGCGCGGCGCACCGTGCGGACCGCGTCGAGGTCTCCCATCACTCTCCCGCCGAGGGACCGGACGTCGTTCAGCCGCGCCAGCTGAACCTTCATGTTGAACGGGTCGAGCGTGTTGAGGGGCGAGGGGATCGGGCTAGGATACTCGCGCCTCGTTCCACCGTCGGCAGGCCCGGCGGAAGGCCGCCACGACGATTGGACGCACGTTCGAAACTCCTTGCCGTGCTGCGCGAGCAGGCGCTCGTGATCGGCGAGGTGACCCTCTCCAGTGGCCGCACGGCCCAGTACTACGTCGACGCGCGGCGGGCGCTCCTGAGTGCCCCAGGCTTCACCGCGCTCGGTGAGCTGGTGGTCGACGAGGCCACGCGGCTGGGCGCTGTCGCCGTGGGCGGGCCCACGCTGGGAGCCGACCCGATCGCGTGCTCGGCGCTCGCCGTGCCCGACTGCGGGCTGAGCGCGTTCATCGTCCGCAAGGACCGCAAGGAGCATGGCCTCCAGCGCTGGATCGAGGGGCCGGAGATTCCCGAGGGCGCTTCCGTGCTCGTCGTCGAGGACGTGGTGACCTCGGGTGGCTCGCTGATCACAGCCATCGAGCGGCTGCGCGAGGAGGGCATCACGATTGCCGGGGCGCTCGCGGTCGTCGACCGGCTGGCGGGCGGACGCGAAGCGATCGAAGCCGCGCTCGAAGGGCCGTCGTACACGGCGCTCTTCACGATCGACGATGTGTACCCGGAGCGCCCGGACTCTTAGTCCGAGCCCCACGGTTGCCCGCCGATGGGCTAGAAGTGAGAAGGAAGGAGTCTTTGGTGGAGGGGTCTTCCAGGGAACAGCAGAATGTGGCGGCCGTACGCGCGCTGTGGTCGGCGTCGCGCCATGGCGGCACCGACGACGCGATCGCGCGGCTCGAGCCCGACGCCGAGTGGCGCCTGCACATCTATCCCGGCCGCGTGCTGACGACGCCTGAGTTCGCCGACACGCTGCGCCACATCGAGCGGGACCGCCGCGTGACGAGCGCGGAGCTGCACCAGGTCGAGGCCGACGGAGATTTCGTGGTCGCGGCCGGGAGCTTCCGATGGAGCGCCGACGACGGCGGGATCATCGACTTCCGCGGCTACTGGGTCTACGAGTGTGTCGGCGGCCGGATCGTGGCCGGAGAGTCGTTCGCCGACTGGTCGGACGCACTCGACGCCTTCAGCACCCGGGTCGCCGACCGGGCGTTTTAAGCGCCCCGAGCAGGATTCGAACCTGCGGCCTACTCCTTAGGAGGGAGTCGCTCTGTCCAGCTGAGCTATCGGGGCCGATTCCGTCTAGATTCTAGGCCGGTGACCTCGGTGGCCCTTGAACGGATCGGAGGCATCGCCTATCGCGAGGCGGTTCCCGATGGCTGGTCCGAGGGCGGCCCGACAGCACTGTTCCTGCACGGCTTTCCCACCTCGTCCTACCTGTGGCGGAACGTGCTGCCCGCGGCGGCCGCCGCGGGCTACCGCGCCGTTGCGCCGGACCTTCCCGGCTTCGGGGACTCGCCGGCCGACCGGCCGGGGACGTGGGAGCGCCAGATCGAGACTGTCGAGCGCTTCCGGCAGGAGCTCGGCGCCGATCGCCTCGTTCTGGGAGTGCACGACTGGGGCGGGCTGATCGGCCTGCGCTGGGCGTGCGATCACGCCGATGCGATCGAGGCGCTCGTGATCGCCGACACCGGGTTCTTCTCCGACGGGCGCTGGCACGGGATGGCCAAGTCGCTGCGCACGGAGGGCGAGGGAGAGCAGCTGATGGAAAACCTCGAACCGGGACCTGCTCGGCGCCGCCATGGCTCAGCTCAGCCCCGGGATGCCCGATGACGCCGTGACCGAGTACTGGAAGGCGTTCGACGAAGAGGACCGCCGGGCGGCCCACCTGGAGCTCTACCGCTCCGGGGACTTCTCGAAGATCGAGCCCTACGAGGGCCGCCTCGACGCGCTCGGCGTTCCGACGCTGATCGTCTGGGGCGCCAAGGACGAGTTCGCGCCCGTCGGCGGCGCACACCGCTTCCACAAGCGCATCCCCGATTCGCGTCTGGTGATCCTCGAGGACGCGGGCCACTACGTGATGGAAGACGATCCCGCGCGCGTCGCCTCCGAGGTCCAGGAGTTCCTCGCCTCGTGATCGGGACGATCGTCGTCGGGACCGACGGGTCCGAGACCGCCGAGCTGGCGCTTCAGCGTGCCGGGGAGCTCGCCAAGGCGACCGGCGCGTCGCTGCACGTGGTCAGCGCCCATGACGGCGCGGTCCCACCTGACGTCACGACGGCGCTGCTCGAGCGGTCGGCCGGCGCGCTGCACGTGCGCGGCATCGAGTGCGAGTCCCACCCGCGCCGCGGCGACGCTGCGGAAGCGCTCCTCTCCGTCGCCGACCAGGAGGGCGCCGACGTGATCGTCGTCGGCAACAAGGGGATGCATGGCAGCCGCCGCTTCCTGCTCGGCAGCGTGCCGGACAAGGTCTCGCACCACGCGACCTGCTCGGTGCTGATAGTCCGGACCACGTAGAAGGACGAGACCGGAGACCGGAGACCGGAGACCGGGTTTCTCCGTCTCCCGTCTCCCGTCTACCGAGCTGCTGTAGCCGTCAGCTCCACCGCTTCTTCCTGCGTGAGCGGGAAGTGGCATGCGGCCTCAGTGCCGTGCCCCTTCGGCTCGAGCAGCGGCTCCTCCTGCGAGCAGATCTCCTTGGCCTTGGGACAGCGCGGGTGGAACCTGCATGCCTGGGGCGGGTTGGTCGGGCTGGGCACGTCGCCGGCGGCGCCTGGCGCCGGCGGCGATCGGCCAGCCGCGGGTCGGGAACCGGCACCGCGGACATGCAGCGCCCCGGTGTAGGGATGACGCGGACGCGCATAGAGCGACTCGTTCGGCGCCAGCTCGACGATCTTGCCGAGGTACATGACCGCGATGCGGTCGCACATGTGCCGCACGACGGAGAGGTCGTGCGCGATCAGGACCAGCGTCAGCCCGAGCTCCTGCTGCAGCTGGCGCAGCAGGTTCAGGATCTGGGCCTGGATCGAGACGTCGAGCGCCGAGACCGGCTCGTCGGCGATCACCAGCTTCGGCTTCAGGGCGAGCGCGCGCGCGACGCCGATGCGCTGGCGCTGA
Source organism: uncultured Solirubrobacterales bacterium (assembly GCA_963785085.1). GTDB lineage: Bacteria > Actinomycetota > Thermoleophilia > Solirubrobacterales > JBBDJG01 > CAWACB01. The sequence goes on along the minus strand of CAWAUD010000009.1, from coordinate 72,195 downwards.
CCGCCCGAGAACTCGTGCGGATAGCGGTTGTAGTGCTCCGGGTTCAGGCCCACCTGCTCCATCAGCTCCTGTACGGCCTGCCTGCGCTGGTCGCGGCCTTTCTCGAGGCCGTGGATCGCGAACGGCTCCGAGATGATCGAGCCGACGGTCCTGCGCGGGTTGAGCGACGAGTAGGGGTCCTGGAAGATCAGCTGGATCTCACGCCGCAGCGGCTTCAGCGAGCGCCGGGAGATGTGAGAGATGTCCTGGCCGTCGAAGCGGATGGAACCGCTGGAGGGCTCCAGCAGCCGCATCATCAGGCGCGCTGTGGTGCTCTTGCCGCAGCCGGTCTCGCCGACGATGCCGAGCGTCTCGCCGCGGAGGACGTCGAAGGACACGCCGTCCACGGCATGCACCGCCCCGATCCGGCGCTGGAAGATGATTCCGCGCGTGATCGGGAAGTGCTTGACGAGGTCGCGGACCTCGACCAGCGGTTCGCTCACGCGGACTCCTCGAGGCCGACCTTCTGGCGGGCGACGTCGGGCACCTCGCCGCGCTTGAGCTCCTCCCACAGGCGCCGCCTGGTCGGCTCGTCGAGCAGGCATGAGACGCGATGCTCGGGATGGCTGGGCACCGGCTCGAGCTCCGGATGAACCCGCCGGTGGCGCTCACGCACATACGGGCAGCGCGGATGGAACCCGCAGCCGCTCGGCGGTGAGATGAGGCTCGGCGGCAGGCCCGGAATCGGGATCAGCGGCTCGTCGCGAGACCTGTCCAGGCGCGGGATCGATTGCAGGAGGCCCCAGGTGTATGGATGGCTCGGCGAGTCGAACATCACGTCGGTGGGCGCCTCCTCGATCACCTCGCCCGCGTACATCACGGCAATGTGGTCCGTGTGCTCCGCCACCACGCCGAGGTCGTGGGTGATCAGCACCACCGCCATGTTCAGCTCACGCTGAAGCCGCGCGATCAGGTCCAGGATCTGGGCCTGCACGGTCACGTCGAGCGCCGTCGTGGGCTCGTCGGCGATCAGCACCTTGGGGTCATTGGCGAGCGCCATCGCGATCATCGCGCGCTGGCGCATGCCGCCGGAGAACTCGTGCGGGTAGGCGTCGACGCGGCCGGCAGGGTCGGGTATCCCGACCATCCGCAGCAACTCGATCGTGCGCTCCCGGGCCTCGCGCTTCGGCACGTCGCGGTGCGCCTGGATGGCCTCGATCAGCTGCGTTCCGACCTTGTAGAAGGGGTGCAACGACGACAGCGGGTCCTGGAAGATCATCGCGATGTCGCGACCGCGGATCCGGCGCAGATCCTCGCTGGGCAGCGTCAGCAGGTCACGGCCGTCGAATTTCGCGGTGCCGCCGATCGTCGTTCCGGGCCCGCGGGTGAGGCCCATGACGGTGAGCATCGTGACGCTCTTGCCGGAGCCGGATTCGCCGACCACGCCCAGCATCTGCCCGGCGTTCACGTTCAGGGAGACGCCGCGGACCGCGTGCACGACGCCGTCCTCGGTCGCGAAGTCGACCGTCAGGCCGTCGATCTGGAGCAGCGAGGGCAACGAAGTACTCCTATGAGTACCGCACGCGGGGGTCGAGGAAGGCGTAGAGGATGTCGACCACCAGGTTCGCCATCACGATGAAGAAGGCTCCCAGCAGCACGGTCCCCTGGATGACGGGGATGTCCGCGTTCTGAATACCGTCGTACGCGTACCGCCCCATGCCCGGGATGTTGAACACCGTCTCGATCAGGATCGTTCCGCCGAGCAGGACGCCGAGGTCGAGGCCGAGTGCCGTGATGATCGGCGTGATCGCGCTGCGCACGCCGTGCCGCAGGATGACCCGTCGCTCCGACAGCCCCTTCGCGCGCGCGGTGCGGATGTAGTCCTCCGACATCACCTCGATCAGGTTCGCTCGCAGCAGACGCGCATAGAGCGCGGCGAAGCCGGCCGCAAGCACGAACCACGGCAGCAGCAGTGACTGGAACCACGTCGCCGGATCCTGCGAGAACGGGACGTAGCTGCCCGCGCCCTTGAAGAACGAGACCGGGAACTTCCCGATGTCGGCCGCGAACAGGTAGAGCACGACCAGTCCCAGCCAGTAGACGGGCGCGGAGATCGCCACCAGGGACAGCCCCATCGACGAACGGTCGAGCTTCGAACGGGGGCGGACGGCGGAGATGATCCCGACCGCGATCCCGAACACCAGCCACACCACGGCCGCGCCGAGCGCCACCGAGACGCTGGCCGGGAGGCGATCGAAGAGCTGGGTCCTGACGTCGGCGTTGTTCTGGTAGCTGTAGCCGAAGTCGAAGTGGAACACGAGCCGCTCCATGTAGTGCCAGTACTGCACGAGGAACGGGTCGTCGAGGCCGAGGTTGTGCGCGGATCTGCTCACCAGCTCGGGGTTCGGCTGGCGGCCGGCGCGCAACTGGCGCCGGGATCGGCCGTCGGGAGGACGTAGAAGATCAGGAAGGTGATGAAGCTGACCACCACCAGCAGCACGACGACCCACAGCAGGCGGCGGATGATGTAGCGGACCACCGCTACCGCTCGCTGTTCGCGCTTCCGAGGCATCAGAGGCCCCGGCACTTGCGCGCCGGGGCCTCTGGGCATTCGTTGAGACCTTCGTGTGGAGCCCCCTACTTCTGGGAGCTGAACGTGAGGTCGAACGCAGCCCGAGTTGAACGCGCTCGGCACGCCCTTCATGTTCGGGCCCTGGAGGCTCACGTTGTTGTCCCACAGCCAGGTGACGAAGTAGGACTGGTCCGTGACCTCCTTGTCGAGGTCGCCCCAGGCCTTGTTCGCCTCGGCCGTGTCGGTGATCTGACGCGCCTCGTCGATCTGCTTGTTCAGCTTCGGGTCGTCGACCTGCGCGGTGTTCACGTTCCCCGACGGCACGATGTTCTTGCCGTTGAACAGCGGGCCGAAGAAGCTCACCGGAGTCGAAGAAGTCCTTGCCCCAGCCGAGGTTCGGGCAGATCGCCGACCTTCTGTCGACGGGACCTGGCAGAACTTCGTCAGCATCGTCGCGTGCGGCACCTCGCGGTACTGCAGCTTGAAGCCGATCTTCTTGACCTGCTCCAGGAACGCCTCGGCGGTCTCCTTCGCCGGCGACTGGTTGTCGGCGACCGTCAGGATCGGCGGGCCGTTGTACTTGCCGCTCGGGTAGCCGGCCTTCTTCATGTAGCTCTTGGCCAGTTCGACGTTCGCCGTCGGGTTGGCGTGAAGTCGAAGCCGGGGCCCTGTCGCCACCGGCGTCGTCGAAGCCCGCCGCAGGCCCGGCGGGATGAAGTGCGTGGCAAGCGTGCCCAGGGTGGGGCCACCGCGGGTCTGCCGCAGTGCGGTCCGGTTGATCGACCGCGCTGATCGCGCTGCGGACGTTGACGTTGTCGAGCGGCTTGACCTGCGTGTTCAGCGCGATGTAGCGGTTACCGCCGCTGGGCTGGATCGACACCTGGTCCTTGCTGCAGGACAGCGCCTGCTTCAGCACCGGCGTCGGCGGCGCCGCGTAGTCGCCGCTCAGGAGGTTGTTCTCCTTCAGCGTGCGGCGTGCCGCGACCGTCGCGTCGATGCCGCCCTGGAAGTCGATCCGGTCGAAGTAGGCCGGCCGGAAGTCGGTCGACTTGTCCCAGTTCGGGTTGCGCACCAGCGAGAGGCGCTTGCCCGGCTTGTAGCCGGTGATGTCGCACCTTGCCGTTGTCCGCGCCCTTGATCATGTACGGCCCGGTGAACACCTGGTGCTGGCCGTAGGTCGACTGCTTGCCCTCGTCGTACTGCTGGGCGTATTCCTTCGGCACCGGCACGGTGCAGGGCATGCCGAGCGCGCCGCGCCGCTTGCGACGACGCCGTTCGGCATCGGTCGATCTTGATCACGAGCGTCGTGTCGTCCGGCGTCGTGATGCCCGCTGATCTCCTTGGCCTTGCCGGCCGTGAAGTCCTTCGACGCCGTCGATGTTGTCGTAGTAGGCGTTCGCGTAGCCGTTGCCGACCTGCGGCAGGAAGCAGCGCTCCATCGCGTACTTGATGTCGGCCGACCTTGACGGTCGGGCTCTTGAGGCCAAGCGGCGCCGGGCTGTACTTGATGCTCGGCCTGATCGTGATCGTGACCGTCTTGCCGCCGTTGGATACCTGCGGAACTGCCGGTTGCAACGTCGGGGGTCGGCGTGGTCTCGTCGGGCTTCCACCCGTACAGCGCACGCTGGGTCGTCTGGAAGCCATTCGTGTAGTCGGTCTGGTAGTACCAATAGCCGGGATCGAGGCTGTCGATGCCGCCGGCCGTCTCGAGGATCTTGACGTTCCCTCCGCTAGATGCCCCGCCGCCTCCGTTGTCGTTGGAGCCGCACGCGGCCACGGTGATGCCGAGCGCCAGGCTGGCGACCACCGCGATCAGGATTTTCAGGGGCTGGAGGGGCATTTGGGTCCTTTCGTCAGGGGTACGACTGGTTTTCTTCTCGGTCTGTCTCGTTATTTCCCTGTACGGGGGTTCAACGCATCGTGGAGACCGTCGCCAAGGAGATTGAACGCCAGCACGGTCAGCAACAGCGCGATACCGGGAAATAGCATGTACCACCACGCTGTGTCGAAGATCGCCGTGGCGTCGGAGATCATCTGCTCCCCAGCTGGCGTTCGGCGGCTGGATCCCGACTCCGAGGAACGACAACGCCGCCTCGAACAGGATGTTCAGCGGGATCACCAGCGTGCTGTAGACGATGATCGGCGCGATCAGGTTGGGGAGGACCTCGCGGAAGATGATGCGCCGGTTGGGCGCGCCCAGGGACTCCGCGGCCAGCACGAACTCCTTCTCGCGCACGGAGAGCACCTGCCCGCGGATGATGCGCATGATGTACGTCCAGTTCACGAACACGATCACGAAGATCACCAGCGAGAGCCCGGGCTTGATGAGCGCCGCCCAGGCAGCCATTCCCCAGCGAGCACGCCGAAGCGAGGCCGATGCCGAACAGCAGAATCGGGAACGCCAGCACGACGTCGATCACCCGCGAAAGGCCGGTGTCGACCCAGCCGCGGTAGAAGCCGGCGAGCAGGCCCATCACGACGCCGATGAAGACGGACAGGGCCGTCGCGATGATCGCCACCGTCAGCGAGACACGCGCGCCGTACAGGATGCGGGCGAAGACGTCGCGGCCGAGCTGGTCCACTCCGAGCGGGTGGTCCGGGCTCGGACCGGTCGGGGTGCCGAACGAGTCCAGCGCCTGCGGGTTCTGGACGTTCGGCCGCCGTGACGCCGACCACGTTGATGATCACCGGCGCCAGGATGGCGCAGACGACCAGGAAGACGATGAACCCCATCGCGCCCAGCGCAACCCTGTCCTGCCGGAACCTGCGCCAGAAGAGCTGGAACGGCGAGCGTGCGGCGATCTCCGTCTCGAGACCGCTGACCTCGACCTCCTCATGAGGCGAGCGGATCGGATCGAATGCGCTGGTGGTCACGTCAGGTGCGCGAGCGCGCGGAGCGGGGCGGCCGTGCCGCCCGGAGGGTGAATTCCTTCGCCGTCATGGCGAACTCTCCTCGCTCTCGTACAAGGATTCCCTACCCAGAAGCGCTCCGCGCCGATCCCAGATCGCGACCTCGAGGAACAGGGTGTCGCCGAACCCCTCCACCGCGTCGAGCGTCACGAGCGTGAAGCCGCCACCCTGGCTGACCTCACACTGGTCGACGGTCTCGCCATCGAGCTCCGCGGTCGCGATCACGGCGCCCGGGCGCATCGGAACGCCCCAGACGAGCGTCATCTCACCGTGGCTGTCGGCCGGGCCACGCCAGGACCCGATCACCTCGTCGGAGAGGTCGATCAGCCAGTCGGGGTTGTCGGCCGCGGTCTCAGTCGTCACCTCGGCTCGCGCGATGAACTCCGCCGGCTCTTCCTGCTCGCCGGCCGCGGCGTAGGAGACGTAGCCAAAGAGCTCGCCGCCTCCAGGCGCCGGCGCTGTGGCGGGAACGAACGCGCGGCCGCCCCAAGCGCGGGGCGGGAACCACCTGACGGTCTCGCGCTCCAGCTCGTCGACTCCAGCTTCGGCGCAGGCTTCGGCGAACAGATCCGCGAGACGCTCGGCCCAGCGGCCATAGGGCTCGGCCTCGTGCGGCGGCTCCGCGGCGAAGCGTGGGATCGGTCGCGGCGTCGGGGGCACTGCCGCGCACCCTAGCCTGCGTCTCGGAGCGGCAGCCCGGCCTTCCAGCTCACGGTTCCGAGCCGCAGCGCCGCGACGGCGAGGACGACGGCGATCCCGAGGCCCGCTGCGGCGAACGTCACTCGCGGGTCGAAGGCGGTGGCGAGGACTCCGCCGATCACGAAGCCGAGCCCCGGCATCGCGCTCGAGACGGACTCCAGGAGTCCCACGACCCGGGCCTGATAGCGCTCCGCGGTGAGCTCCTGAATCGCATTCAGCATCGATATCCACTGGACTCCGTTCCCGATTCCGCCCAGGGCGCCCGCCGCACAGGCGACTGCGAGCGTGCCGGCAGCCGCCATGCCGAGATAGGCGACGCCGATCGCCAGCGTGCTGAGCGCCAGCAGCAGGCGGATCGAGGTGCGCCGGAAGGCGGTGAAGAGCAGGCCGCCGACGATCATGCCCACGCCCCAGGCTCCGAGCAGCGCGCCGTATCCAGAGGTTCCGGCGTCGAGCGACTCCTTCGCGTAGATGATCTCGACCGGCAGGACCGCCGTGAAGAAGACCATCGCCGCGGCCTGGGCGGTGATCAGCCCGGTCAGCACGCGGCTGCCCGACACGTAGGCGATCCCGTCACGCAGGCGCTGCCGCCACGGGTCGCCGGCCATCGCCTTCACGTCGGGCAGCGAGCGTGACATGAACAGCACCGCTCCCGCGACCAGGAAGGAGGCGACGTCGAGGAGCAGCGCGCCCTTCACCCCCATGGACGCGACGGCGAGGCCGCTCACGGCCGGGCCCGCGGCAGCCGCTGCGGTCATGGCGATGTTGAAGATGGCGTTGCCCTCGCGCAGCAGTCCCTTCGGAGTGAGGAGGCTCGCGGTCGTGGCGCGAATGAAGGCATTGGCCGTGATCGCCAGCGAGCCGTCGAGCGTGACGAGCGCCAGCACGACCGGCAGCGAGAACGCGTCGGCGCTGAATGCCAGGGCCAGGAAGAGCGCCGCTTCGGATAGGTAGATCAGCGGCAACACGACTCGGGTGCCGGTCATCTCGGCACGGGCGACCAGCGCCGGGCTCACGAACGCGGGCAGGAACTGCATCGCGAGGAACAGCGCAGCCGTAGCTGCCGCGCTGCCGGTCTCGTCGTAGACCAGCACGGCCAGCGCGATCTCGCCCAGCCAGGTGCCGAAGCGGTTGATCGCGTAGGCGAAGACGAGCGAGCGGAAGCTCGCGATCCGTAGGGGTGCGGAGCGGCTCAGGTCTGCCTCACAAGGGTCTCTGGAAAAAACTTTGCAGAGGGGGAAGATTCCACAGCGGCCCCCCGTCTACTGGCTGACCAGCAAAAAGCCAGACCGCCGGATAGCGGAAAGGCAGAAAACCTGGGGGATCCAAGTGGGCTACTCGCGCTAAAGAAGATCAAGAGACTTGGGAAACGCCGGCTAGAGCCGGCGTTTTTCGTGCAAGAAGCCGGTCACCTGCGCCGCCAAGGGAAGATCGAGGCGCCTTCGGCCGTCAGGCGCTCGACGAACCCAAAGCCGAGCCAACTCAAACGGCTGGGCAAGACCCTAGGGGGTGCGTTCGTGGGTTACTCACGGTAACTGCGACCGAATCCGCGGAGCGGCGCCGGTTTCATCACATGAACCGGCGCCCTCCATGCTGGTTCCAGCGCCGGGCGGCGCCTAAACAGATTCGCGCTCAGCGCCGATAGTGACTCCAGAGCCCGCATTGCGCGGGGGAGTCTTCGATTGCACTCAAACGGCAGCAAGCGCCTGATCGTCGCCGAGGTGGTAGCCCTGGGCTGCGCCGCGCTGGTCGCTGTCCTGACCTCGGGAACGGGGACCTGGGACCTTCCGCTCTTCCTGTCGCTGCTGATCCTGTCGGTGGCCAGCGAGCTGTCTGCCGTCCGCGCCCGGTCGAGCTTCAAGATCTCGGGCAGCTTCCTCGCCCTGGTGCTGGCGATGGTCTTCCTCGGCGGCCCGCTTGCCGCCGCGCTGGGCATCGCGACTATGTGCGTGGGGTGGCTGCGGTGGCGTCAGAAGGCGCCTGACGTCCTCACCAACATCGTCGCCTACACGCTGTTCCCGCTCGCCGGGGGCCTCGCATTTCACGCGGGAGTCGCAGCGACTGGCGTGACCGACTCGGACCCGCTCTTCTACCTGCTCGTCCTCGGCGCGTTCGTCGTGGCGCTGGCCGTGAATGTCGTCGTGGTCGGCCTGCACTCGGCTCACGACGACGGAGTGCCGGCATTCCGGATGTTCTTCGAGATGGTCGCGCCGGTCTGGCCGTCAGAGGTGGCCGCGGCGCTGCTCGCCGTGGGGGTCTCCTACCTCTACGCGAGCATCGGGATCGTGGCGATCACGCTCATCGGCGTGGTGATGCTGACCTTCCAGCACCTGCTCGGGAAGCTGCTCGTCTCGGAGGAGCGGGCAGCTCGCCTCGCCGAGCAGAGCAAGCAGCTGAACGCCCGCACGACCCAGCTCGCCTCGCTCCAGATCGGCGTGCTGACCGCGCTGCTGCGGACTCTCGACCTGCGGGACCGCATGACCGCCCGCCACTGCGCCGCCGTCGCCCGCTACTCGCGTGAGATCGCGATCGCGGCCGGGCTGTCCGAAGAGGAGCAGGACCTGGTTCACACCGCGGGCCTGCTGCACGACATCGGCAAGTTCATCTTCCCCGACAGCATCCTCAAGGGCGGCTCCAAGCTCTCCGACGAGGACTGGCAGATCGTCAAGATGCACCCCTTCCAGGGCGCTCGCATCGTCGCCTCGGTCGACGGCTACGGCCCCGTGAGCGAGATCATCTGGGCGCACCACGAGCGGATCGACGGAGGCGGCTACCCGCGCCGGCTCAAGGGCGAGGAGATCCCCCTGCTGTCGCGCATCATCTCGGTCGCCGACACCTATGACGTGATGACGGCGCGCGACTCCTACCGCGATCCCGTCTCGTCGGAAGAGGCAATCGCGGAGCTGCGCCGGGTCTCGGGAGCACAGCTCGACGCCAGGATGGTCGAGATCTTCATAGAGATCATCGCCGGCCGGGACGTCCGCTTCCGCCACGGTGAGGACGCCGACTTCGACGCCGAGCTGAACCTGAACAAGCGGATCGCCGACTACTCGCAGCCCGTGCCTGTCGCCCAGAACGGGTCGCACGCGGCTCACGACCAGGCCGGCGTCGACGTACCCGCGGCACCCGTCGGCTAGCGCCTCCTCAGCGAAGTTCCGCCGCGACCTGCTCCGGCGCGCGGATGTTCACGCTCACGCCGGTTCCCAGCTCGAACCCTGCCAGCCGGGTGAGGCGCGGCACGATGTCGATGTGCCAGTGGAAGTGCTCGGCGTCGTGGGGCGCGGTTCTCACCCACAGGTTGTACGGCGGCATCGCCCCCAGCGTCTCGCGCAACATCGTGAGCGCGCGATGCAGCAGCGGCGCGCATGTCTCCGGCGCCTGCGCGAAGCTCCGCTCGTGGTGCCGCGGCACGACGCGCAGCTCGTATGGGACGCGGGAAGCGAAGGGCGCCATCAGAACCGCGTCGTCGTCCACCGCGATAACCCGGTCGCGGCGCCGCACCTCCTCGCGCATCAGGTCGCACAGCAGGCAGCCGCCCATCGTGCGGGTGTTGTGAGCGGTGAAGTGCTCGCGCTCGCGCGCGATCAGCGCGGGCACGAAGTCGATCGCGTACAGCTGAGCATGGCTGTGCTCGAGTGAGGCTCCGGCGGCGCCGCCCTCGTTGACCATCACGTGGACGTACGCCGCGCCGGGATGCGCGCCGCTCCGCGTCCGCCAGCCCCGCATGGCGTGCTCGAGCTGCTCCGGCCCGAGCTCGCTCACCGACGCAACGTGGATGGGAGCGTGGACGATCACCTCGTGGAGGCCCGTGGCCGGAGCCGAGGCGAAGTAGTCCGGCTCGCCGCGCCCCTCGGCGAGCGGGTCGGTGACCGGCCCGGCCTCTCCGGGCGGCGTCTGGTCGAGCAGCGGGAACTTGTTCGGCACCGACCGCACGAGCCAGCCCGGCGTGTCGGGCGCCCCGCCTCCCGGGCCGCTCCGCCCACACCTCGGGCGGCGTCAGCTCTTCGCGGCCCTCGCACAGGGGGCAGCTTGCGGCGGCGTCCTCATGCGCCTCTCCCGCCGGCGTGAACTGAAAGGGCCGGTCGGCGCGCGCGGGCGCCAGCACGACCTTCAGACCCGTCAGCGGGTCGATGCGGACTTCTGGGCCCGTCACCCATCCACTAGTCGGGTGGAGGTAGATCCTGTGCCCGAGTGGCGCTCTGCCGCCTTGCTGGTGGCCTCCAGGAAGGGCTTGAAGAGGTCGATCGGCAGCGGGAAGATCGTGGTGGTGTTGGCCTCCGAGCCGATTTCCGTGAGCGTCTGCATGAAGCGAAGCTGGATCGCCACCGGATGCTGGCCAATGGTCTCGGCAGCCTGAGCCAGCTTTTCCGAGGCCTGGTACTCGCCCTCGGCGGCGATGATCTTCGCGCGCCGCTCGCGCTCGGCCTCGGCCTGCCGTGCCATCGCGCGCTGCATGGTCTGCGGTATCTCGACGTCCTTGATCTCGACCGTGGTGACCTTGATCCCCCACGGCTCGGTCTGCTCGTCGATGATCCGCTGGAGCTCGTCGTTCAGCCGGTCGCGCTCCGACAGCAGGGTGTCCAGCTCCGCGCGGCCGAGCACGGCGCGGAGCGTGGTCTGCGCGATCTGCGAGGTCGCGACCAGGTAGTTCTCGACCTGCACGATCGCGTTGTTGGGGTCCACCACGCGGAAGTAGCAGACGGCGTTCACGGACGCCGGGACGTTGTCGCGGGTGATGACCTCCTGCGGCGGGATGTTGAGCGTTACGGTCCGCAGCTCGACCCGCACCATCCGGTCGATGAAGGGGATCAGGAAGATCAGGCCGGGCCCCTTCTGCGCGATCAGGCGCCCGAGGCGGAAGATCACCCCCCGCTCGTACTCGCGCAGAACGCGGATCGCGCTCGCGAGCACGATCACCGCGAAGAAGATGAGAATGCCGATGATCGCCAGGGCGACGGCCATGCGCTGCCTACTCTACTTGGCCCTTGGCCGGTTCCGGGGCCGCCGCCGGGGCGGGGGAGACGGTCAGCGTCAGCCCGTCGATGGCGTCGACGACGACGCGCTCGCCGGACTCCAGGCGCTCGCCGTCGGGCGTGCGCGCGCGCCACAGCGCTCCCTGGACGAACACGTGCCCCACGGGGTCGAGCGGCGAGCGGACGGTGCCCTGCATGCCGATCATCTCCTCGTAGCCGGTGTGTACGTGCCTGTGCCTCGCCTGGACCGCCTTGCTGATCACCCACACGAAGAAGCTGCCCAGCACCGCCGCGGTGAAGATCACGATCGGGACAGAGATGTCGAACGCGGGGCTGTTGGTGTCGAACAGCAGCAACCCACCGGCGATCAGCGCGATCACCCCTCCTACCGCAAGCGCCCCGTGGCTGACTATGAACGCCTCCGCCGCGAACAGGCCGAAGGCGAGCAGGATCAGGAGCAGGCCGGCCGCGTTGATCGGGAGCTGGGCCAGGCCGAACAGGGCGATGATGAGCGACACGGCGCCGAGGGCTCCGGGCAGGATCGCTCCGGGGTGGAACAGCTCGAAGCCGAGGCCCACGAGGCCCAGCGTGAACAGCAGGAACACCGTGCTCGGGTTCACGAGCACCTCCAGCACCCGGAACTTGAACGGAACGTCGTGCGACTCGATGCGGGCGCCGGTCGTCTCCAGCCGCTGGCTCTTCGGCCCCTTGACCTGGAACCCGTCGAGCTTTTTCACCAGCTCCTCCTGCGACTGTGCGATCACGTCGACCAGGTTGCGCTTCTGGGCCTCCTCGGCGGGGACGTTCACCGCCCGGCGCACCGTCTGCGCGGCGAGGTCGCCGTTGCGCCCGTGGCCCTCCGCCAGCGCCCGCGCGTAGGCCGCGGCGTCGTTGCGGATCTTGCGGCCGAGCACTTCGTCCTGGTTTCCGCCGCCGAGTGAGATCGGCGTCGCGGACCCGATGTTGGTCTGCGGAGCCATCGCCGCCACGTCCGCCGCCTCGGTGATGTACATGCCCGCCGACGCGGCGCGCGCTCCGTTGGGGGAGACGTAGACGACCACGGGCATCGGCGCGCCGATGATGTGCTTGACGATGTCGCGCATCGACTCGTCGAGGCCCCCCGGTGTGTCGAGCCGGAAGATCACGATGTCCGCCTTGTCGGCCTTCGCGTCGTCGAGCGCCTGGTTCACCCACGACGCACTCGCCGGGTTGATCGTCAGGTCGAGAGCAAACGACTCGACCAGCGGCTGGTCCTGCTGGGCGTGCGCGGGGAGCACAGCCAACACGAGCCCAATGAGGAGCACCGCCAGGCTCGCAACGCGAATTCGCATAGCCCCCGAATTATCGCGCTACCGCCTACCGCCCGCCTACTTCGCATACTGCCGAACGTCATCAGCCAGATCCGCAGCGGACGAGTACCCGCCCTGCTTGGTGTAGACGAGCTCGCCCTTGCGATCGAAGAACGCAGTCACAGGAAATGCCCGCTCTCCCTTCATCAATTTTGCGATGTCCCCGCCCGAGTCGAAGAAGCTCGGATACGGCACGGGGTACTTGCGCAGGAACTTCCGCGCCTGGCCCTTGCCGTCCTCGCCGTCGACCGCCATGAACGCGATGCGCTTCCCACTCCGCTTCGCCTGCTCCTGGAAGAACGGGAACTCGTACCGGCAGGGACCGCACCACGACGCCCACTTGTTGACGACCACCGGATATCCGTGCAGCTTTGCGAGGGTGCGCTCGAACTCCGGCTTGCCGCCGTCCAGGAGCACGCTGGGCCGCGAATACAGCGCGTCCCGCAACGGCGCCGGCGCCCCCGCCAGGGCCGCCTTGAAGTCGGTGGTGGAGGTCGCCGCGCTCGGAGGCTGGTCCTTCCCGCAGGCCGACATCACGGCCGCGAGCGTCAGAAGGGTTACCACCGCGGCGATGCGGCAACATCTCGCCATCGGCGGCTACGCTAGCGAAGCGCTCCCGGGCGGGCGCCGTCATGCGAAGGACGGAGCTACAGGTCCGAACGCTGCTTTAATAAGGTAGATGCAGTAACCGCGTTCCACCTTTGGGGGTTGGACCGCGGGCCGCAGGGCCGCCAGCCAGCAACACACTCCTGTTCAGCGGCGACGGTCCATGAAGAGAGTTTGCTGCCGCCGTATTGATGCGGCGGCGTCCGTTCACGAACGAGCCTGGAAATGGCCGATAGAACCCAAGTGGCCCAGAAGGCCGCGCCCACGCCGTCACCTGACGATCTCGAGCGGGTCGAACAGTTCACCCGCGAGCCGTTCACGCCGGACCTCGACGCGATGGAGCCGGGGACCGCCCGACGGCGCGCGTTCGACGCCGCCCTGGCCGAGATCGAGGAGGGGCGCGAGCACCCGAGCGTCGAGTGGCGCCGCGACTACGCGCTGATGCTCGGGCTCGAGCGGCTGCTGGCGCAGGACGAGCCGAAGCTCGCCGACGGGACCGTCCTCTCGGCCCACCAGGTGGATGCTCTGTCGGGAACGCTGACCGAGCTGCTGGCCGAGGCCGAGCGCCGGACGAACGGCAACGGGGCCATCCCTTACGCCGAGTCCGACGACGAGCCGGAGGAGCTGGACGACGACGAGGACGAGGACGTCCTCTCGGACGACGACCTCGAAGAGCTGGACGAAGACGACGAATTCGAGGACGAGGACGAGGACCCGGCCGGCGCCGAGGACGAAGAGGAGTGGTCGCCGAACGGGGGAGGCGAGCTCGACGAGGACCAGCTTCCCGAGCAGCCCGAGGATCCCGGCGCCGCCCGCCGCTTCTGGTTCGAGCACGCGACGGGCGCCGGCAAGACTGTCGCCGCGCTCGGCTTCGTCGAGGGCTCGCGCACCGGCGGCACCCTGATCCTGACCCACCGCCGCAACCTCGTCGACCAGTTCCTCGGCGAGCTCAAGCAGCGTGGGTACTCGAAGCGCATCTCGCCGCCGCTGCTGCGCGACAAGGACCGCGCCGACGGCCCGGTGACGGTGGAGACCTACCAGTGGTTCGTCCGCAACGCCGGCAACATCTCCGACGCCTACACGATCGTGATCTGCGACGAGGCGCACACCGCCCTGGGCGAGAAGACGAGCGCCTCGATCCGCGCCTGGCAGGGCCCGGTCTTCATCGGCATGACGGCGACCGGCGCGCTGATCGCCCGCCACGTCACCGACCTCTTCCCGACCCAGACGAGCCGCTTCGACCTCGCGCAGGCAGCCAGGCGAGGGGTCATCGCGCCGCTTCGCTGCGTGCGGATCCCGCCCGGCCCGCAGGTGCGCACGCTGGCGAAGGTGCCGCTGCGAAAGGGGGAGGTGGACCAGGACTTCGACCTCGAAGAGCTGGCCGCGCTGCTCGACCAGGGCCCGTTCAACTCCGCGGTGGCCGACCTCTACCGCGCGCGCTTCAAGCACATGCCGGGCATCGTCTACAGCGCGGGTGTGAAGCACGCCAAGAACGTCGCGATCGCCTTCAAGGCGGCCGGGATGAAGGCCGAGGCGGTCTCCGGCGAGACGCCCAAGCGCGAGCTGGCCCGGATACTCGCCGCCTTCGAGCGCGGGGACATCGACGTGCTCGTGAACGCGATGCTGCTGGCGGAGGGGTGGAACTCTCCCCGCGCGACCCTCTGCATGCACCTTGCGCCCACCGCCTCGAAGCGCGTCTACCAGCAGCGCGTCGGCCGGGTGACGCGGCGCCACCCCGGCAAGGAGGCCGGCATCGTCGTCGACTTCGTGCACCCCGCGACGACGCACGACGAGCCGATCGTGACCCTCCACAAGCTGCTCGACCGCGACGTCTATCGCGGCGGCGCGATCGTCGTCGGCCCCGTTCGCCGGGGCCGCGGCCGGCGGTTGCGCGTCGAGCGCCGCATCGTCCCGGTCACCGCTGATCCCGAGCGCCGCCTGCGCGTCTTCGAGCGCGAGCTGTGGCGGATCGCCGTCGAGTACCTCGCTCCGGACGAGCAGCACGCATGGGCTGCTCTGGCCGGCGCGCGCGTGGCCCCGAATGGCTGGCGCCGCGCGAAGGCCACTCTCCATCACGACCCCAACGGCGAGCTGCGCCGCCGGTTCCTGCTCAGCTGCGTGCAGCGCAACCGCAACCCGCAGCTGCGCCAGCGCGCGCTTGCCGAGATCGCGGCGCGGCGCGACCCCGAGGCGTTCGACGAGGCGATCGAGATCGTCGGAGGCTGGTCACGCGAGGAACGCCGTGAGGGCGCCCGCACCCTGCTTCAGGCGCTCGCCGAGCGCCGCATCGGCCGGCGTGACCAGGCGCAGGCCTGGCTGTGGCGCCTGGCCGAGTACTCACGTGACGTTCACGAGGAGTATGCGGTCCAGCGCTGGCCCGAGACCAAGCGGCTGCTTGGCCTGCTGGTCAACTCCTCCGGCGCCGCGCACGGGCGCAACGCGCGCCGCCTCGTCCACGCGGCCCGCAAGCAGGACCGGCGGCTCGCGGCGGCATTGCTTGCCGCTGCTCTCGCGCACACCCCCGAAGCGGAGGAGGTGCTGCGCGGCGCACGGAACAGGATGGCCCGCAAGCCGTCCGCGATCGCCCGCGAGCTCGTGAAGAACTTCCCGAAGGGCAAGCGCCGCCGCAAGTCGTCGCGCAGCGGCCGCTCGCCGGCAGTGTCGAAGAAGGCCGCCGCCGCAAAGGCAAACGGCCGCGTCTCGTCCAAGGACGCAGAACTCGACGCGCTGGAGGCGGTCGAGGACCCGGAGACGGGCGAGCTGCTGACGCCGGAAGAAGCCAAGGCCTTGAAGAAGGAAGAAGAGGCGGCTTAGACGGCAGTCAGCAGTCAGCAGTCTGCAGTCAGCAGTTCTTAACCTCTGCCGACTGCCGACTGCCGACTCCGACCAAGTGCACTTCCCCCGCCTCGAGCGTCACTAGCTCTCCGGCGGCCGTGAGCACAACCAGATTCCCCCGCTCGTCTATCCCCTGCACCCGGCCGGCTTGGCTTTCACCGGCGGCCGTCCATCCGATGTCGCGGCCAGTCAGCACGTCGCGTTCGCGGTAGCGGTCCAGAAGCTCCGGCGCCTGGCCGGACTCGAGGTTCGCGAGGCGTTCCGCCAGCCGGTCGAACAGGGCGCAGAGCACCGCTTCGCGCGGCACGGCCTCGCCGGATGCGATGCGCAGTGACGTCGCGGTGGCGCGCAGGCCGGCGCCGAGTTCCGCGGCCGTCGCGCCGACGTTGAGGCCGATTCCGATCACCGCCCAACCCTCCTGCGGACGGGCCTCGATCAGGATTCCGGCGGCCTTGCGGCCGTCGATCCACACGTCGTTGGGCCATTTGATGCGGCACGCCACCGGGGCGACTGCCTCGCAGGCCTCGCACACCGCCACGGCCGTCACCAGCGGCAGGAGCGGGAAGCCCTCGGGCTCCGTGCGGACGAGCGCCGACAGCGTGAGGGAGAGACCCGGTGCGCTCACCCATGTGCGTCCCTGGCGGCCGCGGCCCGCCTCCTGCTCCTCGGCGACGAACACCGTTCCCGCCACCGCGCCGCGGCGGGCTGCCGCGCGGGCCGCGTCGTTCGTCGAGCCGGTTCGCCGGAGGTGGACCAGCGTCCCACCGAGCCGGCCCGTGCCGGCTTGCGGCCTCAGTGGCTCCACGGGCGCAGCCGCAGGCGCGTGCCGCGGCCGGCTGCCAGGGCGTCAGCTGCGCGTCCACGATCGACCGCGACGGCGATCATCCCGGATGAGTCGACGAACACCAGCGCCTCGCCCTCTCCGGCGTCCCGGAAGACGTTGCCCCAGATCGCGCGCACCGAGCGCTCGCCGGCGCTGACCTCGAGCCGCTGTCCGGGGCTCAGGCCGGCGCTCTCGAGCTTGGTCGGCTCGAGCTGGAGCCCGAGGTTGCCGAAGCGGTCGACGCTGACGACCTCGGCGATCACCTCGCTGCCCTGCACGAGCGGCGCCGGCAGCTCGAGCGGCACGATGCCCGAGACGGCGATCGGGTGTCCGGCCGATTCGAGTCTCTCGCCGGATGCGAGCGCGGCGGCGATCGGCGCGAAGAGATCTCGCCCGTGGAAGGTGTGGGAAACCGGCTCCAGCCTCAGCGGGCTCTCCGAGATGTCGACGGCGGCGTCGACTCCATTGCACACGCGTGCCGCCGGCCACAGGAGGCCGTTGTCGGGCCCGACGAGCAGCTCCCCGTTGGCGCAGCGAAGTGCGAGCGCCCGGCGGGCGGTGCCGACGCCCGGGTCCACGACGGCCATGTGGACGCCGTGCGGCAGGTAGCGCATCGCGTTCCGGAGCGCGAGTGCGCCCGCCATCACGTCGTGCGCCGGAACGCCGTGGGTCACGTCGATCACCCGTGTGCCGGGCGCGATCCGCTCGATGACGCCGTGGCAGACGCCGACCCACTCGTCCTCCAGACCGTAGTCCGACACGAAGCTGATCGGGAGGGGCGCCATCAGTTCCCTGCCCTCGGCGTCCGAGACGAGTGCCGTCACGAGGCCGTCGATGTCGTGCTGGGCGGCCTCGACCGCGACGTCGATGCCCAGCTCGCGCGCCGTGGCGCTGGTGATCGGGCCGATCGACACCACCCGCGCGCTCTGCGGCACGTTCGACGGGCCGCCGAGCGACTCGCTGAAGAACCGAACCGTCGAAGAGCTCGTGAACGTGACGTAGTCGGCATCTCCGACCGCCGCGGCAGCGGCCTCGCCCAGCGGTTCGCGCACGGTCTCGTAAAGGGGGACGACGTCCACTTCCGCGCCCGCTGCGGTGAGCAGATCCGGCAGCACGTCGCGTGCCTCCAGTGCGCGCGCGATCAGGACGCGCTTGCCCTCGACGCCGGTCGCGATGACCTCCTCGGCGAGCGACTCCGCGATCGAGCGCGCGGGGACAAGGTCGGCGCGGAGGCCGCCCTCCCGGAGGGCCGCCGCGGTTCCCGGACCGATCGCCGCCAGCATCACTCCGGCCAGAGCACGGGAGTCGAGCCCGGCCTCGTCCATCGAGTCGAGAAGGAGCCGTGCCCCGTTCGGGCTCGTGAGGCAAACGACGTCGTATCCGTGATCGGCCAGCCTGGCGATCGCCGCTCCGACCTCGGGCGAAGCCGTCAGCGGCTCGATCCGGATCGCGGGCGCCTCGATCACCTCGGCACCCAGCGCTTCGAGCCGGGCCGCCAGCTCGCTCGCCTGGGCGCGGGCGCGCGTGACCGCGACGCGGCGCCCCTGCAGGGGCCCGTGGCGAAACCACCCGAGACGCTCGCCGAGCTCGACGACCTTTCCCACCACGGTCACCGCCGGGGCGCCGATCTCGGCTTCCGCGGCCCGGCGTGCAATGTCTCGCAGCGGCGCCGACACGGTGCGCTGGGCAGGCTGCGTCCCGCGCTCGACGACAGCGGCGGGCTCCTGCGGGTCGCGCCCCTCGGCGATCAGCCGCTCCGACACGCGGTCCAGCGTACGCACCCCCATGTAGAAGACCAGGGTGCCGGGGAACGCCGCCAGCGCACGCCAGTCGAGCGCGCTCTCGGGCTTGGCGGGGTCCTCGTGCGCGGTGACGAAGGCGACCGCCGAGGCTTCCTCGCGATGGGTGACCGGGATGCCCGAATAGGCCGGCGCGGCGATTCCCGCCGTGATGCCCGGGACGACCTCGAACCGGATCTCCGCCTCCGCCAGCGTCTCCGCCTCCTCACCGCCGCGGCCGAACACGAATGGATCGCCACCCTTGAGGCGCACCACCGTCCGTCCGGCGCGAGCGTGGTCCACCAGCAGGCGGTTGATCTCCTCCTGGCCGATCCCGGGTCGCCCGGGTTCCTTCCCCGCGTAGATCAGCTCGGCATCCGGGCGCGCACGATCCATCACGCGTGCCGGCACCAGCCGGTCGTAGACGATCACGTCGGCGCGCTCGACCAGGTCGAGGGCGCGTGCCGTCACGAGGCCGGGGTCACCCGGGCCGGCGCCCACCAGGTAGACAACGCCTGCGCTCATTCGGGCGACCCTAATCGTTGTTGGAGCAGCTCGGCCCGCTCCAGCAGGTCGCCCGCGCCCGCAGCGATCATGCGCTCGGCCAGCGCCACGCCGGCCGCAGCCGGGTCGGCCGCCGATGTCCGGAGCCGGTCGCTGATCCAGTCGCTGCCGTCCGGCATCCCCGCGTAGCCGCGGATCACGATCTCGTCGCCGTCGCGGGCCGCGGCGATACCGACGGGGGTGTGGCAGGTCGCCCCCAGCGCCTTCACCGCGGCCCGCTCGGCGTCGAGGCGGGTACGCGAGTCCGAGTCCTCGAGAGCGGCAGCCGTCTCGCGGGCGGCTCCGTCGGCTCGTGCCGTGACCGCCAGCGCTCCCTGGCCGGGAGCGGGAACGAACGTGTCGGCGTCGAGCGCCGTACCGGCGTCGTCGCGGCCCAGGCGACGCAGTCCGGCGAGCGCGAGCACGATCGCATCCTGGTCTCCTGCTGCCAGCCGGCGCAGCCGGGTGTCGACGTTCCCGCGCAGCGGTTGTATCTCCAGGTCGGATCGAATCGCGAGCAACTGCGACCGGCGGCGCACGCTCGCGGTCCCGACCCGAGCGCCGGACGCAAGAGCCTCGATCGATGCGGCTCCGCAGAGCGCGTCGCGGGGATCCTCGGCGGGTGGCACCGCGGCGATCACGATCTCCCCCGCCAGCTCCGCGGGCAGGTCCTTCGCGCTGTGCACCGCGAGGTCGACGTCGCCGCGCAGGAGCGCGTCGTCGATCTCCTTGACGAAGCGCAGCTTGTCCCCCGCGGCGCCGCGGTCGCCGGCCGTCACGATGTGGACCAACTCGATCTCCGCCACGCCGCCATCACGCAGCGCGTCGGCCACGGCGCCCGCCTGGGCCAGCGCCAGCGCGCTGCCCCGCGTTCCGATCCGCAGCGGTGCGGTCGCCCTCAGCTCCGCGTGTGCCCGCGCGCCTTCCGAATCGGCGTGACGGGCGCGTTCTCGGCTGCCGTGCGTTCACGGTCGCCGAGCTCGGCTGCCGCCGAGTCGAAGGCGGACAAGAGCTGGTCTTCCAAGCCGAACAGCTCGCGCAGCGCCTGCACGTAGGCGTAGGTGCGCTGCTCCTCGTCGGCTGTCTTGAGCCGCAGGATCGGCTGGTGCAGCAGCCGCTTGACGATCGTCGTGGCCATCAGCTCGAGTCGCTCGCGATCGGCCTCCGTAAGACCCTGCCACCGGGTTGCGTTCTCCGCCAGCACCTGCCGCGCGATCGCCTCGCCGCGCTCGTGCAACGCCGTGATCGTCGGCACGACTTCGAGGGTCGCCAGCCAGCGCTTGAAGCGCTCCAGCTCGCGCTCGATCAGCGCGTCGGCGTGATGTGCCTCGGCTTCCCGCCCGGAGACGTTCCGCTCCACCACGCGCTGGAGATCGTCGACGTCGCGCAGGTGCACTCCTTCGAGCTCGGCGACCGCGGGATCGATGTCTCGCGGAACGGCGATGTCGATCGCGAGCAACGGCCGGCCGCCGCGCCGCTCCATCACGCCCGCCAGCTCGTCGCGGCCGATGATGTTGTGTGGCGACGAGGTCGAGGAGAGCACGATGTCGGCGAGCTCGAGCTCGGCCGGGAGTGCGTCGAAGCGGACCGCCTGGCCGCCGAATCGCTGTGCGAGCCCGATCGCGCGGTCGTAGTGGCGGTTCGCGACGAAGACCGAGCGCACGCCCTGCTCGGTGAGCGCGCGCGCTGTCAGCTCGCCGGTCTCTCCGGCTCCGATGACGATCACCCGCTTGCCCGAGAGGTCGCCGAGAGTCTCCTGCGCGAGGCCGACCGCGACGGAGCTCATCGAGACGCTGCGGGCGCCGATCTGCGTGTCGCTGCGAACGCGCTTGCCCGCTGCAAGGGCCTCCCGGAACAGCCGGTTCATGAATGCGCTCGTCGTGCCCTCGACCAGCGCGAGCTCGTATGCGCGCTTGACCTGGCCCTGGATCTCGGACTCGCCGATGATCATTGCGTCGAGCCCTGCGGTGACACGGAACAGATGGCGCGCCGCGTCGCCGTTGCGCAGGGAGTAGAGGTGCGAGATCAGCTCCGTGGGGCGGATGCCGCCCTGCCGCGCGAGGATGCCGAGCGCCGCGGTCTCCGCCTCGACGTCGTCGCCGACGGCGAGATAGAGCTCGGTTCGGTTGCAGGTGGAGATCACCACGGCTTCGTGGATCTCGGGTGTCGAGATCAGCTCGCGCAGCACGCTCGCGGCCCGGCCCTCGGGGAGGGCGACGCGCTCGCGCAGCACGATCGGGGCGGTCTTGTGCGAGACGCCGAGTGCCAGCAGGTCACTCAATGGCCGTTCACCGCCGCCGCGTTCTCGATCTGGAGCGGCTCGAACCGCAGCTTGCACTCCGGCGACGCCGCGCGCAGCATCTCGGCGTGCTCGGCCGGCGGCGCATAGGCCGGGCCCTCGGCGATGCAGCGCTCGATCCAGGCCTCGAGTCCCTCGGCGTCTCCCGCGCGAACCAGGTCCATGAAGTTCGTGTAGACCATTCGCTCGAACAGGACCTTGCGGTCCTCGAACGCGGGGTAGCGCTCCTTGAGGTCCTCGCGCAGCGAGCCGAGGACCTGGAGCGCGATCGCGTACTCGTCGCCGTAGCACTCGCCGATCGCCAGCCGGATGCGGCGGGCCATCGCGGGGCTCGCGCCGCCGGTCGATACGGCGATCGCGAGGTCTCCGCGGCGCACGATCGACGGCAGGATGAAGTTGCACAGGTGAGTGACGTCGACCACGTTGCACAGCATCTGGCGAGCCTCGGCGTCCGCGAACACGCGCACGTTCGTGTCGTTGTCCTCGGTCGCGGCGATCACCATGAAGCAGCCGGTGAGATCGTTCGAGCGGTAGGCCCGCAGCTCGAGCTCGATCATCCCGTCGGCGGCCCACTGCGCGCACGCGCTCGGTGGCGTCCAGCGACACGACCCGCACCCGCGCGCCGCCGCGCACCAGTCCCTCGATCTTGCCTTCGCCCACGCCGCCGGCGCCGACGACCAGCGCCCGGCGCCCGGCGATGTCGAGGATCGCGGGGTAGTAGGGGCGCGTCTCCCAACGCCGGCCCTTCCTCTCCCAGCGG
Source organism: uncultured Solirubrobacterales bacterium (assembly GCA_963785085.1). Classification (GTDB taxonomy): domain Bacteria; phylum Actinomycetota; class Thermoleophilia; order Solirubrobacterales; family JBBDJG01; genus CAWACB01. The sequence goes on along the minus strand of CAWAUD010000009.1, from coordinate 50,069 downwards.
TCCAGCATCGACCGCATGTCGTCGCTGCCGTTCCGGGACCTGCTCGGGCGCAGGCGGGCAAGACGCTCGCGGATCGTCATTCGCCGCCTCCGCGGCGGCGGCGCTCCACCATCTGCGTGAGGTCGCTCAGCTCCCGCTCGATCCGCTGGAGCTTGCCGGCCATGATCGCGACGTAGACGAGGATCAGCACGACGAAGACGCCGTAGGCGCCCGCAACGTACTTCCCGGCCTCGTCTAGCGGCAGTGCGGGCATCTGGTCAAAGAGTAGGACGCGCGGGAACGCTGGCCACCGGTGGCCCCGCAGCGCCGGCGGCGGGCCGCTCGTCCTCCTCCAGCAGTCGCCGCAGGCGGCGGATCTGGCCGCGGGCGTGCTTGGAGGTCAGCTCGACCTTCATCAGCGTGACGTAGAGCAGGGCGATGCCCGCCAGCGCGACCAGGAAGGTGAGCCGCATCTCGCCGGGCATGTCGCCGGCGGTCTGGTTCAGGACCCGCGGGTGGACCAGGCTCTGGGCCATCCGGACGGCGAGGAAGTTGATCGGCACGAACGCGCCCGCCGTGATCGCGAACACCGACGAGTACCGGGCCCGGCGCTCGGGATCCTCGATCGAGTAGCGCAGCGGGTAGTAGGTGGCGTAGAGCAGGAAGACGATCAGGAAGCTGACCAGCGTGGGCTCGTCCCAGACCCACCACTTGCCCCAGCTGGCGCGGGCCCAGATCGCACCGGTGGCGAGCACGCCGACGCCGAAGATGACGCCCAGGTGGATCGCCACGTAGGAGCGGGCGTCCCAGGCGTCGTCGCGCGTGCGCAGGTGCATGATCGCCATCACGCCTGCGGCCACGAAGCCGACCAGCGCCGTGATCGCCAGCGGCACGTGGATGTAGAAGATCTTCTGCACGAAGCCCTGGTCCGCGTCGTTGGGCGCGTAGAAGAAAACCAGTGCGAGTGCGATGCCGATCAGCAAGGTGGACAGGGCGGCGAGTGGCCGCAAGCCCTTGCCGAAGAGAGCGGAATCCAGCGGTCAGTCCTCCATGAGGAAATCGAAAAGCGCGTAGGCGATCAGCCCGAACACAGCATCATAGAGGGCAAGAACTGCCATCCATTTCGCCACTCCGCCGGTTTCCATGGGCACTGAGAGCAGCTTTTCAGAGGCCGATGCGGCCGCGATGATCGCCGGCACGGCCAGCGGGAGCAGGAGGATCGGCAGCAGCAGGTCCCGGGCTCGGGTGTGGACGGCGATCGACGCCAGCAGCGCTCCGAGCACGCAGATCCCGATGTCCGCCAGCAGCGTCACCGCCGCCAGCCGGGGCAGTGCGCTCCAGAACCCGGCTGTCGATGAAGAACAGGGCGAAGACCGGCAGCGCGATCGCCTCCAGGGCCACGAGGTAGACGAGCAGCGCGAGCGCCTTCGCCAGGAGCAGGGAGGAGCGGTCGATCGGCGCCAGCAGGATCCCGTCGAACCCGGCCTGCTCGCGCTCGGCGACGAACAGGCGGTTGATCCCGAGGATGGCGGCGAAGAGCAGCGTGACCCACAGCACACCGGCCGCGAGGTCGCCCTCGAGCTGGTTCCGGTCGAGGCCGAAGTGGAACAGGACGAAGGTCGTGACCGCGAACAGCGCCATCGCGGGCACCGACTCCTTGGTGCGCAGCTCGACCAGCAGGTCCTTGCGGGCGATGGCCCAGACGGCGCTCATGCCTACCGGGCTCCGTAGACGGGGCGCAGGTCGGCGGCGGTGAGGTCGGCGGCCGGCGCGGACAGGGCCACCCGCCCGGCGTGGAGCGCCAGGACCCGGTCGGCTTCGGCGAGCCCGCGGTCGATGTCGTGGGTGACGATCACCCTGCGTCGCCTCGCTGGCGCGGCCGATCAGCGGCTCGACGAGGGAGTCGGCCTCGGGATCGAGATGGGACCAGGGCTCGTCGAGCAACAAGAGCGCGGGCGAGTGCAGCACCACCCGGCAGACGGCGAGCCGCTGGACCATTCCGCGGGAGAGGCTTCGGAGCGGCTCGTCGGCGCGCCTCGACATGCCGGCGGCCTCGAGCAGCGCCTCGATGCGCGCCTCCATGTGGGGGACCTTGTAGAGGCGGGCGTAGAACTCGAGGTTCTCCCGTCCGCTGAGGTCGAGGTAGAGGAGCGGCTCGTGCGCCAGCAGCCCGATCTGGGCGCGTACGTACTGAGCCTCGCGGGGGAGCTCGAAGCCCAGGACCGAGACCTGGCCCCGGTGCGGGCGCAGCAACGTGGCGAGCACTCGCAGCAGGGTCGTCTTCCCGGCGCCGTTTGAGCCGAGCACGGCCAGCGTCTCACCGGGGGCGAGGCGAAAGCCGACGTCGGCCAGCGCATCGCGCTCCCCGAAGCGCCGCCAGAGGCCGTTCACCGCGATCGCCGCCTCGGCGGCGTCCGGCTCGGCCGGGGCCGGCGCCACCGGCGCCGGAAGGGGCGCATCCATGCCGCTGAAGGGGCCGCGCATCGGCCGCTAGCGCTCGCCGTGCTGCGCCGGCTCGCCGGAGGCAAGCGCGACCGCGTGCGGGAGAGCAGGCGCGATGGCCTCTCCCGCCTGGCGGATGCTCTTCGGGCTGCCGGGGAAGTTCACGATCAGCGATCGGCCCCGGATCCCGGCGACCGCTCGCGAGAGCATCCAGTTCTGCGTATGCGGGCGGCTCGCCTCGCGCATCGCCTCGGCGATGCCGGGGGCCTCGCGATCGATCACCTCGCGGGTCGCCTCCGGCGTGACGTCGGAGGGGGCGAAGCCGGTGCCGCCCGTCGTCAGCACCAGGTCACAAGCCTCCCCGTCGCAGAAGCGGCGCAGCGTCGTCGCGATCAGCTCGCGGTCGTCCGGAACGAGGTCGGTTGCGGCGATCTCCGCGCCCAGCTCACGAGCGAACTGGGCCAGCGCGGGCCCGCTCTCGTCGGCTGCGGGGTTGGCGACTCGGGACGTGCTGACTGTCAGGATCGCGGCCCGCAAGGTCGCTACTCGGTCTCACCGCGCGCGTAGTCGTGGCGGCCACCCGACTTCTCCAGCAGGACCACCTGCTCGATCGAGACCCCGCGCTCGATTCCCTTGACCATGTCGTACACGGCCAGGGCAGCGACCGAGCACGCGGTCAGAGCCTCCATCTCGACGCCGGTCGGGCCCGTGGTGCGGACCTCCGCCTCGAGCGTCACGGTGCCGGTCTCGGCGTCGATCGCCGCTTCCACGTCGACATAGGAGAGAGCCAGGGGATGGGCGAGCGGAATCAGCTCCGCGGTGCGCTTGGCGGCCTGGATGCCGGCGATCCGGGCAGTGCCGATGACATCGCCCTTGGGGGCATCTCCGCGCGCCACCGTCTCAGCGGTGGCGACGCTCATCCGCACGATGGCCCGCGCGCGGGCCCTGCGATCGGTCGCCGGCTTGGCGCCGACGTCGACCATGCGCGCCCGTCCGCTGCCGTCCAGGTGGGTCAGCTCGCCGTCTTCCACACGGAAAACCGTAGCGCGCTGTATGAATCAGGACGTGGCCGGGCCGGTTGTCATCCATGAGCGCTTCCGCGGGCCGGACACCTCGGGCAACGGCGGCTACTCCTGCGGCCTGATCGGGCGTGAGGTGGAAGGACCCGCCTCGGTCAGCCTGCGCGTGCCGCCTCCACTGGAGCGGCCACTCGAATTGCACAGCACCGGCGAGGGCACGCTCGAGCTGCGCGACGGTGAGGTGATCGTCGCCGATGGCGGCCCCGCCGAGCTGAAGCTGGACGTGCCGGAGGCGCCGTCGGTCGAGGAGGCCGAGGAGGCGGTCGAGCGCTTCGTGTTCTGGCACGACCACCCGTTCCCCGGATGCTTCGTGTGCGGGCCGGGCCGCGCCTACCCGGACGGCCTGCGCATCTTTCCGGGGCAGGTGGAGGGGCGGGCGATCGTCGCGGCGCCATGGATCCCCGACGCCGGACTCGCCGGCGAGAACGGCTCCCTGTCGCCCGAGCTCATCTGGGCCGTGCTCGACTGCCCGACCAGCTTCGGCTCGGCGCTGCTCGGCCTGACCGGGACCTCCGTCCTCGCTCGCCTGACCGCCGAGGTGGCCGGCGACGTCCGGCCGGGCGACCCACACGTCGTGGTCGGCTGGCCGATCGGCCGCGAGGGCCGCAAGTCCGAGGGCGGGTCGGCGATCTTCACCGCCGGCGGCGAGCTGCTGGCTCGCGCGAAAGGCCTCTGGATCGAGTTGAAGCAGGAGGGGTGAGCCAAGCCCGCGGGGCAGCTGAGCCGCCCGCGCGAATCGGCTTCGGCGGGGGCCGCCTGCCGGGTTGCCCGAGCCAGGCCGCGGCGACGTCGGTGCTCCGCCGCGCCGTCGAGCTCGGCGTGCAGTTGATCGACACCGCCGACATCTACGGGGACGGGCTCAGCGAGATCCGCATCGCGGACGCGCTGTATCCCTATCCGGCGCACCTCACGATCGCCACCAAAGGCGGGTTCGTGCGCGGCCCGGATGGTCCGGTGCCGGACGGGCGGCCCGCTCACCTGCGCGCCGCCTGCGACGGAAGCCTGCAGCGCCTGCGGCTGGACGTCATCGATCTCTACCAGCTCCACACGCCCGACCCCCGGGTGCCGTTCGAGGAATCGGTGGGGGCGCTCGGCGAGCTGCGCGAGGCGGGAAAGATACGCCACATCGGTCTGTCGCAGGTAACTCCTGAGCAGCTCGCGCTGGCGCGCACGCTGACACCCGTCGCCTCAGTCCAGAACGGCTACAACGTGCGGCGCAGACGGCGCTTCGGCCCCGATCCCGTGCTGGGCGAATGCGAGCGCGCGGGGATCGCCTATCTGGCCTTTCACCCGCTCGCGGCCGGGCGCCTGGCCGGCGATAAGACCGCGTCCGAGATCGCCCGCCGGCTCGGTGTGACCGCGGGACAGGTCGCGCTGGCTTGGTTGCTCGCTCAATCGGAAGCGATCGTCCCGATCCCTGGAACCAGGACCGTGCAGCACCTGGAAGAGAACATGGCCGCCGCGCGCGTGCGACTCGAGGCCGCCGACATCGCGCGGCTCGCGCGCCCGCCTACACCGGGTGCAGATGGCGGTTGACCTCCGCGTCGCGGGCGCGCCCGTAGAAGGCGGGATACGGACCGAGCGCGAAGATCGTGCAGGTCCGCTCATCGGCCAGCACCACCGGACAGGTGTCGGTGAGCCACTCGGCCAGGTCCTCGTAGAAGGTCAGCCACCAGGCCGTGGTCGCCGGCACCACGAGGTAGTCGGCTCCGCGCGCACGCATTTCCTGCAGCTGCGCGATTGCCGTCTGACCGTCGGGTGGATGGTGGCCGGCCCAGCCGCCGTCGCCTCCGGTCGGGAAATGCCAGGCTGCGCGGCAGTCCAGCTCGACCATGCGGGGGTCGCCTTTCGACACCACCAGGACGGTCGATTCCGCGGGGAGGGCCGCAGCAACGGCTCTGCGCAGGCGGGCGACCAGCTTGCCGTAGGCCTGCTTGGACATCGCGGCGCCATTGCCGTTCTGCGCTCCGCCGTGCGAGCCATTCGCGTATCCCGGCCAGGGGTTGCGGCGCGCGCCGAGCTGCGGGCGCGCCGGCGCCGCGCCGAGCGCGGGCCGGCCGCTCTGCTTGTCGCCCCCGAGGTCGACTACGGGCAGATGGCCCCGGTCGGGGTAACGCAGCGTGCTGCCCTCCACCCGTCCTACGCGCTCATGTCGCACGAGACACCGGATCTCCCGTGATCGCAAGGTGCGCGTGGAGTCGCCCGCCGGCACGGCGAACAGCGCCCACCAGTAGCCGAGGTTGGTGCTCAAACGCCTCCACGCGGCCGCAGGCATCGGCAGTGACACGTGCTCGAGGTCCTGCGTGGGCCGCGGGCTCAGATCGCATACCTCGACCTGCTGCTCCCCTCCCAGCGCGATTCCAAGCACCCAGCGCTCCACGGGCGCGGGTGGGCGTCGCACCTTGATCGTCGGTGGCCCGCCGGCACGGCGCATGTGCGGCGGAGCGGAGACGTCCAGCTCGCAATCCATCTGCAGTCGTGGGCGATCGAGCCGTTCCATCACCGCCGCGACGAACGGAAGCCATGTTTCCGGGCCGAGCTTGTCGGTGAACATGCAGCTCTTGCACAGGCTGGGGTAGTCCCAGGTCAGCATGCCGCGGCGCAGGTCGCGAGCGTTCGCGCCGTTCCAGATCTCGTCCAGTCCGCTGCGTCGCGAGCGAGCCCAGCACGAGGTCGTCGTCGGTTGCGTAGGCGCATGGCGTGACCGTGCCGCCGGCGTCGATCTGAACGCGGTTGTGCACGTTGACGCAATAGCCCGGGACGTGATGACGCATGCGCTGCTCCCAGCGGTGGTTCCAGTCCTTGCGCACCTTGGGCGGCACCTTGTCGGTACGGAAATCGTGGCGCTCGTAATCGCCGGCATTCCAGATCAGCCGCGTACGCTTCTCGCGCGCCACGTCGATACAGCGCGCTTCACCGACTCGATGTACTCGGAGGAGAAGTGCAGCAGCGGGTCGAGCAGGCCGCTGCGCCCGTTCACATCGAGCAGCTGCAACACGTTCACAGTCGGCACGCCGGCGTCTGCCAGATAGCCGACGGTCTGCGCCAGGGTGGCCGCGTTCTTGGTCATGAAAACCACCTGGCCGAGACATTCGAGGCCGTGCTCGTTCGCCAGCCGCGCCGCCACAGGCAGGTTGGCGAACACCTTCTCCGGGCGCGACCCCGGGCGGATCGCCTCGAACAGCTCGGGAATGTGGCTGTCGATCGACAGGAACAGCGCCTCGCTGATGTCCTTCAGCTCGTCGAACTTCTGCTCGTCGAGAAACTGGACGTTGGTGGTGAGCCGCAGCTCGATGCTGTAGTCGACCGCCATGTCGCGCGCCTGGTCCCAGGTCGCGATCAGCGGCTCGCTGCCGCCGTACGGGATCACCACCGAGAGGAACGGCGCCACTTCCTCACGCACGCGGGCGAGAATCTCCGATGACATCTTGCGAACGGGCGGGTGCCACCCGTCGTAACACATGATGCAGCTCATGTTGCACACGTTGCTGTACTGGATGTGCGCCTCGTATGGCCGCGAGCGAAAGTCCAGCCGCTTGTCCAGGAGGTCGCGCTCCAGCAGCGCGCGGTTGTGGAGCTCGATGCGGATGCGTTCATCCCGGCCGATCGCCGGAGCCCCGGTGCTCCGGTCCGTGCCATGCAGCGTTGCAGCCAATTGTCCCCCGGTTCCCCCTGCGCAACTGAAGGTGCTCGGCTCACACTAGCCGAGTCTTGGCCAGGCGAAAAGGTGCGCGACGTCTAGCGCCGCAGCGCGCGGCGCACTGAGCGCCCGGTGACGCGCAGGAGCGGGATCGCGCCCTCGCGCAGGCCCTGCTTGCGGCGGCCGTCGCGGCCGTAGAGGATCCGGGCGGACGCGCTGATCGCCTTGCCGAGGACCTCGTCGTAGGGCTGCCACCACACGTCCGGCAGCCGTGAGGGCTCCCAGGACACGGTCTTGATGTTCACGCACTCGTAGAAGCCGAACTTGGAGTGTGAGCGGCCGAGGCCGGATTCCTTCACGCCGCCCCAAGCGCACTGGCAGGCGCCGTGCGTGTAGGAGTGGTCGTTGATCCAGACCATCCCGGACTCGAGCTGGCGGGCGATGCGCTCGCCCTTGCTGCGGTCCAGAGTCCAGACGGACGCACCGAGCCCGAACCGGGAGTCGTTGGCAAGTGCGATCGCCTCCTCCTCGGAGTCGACCGTCACGATCGGCAGCACCGGGCCGAAGATCTCCTCGCGCATGATCCGCATGTCGTGCGTCACCCCGGTCAGCACGGTGGGGGCGATGAAGTAGCCCCTGAAGCCCGGAACCTCGGTCGGCCCGCCGCAGCGGCGCTGGGCGCCGTGCGCGATCGCGTCGTCGACCAGCTCGTTGACCAGGTCGAACTGCTCCTTCGAGACCATCGGCCCGATCTCGGTGTCCCACAGGCTCGGGTCGCCGACGGTCAGTGCCGAGGTCTCCTGCACGACGCCTTCGATGAAGCGGTCCGCGACCTCGCGGACCACGTACGTTCGCTCGATGCCGGAGCACGTCTGCCCGGCGTTCGCGAATCCGCCCCACACGCCCCCGGAGACGGCGTTCGCGAGGTTGGCGTCGGCGCACACGATCTGCGGGTCCTTCCCGCCCAGCTCGAGGACCGAGCCCTTCATCCGGCGCGCGCACTCCTCGCCGACGCCCCGCCCGACCTCGACCGATCCGGTGAAGAAGATCTTTGCCGCGCTCGACTCGACGAGCGCCTGTCCCACGGCCCCGCCGCCGTGCACGGTCCGCAGCAGCCCCTCGGGGAAGCCGGCGCGCTCGAAGATGTCCTGGATGCGCTGGCCGATCAGCGGAGTGAGGGAGGCCGGCTTGAGGACGACCCCGTTGCCCGCCATCAGCGCGATCGCCACCTCGCCGAAGGGGATCGACCACGGGTAGTTCCACGGAGCAATCACTCCGACGACCCCGAGCGGCTCGTAGACGAAGGCCGACTTCTTCTGCTTCAGCATCAGCTGCGGGTAGCTGACCCGCTCGTCGGCCAGGATCTCCGGGCCGTTGTCGGCGCACCAGTGCAGCGCGTCGATCGTCGGCAGCACCTCCATCGTGTAGGCCTCGACCCGCGGCTTGCCCTGCTCGCGCGTGATCAGCGCCGCGACCGAGTCGGCGTGATCGAGCAGGACCGCTGCTGCCGCGCCGCAGGTAGTGCGCCCGCTCCTCGGCGGTGAGCTGAGCCCAGAAAGGCTGAACGCGGGCGACGTCGTCGACGATGCCCTGCACCTCCGCCGGCGTCACCGTCGGGACCGAGCCGATCAGCGCGCCGGTCGCGGGGTCGAACGACTCGAGGTGGCCCTGGCGGGACGGCTCAGCGGCAGGCGGTGCGGCCGGTGCTGTGGCGGTGGGCTCCACGCTCCGCAAGTGTAGCCCGGTCTACTTGCTGCGAAGAGTGAAGAGCCGCGACGAGATCCGCGGATTCCCGCGCAGGTCGACCTCGCGGATGGTGGCGCGGGAGCGCACCCGCCGCAGCCGCTTGACCAGCTTGCGGGCGGTCTTGCTCAGCCGGACCCGGATCAGCTTCTTGCCTTGCGGCTTGATCTTGAACCTGGCGTTGCCGAGCCGCGCGATCTTGCGGGCCGTGATCCGGACCGGGTCGGCTGTGGTGAGCGTCAGCTTCCCCTTGCAGACCTGCGAGCCGGCGCAGTTGAGGCTCACGGGGACGGTGCCGGACTTCGACATCTTCACCGTGCGCCCGGAGATCAGGACGATGGAGCCCAGGACGATCACGAACGGCTGCTGAATCTTGGGCGGCGGCAGGCTGCTGGCCGCCACGATGAAATTGCGGGCGGCGCCGGTCTGGTCGGCGTTGCCGGCGGCGTCTCGCGCCCAGACATGGAAGGAATGCGTCCCGTTCTCGAGCGGCGAGAGCGTGAACGGCGACTGGCACACGCCGACGTCCCCGTTGTCGACCTGGCACTCGAACGTCACGCCCGGCTCGCTGGCCCCCATCACGAAGGTGGGCGTGCGCGTGTCGGTGATGTCCGGCGGACCGGACGTGATGGTCGTGTTGGGCGGCGTCTCGTCGACGACGAACGTGGCGGTCGCCTCGGTCGGGTCGGTGTTGCCGAACGAGTCCGCGGCCGCAACTCCGAACGTGTGCTCACCCTCTGGCAGCAGCGACGCCGTGAAAGGCGACGTGCAGTCGTCGAACACCTGTGAGTCGATCCGGCAACGGAACTTGGCGGCGGGCTCGTTTCGGGCCGAGAACTCGAAATTCGCGGGCACCACGACCTGGTTGAAAACGGCCGGCGGGGCACTGTCGATTGCCGTGTCGGGAGGAACCCCATCGTCGACGGACTCGCAGTTCGTGACCGCGTCGCCCGGGTCGATGATCGCCGTGTCCGTACCCTGCCCGCAGTCGACGTTCCGGTCCGCGACCCCGTTTCGGATCTGGATCGTGTCGTTGCCGGCATCGGTGTTGCCACCGGCGATCAGGATCGCCGGGATCGGCGCGGTGATCGTCAGCTCGTCGTCCAGCGACCCCAGGTTGACCGAGAGTCGCGCGATCCCGGCCGCGTCGCACGACACCGTGTCGCCGTCGGCCGTACAGGGGAGGTCGGCTTGAGGCGGCGCGCCCCCGTCGCGCACCGTTACGACGTCGCCGTCCTTGGCGATCGTGATCACGTTGCGCTCGCTGGCGGTGGGCTTCACGAACAAGGTCGAGCCGGACACGCTGACCCGCGCGGCCATGGCGCTCGGAGCAGCGCAGAGCACGCCGGTCGCGACCACCGCGACGGCTATTGAGAGGAGTGTTGCGAAGCGCGATCCGGTGCGCTTGACCGGGCGCCCCTGCCTGGGCCAAGAGCTCTTCACGACTGATTTATGACTGTAGACGCTAGGTGGCGTTCTTGCGCCGTTTTTCCTGGATCTCGGCCCATCGCCGCCGCAGCTCGGCCTCGAATCCGTGCTCGGTCGGCTCGTAGTAATGCCGCTCCTCGAGGCCCTCGGGGAGCATCGACTGCCCCGACACGGCGTCAGGCAGCTCGTGCGGGTACTCGTATCCCACGCCGCGGCCGAGCTTGCGGGCCCCGAAGTAATGCGCGTCGCGCAGGTAGTCCGGTGGAGGCTCGGCGCCGTGCTCGCGGACATCGGCACGGGCCCTGCCGATCGACTTCAGGCTGGCGTTGGACTTCGGTGCGAGGGCGAGGTAGGCAGCGGCCTGGCTGAGGTTGAGGGCGCACTCCGGCATTCCCACGTGCTCGACGGCATGTGCCGCCGCCACCGCGACCTGAAGTGCCTGGGGGTCGGCGTTGCCGATGTCCTCGGAGGCCAGGACGATCATCCGGCGGGCGATGAAGCGGGCGTCCTCGCCGCCCTCGAGCATCACGGCCAGGTAGTAGAGGGAGGCGTCGACGTCCGAGCCGCGGGTCGCCTTGATCCAGGCCGAGATGTAGTCGTAGTGGCGGTCGCCGCCCTTGTCATAGAGGACCGCCTTCTTCTGCATGGCGTCCTCGGCGAGCTCGACGGTCACTCCGCCGCCGTGGAGCCGAGCCGTCTCCGCCGCGAGCTCGAGCGCGTTCAGCGCAGCACGGGCGTCGCCGCCCGATCGCAACGCGAGGAACTCGATAGCGCCGTCCGGTACCTGCGGTGGATCGGGGAGGCCGCGCTCGGGATCGGTCAGCGCCCGCCGCAGCAGCGACTCGATCGCTTCGGCCGGAAGCTGCTGGAGCTCGTAGACCTGCGTGCGCGACAGGAGCGCGCTGTTCACCTCGAAGTACGGGTTCTCCGTGGTCGCTCCGATCAGCGTCACGAGGCCCTCCTCGACCGCGGGCAGGAGAGCGTCCTGCTGGGCCTTGTTGAACCGGTGGATCTCGTCGAGGAAGAAGATCGTTCCGGTGCCGTCCGCCTGACGTCTGTGCCGCGCGCGCTCGAGCACCGCGCGCACCTCCGCTCGGCCGGCCTGCACCGCGCTCTCCTCCTCGAAGGCCGCTCCGGCCTGCGCCGCCGCCATGCGGGCCAGGGTCGTCTTCCCACTGCCGGGCGGGCCGTAGAGGATCATCGAGTGCAGCGCACCCGACTCGATCGCGGTGCGCAGCGCCGAGCCCTCTGCGAGCAGGTGCTCCTGGCCGGCGAACTCGTCCAGCGTGCGCGGCCGCATGCGCGCCGGAAGCGGCTCGTCCTCAATCGGGCACATTTCCCCGCCGCGCCGGATCCGGCCCGGTATCGAACAGTCTTTCCACGAGCCCAGCCTAATCTCCCGACTCCCGACTGCCGACTCCCGACTCCCGACTACCATCCACCTGATGGCGCAACCCAGTCCAAACGGCCACGGCCCGCAGTCGAGCAAGGTCCGCCTGGGCGGAATGGCTCTGCGAAACGGGCTGCTGGTCCATGGCCCGGAGCATTGGGCGGTCGCCGTTCGCACGGACGAAGGCGATGTCGTGGTCGGCTCGGGGCCCAAGCTCCGCTTCCAGGGCCGGCTGTCGCAGATGCCCGGCGTTCGTGGCGTCGCACGACTGATCGAGGCGTTCGCGGTCGTGCCCATGGCGCGCCGCGCCGTTCCCCAGGCCCGTCTGCCTTTCGAGGACCCCCGCGTCATCGGGACGATGGCGGGCGCCAGCCTGTTGTCCGCGCTCGTGCGCCGCACCGTGCCACCGGGCCTGCGGCGCGAGACCGCCGTGTCCGTCCTGGGCGCCGCGCCCGCGGCGGTCGCTCTGACGCGATCCGAGCTCGCCGCCTACCACGGCGCCGAGCACAAGGTGATCGCCGCGCACGAGCACGACGCCGACCCCCGCACCGTGCCGAAGGAGCACCCCCGCTGCGGGTCGACGCTGGTGGTCCCGATGACGATCACCGGCATCGCAGGAAACGTGACGGCGCGCTCGCTCCTGCGCGTCGGCGGGCCGCTGGTGGGCCCGGCCGTCGCGCTCGCGGCGGCGGCGATCTCGGTGGAGATGTTCGTTTGGTCGGAGCGTCACGGCGACGCTCCACTCGCGCGCGCATTCCGCTGGCCGGGGATCGAGATCCAACGCGTCGTCGCGACGCGCGAGCCGACCGAGCCGCAGCTCCAGGTCGCCGAGGAAGCCATGAAGGCCATCCTCGCGCTCGAAACCACCTAGCCCGGGCGAAAACCAAGCGCGGGCCGGAACCCGCGTCTACGCTGGGATTTACTTCCCGTTGACCGCCCGCCCTGAGGGGACGGCCAAGCACGCAAGGGGGCACGGATGCCTTTCGACGGTTCCTTTATCGACCAGATCCAGAGCTGGTGCCTGACCTGGCTGCCAATCCTGCTGATGGGCGCGCTCGTCTACCTGATCTGGCGCACGCTGAAGTCCATGCCGCGGACCAAGCCGCAGCAGATCAGGCCGGAGGAATCCTCCGCGGTCGCCTGGGAAGACGTCGCGGGCTGCGACGAGGCCAAGCACGAGCTGCGCGAGGTGGTCGAGTTCCTGCGTAACCCCGATCGCTTCAAGAAGCTCGGCGCCACGGTGCCCAAGGGCATCCTGCTGCACGGCCCGCCCGGAACCGGCAAGACGATGCTCGCGAAGGCCGTCGCCAACGAGTCCGGCGCCCACTTCTTCAGCCAGTCCGCGAGCTCGTTCGTCGAGATGTTCGCCGGACTCGGCGCCGCGCGGATCCGCAACCTCTTCAAGGTCGCGCAGAAGCACGCTCCGGCGATTATCTTCATCGACGAGCTCGACGCAATCGGGCTGCAGCGCGGCTTCGACCTCTCGCGCGAGAAGGACCAGACGCTCAACCAGCTGCTGGTCGAGATGGACGGCTTCCAGGAGCGCACCGACCTGATCGTGATCGCCGCTTCCAACCGGGTCGACGGCCTCGACGTGGCGCTCCTGCGCCCGGGCCGGTTCGACCGTCAGGTGCTGGTGTCGCCCCCGGACCTCAAGGGCCGGGAGGAGATCCTGAAGGTCCACACGCGCAACAAGCCGCTGGAGGAAGTGGACCTCGGCATGGTCGCGCGTCGCACGTCGGGCCTCAGTGGTGCCGACCTGTCGAACATCTGCAACGAGGCAGCCATCTTCGCGGGCCGGGAGGGCCGCTCGACGATCCGCGCCGTCGACTTCGACGGCGCGCTCGAGCGGGTCATCGCCGGCCTCCAGACGAAGCGCGTGATCCAGCCTTCCGAGAAGCGCATCATCGCCTACCACGAGGCCGGTCACGCGCTCCTCTCGGAGCTGCTGCCGGCGGTGCCGACCGTGCACAAGATCTCGATCGTCCCTCGCGGGCGGGCGCTCGGCTACACGCTGAACATTCCCGAGGAGGACCGGTACCTGATGTCCAAGCCGGACCTGCTCGACTTCATGAAGATGCTGCTGGGCGGCTATGTCGCGGAGCAGATCGTCTTCGAGCGCGTCACGAACGGCGCCGCGGACGACCTGCGCCGCATGGTCGAGATCAGCCGCAGCGATGATCGAGGAATACGGCATGGGCTCGCAGCTGTTCGCCCCGGGCGGAGGCTCCGAGGGAGATTCGGAGGCCAAGCGCAGCCGCCGCGACGAGGAGCAGCAGGCGCTGATCGACGAGGCTCAGTGGCAGGCCAGGCTGCTGATCGGCAGCAACCGCTCGCTGCTCGACGCGATCGCCGAGGCGCTGCTCGCCAAGGAGTCGCTCGACCGCCGCGAGATCGAGGAGATCGTCGCTGCCACGAGCGAGGCCGACAGCCGGGCGGAGAAGGCGCCGCAGAGCGTGCCGCCGCCCACCCTGACCAGCGTTCCGCCTCCCGCCGAGGAGCTCGCCGAGCAGGAGTAGCGGCCCGCAGGCGACGGTCTACACTGCGGCGCGTGTTCGATGCGATCGATCACATCGGCGTCGCGGTGGAGGACCTGGACGAGGCCGTCCGCCTCTACAGCGAGCAGCTCGGCATGCCCGTCCAGCACCGCGAGGTGGTGGTCGAGCAGGGTGTCGAGGCGGTGCTGCTCGGCGTGGGCGAGTCGCACATCGAGCTGCTGCGGCCGCTCGGCCCCGACACGGCCGTCGGCAAGTTCCTCGCCAAGCGCGGCGAGGGCCTGCACCACACGGCTTACCGCTGTGCCGACGTGGCGAGCGCCCTCGATCAGTGCCGGGCCCGCGGGCTGCGGCTGATCGACGAGAAGCCCAGGCGCGGCATCCGGGACAGCCGGGTCGCGTTCCTGCACCCGTCCGCGACCGGTGGGGTCCTGACGGAATTGGTCCAGCCGGCGGAAGGAGTGCATTGATGGCGGAGCAGAAGCGCGTCGAGGTGGGATTCAGCGGCGGCCAGGCGATCGCGCTGCGGCTGTCGGACGATTCTTATGAGCGCCTGCGGCGCTCCCTCTCGGACGGCGGGCGCTGGGTGGAGGTCGAGACGCTCGACGGCCCGATCTCGCTCGACGTCTCGCAGGTCGTGTTCCTGCGCCTCGACGTCTCCGAGCACCGCGTGGGCTTCTCGGAGCCTGTAGTCGCCGGCTCTCGCAAGCCGTGAAGGTCGGCATCGTCGGGCTGCCCAACGCGGGCAAGTCGACGCTCTTCAACGCGCTCACGGGCGCGGCGGCGCAGGCCGCCGAGTATCCGTTCACCACGGTCGAGCCGAACGTCGCCGTCGTACCCGTCGCCGGACGAGCGGCTCGACGCTGTCGCCGGCACGCCTCGGCATCGAGCGGCGGGTGCCCGAGCGCGTCGAGTTCGTGGACATCGCCGGCTTGGTTCGCGGGGCGCACGCAGGGGAGGGACTCGGGAACCGGTTCCTGGGCCACATCCGCGAGGTCGACGCTCTCCTGCACGTGGTGCGCGCCTTCGAGAGCGGAACCGTCGCCCATCCCCACGGAGAGGTCGACCCGCGCGCCGACGTGGAGGTGGTCGAGGCAGAGCTGCTGATGGCGGATCTCGGCACCGCGGAACGGCGGCTCGAGGCTAAGAAGCTCTCGCCCGAGGAGACGCGGCACTGGACGGAGGAGGCCGAGCGCCTGCGGCGCGGCGAGCGTGGGCGCGACCCCGATCTGCTGAGCGCGAAGCCCTCGCTCGTGGTTGCCAACGTCGAGGAGGGGGACGCCGGCGTACCCGAGCCCGCCACCCTTGCGGTCTGCGCGCGCGACGAGGCCGAGCTCACGGAGATGACGCCGGAGGAAGCCGCCGCGATGCGGGCCGAGCTCGGGATCGAGCGCGCTGCGCTCGAGGCGGTGATCCGGGCCGCCTACGACCTGCTCGGCCTGATCACGTTCTTCACCGCGGTGGGAGAGAAGGAGGTCCGCGCCTGGAGCCTGCCGCGCGGGGCGACCGCGCTCGACGCGGCCGGCCGGGTCCATACGGACATGCGGGAGGGCTTCATCCGCGCGGAGGTGATCGGCTGGCAGGAGCTCGTCGAATGCGGCTCGTTCGCCGCGGCGCGCGAGCGCGGGCTCCTGCGCACCGAGGGCCGCGACTACGTCGTCGCGGACGGCGAGGTGCTGACGATCAAGTTCGCCTAGCGCGTGAGCGCTATCGCACGTGGACGGTCGGGCCCGGGGCCCAGCCGGCCATCACCCGGTACGCGCCCGGACGGACGACATCGAGCTCGTAGCGCAGGCCGTCCTTGGTGCGATGCACAGGCATGTCCGTGAACGGGACCCAGCGGCCACCTTCGCGGCGCTGCAGCGTGACCGTACCGTTCCTGCCCGTGACGGTTCCGGCGATCGTGGTCGGCATGCGGCCGCGCGCCGCGGCGCGCGCGAATCCCCCGACCGATGACGTGCGGGTCCTCACCCGGCGCACGTAGAGCCAGGTGTCGCGCAGGCCGAGTTTCGTGCGCAGCTGCGGCCCGGTGACAGGTGTCCTGCCGCGGGTGCCGACCACCCGGGCCTGCACGACCCGCGGAGAGACGCCACGCTGGAGGATGTCGATGCGCCGGAAGCTTCCCTTGACCCAGCTGCCGAGACGGGCCCCGAGCCCCCGGCGTGAATAGCTGAACGGGCCCCAGCGGTGGTAGGGCGAGGCGTTGTCGTAGGGGTCGTCGACGCCCTTCAGCCACGGCTTCGGGGTGCTGCCGGGGAACGCGTTCTCGATGTTCTCGGTCTGGCCGCCGGAGGTGGAGAAGAAGAACGTGGTGGCGACGTTGCCGCCGTAGGTGACGACCTGGCCGGCGGTCGCCTGGTCGCGCGCGTGGTCGACGGAGTCTCGCTGAGCACCCCGCGGTAGACCTGGCTGCGCGTGTCGGCGTACTGGCTGAAGCCGCGCCCGCCGGCGTTGCTCGCCAGCGCGTATGTGCGCGCCGCGACCGCCTGCGCCTTGAGCGCCTCGAGCGGCCACGAGGCAGGGCTCTCGTTGCCGACGACGCCCATCACGTAGTCCTCGAGGCCGAGGGAGTTGATCGCGTTCAGCCCCGGTCCGCGCGCCACGCGGATGTCGATCGCGCCGCGATACAGGCCGTCCCCGACGCCGTTGTCGGCTCGGCCCAGGAGCTTCAGCGCGCCCCCGCCCGAGACCGACATCACGTCGCTGTAGCTCTCCAGCTCACGGCCGGTCGGGCTGCGCAGCACGACGCTGGAGCCCGAGCGCGTCGCGCGGTAGGTCGATCCCGCGTCGAGGTTCCGGTCGCCGGCGCGGGTTGCGCCGCGGAAGGTCAAGGTGGATCGGTTCGGCTGGAGCAGCACCCGTACGACGCTCCCGGCTGCGCTGGTCGATGGAGACGCCCGTGTAGTAGTGGCGCAGGATGTCGCGGTATCCGGTGCCGTTCTTGGCGAACCCGTATGCGCCGTACTGGCTCATTCCGATCCCGTGTCCCCAGCCCGCGCCACGTAGCGACCAGCGCTCCGCCGCCCCTGCGGGGGCTGCGGCGATGAGGGCCAGGAGGGCGGCAAAGGCCGCCACCGTGAGGTTGTGACGCTTCGTGCGCATCTGCGATTACGAACGCGTTCCAGGGGGCCGGGTTGCGGGAACCCCCGTATAACTTGACATCGGAACCACTTGGATGCCCTTGAGCGCAACGGACACATCCGCACGAGAGCGCCCGGATCAGGAGAAGGCAGTCCTGGATTCGGTGCCCAAGCAGCTCCTGATCGGAGGCCGCTGGCGCGACGCATCGGGTGGGAAAACGCTTCCCGTCGAGGATCCCGCGACCGGCGAGACCATCGCCGAAGTCGCTGACGCGACGCCCGACGACGCCGTCGCAGCGCTGGATGCGGCTCACGCCAGGCAGGCCGAGTGGGCCGAGCATCCGCCGCGCGAGCGTGGCGAGATCCTGCGCGGCGCCTTCGAGCTGATGAACGAGCGCAAGGCCGAACTGGCGCTGCTGATGACGCTCGAGATGGGCAAGGCCGTGAAAGAGTCGGAAACCGAGGTCGCCTACGCGAGCGAGTTCTTCCGCTGGTTCGCGGAGCAGGCGGTGAGGATCGACGGCCGTTTCCAGGTGGCGCCCACCGGCCAGGGCCGGCTGCTCGTGTTGAAGCAGCCCGTCGGGCCCTGCTACCTGATCACGCCGTGGAACTTCCCGGCTGCGATGGCGACACGGAAGATCGGCCCGGCAGTGGCGGCCGGCTGCACGATGATCCTGAAGCCGGCGAGCAGCACACCGCTCAGCGCGCTGGCCCTCGCGCAGATCCTCGAGGAGGCCGGCCTGCCCGCGGGCGTCCTGAACGTGATCACCAGCTCGAGCTCGAGTGCCGTGACCAAGCCGCTGCTGTCCGACTTCCGGCTGCGCAAGCTCAGCTTCACCGGCTCCACCGAGGTGGGGCGCAAGCTCGTCGAGCAGTCGGCGGAGAACCTGCTGCGAGTGTCGATGGAGCTGGGCGGCAACGCGCCCTTCCTGGTCTTCGAGGACGCCGATCTCGACGCCGCTGTCGAGGGCGCGATGATCGCCAAGATGCGCAACATCGGCGAGGCGTGCACCGCCGCCAACCGGATCTACGTCGCCGAGAGCATCGCCCAGGAGTTCACCGAGCGCCTGGCCGAGCGGATGTCGAAGCTACGCGTCGGCCGCGGCACCGAGGATGGCGTCGACGTCGGCCCGCTGGTCAACGAGGAGCAGCTCGGGAAGGTCGAGGAGCTGGTCAACGACGCGGTCCAGCGCGGCGCGCGGCCTGTGATCGGTGGCGGCCGTCTCGACGGGCGGGGGTACTTCTTCGAGCCCACCGTGCTGACCGACGTCCCCGACGACGCGCGGCTGCTGAAGGAGGAGATCTTCGGCCCCGTCGCACCGGTGAAGGGCTTCTCGGACGAGGAAGAGGCGCTGCGCCTCGCCAACGACACCGACTTCGGCCTCGTCGCCTACTTCTACACCCGCGACCTCGGACGCGCCCACCGCGTGATGGAGGGCCTCGAATACGGGATGGTCGGCGTCAACCAGGGAATGGTGTCGAACCCGGCAGCTCCGTTCGGCGGTGTGAAGCACTCCGGCTTCGGCCGCGAAGGCGGCTACGAGGGCATCCAGGAGTACCTCGAGACGAAGTACTGCGCGATCACGCCGTAGGCGGGTCCTTTGACAGGGGTCGGATTTGTTCCGGTCGCCCTCGGTTTCGCCGTTGAACTAGTTGTAGTTCCTCATCAGTTGAACCGCCTGGCCGCAGCACGAGCCGGAGCATGGTCGGGCACACTTCGGCCACGACCGGTCAGCTGTTTCGGGGCTGGCCGAATGGTCGATTTCCTTTTTCAGAGCCGCTTATTACGCTCTCGGCTATGGGAGATCAGCGGAGTCGTGCCTGAGTTCTCCTCCGACGAGGCTATGCCGCTCGATGCAGTAGTGGGCAGCTTCGAGGACATACGGAAGGAGGCTCCGATTGCCGAGGATCCGGTGGTCTTTCGCGTCGCGGTCTTCGTTGACGGGGTCTCAGACGCCGACACGATGGGTCTCGCAGACGACGTGCGCCTGCTCCTTGACGCGTTCGTTCGCGATCCAGCTTCGGCCGAGCGAGCGAGATCCGCGGCCGCTCCGGCACCAGACGCGGATCCTGACGGCGACGTCGACATCGCCCTTCACGGGTTGAACTTCGGTCCTGAGGATGAACGAGTTCTCCACCGTCTCATTCGAGGCCTGATTGCAGAACGCCGAGCGCCGGGAGGGTCGGAGAGCTGACCGTTTGCGTCGGTACAGGGTCGCTGGGTACCCAGTGGTTCTACCCGGTGATCGATCCCTACCGGACCGCCGGCGCCGGGCCGTATCACTATGGGTATGTCTTCGCGTGGGATGCCGTAGAAGTCACGGTGACGCGCAACTTCTCGCTGTCTCGCTGCCAGATGAGAGTCGAACTCTCTTCGAGCTTGGCCGAGATAAAAGAGATCCAGGCCTTCAACTTCCACAACAACACCTGGGACAACCAGCTCGACTCTAACCCCGGTGGTGCTGTGACGGCGATGACGATCAAGAAACGGAAGCCGGGACAGGGTTGCGAAGCGGGCACAGACACATTGGTGCTTGCCAGGGCCGACACCTTCGGCCCGAAGGCCTTTTACGCCTTCCCGACCGACGACCTGTGGGACTTCTGGGGCGGCTGCACCGTGAGGTTTAGCTGGGTACGGGATCTTGACTACTTCCACGGCGAACCGCCCTTCGGACCTTCGGGAGCCCAGACTCCGGCCCCCAGCTATCCGGCTGTGCGACTGCCGGATGGCGCGCTCATGCGAAACGCCGCGGGCACGGGGCTCAGCGTGGTGTTCGGGGGAACGGACTTCCCCGCCGATCCTGGCTATCTGGGTGCGACGGTGTTGGACACGACCGCCGCTACCGCCCGAGCGGCCCGAGCGCCCGATGCGCGGGATCTGCTCGGAATGGTGGGCGCTCGAGATCGACGTCTGCTCGGCGGTGCTATTGCCTACATGCAACTTCCGGCCTTACCGGCTGACTTCACTCTGGTTCGCGAATGGAACAGACCGGAGGTTTACGTCGTCTTCGGGGGCGCGAAGTTCCGTATCCCAGATCCGCCGACGCTAATGACCCTGGGGTTCGACTGGAGCATGGTCCGGGTGATTCCTGCGGGCGGTACGGCAAAGCTCCTCACCATGCCGATCGACCGAACACTGATCAAGGAGCAACACGATCCGAAGATATTCCACGTCGACAACCAGGAACTCAGATGGGTCAAGAGCCCGGCGGTCATGGACGCGAGATGCCTTCCCTGGCGTCATGTGCGCATCGTCCCGGACGCCTCGCTTTCCACCTTGCCACACGGCCCTGACCTGGATCTTCCGTAGACACGTCAACGTCCTGACGGCGACGGTCGGGCCGGTGTACCCGCGGCGGTCGCTCATCATCACTGCGTTGGCTCTCCGGGCCGCGGTATAACCCTCTTACTCTGAGAGCCCTCAGGCTGGTTCGAGCAACCAGACCGTTACCGGCTTGCCCACGAAGTCCTTCTCGGAGAAGCTGCGCACCGTGTATGTGTGGCCCTTGACGGTCACCGGCCCGGAGGCCGGCAGCTTTTGGTGGGCCGCGGCGGGGAACAGTGTCTGGACGGTCCCGTTCTGCTCACGCACGACGGTGTGGACGCCTGTCTCTCTGTCCACGAGCTTCACGAACCCGATCAGGTCCTGGATCGACACCTGGATCTGAACCGGGGCGGCTCCGGGAACCCCTAGCTCCGCCTTGGCTCCCTCCACAACGTTGGGCAGGCCGGCATCCATCAACACGGTTGGTCCGCGAGTGACCCGGATCCGCACCTCGTGCGTGATCACCGCTTTGCGCGCCTGAGCGCGGATCGTCCGGCGGTCGCCCGTGGCGAGCGCCCGCATGAGGGCCGCATTGCGCGGCAGGTGAGAGGCCACAGTGCGTCCGACGACGTTCGCGTGCTCGCGCGCGTAGATCCGCTGTGCGACCTCGGCGAACGCATCGACTCGAGCCTGCGCCAGGTTCGCCGCGGGCACCGTCGGGGCGGTTGCCGCTCCCGCCGTCGGCTTCGCGTCGCTCGAGCAGCCCGCCAGCGCGATGACCGCAGTGACGGCTGCGATCGCGCCCCCCACCACGATCGGGCGGATGCCGAGCTTCCTGGGCATGGGGATGAGCCAAGTCTGGCGTACGGCCGTCGCCCCGGCGCCAGTCCCTGAGGCCACACTCTGAGACGATCCGCCGATGGATCTCGGTCTCCACCTGCCGCTGATGCAGTTCCGAGACGAGGAACTCTCCCTCGGCCGCCTTCAGGAGGCAGTTGACGCGGCCCGGGAAGGGGGCTTCGCGGCGGTCTCGTCCAACGACCACTTCGTCTTCTCGACGCCGTGGCTCGACGGACCGACCGCGCTGGCCAGCGTCATCGAGCGCACCGGCGACATGACCCTGGCCACGACCGTGACTCTCGCCGTTCTGCGGGGACCGGTTCCGCTGGCGAAGACTCTGGCGGCGCTCGACGTTCTTTCCGAGGGCCGGTGATGGCCGCCGTGGGGCCGGGTCGTCGAAGCGTGACTACGAGGCCCTCGGCATCCCCTTCGAGGAGCGCTGGAAGCGCTTCGAGGAAGTCATCCCGACGCTGCGTGCTCTGCTCGAGGGGAAGCCCGGGCCCGAGGGGGCGAGCTACTACGCCGTGCCCTCGGACCTGGAGCTCGAGCCGGCGCCGCGGAACACCATCCCCCTTTGGGTCGGGAGCTGGGGCTCCGATGCCGGATTGCGCCGGGTCGCGAGGCTGGCGGACGGCTGGCTCGCCTCCGCCTACAACACGACGCCGGAGGGATTCGCGGTCGCTCGTGATCGCCTGGCGCGGGAGCTCGAACACCGCGAGCGCGATTCCGCGCGTTTCCCGAACGCGCTTGCCACGATGTGGACCTGGGTCACCGAGGATCGCGCCGAGCGCGATCGCGTCCTCGGAGAGGTCCTCGCGCCGATTCTGAACCGAGACGTCGCCGAGCTTGCCGAGCGGCTCTGTATCGGCTCGGCGGAGCACTGCGCTGCCGTGCTCTCCCGCTACGCCGAGGCGGGATGCGATCGCGTCTATCTCTGGATGCTGGGCGATGAGCGCCGGCAGATAGAGTCGATCGCGGACCAGGTGGTCCCCCGGTTGGGAGAGCGCGCACCATGGTGACCCCCGACGAGATCGCCGCGATCTCCCTCTTCGCGGCTCTCGACGCCGGCGACCGCGAGCGCCTCTCGCGCACGGCAGCCGACATCAGCCTCGCCGCCGGCGAGTATGCGGTGAACGAGGGCGACGAGCGCGCGCTGTTCGCGGTCCTCGAGGGAAAGATCGAGGTGGTCAAGCGAGTCGACGGGATCGAGCGCGTCCTCGGTGCGCGTGGCCCGGGCGCGATCTTCGGCGAGGTGCCAATCACCCTCGCGGCGCCGTTCCCGAGCGGCTTCCGGGCCGCCGAGGCCTCGCGAATCATGCGCCTCGAGCCCCAGAGCTACTACACGATGGCCGCGGCGGCGCCCGATGTGGCGGAGAAGGTCGGCGCGCTGGCGCGTGAGCGCATCGGCGGCCTACAGGGCGTCGCAGCCGAGGCGCCCAAGCGACGCGCGATCGTGCTGGGCGATCGCGGACAGCCGTGCTCGGAGCTGCGCCGGTTCCTCGACCGCAACCAGATCACGTTCGAGTGGGTCACGCCGGATGCCGCCGACGCCGCCGAGCGCTGGGGCGGCGCCCTGCCGTCCGCGGCGGACCTGCCAGTTCTTCGCATTCCGGACGGGGCGACTCTCGTGAAACCCCGGCTGCGAGAGGTCGCCGAGCTCCTCGGCCTCCAGACCCACGCGTCCGCGACCGAATACGACACGCTCGTCATCGGCGCCGGGCCGGCTGGGCTGGCCGCAGCCGTGTATGGAGCCTCGGAGGGCCTGCGGACGATCGTGATCGAGCGGGAGGCGCCAGGTGGCCAGGCGGGAACGTCTTCGCGCATCGAGAACTACCTCGGCTTTCCGTCGGGTGTGTCCGGCGACGAGCTCGGCAGCCGCGCGCTGCTACAGGCGCGCCGTCTCGGCGCGGAGATCCTCGTCACCCGGTCGATCACCGGGATCGACCCGGCGACCCGCCGCGTTCACCTCGACGGCGGCGACGTGCTGGAGGCGCGCACGATCATCCTCGCCACCGGCGTCACTTGGCGCCACCTCGCGCTCGAGGGGTTCGACCGGCTGGTCGGCAAGGGGATCTTCTACGGCGCCGCGCGCAGCGAGGCATCGAGCACGCACGGCCTCGACGTCCACATCATCGGCGCGGGAAACTCCGCGGGACAGGCGGCGCTGTTCTTCGCCGGCCACGCACGCAGCGTCACCATCGTCGCCCGCGGTGGCGCGCTCGGGAAGAGCATGTCCCGGTACCTCGTCGACCAGGTCAGCGGGAAGTCGAACATCGCAGTCGAGCTGGACTCGCAGGTCGTGGCGGTCCACGGTGACGGCTCACTGAGCGCCATCGACATCAGCGCAGAACGGCACGGTGAAGCGCGCACGATTGCGGCGGCCTGTTCATCTTCATCGGCGCTGACGCCGAGACCGGCTGGCTACCCCCGGAGATCGCCCTTGACGAGCGCGGGTACGTGCTGACCGGCGCCGACGTGCGCGAGCGCGGGCATTGGGCCGAGGAGCGCGACCCGTACCTGCTGGAGACGAGCGTGCCGGGCATCTTCGCCTGCGGCGATGTCCGCTTCGGCCCGGTCAAGCGCGTCGCCTCCGCGGTGGGCGAGGGAAGCATGGCCATCGCTTTCGTGCACCAGTACCTTCGTGACGCGTGAGGGTCCTGGGTCGCGCAGGGCCTCGCGGAGCTCACCTGAATAGTCTGTGGGCATGGCCCTGACCCAGGAGCTGTGGGGCGCGGAGACGCGCAAGGCAGTTGAGAACTTCCCGGTTTCGGGCGAGCGCGTGCCGCTGCCGGTGATCCGTTGGCTCGGCCGCATCAAGGGAGCCGCGGCGCGCGTGAACGCCGACCTCGGGCTGCTGGACCACGATCTGGCCGAGCGGATCGCCGCCGCCGGAGATGCCGTCGCCGAGGGCGAGCACGACGACCAGTTCCCGATCGACGTCTTCCAGACGGGCTCCGGGACCTCTTCCAACATGAACGCCAACGAGGTGATCGCGAACCTCGCCGGCGACCCGGTGCACCCGAACGATCACGTGAACATGGGGCAGTCGTCCAACGACGTCTTCCCCTCGGCGGTGCACCTGGCGGCGCTCGACGAGGCGAACGAGGAGCTGCTGCCGGCGCTGGAGCACCTGGAGCGCGCGCTGCAGGCCAAGGCGGAGGAGTTCGCCGACGTCGTGAAGACCGGCCGCACGCACCTGATGGACGCCGTGCCGGTCACGGTTGGCCAGGAATTCGCGGGCTACGCCGCCCAGGTTCGTCTCGGCCGCAAGCGCGTCGAGCAGACGTTCCCGCACGTCGGGCAGGTTCCGCTCGGCGGCACCGCCACCGGCACCGGCCTGAACACCCACCCCGAGTTCGCCGAGCGCGTGCGCAGCCTGCTGCACCAGGCCACCGGGCTCGAGATCAGCCCGCCGGAGGATCCCTTCGAGTCGCAGGGCAACCGTGACGCGCTGGTCGAGCTCTCGGGCGCGCTGAAGGTCGTCGCCGTCTCCTTCACCAAGATCGCCAACGACCTCGCCTGGATGGGCTCCGGCCCACGCGCCGGCCTGGCCGAGCTCTACCTGCCGGAGCTCCAGAAGGGCAGCTCGATCATGCCCGGCAAGGTCAACCCCGTGATCTGCGAGGTGGTGCTCCAGGTCGGCGCCCAGGTGATCGGCAACGACACCGCGATCACGATCGCGGGGACGCAGGGCAACTTCGAGCTGAACGTGCGGGTGCCGCTGATCGCGCGCAACCTGTTCGACCAGATCCGCCTGCTGACCGCCGCGGCGAGGCTGATGGCCGACAAGCTCGTCGAGGGGATCGAGGTCAACCACGAGATGGTCAAGCGCCACGCCGAGTCGAACCTGATCACCGCCACGGCGCTGAACCCCTACATCGGCTACGACAAGGGCGCGGAGATCGTCAAGGAGGCCGCCGCCTCGGGCCGCACGATCCGCGAGGTCGCGCTCGAGAAGGGCGTCGACGAGAAGACGCTCGACGAGGCGCTCGACCTGAAGAAGATGGCGAAGGGGAACCTCGGCTAGAGCGCCAAGTCGGCGCTATTTGCGCGCTTTGCGTCCGCGCTTCCACATAGCCTCGGCGGTGCCCTGGCCTCGCTCTCCGGACTCCTTCAGGACCCCCTCGCTCACCGGGCGCTGGACGCGCTCGTCCGCGCCCAGGCGCGCCTGACGCGCGCGCTCGGCCACGACCTCGAGCGCCACGGGATCTCCGTCACCGGCTTCTCGTTCCTCGTCGTCATGCAGTCGGCGGGCGGCTCGCTCGAGCTGCGCACCCTGCGGCAGCGGCTCGGCATCAGCAAGGCCAACGCGTCCGAGGTGGCGGCAACGCTCGTGGCGCGCGGCTTGGTCGACCGCCGCCGCAGCCCCCGTGACCGCCGCGCAGTCACGCTCTGGCTGACGCCCGCGGGCGAGCGCACGGTGATGGAGCTGTTCCCGGACCATGCCCGCCGGGTGCGCGACGCGTTCGTGCCGCTGGAGGCCGACGAGAAGCGCGAGCTGGCCCGGCTTTGCCGGAAGCTCGATCGAGAGCCGCTACCTAGAATCACTCGTCATGCCGCCCCGCTACGAGCCGGTCGACTCCGGCCAGAGCTTCCCCGCGCTCGAGGAACACGTCCTCGCGCGCTGGCGCGAGCTGGACGTCTTCGACGAGACGCTCCGCCGGCGCGAGGGCGCGCCCCTGTGCGTCTTCTACGAGGGTCCGCCGACCGCCAACGGCGCGCCCGGCGTCGCACCACGTGCTGTCGCGCGTGTTCAAGGACATCTTTCCCGCGCTACAAGACGATGCGCGGCTACCAGTGCCGCGCAAGGCGGGCTGGGACTGCCACGGCCTGCCGGTCGAGCTCGAGGTCGAGCGCCAGCTCGGCATCAGCTCCAAGCACGAGATCGAGGAGTACGGCGATCGCGGAGTTCAACCAGCGCTGCCGCGAGTCGGTCTTCTCCTACGTGGAGGAGTGGGACCGCCTGACCGAGCGGATCGGCTTCTGGATCGACCTCGACGACGCCTACGTCACCCTCGCGCAACGAGTACATCGAGTCGGTCTGGTGGGCGCTGCGCGCAGATCTGGGACAAGGGCCTGCTCTACGAGGGCCACAAGGTCGTGCCCTACTGCCCGCGCTGCGGCACCGCGCTCTCGCGCCACGAGGTGGCGCTCGGCTACCAGGACGTCGTCGACCCGTCGATCTACGTGCGCTTCCGGTCAGCGAGCCGGAGGCCCGCTGCAGGCAGGCGACTCGCTGCTGGTCTGGACGACGACGCCCTGGACGCTGGTCTCGAACGCCGCGGTCGCGGTCGACCCCGAGCTGACCTACGTGCGCGCGCAGGCTCGGCGACGAAGTGCTGCGTCCTCGCCGAGGCGCTGGTCGAGCGCGGTGCTCGGCGAGGAGCGCGCGAGGTGCTCGAGCGCTTCCCCGGCCGCGAGCTCGTCGGCGCGCGCTACGAGCCGCCGTTCCCCTACATCCCGGCGACGAGTCGGCGAGCGCGGCCACACCGTGCTGGCCGGCCGACTTCGTGACGACCGAGGACGGCACCGGGCTCGTGCACACCGCGCCCGCGTTCGGCGAGGACGACTTCCGCCTCGGCGAGCAGCAACGGCCTGCACGGTCGTCAACCCGGTGCTGGCCGACGGCACCTACGACGAGCGCGTCGGCCGCTTCGCCGGCCGGTTCGTGAAGGAGGCCGACGCCGACCATCGATCGAGGACCTGCGCGAGCCGCGGCCGGCTCTTCCGCGCGGAGGAGCTACGAGCACACCTATCCGCACTGCTGGCGCTGCGACACGCCGCTGCTCTACTACGCGAAGGCGAGCTGGTACATCCGCACCACCGCGATGCGCGACGAGCTGCTCGCCGCCAACGAGGCGATCAACTGGCACCCGGAGCACATCAAGCACGGCCGCTTCGGCAACTGGCTCGAGAACAACGTCGACTGGGCGCTCTCGCGCGAGCGCTACTGGGGCACGCCGCTGCCGTCTGGCGCTGCGAGCGAGGGCCACGCACCGCTGCATCGGCTCGCTGCGAGGAGCTGCGCGAGCTCGCCGGCGCGCGTGCCCGACGACCTGCACACGCCCTTACATCGACGAGGTCGAGCTTCGCCTGCGCCGACTGCGGCGGGCGAGATGCAGCGCGTGCCCGAGGTGATCGACGCCTGGTTCGACTCGGGCTCGATGCCGTTCGCGCAGTGCCACTACCCGTTCGAGAACGAGGACGCTGTTCGAGCAGCGCTTCCCGGCCGACTTCATCTGCGAGGCGCTCGACCAGACGCGCGGCTGGTTCTACTCGCTGCTCGCGATCTCGACGCTGCTGTTCGGCGCAGCTCGAGCTACAAGAACGTGCTCTGCCTCGGCCTGATCCTCGACCCCGAGGGCCAGAAGATGTCCAAGAGCCGCGGCAACGTCGTCGCGCCCTGGGACGTGATCGACGCGCCACGGCGCCGACGCGCTTCGCTGGTACTACTTCACCTCGCAGCAGCCCTGGTCGGGCTACCGCTTCTCGCTCGAGACGGTCGGCGAGAGCGTGCGCAAGTTCCTGCTCACGCTCTGGAACACCTACGGCTTCTACGTGCTCTACGCGAACGTCGACGGCTTCGACCACGCCGCGCACGCGGATGCCGGCGGCGCAGCGCCCGGAGCTCGACCGCTGGATCCTGTCGCGCCTGCAGCGACACGATCGCGACCGTGCGCGAGGAGCTCGACGCCTACGACACGACCTCGGCCGGCCGCGACGATCGCCGCGTTCGTCGACGATCTCTCGAACTGGTACGTGCGCCGCAGCCGCCGCCGCTTCTGGAGCCCGGGCGACGGCGAGCCGAGTCGCGACAAGCTGTCCGCCTACCTGACGCTGCACGAGGCGCTGGCGACGGTCGTCGAAGCTGCTGGCGCCGTTCACGCCGTTCGTCGCCGACGCGATCTACGGCAACCTCGACGGCGCGGAGGCGTCGGTGCACCTGTGCGACTTTCCCGGAGCCCGACGAGTCGCTCGTCGACCGGGAGCTCGAGTTCGACATGGCGGTCGCTCGCCGCACCGTCGAGCTCGGCCGCGCCGCGCGCAGCCAGGCCAGCGTCAAGGTGCGCCAGCCGCTGCGCGAGGCGGTCGTCGTCGCCGACGAGCGCGAGCGCGCGGCGATCGAGCGGCTCGAGCAACAGGTGCTCGACGAGCTGAACGTCAAGGCGATCTCCTACGTCACGAGGCCGGCGAGCTCGCGACCGTATGAGGTGAAGCCGAACTTCCGCGCGCTCGGCCCGCGCTTCGGCAAGCGCATGCCGCGAGGCGGCGGCGGCGATCGCGGCGCTTGACCCGGCCCACGCTGGCGGCAGCATTCGACCGCGGCGAGCGCGTGGCGATCAACGTCGAGGGCCGCGAGTACGCGCTCGGCCCCGACGACGTCACGCTCGTGATGCAGCCGCGCGAGGGCTACCAGCTCGAGCGCCAGGCCGGCTACGCCGTCGCGCTGCGGCTCGACCTCGACGACGAGCTGCTCCGGGAAGGCACGCGCGCGAGGTCGTGCACGCCGTCCAGAACGCCCGCAAGGAGGCGGGGCTCGACGTCGAGGACCGGATCGACCTGGTGCTGCGCGGCGACGAGGGGTGCTCGCCGCCGTGCGCCAGCACGCGCGACTACGTCGCCGGCGAGACGCTGGCCGCGACCCTCAATTTCGACGGCACGCTGCTCGAGGCCGCCCATACCGAGCGCGCGAGGATCGAGGGCTCGGAGCTCGAGATCGCCCTGCGGCGCGCCGGCTAGGCCGGGCTGCGCCCAAGACGTGGCGACACAGCCGCGCCGGACCACGGAAAACCAGCAGATAGGGAGCGGCGTCGTTGTGATTCGTGACGTGGCGTTGCGGCTTTGACCGCTTCGTGACTCGGTCGTAACGCTTTCGCGGCTCTCGTCATCCGGAAGATTTGACCCCCTATGAGGGGTACAACCTTCCGATCGACATCGCCTGAAGGATTTCACCCCCTATGAGGGGTCGAATCCTTCACCCGACGACGAGCGGTCTCGAAAACGCTACGTCAGCGTCACGGCACGCGTGGGAGACGCCCCCGTAACACACGGGATTAGGGCGACCTCCCTACGAGCCAGGCCTGAGGTTCCCAAAGGCGTGCGAAGGGACCGCCATGCAGTAGGCGATGATGATCGTCATCAGCACCGCCAGCAGCAGCGTCGCAAGCTGGCGGAACAGCAGGCCCAGGACGAGCAGCAGCGCCGCCAGCGCGACCGCGCGGTAGGCGACATGGGCCCGAACGTGATCGGTCTCGCTCACTCCATAGGCATTCCCGTGGAGAGCGGCTCTGACGCCAAGTAGTGCGGGGCGGCGCCTAGGCACCGCCCACGCATTGCACGTAAGCCTCTAGGCCAGAGCGGGTTCCAGCTCAGCCTCGATGCGCGCCTTCGGCTGCGCTCCGATCACCTTCTTCACGAGTTCCCCGTTCTTGAACAGGATCATCGTGGGGATCGAGAGCACCTCGTAGCGGACGGCGGTCGACCTGGTTCTCGTCCACGTTGAGCTTCACCACGCGCAAATCGTCGCGCTCGCTGTTGATCTCTTCGAGGATCGGCGAAACGACCCGGCAGGGGCCGCACCACGGCGCCCAGAAGTCGACGAGCACTGCTGTCTCGGACTCGAGCACCTCGGTCTCGAAGGTCTCGTCCGTAACGTCGGAAACCTGACCTGCCACTGCGTTCCTTTCGTCGATTGGTGGTTCGGTACTGCGTTGGTTCTACAGTCTATCTAAGCACCTGGTCGTTCCGTACCGGCGCCCTGCCCGGTGCCAAGCGCTTTTCGGGCATGCTCGCGTGACACCCGCAGCCGCGGCACCATCCAGATCGCCTCGAGCACGATCCGCCGCGACATCTTGCTCTGCGCCCACGCGCCGGTCGCGAACACGATCCCCACCTCGGCGACCCGGAACCCGCGCGCAGCGCGCGGTAGGTCATCTCGACCTGGAACGCGTAGCCCTGCGAGCGCACCGACGTCGAGGTCGATCGCCTCCAGCACCTCGCGGCGGAAGCACTTGAACCCGCCCGTCAGGTCGCGCACTCCACGCCCGAGGACGCGTGCGCGCGTACCAGCAGCCTCCGCGGCTGACGAGCGCCGCCCGGGCCCCAGTTGCGCACGCCGCCGCCGGCGACGTAGCGCGAGCCCAGCACGAGGTCGGCCTCCTCGGCGGCCGCGATCATGGCCGGCAGGTGGGCGGGATCGTGCGAGAAGTCGGCGTCCATCTCGAACACCAGCTCGGCGCCGCCGTCGAGCGCCTCCCGGAAGCCCGCTATATACGCCTGGCCGAGGCCCTCCTTGCGCGGGCGGTGCAGCACCTCGACACGCGGGTCGGCGGCGGCGAGCCCGTCGGCCAGCGTCTCCGGTCCCGTCCGGCGAGGAGTCGTCGACCACCAGGACGCGGTGGTCCGGGGGCAGCCTCGTCGAGGCGCTCGCGCACGGCGGCGACCATCGGCTCGAGGTTCTCGCGCTCGTTGTAGGTGGGCAGGATCACCCACACTGGCTCGAGAGGGGGGCACGCGGCAAGTATCGCCTAACGTTTCCGCCGATGAGGAACGCCGAGATCGCCGACGCCCTCGACGAGCTGGGCGACCTCTACGAGCTCGACGGCGCGGTCGTCTACCGGGTGGTCGCCTACCGCCAGGCGGCTCAGTCGGTGCGCGATTCCCCCGCTCGGTCGAGCAGCTGGTCCGCGACGGCCGGGCGACCGAGCTGCCCAACGTCGGCAAGACGCTTCAGGAGAAGCTCTACGCGCTTCTCGAGACCGGCGAGATCCCGCAGCGCGGTGAAGCTCAGGGCGAAATTCCCCGGCGAGCTGGTCCGGTTCATGACGCATCCCGGGCCTCGGCCCGAAGACAGCCCGCAAGATCCACGAGGAGCTGGGCATCACGACCCTCGCCGAGCTGCGCGAGGCGGCGGCCGGCGAGCGCCTGCGCAGCATCTCCGGCCTCGGGCCCGAAGGCCGAGCAGAACATCGTCGCGGCGCTCGACCGGATGAACGACGAGGGGCCGCGCGAGCGGTTCCTGCTGTCCGCGGCGCTGGCGATCGGCGAGCAGATCGTCGAGCCGCTGCGCGCGCATCGCGCCGCTCGACCGGGTCGAGATCGCCGGCAGCGCGCGGCGCATGGCCGACACCTGCAAGGACCTGGACGTGATCGCAACGGCGGACGACGCGGCGGCGCTCACCGCGGCCTTCGGGGAGCTGGAAGTGATCGCCGAAGTGCGCTCGTCCGGCGAGGCGGGCGCGCGGGGAGTCACCCACAACGGGCTCGCGGTCGACTTCCGGGTGGTGGAGCCGGACCAGTTCGGCAACGTCCTGCAGCACCTGACCGGGTCGGCCCGGCACAACGTCGAGCTGCGCGAGCACGCGGTCAGGCGTGGCCTGCATGTCAGCGAGTACGGGGTGGAGGACGACGAGAGCGGCGCGACGCACCGCTGTGCGACCGAGCACGAGGTCTACGAGCTGCTCGGCCTCGACTACGTGGAGCCGGAGCTGCGCGAGGGGCGCGGCGAGATCCGCGCCGCGATCGAGCACCGGCTGCCCGAGCTCGTGACGATCGACGACCTGCGCGGGGACCTGCACTGCCACACGACTCTCTCGGATGGCCGCAACACGCTCGAGCAGATGGTCGAGGCGGCCCGGGAGCGCGGCTACTCCTACCTGGCGGTGACCGACCACTCGTCGTCATTCGGGTTCGGCGAGGACGTGCAGCCCGCGGATCTCGAGCGCCGGATCGAGGAGGTGGCTGCGCTGAACAAGAAGCTGAAGGGATTCCGCGTCCTGGCCGGCTCCGAGGTCAACATCGGGACCGACGGGTCAGTCGACTACGACGCCGGCGTGCTGGAGCGGCTCGACTGGGTCGTGGCGTCCGTGCACTCGTCCTTTCGCATGGGACGGGACCGGATGACCAAGCGCGTGATGACCGCGATGGAGAACCCGCTCGTGGACGTGATCGGCCATCCGACCGGGCGCAAGCTGCTCCGGCGCGCGCCCTACGACCTCGACATCGAGCAGATCGTCGCGAAGGCCTCAGACACCGGGACCATGATCGAGATCGACGGCGCGCCCGACAGGCGGGACCTGAACGACCACAACGCGCGCCTGGCCGCAGAGGCCGGGGTGCCGATCGTGTCGACTCCGACGCCCACAGCTCGTCGCACGCTGGCGCTGATCTCTACGGAGTCGCGACCGCGCGCCGGGCGTGGCTGACCAAGCGGACGTGGCGAATACGCGGACGTGGCGCGCAGCTCGAGAAGCTGCGGGCGACGAAATAGGCGGTAGGCGGCAGGCGGTAGACCCGCTGACTGCCGGCGTCTGCCGACTGCCGACTGCCGTCTGCCGCTCTAAATCCTCCCCGCCCCGTTGTCCCCCCGCACCCTCTTGAACCCCCCCGCTCGCACCAGCTCTATCGCGCCGAATGGGGAGCTTGGCACCACGTAGTACTGGACGCCGTCGCGTTCTTCGATTGCGGTCACGGCTCGGTCCTGCTTTCGCCACGCGAGCGCGACGATGATCAGCCCGCCGGCCGCGACCGCGGCGAACTGGGGGATCAGCCAGGCTGTGCCCGCTGCCACAACGGCTACGGCGATCATCAGCCACAGGCGGTTGAGGAGCAGCAGCCCGGGCCGCACGGGCGGCAGCGTGGTGACGGACTTGGCCTGCGCGAGCAGCCTGGCGATGCCGGTCGTGGTGTCCACCCGGCGCCCCAGCCAGATGCCGATGATCCCGGACAGCACCCACCATCCGAGGGCGAAGTAAAGCGCTGTCCTGTCGTCGTCTCCCGCCACCACCGCGATCGTCACGATCGCGAGCGCGGTCGCCTCGCCTGCCGGCGAGCAGCACCGTCGTCTTCAGGAAGTCCGTGTAGCGCACCGGTGCAGAAGTGTTGCCTAGGCGGCCAGTCGTTCGAGCAGTTCCACGAAGCCCTCGGTTCCCTCCGTCACCACGTCCGCTTCGGTGACGATCGCCGCCGGTCCCTCGGGCGAGCGGATCCCCACGCACACGGCCGTCTCGAGGCGCCCGCTCTCGCGCAGAGCGCGCAGCGCTCGGAAGGCGTCGAGGTCCGTCGTGTCGTCGCCGGCGAACAGCGCCTGGGTGAGGCCTGCGCCTTCGACGAGGTCGGTGATGGCCGTTCCCTTGTCCGCGGCCACGGGCGGCCGGATCTCCAGCACGAGGCGCCCCCAGTGAGGGAGCAGGCCCTCCGACTCCGCGGCTCTGGCCACGCCCTCGAGTGCCGCGTGGGCGGCGTCCTCGTCAGGAGCGCCGCGATAGTGAAACGCCCAGATCGCATCCTTGTCCTCGAGCCGCACACCCAGCGCTCGCAGCTCGCCCGTGAGAGCGCCTTCGCCGAAGGCTCGCACGCGTTCGGGCGCGCTCTCGAGGCGCGGGTCGGGCCGAGCTTCCTCGGCGCCGGGCTCCAGCACCTCCAGGCCATGGTTGCCGATGTAGATGAGCTCCTGGATTCCCACGATCTCGCGCGCGACCGCTGCGCGGCGGCCGGACAGGCACGCGACCAGCGCGAATCGCTCCGCCAGCCGGCGCAGGACCTCGCGCCCGCGGACCGGCACAGCGGCGTCCTCGGGCCGGGCGACGATCGGAGCGAGCGTCCCGTCGATGTCGCACACGACGGCCGTTGCCTGGGGCCGGCCCCGCAGCGGTTCCAGGAGCTGCTCGAGTTCCACGGTCGCGCCCAAGACGGTGTCTAGTATCCCCCACCGTGTCCCGGGCCGATCTCGCCAAGCTTGCCGTGATCGGCACGGCTGCCGGAGCCTTCAGCGGGCTGTTCGGCGTTGGAGGCGGCACGATCATCGTGCCGCTCCTCGTGCTCTGGTTCGGCTACGGGGAGCACGAGGCGACGGGCACGTCGCTGGCCGCGATCATCGTGATCGCGGCGTTCGGGGTCGCCTTCCACGGCGCCTACGGGAACGTGGACGTCGGCAAGGGGCTGCTCGTCGGCGTCCCCGCCGTCGCCGGAGTGGTCATCGGAACCGGGCTTCAGCAACGCCTCTCCGGCCGCACGCTGCTCCTGATGTTCGCCGCGCTGCTCGTCGTCGTGGCGGTCGACCTGTTGGGCGGATGGACGAGCTAGCGGCCATCCTGATCGGCCTGCTCGGCGGAGCCGTGGCAGGCCTGATGGGGGTCGGCGGGGGAATCCTGTTCGTCCCGGCGCTCGTGATCTTCCTGGACCAGAGCCAGGTTGCATGCCGAGGCGACGTCGCTGCTCGCGATCATCCCCGTGGCGATCGTCGGGACATGGCGTCAGATCGGATACGGCAACGTCCGGCTCCACTCACGCGGCCGCGATCGGGCTGCTGTCGGTCCTCGGCGTGCTGGCAGGGACGGTCGTGGCGAACTCGGTGCCGGAGCGCGCGCTCGAGATCGGGTTCGCCTTGCTCAGCCTGTTCATCGCGGCGCGGCTCGTGCGGCGCGCGCTGCGCTGGGAGGAGCCTCAGCCGCGCCCGGCCAGCGCCTCGCCGACGACCGATTCGAGTCCCGCCCGGCGCGCCGACAGCGGGAACTCCTGAAGCACTCGGGCGCGGGCTGCCGCTCGCGCCTCCGGTCCCGCCTCGAGCGCTTCCCGCACGCCGGCCGCGATGTCCTCGGGCGCAGCAGAATCGATCGCGACGCCGGTCTCGCCGACGACCTCGGGGAGCGCCCCGGCGCGTGTGTAGACGGGAATGCAGCCCGCCAGCATGGCCTCCGCCACCGACAGGCCGAAGCCCTCGTGCCGGGACGGCTGGACGTACACCGACGCTCGGCGGTACCAACGTGTCAGCTCGTCGTCGTCGACCCAGCCGGTCAGCACCAGATTCGCAGGCGCCTCCAACCGCAGGCGCTCGCCGGCGCCGTCGTCCCAGCGCCCGACGACGGCGAACCTCACTTCGGGGAGCAGGCCGGCGGCACGTGCGAACGGCCCGAGGCCCTTGCGCTCGAGGTTGCGCTCGTCGACGATCCCGACCGACAGCGCGAGCCGCTCGCGCCCGTCCGCCGGCAGCTCGCCGAATGGGTCGGGCACCCCGTGGTGGACGACGGTCACCTTCCGGGGATCGACGCCGGGGATGGCGCGAGTCTCGGCGGCCGTGTACTCGGAGTTGGTCACGATGCGCGTGGCCCGGCGCAGCACCCAGCGGCTGATCGGCCCCAGCATCCGGTGCTGCTGGATCCCGTAGCCGATGTCCGGCATGCGCGCCGTGTCGTAGCCCCCGGCGATCAACACGGACGGCCGGCGCAGCAGCCAGGCGAACGTCACCGGCAGGAACGTGTGCCACGAGGCGAACCAGCCGAACACCAGGTCCGATCGCCGTACGGCCCGCAGCAGCTCGATCGGGTTCACGCGGGCGCCGCGCTGCTGCCAGTCATGTACCTCGTGGGTTCCTGAGAGCGCCTCGCGGTCGATCGCGACGAAGCTCGACTCGCGGCTGTAGACGAAGAGAATCCGCGCCATGGTTCAGCGAGGGACTTGAATATCAAAGGCCCCTTCCGGGGCCTCGCATGCTGGTGGCGTCGTCTACGCCTCCGCCCTGATCCATTCTGGATCCCTCCACCGCACGTTCTCGCCCTCGCTCAGCATCGGCGTCCAGTAGCGGCAGCCCTCGAAGAAGTAGTGCGTCACCTGGCTGTGGCGCGAGCGCTCGCGCTCGGTCTGCGGCGATCCACCGTGGAGCAGGTTGGAGGCCCAGATGATTGCCTGCCCCTTGCTGACCGTCCCGTACACCGGCTCGAATCCCTCCCGCTCGATCAGCTTCTGCACGTACTCCTCGTAGTGCGAGTACTCCTTCTTGCTGGCCTGGAAGCCGAGCTCCTCCATCGTGACCTCCGGTAGGCGGTGGCTACCGGGATAGAAGACCAGCGGGCCGTTGTCCATGTCCATGTCCTCGAGCGCCACCCAGACGCCGGCCATGAACCCCGCCGGCATGGTGCTGAAGTGCAGGGCGTCGGAGTGGGGCGCCTGCTGCGTTCCCTTGCGGAAGTTGAGCGTCTGGAACGGCAGCGGCCTGCGGCCATAGAGCCCCTCCAGGAGACCGAGCACCTTGGGCGCCGTCGCGAGTGCCCGCACGCCGTCACGGACGCGCCAGGCATCCTGCACCCGGTTCGGGTAGTAGATCAGGCCACCCTCCTTGCGGTGCGGGCCGCCGTAGAAGCCGTTCACCTCGTCGATCACCTGGTCGAGCACGTCCGGGAAGTACGACGTGTCGTCCAGGATCAGGTAGCCATCCCTGTCCCACCGCTCGCGCTGCTCCGCGCTTACCATCTGCGACTGCGTCTCGGGCCCGGACGTCAAGGCTGGGCGACATTAGCACGATGTTTCGGATTCCCATTCAGCTTCAGCACCCCGTCCGGCGATGGTGATCGGGGAGCGCTTCGCGTGGGGCCACCTCCAGAAGACGGGGGGAGACGCGACCTGGGAGCTGTTCCGGCTGTTCCCACAGCTGGTCGAGTTCGCGGATCCGCGCAACACCGAGGCAAAGCACGCGTCGTTTGCCGAGCGCGCCGACCAGGTCCGGGGGAAGCTGCTCGCCTCGAACATCCGGCGGCTTCCGTCGTGGACGCTCAGCTGGGCCCAGCACAGGGCCCGGCTCTCCAAGCGCCCGGACGGCAGCCCGGTCCCGATGAACTCGCCCCGCCAGATGATCAACGTGCCACGCGGCGACATGCGCCTGGCGCTGCTGACCGGCGAGGGAGCGTTTCCGGTCGAGCGTTGGCTGCGCATGGAGCACCTGGCCGAGGACTTCGCGGACTTCGTGGCCGGGCTG
This sequence comes from uncultured Solirubrobacterales bacterium, assembly GCA_963785085.1. Lineage (GTDB taxonomy): Bacteria > Actinomycetota > Thermoleophilia > Solirubrobacterales > JBBDJG01 > CAWACB01. Next base: position 12,940 of record CAWAUD010000009.1, on the reverse strand, counting down.
ATCGAGGTCTCCGACGACGACCGCGCGCGTATTGCGGGATTCGCGCGAGTCAATGCGCTCGAGTACGACCACGAGGTCGGCAACTGGTTCACACCTGAGCAGATCGACCAGCTCTACGAGGCGAACCCCGTCTGGACGGAGATCGAGCGGCAGGTCTACGGCGGGTTGATGAGCCTGCGCTAGCCGGGGCGTGTGCCCCCTGCACCGCGTAGCTTGGCTAGAGTACGCGCCCGTGTCGGCCCAAAGATCGCTTGTCGCACTGATTCTGGCCGCCGCGGTCCTGGCGGCGGGTTGTGGCGGAGATGACTCCAGCGGCTCCTCCAGCGAGAAGCTGCTGGTCGCCCAGGCCAACGCCGACATCCAGGAGTTCTGCGCCGTCTCGGGCAGCAAGGGAGCCGTCTACGACCTGGCTTATTTCGCGATGCTCGACGCGGTGGACTCCCTCGCCAAGGCCTACAAGGACGACAAGAACGTCAAGGTCAATTTGGACCGCGACCGCAACCGTGACGTGCCGGTGTCGAAGGTCGTGACCGATGCCGAGCGGCGGCTCAGCCAGGGTTGCGGCAAGGACGGCAAGCAGCAGGCCGCCCACCTGCAGCAGGCGGTGCAGCAGCAGTAAGCCCGGCCGCGGCGCGACCGAGCGCCGGTCGTGCCCCTACTGGTTTCCGGCTTGCTGAGCGGCTTGGCGGCGCACCTTCGCCCGCAGCTCGGCCCGCCGCGCGTCCGTGCGGATCTGCTGGCCCTTCTGCGCGGCCGCGGCGCTCTTCTTGGTGAACGGGTTCACCTGCGCGTCGGCCCACTGCTTCGGCGGCCAGGCCCCGAGCAACAGGCTCTGACGGGCGGCGTTGCCGTCCGTGTCCCGAGCGTCCAGGATGACCTGGTAGTAGCCCGGCCGTGGAAAGGTGTGGCCGGGGTTCTGCTCCGTGCTGGTCGTCCCGTCGTCGAACCGCCAGCGATAGAGCACGTCGCCGTTCGCCCCGCTCGCGTTGGCGCTGAAGCGCGTGACGAGCGGTGTCGGGCCGGCGAACTTCTCCGCGTTCGCCTTGACCTTGAACTGGCCTCCGCCGCCCCCGTTGTCGGAACCACATCCGGCGGCGAACAGCGAAACCGCCGCGACTGTCGTCACGCCAATACAGGTGAGCTTGCGGTTGCGCCTCATCTGACTCCAATTCGCTCGCGGTGCATTCGGAACCGCGCGGACCATAGCTGAATGACGGGTTTGTGGACGCTGCTTCCTACGCCCGTGGCGCCCGAGCGGATCAGCGTTGTGTGACGGTGGCCGGGCACACGAGAAGGGCCGAGATCGCTCCCGGCCCCTCTCGTTGTTCTCGAACCCACGCGGGTACGAGAGCTGCTAACCATCGTTTATGGGATGAAGAGGCCTTGTGGGATGGCGAACAGGCCCTGGCTTGTTCCCGGAACCGCGGGTCTTCAAACACCAAATCGTGTAATGCACCCCATGCGCCTTGCCGGAAGGGCAAGAAAAAGGGCCGGGATCGCTCCCGGCCCTAATCTTCAGCTCTCTTGCGAGCGTCTACGGAATGAAGATTCCCTGCACCGCGAACAGCGCCTCGTTGTTACCCGAGTTCGGGTTGCCGTCGGGGCCGCCGTCCAGGACCTGCACCTGGCTGACCTCGACGATTGCGCGCTTGCCCTCGACGAGTGCGCCCGGCACGAGCGAGTTCGCCGTGGTGGTCGTGGAGCAGGTCGAGCCCGTGGTGTTCGGGGTGGTCGCACACGACAGCGCGATCGGGAAGTTCGGGAACGTCCCCGTCGCGGCATCCGTGAAGGCTCCACATGTCGGGTTGCACACCGCGTTGTTGTGGTCGGTGATCCGCAGCGACAGCTTGCTCAGCAGGCCGCCGGTGTAGTCGGGGCCGGCCGCCGTGTTCGCCGATCCGCAGGCCGTGGTGGCACCCTGGCAGCGCACGTCCGTGAGGTTGGCGGTGATCGCCACGTCCGCGTCGCTCGGGCCGGCACCGTTGGTGACGACCAGCTTCATCGAGCCGACGAAGTTTGCCGGGGCGCCGTTTGCGTCAGGCGTACCGACTGTGACGTTCGGCGAAGTCTGCACGGGCGGGTTGCACGACCCGTACGACAACGGTGCTGCGTGAGTGCGGTTCGGCGACGTACAAGCGTTGTATGCCGGAACCAAAGATGCGTAGAACGGCGTAGCCGCCTTTGGGCGCACGTGCGTTGCTGTTGCGCTCTGCGCCACGACCATCAGGCCGAGCACGAGCAGCGCGGCAGCGGCCGGTAGCGCCATCTTCCTTCTGATGGTCATCGGTCCTCCTCCTCCCGACTCCCAAAGGAGCGCAGGTCACGCGGTTCGCCAGCGATTCTGCCCTGCGCTTACCCGAAAGTCAACCTCTTCTATCAGGCAAGCGCCAAGGCAAAGAAAAAGGCCGGGATCGCTCCCGGCCTTTCTCCCAGTTCTCGAGCCCAGTGGGTTGGGCTGAATCTGGCGTTACGGAATGAAGATTCCCTGCACCGCGAACAGCGCCTCGTTGTTACCCGAGTTCGGGTTGCCGTCGGGGCCGCCGTCCAGGACCTGCACCTGGCTGACCTCGACGATTGCGCGCTTGCCCTCGACGAGTGCGCCCGGCACGAGCGAGTTCGCCGTGGTGGTCGTGGAGCAGGTCGAGCCCGTGGTGTTCGGGGTGGTCGCACACGACAGCGCGATCGGGAAGTTCGGGAACGTCCCCGTCGCGGCATCCGTGAAGGCTCCACATGTCGGGTTGCACACCGCGTTGTTGTGGTCGGTGATCCGCAGCGACAGCTTGCTCAGCAGGCCGCCGGTGTAGTCGGGGCCGGCCGCCGTGTTCGCCGATCCGCAGGCCGTGGTGGCACCCTGGCAGCGCACGTCCGTGAGGTTGGCGGTGATCGCCACGTCCGCGTCGCTCGGGCCGGCACCGTTGGTGACGACCAGCTTCATCGAGCCGACGAAGTTTGCCGGGGCGCCGTTTGCGTCAGGCGTACCGACTGTGACGTTCGGCGAAGTCTGCACGGGCGGGTTGCACGACCCGTACGACAACGGTGCTGCGTGAGTGCGGTTCGGCGACGTACAAGCGTTGTATGCCGGAACCAAAGATGCGTAGAACGGCGTAGCCGCCTTTGGGCGCACGTGCGTTGCTGTTGCGCTCTGCGCCACGACCATCAGGCCGAGCACGAGCAGCGCGGCAGCGGCCGGTAGCGCCATCTTCCTTCTGATGGTCATCTAAACGCCTCCCTCCCCACTGGGATGAACTGTGAGTTTGATCGCTTCTCTCGCTTCTGTCTTGGATCCGCTTGGACCAAGAGGCGAACCCCCGCAGGAGAACGTAGCAGAACCCCTAAGGGGTTGTATAGCCAAGTTGTGACAGACAGTCACTTCGAAAGGCCCTCGCAGAACCACCTATAGCACCTGATCCGCCGTTCGGCGGCCGAAACCCCTGCGAAGCGAAACCATCTCTCGCCTCCGTTGGGCATCATAGCTGGCCTGAGAGGGATAGTTGCGCCTATTCGCTACAGGTAGCCGCGCTCGCGCAGGAGCGCCATGACGCGGTCGGCGGACTGCTCGGCCGTCTCGCCGACGGTGTCGAGCACGAGGTCGGCGTCCTCCGGCTCCTCATAGGGATCGTTGACGCCGGTGAGGTTGTCGAGCTCGCCGCGCATCGCCTTCGCGTAGAGGCCCTTGTAGTCGCGCGCTGCGCATGCCTCCACGGAGGCGCTGCACCAGACCTCCAGGAAAGCCTGGATCTCCTCGCGCGCCCGCTCGCGGCTCTCGCGGTACGGGGAGATCGCGGCGACGATCGACACGACGCCGTTGCGGGTCAGGAGCTTGCTGACGAAGGTGATCCGGTGGATGTTCTCCTCGCGGTCCGCGCGGGAGAAGCCGAGGTCGCGGCACAGCCCCTCGCGCACCTCGTCCCCGTCCAGGATCTCGATCCTGCTCAGGCCGGCGGCGCGAAGCCGCCCGGCGACCAGCCCGGCGACGGTGCTCTTGCCGGCGCGCGGCAGCCCGGTGAACCAGAGTGTGAAGCCCTTCTCCATCTGATTACCGTAGTAGACGAAGCGTCAAGTGCGCTCGGCGGATAGCTCGGCGAAGGAGCGCAGCTCGATCCCCCGCTCGTCGATCGCGGCCCGCACCGACGGGTCGCACAGCGCCTCCACCTCGGCGACCCGCTCGCGGTCGTAGACGGACCATGAGTCGCGCCCGGCGCCGGGATGGCAGCCCAGCTCGGTGATGCCCGCCGGCAGCTCGTCGAGCACCTCCAGCAGGCGGTTGGCGGAGATGCCTCCGGCCACCGGCGTGCCGTCGCCCTCCTGTCCGAAGAAGCTGCCATCGAAGCGGATCCGCGGGTCCCGCTCGCGCAGCGGCACGCCGATCTCGTCGGCCAGCTCGCCCAGGACCCCGGATATCGGAGGGCCGCCGTGGACGTGGAAGTGCTGATGGGTGTCGAGATGGGTCGGATCCCGGCCGAGCAGCCGGCGGAACTCGGCCAGCTGGCGCCGCGCCTCGGCGATCACGGCGAGCGGCTCCTCGAGCGGCACGACGGTGTACACGACCGCCCATTGGCCGTTGCGCTTCAGCCACTCGCCGAAATCCAGATGCAGGCCGACCGACAGGGTGCTGCTGGCCGCGCGCGTGAGCGGCCGCTGCTCGCGCGGCCGGCCAGCGGACCATCAGGCTGGCGCTGGTGAGGATGCCGTTCTCGTGCGCCCGGAGAATTCCCTCGTTGACGGAGGGCGTCCGCCCGAAGTCGTCTCCGTTGACGATCAGGACCCGCCGCTCGCCGGCGTCCGCCGGTGAGCTCACCGGTCGTCTGGCTTCCGCAGCAGCACCGCGTCCTGGCGCACGTCGGGTGCGCCGTCGACCACGAACTCGAGCACCTCCATGCCGCGGGACAGCGTCTCGCGCACATGCCGCTCCGGAGACAGGGCGCTGCAGAAGTTCGTCCCGTTCTGCTCGGGGTACACGACGACCGGCTCCCCGGCCATGAACCTCTCGCGGTCCTCGGGCTCGAGCAGCGCGATCCACCGCTCACCCGGGACCGTGAACATGATCAGGCCGCCGGGGCGCACGACGCGGATCAGCTCGTCCATCCAGGCCAACTGCATCTCGATGTCGAAATGGCTGAACACCGAGAAGGCGTAGACGAGGTCCAGCTCGCCGTCCGGCAGGTCGAGCGGCGGCTTCGAGTCGTTGACCTGGTAGCGCGGCGAAGCCGAGGTTCTCGCGGCACCAGTCGACCAGCAGCGGGTTGTAGTCGGAGCCGTGCAGGCGCGTCCCGTTCTGGTCGTGCCAGTGGCGCAGCACGCGACCGCTGCCACAGCCGAAGTCGAGCACCGCGCCGAGTTGCGCGATGTCGTACCCGTGACGCTCGAGCATCTCGCGGATCCCCGTGAAGCCCTGCACGCCGGTCCGCCAGAAGTTGCGGTAGAGGTCGGTCAGGTCGCCGAGCGCCTGGCGGTGGCCACCGGCGGTGATGCGGATCAGGTGCGGTGGCGGCAGCGGCAGGCCGTCCTTGCCGACGCGCCCCGGGCCGCCGAAGCCGTGCCGGCGGTGCAGCGAGAAGATCGCGCAGTTGTCCGTCTCCACGACCAGCGTGTAGTGCTCGTCGAGGTGGTCGCCGACGGCTGGGCTCGTCTCCAGCCACCCGAACGCGGTCCGCGGGACGATCAGGTACTCGCACCCATCGGAGCGCAGCGCCTCGAGAGCCTCGACCGCGTCGGGCCCCAGCGCCTCCATCGGCATCCGCACGACACGCCGCCCGCTGAACTCCGGCATCGCGTCGCGCTCCTCGCCCGGGAAGGCGACCGTGCAGCGCGGCACCGACATCCGCATGTCCTCGTCGATCTGCGATATGAGGCTCAACTTGGTTTGCAAAGGCATGGTTTCCCTACTGTAGTAGCGGCCCGGCTCTAGACGCGATGTTCTCTATAGCCGTAGGAGCCGGGCCTCTCGCTCGGCTTCGGAAAGCCAGTCGCGGGCGTGCTCCTCCGGCGGCGACCAGGACGGCTCCCACGCCAGCCACTGGACCGCCAGGTGCAGGCGGCATGCCGCCAGCGCTTCCGCGAACGTCTGGCTCCCCGTCTGTGGCTCGTGCTGCTCGACGTATGCGGCCTCGATGCCGGCGCTGCCCGGCGTGTCCCATCCGGTCGTGAGCGCCGCGAGATCGACGAGGCCCGGGCCGATGGAGGCGACCTCCCAGTCGATGGGCGCGATCCGCCGCGACGCCGGGTCCGGGCCGTGGCCGACCAGCACGTTCGATGGGTAGAACTCGCCGTGGATGACGGTCCGGGGGAGCGCTGCGAGGCGCTCCACGACCTGGTCATATGAAGCGGCCAGCCGCATGACCCGCTCGCGCTCCTCGGTTGTCCAGCCGCTCGCGCCGTCGTCGCGCGCGAACGCGACGGCGCGATCGATCCAGCGCCGCCACAGCGGGCGGTCGTACCGCAGCAGGAAGTCGAAGCTCGAGGCGCTGTCCGGCGAAGCGGCTGTGCAGGTCTGCCAGCCAACGCGCCGCGGCGGCCCAGGTCTCGAGCTCGCCGACCTGCCACAGCACGTCTCCCTCGACGTTCTCGATGAAGAGCCAGTGCCGGCCCGTGGACGGGTCGGTGCTCTCGCCGTAGAACTCCGGCGTACCGAGACCGGCACCGTCGAGCAGCTCGCGGTAGACGCGGATCTCGCGCAGCGGGTCGTGCAACGACCGCGGCTTGGCGCGCGCGGCCTCGGGAGCCAGGCTGCCGTGGCTGAGATCCTTGAGCATGATGCGCAGCCGGGCGCCTCCGCGCGCTCCACGACGAGCTCCTCGAGGGGGAAGCTCGTCCGGTACGGGCACGGCCTGCGTTCCACCACCGCGAGCTCGGCGGCTTCTCCGAAACGAGCCGCGAGCGCCGTCTCGAGTGCGTCGCGCAGCGAGGCGTCGTCGATGGCGGTCATCCGAGCAGGCGGTCGAGCAGCCGGCCGAGCACGCGGTCCGAGTCGAGGTGCTCCTCCGCCAGGGCGCGCGCCGCCCGCGCGTGCTCCTCGTACCGGGACTCCACGCTCTCGATCGCGGCCGCCGCGCTGTCGGTGTCGCTGAACGCCAGCAGGCCCTCGCCGGCCGGGATGAACGCGCTCCAGCCGGTCTCCTGCGCGACGACGGGCCGGCCCGAGGCGAGATAGCAGGCGCTGCGATCGCTGAACCAGCCGCAGCGCGAGAGCACGTAGCCGGACTTGGCGACGCCGAGCTCCCCGCGCGAGCCGCGGATGAACTCCTGATAGGCGTCGGGAGTGCCGGCCACCTCCAGCGGGTCCGCGAGCGGCCAGCCGTGCTTGTCGAGCGCCTCGAGGTCGCGGCGTCTCGCCGGGGTGGATCGCCGAGCGCGAGCCGGAAGCGCGCTCGGACCTTGCCGGGCAGGTCGACGTACTCGCGCATGGAGTGGGCCTTCTGCCCGTAGTGGACGCCGTCCTGCTCGACCGAGCCGTAGCCGCGCCAGTTGCCGATCGTCGTCCACGCGTCGTCCGGGCGCCGTCCGCGACGCGGCCACCGGTCGAGCACGACGGGCGGCAGCGTCGGGATCCAGTCGAGGCCGAGCGTCGGGACCGGGCAGGTCGGCGTTCCGATCGCCTGGCCGACCGTCACGAAATGCGTGTGGCCCGCGAAGCGCATGTCGATGCCCTGCGTCCTGCCAGAGCTGGTTGAACGCGGGATCGAGATCCAGGTAGGCGCGCACGGCGGATCTGCTCGAAGAGCCGCGGGTCGCTGAGGATGCCGGAGACGTTCAGAAGCAGGTCGGCGCTCGCGGTCCATTCGACCAGCTCGTCGAAGGAGGAGCCGTGCGCCTCCCCGGTCTCGCCGGCCACGAGCGCGCGCGCCGGAGGCCACTCCGGCCTGTGCCGCCGCGCGCGAGAAATAGGCCGCGTTGCCGGAGTCCGCCAGGGCAGATCCGGCGGGCTCCACGGCCTCGGGCGGCATCTGCTCGAGCAGCAGGACGTCGTGTCCCGAGCCGCCGCAGGCCGGCGACGTACTGGAGCACCGCCCACGCCGCGCCGCCCTGGTTCTGATCGGCGGCGACCATCCCTGAGACGACGATGCGGCTCACTTGGAGAAGCGCACCCGCACCCGTACGAGATCCCGGTTGAGCGTCAGCTCGCAGCCCTTGTAGTGGTAGCGCGTGAAGTACATCCAGGCGGTGCGGCCGACCGTCTCGAAGTTCCGCGAAGAGCTGGCCGGGTCGAGCATCGAGGGGTACATGACCGGGTTGCGGTCCCCGCACTTGTGCGTCGACAGGAGGCTCACCTCGCGGATCAGCTTTCGCGGCTCCCAGTGGATCAGGTCGTCGGAGAGTCGAGTAGTAGAAGCCGTAGACCGTCCGGCCACGGTCCTCGCTGCGCCGTCGGGCTCACCAGCATGTACTTCTGGAGATAGGTGTTGTAGGTGAGCGAGTGCGCATGTCCGCCGATCTCGTCGAACGACACCGGCGCGCAGACGTGGTCCGCGGCGGCGACTGCGCCTGTGGTAGGGGTTCGCGAACCGGACGGTGAAGTCCTTGCCGTCCCAGGCGCGCCACGACCGCGGGCTGGGAGAGGCTCCGCGTCCGGATCAGGCAGGTGCCGCGCTGCTGGCTCTTGTGGTGCTGGCGCGAACGACCATCGTAGTAGTAGCCGTCCTTCTTGCGACGATGTTGCTCGGCTGGAAGAGCCCCAACGGGCCGCTGTCGGGCGAGTACCGGTACGGGGACCGCCGCGATCAGGCGCCGGGGCGCCGGCGGCTGGTGTACGTGCGCCCGCCGTCGTCCGATTGGCGGACGTGATCGCGTTGTACCAGCAGCGCAGATACACGCCCGGTCGCACAGCGGCCGGGATGCTCGTTGCCCTGGTACTCGTCGTGCACCAGCGCGAAGACGTTGCGGCCGTCCGAGGTGTAGGGGCTCGCGATCCACTGCGGTCGTCGAAGGCCGCCGGGTTGGCCTGGAAGCCGGAGTTCAGGATCGACGTCGCACTGGTGCTTGACGCTGTCCGAGGGTGGTCCCACGAAGCGCCGGTTGACGTAGTGGGTCGCCACCAGGTTGCACCTGGCCGGACGAGTCGCGGAAGGCACGCGCCGGCGTGTCCGGGATGTCGCGCGGCTCGCAGGCATCGCGGCTCCAGTCGAACACGGTCTGCTCCCGGCCCGGCGATCTGCGACCGGCTCCAGCTTGGAGATCTCAGGCCGCTTGTCGCCCGCGGGAAGTCCGGATCACCGAGAAGGACCACACCGCGAATCCCGCGAAGCCGGCCGTGACCGCGATCAGCACCAGCAGGGTCATCGCGGCCGTCAGGCGCGATACAGGCCGACTCCGGCCGTCCACGGCGGCCCGTTCCGGGCGCAGGCCGCGCACCGGCGGCGGAACTCCATGTCACGCCCGCCTGCTCGAGGAACCTGGGCAGGACGCGGTCGGAGTCGAAGCGCTCCTCGGCGAGCGCGCGGGCCGCGGCCGCGTGCGCCGGGTAGTCGGCGGCGATCCGCCGCGCCGGCGACCGGCTCCTCCGGAGGACGTGAACGCCAGCAGCCCCTCCCCGACCGGCAAGATGCCGCTGAAGCCGGTGTCCTGGACGAGCACCGGCCTGCCCGACGCCAGGTAGCGCACGCTGCGATCGCTGAACCAGCCGCAGGCGGTATCGACGTACATACCCTGGGCGGCCGAGAACTCGGCGCCGGAGCCCTGTATGTAAGCGCGCAGCGCATCCGGATCGCCCGCCACCTGCTGCGGGTCGACCACCGCCCAGCCGTGATCCCGCAGGGCGCGCAGATCCCGATCGTCGCCGGGGTGGATAGTCCAGCGCGATCTCGAACCGCTGGGAGGAGCGCTGAGGCAGTTCGATGAACTTCCGGAACTCGTGCACCTTGAGGCCGTATGTCCGCCCACCGACCTCGACAGGGCCGTACGGGCCCCGCCAGGTGGCGACGGTTGTGAAACGTTCGGCGTCCCCGCCGTCGGACACCGGCCAGTCGTCGAGCACGACGGGCTGGCGCACGGGATGCCACTCGATGCCGCCGGTCGGTATCGGGCAGCCGTCCGTCCCGATCAGCTCGCCGATCGTGAAGTGGACGTCGTGTCCCTCCACGTTGGCGCCGGCGAGGCCCTCCTGGTGCCAGAACTGTGTGAAGCCGGGGTCGATGTCCACCAGCACGCGGCGGCGGAAAGCATCGAACAGCCGCGGGAAGGTCAGATGACCGCTGATGTTGACCAGCAGGTCCGCCTCGGCGGCCAGCGCTGCGAGCTCCTCGGCCGTCATCCGGCCGCTCTCGCCAGTGTCCGGGCAGATCAGCGCCGAGCGGTCGACGCAGGCCGAACGACTCCATCACCTCCGTGAAGTACTCGCGGTTGGCGGACTCGGTGAACGGCGCCGGCGCGCCGTCGGCCTCGACGCACGACGGCCCCGATCTGCTCCAGGAAGACGACGCGGCAGCCCGAGGCGCCGCAGCCCCTCGACCCAGCTGAGTCGCACCCAGGCCTCACCGCCGTTCTCGCGCCTTGTTGGCGATCGCGCCGGCGACGACGACCGTCGCCATCACGCGGCCCAGAGCTCGTCGAGCCGCCCGAGGATCTCCTGGAACGCGGCTCGCTCTCCGGCAGGTCGTGCCGAGCGGGCCGTGGCGGGCGCGATCGACCAGCTCGCTCTCCGGCCGGTCGGCCGCCAGTGCCAGCGCCTTATCGGCCTGCGCGCGATCGCGCCGGCATCGCAGGGCGGGCTGAAAGCAGTTGACCCCGGCACGCAGAAGGACCGGTTCCCAAGCAGTCCGGGCAGACCACCAGCGTCCGAGCGCCATCGCCTCGACGGCGGGGAGAGAAGCCCTCCTCGGGGTTGGGCACGAACACGGCCACGCGCGCCCGCGCCAGGCCGTCGAGCAACTGTCGCGCGGGATCCGCGTGTCGAGAAGCTCGGACTACGCGGCCGGGCGGCCAGCCTCGCCGTCACCTCGGCCCCGATCTCAGGCTGCTTGTTGGCCGCAACCACCGACGTCCAGGTCTCGCGCCGCGCCAGCCCGTAGGCGAATTCCTCGAGGAAGCGACGTCGATCGCATCCGGGATGGTGAACATCGGACCGCGGACGGTCCCGTGGCCTCGATCGCTTGGCGACCTCGGGGCCACCGGGACGGTGCGGGGGCCGATGTTCACCATCCCCGACGCGATCGACGTCGCCTCGCTCGAGCGCCTCGGGTCTGGCGCGGCGCGAGACCTGGACGCGGTGGTGGCCGCCAACAAGCAGCCCGAGATGGGAGCCGAGGTCACGGCGAGGCTGGACGCGCGGGACGCCGCGTCGAGTTGCTCGACACCCGGATCCCGCGCGACCAGCTGCTCGACTGGCTCGCGCGGGCGCGCGTGGCGGTGTTGGTGCCCAACCCCGAGGAGGGCTTCTACCTCCCCGCCATCGAGGCCATGGCGCTCGGCACGCTCATGGTGCTGCCGGACTGTCTGGGGAACCGGTTCTTCTGCGAGCCGGGCGTGAACTGCTTTCGCCCGCCATGGGAGGTCGGCGCGATCGTGGCGCAGGCCGAGCAGGCACTGACCGTGCCGACGACGACTGGTGGAAGCAGCGCACGCCACGGCCCGCCGTCACGACCTCGGCGGAGAGCGAGCCGCTTTCCAGGACATCCTCGGCCGGCTCGACGAGCTCTGGGCCGCCTGATGGCGACGATCGTCGTCGCCGGCGCAATCGCCAACAAGGCGCGCAACGGCGGCGAACTGGGTGCGTCTCAGCTGGCTCGAAGGGCTCGAGCGCCTCGGCTGCCGCGTCGTCTTCGTGGACGGGGTCGGACCAGTCCTGCGTCGGCCCCGATCAGAAGTTGCAGCACATTTGCGCCCAATCGGTCAACCGCAGCTACTTCGCGGAGGTGATGGAGTCGTTCGGCCTGCTCGACCGCTCGGCGCTCCGTGTCCCTCGGACACGGGCGAGAGCGCCGGGATGACGGTCGAGGAGCTCGAAGCACTGGCCGCCGAGGCGGACCTGCTGGTCAACATCAGCGGACACCTGCGGTTGCCGGAGGTCATGGCGCGGTTCCCGCGCACCCGCCGTACGTCGACCTCGATCCGGGCTCACCCAGATCTGGGCACGGTCAGCGCCTCGGCGTGGACGCGCACGACACGCACTTCACCGTGGGCGAGGAGCGTCGGGCGCCAGGGCTGCGACATTCCGAAGACGGCGGGTTCGACTGGCATGCGCCACCGTCGTGCTCGACCGCTTGCACCCCGTCGCCCACAGCGCGGACCCGGGCCGCTTCACCACGGTGGCCAGCTGGCGCGGAGCCTACGGAACCGTGGAGCACGACGGCCGCCACTACGGGCTCAAGGTGCACGAGTTCCGAAAACTCGCCGGGCTGCCGGCGCGTGTGCCCGATGCCTGGCTCGAGGTCGCGCTCGCGATCGATCCGGCGGACACGGGCGATCGGGACAGTCTCGTGGCGGGTGGCTGGCACCTCGTCGATCCGGTCGCCGCCGTGCGGGACCCCGTGCGCTATCGCGACTACGTCCAACGTTCGAGCGCCGAGTTCTCGCCCGCACAGGGCATCTACGTCGACACCGAAGCGGCTGGTTCAGCGACCGCACGGTCCGCTACCTCGCCTCGGGCCGGCCGGCGGTCGTGCAGGACACGGGCTTCTCCGACAACTACCCGGCCACGGTCGCGGGAGGGCTTCACCTCCCCCGAGGACGCCGCCCGCGAGGCGCGGCGGATCGCCGCCCGACACCAGGCGCACGCGGCCGCCGCGCGCGCGCTCGCCGAGGAGCGCTTCGATTCCGAGCACGTCCTGCCCAGGTTCCTCGAGCAGGCGGGCGTGACATGAGAGTTCCTCCGCCGTCGGCGGGCCTGCGCCGGAACGTGGCCGCCGTGCGAACCACGGGTCGCCCTGTATCGCGCCTGACGGCCGCGATGACCCTGCTGGTGCTGATCCTGGTCACGGCCGTCAGGCGCGATACAGGGCAACCCGCC